>JABAQU010000020.1 GCA_019187185.1 Steroidobacteraceae bacterium | reverse complement strand
ATCGCGGTCTATCGGGTCCAAGCGGCGTGTTCTGTCGGTCGGCGTGACGGTAAAATCGCGCAGCGTGTTGGAGAAATTCAGCAGCTGCGCGGACTTGGAACGCTGCGAGACAATAGAGTGGGAGTGAGGGGGCTCGCCTCATTCTGCCCCGCCGCACCCGCAAATACGGCACCAGGATTCCGGGAAGAAGTGGTCGAAACTCAAGCCGGCATTCGACGGAGGTCTCGGCGCACCATAGGGTCCGACCGGCGAAGCACGCTGCGCTGCAGGTCCGCTTGAACTTTCTGTCCACCGCCGGCCACGCGGCGACCTTTACCTTGGCGATGGCGTCACACCTTCCCGGTTGATCGCGGCGTCCAGATCGATCATCCGCCAGGCCTCGGGCAGGGACGACTGTTCACACCTGCGCATCCTGATGACCGCGCCCGACGCGAGCGTGCGACGGAAGTCCCGATCGGAGAGCACCTCCCAGTCCGTTGCGTATCCGATCATGTCGCCCGTGCCGATCACGGCGCAGTGCTCGGTGGTCCGGTAGCGGGCTCCGCCGAGTGGAACGACGGTGTCGAAGTGGCAGTCCTCGCGTGCCGAGTTGAGCCCCGCCGCGTGGAGCAGTGCCAGCGTCGCGTTCGAAGCCTCACCACAGGCGGTGTCGTTCGAAACGTAGAAGCCGCGCCGCAGTGGCAGGTCCGCGGCGCGTTCGTCATCCTCAGGCTGCGTGGTAGCCGCCGCTTCGCTTCCAGGCACCAGACTCGGCTCCGCGGGACCGCTGCACGCCGCCACAGTGAGCAGCCCGCACAATACCGCGACCCGGGCTCGTGGCACCGCACGCCCTGCCCGCTGCAGGTCCCTGTCCCGCGGCCGCATCAAGCGCGCAGGTCCAGCGCCCGACCGATCTCCGTGGTGAGCGCGCGAGCCGTCGCGTCGTCGAGGCCGGCGGCCACCAGCCGGACCCTGCCGCCGCTCTCGACCTCGACGCGATAGGCCACGGCGGCCAGCTTCCTGCGCGCCGCGAGCCCGAGGACCTCGCCCGTTGGAATGCCGCGATTCGCGTCATAAACGATCTCGACGTTGCCGCCGAACTTGTTCCGGATGGCGAGATGATGGATATCCTCCCGACGGAGCAGGTCGCCGTCGATCTCGATGCCTTCCTTGCCGAGCCGGATGCTGCGTGACTGGCTGGCCGCCTTCCCTCGCTGGTCCATGAGCAGCAGGGCTGCGGCGGCAGCGGTAAAGAAGAAACTCATGATCGCGATGCCGCCGTTGACTGTTCCGAAGGCGAAGATAAGGGCGAACAGTGTCACCGGCCAACTGATCGGCGGCGGCGCCGGGGTCACGATGAACCGGGTGAACTCGCCCTCGGATTCCTTTGTATACCCGGCTTTGCTGTCGGCGTTCGCTAGCCATCGCCGCCGCGCGAACAGCAGCAAGACGATGCCGAGCGCCATCGACGCCAAGCCCTGCAGGAGACTGCCCACACGAGGCAGGATGTGGAACAGAGGTACGCCGAGGAAGGTGGGCAGGTGCGGCAGCAGGCCCCTCAGAACGGACGGAAGCACGTACAGCAGGCCCAGGCTTCCAGCGATGACGGCGATGATCCGGTTCAATTTCCTTGTCCTCCGGGTTGTTCTTCCGGCAGTGCAGCATATTACGTCAGGAAGCTGAACCGGCGCTGTTGGCGTCTGAGTCCTGGAATCCGTGTCCTTTGCGTAGGACGCACCGGATGGCCAGACCTATCGCGATCTGGCCGCGATGATGGCCGAGCAGGGTATCGTCGTGTCCCACACGACCATCATGCGCTGAGGCCGCAGAATTTCCGGGGATCTGGCGTCAGGCGGGGTGAGTGGTTTGCGGATCTTGGGAAATAGTCACCGAAAGTGACGAAAATGACAGTTTCGTAAACCGACTTGGCCGTGGCAGCACTCATCTTGCCGGCCAATGTATAACCATGTTGCGATGACAAGATATTGTTTATACGGCTAATATTCCGGCCATGAAACCGGCCAATACTCATAGCCGCAGGAACCTGCCTTGACCCCCGCCACCGCCGAGCCATTCATGCCGGCCGAGGGCACAGCCGTGCTCGAGAACCTGGCCTTCGACCTGGCCCGGGAGGCCAGTGAGCTGTCGGCCCAGCTGCACCCCGTAGTCCGATTGTCGGTCGCCGAGCTGGTGCGCTCGATGAATTGCTATTACTCGAACCTGATCGAGGGTCGCAACACTCATCCTCGCGATATCGATCGCGCACTGTCGGCGGACTATTCGAGCGACCCGCATCGCCGTGATCTGCAGCTCGAAGCCCGGGCGCACATCGAAGTGCAGCAGATGATCGACGAGCGTGTGGACGAACTGCCGCGTCCACCTGCTTCGCGTGCCTTCATCGAATGGACGCATCGGGAGTTCTGCGCGCGGTTGCCCGAGAGTCTGTTGGTTGCCCTGAACCCCGATACGAAGGAGCGCATTCCAGTTGTTCCGGGACAGATGCGTTCGCGCACCGTCGCTGTGGGCCGGCATGTTGCGCCTGCGGCCGAGGACCTGCCGGCGTTCATGCGAAGGTTCGAGGAAGCGTACGAGTCGGCCCGCCTGACCAAGCCGCGTCAGGTGATTGCTGTCGCCGCGGCCCATCATCGGTTTCTGTGGATCCATCCTTTCCTGGATGGCAACGGCCGCGTCGCGCGCCTGATGTCGCACGCGATGTTGCTGGAGATCGGGATCGGCTCCGCGCTCTGGTCCGTATCGCGCGGGCTCGCGCGCAATTCCGCCGATTACAAGCGCTTGCTGATGGCGGCCGACGAGCCGCGCCGGAACGATATCGATGGGCGTGGGGCGCTCTCTCACGACGCGTTGATTGACTTCTGCAAATTCTTTCTCGAAATCTGCCTCGACCAGATCCGCTACATGCGTGAGCTGCTCGACCCTTCGGAGTTGCAGCGGCGCATGGAGCTGTACGTGCGCGATGAGGAAAGCGCGGAACGACTCCCGAGGCGCAGCTTCGTGGTGTTGCGCGAGGCATTGCTCTCGGGAGAACTGGAGCGAGGTCGCGTGCCCGCGCTGATCGACACGAGCGAGCGCACGGCCCGACGCGTGGTTTCTGCGCTGGTCGACAAGCGACTACTCGTCGCGACATCGCACAAATCGCCCTTGCGGCTGGGTTTCCCCATCGACGTCGTCGAACGCTGGTTCCCGAAGCTCTATCCGGTCACGTGATGGGTAAGGCGGCCGAGGTGGCCAGGCGCTTTCGGCATCAGTCGCGGCCTATCGGCTCCAAGCGAAGTGTTTTGTCGGTCGTCGTGACGGTAAATTTGCGCAATGACTTCGAGAACTTCAGCAGCCGCGCGGGGTTGCGAGGCTGCGAAACAATTGAGTGGGAGTGAGGGGCCGCTGCGCTTCAGTGTGCACCGTTGCGCATCCCCATACAGGGTGTGGATTCCGGGTGGAAATGGGTCAAACACGGCATTTCTGCATAAACGCGGGCCTTTGAGCTTTCAGAAGTTGTCGACGGTCGGCGTAGCCTGCGTGGTCGCTGTCATCCACCGGGACGCGTCATGTCAGCTGCCGCCCGTGCGCAACGGCCGCGCGCACCGCCGTTCATCGCCCCGTCAGGCTACGTGCAGCATCGACTCGAGCAGCACTATCCGGATTTCCGTGAGCTGTGTGCAAGGGAAGGTCCGTCAAACACGGGTCAGCTCACCCGGCACGAAGTCACGCAGTGACAGGTGCCGACGTACATTGCATGGAGAGGTTCTCCGGAAGCGATGATTGACCGATCGCGTCCGACGATCCATCGCTCTTCACGATCCGTTCCCGGCGCTCTTGACGATCCCGAGCCCGAAGGCGGCCGCTACCGCCTCGGTACGCGAACGCACTTCGAGCTTCTCGAGGATCGAGGAGACGTGGTGATCGACGGTTTTCGCGGACAGGTGCAACCGCCGCGCGAGCTCCGCGTTGGTATGACCGCCGACCAGGAGGCGCAGCACGTGGACTTCGCGCGCAGTGAGCCCCGCCGGGTTGCTGCGGGTGGACGCCCGCGGTCCGCGTGGGATTCCTGTCACGCCGCGGTCTCGTAGTCGCTGTCGCACGATGGCGGCCAGCGGTCCGGCACCCAGCTTCTCGAGAATCGAGAGCGAGTCACGCAGCGCCTCCTCGGGTCCGTCCGCAAGGGCGAGCGCGCGCTCGTAGGGCATGCCGAGTTTCTCCCACTCCAAGGCCGCGCCGCGCCAATCGCCCTCGATCATCAGCCGATAGGGCTCGGCAATCCCGTGGTCGATCGTGATACGCGACCTTGCCCGCGACTCCCAGTAGGCGAGCTCGCCGCAGATTCCCGGGTCGCGGTGGCCGCGCGCGACCTCGAGTCCCACGGCGACCTCGTGCGCGACGACATCGAGGTCGCCCCGATACCAAGCCAGCTCGGCACGAGCCGCGGCCACGCGTCCGATGCGCTGCAGTTCAGCCGTCGGCAGCGCGAGGCTGAGCGCCTCATCGAGGAGTGCCTCCGCACCGGGATCGCCGCGACGTGCCCGCACCAGCGCCAGCGTGATGAGCGCCGGAATCCGCTGGTTGGTGGTGAGAACGAAAATCCCGAGGAGCTGCGTCGCGAGATTGGCGGCATCGCTCCAGCGGCCGCGCAGCAGTTCAAGCCGTGATTCGTAGGCGCGCAGGTAATAGGCGTGAGTGTAGATCTCGTGTTCTTCGCAGTATGTGAGCCCGCGCCGCAGGTAACCCTCGGCACGTGGCAGCTCGAAGTGCAGGATCGCGCAGGTGGTGAGATTGCTGAACGCGCGGCCGGTGGCGTCGTGCAGGCCATGTTCGATACCGAGCGAGAGAGCCTGCTCGATGAGTGCGAAGCCCGACTTGTCGCCCGAGCCCAGGCGAGCGGAGCCAATGGTGTTGAGCGCCTGCACCTGAGGTTCCGGGTCGTTGAGCCGTCGGCCCAGCTCGAGGCTGCGCTCGCCGTACTCGATCGCCTCCTCCACGCGCCCGGCGAGCATCGCCAGCATCGCGCGCGTGCCATAAGCCATCGCCATCTCGTGGCCCGGCGCCAAGCCTTCCAACAGTGTGATGGCCTCAGTCGCGGCCCGATAGGCGTCGAGCCTGCGTCCCAATTGCCAATGGACGCGTGCCAGCACGCGCGCCACGCGGCCCTGTGCCTCGACGTCGGACAAGTCGCGGTACAACGCCCGCGCCTGTTCGCCCGATGCGATGGCTGGCTGAGCCTGATTGGTGAGGTGGCATTCCCACGCATGCGCCTCGAACCATCGCGCGCGCATCGCAGGGGGCACCTCGTCGGCGTGGCGCAGGGCCGCCGCGAAATGCGCCGCGGCTTCGGCATGCGCTCCAAGCTGCGAAGCCTGCAGTGCCGCGCGCGGCGCGAACTCGACGATGGCGCCGACGTTTGCCGCGAGCCGTGCGTGGTGCACGAGTTGCGACAGGTCAGCGCCGTGTTCCACGAGCGCATCGAGAATGCGCTGATGCAGCTCCTGGCTGCGTGCTGACGAGAGAGTGCTCTCGACCGCAAGGCGCCCCAGCTCGTGGCGGTAGGCGATGCTCTCATCGTCCTGGCGCAGGAGACCGCGCTCGATGCCTTCGTCCGCGGCGCGTTGCATCCGTCCCAGAAGTGCCTTCGCCAGCCACAGCCTGGTGCGCCCGGGCGAAACAGAGACCAGCTCGGCGAGCTCGCGCGCTGCAGGCGAACACTGCATGAAGCGCGCGAGTACCGCGTCTCGCGCCGACTCGGGTATCGTGTCGACCGGCGCGGTCAGGAGCTCGCGGACGAAGAACGCGTTCCCGTCGGTGAGTTCGTAAATCCGCACGGCATCGCGATGCGCGCTTTCCGCCAGCTGCGTCACTGCGGCCGGGGACAGCGCGGCGATTCGCAGGCGCGCGACATGTTGCCCGGAGATTTCGCCGAGCACGCGCCGCAACGGGTGAATCGTTGCGAGCTGGTCGTCACGATAGGTTCCGACGAGCAGGCAGCGAGTGCGCTGGATGCGGCGACCGAGATAGTGCACGAAGTCGAGCGTGGCTTCGTCCGCCCAGTGCAGGTCTTCGAGCACGACCACGGTGGCGTGACCTGGCTGCGCCAGCGTTTTCACGAGGCGCGCGAAGAACTCGGGACGTTGCTCGCCGTGTGCCGCGTCCGGGCTCGCCACTGCGAGTGCGGCGGCGACCTCATGGATCGGACCGAGTGTCCGCGGCGTCTGCAGGGCATCGCAGGTCCCCCACACCACCCGCACATGAGGACGCATGCTGCCGGCGAATTTCTCGACGAGTGCGCTCTTGCCGGCGCCCGCCTCGCCACCAACGAAAGCGATCCTGCCTCGGCCCGCTTCAGCCTCCCGTAATTGCCGGGCGAGCTCATCGAGATGGTCTTGCCGCTCGAGGAGTTCCATGCAGCGCGAACAATAGCAAAACCAATCTGGGGGTACTCGCGGCGCAAATTGGGGAAGTCACCCGATTTGCGGCGTGGCACGGTGCCTTACGCTCCCCTCCCACCAGTTTCGCAGACCTACCCTACGAAGAGATGACGCGATGCCAAGGTACGTTGTCCAGAGAGAGTTCCCGGATGGCCTCAATGTTCCCATCGACGACGCAGGTGCCAGAGCCTGTCTCGCGGTGGTCGACAGCAACATGGCCGATCAGGTCACGTGGGTTCATTCCTACGTGAGCGCCGACAAGAAGACGACGTTCTGCATATATGACGCGCCGTCGCCCGAAGCCATCCGCCGCAGCGCCAACCGCAATAAGTTGCCGGTGGGGAGCATCACCGAGGTTCGCGTCCTCGATCCGTACTTCTACAAGTAAGGAGACCCATCATGAGCACTCTGCCCCGACTGACCTGTTTGCTGTGGACGCTGACACTGCCGCTCGCGGCGTTCGCAACCGAGCCGGCCACCTTGGACCAGCTCGCGGCCCGACATTTCCACTCCGGCAACCACGCCTCCTCGCCCCTCGTCGACAAGGTGCGCCGCGCCACCGCCAAGTACCGCGACATCAATGCCATGTTCGCCGAGGGCGGATGGGCGGCGGCCACCCCCTGTGTCAGCGGCCCGAATGCGGGTGCCATGGGCGTGCATTTCGTCAAGGATGGACGGATCGGCGACGGCATCCTGAAGGCGGACGAACCCGAGGCGTTGATCTATGAACCGCTCGGCAACGGCTTCATGCGCCTGGTCGGGGTCGAGTTCATCGAGCTCAAGGACGTGTGGGACAGCATCGGCAACGGCGGCGGCAAGCAGCCGACGCTCGAAGGGCTGCTCCTCAACCTCGTGGGTACGCCGAATCGCTACACACTGCCCGCCTTCTACGAGCTGCACGTGTGGGCGTGGAAGGACAACCCTGACGGATTCTTCGTGGACTGGAACACCGAAGTGAACTGCAACCAGGCGTCGGTGCAGTGAACAGAGATCCCTGGCGGCACCCGCCGTTGTTCCCACGCGGCGGGTGCCTTCTGCAAGCGGGATGCCGTGACAGTCAATGTGGGTTCTGGTGCGTTGGCGTCCGAGTCCTAGAATCCGCGTCCCACTTCGAGGACGGACCGGATGGCCAGACGAATCTCGCGCGACCCGATTTATAGGGGTTGCCGCTTCTCCGCCGAGACCATTGAGACCTGCGTTCGCTGGTACATCACCTACCGGCTGAGCTATCGCGACCTGGCCGCCATGATGGCTGAGCGAGGGATCGTCGTGTCCCACACCACCATCATGCGCTGGGTGCTGCGCTACATCCCAGAGTACGAGCGGCGCTGGGCTCGGTTCGCGCGATCGCCGGGTTCGTCCTGGCGCATGGACGAGACGGCCGTGGCGGTTCGCGGTGGCCGGCACTATCTCTATCGCGCGGTGGATCGACACGGCAAGTCGGTGGCATCACTGCTCTGCACTGATCGCAGCATGGGGGCGGCGCAGGCGTTTTTCCGTGCCGCAGTCAGCCAGGACGGTGTGGCGTGGCCCGAGACGATCAACGTCGACGGGAACAGCGCCACGCATCGCGGCTTGCGATTGCTCGGCGACGAAGATCACCGCTGGCGAGGCGTGCAAGTGCGGGCGCGACGGTATCTGAACAACGTCGTCGAGCAGGACCATCGGGCCATCAAGCAGCGCTGCGCGCCTATGCTGGGTTTGAAGAGTTTCCGGTCGGCCGCGATCACGCTGGCGGGCATCGAACTCGCGCATCGCATTCCCAAGGGGCAGCCCTCAGGAATTTCGATGGGTGCGTGTGCGGCGCCAGCGAACGAAGTTCGTCAATGCACCAGAACTCGCAGGCGCGCCATCGGGCGGCGCGGCGGATGCTCGCCGCCGGCATAGATCCTTCTCTGCAGCGCCGCGAACTGCGGCGGATGGATGGAGGCAGCCCTCTTGGGGCGGCGGAAGTTCCTGGAAAAAGGGCTTCAAGTGGCCTGAGTGGCTGACGTTTGCCCAGAAATGCTCACCGATGGTGACTCAAATGCGGAATTGGTAAACCCGAGTAGGATGCGGCAGCGGTCACAATTCCGGCCACTGATGGCGCTATATGGATATCAAAATACTGTTTTAAGTAATAATATTCCGGCCATGGAACCGGCCAGAATCAGCATCATCCGGGTGCTGTCGTGACTCCCGTCGCGGCCGAGCCGTTCATGCCGGCCGAAGGCACAGCCGTGCTCGAAAATCTCGCCTTCGACCTCGCCCGGGAGGCCAGCGAGCTGTCGGCGCAATTGCACCCGGTCGTGCGGCTGTCGGTCGCCGATCTCGTGCGGTCGATGAACTGCTATTACTCAAACCTGATCGAAGGGCACAACACCCACCCGCGCGATATCGACCGCGCCCTGGCGGCGGACTACTCCCGCGATCCGCATCGCCGCGATCTGCAGCTCGAAGCCCGGGCTCATACAGAAGTGCAGCGGATGATCGATGAGCGAGTCGATGCACTGCCGGGCCCGCCGGTCTCAGGTGCATTTATCGAATGGACGCACCGTGAGTTCTGCACACGACTACCCGACACCCTGCTGGTCGTCGTGAACCCCGATACCGGCGAGCGCGTCCCGGTGGTGCCCGGTCAGTTGCGCACGCGCACAGTCGCCGTGGGTCCGCATGTACCTCCGGCGCCCGAGGATCTGCCGGCGTTCATGGGTCGATTCGAGCAGGCCTACGATGCAACGCGACTGACCAAGTCGCGGCAGGTGATCGCCGTCGCGGCGGCTCATCATCGGTTTCTGTGGATTCATCCGTTCCTCGATGGCAACGGACGTGTTGCGCGCCTGCTGTCGCACGCGTTGTTGCTCGACATTGGTATCGGCTCTGCGCTCTGGTCGGTATCGCGAGGTCTGGCACGCAACTCGGGTGAATACAAGCGCCTGTTGATGGCCGCCGATCAGCCGCGAAGGAACGATCTCGATGGGCGAGGGGCGTTGTCGCACGATGCGCTCATCGACTTCTGCACGTTCTTTCTGGAAACCTGCCTCGACCAGATCCGCTACATGCGCGAGCTGCTCGATCCTTCCGAACTCCAGCGGCGCATGGAGCTGTACGTGCGCGATGAGGAGAGTGCCGAGCGATTGCCGAAGCGCAGCTTCGCGGTGCTGCGCGAGGCGTTGCTCACGGGCCAGCTCGAGCGCGGACGTGTACCGATGCTCATCGACACGAGCGAGCGCACGGCGCGGCGCGTGATCTCGGTGCTGATCGAGAAGCGCCTGCTCGTCTCGGGTTCGCACAAAGCGCCATTGCGCCTGGGCTTCCCGATCGACGTCGTCGAGCGCTGGTTCCCGAAGCTCTACCCAGCGACGTGATGGGCAGGTTCGGTAGTTGGGAATGCCTTTCGCCGTCAATCGCCAACTATCGGCGCCAAGCGGAAACATTCGTCGGTTGTCTCTGACCTGCCCCCAGCTTTAGTGCCGGGCTTCAGTTAGTTAAGTCCTTGGTTGCAACACTATCTAAACTCCACGCTTCCCGCCTTTCGGGCCCGCATGCCGGGCCCGAAAGGCGGCCGCGAATGCCGCCGGCGTGCGGAACTTCAGCGCGCTGTGCGGCCGGCACTGGCTGTAGTCCTGGCGCCAGTCGGCCACGATCGCTCGCGCTTCGACCGGTAAGGGCCTGAATGACGCCGACCGAATCGGCGTGGATCGCACACCGCAGCACCCGTGCGGTATGGAACACGATCTCAAATGTTTCCGGGTCGATCGTCGCGCAGCGAGTCGTCACAGCCTTGCGGCACCAGAAAATACGCCGCTCACGTACCCGCGTCAGCGGCGTATATCTGCCTCGCGCATGCCCGGCAATCCACCCGGACCGGGCGGGAGCGATTGGCTCGCCCGGATGCGCCTACTTGGTCGCCGAAAACGCGAGACCCGCCGCCGAGCTGTTGCCCGAGACGACGAGCAGGTTGTCGGTCGGCATGAACGCGAGCCCGGTAAACGTTCCGTTCTGCGACGCCACGGGGCAGGAACTGAAAGTCACGCTCCAACTGTAGATGTTCACGCTCGCCTGGATCACCTGGAAGGTCCCGTTGCCGACGCATCCGTCGCTCGAGTTCGACGTCACGACGCCACTGCTCGTGATTGCAAAGCTCGCCGACGGTGCGCCGGGCGGAGCCTGGACCTGGTAGCTGCCGGCCAGCGCCTGCAACGATGCCGGTCGGTTGGTGAAGGTCGCGTCGAAGTCGAGGCTGACACGTCCGCTCAGGCCCGCCCCCGAGAAAGTGCCGGAGACCCGGGAACGCTCGACCACCGTACCCATCAGCGAGAAGTTGCCGGTCGTCGCACCACTCGGGAACGACGTCCCGGGCGGCGCATACCCTGTCGCATTGGCCGAGAACTCCATGCCATCGGTCGTGCCGGTCCCCGAAAAGAGGGCGACCGAGGTTATCAGCTGAAACTGTCCACCCGGCGCCACGATCAGGTTCGCGGGACTCGATGTTCCGCCATCCGGAGTTGCGGTACCGCGATACACGCCGGTGGCGTCGGCGCCCGGCACGTCCGGGCCGTCATCTTCATCGTCACCACCACCACCGCATCCCGCAGCCAATGACTCGAGCACGGGCAACAACAGAATCGAGCGTAAAGATGGAAACGCGAAATCGGCGTTCATGGTACCCCTTGGGTCTTCTTGTTGGTTTCTATCGGCCGGAATGTGCCGGTGCACCCGCATTCCGTTCGGACTGTCTGTCAGGACTCGGCGACGTCTGCAAGCCGCCACCGTGCCATCGTTGGCCGGCGCGCTGGCGCTGATCACGATTCCGAGCGCACCGGCGGCCGCAGATCGCACGGTGGTTTGAAAGTACTATCCGCCACGAAACCCGTTTCTCATTCGAACCTGCGCAAACTGGTCATGCGTGCAGTACAGCCGGAGGCGACGTCGCTCGCCTGAGCGCCCTACTTTCGATCGGGATACTTCGCGAGAATCTGCTCGACGATCTGTTTCGCTTTGGCGTCGCTGATCTCCGCGGCATCGAACCCCGCATCGACCGTGCCGCTCCATACCTGCGCGTTCTTCGCCGCATCGATGACGTCGAGCGTGAACGTGCCGTGCACCGTCCCGGGTTTCTTGCCGATTGGCAGGCGGATTCCCACGCCGCCACCGACGCGGCCCGATCCGCCGCCCACGCCCACGCCCACGCCGACGCGCGGCTTGGGTTGCGCGACATTGCGCGTACTCAGGTGGTAGGCGATACGGCAGTCGGCCTTGTCGCTCGCCTGCGTGTAGCCCTTCGATTCCAGGGTCTGCATGACCGCATTGCGGACGCGCTGGTCGGCCAGCGACGCGGCACCGCGGGCCGGCGCCGGATTCCACGAGAACGATTGGCAGGCCGGCAGCTCACCTTCGATGCGGTCGATGCGAACCCGCGTGGGCGCCGTGGAGGCGCAGCCCGCGGCGGCGAGCGCCGCGAACATCACGATAGAACCGCGCGAACTGAATGAATGCATACGCGACTCCGGTGCAACTGACCTGAGACCGGCCCAAGAGTCGCCTATCGGCATTCGGCAAATCAACATCTCGACGGTCGCCGACCCCTGCCGCCCATGCCCTTGCCAACCGCGGGCCGCCCCGGTCGGTCCGCGGGACGACGCTCGCGGCCGCCGCTGCGAGCCTCGCTGCCGCTGTCGCGCCGCAGCCCGTGCGCCTGCGTCTTCAACGCCAGAATGATCTGCAGTGGCGGGCCGGCGACGCACGCTTTCATCAGGAACCGTCCCGGATGCGCTGAGCGCGCGCCGTTCGGTGGCGCACCCGGCGCCTTGCGAGGCCAGATTCCCCGTCGCGCGATCGGCTGGCTCGTGCGGTATCCTCGCGAATCGGCCTTACACTGGCGACAATTCGGTGTCGTGCGATGCCGCCCACCGCGACGACGAACCTGTTCCGGAGGACCGTTGCCATGCCCACACGCACGCCGCCATCCCACATGTTCCAGCACGCACCCGACGCCACCGCCGGCTGGTGGCACAACAGCCCCGACAATACGCTGCCGCCGCCGGACATGATGGGCGCCTATCAGCGCTTCAAGCCGCTGCCGACCGATGGCATCGAAACCCGCAAGGCGTGGATCGTGGGCGGCGGCATCGCCGGGCTCGCGACCGCGTTCTACCTGATCCGCGATGGCCGCATGCCGGGCGCCAACATCACTCTCATCGAAGAGGCGGCGGTCGAGGGCGGTTCGATGGACGGAGCCGGCGATGCCCGCGACGGCTATCTGATCCGCGGCGGTCGCGAGATGAACTTCAACTACGACAACCTCTGGGACATGTTCCAGGACGTGCCTGCACTCGAGTTGCCGGAAGGGTACAGCGTACTCGACGAGTATCGCCTGCTCAACGACGCCGATTCCAACTGGTCCAGGGCGCGATTGATGCACCAGCAGGGCCGGATCGTCGAGGATTTCGCGCGTTTCGGCCTGACGAAGAAGCAGCAATGGGAAGTGATTCGCTTGTTGCTGAAGCGCAAGGACGAACTGGACGACCTGACGATCCAGGACTATTTCAGCCACGACTTCCTGCAGACGCATTTCTGGTTCCTGTTTCGCTCGATGTTCGCCTTCGAGAACTGGCACAGCCTGCTGGAAATGAAGCTGTACATGCACCGCTTCCTCGATTCAATCGACGGCTTCGGCGACATGTCCGTGCTGGTGTTTCCAAAATACAACCAGTACGACACCTTCATCACGCCGCTGCGTACCCATCTGCGCAAGCAGGGCGTCAAGGTCCGTCTCGGCACCAAGGTCCGCGACATCGAGTTCGACGTGCAGGGAAGCACACGAACGGTCACCGCATTGCTCACCGGCGGTGCGGGCCGCGCGGACCGGATCGATGTGGGGGCACGCGATCTCGTCATCGCCCTCACCGGCTCCATGACCGAAGACACCGCCTTTGGCGACATGGATGCCGCGCCGGTCCTGAGAACGCGCAGCAGCGAGCCGCCCGAGGACAGCGGATGGAGCCTGTGGCGCAATCTCGCGCGGCAGTCGCCCGCCTTCGGCAGACCGGAGAAGTTCTACGGCGACATCAGCCGCTCGATGTGGGAGTCGGCAACCATCACCTGCAGTCCGTCGCCGCTCGTAGATCGCATGGCCGAGCTGTCGATCAACCCGCCCACCTCCGGTCGCACCGTCACCGGCGGCATCATCACGTTCATCGACTCCAACTGGGTACTGAGCGTCACGATCAACCGCCAGCCGCATTTTCCGGGTCAGCCGAAGGACACGGTGGTCATGTGGGCCTATGCGCTGCTGATGGACCAGCCCGGCAACTTCGTGAACAAGCCCATGCCCGAGTGCACGGGACGCGAGATTCTGGCGGAACTCTGTTACCACCTGGGCATTCCCGCCGACCAGTTCGAAGCCATCGCCGCGCAAACACGGGTGCGGCTGTCGCTGATGCCGTACATCACCTCGATGTTCATGCCGCGTGCCGCAGGCGACCGCCCGCAAGTGGTTCCGGCGGACTGCACCAATCTGGCTCTGGTCGGCCAGTTCGTGGAGACGGCCAACGACATCGTCTTCACCATGGACAGCTCGATCCGGACCGCGCGCATCGCTGTGTACAGCCTCCTCAGCCTGCCCAAACAGGTGCCGGACCTGAGTCCAACCCAGTACGACATCCGCAACCTCCTGAAGGCGGCACGCACGCTCAACAACAACGAGCCATTCCCCGGCGAACGCGTGCTGCACAAACTGCTCGACCACACCTACTACGCGCACATCCTGCCGCCGCTGCCGCAAAGCGAGGGCGCTGCCACGCGCCGGGAACGCCTGGAGCAGGAGCTGGCATCGTTGCGCGACAAGGGCGGCGCGGCGCTGCAGGGCGTGGCGCAGTGGATCGACAAGCTCGGCAACGCCCTGCGCAAGCCCCGGGGCTAGCGCGCATTTCTCACAGTCCCCGGGATTCTCGGGCGGGCGGTGACTGACTGTTGGCTGGCGTGAGGGTGGCGACCGTGACAGCGCTCAGCGCCGGGACCGACGGATTGGATCGACGGTGATTCGCTGGAGAAGACGGTCCCGAATCCGCAGCAAGCCGAGCTGCCACTGGGAGCGCGTGCGCCGCCCCAACAGGTACGGCTGATCTGACAGCCCACAGAAGGTGCCCCATCGACTGCCGCAACAACCCGCGGCTGGCCAGGGCCGGTTCGTGCCGGAAGGGGCGGCACGGCGAAGGGTAGGGGATTCAGTCGCAGCGACGGTCGCTGGTCAGATCCACAGCAGCAAATCTGGAGCCGCGACCGGTGCTGACAGGGGAGAGTTCAGGCAGTCCTCTGCGGTAAGCACTGCCAGGGCAGGTGGTTTGAAAGCACTATCCGCGGTCTGCGCTACGACGTCGTGACCTCATCCCCATTGCCCGGCGAGCTGTCGTGGCCATTGACTCAGGAGGCCTACGTCGGCGTCGTGCATGCGCAATACCGTGTCGCGCAGGACATTTACGTCGGCGTACGCACGCAGATCGGGAAACTGTCCGCGGCGTTGCGCGGCGATGACGAAAATCTGCCGGCGCCCGTGCCGACCGATGTCGGTGTCACAATGCAGGTGAACAGTCTCGGCCCGTCGTTCGCCCTGGATACCCGCGACAGCACCTACTATCCGCGTAGCGGCATCGCACTCGATGCGGGCGTTGACATCTACTTCGGCGCCCTCGGCAGCGATATCCCGTTCCAGCAGCACGCGTTCAACTACCGGCAATACCTCACGGTGCGCGATCGGGATGTGCTTGCGTGGCAGGGACATATCAGTGCAGCCGACAACGCTCCGCCATTCTTCCTGCAGTGTCAGGTCGGACCGAATTCGTTGCTGAGCGGCTACAGCCTCGGTCAGAATCGCGGCGACGCCATGGCGGCGGTGCAGGCGGAATATCGCTGGCAGATCCGCCCGCGCTGGATTGCCGCGGCGTTCGCGGGGGCCGCACAGGTGGGCGGAGCATTCGGTGACTTCGCGCTCGACGACAACCTGTACTCTGGCGGCGTCGGCCTGCGCTTTGTCGGGGAGCCGAAGAATGGTGTGACGCTGCGGGTCGACTACGCCGTCGGCGAAGCCTTCTGGCCCATCTTTTGCGTGCGGCCGCCGATCACCCGCTTCGAGCGACCACGATGCGTCGGGGGCCGATACTCCGGGCAGAGAGAGTGTCGCGCCGGGCCAGACGAGAGGTGGCGCAGCCGTCTCTTTGATCGCACTATTACCGTTGCGCGGTGGCGCCGGGCCATCTCGGAGAGCGACATGGATAAGATGCCAGGCGAGCGGGTGGACGACACGCTGCAGGATGCCAGCGAGATCGCGCGCGAGCTTGCATCGGATCTTGATCGCGGCCTCACGACACAACAGGCCGCGCAGCGACTCGCCGAATCCGGACGCAACGAACTGCGTGCACAGCGACGCGCACCGCGCTGGCAGCGATTCCTCGGTCAGTTCCGCGACCCACTCATCTATCTGCTGCTCGCCGCCGTTACGATCTCGCTGATCGCCTGGGCGATCGAGCGACAGGGCTGGCCGGTGGATGCAATCGTCATCGCGCTGATCGTCGTGTTGAACGCGGTGCTCGGCTTCGTGCAGGAATCGAAGGCCGAGGATGCCGTGGCGGCGCTCGCGCGCATGACCGAGGCGAATTCCACGGTGGTGCGCGATGGCCGACAGCAGCGCATCCCGAGCGTCGAACTCGTGCCAGGCGATGTGCTCCTGCTGGGGGAGGGCGACGCCGTCGGCGCGGATGCGCGCCTCGCGGAAGCGGCGGCGTTGCGTGTGCAGGAGGCTTCCCTCACCGGCGAGAGCGAAGCCGTCAGCAAGGATCCGGCGCCACTGACGGGAGTAGCAGCGCTTGGCGACCGGAAGAACATGGTCTTCAAGGGCACGGCGGTGGTGCAGGGAACAGGCCGGGCCGTCGTCACCGCGACCGGGATGCGAACCGAAATGGGTTCGATTGCGCAGATGCTCGAGTCCACACAGACGGAGGCGACGCCGCTGCAACGCGAAGTTGCCCGCATCGGGCGCATGCTCGGAATCGCGGTCATGGTCATCGCGGTGGTGGTGGTGGCAGTCACGCTGGCCCTTTCCGACATCCGCGGCGTCGACGACGTGATCACGGTGCTGCTGCTCGGCGTGTCGCTCGCTGTAGCGGCGGTGCCCGAGGGTCTGCCGGCCATTCTGTCGGTCGTGCTGGCGCTCGGCGTGCAGCGCATGGCGAAGCGCAACGCGATCGTGAAGCAGCTCTCCTCGGTGGAGACGCTCGGGTCGGCATCCGTCATCTGCTCCGACAAGACCGGCACCCTGACGCGCTCGGAGATGACCATCCAGCGCGTCATGACTGCCTCGGGGGCGACACATATAGAAGGGGTCGGATACGCGCCCCAGGGCGAGATAGAACGCGATGTTGACCGCACGGATGTCGCATCGAAAGAGGCCGAGGATATCGTCGTGCTGAGCGGCGGCAGTCTCGCAAGCAATGCTGCCCTGCATCGCCGGGACGACGGCGTGTGGGAGGTGCAGGGCGATCCCACGGAGGCCGCCTTCCTCGTTGCCGAGCGCAAGCTCGGGCTGACACAGCGGCGCAGCAAGCGTTTCGAGCGAGTTCGTGAGATTCCGTTCACCTCCGAGCGCAAGATGATGTCCACCATCGAGATCGACCACGAGCATGACGATCAGCTCGTGGTGATCTGCAAGGGTGCGCCGGACGTGCTGCTCAGTCGCTGCACGCAAGTGCGCGCCGGCATGGATGTCGTGCCGCTCGACGAGGACCTGCGCAAGCGCATTCTCGCGGATGTCGATGCGCTGACCGACGACGCGCTGCGTACGCTGGCCGTCGCCTACCGACCCTTGGAATCCGGCGAGAATCCGAATGGGGAAGATCTGGAGCGCCATCTGATTTTCGTCGGCACCGTCGGCATAATCGATCCGCCGCGCGAGGAGGCGGCGGTGGCCATCCGGGAGGCGCATCGTGCCGGCATCCGCGTGATCATGATCACCGGCGATCATCCGCGCACTGCGGCGCGCATTGCGGCAGACCTCGGCATCGTCGAGCGCGGCGCACAGGCGCTGAGCGGTCCGGAACTCGATCACCTCGACGATGCGGAGATCGCGCAGGCTGTTCGCCGGATCTCGGTCTACGCGCGCGTCGCACCTCAGCACAAGCTGCAGATCGTGAATGCCCTGCAGGCCGACGGACAGATTGTCGCGATGACCGGTGATGGCGTGAACGATGCGCCGGCACTCAAGGCCGCCGACATCGGCGTGGCGATGGGGATCACGGGAACCGAGGTAACGAAGGAGGCGGCGAAAATGATCCTCGCCGACGACAATTTCGCCACCATCGTTGCCGCGGTGCGTGAAGGGCGCGCCATTTTCGACAACATCCGCAAGTTCCTGCGCTATCTGCTGTCTTCGAACATGGGCGAAGTGCTCACGGTGTTCTTCGGCGTCGTGCTGGCCGCGGTGATCGGGCTCAATGAAGGCGGCGAGGCCGTGACGCTGCCGCTGCTTGCGACACAGATCCTCTGGATCAATCTCGTCACCGATTCGGGGCCGGCGCTCGCAATGGGCATGGATCCGCCAACGGACGACGTCATGAGCCGCGCGCCGCGGCGGGCGACAGATCGTGTGATTGATTCCCGCATGTGGATCGGTGTGATCGAGATCGGCGCCGTCATGGCGATCGCGACTCTCCTTACCATTGACCTGTATCTTCCTGGAGGTCTTGTCGAAGGTAGCCGCAGCCTCGACGAGGCACGCACCGCTGGCTTCACGGTGCTGGTGTTCGCGCAGCTCTTCAACTGCTTCAATGCACGCTCGGACGAGCACAGCGCGTTTGCGCATCTGTTCGTGAATCCATGGTTGTGGGGCAGCATAGCCCTGGCGCTGCTGCTGCAGGTGGCCGTGGTCCACGTCGACTTCCTCAATGTTGCCTTCGGCACGACGCCGCTCGATGCAGGGCAGTGGCTGGTATGCGCCGCGATGGGAAGCGTCGTGCTCTGGTTTGGCGAACTACGCAAACTTGTCCGGAGCGCGCTGCGCAGGCGGACTGGGGTGGCAATGCCGTAGTATCCGTCCTGTCACGTCGACATGTCGATCAGGTCCGCAGACACATGATCGCGCTGCTGAAGCTCAAACTCGCCGAGACCCTGCGAGCCGTGGTGCCGCTGATCCTCGTCAGCTGCGTGTTGCAGTTCACGTTCGTCAACGCCCCGACCGAAGTCTTTCTGCAGTACCTCATGGGCTGTGCGTTCGTCACGGCGGGGTTGCTGCTTCTGCTGACGGGAATCGACTTCGGCATCCTGCCGATGGGCCGCTTCATAGGCGCAAAGCTTGCGGAGAAACGCGCACTTTCGCTGATCCTGATCGTCGCCTTCCTGCTCGGCTTCGCCACCACGGTGGCCGAACCGGACGTACTGGTTCTGGCGGCGCAGGTGGGCGATGCTACGCAAGGTACGCTGCCGAGCCGGCCGATGGTGTACGTGATCGCACTCGGCGTTGCGATTTTCACCATCATCGGCTTTCTGCGCATCGTCGTAGGCTATTCCATGCGATGGCAGCTGACCGTGATGTACGCATTGATGCTCGTCCTGACGTTGCTTGCGCCAGGGACGATGATTCCGCTCGCCTACGACGCCGGCAGCGTGACGACCGGCGCGCTGGCAGGCCCGGTGGTACTCGCCGTGGGGCTTGGCGTGAGTTCGGTGATCGGCGGTCGCTCGACGATGGACGATGCGTTTGGGCTGCTGGGTGTGGCCTCTATCGGTCCCATCATCGTCATCCTCACGATCGGCTGGCTGATGAAGTGAACGACGCATCGCTCCTCGCCGATCTGGCCGTCACGGCGCGGGGTGTCGCGCTTGCGGTGCTGCCCCTGGCTGCGCTGTTCGCGGCAGCGCAAGTGTTTTTCCTGCGATTGCCGCGCCAGGAGGTGATGCGCATCGTCAAGGGAACGCTGCTTGCATCGGTCGGGCTGCTGCTGTTCCTGTTCGGCGTGAGCGTTGGCTTCATGCCGTTCGGGCGCACGATCGGCGAATCTTTCGGCGCCATGTCGCAACACTGGCTGTTACTGGGCTTCGGCGCCGTGCTCGGCTTCGCCACTACCTGGGGCGAACCGGCCGTGCGCGTCCTCGCCGGTCAGGTCGAGGAGGCATCGGCGGGTTCGATTCGCGCACGGGTCGTGCTCGTCGCCGTGTGCATCGGCGTGGCGGTCGCGGTAGGCCTGGGTGTGCTGCGAATTGTCTACGACTGGCCGCTTTTCTGGCTTCTCGTGCCGGGGTATACGCTGGCCATCGGACTGCTCTGGATCAGCGACCGGGTCTTCGTCGCGATTGCGGTGGACTCGGGCGGCGTCGCCACCGGACCGCTGGCCAACACGTTCCTGCTGGCGCTGGCCTTCGGTGTGGCCTCCGCCGTCGCCGGTCGTGATCCTCTGATGCACGGACTTGGTTTGCTGGCGCTCATTTCGCTCGCGCCCGTCATCGCGGTGATGCTGCTGGGTCTGGCGGTTCGATTGAAGAGTGCTCCGAAGGAGACAGAATCGTGAACATCGATGCTTCGCTGATCGTCACCATTGTCCGCAAAGGTTGGGGCAGCAGCGTCATGCAGGCCTCGGTGCATGCTGGTGCACGCGGCGGCACCGTGTTGCTCGGGCGCGGTGCGGGCATTCATGAGCGCGAAAAGATTTTCGGCATGTCGATCGAGCCGGAGAAGGAGATCGTGCTGACGATCGTCCAGAAAGATCAGGTCGAGACGATTCTTGCCGAGATCGTCCGCTCGGCGCAGCTCGACAAGGCCGGCCACGGCATGGCGTTCGTCGTTCCCGTGACCGCGATCGTCGGCGTAATCGATTCGATGGAGGCGTGACATTGCGCCCGGGACACGACGCCCGCGCAGTCGCCGTGTCCCTACTTGCGTCACGATTCAAGGGGTCACGTTACCGTGATGTCCACTGGTTCATTCAAGGAGCGCCAGGAACAGGCGTGTCAATCCCTTGGACTTCGCATTCTGATCAGGTATGAGCCAATTGAGTGGAAGTGAAGAGGCGCCCTTCAGGGTGAGCCGAACGGGCGTGAAGTTCAGCGCACGGGTTCCGGGAAGAATCAGGTCGCGCTGGCAGCCATGTGCCGGCACGCACGAGAATTGGCGTGCTCCGTCATTGGCGTGCGGCACGTCGAACCGCCGTCGGGCAGCGAGACCGGGAGCTGACGCACGCACAGCGCCCCGGGGCCGGCGGTCATGGCGCGGCGGGGCAGGTCAGTTGACGATCTTCTGCAGCTCCGGCACGCCCGACTTCCTGACCATCAGCCAGGTCGTCCCGGTGTTCATGTCCATCCGGATCACGGTATCGCCGGAGATTTCGACCAAGTCGAAGTTGCCGGGCGCTGATGGCGGATTGACCTCACTCACCGAGTGCCAGGCGTACGTGCCGTCAAGCATGAATATGCCCACCTGGCCGCTGCGGGTGTCGATGCGGTAGGTGTTGCTGCCGGCGCGCAGCAGCTTGTAGTGCGCTGCGTTCCCGGGTGCGATCGGCGCCGCCGTCGTGGGCGCAAGTACCTGTTTGCGCAGCTGCAGAGGTGCCTGTTGCGGCGCAGACTGCTGGGCCTGAGCGACCAGCGCGGCCATGCCGAGGGTGATGGCAGCCAAGGTGGCCGAGCCGGGGCAACGCGAGGATCGGTTCATCGTGGTTCCGTTTGAGTCCGATTGAGGCGCGTATCATCGGCTGCCGACGTGGTCGGCGCAATATGGGCCGCGCCCGCCGACCGCGGAGCGTGAATTGCTCCACAGATCGCATCCTGCCCAACGGGCTCGACCGGCGGCGGTGCTTCAATCCAGCCGCCCCGTACATCCCGCGCTGAACGCGCCGCGGCCGCGGCTACAGTCGCGCCGCGAAGGCCATGCACGCCGGAGCTCCGGTGACATCAGCAAGCGAGCCGGTGCGCCGCGAATCCGGCGCGCGGCGGGATTTCGGCGCCAAGCAAGTGATGAATACTATCCGCGTCGATGACTACCGGGCCGGGAAAATCGCGGCGGAAAGTCAGTTTGGTGTTGCGGTCAATCCGCGCTCTCGTGTGCAGACAATGTAAAGCTTGCCGGTGATCGGCTGGCGCAGATTGCGCGCGTGCAGGACGAAGCGCAACGGAAACTTGTAACCCGCTGCCTTCGCCGCAAAACACACTCGCAGCGGTGCGCTGAACGCAACGGTGCTCGTGCGATTCGGCAGACGCGCATACGTCGCGCCGATGCGGATGTCGCGCGCGGTGGTCTCCAGGGTCGGATCGCGGCACGACAACGATGCCTTTGAGTTTGCGTCACCGGTTGGGCCGGTGTGCACTTCCAGGCCCACGTTGGCGGGCAGGCTCAATACCAGCGAGACATTTTCCAGATCGGCATCGCCATTGATCTCGATCTGCACATTGACGCGATGTGCTTGCTGCAGGAACTTGTATTGTTGATCGCGCGCCGAAAACTCACGCTCGAGGTCCTTGAGCTCCGCGCGCAAGGTTTCCACTCCCTTGTTCACGTAGACGGCATCGCCGCCAAATGCGCGCGCATAGGCCAGACGGGCGATGTATGTGTCGTGCCTGGCGTTCAGGGCGCGCGCCGATTCCTTCGCGCTCAGCAGTGTCTCGATTTGCTCCGCCGCACGACGCGATGGCAGCGCACTCAGGTCGGTGACGGGAAGGCGCAACACGGCGCCAGGCGAATCGCCGGCAAATCGAATGGCTACGTCGCCTTTGAACAGGGGATCGGCCAGTCGTTCGCTCGCATAGCGGTCGAAATCGCTGCGCGTCAGACGCCGCAGCACGTCGCGTTCTCGGATCCAGCCGTCGCCCGCTCGCACCGCACGGCCTACGTTGCGTCGCGCAAGGTAGGGTGGGTTGTTGCAGCCGTCCACGACCAACACGCCAAGTTGCAGTGAACCGTTGTTTGCGGAGGCGGATGTCCGCGAGCCATCAGGCCTGGACCCCAGTGGCCACTGCAGGTAGCTCACCCGCACCAGGGGTTCAATGCAAGCGCTCACCCAGTTTGCGCATTCGAACCCGCGCAAGTGTTCCGTGTGCGACAACCCCGTGAAGCGAATCTGGTCCGTGCCGGTGCCTTCCGCACCCAGAACGATAAAGCGCTTTCCATCTCCGGGTTGATTGGCCAGCGCGATCACATCCATCGTCAACTGGTCCAGCTCCTCCGCGGCGTACGGCGCCCGACGAGCCAGCATCCACGGCTCAACGACTCCGCGTCGCAACGCGGCGCTCAATTGCTTCAGACCGATTTCCCCAGCGGCGGTGTCGATTATGGTAAATGACATATCCGTCCCGACGAATCGGACGACAGTGTCCGGCCGATCGAATCCGGGCGCCAAGTGATGGCTCGCACTTTTTGTAAAGCGCCTCACTGTGTCGTTCGCGAGTCGCAGGGGCGGGCAGCTGCGACGAAGCGGAATCCGCCAAAGCTTGCCCAACAGGCAATGTCGGAAATCTCTACTCCCGCGTGGCCCGGATCGCCAAGGCGTTGCAGGTCCGCCCAGTTCCTCGATCACCACAAAAACGGCAGCTCTTCCACGCGCTGCACGATTTGGCAGTGGAGCGCGCCTTGACTGTACAGACGGCATCGGAGGATCTGGCCATGATGCGTGCATTGCTGGTCTGCTTCGCCCTGGGCCTCGCCGCCTGCGGAGGTGGTTCCGCGGATACCGGGAGCGCACAGCTGCCGCAGGTGTCGTCCGCGCCAAACCCGCCCGATCCTGGGCCGGCGCCGGGCACCGTGACGATTCGCGTCACGACGGACTCAGGTGCACCGATCCCGGGGGTGGGAGTCGACCTGAATGGCCGATTCGACGGCGTTTCCGCACATACCGGCCCGGATGGCCAAGTCCACTTCACAAATATTCCTGCCGGCGAAGCGACCGTCCACACTTTCATGCGCGGGTTTCATGATGCCGCCCGCCGCTTCAACGTCGCGCCGGACACGATCACCGAGCAGGCCCTGGCACTCCTGCCAGCGGCCAAGGCAACGCCTGTCGTGCTTGCCGCGCATGCCATGCCCTCAGGCGACGGCGTGGCGCTCACGGTGGATGTCGACATAGCCGTACTCGGCGAACATGGCCTGGCCAATCCGACATTCACCGCCGAGGATTTCCGGGTCTCGGGTTCCGACTGCGCCTTCATGTGGTGCGTGATGGATGCCAAGGGTGCACCCATGCCAAACGGAGGCTACAGCGCGTATGTCGAGCTCGCACCGTTCAGCTGGCATGAAGCGTCGATCCAGCCCGTGTCCGCGTCCTCGATAGCGCTCCTGCTCGAGCACAGCGGCAGCATGCTCGATTTCGATCCGGCAGGACTCAGGTACGCCGCGATCACGGAGTTCCTCGACTCCGTGCTCGCCCCGGACACGGTTGCATTCGCCAGCTACAGCGGCACTCCGCTATCCACCACCCTGTCAACCCATGGATCCTTCACATCGGATGGTGCATCGTTTCGCGATGACGTCGACGCGCTGTCCGATGCCGATGCCAGCGGCAATCCGATGTACTCCGCCCTCGGCGACATGCTGGCCTGGACCGGGTCCCAGGCACCCGGCGCACAGGGCGTTGCCAGAAGCATTGTTCTCGTTTCCGGAGGATACAGCTGGCCAGACACCGATTGCGGCGACTCTTGGCCTTGTCCGCACGAATTGCGCGTGGCGATCGCGGAGGCTTCCCGGGCGATTGGCACTCCCATCGTGGCCATCACCACCGCCGAGCCGGCGGCAGACATTGCTGCGCGCAGCGGCGGACTGACCGTCGTCGCCGAGCATCCGGAGCAGTACGCTGTCGTACTGGAGAATCTTCGGGCGATCGCGACGCGGCGCATCGGTTTCAACCGGGTCCGGCTGGTGCTCAATGCGGGCCGGCACTACGGATCTCGGATTGAGCCCGTCTTCCAGAGTGGTCACACGGTCTGGGCCAGTGTAGCGGTACGTGTCAGCCCGGACACAATGATATACATGCCGGTCGTCATCCTGGTCCCGTGAGCAGAAGCAAGACCGCAGT
The DNA here is from genome assembly GCA_019187185.1 of Steroidobacteraceae bacterium. Classification (GTDB taxonomy): domain Bacteria; phylum Pseudomonadota; class Gammaproteobacteria; order Steroidobacterales; family Steroidobacteraceae; genus CADEFQ01. The sequence goes on along the minus strand of JABAQU010000020.1, from coordinate 259,458 downwards.
GGATTCACGGTCCCGGTTGAACGCATGCGGCGCGCGACGTGCACGCGGACGGCGCCGCATCTGCCGAACGCACCGTGCGTCCGACGAGAAAGAAGGAGGACTTCAGGTAAACACTTTCGCTGACCAGCGACCGGGCAGGTGGTTTGAAAGTACTATCCGCAACTGAAATTTTCGATTCGGGTCCATTCCGGACACGTGGTCAACGGCATGCAGCGCACACTCATCAGTTCAGGCTCGTCGTTCGAACAGGAGATCACCTGCTCGAGGGCCGTCGTGCAGGGAAACTGGGTTTTCGTCTCGGGTACGACGGGCTTCGACTATTCGACGATGACCATCGCCGAAGGGCTCGAGGCAGCGCTGCACCAGGCCGGCGCAGATCTCGCCGACGCGGTTCGCGTGACCTACGTGCTTCCCGATGATGATGATATCCGCGAGACTGCTCGATCCGCGAATGCGCATCGAGATCGAAGTCACCGCATTCAAGCGAGGTAGGTGACTGCGCGGGTCCTGCACATCCACAGAAGGAGTTCGTGTGACCGTGAATACCCCGGTGCTCGCAGCCGATGTGCCGCCGCGAGCGAAACCAACCAACTACCCGGAGCCCTTCGCGTCGCGCATGGCCGGCCGACAGAAGCAGGCCCTGGGCGATGTCTTCGGGCTGCGGAACTTCGGCGTGAATCGCACGACGCTGAAGCCCGGGGCGATGTCCGCGTTGCGTCACTGGCATTCGGTCCAGGACGAGTTCGTGTACGTGATCTCCGGCCACCCCACCCTCGTCACCGATGCCGGACCGATGACGCTCGGTCCCGGCATGTGCGTCGGATTCAGGGCGGGCGATCCCGACGGGCATCATCTCGAGAACCGGTCGGCCGAAGAGGTGGTGTACCTCGAGATCGGGGATCGCCTGCCGGGCGATTCTGGATCGTATCCGGACGACGATCTCGAGGCCGTGATGGGCAATGACGGCAAATGGCAGTTCCGGCACAAGGATGGCTCATCGTACTGAGACGGGTGCATCCTTCGTCTTACTGGCTCGGCGCCGGAGGCAGCTCGATCGCGTCGTGGAAGCTCTTGCCCGCCGCGAGCCTCGCGACGAGCGGCAGCGCCATCGCTCGCATCACCGCATTGCGCAGGCAGAGCTGGATCCGGTTCCTTGGGGCGAAAGCGAGCGCGAGACGCTCGGCCGCTTTCTGCTTGGCGCGCAGAAAGGGCATGAGCCGTCGCTCGTAGGCGTCGAACGCCTCGACGTGGTTCTTGGCTCGGGCCAGCTCGGCAGCGAGCACGTAGGCCTCGACCATCGCCAGGGCAGAGCCCTGGCCAGACAGCAGCGACGTACAGGCGGCGGCATCGCCCAGGAGCGCGACGCGCCCGCACGTCCACGAGGGCATGCGTATCTGGCTCACGCGGTCCATGTAGATCGACTCCGCGCGCGGCAGCTGCTCAAGGATGGATGGCACCTCCCAGCCGGCATTCGCGAAGCGGGTGTGCAACAGCGCCTCCTGCTGCTCTCGCGTTTGCGGGATTTCCTTCCCGTCGTCGAGGAAAGTGAGCGCAAACATCATCGCGTCGTCGCGCATCGGGAAGGTCGTCACCTGGTACCCGACTTCCGTGTAGAGCTTGGTGACCAGTTCCTCTCGCGGGCGGTAGCCCTCGAGATCGAAGGCCGCGATCTTGAAGCCGAGGTACTTCTCGAACCGCTCGCCGGCACCGAACACCAGGTGACGCACCTGTGAGTGCAGGCCGTCGGCACCCACCACGAGGTCGAAGTCGCGCACGGCGCCGCTTTCGAAGTTGACCCGCACGTGCGCGCCGTCGTCTTCGAGTGTGCGCACGGTGTCGCCGAAGACCGTCTCGACCCTGTCTTCGAGCGCACCGCAGATGACTGCGGCGAGATCGCTGCGTGCGAGGCTCACGTAGCGGGCACCGGGGCCGAAGATGGACTCCGGGTTGAAGGAGAACAGGCGCGAGCCGTCGCGACGCTGTTGTCGGCCTTCTCGCGCCCTGTACCCTGAATGGAGCAACTGGGTGGCGATGCCCATCCGCTCGGCCACCTCGAACCCGACCCCCCAGAAATCGATGAGGTATCCGCCGCGCCGAAGCCCCGGCGCGCGTTCAACCAGCGTCGGTGCATGGCCGGAGCGCACGAGCCAGTAGGCGAGCGTGGGTCCCGCGATGCCTGCACCAACGATGAGAACCTTCATGCGACCCGCCTGATCGTCACCGGCACCGGCCGGGTGATCGTGCTGGTGATCGGGGAGTGACCATGCACGAACTGCAGCAGCTCGTCGAGTTCCGCGTCGGAGCAATCAGCCTTGATGTCGACGTCCACCGTGATCTGCCGGTATCCGGCCGGCACCGACGGGTCGAGGTTGAGCAGCCCCCGCAGGTCCACGTCGCCGCGCAACTCGGTGCTGATCGATTCGATGCGAATGCCGCGTGCGGTCGCGTGCATCACCGTCGTCGAAGTGACGCAGGCGGCCAGGGCGTGCAACAGGAACTCACCCGCGCCGGCGGCTTCGTTGTTGCCGAACAGGATCGGCGGTTCGCCGCTCAGGTAGGTGAAAGGCTCGGCGCGCGAGCGGTCCTCGGCGCCGGCGCCGTAGAAGCCCTGGATCTCCGAGCGGTTTACGAGGCCGCCGATCCACCGGTTCCTGACGCGAAACTCGAATCTCGCGAGGTCCTTGTCGTGCTTGATCGCCTCGACCGTCTGGGCGAGCTCTCCGACGTCGAGTCCGTTGCGGCGGTTGTCCTCGGGTTTTCTGGCTGTCTGGGTACTCATCGCAGTGCTCCTGTGGGAGATTGGGAACCCGCGGCAACGATAGGGCGCCCGAGCCGGGTGCGTAAGCGGCCGTCCTGCCGATTTCGGTTGTTTCGTGCCACCATGCGCCATGGCCCGGAAAGCGCGCGATCGTCCGATCGAGACCCTGGTGCTGGCACTACCGGAAACTGCGGGGGCAGCGCTGTACGGTCTCGTCGATGTGCTGACATCCGCTGGCCTCATCTGGGCGCGGATGATGCGCAGCGAGTCCTCCTTACTGCCTTTCAATGTCCGCATCGTCTCGACGGGCGCGCGGACGTTTCGTTGCGGCAACGGCGTACCTGTCACACCCGCCGTTGCGATCCGCGACGATCCGCCGGCAGATATCATCATCATTCCGCAGCTCTGGCTCGGGCCGGACGAGCACCTGCATGGGCGTTACGCTGACGTCACCGCGTGGATCCGCAAGCGTTTCGAGAAGGGCGCCTTCGTCTATTCGGTGTGTTCTGCGGCGCTGCTGCTCGCGGAGACCGGCTTGCTCGACGGGCGACCGGCCACGTCTCACTGGGGTTATCAGCAGCTGTTCGAGCGGCGCTATCCGCAGATCCACTTCCGGCTGGGTCCCAGCCTCTGCTTCGCGGTACCTTCCGGACGGCTCGTGACGGCGGGGGGATCCACCGCATGGCACGATCTCGCGCTGCACGTGATTTCGCGGCACGTGAACGCGGCCGAAGCGCTCCGCATCGCGAAGATTTACCTGATCAGGTTGCACGAGGAAGGCCAACTGCCGTACGGGTCACTGGTGAAGCCCCTGCCGCACGCGGACGCGGTGGTTCGCGCATGCGAGAAATGGCTGGCACGGCACTACCGGGAAAGCAGGCCGGTAGCCGGTGTCGTGAGGCAGGCCCGAGTCGCGGAAAGGACGTTGAAGCGCCGCTTCAAGGCCGCTACGGGCTCGAGCCTCATCGACTACGTGCAAGGCCTGCGCGTCGAAGAAGCGAAGCGCCTGCTCGAATTCTCACGGCGGTCGGTGGAAGACATCAGCGCCGACGTCGGTTACGAGGACGCGTCGTATTTCCGGCGACTGTTCAATCGCAGCACGGGGCTGACGCCCCAGCGGTACCGCCGCATGTTCCAGCCAGTTGGCATGCCCGATGCGCTCGACTGAAGACGTCATTGTCATCGGCGCCGGATTGAGCGGCCTCTATGCCGCATCGTTGCTCGAAGCCGCGGGTGCAAAGGTCGTCGTTGTCGAAGGTGCACGGCGCATCGGCGGGCGGGCGCATACGCTCGACGACCTTCCGGGGCATCCCGATGCCGGCGGAATCCAGGTCGGCAGCAACTACACGCGCCTCATCACCATTGCGCAGCGACTCGGTGTCGCACTGAAACCGGGCGGGGAGTTCGATCGCTCCGCACTCCATGTCGTGCGGGGCGAGACAGTTGCCGAGGCCGATTGGCCGACATCGCCCGCGAATCAGCTCGTCGGACGCGAGCGCCAACTGTCGCCGATGGCGCTGGGTCTCGTGCTGGGTACGCGATTGGGCAGCCTGCCCGATACGGCGGCGTGGATGACGGAGGCCGGACGACAGTTCGACATTCCTTATGGCGCAGCGTTGAAGGCCGCAGGCGCCAGCGACGAGGCGATCCGCCTCATCAGCGCCAATATGGGAAGCGGCGACATCAATGCCGTATCGGCGCTCAATTCGGTACGGTCGGCGGCATTCTTCCAGTCGGCCGGTCCCGGCGCGACGCTCAGCGTGATCGACGGCGGGTCGCAGCGATTGCCCGAAGCCATGGCCGCCGCGCTGAAAAGCGAGATACGGCTGGGGCAGCTCGTCACCGGCATCGACGAGTCGGCCAAACAGGTGCGCATCGATCTGGCGAACGGTTCATCGATCATCGCGAGGCAGGCGATCTGCACGATTCCCTTCTCCGCGCTGCGGCCGATCGGACTGTCGGGTCCGTCGGCCGATGCGATGGAGGGCGTCATTGCCGCCCTCCCATATGCTCACGCGAGTTTTGCGTATCTCTCTGCCAGCGAACCCTTCTGGAATCACGACGGCCTGCCGCGGATGATATGGAGCGACGATCCGCTGATCGGTCGCGTCTTTGTCCTCGGCGACGATCCGGCGATGCTGAAAGTCTGGTTAAGCGGCCCGGACGCGGACGCCATCGACCGCCTCCCGCCCGCCGACGCTGGCGCGGCCATCATCGCGCGGATTGAAGCAGCGCGCCCCTCGGCCAAGGGGAAGCTGAGGCTCGAGCGCATGTTCAGCTGGCAGCGCGATCCGCTGGCACGCGGCGTCTTCTATTACCTCGGCGCCGGCCAATGGCCGCTGTTGGCTCGGGCCGTGACAGCTGCAGGCCAGCGCCTCCACTTTGCGGGCGACCACCTGGCCCAGCGGTCATCGGGTCTGGAAGGTGCGCTCGAATCGGGCGAGCGTGCAGCGACCATCGCCATCGCGAAGCTATGAGCGGTCCCAGGAATTCAGTGCAGCGGTGAGGTCAGCAGACTACGGCCAGTCAAAAGCGGATGCCCGCTCCGATCTCGTACGTATCCGGGTAGCCCGGGCTCGATTGCAGGAAGACCTGGTTGAAGTAATCCTCGTCCGTCAGATTGCGGCCGGACGCAAATGCATACCAGCGCTGATTCGCTGCCTCGAACCTGAAATGCGCATTCAGCAGTCCAAAGCTGCCCTGCGCAAATTTCGCGTCATTTTCCGGTGTGTAGAAACTGGCGCTCCTGAAGTTGTACTCGAGTCTCACCGAGACAGCACCGCGACCGCGCAGCGTATGTCGCCAGGCGACGGCGGCGGTCGAGGACCACTCCGGCGCCTGAACGAGCTCGTTGCCGGAAAGCCTGTCGCCGGTCACTTCATTCCGGTATTCGACGAATTTGCGCACCGGCAGCCAGACGACCCCGCCGGAAATGGACCAACGATCCGAAATGCGATAATCGATGGCGGCATCGACGCCGGAGAGTCGCGCCCGCGCTGCATTGTCGACGCCGAAGATGACGCGATCGCCGACGAATGCGGCGGTGTTGACCTGCAGGTCCCTGTAGTCGTAGTGGAACGCAGCCGCATTGACGGTCAGGCGTCCGTGTTGCCAGCGTGACTTGGTGCCCACTTCATATGCGGTCAGGTGCTCGGGTCCGTATGAGTCGGGCGCCCCATCGATGAACGTCGACGCGACAATTCCCCCGCTCTTGTACCCCGTGGAGACGGAAGCGTACGCCATCACATCGGTGCGGACCGAATGGTCGATCGTGAGCAGCCAGGACAGGTCGTCGGACTCGACCTTGCCGACCCGCAGAGCGGGGCTGTCCTGCACGCCAGTCCCGATCGTCGTGACGCGACGCCCCTCCTGACTCAGGCGCGCGCCCGCCGTCAGGCGCCATCGGTCTGCCAGGTCGAGATCCGCCTGACCATAGAGCGCTGCCGCGAATTCGCTGGAAGTGAAACGATTGTTGCTGAGTGGTCGCGTATTCACGAGCGGCAGCAGCTGGAACGCCACTGTCCTTGCATCGGCTGCGGAGTAATACGCGCCCAGAATGGCCGCGAGGTTACCGCGTCGCGGGATGATCAGTTGCAGCTCCTGACTCCACTGTTCGAATGCGTCGGGATGCACGGATCGCATGCAGCCGCGAAGGACAGGCAGCCCGGCGCAGTCGTCGATACCATCCATTTCGCTGCGGACGTAGCCGGTGATCGAACGCAGCGTTGCGTATCGGAGTCGATACACGAGATTGACGCTCACGTTGTCGACATCGGAAATGAGGTAGGGATCGTCGAGCCTGACGGTGGTCAGCCGGATGTCTTCCGGATTCGCGAGATAGTCGGGGCGCGGCGACCATAGATCGCCGCTGCCGCCGTCGTCCCTGATGTGCTGTGCAACGACGTCGATGCGCAGCGCGTCGTTCGGGTCGATTCGCAGCGAGCCGCGCAAGCCCTCGTAATCTTCTTCTGCAAATCGCCGGTCATCGACGGAATTGCGGATGTAGCCGTCGCCTCCGCATGCAATGAAGGCGAGCCGCACGGCCGCTCGCGAGAACGGCAGGTTCAGATAACCCTCGGCGCGCGTCGTGTCGAAGGTGCTCTGTGCGATCTCTAGTTCCGCAGCGGGCGCAGACTGTGGCGCCCGCGTAATGATATTGATCGAACCGCCGGTGGCATTGCGGCCGTAAAGCGTGCCCTGGGGGCCCTTCAGAACCTCGACGCGCTCGATATCGAACATCCGCGCTATGGCGGCGCTGGCGCTGCCGAGATACACGCCGTCCAGGTGCGGCGCCACCGATAGTCCGCCAGCTCTCTGGTCTGCGATGCCGCGCAATGAAAATCCGGCGCCATACATGCCGAGATTGGTGACGACCAATCCCGGAATGGCGAACTGCAGTTCGTACAACCGCGTCGCGCGCGTTGCGTCCAGGACCTCGCCCGTGAGCACCTGCACGCTGAGCGGGACGTCCTGCAGGTCCTCTTCGATCTTGCGCGCCGTGACAACCACTTCCGCCAGCAGTCCAGTTTCCGGGGACGCAGGCACCTGACCCGGCGATTGCAGCGGCAATGCTGCGCCGAAGGCGAGCAGGCGGGACCCGATGGACCCTCGTATCGTCAAAGCCTGAAATCTCGAGTCGCTAACGATCGCGTCGCCGTTCGCTAGCCTAATCCCGCCAGGTTCGGCTGTCTCCCCTCCGGCGTTCAAGCCGGCTCACGGAATATGCAGCGCAAACGGCACGTCGACGAAATCGGTGCAGTCCCACGGACATACGATGACCTGCAGCGTTCCGGCGACGGTCTTGCCGGATGTGAAGGCACCTGCGAGCGATGATTCGAGGCGCACCGTGATATCGACGGCGCCATGGCGCTCATCGAGGATCTCCGGGATCCGGCCGAAGACTGTCGGAACCTGCGCGGCGTCCCGGGCCCAGAAAACGGCGCCCTGTCCGGCCTGCGCAAATGCTCCAAGCTTCATGATGTCGACCGGCTGGAACGTGTCGGAAAGTGCGACGACAAAGACGGGCACACCAGCCGATGTGCTCGCGTCTCGCAACTCTTCCTGGGCAGTCCGGCATTCCGCCTGCGTAGCACAGTCGCCGGCGCCGCTTGCGAACGCCGCGACGGCGCGCCAACTCGCCGCAGGCACCGAGGCAGCGGTGAACTCGATCATCCTGGCGATGGCCGCATGCAGCGGCGAACGGCCGCCTTCGAGGGTCGCGAGGGAGTCCATGGTCGAAAAGAGGGCATTCCTTTCCGATGTAAATGCCGGGCTCGCAATCGGGAACAGGGTGACCGGCTGATCCGGGAGCAACGCCACGCTGCCAGTCGTCGCATCATCTGCCGCGAAGGCGGCCAACGCCATCTGGTCATTGGCGTCCAGCCGGGTATCGAGGTACTTGGCGGCCAGCAGTCTCCGGTCCGCCGGGTCAGTGATGGCCACACGCGCTCCCTGATCGACGAGAAGCGCAATTGCGAGTGCATGTGACGCGCTGCCGGGATCGACCCAGTTCTGCGTCAACACAGTGCCCGTGAACGGCGCATCGAACCCCTGGGGGCCTGCAACGCAGTCGGCTGCGAAGGGCGTCGCGTCGTTGGCAGCGCTCGGCGTACACGGCAGTACGGCGACGGACGACAGGTTCCATTCCTCGAGCGTGCCGTCGATGTTGCCCGCGACGACGTACAGTCGGGCACTGAATTCGAGCTGGCGCCCATCCGCGGAGCCGCCCGTGACAGACAACCGACCAATGCCCGGCGTGAGGCCGGACAACGGATGCAGGGTCACGGCAAATTCAACCCGGCCTTCTCCCGGGCGGCTCGGTTCGTACGATGAGCCCTTCAAATCCGCGGTCGACACGATGGCCGCGTAAACCTGCTCGAAGCGTCCCGTGAGGCTCGCCCGTCCGTTGCTGTCGGTGACGATACCCACTTCCAGCAACCCCGTTCCGCGGGATTCGAGCAGCATGATGCTGGCGCCCGACACCGGCGTTCCGAATACGTCGCGAGCTGTAATGGTCACGCTCACGTCGCCAGCGGGCGGGTTGTTGGCAGGCGGCGGTAACGGGGGCGGTGCGCTCCCGGCCGGCGGGTCTGCCGGACCACCTCCGCTGCCCCCGCCGCAGCCAGCCACGCCGAGCCCGAGAAAGATTGCGGCCAGAATCCAGCCGCTGCGCGACAGGCTCTTCCCACGCGATCGAACATCGCTCGAGAAGTCTGGATCCATTACGCTCGCCGCTCCCGCTCCGGTCGCTACAGAGTCATCCGCTCGCCGCGCAGCGTCGCGCAGAAGCGCCGCACGTTGCCGCTGACGTCGGTGAGCACGAGGCGGGACCACCCGTCGAACGCGTCACCTTGCCATGCGAGCGTGACGTTCGATCGCATGTCCATGGTTTGATTCAGCAGCCCGTTCACATCGAACTGGAAGAACATCGCCCGGTATTCGAAAGTGCGATAGCCCGTACGCTTCCAGATACCGTGCCCCGGAGAGCGCACGGAGGAGGGACTGCGGGTTCCGAATTCGCTGAGAGTGCCACCCCGATGGAATGTGACAAGTGCCGGGAATGGATTCGGGCCGATCCCGACGATCGCGGCGGTCGTGCAGTCGGCAGCGTCCACCCTTACTGTGAACTCGACATTCCAGGCACCGTCGATCAGCGGCAGGCGCAACCGGTCGTCGTCGTGAGCGATCGCTTGATGGCCGAAAAGGCCCAGACTGGCGATGGCGCCGCAGGCCCACATGGAAATCCTGTTCATGATGAGTGCCTCCCCTGGCAGACGAAGATGAAGTACGCAATCTCGCGCGGGCTGTGGACGCCCTGTGGAACAAATGCGCAGGAGGCATGAAAACCGTGCAATCGCGGCCGGGGCGACGGCCCATGCCTGCCACATTGCATATTTCCGGTCGCTGGTACGCCTTGAAACGAGGTGGGCACTGCGATTTCAGCTGCGATCGGAAGTCAAATACCGGCGTGCTATCCTCGGCCTGCCTCGGCGCGGCTCAACTTCCGGGCCGACGGGCAGGTTCCGATGCGCACGGCGCAAGACGGGCGGGGGACAGGCGGCGACGTCACGGGCTTGCTCCAGGCCTGGAGCGAAGGCGACGAGCGCGCTTTCGATCGACTGATGCCGCTCGTTTACGACGAACTGCACCGCATGGCGTACCGCTACGTCGCGCGGGAGCGAGCAGACCCGTCGCTGCAGGCGACCGGGCTCGTCAACGAGGTCTGCCTGCGGCTGCTCGGCTGGGATACGGTGCGCTGGCAGAACCGGCGTCATTTCTTCGGCGTGTCGGCCCGGATGATGCGCCGCGTACTCGTCGACATCGCGCGCCGCCGGCGCGCCTCCAGACGCGGTGGCAATGGCATCGTCCACGTCCCGGTGGGCGACATCGATGTGCCGGACGATCCTCCCGATTCGGATCTCGTGGCGCTCGACCGGGCGCTCGAAGACCTGGCCGCGCGGGATGACCGCAAGGCGCAGGTCGTCGAGCTGAAGTTTTTCGGCGGCATGTCGATGGAGGAAATCGCTCAGACGCTCGGCGTCTCGCTTCGCACTGTCCACAACGACTGGACATTTGCCCGCGCGTGGCTTTATCGGGCGCTTGCGGCTGGTGGGGATCCCGAATGAGCACGGCCTGGCAGGAACTCGAAGGGATTTTCACGGAGGCTTGGCACCTGCCCGAAGGCGAACAGGCGGATTTCATCGCTCGCGCTTGCGGCACGAACGCGGCGCTGCGCGCGGACGCAGCGTCACTGCTGAGTGCCGGGCACGCCTCGGGCGAGTTCCTGCGGACGTCTGCCCTCGAGCGTCTCGCGCAGTCCTTCGCAGCCGAAGGTCTGAACCTGGGACCGGGCAAGCGGATAGGCGTCTACACGATCATGCAGCCGCTCGGGTCGGGTGGGGCAGGTGAAGTGTGGCGTGCGAAGGATGGGCGGCTCGATCGGGACGTGGCGATCAAGGTGCTGCTGCCGCATCTCGCGATGGACACCGGGAAGGTGAGCCGGTTCGCTGAAGAAGCGCGTGCGGCCGGGACGCTCAATCACCCGAACATCCTCACTGTCCATGACGTCGGCGAGCACGACGGTCTGCCGTACATCGTGTCCGAGTGTCTCGAAGGACGAAATCTGCGTGAGCGCCTCGAGGCGGGACCGATGTCGATCGCCGAGGCGACGGCCATCGCACTCGACATCGCGCAAGGACTCTCCGCCGCGCACGAGCGAGGAATCGTCCATCGCGATCTGAAACCGGAGAACACGTTTCTTAAGGCGGACGGTGGCGTCAAGCTGCTCGACTTCGGGCTCGCGAAGCTCAAACAGCCGGCGGGAAGTGTGCAGGACGGCGCGGGTGACGTTGCCTTGAGCCTGATCGCGGGGACCGCGGCGTACATGTCACCAGAACAAGTGCGGGGTGGATCCCCGGACCCGCGGGCAGATCTCTTTGCGCTGGGCGTGATGATGTACGAGATGATGGCCGGGCAGCATCCGTTTCGCGGGGCCAACGTTTTCGAAACGCTGCACGCCATCCTCACGCGCGAGCCCGCGGACCTTCGCTCCGTCAACGCGCGTGTGCCGCCTGCCATCGCGCGCATCGTCATGCGTTTGCTGAGCAAGGCGCCCGAGGCGCGCTTCCAGTCGGCGCGCGACCTGGCGTGGAGTCTCGCACAGGCGGCGGACAGCGCGTTGCCGCCCGAGACCGACGGAGGCGGTCGGCAGCTTGAAGTTGCAAGGAAGTCGAAGTGGCTGCTTCTCGCCGCGCCGCTTGCGGTGGCCGCCGCAGTCGCCGTCGGGTGGTGGCTGGCTAGTCACACCCCTGCGGCGCCACCTGCCGGCGCGCTGACACGATTCACGTGGAGCTTGCCGGCGGGCACGGAACTCGCGTCCGCACCGGTCGTCGCGCCGGACGGTCGCCGCGTCGCGTACGTCGCGCAAGACGCGACCGCCGCACGACTCTTCGTTCGTCCGCTCGAGTCGCTCGGCGCGCAAGCCATTGCAGGCGCCGACGGTGCGTTCCTGCCGTTCTGGTCCCCGGATGGCCACTCGCTCGCATATTTTCGCGGCAGCAAACTGATGAAGGTATCGCTGCCGGAGGGCGCGCCGTCCGAACTGGCCGACGCCCCGGGCGGTCGTGGGGGCGCGTGGAGCACCTCGGGCACGATCGTGTTTGCACCGGACATTGTCCTCTCGGGTCTCAGCCGAGTGCCCGCCAATGGCGGGATCGCGGAGCCGGCCACGTTGCTCGACCCTTCGCGCGGCGAAACGGGCCACTTGTGGCCCATCGCATTGCCGGATGGCGTGCACTTTCTCTATTTCATCAAATCGGTGAATGCGAATCGCCGGGGCATCTATCTCGGTCGCCTCGATCGACCCGCCGCTCGTGCAGGCGAGCCGCTGTTCTACGCCGACAATGGTGTCGCGTACCTGCCGCGCGCCGGCGGCAAGTCGGCCGATCTCGCCTATCTTGCGAACGGCCGCGTCGAAGTCCGCGAGTTCGACAACTCGAGCCTCACGGCTGCCGCGACTGCCCGGACGATCAAGTTTCTGCCGGCCGAATACTCGCTGGTGATACCGATCATGGCGAGTGCGTCGGAAGGCGTGATGGCGTTTGCAGACACCGTGATTCCGAGCGGCAAACGCATGGCGCTGCTCACCATGGCCGGTCGCGAACTGCGACTCTGGGACAAAATGGACGCGCACAATTGGCCGCGCGTCTCGCCGGATGGCCGGTTGATCGCACGGTTGCGGATGGACGATGCGAGAAGCCAGCCGGACATCTGGATCGAGGATCTCGAGCGTGGCACGGCGTATCCGCTGTTGAATACGCTCGAACCGGACATGTCACCGGTATGGTCTCCCGACGGTCGCCAACTTGCATTCGTCACCGGTCATCTGCCGGGCCGGCAAGGAGACCTGAAGCTCAATATCGCTGCCGCCGACGGGACCGGCATCGTCCACTCGCTCGATTGCCCGGGTGATTATTGTGAGCCCACGGACTGGAGAGCGGACGGCTCGACGCTTCTGGTCACGGTGCTCGAAGGGGGCAACAGGAACGTGTGGACGATTGCGACGCGGGCAGGTGGCGGCGCGGAGCCGCTGCTTGCCGCGCCGTATGACGAGCACGATGCGCGTTACTCGCCGGACGGGCGATGGGTCGCATACGTATCAGAGGAGGCCGGGCGACCGGTAGTGCTGGTGCATTCCGTTTCGGGTTCGCCGAGGCGGTTCGTCGCATCCGGCGAGGGCGGCACACAACCCGTGTGGCGCCGGGACGGAGGCATGCTGTACTTCGCCGACCTTCGCGGACAGCTGCAAAGCGTTGCGGTGCGCTGGACGACGAGTGGAGAGCCGCAGTTCGGACTCCCGACGCAGCCGAACCTGCCTCGCATCGACTTCGGGCACTGGGGAACGCAATACGATGTGACCCCGGACGGGAGCCGCATCTTCTACATGCGGCCGACCGATGAACCCGTGCCTGCGCAGATCCAGATTGCGATCAATTGGCGGGGGATGATCGACTGAATCACGGCGGCGCTCGTTGCCGAGCGCCGCCGCCCTGTCCGATCGCTGCAGCGATTTACTGCGCCTGCTTGCGACGGCGCGATACGCCGACGCCCAACAGACCCAGGCCGAACAGCCCCAGCGTTGCCGGCTCGGGCACCGAGACCTGTGTCAGCAGGTCCTGGCGGTCAGGCAGGCGCTGGTTGTTTGCGAGCACCAGGAGGCCACTCGCCTTCGGTCCGGTGCCATCCAGGCTCGAAAGCCAGCTGGACGCGAGGCTGGCCACGTCACCACCACTCGTGAGGCGGAAGGCGCCCGTGCCGAGGTTGCGATCGGTCTCGCCATAGGCGAGTTCCCAGATTGCGACCTGGAACGCCGCGGCCGACACGTCGCTGACGACATCACCACGATAGCGACCCCAGAGCTCACTGATCAGATCGGAGGAATACTCGCTCGATCCCAGCGACGAGACCGTGTAGGGATTGGAGAAGGGCGCGAGATGGACGTCCGGCTCCACGCAGAAACTGAGGAACTCCGTCCAGTCGCTGCCCGTCGTCGAGTAATCGAGTACGAACAGGCCTGCCAATGCCGAAGTGCTCGTCGTTCCATTCAGGAGGAACGACACGTTCGAGTAAAGGCCATTCGTATTCGCGGGGACCGGCGTCGGCGTGAACGCCGTGCCGCTCCTGTCTTGCACCTGAACCACATCGCCGATCGCGAGCGGCGTCGCCTGGGCCACTCCGCCCAGCGCCACGCAAGCCGCCACCGACCCGAGTGTCTTGCCCAATCTGCCCATTCGTGAATTCTCCGGATAGCCAACGCGAAATCAGATGACCCGTACCAAAGCAAATGCCGGACCAGGCCCGGGGCAGAAAGAAAATTCAACCAACGCTCAATGGTTTGCGCGCGATGTGACAGATTCCGGAGGGCCGCGGTGTAAAGCTCGCCGACACGAGTCGCGCAGGCTCATGTGACGTGCGTCACATTTCACGGGCAGAGTGTCGGCCCCGACCCGGAGCAGGCCGCGCAGCTTTCTGTCGTGTCTCGACGGAGTGCGGCAGACGCAGATTCCGTGGACGGCAGCTCCCGTTGTCCACTAAAGGGTCGTTGCCGAATTCTCGGGAGAAGCGGCCCCGTCCACCGTAGACAAGGTGCTGGACGGGCGCGGCGGGGCCCAATGCGACCGCGCTGCAGTGACTCGTCGAGCGCCGTGATTCAGGATCTCTGCCCGCAGTGCATGAGTGATTCCGGCGCGAACTTTTCGACCGCCTGGAATGTCGGGCGGCCGACCATGCGCGAGATCTTCCACTTGCCGGCCAGGCGGACGAACTCGTAGAAGTGCTGGCCCTCGACGTAGTGCCGTGTGCTCTCTCCGAGCTTGCGGTCGTTGTAGCCGATGTGCACGAAGTAGTCGGAACCGGTCGCCCGCGATCCCTGAATTTTCACCCGGACGTTCGAGATGCTGCTGAAGGAGCATTGCTCGGCACGGAACACTGAACGCGTGAAGAGCTCCCTGATCGCGGCTCTCCCGACCACGTTCGCATAGCCATAGGCGGACAGGTCGTACACTGCATCGTCCGCGAAGAGATCCATGATTTCGTCGATGTCCTTGCCGTCCACCGCCCACGCATAGCTGACGGGCAGTCGCGCGATTTCCATCTCCGAGTGCAGGGGATCTCCTGCTCTGTCGCCAGTCTCGCCCGCAATGGCGTGACCTCCTCCGCCGAGGAGGATCGCGACACAGGTCGACATGAACGTACGCTTCATCGGCACTCGCTTCCATCGGGTTCGGTTGCGCTCGCGTCGCAACAGGAGCGAGTGCGCGTACCGAAGCATGCGGCGGACCCGAGCCAAATGGAACGCTGCCGATTCATCAGTTTTGCAGCAAGTGTCTGCAAAACTTCGATCTTGTCGCCATTGGAGACGGGCGCTCGACTTCAACCACGCTGGCGTGGGCTACGCTGTCGCCGCGACCGCGGCTATCATTGCGCCGGCATGTATCACTGGGATGATGTCCGCTATTTCCTGGCGCTCTATCGTGCGGGAACCATTTCCGGTGCTTCGAGGCGCCTGTCGGTCAATTACACGACGATCATGAGACGCATACGGGCCCTGGAAGCATTCGTGGGTGCGCCGCTCTTCAAGAAGCAGGGCACGGACTATTCGCTGGCCGGCAAGGGCCAGGATCTGCTGCCGATTTTCGAACAGATCGAGAGTTCGTTCACGCGACTCGAAGAGCAGGCGACCAAACCGTGCACGTCGCTGCGGGGCACTATCCGGATCTCGCTTTCGGAATCCATGCTGAGGCTGGTCGCGCCGTATCTCGTCGGGTTTCGCCGGCGTCACCCGGAGATCGTGTGGCAGCTCGACATGACGAACGATTTCGTGGACGTCGCCAAGGGCCTGGCCGACGTGCATATATTTCCGCGCTTCGCACCGCTCGAGAATATCGACCGCTTCCAGCGCATATCGCTGGGCCGGTTCTTTGCACGGCCCTATATTCACCGCAACTTTCGCGGCGGCCGCGACCGGCCCCTGCGCGCGCAGGACGTCGACTGGATCGCCTGGGACACCTCGAAGATCACCGATGAGCTGTCGCGGCGGCCGTCGTCCGCACTCGGCGCAGATCTGAACATTGTCGCCATGGCCTCCTCCGGCACGGTGACGATGCAACTGGCGCACGCCGGCCTCGGCGCCGCGCTGGCTTGGGACTTTCTCGCCGGCAACGATCCCGAGCTGGTACCACTCGATCTCCCGGAGCTCACCACCGAGGTGGAGATCTGCCTCTATGCGCTGCCCGAGGCGCTGCGGCGCGCCGCGATCCGCGCATTCTCGGACTACCTGGTTGCGGGGCTCGCTGCGCGAGGGCAAGACTAGAATTGATACCCGATGTTGGCGCCGAAAGTGCGTTCGGGGGCGAAGGTGCTGATGGCCCAGCCCATGGTGCCGAAATCAATGCTCCATTCGCGCACGCTCTTGTCCGCAAGGTTGCGGCCCCAAAGTGCGAAGAGCAGGCTGCCCCTTCTCAGTGGAACGTCACGCAGCGTCAGGCGCGCATCGATCAACGTATGCGCCGGCGTCGATGTATACAGGTAGAGCAATGGGTCGAAGTCACGGCGGCTCGCGTAGGTGGCGCCCGCCCACAGTGCCCAGGTACCGTGGCTCGTGGCCGGGAAGGTGTACTCGGCGCTGGCCGCGCCCGTGTGCTTCGGCGCGTGCACCAGCGTCGAGGCGATCCCGGACACGTCGGTCGTGACACCGGTGCCGAGCCCGGTCACGGGGTTCGAGACCGCGGTGATGTATTCATCGTACTTCACATCGAGATAGCCGTAGCTCAGCCGGAACTCCAGCCTTTCGATCGGCAAGACCGTGAAATCCATCTCCACGCCGCGCGCGCTGCTCTTGCCGGCATTGACGAAGCGCTGCGATGCGCCGCCCGTGCCCGCCTCGAACTGCTTCACCTGGCGGTCCTCGTAGTCCATGTCGAACAGCGCCACGTTGAAGCGCGCGCGACGATCCCAGAACTCTGACTTGAGCC
Source organism: Steroidobacteraceae bacterium (assembly GCA_019187185.1). Lineage (GTDB taxonomy): Bacteria > Pseudomonadota > Gammaproteobacteria > Steroidobacterales > Steroidobacteraceae > CADEFQ01. Next base: position 242,670 of record JABAQU010000020.1, on the reverse strand, counting down.
CGAGCTCATACGCCAACACGGTTTCGGCATCGACCGGAGACAGGAATGATGCCATGGTCGTCGCGCGGGCATTGAAGCCACCCGCGCGATAGGCAGTGGCGACCTTGAAATAGGTGTTGATGTCATCCCTGACCTTCCAGGTCAGCGTGCCGTTCGGGCTGAAGTCGCTCCACGATTTGCTGCCTGCCACCGTGCCGGGTACGCCGCCGAAGAGGGTAGTCAGGGTCGCGGACCTGCGGTCCCTCGACCAGCGACCGCCGAACGTGAGGTCGACGGCATCGTTGATCGCCCAGGTCAGCTGCCCGTAAAGCGCATACGCCTCGTTATCGACGGAGTAGCGGAACGCGGGATTGCCCAGACGCACGCTCTTGCCAAGGCACGGCGTCGGCGAGATGAAATCCGCACACAGGAATCTTTGAGTCGCGAGCGGCTGGCTGCCGAACGCAAACTGCGCGGGCAGCACGTACATGGACGGGTTGGCTTCCTTGCCATCCTCGGTGAAGTAGTAGGCTCCGAGCGTGTAGGTCAGCCGGCTTTCGAAGGCCGATCCCAGCAGCTGCAGCTCCTCGCTCCACTGCTCCTGCTTGTCCTTGCGTGTGGAGTAGAAGTTCGCGACTCGCTCACCCGCGGGAATGTAGGCCCCGCTCGCGCCGTTCAGCACCGTGTTGGCGTCGACGAACACGTCGCCGAAACTGCTGCCACGCTCATCTTCTTTCCAGGTCCGGAACGAGCTGATCGATTTCACGGTCAAATCCGCTGCCGGGCGCCACTCCAGGGTCAGTGCGTGGCCGTAGACATCCGCCGTGTTCTCGTCATTGCTGTCCTGGACCAGCGGCAGCCTCTGCATGCGCTGCGGCGATGACACTGCCGCGAGCTGCTGATAGAAACGGCCGCCGAGACCGATCTGCAGTGGCCGTACATGCACCAGCTGCGCGGTCGCGTTGTTCGCCTGACGCTGCGACCAATCGAACGCATAATCTGCCGTGAAGCGCTCGCCCGGGGCCCAGCGCAGCGCAAGGCGAGCGGCATCGGACTGGATGCCACCGAGATCCTTGCCGCTGTAAAGGCTCTCCACGTAACCGTCGCGCTGCGTGTGGTTGTACGAGAGCGAGGTGGCAAGCTGCCCGGATATCGGCAGGTTCACGCGAGTCGTGCTGCGGAGGAAATTTTCGCTGCCGTAGCTGACTGTCTGGTCAAACGCCAGCTCGTCACCCGGCCTGCGCGTCACGAGATTGATCGCGCCCCCCGTGGAGTTGCGACCATAGAGAGTCCCCTGCGGGCCGCGCAGCACCTCGATCCGCTCGAGGTCGACGATGTCGAATACTGCGCCGGTATGGCGGCCGATGTACACGCCATCGAGATAGATGCCGACTGCCGGATCCATCGCGAGCTGCGTGTCGGTCGCCGAGACGCCCCGGATGCCGATACCGATGTTCGACTGTGAACCGGCGATCGAATTGATGCGGACATTCGGTATCTGGTCGGAGATGTCGCTGATCTCGAACGCGCCAATCGCCTCGAGTTGCCCGGTTCCGATGACGGCCAGCGAGATGGGCGTGTCCTGCAGCGCGGTCTCGCGTCGTTCGGCGGTGACGACGATCTCATCCAGCATGGTCGCGCTGGTTGGCGATGCCCCCTGCGCCCATGCCGCAGTGCTCGCGGCGGCAAGTGCGACCGTTGCCACCGCATTGCGGACTCTGCCAGTTGCACGGGTGCGCTGAGTCAATCGCATCTTCGTCATCCCTCCGGCCCATTTGTGCATCGAAAGGCAAGCTAGGTGGCCTCCATGAGGTTGTAAACACGAAGTTTTGCAGACGTTCACTGCAGATTTGAGCTCCGCCCGAGTGCAACCTGGTGTGTTGCCGACGTGCATGTACCCTGACCGGTCCGCCGTTCGGATCGCGGTGCCGGCCACGAGGGGGAGGTCGACGCGATCACCGTGGCACCTCGGCAATGACCCGTTAGAATCAGTCCTCATGAAAATCGAAGCGACCATCACGGCTCCCCCGACCATCGAAGCCCTCGCGCGGCACGCACGGGAACTCGACGAACTCGGCTACGACACGATCCTGGTACCCGAGGCGGGGCACGATCCCTACCTGCCGCAGATGATCCTCGCCGAGCACACGCGCCGCGCGCGCATCGGCACCGGTATCGCGATTTCCTTTCCGCGAAGCCCTTTCGTGACGGCCCAGATGGCCTGGGACCTGCAACGCTTCTCGCGCGGGCGCTTCGTGCTCGGGCTCGGCACGCAGGTGAAGGGCCACAATGAGCGTCGTTACTCGACGCCGTGGCCGAGCCCGCCCGGGCCCCGCCTGCGCGAGTATGTGCTCTGCCTCAAGGCGATTTTCCGCCACTTCAGCACCGGCGAGCCGCCGCAGTTCAAGGGCAAGCACTATCAGTTCACGCTCTGCAACCCGTTTTTCAATCCCGGGCCCATCGAGGGCATCGAGACGGTGCCGATCTACATCGCGGCGGTGAACCAGTACAACTGCCGCCTCGCGGGCGAGCTCGGCGATGGCGTCCGGATGCACCCGCTGAACTCACCTGCCTATATTCGCGACGTCATCCGCCCGGCTGTCGCCGAGGGCGCGGCGCGCGCGGGTCGCCGGCTCGAGGACATCGACTTCGCCATCAATCCTTTTTTTGTCACAGGTACAACGGAAGAAGAGTTCCAGGAATCTAAGAGGCTCATCCGCAAGCACATCTCGTTCTATGCAGCCACGCGCACCTATTCCGCCGTGATGGAGCATCACGGACTCGGCGAGGTGTGCGCGGAGCTGGTGCGGCTCTCTCAGGCGGGCCGCTGGGACGAGATGCCGGCGCTTGTGAGCGACGAGATGCTGGAGACCTTCGCCATCGTGGGGCTTCGAGAAGAATTGCCGGCGAAGCTCGCCGCGCGCTATGCGGGTCTCGTGAGCTCGGTGAACGTGGTCTTCGGGCCGCCTTACGCCGAGCTGCAGGAACGTCAGCGCCGGCAATTCATCAGTCTGGGCGCCGTGCTGCCGGAGCTGAAGAAAGTGGCCTGAGCGCCACCGGTGCCTGTGCCGGCGGAAGCGTGCCGCTCACGCCGGCTGCAGGCGCAGCGGCACCCCGTCGGCCGGCTTCGGCAGCGGCACCCACTGCATCCGCGGTGCGTATCCCGGCGGCACCGTGAAGCGGTAGCTCCGCACGAACTGCCAGAGGAATGCCTTCACCATGAGCTCGGCGAAGAACATGCCGATGCACTTGTGTGCGCCGCTGCCGAAAGGGTGAAAGCACATCGCGTGACGTTTCTGTTCCTGGCGCGAAGACGCGAAGCGATCCGGATCGAACGCATCGGGCTCGGTCCACCAGCGCGGGTCGCGCTGGTTCATCATCATCGGCAGGTGCAGGACTGTGTGCGCCGGAATGCGCAGCCCGTCGAGTTCGATGGGACGGATCGTTCGCCGCATGGCCATCGGCACGGGCGGGTGCAGGCGCATGGCCTCGTACAGGCAATGCTGTGCGAAGTCCATGCGGGAGAGGTCGGTGTGGGTCAGAGGCCCCGGGCCAAACGGCGCCAGATGCTCCCGCAGGCGATCCTGCATTGCCGTGTCGCGGCCCACGTACATCGCGAGGTGTGATAGCGCGCTGGTGCTCGTATCGTGCGCGGCGAACAGCAGGAATATGATGTGATCGACGATCGGCTTTACGTCGTAGGGCCGGCCTTCCTCATCCGTGGCGAGGCACAGCTGGCTCAGCACGTCTTCGCCGGCCGCCCCGCGCCGGCGGCGCTCCGCGATCATCGCCCGGCACCAGCGTTCGAGCTCGCGCCGCGCGCGCATCGCGCGACCAAATGCGCCGAACGGTAGTTCGACCCTGAGCACCGAGACGAGCCCGGCGTTGAGGTCCAGGAACAGGTCGTTGATCATGACGGCTTCGCGCTCGAAGTCCTCGATGCCGAGGAAGCAGCGCGCGCCGATCTCGAGCAGCAGCTGCTTGATGCGCGGATAGAAGATGATCCGTTCGTCGCGGCCCCACTCCCGCACGTGGCGCTCGATCACCGGCTGCATCATCGCGATGTAACGCTGCAGTGCCGGCACCTTGAAGGCGCCCTGCATCATCCGCCGGTTGGCGCGATGCTCGTCGAAATCCATCAGCAGCAGGCCGCGGGGGTAGAAGATGCCGAGCTGGCGGTCGTAGCCCTTTTCCGCTGAGAAGCACTGCTCCGGATCGTGGAAGATGCGCTCGAAATGTTCGGCGCCCATCACGAGCAGACCGCCCTGGCCGGCGAGCCGAATGCGCGACACGGGTCCGTATTCGCGCAGATGGCGGACTGCCACCGCGTGCAGGTCGCGCAGCACCTCGAGGGTCTCGCCGAGCACAGGCAGTCCGTGGTTGCCGGGGATGTGCCCGAGGTCCAGGGCGTCGGGCGCCTGCCGATACGATGTGTCGACCTCGGCGAGCGCAGTCATCAGAACTCGGCCTCGCCGCGGGCAGTCGATTGCGCCCGTTCGTGCGCGGCCCGCGCGCGATGCGCCCGCACGGGTCCGGCCATTTTCGTCGCCGGCATCAGGATGCTCCGCGAAATCCCTGGACGGATCAGGAGTCTACATGAGACTCCTGCGTGGGCGTCGCGCGTACGCCGGCCAACGATCGATGATCGAGGGGCAATGTGCCAGGGGACGGGCATTTCCTGATGGATCAGCGCGCAAATAAGCCGCCGGCTGAAGGCATGACCTTCAGCCGGCGGCGGAAATGCTCAACCGGAACGCGTTCGTCAGGTGCGGTGATACGCCCGGCGCACGCCGAGGAGACCGAAGCCCGCCAGCAGCAGCATCAGCGTCGACGGTTCGGGCACATTGGTCGGCGGGGGCGGAGGAGGCTCCTCGTCGATGTAGAAGTTGTCGAGACCGAAGCAGAAGGCGTTCAGCGATGTCACGTCGAAGCCGAGAATGCCGTCGAACGCGGAGCTCAGGTACAGCCGCTCGATACCGTCACCCGGGGCGCCGGTGGAGAGAAACTCGATACCCCAGTCCGACGAGGGCAAGAGCATGGGACTGCCGCCGCCGAAAGGCGTGATGTACGACATCTCGCCGCCGGTTGCCGCACCGCCGCCCACCTGTGTGTTGGAGGTCAGGTCGACGTAATTGAGATCGAGCGTGGAGCCGTCCACCTTCGTGAAACGAATGGCTGTCAGCCCGGTTTCGGCCGCGCCGTCCCAGTGCGCGTGGATCACGCTGTTGTCGAGTGCCGATCCGTCGGGGCGGAAAAACCCGCCATAGTAGTCGCCGATGTAGCCGACGCCGCCGATGAAGTCGATCATGATGCCGTCTTCGACGTAATAGTCGACGTTGCTATATACCGGGCCGGTATCAGTGACTGTGACGCTCGTGCCATCGGACAGTGTGGCGGTACCCCCATTGAAATCGATGATCGCCGCGTCTGCAGTGCATGTGAAGCCAACCGCCGCGATCGCAGTCAGCCAGAACCGGGTAGTCAGGTGCGCAGTCATGTTTTTGTTTCCTCTTGGAGATCGGGCCCGAGGGCTGCTTGGAGCAGCTTCCGTGCCAGATGCACAAAGTGCTTTATTATCAATCAGGTGGACACCATGTGCGCCACCAGACGTTCGGCTGTTGCGCAGTTCTGTAAGGAATTCCGACGCCGGCCTGGGGGTCAGTCGAGCCGCTTGCGGTAACGCGCGATCGCGACCGCCATCATCCCCACGATGAAGGCGATCAGCACCAGCACCTCGATCCACAGCTCGCCGAGGCCGGCGCCGCGCAGCATCGCCGACTTTGCTGATCAGTCGCTTCCTGAGCTGCGAGGCGGCCGGCCGTGGAGGCAGGGCGTCGATGCGAGCGCGCCGGCAGTGCTCGTAGTTGAGCGCTTCGGTTCCCGTTCGAGGACCGCCTGTTCGTAGTCGAACCGTGTGGCGCCGGTCAAGCGGTAAGGCGACTGCCTCGTCAGAAGCTGGTAGAGCAGGGCGACAAGCAAACGGGCGTTGCTCGCAACGAAGATCAGCCCGCTGTGAGCCTGCTCGGGGCCTGCATACTCCGGAGTCATGGCACGGGTGCCCTCGCGCGTCTTCGCGACTGTCGGATTGATTTCGTGCGCGTTGGGCAGCATTGCAATGCCGAAGTCGGGGCAGCTTCAGATTGCCGTTCGCATTCACCAGGACTTTGCTCGACGTCAGGTCCCGGTGCACCGCGAGCAGGCGACGGCCGCACAGACCTTGCGCAGCAACTCGAGTCGGACGTCGATGCTCGGCCGTCGCTTGTTCTTCGCCAGCGGGGCGCCTTGGCAATCGGACGGCAAGGGCATCGCGAGACTTGATCACGCAGGCGGTGTCGCGTGCTGCGCACCACCGTCAGACGGTGGCACCGCTTGCCTCATTGCCTCACCAGCGACAAGTCGATTGTCAGGATCGAGTTGGTGCCCGGCGCCATGGACACGTTGAACGAGCCCTTGATCTTCTGCTGCTCAGGTGGCGCAGGCACCGGTATCGTCACGCCGTTGCCGAACGAGAGCCAGGACGCCCATATCTGGGACTCGACCCGTTCGGTGCTTGTGCAATCCGCGATCACCGTTCCGGGGTAGAACGTGCTGAAGTTTCCTGTCAGCTTCATCTTCGTTCCGTTGTCGATGTACTCAACCCCCATGCTGCCGAGTGAATTCTCGGGCGTGATCCCCATCGAGGGCGGCTGCGGGAATCGCTCGCAGTCGATGATCATCTGCTCCATATTGGCGGTACCGTTCGCGGACAGGACGGCAAATCCCTGCACGTTGGACGTGTTGTTCTCTTCGTCCTCGTCGGCGAGCAACTCGAGTAGGAGACCGTCCGCCGAAGCCGTGGACTGAACGCTCGCGCCCTGCGTCGTGCTCAGGCGCGAGGTGCCGACCCATGTCGGTCGACAGGGCGCGGTGCTCCCCGAATACTCGACAGAGACGGTCCGCGTCTTTACCCCGGCCTCCTCCAGCTGGTGCGCACTGATGACGAGGTACATGGATTCGACGTCGTCCTCGTCGAGGCACCAAGTCTTCTGATTGGTGCCGTTGTAATCCTTCGCGCTCTCCCATGCGCCGTTGCGCATCTTGAGCAGCACGTCAACGTCGATGCCGAGATCGCCGCGGGCGCTGTCGAGACCCTTGAAGTCGACCTTCAGCTTGCGCAGATTCGGCTCGACGTCATTGTCGAGCTTGATGTAGTACGCCGCGAGCGTGGTCAGGGAGAAGTCGATCTGGATTGGCGTGTCGGCGCGGAAGTGGCCCTGGTAGATGTTGGCGGGCGGCGTGTCCTTGGGGAACTCGCCCGAATCCAGCGCCTCGTACCGGTTGTTGACGACGTCGTTGTTGAGGTTGCGCACCGCGAACTTGCGAAACTCGTCAGCGAACGGGAACACGCCATCCATCCGCTCGTCGGCGGCGTTCGGGTCCGCGAGGCCCTCGATGGCTGACCAGATGAGGCTCGACGCCGTGGCCGCGCCGTCTTCCTGCTCGATGAAATAGGGCCAGATGAAGGCGGCATAGGGCAGCACTCCCCCGCCCGAATTGAGGCTCGTCGTGCTGCTGCGCGACTGGAAACCCTGCGAGAACCAAGGGTCGTAGACGAGCGCGCGCGCCTGTCGGCCGCGGCCGAGTTCGTCCGCCAGCACACGATCGTAGTGCGCGCCGGCCCACTCAGCGCTCGCCTCCACGTACCACCAGCTGCGCCGTGGGGCATTGGGAATGCCGCCCAGTCCGGTCGGGACGGCGCCGATCGCCAACTGGTAGTTATGCGCGAACTGCAGGACATGGAACAACTCATGGGCCGCGACGATCTGGAACTGGGGCATGAGGAGCGTCGTCACGGGAACGGTGATGTAGCCGCTCGATCGGCCGCCGACCTCGTTCCAGGTCTGTGCCCAACCGTAGGCATGCTGGACGCCCCCTTGGCTATCACCCAGCCGCGACACGACGTCGCCGGGGAACAGAATGTAGATGTCGATGGACGCATCGCCCACGCCGTCGGCGGGGTTGATCGGCGTGTTGGCCGGGACGTCGGATCGGGCCGATCCCATGTCCGATGTCATTGGCCCCCACAGCACGTCGTACACCTCGATCGCATGGTTCACAACGATCTCCGCCGCGCGCGGATCCTGCGCGACGCAATGCGCCCAGACTCGAAACCCGCCCGAGGCACCGAGTCGGGAGATCCATCCATTCGACGGAGTCGTGTCCTCGCCGCAGCTCGACGGCAGCACCGGATCGCCCACGTCCAGCGTCGTCGCGCCGCGGCGCAGGGTTGAACGAACTCGCGTCGCACCCCGGCCGTCTCGCGCCGCGTTGCCGGCTGGCGCTGCGGCCGGCGGGAGCGCGGCGAGGAGCTGCCCGTACCAGCTGTTTGGATTGGCCGGCCTCAAAGTGAACGGCTCGAGCTGCGCGCGCTGCGCGGCAGTCAACGTAGGCCAGAACTCGCCGATCTCGGCGAGCAGCCCCGTATCTTCCTCCGCGCTTCCGGAGCCTCGGTATTCCGCGGGCAGCCGCGCATCTCCGGCGAGCGCGTATGCGCGGTAGAGGAGGGAAGTCGGCCGGTCGAGCGTGCCGGCAAGCATCGCGGCGCGGATCAGGTCGAGGGAAGACGGCTGAGGCGAACCGACCTGCAATGCAAGCGTCGCAGTATGTACGACGCTACCGGACGAGGCGGACAGCTGCAGTTGCAGGGTACCGGGGACGACGTTCGCGGCGATGGCGATGAGGAGGATCCCATCGGCGAGGCCATCGGGGACAATCGCACCGGTCGACGAAACGCCGTCGACCGTGCCCGTCAGGGCCACACCGATGTCGCCCGTCGTGCCGGCATTTCGCACGATCCGGAACGGCACCTGGATGCGCGAGCCGGCGACGCCTGAAGCCGTAGTGCTCGAAAGCGTGAAGGTGAACTCCCCCGGTTCTCCCGACACGGTCACCGTAACGGCGGCCGTGCCGCTGCCGCCATGTCCGTCGTTCACCGTGTAGGCGAAAGTTGTCGTGCCGTTGAACCCGGTGGCGGGCGTGAACGTGACGGATGCTCCGGCGATGGCTGCCATTCCATTCGCCGGCTGCGTGACACTCGCAAGCGAAAGTACGTCGCCGTCGGGATCGGTGTCGTTGGCGAGCACGTCGATCGTGACGGCCGTGCCGGCCGCCGTTGTGCCGGTGTCGCCCGTCGGCTGCGGGTTGCGATTCTGTGCCGTGATGTCGACGAAGTCCGAGGCGCTCCCTCCGCGCCCGTCGTTCACGGTCAGGGTCGCGCGATAGAGGCCACGGCGATCTGCGGTGAACGAAGGCGTCGCGGTGCTCGCACCGGCAAGCGTCGCGACACTCTGAGCGGGCACGGTCGTCAGCACCCAGGAGTACGCGAGCGCATCTCCGTCAGGATCGCTGGAGAGTGCGCCGTCCAGCTGCACCGTGGAGCCGCCGGGCACAGACTGGTCCGGGCCCGCGTTGGCGACCGGCATTTCGTTCGCGAGCGGCGCCACGGTGACAGTCACGGTGGCCGACGAATAAGACGCGCCGTCCGTGGCGCTGTAACCGAAGCTGTCCGTGCCGGTGAACCCTGCTGCGGGCGAATAGTGGATGGCATTGCCCGAGTGCGCCGCCGTGCCGTGCGCGGGCACCGTGATCAAGGCGATCGACAGCGCATCGCCGTCGGCGTCGCTGTCGTTGCCGAGCACGGCGATGTCGACCGGCGCATCTTGCGCAGTACCCGCTGTGTCGTCCGTCGCCACCGGCGGCTCGTTAGTCGCATTGACGGTAGTGGTCGTGGGTGCGCCATCGACCTGACCATCGTTCACGACGAGTTGCACGACGTACGTGCCGGGCCGATCCGCGGTGAATGCCGTGGCCGGCGCTTGTGTGGCCGACAGCGCAGCCTGACTGTCCTGCGGCCGCGTGAGGATGGACCAGCTGAACGCGAGCGCGTCGCCATCCGCATCCGTGGAGCCACTGCCGTCGAGCGCGATGTCCGTGCGCCATTTGACGGTGGCCGGTGCGCTGATCCGTGCGACGGGCGCGCTGTTCATGGTCGAGACCGACACCGTATCGGGCGCGCTGTCGGCCTTGCCATCCCGCACGATCAACTGGGCGACATAGGTGCCCGGCTTGTCGATGGAGAGCGATGGCGACGTGGTGTCGGCCTGCTGCAGGACCGCCGCACTCTGGGCGGGCCGCGCATTCAGCGACCAGCTGAAGGTGAGCGCGTCGCCGTCGGCGTCCGTGGAGCCCGATCCGTCGAGCTGCGTCGTGTCGCCGACGTGCGCACTCTGGTCTGGACCGGCGTTCGCGACCGGCGGTGAGTTGCCCGCCGCGGTGGAGATCACCAGCGCGTCGGCGTCACTCGAGACCGTGCCGTCGTCGACGACGAGTTCGATGATGTACGCACCCGGCAGGTCCGGCGTGAACGTCGCCTGAACCTGCAATGCGTCGGCGATGTCGGCTGTGCTGCCAGGCGGTGCGCTGGCGATGCTCCAGGCGTAGGTGAGCGGATCGCCGTCCACGTCGCTTGAAGCACTGCCGTCGAGCATCAGTGCCTCGCCGGTCACGGCTGAGCGATCGGGTCCCGCGTTCGCAACCGGCGCGCTGTTTAGCGTGCTGACCTGCACGGTGTCGGGCGCGCTGTCGGTCAGGCCGTCGTTGACGATGAGCCGCAGCAGGTAGTCGCCTTCACGGTCGGGCGTGAACGTCGCCTGCACCGAGCTCGCGCCGGCGAGCGCGGCGGTGCTGCCCGCGGGGCGGCTCACCCAGGTCCATGCGTATTGCAGTGCCTGCGCATCCGGGTCAGAGGAGCCGCTGCCGTCGATGGTGACCTGCTGGCCCACGTACGCGGTCTGGTCCGGCCCGGCGTCCGCGAGCGGCGGGCGATTGCTGTTGCCACAGTTGTGACACGAAAGAGTCCATTGTAATGAATCATTGATCGAGCGCACGAAGTCGAGCAGTTCCCGGCGAGGCGGGAGCACGATGCGCAGCTTGAACGTATCGTGGCTGCGGACGGGCCGCAGCACCGGGGTGCGTGGCACGTCGCCGAACGCGAGGTCGCCGTCCAGCACGACGAAGCTGGGTGAGCTGCTCGTGAGTTTCGCGGTGGCGGCCTGCGCGGGATCTCCGCGGTTGATCACAGCGGCACGCGCGGTGAGGTCGAAGGTGCGCGTTGCACCGGGCACCGACTGCAGCTGAGTGATCTGATAGCCGATCGGGGAAATGCTCAGCTGCGGCGCGGCTAAGGTCGTGCCCGCCGTCAGCAACCCGAACAGGCCGACGATTGGCACCCAGGCGCGCTTGCTCATGAAACTCTCCCCCGATCTCGATCTCTCGTAGCACCGGGCGACGCGGCGGTCCTCAGGGTCGCCTCAGGGAAACTTCAGGACAATGGGAATTCGAGCCAGGTCAATGGCTTGCGAGGGAAGGGCCATTCGCGGTTTCAGCTGCGGGTTGCCGCCGTCGCTAGTTGCGGCGTTTGTTCGCCGGTTTTCGTCATGACGGCGACACAGACGCCCTCGAATCTGCTAATAACTGCCTGACGTGCGCTCGCGTGCACGGTCCGGTGAAGAGGCATGAGCGAGCGACTGCAGGCGGGATTTTCACTAGGGGCGTACCAGGTCCGGCCCCGGTTGGGCGTTGTGGAAGGGCCCGCCGGTGCGTCGCGCCTCGAGCCTCGTGCCATGGCGCTTCTGGTCTACCTGGCCAGTCGCCCGGGCGATGTCGTCCCGCACGAAGACATCATCCGAGAGGTGTGGCGCCGCGCGCTGGTCACAGACGCGGTGATCTCGCAGTCGGTTTACCAGATAAGGCGCGCGTTCGCCGATCGCGGCGGGCCGGCACGTGTGATCGACACGGTGCCGAGGCGCGGATATCGCCTCACGATCGCACCCGCGCCGCTCGAAGCCGTCGCATCGGGTGTTACCGCGGCCGGCGTTGCGAGCCCCGCGCCACGCAGGCGGGCAGTACGCGTCGCGTTGGTCGGGGCCTGCGCCGTGGTTGTCGTCGCGGCAGTGGCCTTCATCAGTCTGCGCGGTCGGTCCCCGGACCGCCCGTCCGGTGTACCGGCAGAAGCGCGATCGTCGGAGGGTTACGCGGCGATACCGCAGGAGCCGGTCCTGCTCGTCAGCCCCTTCGTTGCGGTCGAACAGGACGCGAGTCCGGAGTACCTGACTGCAGGCCTGACCGAAGAGGTCATCAACGCGACTGCGCTCATCGACGGCCTGCGAGTGCTCGGGCGTTCATCTGCGGCGCGACTGCATGCGATGCGGGCGAAAGGCGAGGCGGCCGCCTCGGAGATCTCGCTTCGATACGAGCTCGACGGAACCGTGCGGCGCGGTGACGCCCGGACTGCGGTGGCCATCCATGTGCTCGATGTCCGCGACGGTCGTACGCTTTACCAGCAGATTTACGATGTCGCCGACGGCGCACTTGGCACGCTGCCCGGACGAATCGCAGCCGATCTCGCGTCGCGCCTGAAACTTGCCACACCGGCGTTCCCGTGGGGCACCGGAAATTCTGCGCCCCGTCCCGAGGCGTACCGCCTGTACCTCGAGGGCCGTTACTACTCGCTCGCGAATACTCCGGGCGGGCTCGAGCAGGGCATCGACTATCTGCAGCAGGCGGCCGCGGTCGATTCACAGTTCGCTCTGGCGCATGCGGGTCTTGCGATCCTCCACATGTTGCAAGTGGACTTCGGATCCCAGCCGCTCGACGAAGCCACGAAGGCCGCCGAGCCCGAAGCGCGGCTCGCGCTGGCACTCGATCCGGAGCTCGCCGAAGCGCACGGAGCGCGCGGCCTCATCGACCTGTACAACGGTTCGTCGGACGAGGCCGCCGCGGCATTTCGGCGCGCTACGTCGCTGCGCCCGAACTACACCCAGGGACACATGTGGCTAGGCCGATTGATGTATCAGCAAGGAAACATGCAGCGTGCGCTCGCTGCATTCGAGCGCGCGCATGAGATTGAGCCCTTGTCCGGAATCGTCGCAACCAACCTGTTCCTTGCGCTGCAGGCCTCGGGACGACTGCCCGAGGCGCGGAGGGTGGCGGAACAGAACCTGCATCTCAATCCCGGCTTCGCGAACGGCATCTGGGCTGCCGGCATGGCCAACCACCTGCTAGGCAATCTGCGCGAAGCGCTGGGTTACTACCAGCGTGCAGCCGAGCGGGCATCCGAACTCGGCAATGCCGCCGGGTTCTTCACCCAATACGCCGGGTTGCTGCTGCAGTTGGGCGACGTGAGGGGCGCGGACGAAGCCTTGCGCCACGCGGAGCAGATCAATCCATTCGGCATCGACGTGCAATCCGCCCGACTGGAGTGGGAACTGGCGACGCAGGCGCACTCAAGGGCGACGCGGGTATTCTCATCGGCGACGGGTCAAGATCAGGTTGACGCCGTGCGTCTCGTCATTGGAGCGCGGCGCGCATTGCAGTCAGGCCGGTCGGCGGACGCCCTCGGTGCGTACGCACGAATCGGAGATGCCGGTGCTGCGATCCTGCGTGATCGTTGGGAAGGGCTGGTGGGGCGCTGCGGCCTCGTCGACTGGGCCGCGGCCGCACTCGAGGCGGGCGATACCGCGCAGGGACAGGCACTGCTTCAGGAAGCGGAGGCTTTGCTGGTGCAATGGAAGCGCGACGGCATGAGCTCGGGCGGGCTCGATTATCTGCAGGGGACTGTGCTCGCATTGCGAGGCGACAAGCAGCACGCGCTGGTATTGCTCGCCAATCCGGCGGTCCGGTTCCAGCCCGGTATCTGGTGGATCTCGATCGACCGCCGCTTGTCTCCATTACACGGCCAGGCGGCATTCCAGTCCCTGGTCGCTCGCGCGCCGACGCGCACCGCGCGACTGCAGCCTGCGTTCGATGACTGAAGGCGTGCCAGGCGCAGAGATTCGCGGTCCCGGAGCCTGTTGACTCGTCTGCCTACGAGTAGCATCTTCCCGAAGAACTGCCGCAATTGAAACAATGAGAAGAGGGGGCAGACCCATCCGCTCTGCATTGAAGGCGATGGTCATAAGTACTGGGCTCGTACACCTGTCTGGGCTGCATCGGCATGCACACCGCGCTTCTTTACAGTGCGTATTTCGTGCGGTTGTGCCGATGAAGAGTCGGCTGCTTTCGCTCATCGGCCTCTTTGCGCTTGCTTCCTGCGGTGGAGGAGGTGGTGGTGGCTCGGATCCGGAGAGTGTCGGAAATTTTGTGTGTTGAGCCATACACTGCCCGCGAGGGCGAGGAGGAGGTATGGCGACCACGAGAGGGGAGAAGTTTTCCGCGGAGCTGCTCGATCAATTGCTGGCCGGACGTGACCCGAAGAGCGTGCTGGATTCCGGCGGGTTGATCGGGGAGCTGAAGAAGGCGCTCGCCGAACGCATGCTCAATGCCGAGATGGACGTCCACCTCGAGCAGCCCGAGCAGGTCGAGGCGGGCAACCATCGTGACGGTAGCAGCGCCAAGACGGTCTTGACGCCCGAGGGGGCGATGGAGCTGTCGATTCCCCGCGATCGACACGGCCGCTTTGACCCGGCGCTGATTGCCAAGTACCGCCGGCGTTTTCCCGGCTTCGACGACAAGATCATCGCGCTCTACGCCCGCGGGCTGAGCACCCGGGATATTCAGGCCCACGTCCGCGAGCTCTACGGCCTGGAGATCTCCCCGGATCTCGTGTCGGCCGTCACCGATGCGGTCATCGACGAAGTGACCGCCTGGCAAAGCCGGCCGCTCGAGTCGAGCTACGCGATCGTGTTCTTCGATGCCCTGCGGGTAAAGATCCGCGACGAAGGGCTGGTGAAGAGCAAGGCCGTGTATCTGGCCATCGGCGTCCGCGCCTCGGGCCACAAGGAGGTGCTGGGGCTGTGGATCGAACACACCGAAGGGGCCAAGTTCTGGCTGCGGGTGATGAACGAGCTCAAAGGCCGCGGCACCCAAGACATCCTGATCGCCGTGGTCGACGGGCTCAAGGGCTTCCCGGAGGCGATCACCAGCGTCTTTCCCGACACCCTCGTGCAGACCTGCATCGTGCACCTGATCCGTTACTCGATGGGCTTTGCGTCCTGGAAGGAGCGCAAGCTCATCGCAGGGGCGCTCAAGCCCGTCTACCGCGCCTCCAGCGCCGCGGCGGCCGCCGCGGCGCTGGAGGCGTTCGACCAGGGCGTCTGGGGTCGAAAATACCCTGCGATCGCGCAGAGCTGGCGGCGTAACTGGGAGGCAGTGACGCCGTTTTTTGCCTTCGCGCCGGAAGTGCGCAAGATCATCTACACAACCAACGCCATCGAGTCGCTGAATGCCTCGGTGCGTAAGGCGGTTCGCAACAAGGGGCATTTCCCGAGCGATCAGGCGGCGATCAAACTGATCTGGCTCGCGCTGCGTCATATCACCGAGCGCTGGAAGAGTCCGCCGATCTCATGGCATGCTGCCAAGGCGCAACTGGCCATCCAGTTCGAAGAGCGATTTGTGCTGAGCGAGTGATGTCATCAACCGGCTCGCACACAAAATTCCTGACACCTCCCAACCGGCTCGCACACAAAATTCCTGACACCTCCCTGCAACCTGGTTACTACGGAGGTCTTTATCAGTATCCCTTCCACAACCCGGTGAAGGGCGGCATGAGCTGGATTGGTAACGGGCGCGCCTGCAACACGCTCACAGGCTGGTTCGTCATCGACAGCGTCACGTACACCGCGGGGACAGTTTCCTCCATCGATCTGCGCTTCGAGCAGCATTGCGAAGGCAGTTCACCTGCGCTACACGGAAAGATTCACTGGATTCGCTGAGCGTCGCCCGTCGCTCTGTCTGGCCCCCGCCCGCGCTAGTCGAGCCGCTTGCGGTAACGCGCGATCGCGACCGCCATCATCCCCACGATGAAGGCGATCAGCACCAGCACCTCGATCCACAGTTCTCCGAGGCCGGCGCCGCGCAACATCACGCCACGGATCAGGCGCATGAAGTGCGTGAGCGGCAGCACCTCCGCCAGCCATTGCGCGACCACCGGCATGCCGGAGTAGGGGAACACGAACCCCGACATCAGGATCGACGGCAACAGGATGAAGACGGTCATCTGCATCGACTGGAATTGCGATTGCGCCCGTGTCGAGATCATCAGTCCGAGCGCGAGGTTCGCAAGAATCAGCAGCACGGCCGCGGCGTAGACGCCGAACAGGCTGCCGCGAATCGGCACCTGGAACAGCCACAGGCCGAGCAGCAGCACGAGCGTGGTCTGGAGAAGGCCGATCGCCGCATACGGCAACACTTTGCCGATCATGAGCTCGCTGCGTGTCAGTGGCGTCGCGATCAGCAATTCCATGTTGCCGCGTTCGCGCTCGCGCACGATCGCGATCGAGGTGAACATCACCATGGTCATCGTGAGGATGATGCCGATGAGGCCCGGCACGACATTGATGGCCGTGATGCGATACGGGTTGTAGAAACTCACCACACTGATCGGCCCTGACGACGGTGTGCTGCGATGCGGCGCGCGAGTGTCCGGTGCGCTGCTGTCGACGGGCACCTGCGCCAGTTGCGTCGCGGCGCCCTGCACTACGGTGTCGCTGCCGTCCACCAGGATCTGCGCGATCGGCCGGCCGTCGCTGCGGCGCTGTTCGAAATCTGGGGGTATGACGACGCCCACACTGATGCGGCCGCGCCGCATCGCTGCCATCAGTTGATGCGGCGTATCCGCGACCAGCACCGGCCGGATGACGCCGGTCGCCAGCATGTCCATCACGAGTGCCCGCGACGCGGAAGTCTGCGCCTGATCGGCGATGCCGGCGTCGAGATTGCGCAGCGTGAAGTTGATGGCGTAGCCGAACAATATGAGCTGCATCACCGGGACGCCGATGATCATTCCGAGTGTGACGCGGTCGCGACTCATCTGCCGCAGCTCTTTCAGCATGATCGCCCACAGCCGCCGCCCGCTCATGCCGCGCGCTCCGCACGTATGCCGCCACCGCGGGTGGCGGCGACGAACACGTCTTCGAGATTCGGCGCGGTTTCGGCGACTTCTGCGTGCAGCCCCGCCTGGAGGATGGCCGCCTCGACCTGCGTGCGCGCATCCCCGATGCCCGGCTCGATCAGGACGCGCAGGGCATTGCCGACCTGTGCTGCGCCCGCCACCCCTGGCAGGCCGGCGAGTGCCCTTTGCACCCGCCGCGGTGTACCCGTCTCGATGGTCAGCGTGCGTCCGCGCAGTGCGCCCGTCAGTTCGGCCGGGGTGCCGTCGGCGACCAGCCGGCCGCGGTCGAGGATCGCGAGCCGGTGACAGCGCTCGGCCTCGTCCATCAGGTGCGTCGATACGAGGAGCGTCGTTCCGGAGTCGGCCAGCTCGAAGAGCGTCTCCCAGAAATCGCGGCGCGATTCGGGGTCGACCGCGCTCGTCGGTTCGTCGAGAAAGAGGAGCTGCGGATCGTGGATGATCGCGCCGGCGAGCGCGAGGCGTTGCTTCTGGCCGCCGCTCAGGGTGCCGGCCAGCTGTTGCCGGCGATCACCGAACCGGAAGCGCTCGATCAGTTCCTCGATGCGGGCTCGCGTCTTCGCCTTCGGCACGCCGTGCACCGCGGCGAGGAATTCCAGGTTTTCGCTCACGCTCAGGTCTTCGAACAGCGAGAACCGCTGCGTCATGTAGCCGATGCGGCTGCGCAAGGCTTCGGCCTGCGCCGGAATGCTGAGCCCCAGCACCTCGACTGTGCCCGCACTCGGTGTCAGGAGGCCACACAGCATCCGGATCGTCGTGGTCTTGCCGGAACCGTTGGGGCCGAGAAAGCCATAGACGTGCCTTGACGGCACATTGAGGTCGATGCCATCGACAGCGGCCAGCGTGCCGAAGAGCTTGCGCAGGCCGCGCGCTCGAATGGCGCAATCGGCTTCAGCCGGCGGCAGATCGATCATGGCGGCGCACTGGCCAGCTCGACATGCAGCGGCAATCCGGCCGGCAGCTGCGCGGCATCCTTGCCCAGCGTCACTTCGGCGACGTAACTCAGGCGCGCGGCATCCTCGCCGGTCAATGCGTAGTAGGGCGTGAAGACCGGCTCGCTGCGGACCAGCCGGATGCGGCCGGCGAGGGGTTGCGGATGGCCGTCCACGAGGACACGCACGCTGTCGCCCACGCGCACATTCGCGCGCATGGGTTCAGGAACGTAGACTCGCGCGTATGGTGCATCGCCCACGAGGAGGATCGCGAGCGGTGCACCGACCGGCGCCTGGTCGCCGAGCTTGTAGGGGATGCTGTCGACGACGCCGTCGCGCGGCGCGACGAGGTCGAGCTTTCCGAGCAGCACCTGCTGCACTTTCGCCTGCGCTTCCGACGCAGCGAGCGCCGCCTCGGCCTGCATCACCTGTTCCCGGCGTGTGCCGTGCAGCAACTCTTCGAGCGTCGCGCGCGCCGCATCTGTTCTGCCGTCCGCGCTGCCGACAGCGGCGCGCGCGCGATCGAGGTCGGAGGCCGAGACATAACCGTTAACAGCCATCGGCTTCAGGCGGTCGTATTGCGCACGTGCCTCGCGCGCATCGGCCTCGGCTGCCGCAAGGTTCGCGCGTGCTGCGGCGATGCTCTCCTTGCGTGGACCCGCTTCGAGTTCCCGCAATTGCTCGCGTTGCCGCTGTGCCTCGGCCTCGGCCGCTGCCAATTCCGCGCGCGTGCGTGTCGGGTCGAGGCGCACCAGCATCTGCCCGGCCTTCACACGCTCGCCATCGTGCACGCCGATCGCGACGATGCGTTCGGCGGCCGGCGCCGGCAGCGTGATGCGGTCGTACTCCAGCGTACCGAGCGCCCGCGGCGGCGCCTTCGAGCAGGCGCACAGTGCGATGCTGCCCGCCACCAGCATGGGCGCGATACCGACAGCACGAAACAAGAACGTCATCGGGGTCTCCTCCGGGCACTGCGACGCCCCCGGCGACGCGCTCCCATGCCGTGAGCGAGCAGGGCGAGCGTATGCCTGCGCAGGGCGTCTTCGTCGAGGTCATCGGCCTCGAACATCTGCCGCCAGATCGGTGCGCCGGCAGCCGGGAACAGCGTGAGGCCGACGAGCGAGACCACCAACAGCCGCGGGTCGAGGTCGGGAGCGAGTCGTCCCTGCGCCTGGGCGGTCGCAAAGCGCTGCGCCAGCAGTTGCGGCACTTGCGGGATGGCGTGCCTGAACATGTGCTCGCGAAGCGCGCCGCCTTCGCACAGCACCTCGCGGACCCACAGCGCGGGCAGCCACGGATGCGCCGCGACCACGGCGCCGATGCCGTTCACGAAGAGGTCCGCCAGTTCGTCGGGGCTGCCGTCGGCTGCCGCGACACCTGCGCGCATCGGCGCGAGTGCCGGCAGCAACCGTTCCTCGACCACCGCCAGGATCAACTGCTGCTTGTCGCCGAAGTAGTAGTGGAGCATGGCCGGAGTCACGCCCGCCGCTTCGGCCACCACCCGCAACGACGTGGCGCGGATGCCGACGCGGATGAATTGGCCGATCGCGGCATCGATCAGGTTCGCGCGCACGTCGGCCTTGCCGGCACGCGGCCGGCCCACCGTACGCGCGCGGCGGCCCGGGTTCTGTCTGCGTGCGGCAGCCATTGATATAAATTAATGCATTATTTAATTATTGGCAAGACCGGATGATCATTGCGGCATAATCTCGAGCCTCGACCTGCTGCGCGGAGCGGAATCACCGACATGCCCAGTGCAGAACCGCCGACCTCGCCCCAGGCCGCGGCCATGACGCGGCGTGCCGCGCCTCTCGACCCGACGAAGCGGCCCGACGGGCGTTCGGCACTCGGCATCATTTCGATGCGAACCACGAGCCCGCGGGGCTGCGGTGACCATGCCCGGCTGCGGGGCGAAAGCGATGGATGATCCGCACAACCTCTGGCGCTTCCTCGAGGCGCAGGAACACAACTATGCGACGGCGCTGCGCGAGTTGCGGGCCGGCCAGAAGCGGTCGCACTGGATGTGGTACGTATTCCCGCAATTGCGCGGGCTGGGCCGCAGCGACACCGCGCAGTTCTACTCGATCTCCTCGCTCGACGAGGCGCGGGCCTATCTCGCCGATCCCATCCTCGGCCAGCGTCTGCGCGAGTGCGTCGATGTCCTGCTGAAGCTTTCCGGGTCCGACGCACAGGACATCTTCGGGGGTGTCGATGCACTCAAGCTGCACTCCTGCCTGACGCTGTTTCGCATCGCCGCACCCGCCGAAGATGACTTCGTGCGTGCGCTGGAGAAGTATTTCGGTGGCAAGCTCGATACGCACACAATGGCCCTGCTCGAGGGCCTGTAATTCGGCGGCAAAGAGTCTCGCCTATCAGGGGGTGGGCGGGGAGGCTCTCGGATAAGGCCTCCCAGTCATGATGGACAATGCAGCGTCGTGTAGCTACAAGGGCCTATATGCAAACCGTTGGTGCCCGCGAGCTCAAGAGCAAGCTGAGAGAATATCTGCGTCGCGTGCGGCTGGGGGAGCGTGTACTGGTCGCGGAGTCGAGTGCGGTGCTGGCATGGCTCCTCGACGAGCCGACATCGCCCGCGGTGCGCCGCCTGCTGGCCGATGCCGACCTCATCGTCGCGTCTGACGAGCGCACCGCGGTTGCCGGCCCGCGGCACCTGAGCCTCGATCAGCGCGTGCGACCGGCTGCGAAGGGGCTGGGAGTCGAGGTCCTGCTCTTCCGAGCGCTACGGCACCACCGGCAGAACCACGGCGCTCGCCTGAGCGCCACCGAAGGCGATGCTCTGCGTCGCCTTTCTGTAGTCATCCGGTTTCGCGTACATGATGTTGTCGACGTAAGTCTGCGGGTTGCGGTCGTAGAGCGGGAACAGGGTCGATTGCACCTGCACCATGATGCGGTGGCCCGGCAGGAACACGTGGTTCACGTTGGGCAGCGTCCACTGATAGTGCTCCACCTTGCCCGGCGTGAGCGGCGCCGGTTGCGCAAAGCTCCTGAAATGGCGGCCGCGGAAGATCTCGATGCCGATCGGCAGTTCGTAGCCGGCCATCGAGGGCTTGCTGCCCTGCGCGGCGGGCTCGGGCACGTCGTTGGGGTACACATCGATGAGCTTCACCACCCAGTCGCTGTCCGTGCCGCTCGTTGCAGCGAACAGTTCGACCGCAGGCGCGCCCATGATGTGTACCGGCTTCTCGAGCGGTGCGGACTGCCAGCTCGCGACGTCCGGGCGGCCCGAGACGAAGCGCTGATCGTGCACCAGCCACGGCTTCCACTGCAGCGGATCGTTCATGTCGATCGGGCGCGGAATGAAGGGGACCGGATGCGCGGGGTCGCTAACGTAATCGTAGCGGCCGGCGGTCGCCGGTTTGTCGAACGTCGCCACACCGTTCGCCGCGAGATAGACGGGCGTCGGCTTGCCCACCGGCCAGTGCTGCGACACTTCCCACTGGTTGATGCCGGTGGCGTAGGTGAGGACCGGTGGCGTGTGCGGGTCCGGGCCGCCCTTCAGCCAATGGTCGAAGAACGGCTTGACGTACTTCACGCGCCACTCGCGCGCCGTGTCGCCGGTGAAGGTGAGCGCGCCGAGGTCATAGCCGTAGTGGTTCGCGCCCGAGTGCCGCCACGGGCCGATGACGAGCGACACCTTGTCGTTGTTCTTGTCCTTGGGCTCCAGCGCGCGATACACGGCGGGGCCGCCGTAGCTGTCTTCCTGATCCCACTGGCCCACCTCGATCATCGTCGGAACCTTGAGTGGTTCGGCTGCGAGCCACTGGTCGACCGCCTGCAGTGACCAGAATGTCGTGTACGCCGGGTTTTCGAGGAACTTGCGTACGCCCGGGTAGTGGCCGATGCCCAACATCTTGACGAAATCGCCGACCGATCCGGCTTCGAGGTAGCGCGTGTAGTCGTCGCCCCCGCCGAGCGCAAACACGCCGCTGCCGTCGGCCTTGTGGGTCGATTGGCCCACGGCATAGTCGAGCGAGCTCACCCTGAATGCGCCGTTGTGGAACCAGTCGTCGCCCATCCAGCCGTCGACCATCGGGCTCTCGGGCACGGCGGCCTTGAGCGCCGGGTGTGGCTTGATCAACGCCGCGAGCGCCGTGAAGCCGAGGTACGACGAGCCGATGATGCCGACATTGCCGTTCGATTCGGGAATGTTCTTCACGAGCCACTCGATCGTGTCGTACGCGTCCGTCGATTCGTCGATGCCCGTGTGGTTCAGCGGCCCGACGACGGGCCGATTCATGATGTACTCGCCCTCGGAGCGATGCAGGCCGCGGATGTCCTGTGTGACGCGGATGTAGTGGTCTTCGACGAACTCGATATCCATCGCATCGACGATGTCGACGATCCGCTGGCTCGGGATGCGGTGCGTCGCGTCGTACGCATCGTAGGGTGTGCGCGAGAGGAGGATGGGCGCATCGCGCGTCCCCTTCTTCATCACGATGGTGGTGTAGAGCTTGACGCCGTCGCGCATCGGGATCATCGCCTCGCGGCGGATGAAATCGGCCGAGGGCAGCACTTGCTCGTATTTGTCGACGACGTCCGGCGTCATCGGCGTGACGCGCGGAGTGTCCTGGGCGGTGGCCGCGGTCACACAGCATAGGGCACTGGCGGAGAGGAGGGTCAGGGCACGGATGGGGTTTTTCATGGCTGCCGAGGGTACGAGGCACCCTGTCGGGGTGCAAGCAGGGTGTCCGCGCGAATGCGATGAACCGGCCGGGGTGGCGAGATCGGGGCGCGTTCAGGCATTCGCTTTTTGCACTGCACCCGATGCACCATGAGTGCGGATGTGGGGGTCACGATGACAGACATTGCCGCTGTACCGCTGAGAGTGCCCGCAGGCGCCGAGTGGCGTCCGGGATTCGACGTCGCGAAGGCGACCGACGCCTGGATCGCGACCATCCCGGCCGCGAAGCGCGAGCAGTCTGACGCCTATTTCGAGGGCGGCTACTGGATCGATGGCTGGAGCGCGCTGGTCACAGTCGCGATCGCGTGGATCCTGCTCGCGACGCGTCTTTCCGCGCGGATGCGGGATTTCTCCGAGCGGTGTGCGCGCAAGCCTTTTCGCCAGACGCTGCTCTACGGCGCGCTCTTCATGCTCGCGATCGGCATCCTCGGTCTGCCGTGGACACTGTACGTGGATTTCTTTCGTGAGCACCAGTACGGCATGTCCAACCAGACGCTCGGCGCCTTCCTCGGCGAACAGGCGATCTCGCTCGCGCTCGGCGTTGCGCTCGGCTCGATCTCGATCGCCGTGCTGTACGCCATCATCCGCCGCGTGCGCGAGAGCTGGGTGTACTGGGCGACGGGCGCCAGTGCGCTGCTGCTGCTGTTCATGATCCTCATATACCCGGTGTTCATCGCGCCGCTGTTCAACGACTACAAGCCGTTGCCCAAGGGCCCATTGCGCGACTCGATCCTCGCGCTCGCGCACGAGAACGGGATCCCGGCCGACGACGTCTACTGGTATGACGCCTCGAAGCAGACCAAACGCATCAGCGCGAACGTCTCGGGCCTCGCCGGCACGACCCGCATTGCGCTCAACGACAACCTGCTGAACGAGACCTCGCCGCCCGAAATCCGCGCTGTCATGGCGCACGAGATGGGCCACTACGTGCTGCACCACTCGCTGTGGCTGCCGCTCGCGACCGCACTCGTGCTCGGCATCGGCTTTTTCGTCGTCAATCGCCTGTTCGGCATGCTGCGCGCGCGGCGCGGTCAGCGCTGGGGCGTGCGCGATCTCGCCGATCCTGCGGGCTTGCCGCTCGCAATGGCGATTTTCGCGGTGGTCATGCTGCTGCTCACGCCGCTCTCGAACTCGATCGTCCGGGTCGCGGAGAACCAGGCGGACGCGTTCGGCCTCGAGGCGGCGAACGAGCCGCAGGGATTTGCGAGCGTGGCGATCCGCCTCGCGAGCTACCGCAAACTCGAGCCGGGGCGTATCGAGGAAATCATCTTCTTCGACCACCCGAGCGGGCGTACGCGCGTGCAGCGCGCGATGCGCTGGCTGGCGGAACACCCTCCGGGCGAGAAGCGATAGCAGGTTCCGGCCGGCGCGGGCCCGCAGCGTATCGACCGCGCGCGAACGCAACGCCTCAACTTCCCGGCGCCGCCGCGTCCTGCTTCTTCGCCACCTCGCCGAAGGTGCCTTCGCCGAGCTCCGCGGCGAACAGCTGTTCCAGTTCCTTGCGCGCGTCGGCATTAGTTTGCAGCAATGCGTCCTCGTCGCCGTAAACGAGGTATTGCGCCTCCAGCAGGCGTTCGTCGAGTTCGCGGAAGCGGCGGGCGCGGTCGTTGGCGACGTCGGGCGGCACGCCGAGCGCGATCATCACGTCGCGGCCCATCTCGAGGCTGGTGCCGAAGGTTTCACGCAGCGGCTGTACCCCGAAGTCCATCAACTGCCACGCATGGCGACGGTCGCGTGCACGCACGAACACCTTGGCCTGCGGGTACTGGCGGCGGATCAGGCGGGTGATGCGCAGGCTCGCATCCACGTCGTCGACCGCGATCACGAACACCTTGATCTTTGCCGCACCGGCCGCGCGCAACAGACTGGGCTTGGAAGGATCGCCGTAGTAGATCGGGTTGCCGAAGCGGCGGAAGAAGTCGACCTGCTCCACGTCCGGGTCGATGGCGACGAATCGGATGCGCTGTGCAAACAGCATGCGCGCGATGATTTGGCCGAAGCGGCCGAAGCCGGCGATCAGCACCTGTGGGTGCTCATCGGGGATCTCGTCGAAGGCGCGTGCCGGGCGCTTCGGCCTGTCGAGTGCGAGCAGGCGCGTGATCGCAATCAGCAGCAACGGCGTCAGCGCCATCGACAGACCGACGATGGCGTTGAGACGGTCGTGCATCATCGTGTCGATCAGCCTGGATTTCAGCGCTTCATTGAACGCCACGAACGAGAACTCGCCGCCGACCGCGAGCACGGCACCAAGCCTGAGCGCACCGCGCCAGTCGAGCTTCCCCGGGCGCTGCCCGAGCGCAAACAGCAGCGCGAACTTCACCGTGATCAGCAGGAGGACGCCGATCGCGATCGTCGCCGGCTCCGCGGCGACGCGCCGCAGGTCGAGGCTCATGCCCACGGCCATGAAGAACAGGCCGAGCAGCAGGCCCTCGAACGGCTGGATCTGCGACTCGAGGGCGTGGCGGAACTCGGATTCCGCGAGCAGCACACCGGCGAGGAAGGCGCCGAGGCCGGCAGACAGGCCCGCGGCCTGCATCAGCCACGCGCTGCCCAGCACCACCAGCAACGAGGCCGCCGTGAATACCTCGGGCATGTTGGTGCGCGCGATGACGCGGAACAGGTGGCGCAACAGCAATCGCCCGCCCAGCACCAGCACGGCAATCGCGCCGATCGCCTTGGCGAAAGCCAGCCAAGGCGACGCATCGGCATGCGGCATGGCATGCGCGAGCAGCGGAATCGCCGCCAGCAGCGGGATCGCGGCGAGGTCCTGGAACAGCAGGATCGCGAAGCCGAGGCGACCGTGGTCGCTGTTGAGTTCGCCGCGCTCCGCCAGCAGCTGCAGCCCGACTGCGGTGGAAGACAACGCGAGGCCAACGCCGACCACCAGCGCTGCGGGCCACGCCAGACCGAAGGCGTGCGCGAGCAGGCCGAGCGCCGCGCCGGACGCCAGGACCTGCAGTCCGCCGACTTCGAACACCGGCCGCTTCATCACTCGCAGGCGTGGCAGCGACAGCTCGAGGCCGATGACGAACAGCAGCATCACGACGCCGATCTCGCTGGCCGCAAGTACTGGTTCCGGATCGCGCACCAGCCGCAGCGCATGCGGCCCGAGGAGCACGCCCGCGACCAGGTAGGCGAGCACCGCGCCGAGCCCGAAGTGCTTGAACACCGGTACCGCGACCACGCCCGCGAGCAGGAACACCAGAGCGAGTTCGAGACCACCGCCGTGCATGGGCACCTCCGCGGTCAATGATAAATGGTCGGGTCCGGTCGCGACCAAGGACACGACTGCCGGTGACGGTCAACCTCTGACTATTGAGCGGTGCTGTCCGGATGTCCCGGCACCAGCAAGACGACTCGACCCGTGCCTCGTTTCTCTTCGAGGTGCTGGTGTGCCTCGGCAATGGCGGGTAGCGGGAATCGATGGCCGATCTCGAAGCCCGACCAACCGCTCACGAGCGCCGCATTCAGGTCGCCGGCAGCAGCGGCCTTCGCCTCGGCCGGAAAGTCGTCGCTGCCGAGGAAGTA
The DNA here is from genome assembly GCA_019187185.1 of Steroidobacteraceae bacterium. Classification (GTDB taxonomy): domain Bacteria; phylum Pseudomonadota; class Gammaproteobacteria; order Steroidobacterales; family Steroidobacteraceae; genus CADEFQ01. Next base: position 216,587 of record JABAQU010000020.1, on the reverse strand, counting down.
CACGCGGATATTCTTGAAGAGCAGATCCCAGAACGGAATCGGCGGCCGAGGCTTTCCGGTCGCATAGGTTGCGAGCGAGCCGCCGAGCGCGAGGAGTTCGGTGTCGATGTCGACGTTTGCGTCGAACGCCACCTCGACGATGTGTGCCACCCCCTCGGGGGCGAGCGTGCGGATCCGGCTCACGATCTCGTCGGCCGCGGCGCCGTCGGTACGGACGACCTCGTGCGCACCAGCCCGTGACGCCACTCCCTCGTCATGGTCCGAACGCACGGTCGCGAGAACTCGGGCTCCAGCCCGGCGGGCCAGTTGTATGGCGCAGAGACCCACCGCCCCGGCTCCGCCCTGCACCAGCACCATGCGGTCCTCGACCGGCCCCGCCGCGTGAACGCAGCGATGGGCGGTGATGCCGGGGATCCCGAGGCAGGCGCCCTGCTCAAACGGCACATGATCAGGCAGCGGCACGGCCTGGGCGGAGGGGAGGGCGACATACTCGGCGGCGGTGCCGAACGGCCGGTCGCTCTGCGCGCCGTAACACCACACGCGCTCCCCGATCCGCGACGCTGGCACGCCTGCGCCCACGCGGTCGATGATTCCGGCCCCATCGCTGTGCGGGATCACGCGCGGGTACACCATGCCGTAGCCGAAAGCGTCGACGCGCTTCTTCAGGTCACCCGGGTTGATACCGGACGCTGCGACGCGGATGCGAACCTCGCCCGGGCCGGGCTCGGGCTCCGGCATGTCGCCCACCACGAACACGCGATCGGCAGGCCCCTGCTTCTCGTACCACGCCGCTTTCATCGCCGCGATCGCGCCCCAAGGTGCGGTCGCGCTTCAGGCTCGCGTCCGGTGCACATACCCTTCAGTGACCCAGACCTTCCGCGCGGATCGGTAGCGCTGAATCGACGGCCCGGGTTCGCAGCGAGTCTGCGCGGCATCGATGCACAGCGAGTCGCCCGGCGCCGAAAACATGAACGAGGTGCGCGTCTTCCGCGCCCGGTTCCACCACTCACCCTCTGCCTTGGCTTCGTCGTAGGTGGGTAGTTGCGTGTGCTGCGTCACATGAACATTCATGTGCGAGCGGTCCATCAGATTGACGGGCACCCGCAGTTTCTCGCCCTTCCTGAGGAGCGGCACCACGAAACCCAGGTCCTTGAAGAGCCCGGCCGAATCCTGCACGCCGATGTGGATGTCGCGAAGATCTTCGCGGCCGCTGTTGCGGACCGTGATCGTGAACCACGGCGGGCTGGTCCATTGCCTGCAGTACTTCACGCCCGCGCCCGAAAGCGCCCGACGGGCCTGTTCGGCGCCGGCGAGTATCGCCTTCTTCGCAGCGGCGCGTGCCTCGGCCTCGAACGCCTCCTGCGTCATGCGGCCGAGCGCCCCCGCCGCCGGCACTGGAATCTGGCTCGCGAGCGCATTGCCGAGGTAATCCGCGCCCTCGTTCATCAGCCGATCCAGATTGGGAATGCTCGGCGGCAGGCCCGCCGCCGCCATCGCCGACTGGAGCGCGACGCTCAGTACCTCCTTCGGCACAATCGGCAGCACCATGTGGGCCACGTCGACCACGGTATTCTGGATATCCTGATAGGCCGTCGCGAACCAGTTCCATGCGCTCGCCACGGCTTCGCTGACGACATCCCAGAGGCTTTCGTCGGAGTCGCTTGGAATGTCCTCGCAGCCCCTGGGCCACTTGTCGATGTCGATCTGGGGATTCCAGCGAAAGTCCCCGATCTCGATCGCCGGCCCGGGCTTCAGGTGGGAGCGGGGAAACGACTGCAGTGTCGGTGCGCTCCCGTAGATGAGTTCGATGGCATTCGAAGACCGCCCGACCGGTGTCGGATCCGCCGCCGATCGCAGCGGCAGGACGCGAATGTACAGGCGCGACGGCGGGATGACAGCCGCGCTCGTCGAACCGGCCCGCATGTTGCGAGACGACGCAGTGCTGCGTTGTGACCGCTTTGCGGGCAAGTGCAGTTTCATGGCGGCCTGCTTCGCGGCCTTCTCTGGATCGAAGGGCGTCAATTGCAGGCTTCGAGCCAGGTTGCGCAGGTCGATCTCGATTGTGCCGGCGTGTCCCGATTGCACGCCGGACTTCGCCACGGCGCCGGCAGGCTCGGACACCTGTGCGAAGGCATCGGGCACCAGTGGGGTGTAGAGCAACTGCCAGCGGATCGCGGTGGCTCCGGGGACGCGATTGACATCCCAGGCAAAGAAATAGTTGTGCCGCTCGGCGGGCGGGAAGTAGACCGGGTTGCGATCCACGGGAGCCGAACATCGATTGTCGATGCATTGGCGCAGGTCGTACTGGAGCCGGGCGCCGGCGGGCAGCAGCAGCTGTGTTGACGACAGCGCCGACTGCGACAGTTGCGACAGCTGTGAGGGCTGCGTCGTCGGCGCGGCCGAGGAGGCGCAACTGCCAGCGAGCGCAGCCACGATTGCACCGAGCAGGAACCGCCGCAATCCCAATTTCATCTTGCCTCCCGTGCAGTCTCGCGCGCGGACCGGCCGCTGCGCCGCGGAAACTGCCGTATCCTGCTCGCTGTTTGCAATCAGATGCAACCCTCGAGCGCCTGCGTGGTCTGACTCGACACCTTCGCCCCGGTCGTTGGGGCGATGCAGACTCACGGAGATCCGCAATGAACGCTACACATCTGCACTCGCTGGCGCTGATCGCCGGCGTCCTTGTCATCGCCCCATTTGGCGCTGTTGCCGCCACCCCCGACCACGCGATGTATGTGGCCCACCTGAAAGCCATGAATGCCGGGACCACGAAAGGTTCCACCACCGGGGAGGCACGATTCATTATTGATGGTGACAACGTCACGATCGATGTGCGCGTGCACGGGGCGCCGTCAGACACGGTGCATTGGCAACATTTCCATGGCTTCGCGAACGGACAGCCTGCGAGTTGCCCAACCGCTGTGGCCGACGCCAATCACGACGGAATTGTCGACCTGATCGAGACCGGCAACACGTCCGGGACCACGATGGTGCCATTCGACAGCGATCCGGCCGGGATGGACGTCGCGCATGGGACCTATCCGAAAGCGGACGCGCGCGGCGCGTACCACTATCATCAAACCGTGTCGCTGAAGGCGTTGAGCACCACATTCGCGAAGGCGTTTCCCGGACAGAAGCTCGATCTCGACAAGCGCGTCGTGTACATCCATGGTGTCCCGGCCAGTCCGGCATTGCCGCCAACGGTCGCTTCGCTCGGACCGATTCCTGCGTCAGTCACCTTGCCGATCGCGTGTGGCAGGATCGAACGCGTCGCCGCGAAACCCCGGTACTGAGAATCCGCGGGCGCCGCCAACGCTTTCCTGTCCATGAGTTTCCAGCAGCTCGCCGCGGGGCGGCAGCCACGGCGGTGGCGATGAGGGGCACGTCGCCGGATCGTCCGTGAGTTCGATCTCGGCGAATCCCAGCTCCGCTTCGCGGTCGTAGCGCAGATCGCCGATGATCCAGGTGTGTCCGCGTTGCATGGCCCACGGCACTCGCGCGAAGCGCATGAAGGCTGCGGCGTCACAGTAGCGGGCGGCCAGCTCCGCAATCTCGGTGCGAGGCATGACGACTTCACCTTCCCAGGTCGCCGCCGGCGAATCGTCGATCCCCACGCGCCTCATGGGCGCCGTGCCATGGCTCAGCGCCTCGCGACCGGGACAGCGCGCGGCCGGCAGCACGTCAGGCCACAGCGACCAGGTGGCGCGCCGGGCCACGTAGTGATCGGCGTCGGTCATCGGCAGCAATACATCCCAGCACACGGGGTTGGCGGGAAACGGCGTGAGCGCATAGTCCAGCACCGTCATGTTCGGCCAGGCATCTTCAGCAAAGCGGCGCACCTGCGTTTCAGTGGCGTGATGACCGATGGCGAAGGTCGCGGTGATCGACACCCAGAGGGCAATGCCGGCACACAGTGCCGTGACGGGTTTCGCCTTGCGTGCAATACCCAGCATCGCCAATGTCAGCCCGATTGCGAGTACGGCGAATCCGATAGGCACGAGACCACTGGCGAAACAGACCACCAGCGCGGCGGCCAGCAGGGCGCCGACCAGCACGCGTGCCGTCATCGTGCGCAGGATGAAGACCAGCGGCGTCGCCGCGGTCCACAGCAGTGGTTCCCAGATAAAGATCGTGTCGCCGTAAAACCAGCGATTGTCGACCGGCCAGAACGGATGCACGCCGTAGTTGTTGGTGAAATCCATTGCGATGTGCAACAACAATGCGAGCAGCGTCGCGGCAGCGAAATGCACGCGGTCGCGCGTCGCGAGCGGCCAGCGCTTCCAGCGACACCAGGCCTCACCCGCCACGTACAACAGCGCCGCACCGCCGAGCGCGCCGATCACGGTATGCGTGTAGCCCCGATGCTCAAGCAGATACTCGATCTTGTTGCCGCTGATCGCAGACGAGAGGAAATCGAGGTCGGGCAGGTTGCTGCCCACTGCCATCAGCGTCACGAGCAGGTTGCGCCGCTGCGGTTGCGACAGCCCGGTGGGATCGGCAGACGTCGTGCGTGCCAGTGTTTCGCCGAGCAGGACACCCGCGAGCGTATGTGTGAGATTGTCCAAGCGGCAACCGGATCAGGCGATGAAGCGGGCAAGCGCGAAGAGACGGAAGGGCTTCATCATCCTTTGACCGAACCCATGAGATCCTTGTGTGTACATCGAGAATGATCGCATAAGGCGCTGCGCAGCGCGCCCCAGCTCGTGAGAGAGTAAGTCGTCTTCAACTGAACCAACACCATCGAGGATTGAGTCATGCAAACGCGCAAGCTCGGAGGCGGCAAGCTCGAAGTCTCGGCCATCGGCTTTGGCTGCATGGGCATCAGTTTCAGCTACGGGACGCCGCTGCCGAAGGAGGAGGGCATCAAGCTGATCCGCGCCGCGGTCGAGCGCGGCGTGACGTTCTTCGACACGGCGGAGGTCTATGGGCCCTTCGTCAACGAAGAGGTCGTGGGCGAAGCGTTGCGTTCGGTGCGCGATCGAGTCGTGATCGCGACGAAGTTCGGCTTCGACATCGATTTCAAAACCGGCGAGAACCGCGGTGTCTCCAGCCGACCCGAACGCATCCGCCAGGCAGTTGAGGGTTCCCTGCGGCGTCTCGGCATCGAGACGATCGATCTCTTGTATCAGCATCGGGTCGATCCGAATGTGCCGATCGAGGACGTGGCGGGCACCGTCAAGGCGCTGATCGCCGAGGGCAAGGTCAGGCATTTCGGCATGTCGGAGCCCGGCGTGCAGACACTGCGCCGTGCGCATGCCGTGCAGCCGGTGGCCGTAGTCCAGAACGAGTATTCGCTGTGGTGGCGCGCGCCCGAGGGGAACGGCATCCTCGCGGCGTGCGACGAACTCGGCATCGGCTTCGTGCCCTACAGCCCGCTCGGCAAGGGCTTCCTCACCGGCGCGATGAACAAGGACACGCGGCTCGGCGAAGGCGATTTCCGCAGGAACGTGCCGCGCTTTGCGCCCGAGGCGATGGAGAAGAACCAGGCGCTGGTGGATCTGCTGAAGAGGGTAGCCAGCGAGAAGCGCGCGACACCTGCGCAGATCGCACTGGCCTGGCTGCTCGCGCAACGCCCGTACGTCGTGCCGATCCCCGGCACGACGAAGGTGCATCGGCTGGAGGAGAACCTCGGCGCGGCGAACATCGCGCTGTCGGCAGCCGACCTGCGCGACATCGAGAAGGCTGGCGCGCAGATTCACATCGAGGGCGAACGCTACGCCCCGCCGCAGATGGCGATGGTCGGGCGAGAGGCCCCGCCGCGCGGCTCAGGCGTGTGAGGCAGGCTCATGCACCGGTCACGCATGCTTCACGATCGACGATGACGAACTCGCGATCGATGTCCAGGTGCATCGGGCGCCACCCTGCGTGCCCCACTGCGCTACCATGGCGGGCGCCGAAGTTCCCTCACCGTCTCCTGGATGGAGCTTTCTCATGTCACATCGACAGATGATTGCGATCCTCGTCGCGTGCGCGACGGTGCTGCTCACGACGCCGCTCGCCGCCCGGACACCCGCGCAGGCACGGCCTGTCGTTCTGAAGGCGGCCCACCTGTTCGATGGTGTGACGGGGCGCCTGACCGACGGTGCGGTGATCGTCGTGTCGGACGGCAGGATACTCGCCGTCGGCGCATCGGCCGCGACCCCGGCGGGCGCGCAGGTCATCGACCTCGGCGACGCGACGCTCATGCCCGGGATGATCGACTCGCACGTGCACATGGGTGACGAGAGCGTCGACAACTGGTACCTGGGGTTTTATCAGGGCATCATGCGATTCCCCGCCGAGCAGGCGATCTACGCGACGAAGTACGCGAAGGAGACGCTGGAGGCCGGGTTCACGAGCGTGCGCGACCTCGGCTCCACCGACTTCATTTCGGTCGGTCTGCGCAATGCCATCAACGCAGGCGCCGTGCCCGGCCCGCGCATGCTGGTGGCGAACTACGCGGTGGGTTCCACCGGCGGCCACGCCGACCAGGCGCCATATCCTCCTCAGCTGATTCCGCCGGCCGGCCCTGTCCAGGGTGTTTGCAACGGTCCCGAAGAGTGCCGGGCGGCCGTGCGCTACCAGATGAAGTTCGGCGCCGACGTCATCAAGTTCATGCCTTCGGGCGGCGTGCTGTCGCTCACCGATCCGGTCGATGTGCCGGAGCTCACGCAGGAGGAGATGGACGCCATCGTCTCCGAGGCGCACACGTGGCACCGCAAGGTCGCGGCGCACTGTCACGGTGACCTCGCGGCAAAGATGGCGATCAAAGCCGGCGTCGATTCGATCGAACACGGCACGTTCCTCACGGACGACACGCTGCGGCTCATGAAGCAGAAGGGCATCTACCTCGTGCCCACGCTGTTCGCGGGCGACTGGGTCGGTGAGAAGGCCGACACGTACCCGCCGGCGATCCGCGACAAGGCGATCGCGGCCGCAGCGGCCATGCAGCAGATGTTTCAGCGCGCAGTGAAGATCGGCGTGCCGGTGGCGTTCGGCACCGACTCGGCCGTCGAACCGCACGGCCTGAACGCGCGCGAGTTTGCGCTGATGACGAAGAACGGCATGAGCCCGGCCGATGCGCTGATGGCGGCGACCGCCAACGCGTCGAAGCTGCTCGGCATCGACAAGGTGACGGGCACGATCGAAGCCGGCAAGGACGCGGACATCGTCGCGCTGCCCGGCAACCCGCTCCTGGACATCCACGCGACCGAGCACCCGACGTTCGTGATGAAGCAGGGCGTCGTCTACGTCGACAAGACGCGCTGAGTAATGAGGCAGCGCGGTGGCGGAGGCCTACTCTGCCCGGTCCGCCCGCTGGATCAGAACGATGTCTGATGCCTCGTGCGCGCGGTCGAACACGATGCGGCGGCCGTCGCGCGCGACATCGAAATCCTGGATGACTTCGCCGGGCCCGAGTGCCGTCAGGGCGCGTTGCCTGCCGCTTCGAAGGTCGACGGTCCAGAATTCCTTGTGCGCCATTTCGCCTTTCAGGAACACGAGACTGTGCTCGTCTGCGCCGAGAAACGCAAGGCGCCTCGACCCCCGATTCAGCTCGAGTCTGGGCATGTCGTACGGTGTGCCGTCCGCTGCGATCGCGCGCACTTCGAAGACGGTGCCGAGATCGGCGGCGGAGTAGACGAGAAAGCGGCCCGAAGGTGACCACACCGGATCGAGTGCATAACCCTCGGTCAGCGCGACAGGCGATCCTCCGTCGGCAGGAATCTTGAAGAGCCGCGGCTCATGGCCCTCGAGGGCAGCAATCGCAATCCACTTGCCATCCGGTGACCACGCGGGCGTACCGCGCACGTCGAGCTGTGGCGCGAGTCTGCGTGCGCCACTGCCGTCCGCATTCATCACATGGAGCCAGGTCCGGCCCCGGCTCTGCACCGTGAACGCGATGCGCTGGCCATCCGCGCGCAGTGCCGGGCCGTCGATGACGCGGCCCTCCCGGCCGCTCCACAGCTCCCGCGCCTGCCCTGCTTCGTCGAGCTTCCAGATTGCGTCGGTTCCCGCCTTGGGTGCCCGGTACAGCAGCGCACCGGAGGCGAGGCGCGGCGACACGCCGCGCTGGGTGTGAATGGGAATCGGGGTCACCGCTGCCGCACCCGCGATGCCCTCTGCCAGTTGTATGCTCCAGAGGCTCGCTGTCGGATGCGCCTCGGTGGCCACCAGGTGCCGACCGTCGGCCGAAGCGGCGAGCGATGTGTACGCGTTGCTCGCGGCCTTGAGGCGCTGCGTCGTGCGTCGTTCGAGATCGAGCGCGTGGATCCAGGGTCCGGATCCATCTTCGGCAGTGGCGAGGTAGAGCAGGGTGCGTGCATCGATCAGCGTCGGAAAGCTGACCCGCGAGTTGTGGTGCGTGAGGCGCTCCGGGGCGCCGCCGCTCGCGGGAATCTGCCAGATATCCATTTCGTCGGGTACGAACCCCTGCACGAAGTAGATCGTGCCGCCATCGGCGGACCAGAGCGGAAAGTGGCAATGAATTCCCGCTGGCGCGACGTAGATCTGCCGGCCGCGACCGATGTCGTCGGCGTCGGCCACGAAGAGCGGATCGCCCGGTGCGGCGGGGTGGTAGACGACGCGCTTCAGGTCCCGCGACCACGCGATCTCCGCGACGCCTTCTGCCCCGGGGCGCAGATCGCCGCCGACGACCGGGATGCGCCAGCCGTGATTCCTCGACCAGATCATCACATCGGATCCGGTGGGCGAAAAATCGAGCATGCGTACGGCTGCATTGCGCAATCCGGTGATCCGGCCGCGTGTCAGGTTCTCGTAGTCGCCGCTGCCTGCCTGCGTCACGAGGACATCCCACTCGCCGTCACGGTCGGAGAGGAACGCAATCACCCGGCCATCCGGCGAGATCGCCGCGTGCTCTTCCGATCCGATGAAGTCCGTTACCTGGGTGAAGTCCGCGCCGATCAACGGGTCCGGCGTGGCGCGCTGCGGCGGAGTGCGCCAGAAAAGCACCATGCCGCCGGTCACGAGGACGATGATTCCGGTGAAGACCGCGAGGCGCGACGCCGGTGATCGTCGAGACGCGGGCGCTGGCGGGACGGGCTGCGCCATCGCCGCTTCGGGCGTCACGGTCGCCACCGGCACGATGAGCCGCAACCCGATTTTCGGAATCGTCTGGATCACGGCGGGATTCTTCGGGTCGTCGCCAAATGCCTTGCGCAATTCGACGACACATTGCGACAGCGCGTCCGGGGTCACCGCCATGCCGGGCCACACGGCATCCAGGAGGTCGTTTCGCGACACCACCCGGCCCTGCGCATCGGCGAGGTGGATCAGGACCGCCATCGACCGCGGCGTGACGTGCACCGCGTCGGCACCGCGCTCGATCGTGGCGAGGCTCGGGCGAACGAGCCAGTCGCCGAGTGTGAAGTCCGGTCGTGACACGCTCATGCGCCCGATGCCCTCCCAGTGGCAGCGATTACGCGCCGACAGCCCTGCGGGATGATCATCCCGGCCTGCTCCTCGCCATTCTCTCGCACTTTATTCGCGTTTCCCTCCTGACCGTGAGCGTTCCTCGCGTTCAAGTGGCCTGCACAGGGCAAGGAGAGGACAGCATGAGCGCAATCGACTATGGAGTCGGACGTGCCGTGGCGGTTTTGGGGCTCGCGCTGGTGAGCGCACCCCACGCGCGTGCACAGCTCACGGACCTGACGCAGGCGCCGAACGCGGAACGGGCAGGCATTGCGAAGTCACTCGATGAGCAGATCGGTGCCGGCAGCGGAGGCTGGCTGGTCCCGGACTCGTCGCACTACCTGATCGCGCGCGACCCGGCCCGCGCGATCCGCCGGGGTCGGCAGCTCTTCCAGCGCAAGTTCACGCGGGTCCAGGGGCTCGGCCCGCGCGCGCACGACGGCATGGGCGATGTCGCGACCGAGGCCGCGATCGGCGCGGGCTTCGCCGACAGCTGTGCAGGCTGTCACGGGCGACCGCGCGGCGCCGCGGGCTTTGGGGGCGATGTCGCGACCCGTCCCGACAGTCGCGACGCGCCGCACCTGTTTGGCCTCGGTGTGCAGGAGATGCTCGCCGACGAGATCACGCAGGATCTGCGCGCGATCCGCGAGCGTGCGATAGCCGAGGCGCGCAGCGGGCGCCGGGCCGTGACGCAGCCGCTTCACAGCAAGGGGATCTCCTACGGCGTGCTCCGGGTGTCGGCGCTGGGCCGCGTCGATACGTCAGGCGTCGAAGGGGTCGATTCAGACCTTCGTGTGCGGCCGTTCTTCGCGCAGGGTGCCGTCGCCTCGATTCGCGAGTTCGTCGTCGGGGCCTTGAACGACGAGATGGGCCTGCAGGCCGTCGACTCTTTGCTGACCGCGGCCGCGCAAGGTCGCCGCGTCATCTCGCCCGCCGGCCGCGTGTTCGACGGGTCCAGGGATCCCGTGCGCGCCCCGCTGGCGCGCAGTGCGTCGCAGGACCCTGATGACGACGGAGTCGTGAATGAGGTTCCGGCCGCGCTCGTCGATTATCTCGAGTTCTATCTCCTCAACTACTTCCGGCCCGCCACCTACCGCCAGACGCCGCTCACGCACGCGGGTCGACGGCTGATGAAGACCCTCGGCTGCACCGACTGCCACGTGCCGAACCTCGTGATCGAGCACGACCGGCGCGTCGCCGATGTCGAGACGCGCTATGCGCCGCAGGAGGGCGGGATGAACCGCCTGTACGCGACCGTCTCGCCGCGGATCGTCGAGGAGGACGACAGATCCGGGCACCCCACGATCAAGTGGCCGGCCGGTGGGCGTTTTGTCGTGCGGGACTTCTATGCCGATCTCAAGCGCCACGATCTCGGCCCGCGCTTTCACGAGCGCCAATACGACGGCACGATCGCGAGGCAGTTCATGACCGAGCCGCTGTGGGGCGTCGGCTCGAGTGCACCGTACGGCCACGACGGGCGCAGCATCAACCTGCGCGAAGTCATCCTGCGCCACGGTGGCGAGGCGCGCGCAGCGCGCAACGCGTTCGCGGCCCTGCCGGAGGGCGCGCAGCTCGCCGTCCTCGAGTTCCTCGGCTCGCTCGTGCTCTTCCCCCCGGATGACACGGCCTCGAATCTCGATCCCGGCGACCCGGCCACGCCCGGCTACCCGCAGCGCGGCCACGGCAGCATCCGGCTCGGCGTCCTGTTCAACGACCCGAACGAGCCGGAGTGAGCCGCGGGGCCGGCGCCTCGTGTTTCGCTCGTGCTTCGGTCGCGCTTTGTTCCGGACGACCGGGCCCTCCCGGGCGAAGCATGGCCGCGACAAGTGGAATTCCTTCCAACATCGACATGGGGAGAAGATCAATGCGCAATCAGCAGATGAACTGGATTTCCGCGGGCCTCGGGGCACTCGTCGCGACCGCGGCGCTCGGCCTCGGCGACAGCGTGGCAGGCGATCCCGAGCACTGGCGGCCCGACACGCTGCCGTCGTATTTCAGTGGCCTGCTCAACGACCACACGCCGTCGGCTGCCGTCACCAAGGGCGGGCCCTATGAAATGCGTGGCAAGTGGTCGCTGGTCGTGAACGAGCGCTGGGGCACGGCGAAGTTCTCGGCGGCGATGGACATGCAGACATCGGACTACGGCATCGTGCAAGGCACCGTGGACAAGGACGATCCGACGACGCGGGGTGCGCACACCCACCACATCAGCATGACCGATGGCGTCCTGACGACCGACTGGCCGGCGCGCTGCCCGCAGTTCAGTCCGGCAGTGAAGGAAGGTTTCGCGATCACCGGCACCGCGTTCATCACGGGCAATGGTGTCCCCGCGCCCTTCGGCAATCCGTCGCCGGTCACCGTCTGCATCCTGGGAGGCGACAGCGTCAAGTACGCCAACATGACGATGACGATCGGCCTGCCCGCGAGCAAGCACTTCGGGACGCAGCCGATACACGGTGTCGTGCAGAAGTGCGCGACCCGGTCGTATCGGCCTTCGATCGACTGCACTGTCGAGGAATGAGTGCGAACGCGGCACCGCGCCGCGTCGCGATGTCACCGGCGGTCTGCGTGGGGCTTGCGTGCGCGCGGGTCCACGCGGCCGCCGTGGACATCTCCCGCCTCTCGATCGGGCGGGTGCATTTGACCCGCTCGAGGCGCCGGTGTACAAGGGCCCCGCCACGCCCCCGAATGAGCACGCGGTTCCATGCGGTTCATTGGTCACCTGGCCATACTCGTGCTTGCGTCGGCAGCCTTTGCCTGCACAACACCACGAGCCGTCGCGCCCTCGGGAGCTGCGACACCGGCGGAACTGCGTCTGAAGGTCGGCGATTCGATCCGCATCGTCACGAAGCACCGGGAGCGGATGTCGCTCGAGATTTCCGGATTCCGTGAGACGGAACTCGTTGGTGTCACTACGAAGCCGGCGGCGCATGAGACTCTCGCCGAGGGAACCCCCGTCGTCGTGCCCTACGGGGACCTCGCGCTGGTGCAGGTGCGGCGCATCAGCGCAGCACGCACCGTCCTGATGCCCATCGTGATCGTGGGGACTGTACTCGGTGCCGGGATTGCGACCGGCGAGATCGTGATCGTTCCGATGGGGCCCTGAATCCATGCGCGCTCATTCACACCGATGGCCTGTCGCGACGCTGTTCGCAGTGGCCCTCCTGGGCGCCTGCCAGTATCGGCCGACGATCGTGTACCCCCCGATGCCCGAAGCAGGCGCCACCGAGGCGGGTTTCGATTGTGCCGCACTCGATGACGCGATCCTGAAGGCGGATGCCGTCCGCTGGGTCATGCGGCAGGACGGTGCCCGATTGCTGTCACCGGGGCAGCGCGCCGCCCGGGCCACGACCGATGTGCTGAGCACTGTCGCGGCGAGCATGGCCTGCTTTTTCTGCTTCTCGCCGATCGCCCTCGGCGATGAGGGCACCAGGACGCTCGATCGCGCAGACCGGCGCGTCGTTTCGCTGCTGCGGCTGAAGAAGAGTCGCGGCTGTGACCCGCGACCCACCGCATTGTCCGGTGTCAGCGATCTCGACCTGCACGACAAGGTCGCGACCTTGCTTGCCGACGAGTCACAGCCCGGTCCAGGGCAGTCGGTGGGGGACCTTCGGGCCGAGCGCATGCGCCTGCTCGACAGCCTGCAGCGTTGACGGGTCTCGTTGACTGCGTGTCGCCATGAGGCCTCATGGAGTTCCGCGGCGCGCCGCTTCGATGGCCGCTATGTCGATCTTGCCCATCTGCATCATCGCGGCGAACACACGCTGGCGCACCGCGGGATCCTTGTCCTTCATGCCTTCGGTGAGCGCAACGGGCGTGATCTGCCACGACAGTCCCCATCTGTCCTTGCACCAGCCGCAGACGCTCGCCGTGCCGCCATTGCCGATGAGCGCATTCCAGTAGTGGTCGGTCTCGGCCTGGTCCACCGTCGCGATCTGGAACGAGAAGGCCTCGCAGTGCCTGAACACCGGCCCGCCATTGAGGCCGATGCAGGGGATGCCGCACACGGTGAAATCCACCGTCAGCACGTCACCGGCCTTGACGCCGGGAGAGTCCGCAGGAGCGGAATGCACCGCCTGTACCGCGCTGTCCGGAAAAGTCTGCGCGTAGAAGCGTGCGGCTTCCTCCGCATCGTGATCGAACCACAGGCAGATCGTGTTCTTCGGAACTGGCGTGGACATGGCGACTCTCCCTTTGCGTGGAGCGTGCCAGACTGTCGGCGGTCACGGAATCGCGGGGAAGGTCCCTTTCGATGACCGCAGGGAAGTCTGCGACGAGCCGCTCAGCAGGGGCCATGATCACGGTGCCGCTCAGCGCGGCGTCGGCTAGATTGTCGCCCACAGATTGCCGGATGTTCCACACAGCTGCGCCATCGCGGCCGGCACGCCCGGCACGAACTCGTAGACGCCCCACGCGAGTGCGGCCGCCACCGCGAGCCACAGCAGGCCATCGGCGACGCTGGCCCACCCGAAGTAGCCGCCGCCATTGGCGTAACGGCGTGATGCGCTGCGCGCGGCGCCGAGCGGCAGTGCGATGATGAAATAGGCGATCAGCAGCAGCACTGGGAGGATCCAGCGCGGCCCCAGCATCTCCGGTACCCATCCGACGATCGAGCGATCGTCGGTCAGCAGCAGCAGCGCGGCGAGCAGCGCGACGAAGAGCGCCGCCGAGACGATCGACAGCATCGGCAGCGCGACGCCGGCGAGCACCTGGGCGCCATAGCCGGGTGGTTCCGTCCGTTCCGTTCCCCGTACCCGCGCAGCGCGTGCCCGCATTGCTGCGCGATGTCGATGGGCCGATCGGCGCATGCTGCTCGCGCGTCTCTCACGCAGCTTTGCGCCGAGATCGTCGATCACATGATTGAACTTCGATGCAGCGGACCTTACCGCAGGTTCGTGCCGCGCCCATTGCCGGCGCCCGAACTCGGCTGCGGCGCTGCCGTATTCTTCATACTTTTTTTTTGCGCGGTTGATGACGTCCTGCGCATTGAACGGGGCGCCGTGCGCCAGCGCGACCTCCTCGGGCGTGGTCGCGCGCGGCATCACGAACAGCATCACGAGCCAGACCGCGAGCCAGACGCCCGTGAAGAACACGAGCGCGACGAAGATGAGGCGCACCCAGACCACGTCGATGTTGAAGTAGGCGCCGAGGCCGGCGCAGACGCCGCCGAACATGCCCTGCTCGGGGAGGCGATACAGCCGCCGCGTGGGCGCGGCCGTTGCTGATCCGCTTGGTGCGGTGCCCGGGGCAGGGCCCGCGCCCTCCGGTTCCGGCGACGCCTCGACCGGGCCCATTTCCTTCAGAATCTGCGCCATCTCCGCGGCGGACACCACATTGTGGTTTGCGCCGAGGAACGTGTCGCACTTGTCCGCGATCGCCTGCTCGAGATCGGACACGATCTCGGCGCAGTCGACGTTTCCGGCGAGCTTCGTACGCGCGAGATCGAGGTAAGCCTGCAGTGCCTCGTAGGCCGCTTCCTCGACCTGATAGGCGTTGCCGTTCAGATTGACCGTGACGACCTTGTTCATGTTCGTGATCCCAGTTGCATCATGGTGTCGTTGAGCCGTTGCCAGTAGAGCTGCAGTTCCTTCAGCGTGCTTTTCCCGGTCGGCGTCAGCTTGTAGTACTTGCGCGGTGGCCCCGACTCCGATTCCTGCCATTCATAGTCGACGAGATTCTCGCGGCGCATGCGGCTGAGCAGCGGGTAGAGCGTGCCCTCCTGCGTCGCGAAATCGGTGGCCGCGAGGCGCTCGAGCATCTCGGCGACGTAGAGCTTCTCGCCCGCGATCACCCTGAGCAGCACGAACTCCAGCAGCCCCTTGCGGATCGGCAGGAATTTTTCCTCTGTCTTCATCCTGACTCATGAAAAGCTACCTTGCAGAGACAAGGTAGCAGGGGATGGAAAGGAATGCAAGAGCTGACAGTGCAGGGAAACGCTGGCGCCCGGTGGCGCTCGCGTCGGCACTCTCAGCGTGCCGGCCGTGGCGCCACCTCGCGCCCGATGCCTTCTTGATTTCGGACGGCAGCCCGCCGACATTCGGTGCCCCGGCCGCAAGCCCTTGACTGAACCGACGGAGACCGAGACATGCCGACGAACAAGCAGCAACTGCTGGACAACCGCCCCGAGGGCGAAGCCGTGGCCGGCAACTTCAGGCTGGTCACCACCCAGACGCCCGAACTCGGGGACGGGCAGGTGCTGGTGCGTCACCATTACCTGAGCCTCGACCCGTACATGCGCGGTCGCATGAACGATGCGAAGAGCTATGCGCAGCCGCAAGCGCTAGGGCAGGTCATGCAGGGCGGCACGGCAGGGGAGGTCGTCGAAAGCCGAAGTCCGCGGTTCGCCGTCGGCGACAAGGTGGTGGGCCTCGGTGGCTGGCAGGAGTACAGCGTGGTCGATGGCTCGCAGCCCGGCCTGCTGCGCAAGGTCGACACCACGCACGTGCCGCTGTCGTACTACCTGGGTGCGGTGGGCATGCCGGGCGTCACGGCGTGGTACGGGCTCACGAAGATCATTGCGCCGAAGAAGGGCGAGACCCTGGTCGTCTCCGCCGCGAGCGGCGCGGTCGGCAGCGCATTCGGCGCGCTCGCCAGGGCGCGCGGCTGCCGCGTGGTCGGCATTGCCGGCGGGCCCGACAAGTGCCGGTACGCGGTGAAAGAGCTCGGTTTCGACGCCTGCATCGACTACCGCCAGCACCCCGACGTCGGGAGCCTGGGCGAAGCGCTGAAAGACACCTGCCCCGCGGGCGTCGACGGGCACTTCGAGAATGTCGGCGGCTACATCCTCGATGCGGTCATGCTGCGCACCAATGCGTTCGCCCGCATCGCGCTGTGCGGCATGATCGCCGGCTACGATGGCCAGCCGCTGCCCATGGCACATCCCGTGCTGATTCTCGCCAATCGCATGAAGATCGAAGGCTTCATCGTCAGCGAGCACATGGACGTCTGGCCCGAGGCCCTGCAGGAGCTCGCCGCCCTCGTGGCCGCGGGCAAGCTGCGCCCGCGCGAGTCCATCGCGCAGGGCATCGAGTCGGCGCCGGCGGCTTTCCTCGGACTCCTCAAGGGCAGGAATTTCGGCAAGCAGCTGGTCAAGCTGATCTGATGGTGCCCGGTGCGTGGCGCCGGGCGTCCCGGTAAGCTACGGTTGCCATGAAAGCCATCAGGACATACCCGACGCGGGTGGAAGCGGATCTTGCGCGAATCGCGCTCGAAGCGGCCGGCGTGCCTGCGGTCGTCGTCGGCATCGGTGTCGGCATGGAAGGCGGCATGGACGGCGTGCAGTTGCTGGTGCCTGAAGAGCAGATCGACGCGGCGCTCACCGTACTCGAAAGCAGCTGACGCGTTCCGGCGTCGCGGCGCGCGCCGCATCCCGGTCCCGGGTTAGCATCTGCGCCTCGTACATGCGGGGGTGATCTGCCGTGCCGACATATCTCTTGCGCCTCATCGGGCGCGTCGTCATCCTGACCATTGGCAGTGTCGGCATCGCGCGGGCCGCGCTCGATCCGACCGAACAGGTCATCGCGCAGCGAGCTGCCGACGGCCAGAGCGCCGCCGAGGCACTGCTCGCCCGCGCCGTCGACATCGAGAGCCCCACCGAGAATCTCGCCGGTGTGCGCGCGGTCGGCGAGGTCTTCGCGGGCGAACTGCGCGCCATCGGCTTTCGTACCCGCTGGGTCGACCTCCCGCCCGACATGCAGCGGGCCGGTCACCTCGTCGCCGAGATCGACGGCAAGCACGGCAGGCGCCTGCTGCTGCTCGGCCATCTCGACACGGTGCTCGCGGGCGAGCGGTTTCGTCGCGAAGGCGATCGCGGCTACGGCACGGGTGCGAGCGACATGAAGGGCGGGATCGTCGTGATGCTGCAGGCGCTGAAGGCACTGCACGCTGCCGGCGCGCTCGCGGACCGTCGCATCACCGTCATGCTCACCGGCGACGAAGAGGATGCCGGCCTACCATTCGCCGTGTCGCGCGCGGCGATGGTGGAGCTCGCAGGGCGAAGCGATGCGGCGCTCAGCTTCGAGACGTCGATCGACGGCACGGCGACCATCGGCCGCCGCGGGTTCAGCAGCTGGACGCTCGAGACGACCGGCGAGACCGGGCACTCGAGCGGCATCTTCGGCGAAGGCAGCGGCAGCGGCGCGGTCTACGAAGCCGCGCGCATCCTCGCAGCCTTTCAGGCCGAGTTCGGCGCCGAGAAGTATCTGACGCTGAACCCGAGCCTGATCGTCGGCGGCACGAAGGCGACGCTCGACGACTACCGCGGCACGGCGGAGGGCAAGACCAATGTCATCGCGCCGGTCGCGTTCGCGCGCGGCGATCTGCGCTACATCAGCCTCGAGCAGGAGCGCAGCGTGAAGGCGCGCATGCAGGCGATCGTCGCGCGGCACCTGCCGCGCACGGGTGCGACACTGCGCTTCGACGACGGTGCGTATCCGCCCATGACACCGACAGCGGGCAACGAGGAGTTGTTGAAGGTGCTCGATGGCGCGAGCCGTGACCTCGGGCTCGGGCCGGTCGCGGCACTCGATCCGGGCCGGCGCGGCGCGGGCGACATCGGCTTCATCGCACACCTGTTGCCGTGCCTCGACGGGCTCGGCAGCGGCGGTGGCGACAATTCCCATGCGCCCGGGGAGTACACCGGGCTCGATACGCTGACGCCGATGGCGCAGCGCGCCGCGCTGCTGATTCACCGATTGAGTCGCTGAAGCATTCCGCGGGTGCTCAGCCGGGGCGCGTGATCAACACAGCCCAGCGCGGATCATCGTGCAATGGCCTCAGCAGGCGGGACGCGTCGATCTCTCCGATGAAATACGTGAGGCGGTAGGAACTGGACGACGGCTCGTCGTCCAGCAACGCACGCTGCCGCTGCAGCACCGCGAAAGCGTCCTCGTTCATGCCGCGATACGCGTAGATTTCCGCGAGCCGGACGAAGCTGTAGACGTCCACGGTCTCGCCGCGCAAGCGATCGAGCGCCGCATCCGCCTCGGCGCGGCGGCCGGGCGCGTGGTACTGCAGCGCCAGCGCGAAGTCCCGGTATTCGCCTTCGGGCAACTGCGCGATCAGGGCCTCGGCCTCGTCGTAGCGCTTCATCAGTGTCAACACGCGCACGAGATCGATGGTCACATCCGGCCCGGCAGCTGGATTGAGCTCGAAGAGCTTGACGAGTTGCGTGCGGGCGTCCTCGAGGCGATCGGCCGCCAGCAGGTAGGTTGCATAGTTCCGGCGATAGATCGGCGACAGGGGATCCTGCTCGACGATCTGGCCCCAGAGCTGGAGCGCGCGAGTCTTGTCGCCGATCGCCCGGGCGCTGGTTGCCGCCATGGCCAGGACCAGCGGGTCGTCTGGATCGAGCGCGAACGCCCGCTCGAAGTGCCGCACGGCCTCTGTTTGCTGCCCGTTGAGCCACTGAAACTGCGCAAGGCGCACCTGCGCCACGGCAAGGTCCGGGTCGAGCTCGACGGCCCTGCGTGCCGCCTCCCCCTGTCGCGCGGACCATTTTGCGTCAAAGCCCTTGTCGTCATGGGCGAGCAGGCTGTACGCGCCGGCGAGTGCGGCCCAGGCGCGCGCGAAGGCCGGGTCCTGGCGGATCGCTGCTTCGTAATACCGCACGGACCGCTCGATGTCGCCGGCGATGCGGCGGTGAAAAAAGAACTGTCCTTGAAGATAATTCTCGTAGGCGCCGAAGCTGGCCGGAGCCCGGGTCTGCGCACCGTTGCCGCCCAGTGTCGCATTCAGCGCCGCGGCCACCGAGCCTGCGATCTCGTCCTGGACCCTGAAAAGGTCGCCGAGGCTGCGATCGTAGGTCTTCGACCAGAGATGCGAGTTGGTGCCGGCGTCGATGAGCTGCGCAGTGACCCGGATGCGGTCACCCGCCTTGCGGACGCTGCCTTCGAGCAGGTAGTCGACATTGAGCCGCGCCGCGATCTGCGGCACGTCCAGCGACTCGTCGCGAATCGAGAACGAAGAGGTACGCGCAATCACGCGCAGGTGCGTGCTTTGCGTGAGCCGGTTCAGGATCTCCTCGGCGACGCCATCCGAGAAATAGCGTTGGTCCCTGCCCGCGCTCATGTCGAGGAACGGCAGTACGGCCACGGATGGCACGCGATCCGCGCCCCGATCCGCCGGCCCCGGCCAGAGCAGCGCCGTTGCCACAATGGCTATCGCCGCCGCTGCCACCGCCACTGCGATCCATCGCAGGCGACCGCGATGCGGTCTGTGCACGTCGTGCGTATCCTGCGCAGTCGTGACCTCGGCATCGAGCCGGTAGCCGCGCTTGGGCAATGTCTGGAACATCGCCTTGTAGCGCTCGTCGCCGCCTGCTTGCGCGAGCTGGCGGCGAAGCTCGTAGATGCAGCGGGTCAGTGCGTCCTCGGTGACGACCGTATCGGGCCACAGTCGCGACAGGAGCTCGTCCCTGGACAGGACCGTGCGGGCGGAAGCCGCGAGCTCGACCAGGACGCCCATGACTTTCGGGTCGAGGTTCACGGTGCCGCCGGGGCCGGTCGCCGAACCGGCGCGCGGATCGATTGCGAGTTCCCCGATGCGAAAACCGCCTTCCAGTACCGTGTGTCGCTGCACTTCTTTCGTGGCTTGCGGCCCCGCGAGGCCGATATCGGCACGATATCAGGGTTTGATCAGGAGTCGCAGGCACTGCGCAGGCGAGATTCCGCACCGGCCATTTTCAATCCTGCCTCGCGGAGAATGTCATGCGTAACCTGAAATCTGCATTCTGTTCAATTGTCGCAGCCGCTGTGCTGCCGTCTGCCGTCCTTGCATGGCATCCAAGTCACTGGCCGCCGGCCCAGGAGTCCTGGGGTGTCGCTGCACCCGTCGTCGAGGTCAACAGTACGGTCGCCGATGGCTGCCCGATCGAGTCGCGGGACGGCCTGAGTCTCTATATCGCCTCAGGGCGGACGGGATCGCTCGGCGGCAACGACATCTGGGCGGCGGATCGCGCCAGCAAGAGCGAACCCTTTGGCGAACCGCAGAATCTCGGCGCTCCGGTCAACACCGACGCCAACGATTTCTGCCCGACGCCGATCTACGGGAGCTGGCTGCTGTTTGTGTCCGAGCGCCCCGGCGCGGGGACCTGCAATGCGGGGAAGGGGCTCGGCGACATTTACATGATTCGCCGTAATGCCGCTTTCGGCTGGGGGGAGCCGATCCATCTCGGTTGCATGGAAACCGGCACGGGGCCCAGCACCAACGGCGCCGAGTTCAGCCCTTCGCTCGTGACCACCCATGAAGGCACGTACCTCTACTTCTCGAGCACCGTGAGCGGCAATCACGACATCTATCGCAGCAAGCGCAAGCGCGACGGCAGCTTCGGCCCGCCGGAGCCGGTCGCGGAGTTGAACACCGAGTACGACGATCGCATGCCGAATGTCAGCAGGGACGGCCTCGAGGTTGTCTTCAGCTCGACGCGCCCGACGGACGCCAGGGGCACCCCGTCCTTCGGCAGCTTCGACGTCTACGTGGCCACCCGCAAGAGCACGAGGCAGCCGTTTTCCGCGCCGGTCAACCTCGGGCCCAACGTGAACACGGCCGGCAGCGAAACCCGGGCCACGCTCTCGTGGGACCTCGAGCGGCTGTACTTCGGCCGCGACGGCGACATCTATTCGAGCTCCCGGCCCCGACCGCGCAGGTAGGCGCGGCGGCTGTGCCGATGCGCGCATCAGCGTCGGCTGTGCGCGCATCGGCATTTTTGTGTGCGACGGGGTACTTCGCCTATCCTGCCGGTTGAGCGCGGTGCGCGCTCCCATTCGACAATCACGGGGAGACAACCGACATGGATCTTGGCAAGCGTTGTGTTGCCGAAGCGTTCGGCACGTTCTGGCTCACGTTCGGTGGTTGCGGCGCGGCGGTTCTCGCCGCGGCATTTCCCGGGCTCGGCATCGGGTTCGCCGGCGTGGCGCTGGCGTTCGGGCTGACGCAGCTGACGATGTGCTACATGATCGGCCACATCTCGGGCAGCCATATCAATCCGTGCGTGACTCTCGGGCTCGTCGCCGGCGGTCGCTTTCCGGCCAGGGAAGTCGTTCCGTACATCGTGTCGCAGGTGATCGGCGCCATCATCGCAGGCTGGGTGCTGTACGCGATCGCGAGCGGCCAACAGGGTTTCGACGCGGCCGCGAGCGGGTTCGCCTCGAACGGATATGGCGCGCACTCGCCGGGTGGCTACTCCATGGGCGCGGCGTTCCTGTGCGAAGTGGTGATGAGCGGCTTTTTCGTGCTGATCATCATGGGTTCGACGGACAAGCGTGCGGCGGCAGGGTTTTTCGGCCTCACCATCGGCCTCGCGCTCACGCTGATTCATCTCGTCAGTATCCCGGTCACCAATACTTCGGTGAACCCCGCGCGTTCGACCGGGCCCGCGATCGTCCAGGGTGGCTGGGCGCTCGACCAGTTGTGGCTCTTCTGGGTCGCTCCGATCGTCGGCGGCGTCATTGGTGGTCTGCTCTATCGCTACCTTTGGGGCGAGCGGCGGCCGGCTCCGTCGACGTGAGTGTGGCCGCGCGCTACTCGAACAGATCGAGGATGCTCTGGTACTTTTCGAGGTACCAGCGATTTTCGTTGTTGTAGCGCGGGATCGTCACGGGACGCACGATGCCTGTTCCCGTGTCCTGCCAGACGCAGGGGCAGGGCACGGGCTTCCCCGGAGGTTGCTCACCGGGACGGCGCAATTGCTCCACCGGGACGCGCATCCGGCCGAGTGCACGATGCAGCTTCGCGACGTTGCGCGGCCCGCCGTTGTAGGCGGCGACGGGGAAGATGCCGAGCACCGTCGGATTGCCGCGGTACGCGAGGCGGATGTCTGATGGCATCTGCGACAGCTCGATGTCGAGCAGGCAGATAGCCGCCTTCATCGCATTGCGCAGGTTCGTGGCGCCGCGCTCGAAGTTCGGGTCGAGATTTGCGCCGCGGCAGCGCCTCACCACGAGCGCGTAGGTCCCGTTGCCGCGCCGGTTGGTGAACTGCATCGGTCCGAGCGCCGCGGCGCCCGAGACGCTGTAGCGATAGGCCTGTTGGCGTTCGAGGCCGTACTGGTTCAGGACCTGGTCGAACGCCGCGCCACCGCTCTCCCGGAAATCGAAGTCGTCCGTCTGTTCGATGACGGCAAGGGTCGTGATGACCTCGACCGGTATCACGTCTGCCAGCAGCTCTTCCGGAAATGCCTGGCTCGGCACCTGTGCGGCGCGCAGTTCATTGCCGGCCTTGCGCGCTTCCGAGAGGAGGAAGTCCCGTCCACCGCGAACGAAGCCCGGGTCGAGTGTGTCGTCGGTGTACGGCAGGTAGACGATGGGCCTTGCCGTTTCGGTCACCGCGCGCCATTGCCTCTTGCGCACCAGTGCATTGTCGAACACCGGGAACTTCCTGCCGTAAACCTTGAGCGATTCGCCGCCCCTCGAGAACGCGAACATCAACCGCTCGGCGCCGGTCCCCTTCACGTGCCGCGCCTTGATGCCCGGTGTGCGCACAGTGACGTGCAGGGGCCTGCGCCCCGGCCGCCATCTGACCGGCGGGCGGGGGATTTCGATGTGCGCAATGATCCATTCCTGCTTCACCTCGCTCCACAGCGCAAAGGCGACGGGGCGACCGCGCAGGGTCTCGCGCCGCCCCTTTCCTGTGAAAACATACTCAAGCGCGACATCGCGCAGCAGCGCCTGCGCCTCGGCCACGTGGTCGTGGATCACTTCATGGCGATCGCGGAAGAGTCCCTTGACGAGTACCTCGGGCAGGGCATCGGCGGTTGCTTCCTGCGGCTCGGGTTGCAGGGCGGACAGCGGGATTTCCGCTTCCGGCCCGGCGTCTGCGGCAGCGGGCTCCCGATGGACAGCGGGTTCTTCCACGGGCGGGAGAGGCTCGTCGACGAATACCGGTGGTTCGGTGTCTCCGGCGGGGTCGCTCGTCGTCGCGCAGCCCGTGAAAACCAGGACAACGAGGAGGGCGAGCGCTCGAGCGATCGGGCGTGCGGGCTGCGGGCTGTCAGGTTCCGGCATGATTCAACTGCAATGTCATCCCCCGGGGTGAATATCGTGTGTCGAACGTTGTCCGCGCACTCGCACTGTATCACCGGGCGACTTCGGGCCGGCGACGCATCCGGGCGCGTGCGGCCGATGCACGGAAAAATCAATTGCCCATTCCGCCGCTATGATAGTCGTGCGCCGCGCAGGACCGCGAAGCCGCAGGGGCCCGGAATAATGAAGAATATCCGCCACACGCTCACATTGACGCTCGCGCTCGCGGTTCTGTGCAGCACCCATGCGGTGGCTGCCACAGCGCCGGTCCGCCACCGCGTCATGGTCGATGACCATCCGGTCGCCGTGTGGTCGCGTGTTCCATCGCGTCCCGCGCATGCGATCCTGTTGGTGCACGGCCGCACCTGGAGCGCACTGCCTGACTTCGACCTGCAGCCGCGGGGCAAGTCGCGATCGATCATGCGTGCCCTCGCGTCACACCGGTACGCGGTCTATGCGATCGACCTGCGCGGCTATGGCGCGACGCCGCGCAACGCCGATGGCTGGAATACACCGAATCAGGCCGCCGGGGACGTCGCGCACGTGCTCGAGTGGATTCACCAGCGACACCCGCGATTGCGCGAGCCGGCGCTGCTCGGCTGGTCGATGGGCTCGCTGGCGGCGCAGCTCACCGCGCAACGCCATCCGCACGCCTTGTCCGACCTGATCCTGTACGGCTACCCGCGCGATCCGGGTGCGCCTCCCGTCATTGCGCCGGCGCCCGACGCACCGCTGCGGGAAGTCAATACGCCTGAGCGGGCGCGCAGCGATTTCATTTCCCCGCAGGTCACGTCGCAGGCGGTCATCGATGCCTTCGTCGCTGCGGCGCTCGAGCGCGACCCCGTGCGTGCCGACTGGAAACAGCTGGACGAATATGCAGCGCTCGACGGCGGCAGGGTCGCCGCACCGACCCTGGTGATTCACGGCGAGCGCGATCCGCTGACACCGATCGCCGCCCAGTCGCGGCTGTTCGTGTCGCTGGCGAACCCCGACAGGCAATGGGTGATCCTGGCAGGAGGCGATCATGCAGCCATGCTGGAAGACACGCACGACGCCTTCATTGCCGCGGTTCGGGCATTCATCGAGCGGCCGCGAACGAAGGGGCGACTGCCATGAAGACCCTCGTCCTGCTGATTGCATTCGTTGCGCTCGGCACGATCGCGCTGGGTTCGAGCCGATCCCGCGGCATCCGCCTGGCCTCACGGCTGGTGTCGTTCGTCGGCTTCATGTTCTTCGGCCTGATCACTGTTGCCTGTGTCTATGGCATGTTCGCGCTCGAAGGCAAGGGCGCGGGCGTGCTGCTGTTCATTGCAATTCCCGGCGGCATCATCACGGCGCTGTTTTTCTTCGCGTTCACTTCATCCCGGGGAACCGAGGCGTTCGCTGCGCAGCCGCTCCGGGAGCAGCTCGATCAGACGCGCAGCGGGGTCGAGGCCGAGATCCCGCGGCTCGAGCGGCGGATTGCGGCAGCGGAGGAGAAGCGCGCGCGGTTCTGGACCACATCGGCGACGAGAGAGCGGCTGCGCATGGAGATCGCGCGGGACCAGCGGATGCTGGCCGAGCTGCGCAAGCTGCAGGCGGCCCTCCACGACCCGCAACGACGCTCCGGCGTAAGCTCGTCGTAATGCGCGCTTCGCTACGCTGTGTTCGTACCGTCAACACAGGAGAACTTCGATGAGAGCATTTCTGATCGGCACGGGTCTCGCACTTGCGGCAACGGTGGCCCTGGGCGCCGATACCGCCGGCGGCTTCAAGGGCCCCGACAACCTGCAGGTCTCGACCGCCGCTGCCGCCGCAGGGCTGTCCGACGACACGCCAGTGAAGCTGCAGGGCCATATCGTCAAGGCCCTCGGCGGCGAGCGCTACGAGTTCCGGGACGAAACCGGCACCATCGTCGTGGAGATCGACAACAAGGTCTGGCGCGGCCTGGAAGTCACCCCGGAAACGAAAATCGAGCTGCGCGGCGAAGTCGACAAGGAGTGGAACAAGGTGGAGGTCGAAGCGGACAGCGTTCAGCTCGTGCAGTGACGGCCCGCCCGGCGCGGGGCGCAGCGGCGCTTCGGCGGTGCGATGGCCGCGCGAGGCGCCGCCGCCCGTTTCGGAACGGGCGTGGCGCTCGAGCGCGCGAGCGTGCAAGCTAGGAGGGTTCGGATACATCAATCGAGGGGCTTCCATGCAAGAGGGTCGGGGTTCAACGGGCGCGCCAGCCGGAGCGGAAAGCATCGAGGGAGACCTGAAGCGCGCGGCCCTCGACTACCACCGCCTGCCCACCCCCGGAAAGATCGCGCTGGCCTCGACCAAGGCGCTCACCAACCAGCGCGACCTGTCGTTGGCTTACTCGCCGGGTGTCGCGTACGCGAGCCTCGCCATCCAGGAAGATCCGATGCAGGCCGCCGCGCTGACCTCGCGCGCGAACCTGGTCGCAGTGATCACGAACGGCACGGCGGTGCTCGGGCTCGGCAATATCGGCCCGCTCGCCGGCAAGCCGGTCATGGAAGGCAAGGGTTGCCTCTTCAAGAAGTTCGCCGACCTCGACGTCTTCGACATCGAGATCAACGAGCGCGACCCGGACCGGCTCGTCGACATCATTGCCGCACTCGAGCCGACCTTCGGCGGCATCAATCTCGAGGACATCAAGGCGCCCGACTGCTTCTACATCGAGCGCCGCCTGCGCGAGCGGATGAATATCCCCGTGTTCCACGACGATCAGCACGGCACGGCGATCATCGTCGCGGCGGCCGTGCTGAACGGACTGCGGGTGCTCGGCAAGGATATTGCGGGGGTGCGGGTTGCCGTGTCGGGTGCAGGCGCAGCGGCGATCGCCTGCCTCGACCTGTTGGTGGCGCTCGGTCTGAAGCGCGAGCACGCGGCGATCTGCGACAGCAGCGGTGTCGTCTACCACGGCAGGCCGGGCACGACCGATCCCGACAAGCTGCGCTACGCGCAGCAGACCTCGGCGCGCACGTTGGCCGACATCGTCGTCGGCGCCGACATTTTCCTGGGGCTGTCCGCACCGGGGGTACTGAAACCCGAGATGGTTTCGACGATGACCCCGCGCCCGCTGATCCTCGCGCTCGCGAACCCGGAACCCGAGATCAGGCCCGAACTGGCAAAGCAGGTGCGCCCGGACTGCATCGTGTGCACGGGGCGATCGGACTATCCGAACCAGGTCAACAACTCGCTGTGCTTCCCGTTCATCTTTCGCGGTGCGCTGGACGTGGGTGCCACGAAGATCAACGAGCCGATGAAGCTCGCGACGGTTCACGCGCTGGCCGAGCTCGCGCGGGTGGAACAGTCGGATGTGGCGACGGCGGCCTACGGCGGGGAAGCGACCGCCGGCTTCGGGCCCGATTACCTGATCCCGCGCGCCTTCGATCCCCGGCTGATCACGCGGATTGCGCCGGCTGTCGCCAAGGCAGCGATGGACAGCGGCGTTGCGACGCGGCCCATCGAGGATCTCGACGCGTATCGCGACCGGCTCACGCAGTTTGTCTATCGCTCGGCCTCGGCGATGCGCCCCGTGTTCGACGCGGCCAAGCGCCACCCCAAGCGCGTCGCCTTCGCCGAGGGCGAGAGCCGGCGCGTACTGCAGGCCGCGCAGGCCGCCGCCGACGAAGGGCTGTGCAGGCCGCTCCTCGTGGGGCGTGCCGACCTCATTGCCGCCCGGATCGAGGAACTGGCACTGCGGCTCGAGCCGGGTCGCAATTGCGAGGTGGTCAATGTCCTGAGCGATGCGCGCTTCAAGGATGCCTGGATGGCGTATTACCAGCTCGCCAGGCGCCAGGGCGTCTCGCGCGAGCAGGCGAGGGAAGAAATACGCAGCCGCACCACCCTGATCGGCGCGATGCTGGTGCATCGCGGCGAGGCCGATGCGATGTTGTGCGGCACGGTCGGCAACTACGCCGATCACCTGAAGTACGTTCGGCGCGTGATCGGGCTGCGGCCGGGGGTGAAGACGTTCGCGACGATGCAGATGCTGCTGCTGCCGGAACGCCAGCTGTTCATCTGTGATACGCACGTCAACCTGGACCCGGGCGCCGAGGAGATCGCGGAAATGACGCTGCTCGCGGCGGAACAGGTGCGGCGCTTCGGCCTGAAGCCTGCCGTCGCGTTGCTCTCGCATTCGAGCTTCGGCAGTTCCGATGCGCCTTCCGCACAGAAAATGCGCAGGGCGCTCGACCTCATCGTCGCGGCCGACCCGGACCTGGAAATCGAGGGTGAGATGCGCGCCGACTCGGCGCTCTCGACCACGATCCGCAACCGCCGGTTCCCGGACTCGCGGCTCGCGCGCGATGCCAACCTGCTGGTCATGCCGAACGTCGACGCGGCGAACATCACCTACAACGCGCTGCGCATTGCGGCGGGCGGTGGCGTGACGGTGGGTGGCATCCTGCTGGGCGCAGCAAGGCCCGTGCACATCATGACGCCGTCGGCGACCGTGCGCCGCATACTCGACATGACTGCCTTCGCGGCGGCCGATGCCGGGACGTTCACGCGAAGCGCAGGATGACCTGATCGACCGCGAGATTGTCGCCCTTCTTCGCCATCACGTCCTCGACCACGCCGTCCTGCGAGGCGAAGAGGGTGTTCTCCATTTTCATCGCCTCGATCACCGCGAGTTTCTCGCCCGCGACCACGCTCTGACCAGGCGCGACCGCGATCTCGACCAGCAGGCCCGGCATCGGTGACAGCAGGAACTTCGACAGGTCGGCGGCCGCCTTCACTGGCATGAGCGCGAGCAGTTCCGCGGCGCGCGGCGTGAGCACGCGCGCGAGGACCGTCGCGCCGTTGTGCGCAATGCGGTAGTCGAGTCCGATGCGCTCGAGCTGCGCGCACCATGGTTCGCCGTCGAACTCGCCCTGCATCACGATGTCGTTCGCCGCGCCCGCGAGCGTGATCCGATGGATATGGTCACCCACCGTGACCTGGAGAGCCGAACCCTCCGCGAGCACCGACACCGGCGTGTAATCGCGCCGGCCGTCGCGGCCCGTGATCACGACGACGAAATCCTCCGGAATTCGCACCTCGCTGCCGGACATCTGCCCGGTGATCCCACTGGCGCGTTCGCGCCGACGTCGATGCGCCGCGGCGGCGAGCGACAGCAGGAAATCGGGTTTCGCGTGCGTCACGGCCGAAGTCGTGAATCCCTCCGGGTACTCCTCCGCGATGAAGCCGGTATTGAACTGGCCCGACGCGAAGCGCGGATGCGCAAGGAGCGCCGCCTGGAAGGGTATGTTGCTCGAGATGCCGCGGATCACGAAGGCGTTCAGCGCCTCGCGCATCCGCGCGATTGCGGCGCTGCGGTCCTCGCCGTGCACGATGAGCTTGGCGATCATCGAGTCGTAATACATCGGGATCTCGCCACCTTCCTCGACCCCGGTGTCCACGCGCACGCCGCCGCCTTCGCGAGGCGGGCGGAACTTCACGAGGCGTCCGGTGGATGGCAGGAAGTTGCGGAAAGGGTCTTCGGCATTGATGCGACACTCGATCGCCCAGCCGTCGAGCGGAATGTCCTCCTGCCTGAACGCGAGCTTCTCTCCGGCAGCGATGCGGATCATCTGTTCGACGAGATCGAACCCGGTGATGCATTCGGTGACCGGGTGCTCGACCTGCAGCCGCGTGTTCATTTCGAGGAAGTAGAAGCTGCGGTCCTTGCCGACCACGAACTCCACCGTGCCGGCCGACTGGTAATCGACGGCCTTCGCGAGCGCGACGGCCTGCTCGCCCATCGCGCGGCGTGTCTTCGCGTCGAGAAAGGGACTTGGCGCCTCCTCGATCACCTTCTGGTGGCGGCGCTGGATCGAGCACTCGCGCTCCCAGAGATAGACGCAGTTGCCGTGGGCATCGCCCAGCACCTGGATTTCGATGTGCCTGGGCTCCTCGATGAATTTCTCGATGAAGACCCGGTCGTCGCCGAAGCTCGCGCGCGCCTCGTTGCGGCAGGAGGTGTAGCCATCGAAGGCATCCTGGTCCTTCCATGCGACGCGCAGGCCCTTGCCGCCGCCACCCGCGCTCGCCTTGATCATGACCGGGTAGCCGATGCGGCGCGCCACCTTGACGGCCTCATCGGCCGTTTCGATCGGGGCGTTGTGGCCGGGGATGGTATTGACACGCGCTTTTGCCGCGAGCGCCTTCGACGAGATCTTGTCGCCCATCGCGGCGATGGAGCGGTGCTTCGGGCCGATGAAGACGATCCCTTCCTCCTCGACCCGGCGCGCGAACTGCTCGTTCTCGGAGAGAAAGCCATAGCCCGGGTGCAGTGCCTCGGCGCCGCTGCTCTTGCAGGCCGCGATGATGCGGTCCATCACGAGGTAGCTCTCGCGGCTCGGCGCCGGCCCGATGGCAATCGCCTCGTCGGCAAGAGCGACGTGGCGGGCGTCGCGATCGGCGTCGGAATGGACCGCCACAGTGGCGATGCCGAGTCGCCGCGCGGTGCGGATCACGCGGCAGGCGATCTCGCCGCGATTGGCTATCAGGATTTTCTTGAACACGTGCGGGGGTCTCAGAGCGGAATGTTGCCGTGCTTGCGCCACGGCTCGTCGATCTTCTTGTCGCGCAGCATCACGAGCGAGCGGCAGATGCGCTTGCGCGTCTCGTGCGGCTGGATCACGTCGTCGATGTAGCCGCGGGCGCCGGCGATGAACGGATTGGCGAACTTCGCGCGGTACTCGGCTTCGCGCGCCGCGATGCGCGCCGGATCGTTCTTCTCCTCGCGGAAGATGATCTCGACCGCGCCCTTCGGCCCCATCACCGCGATCTCGGCATTCGGCCAGGCGAAATTCACGTCGCCGCGCAGGTGCTTCGAGGACATGACGTCGTATGCCCCGCCATAGGCCTTGCGCGTGATGACGGTGATCTTCGGCACCGTGCACTCGGCATAGGCGTAGAGGAGTTTCGCGCCGTGGCGGATGATGCCGCCGTACTCCTGGGCGGTCCCCGGCATGAATCCCGGCACGTCGACGAACGTGATGAGCGGAATGCCGAAGGCGTCGCAGAAGCGCACGAAGCGCGCCGCCTTGATGCTCGCGCGGATGTCGAGGCAGCCGGCGAGCACCAGCGGCTGGTTGGCGACGATGCCGACCGGCTGGCCACTCATGCGGCCGAAGCCGATCACGATGTTCTGCGCGTTGTCGGGTTGCAGTTCGAAGAACTCGCCGTCGTCGACGGTCTTGACGATCAGCTCCTTGATGTCGTACGGCTTGTTCGGATTGTCCGGTACCAGCGTATCGAGCGACATCTCGATGCGATCGGCGGGGTCGTCCGAACGGCGCAGCGGAGGCTTCTCGCGGTTGTTGAGCGGCAGGTAGTTGAACAGCCGGCGCACCATCAGCAGCGCGTCGACATCGTTCTCGAAGGCGAGATCGGCAACCCCGCTCTTCGTCGTGTGGGTCAGCGCGCCGCCGAGGTCTTCGGCGGTGACTTCCTCGTGCGTGACGGTGCGCACGACCTCGGGCCCCGTCACGAACATGTAGGAGCTGTCTTTCACCATGAAGATGAAGTCCGTCATCGCGGGGCTGTAGACCGCGCCACCGGCGCAGGGGCCCATGATGACGCTGACCTGTGGAATGACGCCGGAGGCCGTGACGTTGCGCTGGAAAACCTCGGCATAGCCACCGAGCGAGGCGACGCCCTCCTGGATTCGCGCGCCGCCCGAATCGTTCAGCCCGATGACGGGTGCGCCGACCTTCATCGCCTGGTCCATGATCTTGCAGATCTTCTCGGCGTGCGCCTCGGACAACGCGCCGCCGAAGACCGTGAAGTCCTGGCTGAAGACGAACACCAGCCGCCCGTTGATGACCCCGTAGCCGGTGACGACGCCGTCACTCGGCACCTTGTTTTCCGCCATGCCGAAATCGGCGCAGCGGTGTTCGACGAACATGTCCCACTCCTCGAAGGAGCCCTCGTCGAGCAGCAGTTCGATGCGCTCGCGCGCCGTGAGTTTGCCCTTCGCATGCTGCGCGGCGATGCGCTTCTCGCCGCCGCCGAGGCGGGCGCGGGCGCGTTTCGCCTCGAGTTGCTGGTTGATGTCGTGCACGGTGGTTCAGCTTCCTGACAGGCAGTCCGGCTCGCACGGCCGGATACGGGCGTAGCGTAGCATGCGGGCCGGATGCGCTGCGCCCGCAGGGCGCCGCGCTGCACGGTGGACGCCATCACGCTATGATTGGCGCGCATCCAATGCCCGAGACCCAGCACCCCGCGCCCAGCCATTACGCATGCGATCGGCTCCGCCGCGCGGCCGAGAGCGCATGGATCTGAACCCGCGGGACATCGACGACGCGGCCTCGCCGGCTCGTGTCCTCGCCCCTGGTGCGGGCCCGCCGGGCGAGACCCGCTACAGCGTGATCGGTGCGGTCAGCTTCGTGCACACGCTGAACGACATGATGCAGTCGGTGATCGTCGCGATCTATCCGCTGCTGAAGGGCGAGTTCGACCTGACCTTCTTCCAGATCGGCGCGATCTCGCTGACTTTCCAGCTCACCGCATCGCTGTTGCAGCCGGTGGTCGGCATGGTCACCGACCGGCATCCGCTGCCGTACTCGTTGCCGACCGGGATGTGCTTCACGCTTGGCGGCCTGCTGCTGCTTTCGGTTGCGCCGACGTACCCGATGCTGCTCTTCGCCGTCGCGCTGATCGGCTGCGGTTCGTCGGTGTTCCACCCCGAATCCTCGCGGGTTGCGCGCCTCGCGTCGGGCGGGCGCTACGGTCTCGCGCAGTCGCTCTTCCAGATCGGCGGCAACGTCGGGCAGGCGCTCGGGCCGGTGCTCGCGGCCGCCATCGTGCTGCAACTCGGCCGCGCGCGCGTCGGCTGGTTCGGCTTGCTCGCGCTGCTCGCGATCGTCGTGCTGCTGCAGGTGAGCCGCTGGTATCGCGGTCATCTCGGCGAGCGGGCGCATCATCGACACGCGGACGACGGGCCGTCATACCCGAAGCCACTGGTACGACGCACGATCGGCGTGCTGCTCGTGCTGATGTTCTCGAAGTTCTTCTACCTCGCCAGCATCAGCAGCTACTACGAGTTCTACCTGATGCACCAGTTCGGCGTGTCGGCGCACACGGCGGCGAACCTCCTCGGCGTGTTCCTGTTCGCGATTGCCGCGGGGACGCTGATCGGCGGCCCGCTCGGCGATCGCATCGGGCGCCGCAGCGTGATCTGGTTTTCGATCCTCGGCTGCGCACCGTTCACGCTGCTGCTGCCGCATGTCGGACTCGGCTGGACAGTGGGGCTGAGCGTCGCGATCGGCCTCGTGCTCGCCTCGGCCTTCCCCGCGATCATCGTCTACGCGCAGGACATGCTCACGCATCGCATCGGCACGGTGTCCGGACTCTTCTACGGATTCAGCTTCGGTCTCGGCGGCATCGGCGCCGCGGTGCTGGGCCTCGTTGCGGATCGCTTCGGCATCGAGTTCGTCTACCAGCTGTGCGCGTTCCTGCCACTGCTGGGCCTCCTGGCGGTTTTCCTGCCGGACGTGCGCCCCCCCGATCACGGCCCGCCATGACAGCACCGCGCCGCAGGGTCTGCATGTCCTCCGGTGCCGCGGCATGGATCGTCGCGAGATGCACCGGGCCGCGGGTACGCCGATGGGCCGCCGTGCTCGGTTTCGCCGTCGCATCGGGCATCGCCACCGGCGGCGCGATGGCGGACGACGGCGGGATGTTCTACGGCATGCTGCGGGAGCGCGACCTCACGCCCTTTGGCTACCTGCGGCTCGACATGCGCCCGGCATACGCCGTCACGATCGAACCGGGGACGTGGGCGCTCGAATTCAATCTCGGTTATCAGAACACCTGGGCGTTGAGCGAGCGCGTCGAAGACTACCTGACATCGCTCGCGCCGTCCGGCAGGCGCACGCTCGGCCCTGCAGACTGGCAGGCAATTCAGGCGCTGCCCGGCGAGAACTACCTGCTCGACATGGAGGGAGCGACGCTGGATGCCACGGTCCACTACAAGTTCTCGTCGAACTGGACCGCCTACCTGATCGTCAGCGCCGCGTCCTATCAGGGCGGGTTTCTCGACAGCACCATCGAGTCCTTCCATCGCATGTTCGGGTTCAGCACCTTCGGCCGCCCGGCCGTACGACGCAATGATTTCAATCTGCTCTACGACCTGCGGTCGGCGCAGGTGATGCAGTTTGCGCCGCCCACGGATGGTGGCCTGCTGGACCCGACCGTCGGCCTGCACTACGTCGGCTGGAAGCTGCCGGGTCGCTGGGCGCTGGCACTGGAGGCGGCCGCCAAGATTCCGGTCAGCGGCGAGCGCCGGATGCTCTCGACCGGGCATTTCGACTATGGCGCCCAGGCCACCCTGCAGTGGCGCGGTATCCGGCACGCGTTCTATGGGAGTCTGTCGGCTGTCGACTACGGCGGCGCGGAATGGCCGGTTCCGGAGGAACGTCGAATCATTCCGACGCTGGTGCTCGGCTATGAGTATCGACTGACCGCCAGCACGAATCTCAATGTGCAGGCCTACCTGAGCGAGAGCGTCTACACGCGCAAACAAACCGGCCTCTCCGAGCTGAGGGGCGCCAAGTATCAGTACAGCGTGGGCTTCCGCCGCCGGTTCGACCGGCTGGTGTTCACGTTCGGCTTCACCGAGAACGTGCAGAACATCGACAACACGCCGGACCTCGGATTCCAGCTGGGACTCGCGTACGTGCCGCATCCGGTGGCGGCACGCTAAGCCGGACGAAGCGGGCGCCGCCGCTATTCTTTCTGATAAGTGCCCATCAATACGGCCTCGCCGAGTACGTGGCCCTTCATCGCCTGCTCGAGTTGCGGCTTGGTGGGTTGCCCGAGATCCGGCAGCACGATGTCGAGCGCGTAGAGCTTGTGGAAATAGCGGTGCCGCCCGATCGGCGGGCAGGGCCCGCCGTAACCCGTGCGCTTCCAGTCATTCGTGCCTTCGCGCGTGCCGGCCGGCAGCGCCGCGGGTGCAACTGCCTTCGCGAGGCCTGAGGCGCTCGGCGGAATGTCGTAGAGCACCCAATGGACCCAGGTCATTTTCGGCGCCTTCGGATCCGGCGCGTCGGGGTCGTCGACGATGAGCGCGAGCGACTTCGTGCCCGCGGGCACGCCGCTCCACGCGAGCGCCGGGGAGACGTCGTCACCCTGGCAGGTGTAGGCCTTCGGAATCGGGCTCTCGTGGGCAAATGCAGTCGAGGTGATGGATAGCGTCATGAGCAGGGCCTCCAGCATGTGCCTGAGCATACTGCTTCCCGCGCGGCCGTTCGATGGCGATGTCGAGATTGTCGTAGCGCAAACAATGCCGCCATCACGCGGGTGTATCGTCAATGACGGTCCGCGCCCCGGCCCGCACCGGGCGCCCGGGCTTCGCCCACCACTGACCGAGGACATCGCCCATGTCGAACAGCCCATCATCCATCCCGCAGGAGCACGATATCCGCCATCTGATCCCGATGCAGCGCCATGCAAGGATCTTCGAGCTCCTCAACGGCCTCAGTGCCGGGGAGGCATTCGTGTTCATCAACGATCACGACCCGAAGCCGCTGTACTACCAGATCGAAGCGGAGCATCCGAAGGAATACTCGTGGACCTATCTCGAATCCGGTCCCGTGGCATGGAAGGTCCGGATCGGCAAGCTGACGCAGTAGGCGCGGTGGCGGCGATGGCCGAAGATTGAACATGCAAGGCACGACGCTCTCGCGCTGGACGCTGTCGTACTTCGCTGTCGCCGTCGTTTTCCTGCTCGCGGCGCAGGCGCTGATGGCGCTGGGCGTCGGCTATCCCTCCGCAGCGCTGCGTGCGCCGCAGACGCTGATCGTCGTGCACTGCGTGACGGTCGGCTGGCTCAGCCTGCTGATGTGCGGTGCGCTGTTCCAGTTCGTGCCGGTGCTGCTGGCCCGGCCGATCTACAGCAACATGCTGCCGTTGCCCGCACTCATCCTGATCGTCGCCGGCCTCGGTGCGTTGATCGCGGGCTTTCTGCAGCTCGCCGGCGCCCTGCCGTGGATGCCGCATTGCTTCATCGCCGCCGGCATCCTGCTCGGCAGCGGCTTTGCCGTCGTGTTGTGGACACTCGGGCGAACCTTCGCCCGTGCCTGGCCGCCGAACCTGCCGGCGCAGTTCGTCGTCGTCGGCCTGTGCGCGATTGCAGTGACGGTCACGTTCGGCATCGTCTTCGCGCTCGGCTACGGCGGCTATCTGCACTCGGCGCTGCTCGCGAAGCTGCGTGTGCACGCGCTGCCGCTGCACGTGATCGCCGGACTCGGTGGCTGGCTCACCTTCACCGCATTCGGGGTGAGCCATCGATTGCTCGCGATGTTCATGCTCTCACCCGAACTCGACGGCCCGACGACACGCTGGACGCTGTACCTCGGCACGCTGGCACTCGCGATCGTCGTCGGCGCCGGCACGGTAGCTGCGGCCACGGCCGGCGGCCTCGAGATCGCCCTGTCGCTCGCAGGTCTCGCGGGCCTCGCATGTCTTGCGTTGTACGGGAGCGACGTCGTGCAGCTGTATCGCAGGCGCGTGCGCCGCGTCATCGAATTGAACAGTCGCATGGCGGCGGTTGCGCTCGCACATCTCGCCGCCGCGGTCCTGCTAATCATCGCCTGTGCGGCGCTCGGCGGGATTGCGCGCTTCAGCGGCGCGCTGGTGTTCCTCGTGTGCTTCGGCTGGCTCACGGGTCTCGGGCTCGCGAAACTCTACAAGATCGTCGCATTCGTGACCTGGCTCGAGTGTTACGGGCCGGTGCTCGGCAAGACGCCGACACCGCGCGTGCAGGACCTGGTCGTCGAGCCGCGTGCCGCCCGATGGTTCTGGCTCTACTTCGCGGCGGTCGACTTCGCCACGCTGTGCCTGTTCACGGGCACGCCGCTCATGTTCCGCGCGGCGGCGGCGTTCATGACGATCGCGACACTCGGCATTGCGGTCGAACTCGTGCGCACCCGCCGGCTCGTGAATGTGAAGGAGGCGCTGCGGCTGCCGAGCGGCGCGCACGCCCCGCGACTGCTGCTCACCTTTGTCGCCCATTGAACAGGAGACCGCCATGACCGATTTCGTCGAACTCGATGTCCGCCCCATCCTGCGTGCCGGCGGTGAGCCGTTCGGCGAGATCATGGGCGCCGTGAAGAGCCTTGCGCCGGGGCAAGGGCTGCGGCTCTTCGCCACGTTCAAGCCGGTGCCGCTGTTCAACGTGCTCGGTGCACAGGGGTTCACGCACGCGGCAAGGGAACTCACCGGCGGCGAATGGCAGGTCGAGTTCACGCCGGCGGCGGCCGGCAAGACACCGGGCAGCGGTGCAGGCACGGATCCGGCTTCCGGCGCTCGGCCGGGCGCGGTGCCCGCGACGGCTGCATCGGGTGGTGCCTGGCCGGCGCCGATGAGTGAACTCGACAACCGCGACCTCGATCCGCCCGAGCCGATGGTGCGCACGCTCGCGGCGACCGAGGGCATGGCGAAGGGCGAAGTGCTCTGCGCGCTCCTGTGCCGCGAGCCGGTGTTCCTGCTGCCCGAGCTCGCCAAGCGCGGCCACGCCTGGCGCGGCGGCTTCGATGCGGATGGCAAGACCTATCGCCTGCTGATCCGCATCGGCGCGGGGCAGGGAGGCAGCGCATGAGTGAATGGACGGGCGACGACTTCCTCGATCCGATCCGCGAGGCGCTGCGGCTCGTGATCGACCCCGAACTCGGCTACAACATCGTCGATCTCGGGCTTGTCTACGAAATCGACGTCGACGACGGGCGAATCGCGCACGTCACGATGACGACAACGACGCGTGGCTGCCCGGCCACGGATTATCTGCGCAGCGGCGCGCACCAGGCCGCCGCATCCGTCACCGGCATCGCGTCGGCCGATGTCACGATGACCTACGATCCGCCGTGGACACCGCGCATGATGTCGCCGCAGGCGAAGGAGCACTTCGGGATCGCCGATGACTGACGTCCGGCACCCCGCGCCGCCCGAGTGCGACGCGCTCGTGGCGGCACTCAATGACCTGCTGTCTGCGAGTCTGCGCGCGCTCGCCGACACCGGCCAGGTCGAAGAAGCGTGCCGCCTCGCGGGGCGTGCATGTGCGCTCTATCGGCGCACGGATGCGAAGGCATGGAATCGCTTCAACGGGTTGCTGCATCGCTTCGCGGCGAGATCGCCACGCGATTTCAGCGCGGTGAGGCCGGATCGGGCTCGAGCGTCGCCTCCATTTCGTCGAGAATGACGTCGGCGCGTTCGCGAAAGCCGACGAAAACCGGCTCGGGAGACAGCGTCAGGCCAAAGCGCACGCGCACGCGACGCCGGATCCACGCCGCGAGCGCGAGCAGGTCGTGCGTGCGGGCGCCGCCTCGATTGACAAGCGCAAGCGTGTGACGACTCGAGACCGCCGCGTGGCCGAGAACCATGCCGCGGCGTACGCCGGCCTGCTCGATGAGCCACGCCGCCGGCAGTTTCGTTCGGCCATCCGCTTGCGGCCATCGGGGTAATCGCGCGCGCCGCTTCGCATCCAGTCGGGCGAGGAGGGCATCGAGCGCCCGGGGTTCTACGACCGGGTTCAGGAAGAAAGAGCCGGCGCTGCGATGATTCGGGTCCCCGGGATCGAGCACCATCGACTTGCCCCGGCGGATCGCGATCACGGTCTCGCGTACGCGCTGCAATGTCGGTGCAAGTGCGTCGGTGCCTGATTCGAGTCTCTGGCGAAGCTCGTCGTAGCGAATGTGAGGCGCACCGCCGGGTCGCAACTTCAGTTCGACGCGGATAATGAGGAATCGGTCGGCCCAGTCCGTCTTGAAGCGGCTCGTGCGGTAGCCGAAACCGCACTCTGCGTGCGCCAGTCGCGCGGGCTCGCCGGAGGCCCGCTCGATCGCATCGATCGCGACGATCGACTCGGCGATTTCCTGACCGTAGGCGCCGATGTTCTGGATGGGCGCTGCGCCGACACAACCCGGGATTCCGCTGAGACACTCGATGCCCGCGAGGTCGTGCTCGACAGCCCAGGCGACGAGCGTGTCCCAGGTGCAGCCGGCGCCCACCCGCACCGTGCCGTCACCACGCGGATCGTACTGCAGTGTCGAGTCCATGTAGCGCAGGACGAGTCCGCCGAACCCCTCGTCGGCGACCACGAGGTTGCTGCCGGAGCCGATCGCCAGTGTGGGCAGCATGTGCTGCCGTGCGAACTCGAGCACGGCACGCAGCCCTGCGGGCGTGTCGACGCGTGCGAGCCAGCGGGCAGGGCCGCCGGTGGCGAGCGTGGTGAGCGTCGCCATCGGCGTGTGCTCGGAAAGTGCAACAACGGGGTCGGTCATTGAGTCCATCATGTGAGGCTCGCAGCCCCGTGCCTGCATTTCGACGCGTCACGTTAGCACGGCGACGCGCTTGGTACACTGTGACACCGATGCGTCGGTTCCAATTCACCGAGTCGCTCGTGATGCTGGCCACGGTCCTGCAGTGGCTGGTGCTTGCGACCTTGACGGGTGCGCTGGTCGGCGCCGGCTGCACGCTCTTTCTGCGGGCGCTCTTCGCCACCGAAGGTCATGTCTACGCGGCACCCTGGTGGATGCTGGCACTGCTGCTGCCGCTCGGGGGATTCGCCAACGGCCTGCTGCTGCACTACGGCTATCGCCTGCGACGGAGCACTTTCGTCGACAACGCCATCGTCGCCGTCAACGAGCAGCAGGGGAAGATGCCCTTTCGCACGATGTGGATCAAGCCGGTGGCGGCGCTGATCACGCTCGGCTGCGGCGGCTCGGCCGGCAAGGAAGGGCCCTGCTCGCACATCGGCGCGAGCGTGGCGGCGGCGATCGGCCGCACGCTGCATCTCAATCGCGAAATGCGCAAGCGCCTGCTGGCCTGCGGCGTCAGTGCGGGCTTCGCGAGCGTTTTCGGGACACCTGTCGCCGGCGCGCTCTACGGCGTCGAGATGCTCGCGATCGGCCGCGTCCGGCACGACTTCCTGTTTCCGGGCATCGTCGCAGGGGTGACTGCGTTCGAGGTGTCGCAGTACCTCGGCGTCCCGTATCCGCACTACGACATTTCCTTCGCGGGTCGCTTCACCGAGCTCCTGTTCCTGAAGACCGTCCTGATCGGCATCCTGTGCGGCGCCGTCGCGTGGCTGTTCGTCGAGCTCCTGCAACGCGCGCGGCAGGGCTTCGCATGGCTTCGGCAGCGGGCCTCGCTGTGGGTGCCGCTCGTTCCGGCGCTGGGCGGCGTCGTGATTGCATTGCTCGTCCTCGTGGTCCCGACCGACTACCTCGGCCTCAGCCTGCCGGTCCTCGATCGGGCGCTGCACGGCGAGGCGATGCCCTGGCCCGGCTTTGCGTGGAAGGCCCTGCTCGTCGCAATCACGCTCGGCTCGGGGTTCTACGGCGGCATCGTCACGCCGCAGTTCGTGATGGGTGCCGTCGCGGGCGCGGCATTTGCGCCGCTCCTCGGCATACCCTCGGCACTCGGTGCTGCGGTGGGCTTCGTCGCGGTCGTCGCCGCGGCGTCCAATGCACCGATCGCGGCGATCCTGATGGGCGTGGAACTCTTCGGGGCCGATTCGCTGCTGTACGTCGCCGGCGCCTGCGTCGCGGCATACCTCGTCATCGGTCACAGGAGCGTGTATCCGGAGCAGCAGGTCGCCTTCAGCAAGTCATCGTGGATCTTTGCCCACACGGGTTTGCCTGTGGGCCAGGAGAAGGTGCGACTCTCCTACGGTCTGATGCGCTGGCTGCGCGCGCGGCGCAGGCGGCGGCGGGGCTGAGTCACGGCGTGATGCATCCGACGGGAAGATCCGACCCATCACGCGCGCGTACGCGGTCATGCCCGCCGTGACGTCGCGATCGTCGCCCGTGTCATTGACGCACAGGCTCAACTGGTGCCCGTGGATTTCGCCGCGCACCCGCGCCGCGGTTGCGAGCGGCGCGCGCTCGAAGTCGCCGCTCGTCAGGCAGCTGCACTCGCCGCACCGCACTGCGCCGCGGCCCTGCAGGAGACACCATTCCGGATACAGGTTCACCAGGGGATTCTGGCCGGCGAGGCTGCGGAAGCGTTCTGCCCGAACTCCTGCGAAGACGGACGGATGACGGCGCTCCAGCGCCTGCAGCAGGCTGCGGCGCACCCCGCGCGGCGCGTGCGCCACCAGCCGGTCCAGTGCATGACGGCCATGGTGCTGCTGCATGAAGCGTCGGGCGTTGATCGCGCCCTGGTGCTCGGCGGTCGGACGCGCATCGGAGTCGTTCGGAATCGGCATGTCGGTCACGTGCACGACGCTGCCGTCTGCCGTGAAGAAATCGTCGAGGCTCGCCGGCCGCATCAGGCACAGGTCGTCATTGAAATAAATGAAGTGTTCGGCCAGACCCGCGATGCGATGCAGTGATGCCTCGATGGCGCGGGAGGAAAAGGTCGGCAGGAACTCCGGCGCAATGAACTCGTGATGGTCGACCACCTCGACCTCGGGAAACTGCCATAGGCATGAGGGCCGCTGGCCGTCGGTCACGAGGATCGTGCGCCGTACGCCGTGCAGGTAGCGCCGCAAGGACAGCAGCAGGAAGCGGAGTTCGCCGTTGTCCCGATAGCGGCCCTCGACATCGGCGTGCAGGGTTTGCGAGCTGGCGGGTACGCCTTCATGCGCGGCGGCACGTCGGCGCCGCCAGGCCGGATCGGAGCCGTCGACCCAGGCAATGACGACATCGAGCGCGGATGCGTCGGCGTGCACCCCATGACCTCCAGCGAACAATCGTCACGACGTGTGTGCGGCACGCCGCACCTGTCATGGTACTACCGGCTCATGCGGCGCACCCGCCGCGCCGCCGCATTCAGAGGGGCGGCCGATCGATCGGCGATCGTCAGTACACGCCGGCCGCGAGGCCCGCGGCGAGGCCCGCGCCGAGTTCCGCGCAGCGGGCGAGATCCGCCGCGTCGATTTGCTTCGGCGCGAGGATGCGTTCGGGCGTCTGCGCGTGGGTGCATACGATGAGCCCGGGTGCGATCGCCTTCAGGCGCCAGCCGGTGACGATGCGCTCGAGCTGGTGCAATGCCCCGCGGCCGTCACTGCCCGCGCAGATCATCGCCGCGTACGGCCGACCCTCGATGCGCTCGAGCACCGGGTAGTAGCAGCGGTCGAAAAACTCCTTCATCACGCCGGCCATGCTCGCCAGGTTCTCTGGCGTCGCGAACAGGTAGCCGTCGGCGGCGAGGACATCTTCAGGGCGGGTATCGGCCGCGCGCTGCAAGCGCACAATGACTTCCTGCAGCGCGCGTGCAGCGTCGGCGGCCGCGTCGGCCATCTGGCGAGTGCCGCCCGTGCGGCTGTGGTAGACGATCAGGAGCGACTTCATGGCGAGGGCATTGTCGCGGCAGCATATCAATCATCCGCAGGTGCCGGCGATTCGCGGAGTCTTGCCGGCGCTTGACAAGTAACCTGCCCCGAGCGCCCACTGCGGGCGTCCGGACACGATCGGCGCAGAACGATCGAGGGGGGGCACATGAGAAGGCGCGAATGGGGCGGCATCGCCGCCGCGACAGTCTTCCTGGGCGTTGCACTGGCCGCAGAACCGTTGGGCGTGCTCTGGCAGACAACTTCACAAGTGTCGATGCCGGGGATGCCGTATTCACCCGCACCCCATTCGCAGCAACTGTGTACACACCCGGTGTGGACCCGGCCGCCGCCGGGCGGCGATCCGAGCTGCAAGACGTTCGATTACAAGATCGTGGGCAACAAGGCGACCTGGAAGATGGCGTGCGGCGGCCGCATGCCCATGACGGGGGTTGGAGAGATGACCTTCAACGGGCCTGATTCCTACACCGGGCAGATCACCGCGACAGCGGATGGCATGAACATGACCATTGCGCTGTCGGGCAAGAAGATCGGTACCTGCGATAACCCGCAGTAGACATGTCGTCC
Source organism: Steroidobacteraceae bacterium (assembly GCA_019187185.1). GTDB lineage: Bacteria > Pseudomonadota > Gammaproteobacteria > Steroidobacterales > Steroidobacteraceae > CADEFQ01. The sequence continues at coordinate 174,326 of JABAQU010000020.1, read as the reverse complement.
AGATCCGGTGTCGTGCTCGCGAGCTTGCTGGCGGCGGGTTCGCTGTTCGGCCTCGCGCGGCCCGTGAGCGCCCAGGATGCGGACACGAGCGAGATACAGCGTTACGTGCTTACCGAGGCAGCGCTTGCGAAGTACGTCCAGGCGACGAAGAACCTCGGCGCGCTGACGGGCCAGCGCACTGGGTGCGACGACGAGGAAGACGACGACTCGGATTCGCAGTCGATCGACCAGATGGTTGCGACGCTCAACGCGCAGCCGGGGGCGAGTGCGGCCGTGCGGTCGGCCGGCATGTCGGCGCGCGAATACGTCGTGTTCTCGATGTCGCTGCTCCAGAACGGCCTGGCCGCATGGGCTGTCGGCCAGCCGGGCGGCAAGCTGCCGGCCGGTGTCCTGCCGGGAAACGTCGAGTTCATCAAGACGCACGACCGCGACCTGAAGCAACTCGAGGCACTGCGACCAAAGGACAACTGCAGCGAGGAGTAGGGCGCGACACCCGCCACGGAGCTGCCGCGGCGGGTGAACGGCCTATTCGGGCACCGCCTCGTCGCTGCCGCCGAGGTCGGCAGGAAAATCACGAAGCTTGGGCAGACCGTCGCGGATTCGCAGAACGGACTCCGCGTAGTTGACGTGTACGCCGGGCCGGAACTCGAGCGTCGGCAGCATTGATGCGAAGACGTCGACGAGGCCCCACTGCGGATGATCGGTCATCAGGTGACCGCCGCACCGCGTGCACCATTTGCGGTGACTGCGCGGCGAGCCGTTGTACTGTCCAATGCACTCGGCGCCCTGTTTGATGGTGATGGCTTCGGGCTTCCAGAGCGTGAAACCGTTGACGGGGCTCGCAGACCAGGCCCGGCAGGACTGGCAGTGGCAATAGCCCATTGCGAGCGGATCGCCGTGCGCGACGAACCGGACAGTGCCGCAGAAACAGGACCCCTCGTGCGATGGCTTGTCGGTCGAATCCATGACGCCCTCCTTATTGATGGGGGCGCAGGATGCCGATGAACGACGACGGGGACTTGACCAGGACTCCGGCCGCTTTCGCCGGGACGCCGCAGTTGGGCTCAGGCCGGACCGCGCTCCCGGCGCCAGGTTCCGGGCGGCTTGCCGGCAAGGCGCTTGAACGCGCGGACGAATGCCGCCTCCGATTCGTAGCCGACGTCGAGTGCGATCGATGCGACGCTCGCGCGCGTGTCGACCAGCAGCCGGGATGCGAGCTGCATGCGCCAGTTCGCGAGATACTGGATGGGCGGCTGCCCGATGAGGTCCACGAAACGCTGGTGCAAGGCGGACCTCGACAATCCGACGCGGCTGCCGAGTTGATCGATCGTCCATGCGGCGGCCGGGCGTTCGTGCAGGAGTGCGAGCGCACGACCGACGTAGGGGTCTCGAAGCCCCGCCAGCCAGCCGGCCGCGCTTTCCGGCATCGCATCGATGTGCCGCCGGATCGCATCGACGAACATCGCTTCGCCCAGCCGCTCGAGGACTGCCTCGCTGCCGGGCCGGGCGCTGGCCGACTCGATCGCCGCCATTCTCGCGAGATGCCCGCTCGAGTCGCCCGCCCGGACGGCCGGCAGGTGCAGGAGTCGCGGCAGCGTTGCGATCAGCGGATTGAACGGCCGGGCATCGAGACCGATGAAGCCGCAGATGATGGACGCCGCAGCGGTGTCTTCCGGAACTGCCGCCGCTTTCTCGTCGACCACGGCCGTGGGGTCCGCACTGTTTGCGTAGTGCATGCGAAACGGACGTCGATCGCGGTCCAAATTGAAGTACGCGTCGAGGAACAGTTTTCCACGCACTCCGGGCGCGCTCGAGATGATGTGCGCATCGCCCTGCGTCAACAGGACGACGTCACCGCGCCCGAGCTTGCGTGGCGATTCGCCATCCACGGTTGCCCAGCATTCGCCGCTCGTGACGACGTGATACTCGATGACATGCTCGGCTCCCGGCAGCACCGCCGAAGCGATGTCCTTCGACGGCGGTGCTTCCGCCGCCCACGCGCCGCTGCCGGACACGTAGAAGTAGACCGCGCTGCGCAAGCGCACGGTGCGCAGCACGTCGGTGAGTGCGTCGCGACTCATGCGCCAAGCATAGCGCGGGCAGGCGGCTCGCCGAATATTGGCGGGTCGGGTTGCGTCTCATTGCGCATCGCTGCAAGCCGGGGTCGTGCTGACAATTCGACCGGAACCTGGAGGACGGTCTATCGGTCTTACAGTGCTCAGCGAGCTGTTCGGGGCCATGTGGATACACACGCAGACAGGCGTCTCAGAAGCGGAATCACGGGCGCCGTCGTCGTCGGCGCGCACGTGATCGTGGTTCTCATCGTGATGCGCGAGATGAGCCCCCGCGACGAGAAAGCGGAATCAATGGTCGCAGTGTTCACATCGCTCCGATGGATCGATCCCGTACCTGAGCCGGAGCCTCGAGTGCACGCCGAGCTGCCGATGAAGGCAACCAGTGCTGTGCGCACGGAGTCGCGAACTGCCGCCATGGCGTCAGCGCGTGAGGCGCCACCACCGACAGCGCCGACCGACTGGATTCGTGCGGCGCGCGAGGCTGCACGGGGTGTGGCGCAGGCCGATGCACCGGCGGCGCGGATGTTCGGTCAACCTCGCTCGCCGTATCGCAGGTGCAAGGAGCGCAAGACGTTCGACTGGGATCCCGAGCCGGGCCGCGGTGGTTTTGCGGGGGGGATTCCCTACGTGCGTCTCGGCAAGCGCTGCGCGGTGGGACTCGGTTTCTTCGGCTGCGCGTTGGGTGATCTCCCCAAGGCGAATGGCCGGCTTTTCGACGACATGAATGCGCCGGACCGCGACCGGAACTCGGTGCCGCAGGTCGGAGACTGCATCCAGCCGGATGCGGCGCCACGCTGAATAGCCTGGACAATGCGAGACGCCGTGCAGTCAGTCGACCGGCGCACTGTCAGTGAGCGGCCTCTTCGAAGCGCGGCGCGATGCGATCCGCGAGGACCAGCGTGGTGCGTTGAGGTTTGTCCGTCCGCTGGTATTCGACCTCGAGTCGGGTGCCCGCCGGCAACTCGCGCAGGCGCGCGCGCCAATCCGACAGGCCGTGTGCGGCGATGTCCTCACCGCCGATGCGCGTGATGCGATCTTCGACCTGAAGTCCGGCCTTCGCCGCCGCGCTGCCCGCGGCAACATCGACGACGCGCAGTGCCGTGCCCGCACCCATGAGCCACAGCCCGCTGCGATCGAAGACGTCGGGGACGGAGAAGTGTTCGTTCGGTGCGAGATATATCCGCTTGCTGGAATAGTCGAGCGCCACGGTGAAGCGCTTGAGTACGCCGCCGCCGATGTTGGCCGAGAGATCCGGGCTCGCGAACGAGCCCTTGTCACCGGTGTAGATATCGCCCGCGATGCCGTCGACGGCAAAGCCACCCAGCGCAAGGCGGCCGAAGCGCGCGGGCCGACCGCGACTCGGACCGCCCACGCCCCAACCCACCACGCTCTCGATGTCCGCGTGGTATTTCGCAACGAGCCCGTGCTCACGGGCAAATGGCGCGTGCAACGTCAGCGATACGCGTGAGCCGGTGTCGATACTGGCGCGGATCGGCAGGCCGTCGAGCGTGCCTGCAACGATCGGGATGCGTTCGGCCTGCTCGAAGGGCAGTGCGTGCGCGCCGGCGGGTGGGCTGAACTTCGCGGGCTCGCTCAGCGTGAGCACCCTGCCGGCATAGTCGATCGTGACACCAAAGCGGCGAAACATCTCGTAGCCGACAAGCCCGTCGATGTGGGCACCCTCGATGGCGGGCACATCGCCGAGGTCGACGACGTAGAACACCGGGTGGTCCAGCACGGCGTCGCCGACGCGCACCTCGTCTGCATTGGCAAATGCGAGATCGACGGCGTCCTCGCCTACGCCGCGCGCGGCGAGAGCGCCCTTGGGTGCGAGGCCCAGCGCCTTCGCCGCCGTCGGTGTCAGCAGATTCGCACCACCGGTATCGACGAGGAGACGCGCGGGCTTGCCGTCGATCGTGCCGTTCACGTAGATGTGATTGTTCACGAGGTCGAACGGCACGCGGGTGATGCCCATCGTGTTGTCGATGCGCGCGGTGGCCTTCATCTGCGGCACCTCGAAGGCATCATCGGTCACGGCGACGTTCGGCGTCACGCGCTCGATGCGCAGTTCGGCGCGCCGGCGCGGATCGGTGCGCCCCGCCGCATCGGTCAGGTCGGTCACGATGTGGAAGGGTATCGTGAGGCCGTCGGTCTCGCGCCAGTCATCGAACGTCGTCGTTGCCGTGTCCTGGTCCTGCCGGGTCGTGGCGCGAGCGAGTCGATGGGTCACGGTGTCGAACCACAGATCGACCGGGTTGCCGTCTTCGGGTGTCGCCGTGACCACCGCGTAGGCGTGGCCCTCGATCTCGCGTGTTTCGACAGCACCGAAGTGGGCGGGGAGTCGCGCCGGATACCAGTAGCCATGTGCGTCGAGCCAGGCCTGGCTCCGCGCGCGGCGCTTCGCCTCGGGCGCATCGAGCGTGGCGACTTCGCCGCCCGGATCGCGCGACCAGCCGCGCGTGCCGTCGTATCCATCTGCGCCTTCGATCGGGCCCAGCTTGTACTCGGTCACCGAGCGTCCGCCCGCGAGGTCCTGCAGCGTGTGGAACGTGCCGTCGAGTCCGCCGGCATGCAGCGTGCCGGTCATCTCGAGCGTCTGCACGCGGTCCCAACGTGCGCCGCCGCTCGCGTCCCTGTCGCGCGCCAGGAGTGCAGCGTAATCGTCGGCGTGCGCCGCGGTGGCCGCGAGCAGCACCGCGAGGCATGACACGCGCAGACGCATCGTGGTTCTGACTACGCGCATGGGAGTCTCCGGGCGAGGAGGGCGACGCCCGGCAGTCTACCGGCTCCGGCTCCGCCCTGCCCGCCGATCGCGCGCGAACGGCCGCAAGTCCAAGTACACTACGCGCGCCACATGGAAATCACGACCCCTGAATTCTGGATCGCCGTCGGGCAGATCATCGTCATCGACATCCTGCTCGGCGGCGACAACGCGGTGGTCATCGCGCTCGCCTCGCGCCGGCTGCCGCAGACGCAGCGTCGGCAGGCGATCTTCTGGGGCGTTTTCGGTGCGGTGGCGCTGCGCGTCGTGATGATTTTCTTCGCGCTGAAACTGCTGCAGATTCCCTACCTCAAGCTTGGCGGCGGGTTGCTGCTGCTGTGGATCGGGATCAAGCTGCTCCTGCCGCAGCACGAGGGAGAAGGCCACGACATCAAGGCGAGCACCCACCTGCTCGGTGCGGTCAGGACGATTGTGCTCGCGGATGCCGTGATGAGCCTCGACAACGTCATCGCGATTGCCGCGGCGGCCAAGGATCATCTCGGTCTCGTGATCTTCGGCCTCCTCGTCAGCGTGCCGATCATCGTCTGGGGCAGCAAGTTCGTCCTCAAGCTGATGGACCGCTTCCCCATCGTCATCGTCGGCGGTGCCGCGCTTCTCGGCTGGATCGCGGGTGACATGATCGCGCACGACGTCGCGATCCACGACAAGGTCACCGCGCTGCTGCCGGGGCCACTCGCCTGGGCCGCGCCGGTCGCCGGCGCGCTGCTCGTGGTGATCATCGGCAAGGTCCTCGCCGCTCGCCAGCGGCCACAGGTTGCTCCGGCCGGGCCCGTGGATCTGGCCCATCGAGACGGAGAATGACGGAGCCTGCCATGCAGACCCTGCTGATCGCTGTCGACGGTTCACCGTTCTCGGAACGGGCGCTGGATTACGCGCTCGGACGGGTCGCGGCATCCCGAGAGCCGTTGCAGCTGCGGCTGCTCAATGTGCAGCTGCCGCTCGCCGGCGTGAACGTGAAGATCTTCATCAGCGCGGAAAGCCAGCAGGAGTACCACCGCGAGGAAGGCATGGCCGTGCTCGCACGCCCGCGCGAGCGCGTGACGCAGGCGGGAGTGCCCTGCCAGCACCACATCGGCGTGGGCGACCCCGGCCAGGTCATTGCCGACTATGCACGTACGACGAACTGCACCGAGGTGATCATGGGCACGCAGGGCCGCGGCGCGATCGCCGGTGTGGTGATGGGCTCGGTCGCGCACAAGGTCGTACGACTTTCGCCGGTGCCGGTCGTGCTCGTCAAATGAACGACAGGCCCGCGGGTGAGGCCCGGGTAGCGGTTCTCGCGGACTGCGACAACGTTGCGCCCGAAATCCTGGAGCACGCGCTGCGAGTCGTCGCGCAGTTCGGTCGAGTCGTCCTGCGCCGTGGCTACGGAACGCCGGCCAAACTGGCGGAGAAAGGATGGCAGGAGGCGCTCGTACGCCTCGCGTTCACGCCCTGCCTGCAATACACATACGTGAAAGGCAAGAACACATCCGACATTGCGCTCGCCCTCGATGCGCTGGAAGCCCTGTTTGATCATCGTGCAGACACATTCTGCGTGGTGACGAGCGATTCCGACTTCTCGTACCTGTGCCGCAAGTTGCGTGAGCGCGGTGCGACCGTCTACATCGTCGGTGAGCCGAAAACTCCCGATGCGCTGCGCAACGCAAGCGATCAGTTCTTCGAGTGGTCACGCCAGGATGCGGTTGTCGAGTCTGCGAACGACACGGTCAAGGTGGATATGCCGCCAAAGGCCGAACCCGTGAAGCCGGTTCCGAAGCGCAGGCCGCGTAGCGTCGTCGAGGCCGTGGCATTGCTGGCGGGAGATGCGCCCGAGGGCAAAGTCAACCTGGCTGCCCTGGGCAGCTACCTGCGAAGAGCGGATCCGGCGTTTTCCCCCAAGACATACGGCCACTCCGGATTGCTCGACATGGTGAAGACCTATGATCTTCTCGTCGTTGGCCAGGAGGACGGGGGTGGGTGGTCGGTGGCGCTTGCTCCGAAGACGGAGGAGGCATGACACCTGCGGATCCTGGCCGACGCTCGCGAATCGTGTCAGACCGCGTGCCGCAACGGCGCTGATTCAACTCAGTTCAGGCAGGCCAAGACTGCGCATGTAGTCATAGGTGCCGGTGTAGTACGACGGCGGGCGCGTGGGGTCGTCCGCGCTGCCGGGTGGCACGAAGATCGTCATGCCCTGCCGGGCGCGCGTCAGGAGGACGCGGTACGCATTCTCGAGATAGCGGCGGTTGTCGGCATTCCTGACGTTCTGCCAGCGGCTGCCCCGAAAATCGTGGTGTGACCAGCCGTCCCTCGTGCGGCGCAGGTCGGCGTCCCAGGTGACACAGGCCCAGTCGAGCTCGAGACCTTGCACCTGGAACTCGGTGGCGCAGTCTTCCATGTACCAGCTCGAGCGCACGTCTTCCGGTCCGTGCAGGAAGTAGTGGACGGGATCGGCGGCGAGCCGGACCTCGATGGCGTGCGGCTTCAGGCGCATGGCCCTGGAGGACGCGAGCAGCCCGTAGCGTTCGGTCCCGCGCGCACGTGCGCGCACCCAGCGTTTGGCGGCATCGAGATCGCGCGTGATCACGATCGGGTAGCGGTCGCGCAAGATGCGAAACTCCCGCGCGGCCGCCTCACGTTCACCGTCGAGCAGGGCTTTCACGAAAGCCGAGACGTTCTCGGCGCGAAACGAGCGCAGCGACACCGTCAGGTGGAGCTCACTGAGAAACTCGGTGTTCGACCGTTCCCGGGCGAGCCTCAACGGCCCGCCGGCGCCGTACTCGGCATCCATGAGGCGATCCGAAATGCACAGGCGCCAGTGGCGAAAGCGGGTGGCACAGGCCTCGATCCACGCGCCGATGCCAGCCTCGCCCGTGTGGATCTCCTGGCCGCCGCCGACCAGGCACACGATGACGGCCCAGTCGCGATGCCGGTCCAGGTACTCGATCAGGAATTCCGGCTCCGACCGGTCGAATCCCGCAATGCCTTTTCTCTGGCGCATGAACTGGTGGGTCTTGGCGCGATTCCACGCACGCTGCGCCTCGTCGAAGATCACGACGCGATCGACGGGCGGGCGGGCGCTGTCACGCAGGGCCTCGTCGCGGAAGTGGTGCACGTTCTGGATGAATGCCTTGACCGGCTCGCCGGCCTCGGCCTTGGTGATGCGCCGACCCTCCCGCTTGCGGCGTGCGACATCGTCACGGGTCAGCGATTCGCGCAGCAGCGCGACCAGCGGGCCGTTGCCCGAAAGGAACACGGCATGCGTATCGTCGTTCCCGCGATGGGTGGTCGCGACATTGAGGCCAACGAGGGTCTTGCCGGCGCCGGGGACCCCCGTGACGAAACAGATGATTTTCTCATGGCGATCCCGCGCACGCCGGATCAGGGTTTCGATTGCGCCGGCCGTTTCCGCGAGATTGTGGGCGCCCGCTTCCGCGCGGGTGATGTTCTCGACGCGGTGCCCTGCGTAGAGATGTCGTGCAGCCTCGATGATGGTCGGCGTGGGGCGGTAGCGCCCGCGGATCCAGGCCTCGGGATCGATATCCTGCGAAAACTCCGCGGCCAGTTCGTCGAGCAATGCTGGCAGCTGCGGGGGTGCAAGCACCAGCGGTTCGCAGACGCGGTCGGACGCATAGCGTCGTGGTGCCGGCTCGCGCACCGAGCCCGCCGTGAGCACCAGCACCGGGATGATCGGCAGCGCATGGCTCGGCTCGTGGAAGTTCTTGGTGTCGAGTGCGTACTCCCACACCTGCGACCGATCGGCGCGGTTCGCGTGTCGTTCCCCGACCTTGAACTCGATGACCACGACGCATCCGGCGAACAGCAGCACGGCGTCCGCACGCAGACCCATGCGCGGAATCTCGAACTCGAGCAGCAACGTGCCGGGGCGGCCCTGCAGCCAGTCTTTCAGCAGCCCGACCTGCGCGTGCTAGGCGTCACGCTGGTCGGCTTCGACGGCCGGGGCGCGCAGTGCGAGCTGGCCGATGACTTCCGCCGTCGACTGCCGGAGAAAGTCGTCGAAGGTCGCGCGGTACCAGGCGCGCGGCAGGACAGCGGGCGGTGCAGCCGAATACATCAGCGGCCAGCGTACCAGGGCGCGGGCTCCGGCTCGAGGATCCAGTCCGCCAACTTGATGAGTGCGTCATGCCTCGCCAATCCGCGATATCGTCGGGCGGCCACGCAGCCGTGGATAGCGCTTCGGGCACGAAGAGTATTGCGGATTACAAAAGGCAGAAGAGGAGCGTTCCGAGCAGCAGGAGGACATTGGCGGCGAGCAGCGCGAGCCAGCGGCGTGCGTTGGAGATCGGCAACGAACGGAAAATAGCGCCGAGGATGAGGCCGCCGATCACGCCGCCCGGGCCGGTGATGAAGATGCCGACCAGGGGTCCCTGGTTGGCTTCGGGCCTCAGCAGGAGCGGACCATAGAAGCCCGCGTAGAAGCCGACGGGGCCGAGTGTCAGTGGCCAGAGGCCGACCGGTGGCCAACGTCTGTGCGGTGTGTCGTTCATGCGCTCGCCGTCCGTGTCAAAACCAGAAAAACAGGGCCAGCGCGAGCCCGGCGTAAACGACGATCGCGCACCAGTAGTTGAATGCGTCATCGTCGCGGCGGTACGTGCGACCCCAGAGGCCGGACTTCGCGAAGACCGCGCCGGTCACGAGGCACTGGGCGATGTAGAGCGCGAGCAGCGCGCCCAGGAGCTTGAACATATATTTAAAGAGTAGGCATGACGCGCCTGGCTGGGCTGCGACGGCTGTCCCATATCCGCGCGTCCATGACGTTGGGTCGCGCCCATTGCAATGCGAATGGCCAAGCGGTCGATGGTTTCGGTATGGTCCAATGGAAGGCGTCACGCACAGTCGCACGGCACTGGCGCCGGGCGAGTGGCGATCAGTGCGAGTGAGGAGCGAGGGTTGTCAGACGAACGATTGCGGAACGAGAAAATCCTGATCACGGGGGCGGCAGGGCAGGTGGCGTTTCCATTGGCGCGCCATCTCGCCGGCGACAATGAAGTGTATGGCCTGGGTCGCTTCGGCAAACCCCAGGATCGCGCGCGCCTCGAGCAACACGGGGTACGGTGTATCGCCGCGGACCTCGCGCAGGATTCCTTCTCGAGCCTGCCCGACGACTTCACCTGCGTGCTGAACTTTGCGTCGACGCGCACGGGCGATTTCGACATCGACCTGCAGGCCAATGCCGAGGGCGTGGGACGGCTCCTGTATCACTGCCGTCGCGCCCGGGTCTGGCTGCACTGCTCGTCGTCGGCGGTGTACGCCGCCGCCGGCAATCGCCCGCTGAAGGAGTCCGCACCGCTCGGTGACAGCCGGCGCAATTTCTTGCCGACCTATAGCCTCGGGAAGATCGCCGCCGAGGTCATGGTGCGTTTCGCTGCTCGGCAGTGGGGTGTGCCCACGACCATCGCGCGTCTGAATGTGGCCTATGGGGACAATGGCGGACTGCCCGCCCATCAACTCGAGGCGATCCTCTCGGGAACGCCCATCCAGTTGATACCGGAAAAGCCCAACCTGCGCAGCCTGGTGCACGAGGACGACTACATCGCGCAGGTCCCGAAGCTGCTGGCGGCGGCGCGCGTACCGGCGACGATCGTCAACTGGGGCGGCAGCGAACCCGTGAGCATCGAGGACTGGTGCACATATCTCGGCGAGCTCACGGGGCACGCGCCGGAGTTCGTCTATACCGAGGCCGCCTTCGGCGGCGCCGTGCTCGACCCGACACGCATGCACGAGCTCATCGGGCGCACGACCGTGGACTGGCGCGATGGCATGCGACGGATGGTCGCGGCGCGGCATCCCGAACTGTCCCTGCGCACGCCGGCGGGCACAGGAGTCACCTGAGATGAATATGAAGAACAACGAGGAGTCGTTCGAGAGAATCCTCGACGGCAGGGCCTGGGATGATTTCTGCGAGAGCCTCAAGGCGGCGAGGGAGGCCCTCTTTCGCGAGCGTTCGCCCGCCAATGCCTTCGATCGTGCCGAGGGCTATCGCTACCTCTCGCGCCTGCTGCGTGTGGCGCTCGAGCGCTTCGTCGAGCACGCCGATCCGGCGCATCCCCGCTTCTACCAGATGGCGCGTGCCGATGCGAAGCTCGGCGCGGACAATCCCGATTGCTGCTATCGCAACTGCGCACTCGACGGCCATCGCGAGTACCGCATCCGGGGCCGGCGCGGCACGTCGACGTATGTCGGCATCGGCGCCTACTACGGCCATTACGGCGAGCAGGGACCGTCGGGCTGCAGTGGCTATCTCGATTCCGCGGATTTCGTCGTCGAGCCGGACGGCCGCTTCGAGATCGTGCTGTCGGCGAAGCCGCATCCCGGCAACTGGATCGCCATGGAACCACGCACGTCGAGCCTGATCGTGCGCGAGTTCTTCCTCGATCGACAGAACGAGATCCCGATGGAACTCGAGATCGAGTGCCTCGGCGTCGAAGGCCCGCCTGCGCCGCTCGATCCCGCGGCGCTCGACCGCGCCTTCGCCACCACCGCGGCCTTCGTCAAGGGTTCGGCCGACCTCTTCACGAGCTGGGCGGAGGGCTTTGCGCAGCATCCGAACGAGCTGCGCGCGCCGCCCGATGCGCTGCGGGCACCGGCCCACAAGGCTGCGAACCAGGTTTTCTACCATGGCTACTGGAAGCTCGCGCCGGACGAGGCACTCCTCGTCACCGCGAAGCCGCCGGTCTGCCGCTACTGGAACTTCCAGCTCAACAACTACTGGCTCGAATCGCTCGACTATCGCTACCACCCGATCACCGTGAACAAGCACAGCGTGCGGCTCGAGCCCGACGGCTCGTTCCTCATCATTGTCTCGCACCGGGATCCGGGCTTCGGCAACTGGATGGACACGGCGGGGCATACGCACGGCACGATGGGGCTGCGCTGGAACATGGCCTACGACCCGCCGCAGCCGGTGTGCCGGGTCGTGCGCTTCGACGATCTCGTGACAGGGCGACGTTCGTGACCGCGGGCCACGCCCACGATCGTCCGACGTCGCCGCCGCCTCGCTTCGATGTCCGGCTCGACGAAGCCTCGCTGCGTGCCGAGGCCTGCGAGCGCACGGGATTGTCGGACTTTGGCGAGGAATCGTTCCATGCGCCGCTCGCAATGTTGCTCGATTCGATCGAGCGAGAGGCGCGCCTCACGCCGGCCGGTCGCGCAGGCCAGCGCACACGCCTCGTCGGGTTGCTCTCGGCGCGGCTCCAGCGACAGGCGTGGTTCACGCGACATCGCGAGATCGAAGCCGAGCGCGTCGAGGTGCGGTTCGTGGTCGTCGGATTCCCGAGGACCGGGACGACACTGCTCCATCGCATCCTTGCGCGCGATCCACGCTCTTGCTCGCTCGCGTGGTGGGAGTGCCGCCATCCGGCACCGTTGCCCGGCTGGCGAGTGGAGGACGCTGCGCGCCTGCCCGACCCGCGCATCGCCGGGGCGCAGGCGGAGGTGGCGGCCATGATTGCGGGCAATCCGGCGCTCGCGGCGGTGCATCCGCTCGATGCGCTCGCTCCGGACGAGGACGTGATGCTCCTCGAGCACGCGTTCCAGTCCTCGCCGCCGGCCGGCCTGATGAACGTCCCGAGCTACCTGCGCTGGCACCTCGCGCAGGATGGCGGCGCCACCTACGCCGACCACGCGCGCTGGCTGCAGTTCCTGCAGTGGCAGAAGCGCCTGCGCGGCGAGCCGGTGAGGCCGTTCGTGCTCAAGGCCCCACATCACATGGTACATCTCGATCAGCTGCTCGCGCGCTATCCGCAGGCGATCATCGTCCAGACCCACCGCGATCCGCTGGATACGTTGCCCTCGCTCGCGAGCATGGCGCTCGAATTGCGACGGCTCGTGTGCGACACACCGCACCCGAGTGAATGCGCCGACTACGCGCTGACGACAGCGCGCTGCCGCCTCGAGCGGGCCGAGGGTGTGCGACGGGCCAACGGCGGGAAGCGTTTCGTCGATGTCTGGTTCGGTGATGTCGTGAGTGATGCACTCGGCGTCGTCGAGCGCATCTACTCCGCCGCCGGACTCGACCTTCCCGCGGGTACGCGCGCGGAGATGGCGCGCTACGTCGCCGAGAACGGCCGCGACAAGCGCCCGCCCCACGGCTATACGCTCGAGCAGTTCGGTCTCGACGCCGAATCGATCAAGCGGGAGTTCGCCGAATATCGCGCAACCCATGTGCGGCCCCGGTAGCGCGGCGGCTGTGCCGGCAGCGTCCGCCGCTGGCGCCCCGTTCGTGGCGAACGGGCGATTCCGGTGCTATTGCGAGCGCGTCTCCGCATCCGCCGATGCGGGCGGCAGGCCGACACGATGTTGTCCGCGACCGCAGAAGCGGTCGATGGCGTCGGCGTCGGCCGCGCGAAACGCCTCTATGTCGAGTGCCAGGAAACGCTCTTCGACCTGCAGCGCGCGCTGCGCGGCGGGTCGCGCCGCGATCGTGGCATACCAGCGATCGAGGGCCGCGTAGCGCGCGAGCGATGGGCTCGGCTGGAACCACGGAAAGTAGCCGAGCGCCGTGCGAATCCACGGAAAGGTCGCGATGTCCGCGATCGAGTAGTCGGCGCCGCCGAGAAACGGCGAGGCAGCGAGCCGCGTCTCGAGCACCTTGAACAGGCGCTGCACTTCGCTTGCGTAGCGCTCGCGCGCGTAGTCGTTGCCTGGCGGCGCAAAACGCAGGAAATGCGACAGCTGCCCGAACATCGGGCCGATCGAGGCGACCTGCAGGATGAGCCATTGCTCGACGACCGAGCGCGCGGCCGGCGACTCCGGCAGGAACCGGCCCGTCTTGCGCGCGAGGTACAGGAGAATCGCGCCGCTCTCGAACACCGTGTGCGGTGCACCTTCGGGCCCCTCGTCGTCGACGATCACGGGCACCTTGTTGTTCGGACTCATGCCGAGGAATGCCGGCTGGTACTGGTCGCCCGCGACGACATTGACCGCGTGCGTGCGATAGGGGAGTGCCAGCTCCTCGAGCAGGATCGTCACCTTCGTGACATTCGGGCTGCACATGCCATACAGGTCGATCATGGCCGTAATGTAAACTGAAACGCGGATACGTGGAGTGCCGGGATGAACTTCGACTCGCTCGCAGTGGCGGAACCTCAATGAACGGGCGCAAGGCGCCGACGAAGCGCACGCTGCAACGCGAAGACACGTTCCAGCGCGTTTTCGATGCGGCGCTCGCCGAGTTCCGGCGAGTCGGTGTCGAGAAGGCGACCGTGAGCGAGATCTGCCGGCGGGCGGGTGTCGCCAAGGGCACGTTCTTCTTTCATTTCCCGACCAAGGACCACGTGCTGCTCGCGCGCCAGCAGGAGATCTCCGATGCGATGGCGCGGCGCATCGCGAGCGAGTTCGACGATGTGTCCGATGCCAGGGCATTCCTGCAGCGCCTCACTGCCATCGTGCTCGAGGAACACCAGGCCGTGGGCGATCTCGAACTGGTGCGGCAGATCAATCTCGCCATCGTGCGCCAGGGCGGTGTGCCGCAGCTCGGTGTCCGGCAGACACCCTTCGGCGTGACGCTCGCCACGCAGATCCGCCGGCTGCAGCGCGCAGGGGTGCTCCGGTCGGGTGTGGATGCCGCGCGGCTCACCGACTGCCTGCGGCTGAGCTTCTTCGGCTTCCTGCTGAATCCTGAATCCTCGTTCGCGACGAGTCGCCCGCAGCTGGCGCTCTTGACGAGCCTGATCGCGGAGGGCTTACTCGCCTAGGCCCAATCAATTTCATTGACCGCGGTCAGTGAAAGGTGTAGGATTGCGCCATGGACTTCGAGTTCACAGCGGAGGAGCAGCGCTTCCTGCGGGAAGTGGACGAATTCCTCGAGGCGAATCGCGACCCACGGGTGATGGACCCGAGCCGCGAGAACCTCGCGCAGCTCGTGGACACCCCCGAGCGACGCGCGTTCATGAAAAAGCTCGCGAAGCGCGGCTGGCTCGGCATCACCTGGCCGAAGGCCTATGGCGGGCAGGCGGGCAAAGGCTTCTACGAGTACCTCCTGAACGAGAAGCTCGCCTCCGTCGGCGGGCCGCAGCTCGGCAAGGGCACCGGTGTCGTCGGCAAGACGCTGATCAAGGTGGCCTCGGAGAAGCTGAAGCAGGAGTTCCTGCCGAAGATCCTCGGCGCCGAAATCGAGTTTGCGATCGGTTACTCCGAGCCCTCGGCGGGCTCGGATGCGGCAGCCATGCGCCTGAAGGCCGAGCGCAAGGGCGAGGGCTGGGTGCTGAACGGCCAGAAGGTGTTCACGACCTCGGCCCACTTTGCGGACTGGTACTGGATCGGGGCCCGCACCGACCCTGATGCGCCGAAGCACCACGGCATCACGCTGTTCCTGCTGCCGATGAACGCACCGGGACTCACGATTCAGGCCATGCACACCATAGGCGGCGAGCGCACCAACGCCGTCTTCTTCGACGACGTCTTCGTGCACGACGACTACCGGGTGGGCGAGCTCAACAAGGGTTTCCAGTACATCGCCGAAGCGCTCGATCTCGAGCGCTTCGGCATGTTCACGTTCTCGCCGATCCGCGGACGCATGGAACTCCTGTGCGATTACGTGAAAACGGCCGAGCGCGATGGCGAGCCGCTGAAGAACGACCCGGTGGTGCGGCAGAAAATCGCGCAGCTCGCCACCGAATGCGAGGTGGCGCGGCTCCTCGGCGTGCGTTTCGTCGACGCCGCGCTCGATGCGACCAAGACGCCGACGGTGCCGGCCTCGGAATACAAGCTGTACGCCACCGAGTTCTCGCGCCGCCTCGCGGATGCCACGATGGATATCGTCGGCCCCGGCAGCCAGCTGCTCGCCGAGGCAACGGACGCGCCGCTCGCGGGCCGCCCCCAGGGCTGCTACCTGCTGACCGTGCTCGAGACGATCGGCGGCGGCACCTCGGAAGTGCAGAAGAACATCATCGCCACGCGCAAACACGGATTGCCAAGGGGTTAGCATGAAAATCTACACCACTGCGCCGCTCGAAGACCCGCGCCAGGCGCGCACGATCTACCCCGAACTCGAGCACATCGGCTACGACGGCGTGTTCTCGTTCGAAGCGAAGCACGATCCGTTCGTGGCGCTGGCGATCGCGTCGGAGCACACGAAGCAGCTGCGCCTCGGCACCGGTATCGCCATCGCGTTCGCGCGCAATCCGATGAACATCGCGAACCTCGGCTACGACATCCAGTCGGTGAGCGGCGGGCGGTTCGTGCTGGGGCTCGGGTCCCAGGTGAAGCCGCACATCGAGAAACGCTTCAGTTCCGTGTGGTCGCACCCGGCCGAGCGGATGCGCGAGATCGTGCTCGCGGTGAAGGCGATCTGGAACTGCTGGGAAGGGCGCGGCGAGCTGAACTTCCGCGGCAAGTTCTACACGCACACGATCATGATCCCGGCCTTCAATCCCGGACCGAACCCCTATGGGCCACCGCCCATCCTGACTGGCGGTTTCGGGCCGCTGATGACGGCCGTGGCGGGGGAGGCGGCCGACGGCTTCATCGCGCACCCGTTCAACACGCGCCGCTCGCTGCTCGAGAACACGCTGCCGGCGCTCGAGAACGGCCTCGCGAAGTCGGGGCGCAAGCGCAGCGATCTCGAGGTGGTCTGCGCCACGCTCGTCGTGACGGCGGCGACTGAAGAAGCCTTTGCGGCGGCGAAGCTCGCGGCCCGCAAGCAGCTCGCGTTCTACGGCTCGACACCGGCTTACCTGCCGACGCTTCAGGTGCACGGCTGGGAAGGCATTCACGAGGAGCTGAACCGCCTGTCCAAGGCCGGGCGCTGGGACGACATGACGGCACTCATCGGCGACGACATGCTGAACGAGATCGCAGTCGTCGGTGAGCCCCACACCATCGCGGGGAAGCTCGAGGCGCGACTCGAGGGCATTGCCGACGGCGTGAGCCTCACGCACAACCGTTTCCCCGACCCGGGGCACTGGGCGGGTGTGGTGCAGGACCTCAGGCGCATGCGCGAGGCGCGTGCGGCAGGCGCCAGGGTGCGGGCGTGAGCGAGGGACAGGAGCAGGTGCTGCGCCGCGCCTGGGAGGCCTTCTGCGACGAACTCAAGCGCGCGGCAGACATTCCGCTGCGCGATCCTGTGCCAAAGCACATCGCGGATCGCACCGCCGGCTTCGAGGCGCTGGCGCGCAACATCTCGCTCGCCATCAACTTCAACAGCGACTACGCCGACCCGCGGTATCCGGAGCTGATCCACTACTTCGACCCGGTCCGAAAGCAGGGCGGCGACAACACCGATGCGGTGTACGTCGGCGCGACGATCAACGGCACCGACACGTATCGCATCAGCGGCGATCGCGGCACGGCGCGCTATTTCGCGGTCACGTCCGTCGAGCGGGGACAGACGCCGTGGGGCGGCAAGGTCGCCCAGACCCTCTTTGCGCATGATCTTGCGGTGGAGCCGGATGGCCGCTTCGAGCTCATCTGCAGCCCGACGCCGCATCCGGGCAACTGGCTGCGCACGTCACCCGAGACCTTTCGCGTGACATTCCGCCAGTTCTTCGCCGACTGGGAGCGCGAGCGCCCGATGAAGGCGCGCATCGACCGGTTGACGGGCGACATGAGCCCACCCGCGCCACCCACACCTGACGAGCTCGCCGCGCGGCTGCTCGCATCGGCGAAGTGGGTCAACGAGTCCATCGAGTTCTGGGTGCGCATGATCGCGATGTGGAAGGCGATGCCCAATACCTTCCGCTCCTACAAGCAGCTCGCCGATCGGGCGATCGATGCGACCCCGGGTGGTGAGCCGATGGTCGCCTACTGGATCCTGCCACGGGACGAAGCGCTGATCGTGCGTGTGCGCCCGCCCGAGTGCCCGTACTGGGCCGTCGAGTTCGGCAATTTCTGGTGGACCAGCATGGACTACCGGTACCGGCTCTCGAACACCAACTGCCACTACGCGCAGCTCGAGGACGATGGCGAGCTGATCGTCGTGATTGCCCATGAGGACCCGGGTTTGCCGAACTGGCTCGATCCGTCGGGATTCGCGGAAGGCTACGTGACGTATCGGTGGATGCACGCGCAGACCTGCCCCGAGCCGCAGGCGACCCAGGTGAAGGCGAAGGATCTCTTCCGGCACCTGCCGAAGGGCGTCAAGCGCATCACACCCGAGGCGCGGCGCGAGCAACTCGCCACCCGCCGGCGCGGCGTGATCAATCGCTTCGGCAATCTCTGACGATACGCGAGGGGGGCAGACATGACCGCAGGCAGCGCCGGAAGAAAGTGGAACCCACCGCCGCGGCCGGAGTGGCTGGCCGCCTTCCTGCAGGAAACGCGTTCCTGGGAGACTCAGGTCGTCGCGCGGCTCGATCCCGACGAGCTGATCGAGACCGCGCAGCGCAATACCGGACTGACGGACTTCGGCCCGGACGACTGGCGCGAGCCCTTCCGGATCCTGCTCGGCGCCATCGAGAAAGAGGCGGGGCTGCACTTCTTCGGCCGGCTCTGGACCCGGCAGGACTTCCTGCAGTTCCTCGAGACGCGCCTGCGCATCGAGGCGACCTACAAGGCGCACCCGGAGATCGACGACCAAGTGATCGACCGGCCGGTCTTCGTCACGGGACTGCCGCGCTCCGGGACCTCCATCCTCTTCGAGCTCCTCGCCCAGGACCGCCAGTTCATGGCGCCGGCCAACTGGGAGTTCGTGTTTCCGTGCCCGCCGCCGGAGGCTGCGACCTATCGCAGCGATCCGCGCGTGCCGCGCGCGCACGACCTCATCACGCAGATGGGCCGCGTCGCGCCGACGTTCAATGCGATGCACGAACTCGGTGCGTGGATTCCGAATGAATGCGGCATCGCTTTCCGGCTGACCTTCCGCTCTCAGTACCTCGCCGCGACGCTGCAGGTACCGAGCTACGCGGCGTGGCTGTTCGGCGCGGACCAGCGGCCCGTCTACCAGTACTACCGCCGCCTGCTGAAGCTGCTGCAGTGGAAGAATCCGCGCAGCCACTGGCTGCTGAAGGCGCCGGAGCACCAGTCGTTCATGCCGACGCTGTTCGAGGTCTTTCCCGACGCGCGGGTCATCGTGACGCATCGCGATCCCGTCAAGGCGCAGGGCTCGGTGACGAACCTCATGGGCACGCTGTACTGGATGCGCAGCGACCAGCCCTTCGATGCGGAGGCCTTCGAGCAGCTCCTGACGCCCGAGGGGACGGCGGCGCGGCTCGAGCAGATGATCGACTGGATCGAGAGCGGCGCGGTGCCCGCTGCGCAGCTCACGCATTCCCGCTATGCGGACCTGGTGCAGGCGCCGATCGAGGCGCTCACGCAGCTCTACGCGCGTGCGGGCTTTCCGTTCACGGCCGAGACGCGCGAGGCCGTGACGCGTTATCTCGCGGCGAAACCGCAGGGCAAGTTCGGCGCCCATCGCTACGCCGTCGACAAGGACGACCGCACGCGGCAATTGTTCGCGCGCTACCAGCGCTATTTCGATGTCCCAAGCGAGGAGTGAGTCGACATGGATCTCGGACTGAAAGGCAAGACGGTCATCATCACGGGCGGCAGTGGCGGAATCGGCCAGGGCCTCGTGATCGAATTTGCACGCGAGGGTGCAAACGTCGTATCGGCCTCGCGCGACATGGCGGTCGGCGAGAAGCTGGTGGCACGCGCCCGCGAGCAGGGCTGCACGGGCACGGTATTGCCCGTCGCCACGGATGTGACCAAGCGCGCGAGCGTGGACGCCATGATCGCGAAGACACACGAGCGCTTCGGACCGGTGGATGTGCTCGTGAACAATGCCGGCGGCGTCAAGCGCAGTTGCGCATTTGCCGACCTCGACGACGAATCGCGCCGCTGGGAGCTGGCGCTGAATATCGACGGCGTCGTCAACTGCACGCTGGCGGCCGGGCAGGACATGCTCGCGCGCGGCAGCGGCAGCGTGATCAACATCTCGTCGAACTCTTCGCTCCTCGGGGAGGCGGCCCAGCAGGTCGTGCACTACGGCGCGAGCAAGGGTTTCGTGAATAGCCTGTCGAAGACGCTGGCCTACGAGTGGGGTCCGAAGGGCATCCGCGTGAACACGATTGCGCCGGGGTGGATCGTGCCACACCGTGACGAGGACACGTCGTCGGGGAGCTTCTGGCACCGTCTCGAGTTCGTCGGCACGCCGGAGGGCATGCAGCAGGCGCTCGAGGCCGGCACGCTGCCGAACATGAGCCACGTGCCGATCAAGCGGCTCGGGCGGCCCGAGGATATCGCCCGTCTCGCGATGTTCCTCGCGTCCGACGTGTCCGGTTACATCACCGGCCAGCTGATCTCGGTGAGCGGGGGCGTATACACGCCATGACACAGGCGTCCGCAGGCGTGCGCTTACCCCTGCGGCAACCGGGCTGCGGTCTGCGCGATGACCGAGATGAGCTCCGACTGGCGGCGCAGTCCCGTCTTCCTGAAAATCGAATAGAGCTGGGTTCGGGCGGTCGCGCGCGTGACCCCGAGTACGCGCGCGGCCGCGTCGATGGTATCGCCGCGCACGAGCAGGGCCGCAAGCTCCGCCTCGGCCGGTGTCACGCCGAGCAACGCGCGGATCACCGCGGCAGGGACTGCGCTTCGATGATCGGGCCGGCTCACGTACACCGCGAGCAGTGGCGCGTGGTCCGAGCGCAGATCGGCCGGCGAGCGCAACGCGCGAAGGGCCACCGCGAGCGGCGGCGCCTCATTGCGACGCGGAACGACGATCACTTCGGGCAGGCTCATTGGCGTGCAGCGCGCGACATCCGGCGTGTTGCGGGACCGCTCGAGGATGCCGGCGAGCCGCTTGCGGGCGTCCTCGTTCGCGATGACCAGGTGATTGTTGCGAACGGCAATGCCGTCCTGCGACGCGAACAAGGCCTCGGCCATCTTGTTGGGCTGCGTGACGCGCATCTGCGAGTCGAGCAGGAAACTCGCCACACCGAGCTGGTCGAGCGCATCGTGCAGTTCGGTCTCTTCCACCTGCAGGTGATGGACCCGGTCGAAGATTTCGACTGCCTGGCGCAGGTGCGGAACGAGCTGCTCGACGATCCCGCGGACATCGGCTCCGAAGTCCCCGGCATCGATGCCGCGACAGAGACGCAGGCAGGCGGTGTAGCCCGCCGCGGTCCGCACGTCGGCATAGAGCACGAAGCCCACGCCCCAGGTGCCGCGCATGAAGTGCGTGTAATAGTCGTTGCGCTCGACTTCCTGGGCTCCGAAATACTCGTGCAGCGTGGTCACCTGGCCGTCAGGCACGTTGATGAAAGGGTCGAGCGCAAACAACTGGTCGCGGTAGGCGCTGTTGATCTCGGCCTGCCCGCCGACGGTGCTCAGGAGATTGACGGTGGGCGACCCGGGGGGGGACAGCATGATCAGTGTGCTGAGGCTTGCCGTTTCCCGTTTGAGCGACAGCAGGAAGCCTTGCCAGGGCGGCGACTCGATCACGCCGGCATACAGCTGCCTCACAAGTTCGGAAACCGTGGCGATGGGCTCGGCCATACAGCAAGTGCACGATGTCGGGGTCGGAGAGCAAGTATAGGCTCAGCCCGGACTGGATCGTCGCCAGGGCGTGCCGATCGCCCCAGCCGGGTCGGGACCCGCGTCATCAGGGGTGCACCGCAGCCGCGGAAAGTTTGAGCAACAACAGCTTCAGGGGAAAGCAATGACTTCGATGCGTGTTCGTTCAATGATCATCGCGGGTACCTGCTTCGCAGTGGGTGCCTTCGCGTCAGCGTCCAGCGCGAGCGCCCAGGCGCCCGAGCCGACGGAGGCGCAGGAGGCTGCGGGACAGCTCGTGGAAATAACGGTTACCGCCCGCCGGAAAGAGGAGTCGCTCCAGGACACCCCGGTCTCGGTCACGGCACTCGCCGGCCAGCTGCTCGACAAGCTGAATATCCAGGATGTCACGCAGGTCGCCGATTTCACGCCCAACCTCTCGATCTCGCACCAGCCATCGAGCACGACGGCCACTGCCGTGACGCTGCGGGGCATCGGGCAGACCGAGCCTGCGGCAACGGCCGAGCAGGCGGTCGGGCTCTATCTCGACGGCGTGTACATCGCGCGCACGGCGGGCGCCGTCTTCGATCTCGTGGACCTCGAACGCATCGAGGTGCTGCGCGGCCCCCAGGGAACCCTGTTCGGGCGCAACACGACCGGCGGCGCGGTTCAGCTGGTCTCGAAAAGACCGGCTGATGAGTTCGGCATCGAGGAGAAGCTGAGCTACGGGCGCTTCAACGACTGGTTCACGCGCACGCGGCTCGATACGGGCTACCTGTTCAACTCGTCGGTCAAGGCCACGGTCGCCTATCTGCATCGCCAGCGTGACGGCTATTTCGACAACACGCTCGCGCCGTCCGACAAGGACCCGGGCTCCTTCGACAACGACGCCCTCTGGGTGGGCCTCATGGGAGAATTCGGCGACAACCTGACGGCCTACTACACCTTCGACTGGAACGAGCGCAGCGGCGCGCCGGTGTTCTTCCAGATCGTGGCGGCGACGCCGGATGTCGCGGCCTACTACGGCAGCTCGCCCGGCTTCGGTGGCGCGCCGTTCGACGTGGGGCCCGAGCGCCGTGACCGCGGCCAGCAGGCGCCCTTCGACGGTCGCTTCAGGAGTGACTCCGAAACGGGTGGCCACAATCTCACGCTCGAGTACCGGGCCAGCGATGCGGTGACGCTGAAATCGATCAGCTCCTATCGTTCGTTCGAGCAGGACACGATCTGCAACCTGAGCGGCAATGGCGTCATGCGGGGCGTCGTGCTCGACCCCGTGACGTTCGCCCCCAGCGTCGAGGACCTCTACGGGCCCTACAACTGCCACAACGCGCCGCAGCGGCAGTTCCAGTATTCGGAAGAGTTGCAGCTGCTCGGCAACACCGGCCCGTGGAACTATGTGCTCGGCGCCTTCTACTTCTTCGAGCGCTCCGCCGAGTTCAACCATCAGCGTTTCACGTTCGTGCTGCCCGGTGGCATGGCCGCAATGAACCTCTCGCCCTTGTCGAGCTTTGGCGGCGAGACCGAATCGATCGCCGGGTTCGGGCAGGTGAGTTATCGCCCTCCGTCACTGGACGGCAAGCTCGAGTTTACGGGTGGCCTGCGGTATACGCAGGACGACAAGAAATTCTTCAATGGTGCCTTCCCGAACGATCCGGGCAGCAAGACCTTCTCCAACACGTCCTGGCTCGCGTCGGTGAACTACCAATTCACCAACGACGTGATGGGCTTTGCTCGCGTCTCGACAGGCTACAAGGCGGGCGGGTTTTCGCCGCGAGCGCCGTTCCTGTCGGCCTTCAAGCCGGAGAAGGCGACGGCCTACGAGCTCGGACTAAAGTCGGAATGGTTCGACCGCCGGCTGCGTACGAACCTGTCGCTGTTCCAGACCGACTACAAGGACCTGCAGGTGCAGCAGTTCCAGTCGGGTACCGGAGGTTCTGTCGGCTACACCGTGAATGCGGCCGAAGCGACATTCAGGGGCGTCGAACTCGAAATCGCAGCGGTGCTGGCCGAAGGCCTGACACTCGACGCCGCCTACGGCTATACGGACCCGAAGTATGACCGCTATCTGTTCCGGGATCCGGTGACGGACCTGATCAGCGATGTCGCCGATCAGGCGCGCTTCTCCGCCCTCGCCAAGTACAACCTGCACGTCGGCGCGGAATACAGCTTCAAGCCCTTCAGCGTCGGCCAATTCTCGGCGCGCGTCGACTGGTCCGAGCAGGCAGAGCGCTATTTCTACCCGCTCGACAACATCAACATCTTCAATGAACAGGTGAAGGACCCCGGCTCGGAGAACCTGCGTGCGAGGCTGGCGCTCTCCGAGATGCCGCTCGGCGACAACGGCACCTGGGAAGTTGCGCTGTGGGGCGACAACCTCACCGATCACAACAATGTCGGCTATGGCATCGATTTCGGCGGGCTGGGTTTCGGCGGGCTGTTCTTCACCGAACCACGTCGCTATGGCGTCGATGTCAGGCTGCGGTTCTGACTGCGGAGCGTCACAACGAGATGGGCAACTGGCAGGGGAAGGTCTGCGTCGTCACGGGCGCCGGCAGCGGCATCGGCGGCGGGCTCGCGCGGCACGCGGCCGGACGCGGCATGCACGTCATCGGCGTCGATGTGGATGACGCGGGCCTGAAGCACCTCGAGGAGACGCTCCGCGCCCGTGGGCAGTCGATCGAAGTACGTCGCGTGGACGTGCGTGACGAGCACGCGGTGGACGCGTTGGCGAGCCATGTGTTCGCGAAGCACGGCAAGGTCAACCTGCTGTTCAACAACGCAGGTGTCCTGGTCGACGGCAAGAGCTGGGAGCGCCCGGTGCGCGACTGGCGCTGGAGCTTCGACGTGAACGTCTTCGGCGTGATCAACGCGATCCGCAGCTTCGTGCCCCGGATGCTGCGCCAGGGGGACCCCGGCCGCATCGTCAACACGTCGTCCCAGGGGGGGCTCATGGGTGGGGGCACTTTCATGGGCCCCTACCAGGCGAGCAAGCACGCGGTGACCGTGATCACCGAGACGCTCTACAACGAGCTCGCGCTGGAGGATGCGCCGGTGACTGCATCCTGCCTGTGCCCCGCGGAGGTGGCCACGGGCATCTGGAAGTCCGATCGCCTGCGACCCGAGGCGGAGCGCAATCGCCTGGCGAGCGACAGCGAGCGGCAGTTTCACGATGCGGTGGCCGGCGCCGTCGAAAAGAGCATGACGCCCGATGCGTTCGCCGCCGAGGTCTTCGCGGCCGTCGACGCCGGCACGTTCTGGATCGTGCCGACCGATGCCTTCTTCAGGGGGGTGCTCGCGCTGCGCACGCAACGCGTGCTGGACGGACTGCCGCCGCCCGCAACCGCGGATGTCATGCAGACGTTCGAGCGCACGAAGGCGGGCTGACGCCCATGTCGGTGCGGGGAGCCTGGCTGAAGATACTCGCGGCAACCCTGCTTGCGATATCCGCGTGGCTCACGCTCGGCGGTGCCCGTCTCGTGACCCTCGGCGGCTCCTGGTACTACCTGCTCACGGGGCTCGCGACTGCTGTAGCCGCGGTGCTCATCTGGCGCGGCCGTCGGCTCGGCTTCTGGCTCTACCTCGCAACATTCGCAGCCACGGTGATCTGGGCGATTGCCGAAGTCGGACTCGGGTTCTGGCTGCTGGCCCCGAGAATCGGCTTGCCGCTCGTGTTTGCGCTGCTCGTGCTGCTCGCCATGCGTCGACCCGGGAAGCGGACCGCGGCATCGACGGCCCGCAGTGCGCTCGCGCGCGGGATAGCGATGTTCGCGATTCTCGGCGGGGCGCTCGGCGCCGTCTTCTTCTACGGGCCAGTCGCGCACACGGCGGTGGTGCAGGGAGCGGCGGCGCAGGCAACGGCGATCGCTGCGCCAACGATCAGCGACGACTGGCGGGCGTACGGGCGCACGAGCGCCGGTACACGCTATGCGCCCGCGGCCGAGATCACCCCCGCGAACGTGCATCGACTCGCAGTCGCCTGGACGTATCGGACCGGTGATCTGCCGCAGGCGTATCCCGGCAATACCGCGGGCTACATGTTCGAGGCCACGCCGCTCAAGGTCGGCGACACACTCTATCTGTGCACGCCGCACGACATCGTGATCGCCCTCGAGGCCGACACGGGCAAGGAGCGCTGGCGTCACGATCCGCACATCGACACCACCGGTGTGTACACACTGGCCTGTCGCGGTGTCGCCTATCACGAGGCTTCCGCAGCGGTGCCCGATTGCCCGCAGCGCATCCTCGTCGCCACGCTCGATGGGCGCATGATCGCGCTCGACGCCGCCACGGGCGTGCCGTGCCCGGGGTTCGGTAACGGCGGCGAGATCTCGCTGCGCGAGGGTCTCGGCCCGATCAAGCCGGGCTACCACCTCGTGACCTCGCCTCCGACGATCATCGGTGATGTCGCTGTC
Source organism: Steroidobacteraceae bacterium (assembly GCA_019187185.1). Taxonomy (GTDB): domain Bacteria; phylum Pseudomonadota; class Gammaproteobacteria; order Steroidobacterales; family Steroidobacteraceae; genus CADEFQ01. The sequence continues at coordinate 148,626 of JABAQU010000020.1, read as the reverse complement.
GTCGGCGGCTTCGTGCTCGACAACATGTCGACCAGCGAGCCCTCCGGCGTGGTGCGCGGGTTCGACGCGCGCACGGGCCGGCAACTCTGGGCCTGGGACGCCGGGCGCCCGGAAGAGGCCGGTCCATGGCGCGCCGGGGACTCGTACACGCGCGGCTCGCCGAATGCGTGGAGCATCTTCAGCGCCGACGAGTCGCTCGGACTGGTCTATGTCCCGACCGGCAATGCGACGCCCGACTACTACGGTGGCACGCGCACCGCCGCGATGGATCGATACTCGAGTTCGGTCGTCGCGCTCGAGGCGGCGACCGGCGAGCTGCGCTGGGCGTTCCAGACCGTGCATCACGATCTGTGGGACTACGACGTCGCCTCGCAGCCGGTGCTCGTCGACCTGCCGGTCGATGGCGAGACTGTGCCGGCACTTATCCAGCCTACCAAGCAGGGCGAGATCTTTTTGCTCGATCGACGCGACGGCAAGCCGCTCGCCGCGGTCGAGGAGCGGCCGGTGCCACGCGGCAATGTGCCGGGCGAGCGCTACTCGCCGACCCAGCCGGCTTCAGTCGGGATGCCGCGCCTCGCGCCGGCGCCGCTCACCGAAGAAGACATGTGGGGCACGACACCGCTCGACCAGCTCTGGTGCCGCATCGAATTCCGCAAACTCCGCTACCAGGGGAGTTTCACTCCGCCGGGGCTCGATGCCAGTCTTTCCTGGCCCGGCAACAACGGCATCATGAACTGGGGCAGCGTCTCGGTGGACGAGTCGCGGCGGCTGATGGCCGTGAGTTCATCCTACATGCCGCTGCTGCTGCAACTCATACCGCGCGCGCAGGCGCCCGAGGGCGAGCGCATCACGCTCGATGGCGCGGCGGCGATATCCCCGCAGATCGGCACCCCGTATGCCGTGCGCACCGCACGGCCCTTCCTGTCGCCGCTCGGTGTGCCCTGCAATGCGCCGCCGTGGGGCCGGCTGTCGGTGGTGGACCTCAAGGCGCGCAAGCTCGTGTGGCAGCGTCCGCTCGGCACGAGTCGCGATCACGCGCCATTCGGCATCGCGGTGCCCGGCGCTTTTGCCCAGGGTGGCGCGGTCGTGACCGGTGGCGGTGTGATCTTCATCGGCGCGGCACTGGACAACTACCTGCGCGCGTTCGACATCGCGAGCGGCGAGGAACTGTGGAAAGGGCGCCTTCCGGCCGGCGGTCAGGCGACTCCCATGAGCTACGTCTCGGCGAAGAACGGCAAGCAGTACGTGGTGATCGCCGCCGGCGGGCACCAGTACATGCAGACGACCCTCGGCGATTACGTGATCGCCTACACGCTGCCTGATCGAGGAGTCGAGTAGATGGCCATCGAGATCAAGGGCAAGACCGCGATCGTGACCGGTGCAGGTTCGGGCATCGGCGCCGCGATCGCGCGCAGCCTCGCCGCAGCGGGGGCACAGGTCGTCGCCGCCGATATCCGGGGCGACAGCGTGGGTGCGCTCGCTGCGGAGGTCAGGGGCATCACGGCACACAGCTGCGACGTGACGCAGGCGGGCGACGTGGACGCGCTGGTCGCTGGCGTCATGGAGCGCCATGGCCACCTCGACGTGATGGTCAACAACGTCGGGCAATCGATTGCCGGCTGGCTACACGACGCCACCAACGAGGAGTGGCAGCGCGTGCTCGCCGTGACCTTGTCGTCGACCTTCTACGGCGTGCGCGCGGCCCTGCGCGCGATGCTGCCGAAGCGCACGGGCAGCATCATCAACATCTCGTCGGGCGCAGGCTTCGGCGGCTCGCCGGGGCTCGCCACCTACGGCGCCGCGAAGGCAGGCGTCAACAATCTCACGCAATCCGCGGCGGTCGAGAACGCACGCAGCGGAGTGCGCATCAATGCGATCGCGCCCGGCGCGATCGAGACGCCGGCCATCCTCGCCTGGGCGCAGAGCCAGCCGGGTGGACTGCCGGCGTATGCGGCCACATTGCTCCCGGGGCGCTTCGGGCGACCCGACGAGATTGCCGCCGCGGTGCTCTTTCTCGCCTCCGACGAAGCGAGCTTCGTCAATGGAGCCATCCTTCCCGTGGACGGTGCAGCCTCTGCGCGCATGCCTGCCATCGACGTACCCACGACGCGCGCGCGATAGACGAGGAGTCATGTCCAAGCAAGCTGTATCACCTGCAAAGACCGGCAGTTCGCGCCGGCCGCACTCGGTCGAGGACCTGCGCCGGCGTGCGGAGTGGATTCGCCTCGAGACGATTCGCCAGATCGGCGGCGCGGGTCTCGGTCACTACTCCAGCACCTTCAGCGCAGCGGAGATCCTCGCGGTGCTCTATTACCGGACACTGCGCCTCGATCCGTCGAATCCGCGCTGGCCCGAGCGCGACCGGTTCCTGCTCGGCAAGGGACACATCGCCGTCGGCCTGTGGCCCATTCTCGCCGACCTCGGCTACTTTCCCGTCGAATGGCTCGACCGGTTCGGCCAGATCGACGCGCCGCTCACCGACCATCCGAACATGCGCGATGTGCCGGGCGTCGATTTCAGCTCCGGTTCGCTCGGCCACAACCTCTCCGTCGGGGTCGGCATGTGCATGGCTGCCCGCTACGGCAAGCGCCGCCATCGTACGTTCGTACTGCTCGGCGACGGCGAGCTGCACGAGGGCCAGCTCTGGGAAGCGGCGATGGCGGCGTCCCACTACCGCCTCGGCAACCTGGTCGCGATCGTCGATGCCAACGGCAGTTCGGCCGATGGCCCGACCTCGGATGTCATGAACATCGAGCCGATCGCCAAGCGCTTCGAGGCCTTCGGATGGCGCAGCGTCGAGATTGACGGACACGATGTTGGCCGGCTGGTCGAGGTGCTGGATGTCCTGCCGGACAGCAGCACCACGGTGCCGACCGCCATCGTGGCCCGCACGCTCAAGGGCAAGGGCGTGTCCTACATGGAAGCCTCGCCGCGCGAGTGGCACCTCGGCTTCATGGGGCCGAGCGACCGGCAGCGCGCCGAGGAGGAAATCAGGAGCCGCATGCAATGAGCAACGCAACCCTCGAAATGGCTGATCCGTTCTCTTACACCAGTGCTGCGGAGGTCGAAGGCGGCGCCATCATCGGCCGGACGTTGATCGAACTCGCGCAGGAGCGCGACGACATCGTGCTGATCGCACCCGATATCGGGCGCGGACCGGCGACGATGCCGTTCATCGAGGCGTATCCCGACCGGTACATCGATACGGGCATCGCCGAAAACAATTCGGTGTCGATTGCCGCGGGGCTCGCGGCCGACGGCTACCGACCCTTCGTGCTCGGCATCGGCGCATTCCTCGCGCCGAAGTGCGTCGAGCAGATCCGCACCGACATTGCGATGAACCGCCTGCCCGTCACGCTGATCTCGGCCTGGGGCGGGCTCGACATGGGCTATTTCGGCACGAGCCACCACGGTCTCGATGACATTTCCCTCTTGAGAGGCATCCCGCACCTGACAGTGGCCTTTGCCGCGGACAACACTGCGATGGGTGCGATGATGCGCACCGGCGTGGCCGACGGCGGGCCGCTCTACATCCGCGCGCCGAGTTCTGCAGGGAACGACGTTTACAGTGGTTCGCCGCGCTTCGAACGTGGCAAGGCGAATGTCCTTGCGCAAGGCAAGGATGTCGCACTGATCGGGACGGGGCTCGGCACGGCGCTGTGTGCGCAGGCTGCCGCGATCCTGAAGGACACCGGCGTATCGGCGACCGTGGTCGACATGGCGTATCTCAAGCCTTTCGACGGCGACACGGTCTGCCGCCTCGCCCGGGAGACGGGCGGGCTCGTCGTCGTCGAGGAGCACAACTCCGCCGCGGGGCTTGCGTCACTGGTAGCGGAGACACTTGGTCGAGGCGGCATTGCCGCGCGGCTTGCTGCCGTGGGCCTGCCGGACGACGACCTCGCGATCGCCGTGCCGCGGCAGCTGCTCGAGCGTTATGGCCTCACCGCCGAGGCGATCGCTGCGAAGGCGAGGGCACTCGTCGGGCGGCGCAAGTCGTAACTCTTGCAGGTCATTGCGTGCAGCGGCACGCAGCAGACAAGTCACGACCATTTTTTGAGGAGTCGTACAGGCCATGAATAAAGCTGTCTCCCCCGCGCCTGCCGCCCCGGCGGCATTGTCGACGCAGCGGCTGACGCACCTGCAGCGCCTGGAAGCCGAGAGCATCCAGATTTTCCGGGAAGTGGTGGCCGAGTGCGAGAAGCCGGTGATGCTGTACTCGATCGGCAAGGACTCCTCGGTGATGCTGCACGTGGCGAAGAAGGCGTTTTACCCGGCGCCGCCGCCCTTTCCGCTGCTGCACGTGGACACGACGTGGAAGTTCCGGGCGATGTACGAGTTTCGGGATCGGATGGCGCGCGAGAGCGGCATGGAGCTGATCGTGTACGTGAACCCGGAGGGGATCGCGCGGGGCATCAACCCCTTCACGCACGGCTCGCAGGTGCACACGGACGTGATGAAGACGCAGGGGCTGAAGCAGGCGCTGGACAAGTACGGCTTCGATGCGGCCTTTGGCGGGGCGCGGCGCGACGAGGAGAAGTCGCGGGCGAAGGAGCGGGTGTTCTCGTTTCGCTCGGCGGCGCACCGCTGGGACCCGAAGAACCAGCGGCCCGAGCTGTGGAGCCTGTACAACACGCGCAAGGCGAAGGGGGAGAGCATCCGGGTGTTCCCGATCTCCAACTGGACCGAGCTGGACGTGTGGCAGTACATCCACCTGGAAGGCATCCCGATCGTGCCGCTGTACTTCGCGGCCCCCCGCCCGGTGGTCGAGCGCGACGGGGCGCTGATCATGGTCGATGACGAGCGCATGCCGCTGAAGGAGGGGGAGACGCCACAAATGAAGACCGTGCGCTTTCGCACGCTCGGCTGCTACCCGCTGACCGGCGCGATCGAGAGCACGGCCGACACGCTGCCGAAGATCATCCAGGAGATGCTGCTGACGACCTCATCGGAGCGCCAGGGACGGGTGATCGACCACGACGCCTCGGCCTCGATGGAGAAGAAGAAGCAGGAGGGGTACTTCTGATGGCTCACCAGTCTGCACTCATCGCCCGTGACATCGAGGCGTATCTCGAGCAGCACCAGCACAAGAGCCTGCTGCGCTTCATCACCTGCGGCTCGGTCGACGACGGCAAGTCGACGCTGATCGGGCGGCTGCTGTACGAGTCGAAGATGATCTTCGACGACCAGCTCGCGGCGCTCGAAGCGGACTCCAGGCGGGTCGGGACGCGGGGCGCGGAGCTCGACTTTGCGCTGCTCGTCGACGGGCTCGCCGCCGAGCGCGAGCAGGGCATCACGATCGATGTGGCGTACCGGTTCTTCTCGACCGAGAAGCGCAAGTTCATCGTGGCCGACACCCCGGGGCACGAGCAGTACACGCGCAACATGGTGACGGGGGCCTCGACGGCGGATCTGGCCGTGATCCTGATCGATGCGCGCAAGGGCGTACTGACCCAGACGCGCCGCCACAGCTTCCTCGTCTCGCTCCTCGGGATCCGCCGCATCGTGCTGGCGGTGAACAAGATGGACCTGGTCGGCTACTCGCAGGAGGTGTTCGAGACGATCCTGCAGGAGTACCACGACTTTGCCGGCCAGATCGGGCTCACCGACATCACCGCGATCCCGCTCTCGGCGGTCTACGGCGACAACATCCTCGAGGCGGGATCGAACATGCCCTGGTACCACGGGCCGACCCTGATGGGGCATCTCGAGACCGTCGAGGTGGGAGAGGCGCTGCCCACGCGGCCGTTTCGGCTGCCGGTGCAGTGGGTGAACCGGCCGGATCACACGTTCCGGGGGTTTGCGGGCCTGATCGCCAGCGGCAGCGTGCACCCGGGCGATCGCATCCGGGTGCTGCCCTCGGGGCGCGAGAGTCAGGTGGCGCGCATCGTGACGGCCGACGGGGATCTCGAGGTGGCCGTTGCGGGCCAGTCGGTGACGCTGACGCTGACGAGCGAGATCGACGTGAGCCGCGGGGACGTGCTGGCCGCGGGCGAGGCCCCGCCGGAGGTGGCCGACCAGTTCGAGGCGACCGTCATCTGGATGCACGATGAGCCGCTGCTGCAGGGGCGCTCGTACCTGATGAAGATCGGCACGCGCACGGTGTCGGCGACGATTGCGCCGCTGAAGTACAAGATCAACGTCAACACGCTCGAGCACACGGCGGCCGAGCGGCTGGAGCTCAACGACATCGGGGTGTGCGAGGTGACGCTCGATCGGGCGGTGCCGTTTGAGCCCTATGCCGAGGACCCGACGCTCGGGGGGTTCATCCTGATCGACCGGTTCACGAACAACACGCTCGGGGCGGGGCTGCTGCACTTTGCGCTGCGCCGCTCGCAGAACGTGCACTGGCAGGCGCTCGACGTGAACCAGCAGGTGCGCGCGCAGCTGAAGGGGCAGAAGGCCTGCGTGCTGTGGCTGACGGGGCTGTCGGGCGCGGGCAAGTCGACGATTGCGAACCGGGTGGAGAAGCGCCTCTTGTCGCTCGGCCGGCACACCTACCTGCTCGATGGCGACAACGTGCGCCACGGCCTCAACAAGGACCTCGGCTTCACGGCCCAGGACCGGGTGGAGAACATCCGTCGCGTGGCCGAGGTGGCCAAGCTCATGGTCGACGCCGGGCTCATCGTGCTCGTCTCGTTCATCTCGCCCTACCGGGCCGAGCGGCGCATGGCGCGCGAGCTGTTCGGGGCGGGGGAGTTCCTCGAGGTCTACGTCGACACCCCGCTCGCCGAGGCCGAACGGCGCGACGTGAAGGGGTTGTACCAGAAGGCGCGGCGCGGGGAGCTGAAGAACTTCACCGGCATCGATGCGCCCTACGAGACCCCCGAGCACCCCGAGATCCACCTCCACACCCAACAGGCCTCGGCCGATGAGTCCGCCGAACGCATCGTCGCCTACCTCTCCGCCGCTGGCATGCTCAGCAAGCTATGACCGTGTCGCTGCGCCCGCCTCGGCGAGGCCGTCCACGATCGCGCGCACACCGGCCTCGAAGCACCTGCCCTCGAAGTGATCCGCGAGGGTGGTCGCGGCTTCGACCACCTGGGGATAGCGGGCACGCGGCGCACGGGTGAACTCGCGCCGCAGCGTCCGTGGTGCATTGCTGTCGCCGAGCGTCACGCTGCCGATCGTGTACGCCATGAGCGCATGAAACATGCCGGCGGCGCCGCGCGGCGTGAATCCGGCGCCGCGCAGCTCGTGAAGTATCCGCTCGAGCACGGTCATGGCATCGCTGCCCGCATAGGTTGCCTTGCTGAGCAGCGAAATGATCGCGGGGTGTTCGATGAGTCCACGGCGCATCAGCCCGCAGGTCGTGCAGAGCCAGTCGCGCCAGTTCCGCTCGTCGTGATTCGTCACATCGTAGTCGCCGACCACGAGATCGACGAGACCGCGCTCGATCGCGTCCTTGTTGCGGCAGTGACGGTAGATGGCCATGGGGGTGACGCCGAGTGCCTGCGCGAGACGTCGCACGGTGAGCCCTTCGCGGCCCTCGGCATCCGCGATGGCGAGCGCAGTGCGCAGGATGACCGCGCGCGACAGGGGCTTTCGGCGGCGTGCCTTTCCCGCTGTATATCGCATCAGTGAAGTATACGCCGTATACTCCATCAGTCCCGCGAACTCGTGAGGGGGAGCTGCAACGATGGCCCTCGAATTCACACGACGCACGTTCCTCACCGGAGCCGGCGGCGCGCTCGTGCTCTCGCTCGGGTATCTCGGCTGGCGGTCGGGCGGCAACGGCGCACGCGTCGCCGCGGGCGCAGGGGCGTCCCCGCCACCGGCCGCCCCCGCCGTTGCCTACCTGAGTTTCGAGGACATCTGGCGCGCGAAGTGGCGCTGGGACAGCGTCGCGAAGGGTACGCACTTCGTGAACTGCTGGTACCAGCGCGGCTGCAACTGGAACGTGTACGTCAAGGACGGGATCGTGTGGCGCGAGGAGCAATCCGGCACCTACGAACCGATCGACCCGAAGATTCCCGACTACAATCCCCGCGGCTGCCAGAAGGGGGCCTGTTACTCCTCGCGCATGTACGACGGGGCGCGCATGCGCTATCCGCTCAAGCGCGTCGGTGAGCGCGGCGCCGGCCAATGGCAGCGCATCAGCTGGGAGGAGGGGCTCAAGGAAGTCGCCGACCGCATCATCGATGTGCTCGTCGCGGACGGCCCCGGGGCCATCACCTGGGACCCCGGCACCGCCAACAGCGGTGGCTGCAACGGCATCGGCACGCTGCGCGCCGCGAACCTGCTCGATACGCCGGTGCTCGACGTCAATGCGGACGTCGGCGATCACCACCCCGGCGCCCAGGCCACGGTCGGCAAGATCACCTTTTCCGGCTCCATGGACGACCTGTTCCACTCCGACCTGATCCTGATCTGGGGTGGCAATCCGGTCTACACGCAGATCCCGAACGCGCATTTCATCACCGAGGCCCGCTACAACGGCGCGCGCGTCGTCACCATCGCGCCGGACTATTCGGCCTCGGCGATCCACGCGGATCAGTGGGTGCCGGTGAACCCCGGCAGCGATGCAGCGCTCGGGCTCGCGCTCGCCCAGGTGATCGTGTCCGGGAACCTGCACGATGTGGCCTTCATCCGCGAGCAGACCGATCTGCCACTCCTCGTAAGGCTCGACACACTGAAGCTCCTGCGCGCGAGTGACTTCGATGTCGGCGGCCGCGACGATCGTTTCTGGTACTTCGACACCGTGACGCAGCGTGTGCAGCCGGCGGACCACAGGACGCTGTCGCTCGGCGCTCGCGTCCCTGCGCTCGAGGGTGAGTATCAGGTCACGACGCGGCAGGGGACCGTGGCCGTCACGCCCGCGTTCGCGCTGCTGCGCGCGCGGCTCGAGGAGTACACGCCGGAGAAGGCCGCGGTCATTACCGGCGTCGCGCCTGCCGTGGTACGCGATCTTGCCCGGCACATTGCGTCTGCAAAGGCGGCGACGTTCCTGACGCAGTCGAGCTTCTCGAAGTACTACCACGGCCTCGAGATGGAGCGCTGCCAGATCCTGGTGCTGACCCTGTGCGGACAGATCGGACGCAAGGGCAGCGGCATCACCGGCTTCCCGGCGATGGCGGCGAGCGGGATCGATGCGGTCGTCGCCGCGCCGGGCTCGATGTCGCCCAGGCTCGGCGCCGCCCTGCTGCAGGCGAAGGCCATGCCGCGGGCGCTGCGCGCGAAGTTCGCGGGCCTCACCGACGAGATGATCGCCTATGAGCTGATGCGCGAGTTCTACCGCAGCGGCAATCTCGTGTCCGGCAACCTCTTCTGGCACCAGGTGGGTCTCGGCGACCTCTACGGCAGCTCTGCCCGCTGGGACCCGAGCATGCAGCGCGAACTCGGCGCGTTCCTCGAGGACGCGTTCAGCGAGGGCTGGCAGGTTCGCCCCTCGACAGTGCGCCAGCGCATCTTCCTGGAAATCGGCGGCAACATCCTCCGCCGCACGCGGGCCTACGATCGGCTCGAGACGAGCTTCATCGCAGGGCTCGACCTGCTGGTGACACTCGACTGGCGCATGAGCAACACCGCGCTCTACAGCGACTACGTGTTCCCGGCGGCGAGCTGGTACGAGAAGGACGACCTGACCTGGGCAACGCCGCTCGCGCCCTATGCGCACGTGGTCACGCGTGCGGTGAAGCCGCTCGCCGAGTCGAAATCCGACTGGGCGTTCAATGCGCTGTTGATGAGCACAATCGAGCGACGCGCCCGCGAGCGCGGCATCCGGGAGTTCACCGATCGCGCCGGAAAGATACGGCGCCTCGACCGGGTCTTCGAAGAGTTCAGCTTCGGCGGCCGCTTCGACGAACACGGCGAAGAGAAGATGATGCAGGAGCTGATGTCGATGGTGGACAACCTGGGCGGCATCAGCTGGGACGAGCTAAAGCAGAAAGGCTTTGCGCGCTACACCGATCTCGGCAGCCAGTACCTGAATCTCGGCAACGCGACCGACATCGAACCGCAGCAGACGATCACCGCGAATACCTGGCATACGGTAAAGAAGCAGCCCTGGCCCACGCTCACGCGACGCATCCAGTTCTATATCGATCATCCGTTCTTCCTGGAGCAGGGCGAGCAGTTGCCGATGCACAAGGAGAGCCCGGCGATCGGGGGCACCTACCCATTGCGCATGACGGGAGGTCATACGCGCTGGTCGATCCATGCCAGCTGGCGCGACGATGCGAACCTCCTTCGCCTGCAACGCGGCGAACCGGAGATCCATATCGGCGCGGTCGACGCGGCGCAGCGCGGGATCGGCGACGGCGATCGCGTGCGCGTGTTCAACGACGTCGGCGACTTCGAGACGATGGCCAAGGTCATACCGGGCCTGCGTCCCGGGCAGGTGCTCATCCATCACGCCTGGGAGCCGTTCCAGTACGCGGGTCGCCGCTCCTATGCCACCGTGACGGCGAGTCCGATCAACCCGCTGCAGCTCGCGGGCGGCTACTTTCACCTCCAGCCGCTGCCCAATGCCGCGACGCCCGGCCCGTCGGATCGTGATACAAGGGTGGAGATCGAGCGCGTGGTGTCCGCGTGACCCAGGCTGCCCGCGAGCGCAATCGGAGCCACCTGACATGAAGCTCATCAACAATCCGCCGAGTCCCTACGGCCGCAAGGCCGTGATCGCGCTGATCGAGAAGGGGCTGCCGTTCGAGATCGTCGAGGACATGCCGTGGGGCGAGAGCACCATCGCGTCACAGTACAACCCACTGGAGCAGGTGCCCATCCTGCTGGCCGATCACGGCGAGGCGATCTACGAATCGGATTTCATCCTCGAGTGGCTCGAGCGGCGCTACCCGCGCCCGTCGCTGCTGCCGCCGGACGACGACGGCATCCTCGACATGAAGCGCCTGCAGGTGCTGGCGGGTGCCGTCCAGGAGTCCTGGTTCCGCCTCTTCGCCGAGACGCAGCGGGCAACACCCGCCGCAGCCTGGATGGAGCGCCAGAAGCGCAAGGTGGCGCGCGGGCTCGCGGAGATCGCGCGGCTCGTCGGCGGGCGGGAGTATGCCGTGAGCGGGCGCTTCACGCTGGCCGACATTGCCGTCGGGACTCTCCTCGGGTCACTCGATTTCCTGCGCGAGCAGGGTTTCGACGGGGGCGTCGAAGGGCGATGGCGTGAGCAGCATGGGAGTCTCGTGCCTTACGCGGAAGGCCTCGAGCGGCGCGAATCGTTTCGCCGGTCGCGCCAGCGCGCCGTGCCGATTGACGTGCAGGCGATTTTCACCTGAGCCGTTTCAACGCATCGTCACGCCGCCGTCGACGCTCAGCACCTGCCCGTTGATCCATTCACCATCGTCGGACATCAGGAAGGCCACCATCGCCGCGATGTCCCGCGGCTCGCCGAGGCGCGGGCTGCGCGTGATGCCGAGCACGGCCGCACAGGCCTCTGGGCTCATCATGTGGCGATTGGAATCGGTGATCACGAGGCCGGGCGCCACGGCGTTGGCGCGAATGCCGTCCTTGCCCCAGCGCGACGCGACGTGGCGCAGGAGGCCGTGCAGACCGTTCTTGCTGACAGCATAGGCGAGACGCAGCGGTTCGCCCATGAACGCCGCGCCGGACGAGGTGTAGACGAGGCTGCCGCCGCCGCGCTTCAGCAGCTCCGGCAGCGCATGGCGTGTGCACAGCAGGTGCCCGCGCAGGTTCACTGCGAGCGTGCGATCGAAGGTCGGCAGCGGTACCGTCACGGCATCCGTATCGTCCGCGAGCCCCGCGATGTCGGCGGCGTTCACGTGGATGCCGTCGAGTCCTCCGAAGGTATCGACCGCCGCTTCGATCAGCCCGAGGACGGATTCCTCGACCGTGATGTCGAAGGACATGCCGAGCGCGCGTGCGCCGGTCGCGGCGAGCCGTGCGGCTACCTGGTGGGCGTGGCCGGCATCCAGGTCGCCGATGACGACCGCGGCACCTTCTTCCGTGAGCCGCTGCGCCGTGGCCTCACCGATGCCGCTGCCCCCGCCGGCAATGACGAAGACCTTGTTGGCGAGGCCACGCATGTCAGGTCGCCGTGCCGGGCCCTCCCTCCGGCATCTGCAGGAACTCGATGACTGTCGGGTCGCCCGCGCGCTCGAGGTAGGCGAAGGTGGTGTCGGCGCTGTAACGCTTGTACCAGATCACCTCGTACCCGATCGACTTGGCCCTCGCGACCCAGGCGTCGCAGTCCTCGACGCGAAACTGCACGTGGTGAATGCCCTCGCGTCCGCGCTCGATGAACTCGCGGTGGGGGCTCTCGCCACCCTGCCACTGGATCAGTTCGATCTCGAGGTCGCCGCTGTGGCCGAAGGCCATCGCGAGCTTCACGTCTGCGGTTCGCCCGCGATAAGTTGCGCCCTGCACCGTGCCATCCATGGTCGTGAAGGGACCATAGAGGGGCTCGTAGAGCGCCATCGCGGCCTCGAGGTCGCGCACCACATGGCCGAGTTGCGAGATCGGCGGCAGGCCCAGCTCTCTCAGGGATTTCATCGCGGGGGTTTCCTCAGGGGTTGATGCCAGAAAAGTGTGCCGGGCCTGCGTGCGTGGACGTGCGAGCGCCGGCGAGCGAAAGACCATGCAGCAGCGCGTCGCGCAGGTCCCTCGGATCGATGATGTCATCGTAACCGAGGCGGTCGGCGAGTTGCCAGGCGCCGTCCGACTGATCGGCGGCGATGCGCGCCCGCGCGGCCTCGTCGAGCCCGGCCGCCGCTGCGCCGCTCGCAGCCGGCATCGAGCCGAGCGTGATGGCCGGGAAGGCGAGCGACAGGGTCTGATGATCGAACGGGTTCATGCCCATGATGGACGAGCCGAAGCCGAAGGCCTTGCGCAGCGTCACGTGCAGTTTGGGCACCCGCAGCCGGTGCTGCGCGACGAACATGCGGGCGGCATGGCGCAGCGTGCCCGCCTTCTCCGCGGTGGTGCCGGCCATCACGCCGGGGTTGTCCGTCAAGAAGATGACCGGCAAGTGAAACGCGTTGGCGACGTTCAGGAAGTGCGCGGCCTTGTCCGCAGCGGCCGCATCGACGGCGCCGGCATTGACGGAGGGATCATTCGCCACGATCGCGACGCTGCGGCCGCCGAGATGCGCGAGCGCGGTGATGAGCGCTGCGCCGTATCGCGGCTGGATCTCGAGCAGGCTGCCGTCGTCGACCAGGAGCCTCAGCACGCCCGCCATGCGAAAGGCGATGCGCGGGTCGGGATCGATGAGGCCGAGGATGCCATCGAGGCGGCGCGGGCCGGTGTCCATGCCCGTGCCGGCGGGCGGGGCGCCCCAGGCATTCGATGGAAAATGGCCGAGATAGCGCCGCGCGAGCCCGATGGCTTCGTGGTCGTCGGCCGCGAGGTTGTGCGCGACACCCGACTGCACGACATGCACCTGCGGCCCACCCAGCTCTTCCTTCGTGACCGACTCGCCGATGGCCGCCTTCACGATCGGCGGACCGGCGGCGAACATCGACGCAGCCTGCGTCATCACGACGAAATCCGCCAGCGGCGCGGTGAGGGCGCTGTGGCCGGCCGAGGCCCCCATCACGAGGCAGACGATGGGCACGAGCCCCGAGAGTTCCGCGAGCCCCTGCAGGTCGTTCGGCCGCCGCCCGGCGTGCTCGTTCGTGAGCCGGTGACCGGCGCCTTCCAGCATGAAGACGAGCGGCACGCGTTCCTGCGCGGCGAGTTGCGTGAGGCGGTAGCGCTTGTCGGCACCGCGATCGCCGATCGAACCGCCAAGCACGGTTACATCCTCGGCACCGGCGAGCACGGGGCGCCCATCGACGAGGCCGAAGCCGGCGATCAGCCCGTCGGCCGGGGCGGGGGTCTCGCCTGCCTCGCTGCTGCCGCCCGCCAGCGCACCGATCTCGACGAAGGTGGCGTCATCGAAGAGCGCCGCAACGCGCGCGCGTGCGTCGAGTTTGCCGGCCTCGTTCTGGCGCGCGAGGCGCGCAGCGCCGCCCATGCTGCGGGCAAAGGCACGCCGCCGCTCGAGTTCGGCCAGGATACCCGCCCAGCGGCCGTCAACGGGCATGCTCACGCGCACCGCCTCCGCGGATTAATGTGCTATTTTTAATTTACTGCATCGGGGCTTGGGCGGGAAGGTGCGTGATGGATGTCGTGAGAAAGCTCGTGGAGAGCCGGCCGGATTTCTTCGCGAACCGCAGCGCCCATCTCGAGCGGGCGATCCCGATCGGTGATTTCATCTGGCAATCGACCGGGCTCTCCAATGCCTATGCAGTACGCACGCCGGCCGGGCGCGTGATCATCAATACCGGCATGGGCTTCGAGGCGCCGGTGCACAAGCGGCTCTTCGATACCGCCTGCCCGGGCCCCACGCCCTTCATTCTCCTCACGCAGGGCCATGTCGATCACGTGGGCGGCGTGGCGCTTTTCCGGGAGCCCGGCACGCAACTCGTCGCGCAGCGCAATCTGCCGCTGTGCCAGCGCGACGACCAGCGCATCAAGCAGGTGCGGGAATCGCAGGCCTGGATCTGGTTCAGCGAGGCACTGGCCGCGGCGCGCCGGCCGCAGGGCGCGCCGGGCGCCGCGACGGCGGCCCCGCCGTTGCAGGATGTGCCGGTCGCCGACATCAGCTTCGACGAGACCTGCTCGTTCGAGGTGGGCGGCCTGCGTTTCGACCTCCACGCCGTGCCGGGCGGCGAGACCATCGACAGCTGTGTCGTCGACCTGCCGCAGCACGGGATCGTGTTCTCCGGCAACACGTTCGGCCCGCTCTTCCCGCATTTTCCGAATTTCAACACGATCCGCGGCGACCGCTACCGCTTCGTCGAGCCGTACCTCGAATCGCTGCGCCGCGTCCGTGCGCTCGGGCCGCGGCTGCTCATCACGGGGCACTTCGCGCCGATCGAGGGCGCTCCTCTGATCCGCGCCTGCCTCGATCGCCTCGAGCAGGCCGTGGAATACGTGCACAACCGGACGCTCGAGGGCATGAACGCCGGCAAGGACATCTTCACGCTCATGCGCGAGGTGCAATTGCCGCCCGAGCTCCATGTCGGCCAGGGCTACGGCAAGGTGAGCTGGGCGGTGCGCACGATCTGGGAGCAGTACATGGGCTGGTTCAAGGCGCAGGCGACGAGCGAGCTGTATCCGACACAGGCGCGCGAGGTCTACCCCGACCTCGTCGAACTCGCCGGACTCGCAGCCGTCGTGGCGCGGGGGCGTGCGAAGCTCGTTGCGGGAGAGCCGGAGGCAGCGATGCTGCTGGCCGAGGCCGCGCTCGCGCACTCGCCGCGCGCACCCGACGCGATCGCGCTCGCGCGAGACGCGAATCGCGCGCTGCTCGAGCGCGCTGGAGAGGCCAATTTCTGGGAGGCAGGCTGGCTGCGTACGCAAGTGCGCAACCTGGATGCGGCGCTCGAGGCTGCCGGGGACGGGAGGTAAGGACATGGGCAACTGGTCGAACCCACGCTACGACTACCGCGGCGCACAGGTGCTGGTGACCGGCGCCACTTCGGGCATCGGCAGCGGCATCGCTGCCGCGTATCGCGAGGCGGGCGCCGATGTAACCATCACGGGCACGCGGGCAAGCGCGGCCGAATACGATGGCGACCTCTCCGGGTTTCGTTACCTGCAGCTGCGGCTTGAGGACGATGCCGGCATCGCGCGCGTCGCCGCGGCGCTGCCGGCGCTCGACATCCTCGTGAACAACGCCGGTGGCAACTTTGCGGCAGAGAACGAATACGAACCCGACGTCTTCGAGCGCGCCGTGCGCGTGAACCTGCTGAGTGCCTACCGCATGGCGCACGCCTGTCACGACAAGCTCGCGGCGAGCCGGTTGCCCGGGGGCGCGGGCGTCGTCGGTATCGCCTCGATGACCTCCTATTTCGGTGTCGAGGTCGTGCCGGGTTACGGGGCCGCCAAGGGCGGCCTCGTGCAGCTGACCAAAACGCTCGCGATCGCGTGGGCGAAGGACCGCATCCGGGTGAACGCCGTCGCGGCGGGCATCATCCAGAGTCGCATGACGGACTACTTCCTGACGACGCCGGATGCCGAGGCGTCGCGCGTGCGCACGCCGCTACGCCGCTTCGGCACGCCCACCGACGTCGCGGGTGCCGTGCTCTTCCTGACGAGCGAAGCGGCGGCGTTCGTCACGGGCCAGACCCTGCCGGTCGACGGCGGCTTCAGCGTGATGGGCTGAGATGGTCCCGTTCGACGCGGTTCCCACCCGGCGGAGTCTCGCGACCCGCGCCCGGCTCATCCGTGTGGCCGAGCGGCTGTTCGCCGAGCGCAGCATCGAGGGCGTGTCGCTCAACGAGATCAGCAAGGCCGCCGGCCAGCGCAACAGTAACGCCTGCCAGTATCATTTCGGAAACAAGCAGGGCCTGCTGCAGGCGATCCTCGACAAGCACGTGCCTGGCATCGCCGCCGAGCGCGCGGCATTGCTCGAGCGGCTCACGACATCGCGCCGGGCGCCGGGGCTGCGCCGGCTCGTACAGGCATTCGTGCGCCCGGTGGCGGCGAAGCTGCACGACGCGGACGGCGGCAGCGAGTTCATCCGCATCAATGCCCAGCTCATCGCGCTGCACACGCTGTCCGTGCAGGGCGTACCGGCCTCGCCGCTGCGCCTCGCGCGTGCCGATCGCTTCAGCCGCGCCCTGCGCAGGGCGCCGCACATCCGTCGCTTGCCGGAGGCGATCGCCCGCGAGCGGCTGATGCTCGCTGCCGTGCTGGTGTTCCACGGGCTCGATGACCATTCGCGCATGCTCGATGCCGCGGGCCGGCGTGGCGCAGCGGGCCACAGCGCATTGTTCGTGGCCAACCTGGAGGATGCGGTCGTCGCCCTGCTGTCGGCGCCCGTCGGGGCCGCGGCGCGCGCGCTGCGCCGCCGGAAATGACTGAGGAGTAGCGAAATGTCAAAGGCGAGTGAATTCAAGGACAAGTATGGCCCCTGGGCACTGGTGACGGGCGCCTCATCGGGTATCGGCGAGCAGTTCGCGCGTGTACTGGCGCGTCACGGCATGAATCTGCTGCTCGTCGCGCGCCGCGCGGAACGCCTCGAGGATCTCGCGAGGGAGCTGCGGCGCCGGCGGGGTCTCGAGGTGGTCGTGGCGACGGCCGACCTCAGTGAAGCGGGTGCGGTGGATCACCTGGTCGCCGCGGTCGGCGATCGGGACCTCGGCCTCGTCGTCAGCAACGCGGGCTTCGGTCTGAAGGGTGCCTTCGAGGCGATCGAGCGCGCCCGCCTCGAAGCAATGTTCAACGTGAATGCACGCGTGCCGCTGCTGCTCACGCACGCGCTGCTGCCGCGACTGCGCGCGCGCGCGAGTGGCGGCATCATCTTCACCGGTTCGATCGAGGGCGAGGCGCCGTTTCCGTACTCGGCCGGGTATGCAGCCACCAAGGCGTTCGTGCACAGCCTCGGCATGAGCCTGCACGGCGAGCTCGCCGGGACCGGCATCGACATGCTGGTGCTGTCGCCCGGCGCGACCGACACCGAAGCGATCACGCTGCAGGGTTTCAAGCCCGAACTGATGCCGAACCTCATGGCGCCGGTCGACGTGGCGAGGCAGGCGCTGCGGCAGCTCGGCAAGGTGGCGCTCCTCGTGCCGGGGCCGGAGAATCGCAAGTACGTGAAGGCGATGCGGCGCATGCCGCGCGAGAAGCTGATCGCCCAGAATGCCGAGCGCATGCGCGCCGCGCTCGCGGCGAGCGGTCGGGGTCCACGCTGAACGCCGAAGGATCTTCGTCATGGGACAGGCCATCCACATCGACGATCTCGCAGCGCCGCGCCTGAGCGAGGCGCAGGCCGGCGCGCTCGCCTGGGGCGAGACCGTCACGGTCGATTTCAGCGAAGCGGCGATCCTCGACGCGGCGCGCACGCGCACCGGGCTCGCCGATTTCGGCCCCGACGATTTCCGCGAGCGCCTGCGCGTGCTGCGCGAGGCCTGGGACGGCGATCCGGAGATCACGCGCTTCCATCGCACCGTGCTGCACGGCTATCTGGTGCGCTATGCGAGCAATCGCCTGCTCATCCAGCGCACGCTGACGCAGCATCCCGCGATCCTCGCCGAGCCCATCGAGCGGCCGGTGATCGTCGTCGGCCTGCCGCGCTCGGGCACGACACACCTCGTGAACCTGCTGGCGAGCGACCCACGCCTGCATTCGTTGCCGCTGTGGGAATCGTACGAGCCCGTGCCGTTGCCCGGGGAGCCGGCGCCCGGTGACGCGACCGATCCGCGCTTTCGCCGCTGTGCCGAGGCCTGGGCGGGCATGCAACAGGTGACGCCGCTCATCGCGGCGATGCACCCGATGAACCCCGAGCACATCCATGAGGAGCTCGAGCTCATGGGGCCGGATTTCGCGTCGTACAACTTCGAGTGGCTCGGCCTCACACCGGCGTGGCGCGACCACTACTACGCGCACGACCAGAGGCCGCACTACGAGTACATGAAAAACGTGCTGCGGCTCCTGCAATGGCGCCGTGGCGAGCGCAAGCGCTGGGTGCTGAAGTGCCCGCAGCATCTCGAGCAGCTGCCGGTGCTGCTGAAGACCTTTCCCGATGCGACCATCGTATTCACGCATCGCGATCCGGTCGCGGTGATCCAGTCGACGGTGACGATGCAGGCCTATACGCAGCGCATGAACCGCCGCCATGTCGCGTTGCCGGCGCTCCTCGAGTACTGGACCGACCGCATCGAGCACCTGCTGCGCGCCTGTGTGCGCGATCGGGCGCTGGTGGCGGCGGAGCGTAGCGTCGACTCACCGTTTCATGTGTTCATGGGCGATCAATGGGCCACCCTGGATCGCGTCTACGCCACGGCCGGCCTCGAACTCGATGCGCCCGCGCGCGCCGCGCTCGAGCGCTACATCGCAGATCACCCGCGCGGCAAGGAAGGTCAGGTGGTATACGATCTGCGGCGGGACTTCGGTGTCGATCCGCAGGCACTGCGCGAGCGCTTCCGGTTCTACGTCGACCGATTCGCCGTCAAGCCCGAGGTGACTTGATCCGGGCCGCGACTCATTGCGGCGATCGGGCCGCGAGCTCCTCGACGAGCGCCTGTGCCTCGGCGTCGTGCGGGTAGGTCGTCGCCCAGCGCTGCGCGAGGCGCCGTGCGCCCGCAAGGTCCCGGCGGTCGCGCCGGAACAGCGTCGCTGCGCGCAGCAGGTCGCGATCCGAGGGCGCGTGTGCGAGTGCGCGGTCGACCTCGCGTATCGCCTGCGAGGCCTCGCCGAGGGTATTCAGCCCGACCGCGTACACGTAGGCATAGCGCGCGTCATCCGGCGCCAGGCGCGTAGCGACACCCAGCTCCCTGACCCCGTCGGCTCGCTCGCCCCTGCGAACGAGCGCCAGCCCGAGCGCGTGATGCAGTGCTGCGCTGTCGGGCACGGCCGTGAGGCCTCGGCGCAAGGTCTGCTGCGCGAGATCGTCGCGGCCGCGGAGCCGCTGCATTTCAGCGAGATTCGCGTACGCCGGCACGAACTCCCGGTCGAGCCGCAGCGCGGCCTCGAACCCGGCGAGAGCGGCATCGTGGTTGCCGAGGTCACCTTCGAGCGTCGCGAGCGCGACACGTGCTTCGGGTCGGTCCGCATTGAGGCGTAGCGAGGTGCGCAATTCATCGGTGGCCCGCTGCACGACCTGCGGCGGAAGTCGCGCCGGATCGGCCTTCGCGAGCGGGGCGAGCGCGCGTGCGGCCTCGATCCGCACGGCCCTGATGGGGTCTGCGAGCAGGGCGCCCCCCGCGGCGAGCGCGCGTTCGGGCGGCAGGAACTCGAGGGCCGCCGCCGCGCGCCAGCGGATCAGCGCGTGGTCGTCCCGAATCGCTGCGAGGACGGCGCGTTCGGCCGCGCCGTCGCGCGCCGGAGCCAGGTCGTCCAGTGCGGTCGCGCGCACGATCGTCGGCTGGGCCGGGTCCTCGGCGATGCGCGCCAGTTCTTCCGAGGCGAGGGCGGCACCCTTGCGCGCCCGCGCAAAGCTCTCGGCGAACTGCTGGAACCCGCGCGGCCGGTGGCCGAGCCAGCCCTTGAGGGTCGCATCCGCCCAGGATGCGGAGCGATCAGTGTGACAGGTGTTGCAGGCGTTCGGCGTGCCCAGCGACACCGTGCGATCGGGCCGCGGCACCCGCAGGCTGTGATCGTGACGGGGATCGATCGCCATGTAGGTCGTCGCCGGCATGTGGCAGGACACGCACTGGCTGCCGGGGCTGCCGGCCGTGTGGAAGTGGTGAGTGGGTGCGTCGTACTTCTGCGGCGCGTGGCACTGCCCGCAGACGGCGTTGCCCTCGGCGCGCAGCTTCTGGCTGTGCGGCTCGTGGCAATCGCTGCAGGTCACGCCCTGTTCATACATGCGGCTTTGCAGGAACGAGCCCCAGGTGTAGACCTCCTCGTGCTGCTGGCCATCGACATGGTAAAGAGGCTGCGTCAACACATCCGGGGCGTAGTAGTCGAGGAAGGCGGCGCCCGGCACATAGCCCGAGGCGATCTGCGCGCGCCGCGAATGGCACTGCGCGCACACCTCGATTTCGCGCTCGCTCGCCCGCGGCACATTTCGTGTGGCATTCCCGGTCTGCGCAACGGGCCGCCACGCGACTCCGCGACGCTCGTCGAGCGCCACCGTGAGCCCCTTGCGGGGATCCGAGGCAGGCCGTGCCGTCCACGCGAGGTGCCGCGATCCCGGTCCGTGGCAGGCTTCGCACCCCACGTCGATCGCGGACCACCGTGTATCGTAAGCGTTGGTGGCGGGATCGTAGTTCTTGCGCACGGCGGTGGAATGGCAGTCCGCGCACATGTGGTTCCAGTTCTGGTCGATGCCGGACCAATGCAGGCGATCGCCCGGCCGCAGGTGCTCTTCCGGATACAACGAGAACCAGCGCTGGCCGCCCCGCGCCCGGGGGCGGCTGTCCCACGCGACGGTCAGCGCCTGCAGGCGACCGCCCGGCAACGGAACGAGATACTGCTGAAGGGGATCCACGCCAAAGGTGTAGGCAATTTCCAAGTCGGCGTCGGAGTCCTGCGGCCCTTCGGTGCGCACAAACAATCGGCCATCGCGCCGGAAGAATCTCCAGCTGTCGCCACCGCTGCGAATCGTCGCGCCGTCAAAATCACCGAGGGCGGTCTGTGGCGTGGCAACCTGCATCGCATGCGCATGTTGCGAGCCCTGCCAATGCCGGTACGCATCGGCATGGCAACCCGCGCACGCCGTGCTGCCGACGTATTGCGGAGCGGGCTCCGCCACAGGCGCGGCGCTGCCCCCCATGCGGTGCACTACGAAATGGCCCACGGAAACTGCCAGCCCCATGGTTGCCGCGAGAACGCCGGCGATCCACGCGATGCGCCGGCGTGAACGGGCGCGGGGAGGGGACTTTCGGGTGGTCAAGCGGCATAACCCCGCGGGCATGTCTCCCGCACGATGGTAGCGCAGGCGCGACTCGTCGGATGGTCGCGCGCTTGTGGGTCTGGTCGTGCGCGTGATAGTAGAACCTGCGAACGATGGTGTTGCTCGGGGAGATGCCGATGAACCGGATCACGATGAGACTCTCGATCCTTGCATGGCTGCTCGGATCGGCCGGGACGTTGGCGCAGCCCCCAGGTCCGGCGACCGACGTACGCCTGCCGTGGCAACTCGATCCGGCCGTGCTCGCCGGTCAGGGCCTGAGCGATGTCCCGCCCGTTCCGAAGGAAGTGCTGCTGAGTGGCGAGTCCCGTCCGCGCAGGGCAGTGCTGCATCTCGGCAATGACATCGTCGTGGTCGTCTACGAGGAGCAGCCCGTGAAACTCGCTCTGCGCGGCAAGGGCATGCCCTACAACGAATTCGTCCACGTGCTCGCGGGCACGCTCGTGCTGACGGACGAGAGCGGCCATGCCCACGAATACCATGTGGGAGATTTTCTGGTGATCCCGCAGGGGTTCACCGGCACCTGGGAAACGCGGGGAACGTTTCGCGAGCTGGTCGTCATCACGCGCGAGGCGTGGGACGCGACGCACTGAGGACATCGCGCGTACCTGACGCAACCCGCCCGACCCCTGTCGGGGCCGGGCGGGCGCAACACGCATGGTCTGTTCGCGCCGCCGTCCTACCAGTTGTACGTGGCCGTCACCATGTACGTACGCGGCTCGCGCCAGTTGGCGGTACGGAACATGCCGAAATCGATGCCCTGCAAGAGATCGTCTTCGTCCGTGAGATTCCTGCCCCAGAGCGAGACATCGAGGGTACCCGGGCCCGCCGGCACGCCCGCGAGCAGTAGACGCGCGTTGAGGTTCTTCTCGGCAGGGAGACCGTCCATGTCCGCCCAGTACTGGCCGCCGATATTGGGCGCCGTGCGCGACTTGTTCACCGCATAGAGGTAGGTCTTGCCCAGATAGCTGTAGTCGAGGATCGCGCGCAGCTCGCCCCAGGCGCCGCGCGCGAGCCGGCCGTCGATGTTCAGGTTGACGGTGTGTTCGGGGGCATAGGGCGCAAGGCGATTCGAGGCGGTGTCGATGATGCTCGTGGAATCCGTCCGGCACAGCTGCCCGAATCCGGGGATCGTCTGGCAGATGATCGGGTTGTCGGGGTACTTGTCGTACTTGGCATCGAGGTAACCGTAGCTGAGCTGCACCTGCCAGCCGTCGGTCACCAGCAGTGCCGCCTCGACTTCCACGCCGCGATAGGTGGATTCGCCGGCATTCACGACGCGCGACTGGGTCGTGCCGGGCAGCAACTGAGTGAGCTGCTGGTCGCTGATGTCGGTGTTGTACAGCGCGACGTTCAGGCGCGCCCGCCCGTCGAGGAGTGTCGACTTCACGCCCACCTCGGTGGAGACCGAGGTCTGCGGCTGGAACGGCGTGGTGATGTCCGGGGTGGACAGCTCCGCGCTGAATCCGCCGCTCTTGAAGCCCTTCGCCACGCGCGCATAGAAGTTCAGGTCCGCGTTCGGCTTGAAGGAGATCGACGCCATCGGTGTCGTCTCGCTGAAATCCGCGTCATAACTGGTGAGCGGCAGGATATCGGCTGCCGGCGGGCCACCGAACCCTGTCGTGTAGTAGCGATGCGACCAGCCGCCTTTCTCCTCTTCCGTGTGGCGCACGCCGACGGTTGCGGTCCAGCGGTCGCTGATGCGGTAGTCGCCCTGGGCGAAGACGGCCTTGGAGCGTGTGGTCACCGCGTAGCTCTGCTGCTGCGGCGGCTGGCCGAACAGCGTGAACAACTGCGATCCCGTGGTCACGCCGTCATCCTTGAAGTAGTAGAGCCCAAGGACATAGTTGAATCGGTCGCGATCGCCGATCCATTGCAGTTCATGCGAATCCTGCTCGTACTCCGTGTGGCGGTTGTAGTAGGCGCTCATGCCCCAGAAAGCGGGGAAGGGTGGCGCGAGTCCCGTGGGGATCGCAGCGAGCGGCAGGCCGTCGATATCCTGGCGGTCGCCGAAATCCATGAGGCGCCGCGCGCCGATGTACTTGAGCGTATCCCGATCGCCCACGTGCCAGTTCAGGGTGAGCGAATGCGCGTTGGTCTTGCTCGCCTCGGAAATGGGCCCGCCGTTGGTGCTCACGGTATCGGGACGCGAAGTAGTCACATACGGAATCATGGCATTCTGGATCGCGGTCGTGAGCTGCAGCGCCGCGGCCGGGCCAAAAGCCGGAATGAATGCAGGCCCGAGCAGGCTCGGAAAGGTCCCGCCCCAGCCGCTGGTTGCGTAGAGCGTGGTGGGGCTCGGCCTGTTGTGGCTGCTCGAATAGTCGAAGTCGTAGTTCGCGGTGAAGCGGTCCGAGAAGTCGAGTTTCAGGGCCGCGCGCGCAGCCTCGGTGTCGACTGCCCCCATGTCGGGTCCGGTGAGGTTCTTCGCCCAGCCGTCACGCTCTTCCTTGCGCGCCGCGAGGCTCACGCTCGCAATTCCGAAGCGCGGCAGGTCGAGGTTCACTTTCGCCACCCGATGGTCGAACTTGCCCACCTCGACACCGAACTTGCCGCGGAACTCGCCCGACGGCTCGCGGGTGATGAAGTTGATGGCGCCGCCCTCGGTGTTTCTGCCGAAGAGCGTGCCCTGGGGGCCGCGAAGTACCTCCACCCGCTCGATGTCGACCACATCGAAGACGCTGCCCTGTGACTTGCCGAGGTAGACACCATTCAGATACAACCCGACCGGGGGGTCGAACCAGATCGCCGGCTGGCCGGCCACGCTGCCGCGGATGCTCACCACCGAGATCAGCTTGGCGCCGGGGCTCTGGCGGACCATGACGTTCGGCGCCACGGCGCTCAATCCAGAGACGCTGTCGACGCCGCGATTCTCGAGCTGCTCGCCGCTGACCGCCGTGATCGAGATCGGCACGTCCTGGAGTTTCTCCTCGCGCTTCTGCGCCGTGACGATCACTTCCTGCAGGGTCGTTTGCGCCGCAGGTTCCTGTGCGCTCGCGGCAAGTGGCGCGAAGGCCGCACAAACCGCTGCCGCGGTCGTCGTGAGCACCCGTGTCGTGCGATCCATACTCATTAGCCCCCCGTCGACTGGATTGTTGATATCTGACGTCCTGATCAGTGCATGCAGGCCCGGCTGACGCTCGCAAGATTTCGGTTCGTTGTCAATTGCCGCGGGCGGGGGTACAACTTCCGGGTCCGGGCTCAAACGAGTCCGATCCTGATGGAGCGACGGAACGATGCGCATCGATGTCAGGGTGGTGGCTGCCGCATGTGCAATCGCGGGATTCACGCCGCCGCCGGGCCCGGCGCAGGAGCGCCATGAGGTGGCGCTGCCCATGCCGCCGGCTCCTTTTGCCGGAACGATCGGGCGCACGTACGCGGATTCGACGCCCGCCGCGCCGCAGCCTGTGCGCGCTCCCGACGGCGCGCCGAACGTGCTGCTCGTGATGACCGACGACGTCGGCTTCGCGGCGTCATCCACATTCGGCGGACCCATCCCGACACCGAACCTCGACCAGCTCGCAGCCCGTGGCCTGCGTTACAACCGCTTTCACACGACAGCCATGTGTTCCCCGACGCGCGCAGCGCTCCTCACAGGGCGCAACCACCATGCGGTCGGCAGCGGTGTCGTCACAGACCTCGCGGCGGGTTATCCGGGGTATTCCGGGATATTGCCGAAGAGTGCTGCGACGGTCGCCGAGGTGCTGAAGCAGAACGGCTACAGCACCGCCATGTTCGGCAAGCACCACAACGTGGAACCCGGCTCGACGTCGGAGGCGGGCCCGTTCGACCAATGGCCGCAGGGCCTCGGCTTCGATTATTTCTACGGCTTCGTGGCGGCGGAGACCAACCAGTTCATGCCGGCGCTGTATCGGGGTACGACGCGCATTGCGGCTCCGCCCGGTGAGATGCTCGACCAGGCCCTCGCCGACGACGCGATCCGCTGGGTGCACGAGCAGAAGGCCGGCACGCCGCACAGGCCGTTCTTCATCTATTTCGCGCCGGGCACCGCGCACGCGCCGCACCAGGCGCCGAAGGACTGGATCGCGAAGTTCAGGGGGCAGTTCGACCAGGGCTGGGACCGGCTGCGGGAAGACATCCTCGCCCGGCAGAAGCGCCTCGGCATCGTGCCGGCGAATACGCAGCTCACGCCGCGACCCCCGGGGATTCCGGCGTGGGACACGGTCTCGCCGGGGTTGAAGCGCGTGACCGCGCGCATGATGGAAGTCTATGCGGCGATGCTCGCCTGCCAGGACCACGAATTCGGGCGCCTCATCGATGAGCTCGCGCGCATGGGCGAGCTCGACAACACGCTCGTGATCTTCATCGAAGGCGACAATGGCGCGTCCGCCGAAGGGGGCGTCTTCGGTCAGACCAATCCGATGGGCGGCTTCGCCAACGGCGCCGAGGACACGGAAGCCGACCTGCTCGCGATGATCGACGAACTCGGCGGCCCCGGCACGGTCGAGAACTGGGCCGCCGGCTGGGCCTGGGCGACGAACACGCCGCTTCGCTGGACCAAGCAGATCGCCTCGCATCTCGGGGGCACGCGCAACGGGCTCGTCGTGTCGTGGCCGGCGCATATCGCGGCACGGGGCCTGCGCAGCCAGTTCCATCATGTCGTCGACATCGCGCCCACCATCCTCGAAGCGGTCGGGTTGCCGCAGCCGCAGCGCGTGAACGGCGTCGAGCAGCAGCGCATGGATGGCGTCAGCATGGTCTACAGCTTCGCCTCGGCGGACGCGCCCGGGCGGCACAGGACGCAGTACTTCGAGATGATGGGCAACCGGGCCATCTATCACGACGGATGGATGGCCTCGACCACCCCGACGCGTGCGACCTGGTTGCGAACGCCGCTCGCCGTCAAGGCGACGCCTGCCGATTACGACTGGGAGCTCTACGACCTCGAACACGATTTCTCGCAGGCACACGACCTCGCAGTGGAGCGGCCTGCAAAGCTCGCGGAGCTGCGGGCGCTGTTCGAGGAGGAGGCGCGCCGCAACCATGTCTATCCGCTCGACGATCGGCTCGACCTCCCGCGCTTCGCCGCGGCGGCAGCGCTCGGCCCGAAGCCACGGTCGTCGTATGTCTACTGGGGCAAGGGGGTGAGCGTGCCGGCCGATCTCGCGCCCTCGTTGCGAGGCTCCTTTACGCTCACCGCCGAGATAGACGGTGGCGACGACACGCCGCGCGGCGTCCTGGCTGCGCTCGGCGGCCGGTTTGCCGGGTGGAGCTTCTACCTGCAGGACGGGCGACCCGTCGTGTTGATGGCCGGCGCCCATCGCCCCGATCGGATCTTCCGCGTCGCAGCGGGCGAAGCCGTGCCGCGGGGTGCATCGACGGTGCGTTACGATTTCGCCTCGGACGGCGTCGGCCGCGGCGGGTTCATGCGCATCAGCATCGATGGCCGTGAGGTCGGGCAGGGGCGCATCGAGCGTACGATCGTGCGCACTGTCGAGATGACGGACACGTTCGACGTCGGCTTCGACGGCGATACGCCGGTCACCGGCGACTACACACACGAGGGGCGCTTCACCGGCGAGATCCGCAAGCTCACGGTCGACCAACCTGTCGCGCGGGCAGCGCCTTCTGCCCGGCACTGAACCACGGAGTAACCCATGCCGCCTGCGATCCGGAGACTTCCCGCACTCGCGCTCCTCGCGACCGCCATGCTGCCGGTCGCGGGCGCATCCGTGCACGCGGCACCGGCGGGCGCGCCCAATGTCGTGATCGTGCTGCTCGACGATGTGGGCTTCGGGGCGGCGAGTACCTTTGGTGGCGAGGCGCAGACGCCGACACTCGATGCGCTCGCGCAGGCGGGACTCAGGTACAACCGCTTCCATACGACGGCGATCTGCTCGCCGACGCGCGCGTCGCTGCTCTCGGGCCGCAATGCGCACGCGGTCGGCATCGGTGCCGTGATGAACTCCGTCGACGAGCGACCCGGTTACAACGGCGAGCACGCGCGCGATGCCGCGACCCTGGCCGAGATCCTGCGGGCGAACGGTTACAACACCGCTGCTTTCGGCAAGTGGCACCAGACGCCCGACTGGGAAGCGTCGCAGTCCGGGCCTTTCGATCACTGGCCGACGGGACAGGGCTTCGAGAAGTTCTACGGCTTTCTGGGCGGCGAGACGGATCAGTACGAGCCGACGCTTTACGAGGGTACGACGCCCGTGATGCGCCCGGCCGGCGCGGGCTATCACCTCACCGAGGATCTCGCGACGCGCGCCATCGGCTGGCTGCGTGCGCAGCACTCGGTCACGCCCGACAAGCCGTTCTTCCTGTACTTCGCGCCGGGTGCGACACACGCGCCCCTGCAGGTGCCCAAGGCGTGGATCGAGCGCTACCGGGGCCGTTTCGACCAGGGGTGGGACAAGGTGCGTGAAGAGACCTTGGCGCGACAGAAGCGCCTCGGGGTCGTGCCGAAGAACACGGACTTGACGCCGCGCCCGCCGGGTTTGCCCGCATGGGAGAGCTTGAGCGCAAATGACCGGAAGATCGCGGCGCGGCTGATGGAAGTCTATGCGGGCTTCCTCGCCCACACCGATGCGCAGGTCGGCCGCATCGTGCAGGCGCTCGAGGACGACGACGAGTTCGACAACACGCTTTTCATTTACATCGTCGGTGACAACGGCGGATCGGCCGAGGGTGGATTGCTGGGCAGCATCGACTACATGGGCGCGATCCAGGGGCTGCCCGAGGATCGCGCGCAGGTACTTGCGCGCATCGACAGTCTCGGGGGACCCGACACCTACGCACACTATCCCGCGGCATGGGCGTGGGCCATGGACACGCCGTTTCAATGGACAAAGGCGGTGGCGTCACACCTCGGTGGCACGCGCAATCCGATGGTGGTGACCTGGCCGAAGCGCATCACCGACAAGGGTGGCCTGCGCAGCCAGTTCGGGCATGTCAACGACATCCTGCCGACGGTGCTGGAAGCCGCAGGGCTCGAGGCGCCGGCCGTGTTCGACGGGATCCCCCAGAAGCGCATCGACGGCACGAGTCTCGTGTACAGCTTCGCGGATGCGCGGGCGCCCGAGCGGCACACGACGCAATACTTCGAGATTTTCGGCCACCGCGCGATCTATCACGACGGCTGGATGGCCTCGGCATTCCACGCGCGACTGCCCTGGCAGGTCATCTCGCGCGACCAGAAGCCGTTCGACGCGGATCGCTGGGAACTCTACGACCTGCGCAACGATTTCTCGCAGGCGCACGATCTTGCGGCGCGTGAGCCCGGGCGCCTGCGGCAACTGCAGGCGCTGTTCCTCGAGGAAGCCGGGCGCAACCAGGTGCTGCCGCTACGTGGGCAGACGCTGAATGCGAAGCTGCCGAGCCTGACGGGCACGCGCACCCGCTTCACCTACTACCCGGGCGCCGTGGGCATTCCGGAGAAGGAGGCGCCGATCGTCTTCAATCGCTCGTGGCGTCTCTCGGCCGTCATCGAAGTGACCGCCGCGAAAGCGCACGGTGTCATCGCGACCGTGGGCGGGGCACCTGCGGGCTGGTCGCTCTATGTCGACGGCGAGGGCCGGCCGGCCTTTCGTTATCGGGCCTTCGAGGCGGGCAGCGTGGATATCGTGGGCGAGGCGGGGCTCGGTGCCGGGCGCCATGCCCTGCAAGTGGATTTCGACTACGACGGGGGTGGCTACGGCAAGGGCGCGACGGTGCGTCTCGCGCTCGACGGTGCAGCGCTCGGCCAGGGCCGCCTGCCAGTCACGCCGCCGGGATTTTTCTCGATCGACGAGACGTTCGATGTCGGCATCGACACGGGATCCGCCGCGGGGCGCTATCCAGCCGCTGCCGCGCCCGGCTTCCCGTTCGCAGGTGGCCGCATCGAGCGCGTCGACATGGACATTCAGCCGAACAAGTGATCGGCGACGAACGGATTGGCGCGACGCTCCGCACCGAACGTCGACATCGGCCCGTGGCCGGGCAGGAAGCGCACGTCGTCACCGAGCGGAAAGAGCCGCTCGCGGATCGAGCGGATCAGCGTGTCGTGGCTGCCGCCGGGGAAATCGGTGCGGCCGACGGAGCCCTGGAACATCACGTCGCCGACGAGTGCGAGCCGGTCGGCCGGGCTGTAATACACGACGTGGCCCGGCGTGTGGCCCGGGCAATGCAGGACTTCGAGCGTGTCGTCGCCGAGCTGCACGCGATCCCCGTGCGCGAGCCAGCGTGACGGTGTGAAGGACTCCGCCGGCGGAAATCCGTAGCCCGCCGCCTGCGCGGGCAGGCCCTCGATCCAGTAGGCGTCACCGCGATGCGGGCCCTCGATCGGCAGGTCGAAGCGGCGCGCGAGGTCGGCCGTTGCCGCGGCATGGTCCAGGTGACCATGGGTGAGGAGGATCTTTGTGAGCTTCAGCTGCTCGCGGTCCACGACAGCGAGCACCCGCTCGAGGTCTCCACCCGGGTCGACGATGGCCGCGTCGCGAGTGCGTGCGCACCAGAGGACGGAGCAATTCTGCTGAAACGGCGTGACCGGAACGACGGCGAGCTGCATGGCAGCGATTATGAAGCATGCAGCGGCCGGGCGTGGGCCGCGCCCCACCTGTTTGGACGATGGCGGTGCGCAGACCCTGTGGTTCCATCAAGGGTTCAGGGGTGGATCGAGGGCGCCGTCCATGTCCGATTCGATCGAGCGCGTGCTGTCAGGCAAGGCCTGGGACGAATTCTGCGACAGCCTGAAATCGGCGGGCCGGACCATCCTGCGGCCGGAGGCGCCGGCGACCGAGATCGATCGCAGTGAGGGCTGGCGCTATCTCACGCGGCTCACGCGGATCGGCCTCGAGATGCTGTTCGAATGCGCCGACCCGCAGTTCCCGGCATTCTGCAGCGCATCCCACGCGACCGCCAAGATCGGCGCGGACAACCCGGACAACCTGTACCTCAACGCGGCAATCGACGGCCGTCACGAGTACCGTATCCACGGCAACCGCGGGAGCGTGCACTACCTGTCCTTCGGCAGTCGCATCAACCGGTACGCGGTCGACGGCACGATGATCGAGACGGGCCAGCTCGAGGGCAGTGACCTCGCGATCAATCCTGACGGCACGTTCGAGATCGTGCTCAGCGAGACACGCAAGTCTGCGAACTGGCTGCCGATCACCGCACAGACGAACATGATCATCGTGCGTCAGACCTTCTTCGACCGCAGCCGCGAAAAGCCTGCCGAGCTTGTCATCGACTGCATCGGCGGGCCGAAATGGCCGCAGCCTCTCTCGGCCGAACGGCTCGATCGCAGCTTGCAGGCGGTGGCTGCGTTCGTGAAGGGAACGGCGCACACGTTTGCCGACTGGGCGCAACTCTTCCAGAGTCGCCCGAACGAACTGCTGCCCTGGGACCAGCAGATGTTCCAGCGCGCCGGCGGCGACCCCAACATCCACTACCTGCACGGTTACTGGCGCCTTGCGCCGGACGAGGCGCTCGTCATCGAGACCGCGGTACCGCGCTGCAAGCACTGGAACCTGCAGCTCGACAATCACTGGATGGAGTCGCTCGACTATCGCTACCTGCCGGTGCACGTGAACAGTCACACGGCGCAGCTGCAGGCGGGGGGCTCGGTACGCATGATCGTCGCGCACGAGGATCCGGGCCTGCCGAATTTCCTCTACACGGCTGGCCACCAGCAGGGCACGATGCTGCTGCGCTGGGTCCAGGCGGAGCAGCACCCGCAGCCCACCTGCCGCGTGGTGAAGTTCGCCAGCCTGCGGGGCGCCGGTTCGCGGTGAAGACGTTCGGCTTCGTTCCCCGCCGGGCAGATGTCTCGCGCGCGGCGTTTCGCGAGCACTACGAGACGCAGCATGTGCCGCTGGCGCTGCAGCACATACGCGTGTTCGCCAAGTATGTGCGCAACCACGTGGTGCGCGCCGAGCCGCACGAACTCCGCTTCGACTGCCTCTCCGAGTTCTGGTTCGCGGGGCCCGAAGCGATCGCCGGCATTCACGCCTGGCTCGACTCCCCGGCGAGCCAGGTGCTGCACGACGACGAAGCGAGCTTCATGGATTGCCCCGGGATGGCCTCCTGCGCGGTCAGCGAGCGATTGCTGTTCGGCCCTGCGCGCACCGTCGAGTCCGGTGTCACGCGCAAGATCGGGCTGGCGATTCAGAGGGCGCCGTCCATGCCACGTGCGCAATTCGAGGCGAGACTGGTTGCCTTCGGCGAAGAACTGGTCCGTCGCAACGAGCGCGCGATCGTGCGTGCGACACTCGATATCGCGCAAGGTCCGCCGACGGAAAACCTGCCCCTGCACGGGCTCGTCTCCGTTTGGCCCGTGGCGAGCGAAACCACGCTCGACATCCCTGCCATCGATGCGGCGACGGGTACGCTCACCGTGCTGACGCTCGATGCCTTCGAGACGCCGCCGAGTGCGCTGGGCCGATGATTGCGACCGGCTGCATGGCAGCGTTCAATATGCACAGAGGCGTTGCTGTCGTCGCCGTCGCGTTTCCCGGGGGTGGCACGTGAACATGGAACTGACCGACATCGCGGCGGACCGGCGCAGGCTCCGCGAACAGTGGCGCCGCCTCGGCTATCACGCCGGGCAGTCGATTCCGCAGTTGCTGCTGGAGGGTGCGCGCCGCCACCCCGACGTCGAATCGATCTATTACGCCGAGAAACATGCGAGACGCACGACGAACCGCGAGCTCTACGCACACAGCCTGCGCATTGCGGCGAGCCTGCGCCAGCTCGGTGTGGGTCGCGGCGACGTCGTGGCGGTGCAGCTGCCCACGTGGTACGAGACGACGGTCCTGTATCTCGCGCTCATGCACGTCGGCGCAATCGTGCTGCCGATCGTCAGCATCTACGGCACCGCGGAGGTCGAGTTCATCCTGCGCCAGTCGAAGGCGAAGCTCTATTTCAGCCCCGTGAAGTGGCGCAAGGTGGATTTCCTCGCGCGCCATGCGGCGTTCCGCGCCTTGCCCGACCTGCAGGACATCGTCGTGGTGGGCGAGGACGCGCCGGCCGGCATGACGTCCTGGGAACGGCTCGAATCGACGGCTGCGGACGGATTCGAGCCGGTCGATTGCGATCCGGATGCCGTCAGCCTCCTCATGTATACGTCGGGTACGACGTCGGCGCCCAAGGGCGTGCAGCACACGCACCACAGCCTGCTTCGCGAGTGGGGACGGCCGAGCTACCGCAATCGTGGCCTGTACCTCGCGAACCTGCCGGCCGGCCACTACACCGGCTACACATACATGTTCCGCCCGTCGATCTACGGGGCTCCCATGGTCTTCCTCGACCAGTGGGATGCGCAGTTCGCCGCCGAGCTCGTGCAGCGCCACAGGATCAAGGCGGGCGGCGGCACGCCGATTTTCCTGTTCTCGCTCATCGAGATGGCGGCGAAGCACGGCTTCGATATTTCGTCCCTCGAATCTTTCAGCCTCGGCGGGCAGGGCATGACGCCCGACCTCGTGCAGCTCGCCGACAGCCAGGGTTTCCCGGGCGCGCGGGTCTACGGCTCGACCGAGCACCCGACGGTCACGAGCTTCGATCCCGAGCTGCCGTTCGAGAAGCGCGCGCACACCGACGGCAGGCTCGACGAAGGCAATGAAGTGCGCATCGTCGATGACGCGGGGCGCGATCTGCCGTTCGGGCGTGAAGGCGAGATCCTCACGCGTGGCCCGGAGATGTTCGTCGGCTATCTCGATGCCGATCTCGATCGCGACAGCTTCGTCGCCGGCGGCTGGCTCAAGTCGGGCGATATCGGCCGGCTCGATGCCGAGGGCTTCCTCACGATCACGGACCGGAAAAAGGACATCATCATTCGCGGTGGCGAGAACATTTCCTCGGTCGAAGTCGAGGAGACGCTCGCGCGCCACCCGGCGGTGCGCGCCGCGGCGGCGGTGGCCATGCCCGACCGGATCTACGGCGAGAAGGTCTGCGTGTGCGTCGAACTCCACCCGGGGCAGTCGATCACGATGGGCGACGTGCGCGAGCATTTCGCCCGGTCGGGCCTCGCGAAGCAAAAGACGCCCGAACGCCTCGAAATCCTGCTGGAGCTGCCCCGCAACGCCTCAGGCAAGGTCAAGAAGAATGAACTGCGCGCCGCGGTGCGCGCGAAGGTCGAGCGGGAGCAGGAGCCATGATCAAGGCCATCGCGCTGCTCAAGTCGCGTCCGGAGCTGTCGCGCGACGAGTTCATGCGCTATTACGAGACGCGACACGTGCCGCTGATGCGCGGCCTCCTGCCCGAGACCCTCGAGTACCGACGCAACTATCTCGAACTCGAGGGCGCCTTCATCTACGAGGGCGCGAGCGCGCCCGACTTCGACGTGATCACCGAGATGTGGTTTGCGGACCGGGAGAGCTACGAGCGCATGATGGCGATCGCCACGCGCCCCGACATCGCGCAGCGCATCGCCGAGGACGAGGCGAACTTCCTCGACCGCAGCAAGACGCGCCTCTTTCTCGTCGACGAGCGTGGTGCACCGGTCACGTGATACGTGTCGCACACCGAAGCAGACATGTCAGGAACTGGGGGACGCGTGGATGAACCGGGTGCGATAAGGCGCAAACCAGCGCTCGAGTTCGGCCGTGGCGAGGCCGAACTCTTCCAGCGTGTAGTGGTGGGGCGCGCGCTTGTCGCGCCCGTTCGCCTCGAGCCACTGCGCGGCCGCGCGCTCGGCGTCGGGCCCGACCGGTTCACCCAGTCGGGCGAGCACGCGCCGCCACTGCGCGAGCGGATCCCTGACGAGATCCTCGTAGGCCACATCGATAAAGCGGCTGTCGTCCGCGGTGTCGCGGATTCGCGTGAAGCGCTCGAGCAGCCCTGCCCAGCGTTGCGCGGTGAAGCGGCCGACCTTCACGCGATCGGACTGCGCGGTGGAAAGCTCTTGCAATGCGACGACCATGCTGCAGTACGAAGGCACGGTCTGCAGCGGATCCCGGTGTGTCAGGATGAGCTGCGCCTCCGGGAACACGGCAAACAGCGAATCGAGCGCGGCGAGATGCCCCGGGGTCTTCATGACCCAGCGCTTGCCCGCCCGTGCCGGGTCCTGCCATTGCAGGAACTTCAGTACCGTGCGCAGATCCTCGTAGGCGGGGCGCTGGTCGGCCTGCTCGAGCCATGCGGAAAACGACGGAATGTACGCGTAGGCTTCCGGCATCGTGCCGGTGAAGCACTGGTCGAGGATGATGATTTCCTCGTCGGCACCGTGCACCTGGAAAGGGTGGATCGACATGAGGTCGGGATTGTGTGCGAGCATGGACGCGAGCAAGCGCTCGGCATAGGCCACGCGCTCGACGGGCCGGCCACGTTCCTCGCCGGGGAACGGCGCGTAGTTCTGTGCTTCCCACCAGCGCAGTGCCGTGAGGCCCGGCGCCGTCGTGAGCAGGCGATGGAACATCGTGCTCCCGGTCCGCGGCAGGCCGACAATGATGCCGGCAACCTCGGCGCGCTCGTCCCGGATTTCGGGATGGCGCTTGATGGCTTCCTGGGTGCGCAGGCGGTTCACGAGCGCAGCGAGGATGCGTTCGCGGTGCGCCGCGACGCCGGCGTCGCTGAGATTGGCCTCCGTGCGCAGCGCCCGCAGCATCACGCCGAGCGGCTCGACGAACCACTGCGATCCGAAGTCGTCGAGCCCGGCGCGGGTCCGCGCCTCGGCGAGCAGGGTGTCGATCGACGGGAGGGAGTCGCCTGCGCTCATCGGCAAACCTCGATCGTGGCTGCGGGAATCGTTCGACGCAGGCGTACTGCACTGCGCCTGCGCATTCTAGCGTACAGTTCGCTCATCACATTGCAGAGGTTCCGCCATGCTGTTGAAGGATAAGGTCGTCATCGTCTCCGGGATCGGGCCTGGCCTCGGCGTGAAGCTCGCGGTCGAGGCGGCGCGGGAAGGGGCGCGGGGCGTGGTGGCGGTTGCGCGCTCGGCCGGAAACCTCGACGACGCCGAGCAGCGGGTGCGCGCGCTCGGCACGAAGTGTGCGGTCCTCAAAGTCCCGACGGACATCACCGACCCCGCGCAATGCAAGCGTGCGGCGGCACGCGCCGTGGCCGAGTTCGGCCGCATCGACGGTCTCGTGAACAGCGCCTATTTCCACGGCAAGTTCGAGTCGGTCGTCGAACCGGATCTCGCCGAATGGCAGGAGGTCTATCGCACGAACGTGATCGGTTCGATGCAGATGACACTCGCGGTGGTTCCGCAGATGAAATCCCAGGGCGGCGGTGCCGTGGTGATGGTGAACACGATGGCGACGCTGAAGCCCTATCCGGGCGAGGCAGGCTACGCCGCTTCCAAGGGTGCGCTGCTCAGTGCCGCGAAATACCTCGCGATCGAACTGGGCCCTCACAACATCCGCGTCAATACTTCGCGCCCCGGGTGGATGTGGGGCTACACGGTCGAGGGCGCCATCCGCATGATGGCGGAGGCGCAAGGCAGGACCGAGCAGCAGGTAAAGGACGAGATCGCGTCGACCAAGGCGCTGAAGCGCATCGTCACCGACGACGAGTGCGCGCAGGCCACGCTGTTCCTGGTCTCGGACTACGCTTCGTCGATCACGGGCGCGATCCTCGACTGCAATGGCGGCGAAGTGATGCCGGCGTGAGACACTGACGCGATGGACGCGACCACATTGCCGCCGCTCAGCAGTGCCAGTGTCGGTGCTGTGCTCGCGCGCTCCGGCGGCGAGCTGGCACGTTGTCACGATTCACTGTGGGCGGCCGTCTGGCGCCAGCCACATCTGCCTGCGCCGATACTCGAACTGTGTCGCCGGCGCCTGGCGCAACTGCACGGTGCGACGCACGAGCTCGCGGCGTCACCGGCAGCACCCGTCGGCACCACGCCCGATGACGATCTGCCGGCGGGCGCACGTGCGGCCCTCGAGTTCGCGGAAGTCTACGGGCAGGACCCGCAGGCGATCACCGACGAACTCGCCGCAGCGGTCAAGGCGCAGTTCGGCGATGCCGGGCTCGTCGCGCTGATCGAGGCCCTCGGCGTGATCGACGGGCGCATCCGGCTCGCGCTGATGCTCGGTGCACTGCTGCCGGGGGAGGGCGCCCATGGCTGACGGACTGCGTGCCGGCACGCCGGAGCACCCGACCGGGCATGTGATCCGCGACAGCAGCCTCGGGCTCGTGCCCGAAACGTTGCCGGCCATCCTCGACCTGCAGGGCGCGATCTGGCATCACGCGAGCGTCGGGCCGGCGATAATGGAGATGCTGCGCCTGCGCAATGCGCGCACGGTCAACTGCGTCTTCTGCAAGAGCGTGCGCTACGACATCGCTCGTGCCGACGGCCTGACCGAAGAGAAGGTCTCGCAAATCGATGACGGATATGCGACGAGCCGGCTCAGCGAGCGCGAGAAGCTCGTACTCGCCTTCGCGGATCTGTACCTGCATACGCCCGATCGGGTCGATCCGGCACTCGCGGAGAAGCTGCGGCACGAATTCACGACTGAGGAAATCGCGCACATGGCGATCGGCCTCACGACTTTTCATGCACTGTCGCGTTGCGCGGTGAGCCTCGGCGGCATGCCCGAGAGCCTGCCCGTGATGGAGCAGTCGGTTCCGGTATGAATGGATCATGACCATGCAACGACTCGGACAAAGGGTATTCGCGGTAATCCTCGTTGCCATCGGCGGCTGGCTCGCCGTCGGCGGAGCGAAGCTCGCAAGCCTCGGCGGTTCCTGGTACTACCTGCTCGCCGGGCTCGTGACACTCGTCTGCGCCGTACTGCTCTGGCGCCGCAACCGGTTCGCGCCGTGGGTTTACCTCGCGCTGCTCGCGGCGACCGTCGTCTGGGCGCTCGCCGAAGTCGGCCCCGATTTCTGGCAGCTCCTGCCGCGACTCGGCCTGCCGGTCACGGTCTCGCTCGTCCTGTTGATGCTGTGCTGGCGTGGCGCCATGCGCGCGATCCCGATCGTGATCAGTTTGGCCATCCTCTCGGTTCTCGGGGTCGCCTGGTACCAGGGTCGCGCGGTCACTGCGCCGACCGCGGCACTGACTGCGGCCGTACCCTCGCGCGTCACGGAATCACCCGGTACCGGGTGGAGCGCCTACGGCGCGAGTGACGCCGG
The DNA here is from genome assembly GCA_019187185.1 of Steroidobacteraceae bacterium. Taxonomy (GTDB): domain Bacteria; phylum Pseudomonadota; class Gammaproteobacteria; order Steroidobacterales; family Steroidobacteraceae; genus CADEFQ01. Next base: position 111,293 of record JABAQU010000020.1, on the reverse strand, counting down.
CACGCGTTACTCGGCCGCCAGCGAGATCACGCCGGACAACGCCGGCCGTCTCGAGCTCGCGTGGCAGTACCGTTCCGGCGACCTGCCGGATCCGGGCGCCGGCATGCTCCCGGCCTTCACGTTCGAGGCGACACCCATCGAGGTGGACGACACGCTCTATTTCTGCACGCCGCGCAATATCGTGATTGCCCTCGATGCGGACACCGGCCGCGAGCGCTGGCGCCACGATCCCAAGGTCGACACGAAGGGCGTGTACGTGCTCGCCTGTCGGGGGGTGGCCTATCACGAGGCGCACGCGCCGGTCAGCGATTGCCCGCGCCGCATTCTCGTCGCGACGCTCGATGCACGCATGATCGCCCTCGATGCTGCCACCGGAAAGCGCTGCCAGAGCTTCGGGCAGAACGGCGAGATCTCGCTGCGCTCCGGGCTCGGGGACGTGAAGCCGGGCTACCAGTACGTGACCTCGCCCGCCACCATCGTCGGCGATGCCGCCGTCGTCGGCGGCTTCGTGATCGACAACGTCGAGACGCGCGAGCCCTCGGGCGTCGTGCGCGCCTTCGATGCGATCACGGGCCGCGAATTGTGGGCATGGGATGCGGCCCGACCGGCGGAGAAGGGGCCGCTCGCGCCGGGAGAAACCTACCCGCGTGGTTCACCGAATGCGTGGACGCTCTTCAGCGCCGATCCCGCGCTCGGGCTCGTCTACATCCCGACCGGCAATGCCACGCCGGATTACTACGGTGCGCATCGACCCGAGGAGTACGACCGCTATTCGAGTTCGGTGCTGGCGCTCGATGCGGCCACGGGCCGCCTGCGCTGGTCGTTCCAGACCGTGCACCACGACCTCTGGGACTACGACGTCGGCTCGCAGCCGGTGCTCGTCGACCTGCCCATCGATGGCGCGACGGTGCCGGCGCTGATTCAGCCGACCAAGCAGGGTGAGATCTACCTGCTCGACCGGCGCGACGGGCGGCCGCTCGCGGCGGTCGAGGAGCGGCCGGTGCCAAAGGGCGATGTGCCGGACGAGCGCTACTCGCCCACCCAGCCCTTCTCGGTCGGCATGCCGAGCTTTGCGCCTCCTGCGTTGCGCGAGTCCGACATGTGGGGCGGCACGCAGCTCGACCAGCTCCTTTGCCGCATCGAATTCCGCAAGCGCCGCTATGAGGGGCAGTACACGCCACCGTCCCTGACACCGACCATCCAGTTCCCGGGCAATTTCGGTGCGCTCGACTGGGGCAGCGTGGCGGTCGACACCGCTCGGCGCATCATGATCGTCAATGCCTCGTACATGCCGATGCTGAATCGCCTCGTGCCACGCGCCGAAGCCGACGCGATACTGGCGAGCGGCGGCGGTGCGCGCGGCTTTCTGTTCCTCACTCCGCAAAGCGGCACACCCTACGCCGTCCAGAACGGGCCGTTCCTGTCGCCGATCGGCTTTCCCTGCAACGCCCCGCCCTGGGGCAAGCTCGCCGCGGTCGATCTCGACACCCGCAAGATCCTGTGGGAGCACCCGTTCGGCACGACGCGCGACCACGCGCCGTTCGGCATCGCGGTGAGCGGCGCCTTCAGCATCGGCGGCGCGGCGGTGACCCGCGGTGGCGTCGCGTTCATCGGCGCGGCGATCGACAACTACCTGCGGGCGTTCGACGTGACGACCGGTCGCGAACTGTGGAAGGGGCGTCTGCCGGCCGGCGGCCAGGCGTCGACCATGACGTATGTCTCCGGCCGCACCGGCCGGCAGTATGTGGTCATCGCTGCGGGCGGGCATCAGCTCCTCGGCACGAAGCTCGGGGATTACATCGTCGCATTCGCATTGCCGGAGAAGCCGTAGACACGCGGCGGCGGCGGAGGGACGCGCGACAGGACCGCCCGCTCGCCTCCTCAGCCGCGCACGCCGCCCGGCTTGCAGCCGCGGTGCAGGCTCGCCGCCGCGCTCGCGCGCCCCGCGACGCGCGCGAACCACGGCCCGAGCTGACGCAGCGTGCGGTCGAAAGGCTGGCCCACCGAGTCGGCGAAATCGAGCCAGACGTAGAGCCAGATATCGGCGATCGTGAACCGTTCGCCGACGAGGAACGTGCGGCCGGCGAGCATCGCATCGAGCCAGGCGATGCGATCCTGCGCGATGCGCTTCAGTCCCGGGGCCGCTTCGGGCGCGACCGGAATGCGGCCCTCGAAGCGTGCGAGCCCCTCGGCAAAATGGTAGGCGTTGTGGATGTTCTCGGTGATGTTCAGCTCCACGCGCCGTTGCCATTGCCGCGTCAACGCACGCTCTTCCGGCGTCGTGCCGATGAGCGGTGGCGAGGGGTGACGCTCTTCGAGGTACTCCATGATGGCCACGGCCTCGGCGAGCGTGTTGCCGTCGTCGAGCAGCAGTGCGGGCGTCTGGCCGGCGGGGTTCAGGGCGAGAAAAGGGGCCTGCCGGTTCTCGCCGGCGAACACGTCGATCTGGCGGCTCGGCAGCGTGAGGGCCTTCTCTGCGAGATACATGCGCACCGTGCGCGGTGCGGGGCTCAGGGCGTCGAGCAGCAGCATGGCGGCCTCAGTGAAAGGGCAGCGGCTGGTCCACGCCCGCGGCCGGTGGCATGTGGAAATCGTGCAGGTATTTCTCGCCCTCGTCATCGAGGACCGTGATCACGGTCTTGAGTTCCGGGTAGCGCGCGCGGATGCGCCGCGCCGCGAGCAGGTGCGCGCCGGAGCTCGGCCCGCACAGCAGTCCCCGCGATCGCGCGAGCTTGCGCATCTCCGCGACGGCGTCGTCACTCGAGACGCTGATCGTGTCGCCCACGAGCTCGCGATGGCGAGCGAAGATGCCGGGAATGAAACCGTCGGAGATGCCCTCGATCTGGTGCAGCGCGACCTCGCCACACAGGATCGTGCGCGATTCGGACGGCTCCATCGCGAAGAGCCGCACCTGCGGGTTTGCGTTGCGCAGCGCCTGGCCGACGCCGATCAGCGTGCCGCCCGTACCGACACCGTGCACGAACGCGTCGGGCAAGCGGCCCTGCGGCAGCTGCGCGAGGATTTCGGGCCCCAGGAGTTCGCGGTTCTCGTCCACGTTCCATTCCGACTCGAACTGGCCGGGGAAGAAAAAGCCCGGCTGGCGGCCGAGCTCACGCGCGCGGGCGAGGGCGTCGTTGACATGGAAGGTGCCGCAGAAGAGCACTTCCGCGCCGTAGGCTCGCGAGATCGCCACCCGCTCGCTCGAGAGGCCCTCGGGCATCACGACGAGCATGCGGTAGCCCTTGACCGCGGCCACCATCGAGAACGCGTTGCCGGTGTTGCCGCTCGTCGCTTCGACGATCGTGTCGCCCGGCTTCAGCAGGCCAGCCTTCTCGGCGCGCTCGACGATGTAGTGCGCGATGCGCGCCTTGATGGACCCGGACGGATTCACGAACTCGCACTTGGCGAACACGCCGTCGATCTCGAGCAGCGGGGTGTCGCCGATCGCGTCGAGGATGCTGGTGGAGACGGTGGAGTGGCGCATGGCCGCAGTGTAGCGCCACGCGCCGTGCCGATGGCACCGTGTCCGCGGGAGTGGCTGACTCCCGCGGGCACGGTGCGGCAACTCGTCAGTAAATGTCGTTGACGGTGTTGTAGACGTTGAACTTGCCGGTCGGCGTGATCAGGCGCGGGTCCTTGAGCACGGCCTTGAGCTTGCGCGTCCTGTCGTCGACCACCACGATGGCCGAGCTCTTGTCCTTGGCATTCCACACCGAGAACCAGACCTCGTCGCCCCGCTTGTTGTACTCGGGCTGCACGACGCGCTTGGCGCCGTCACCGAGGTTCGCCCACTTGGCGATCGGCAACACCTGGTACCCCTTGTCGAGGTTGTCGATGTCGAACACCGCGACCGACTGGCTGATGGCGGCATCCGGATTCAGCGTCGTGTCGACCCACAGGTTCTTCGACTTCGGGTGCGTCTTGACGAACAGCGACCCGCCGCCCTGTCCCTTCAGGACCTCGACCGACTTCCAGGCGTACTCGGGATGCCCCTCCGGGTCGGTGGCGACGAGCGTGATGTTCTCGTTGCCGAGTGCCGAGGTGGCCCACACCGGCCCGTACTTCGGGTGCACGAAGTTCGCGCCCCGGCCCGGGTGCGGGATCTTCTCGACGTCGATCAGGCCCACCATCTTCTGTTCCTGCGAGTCGACCACCGCGATCTTGTCGCTCTGGTTCGCGGCGGTGAGGAAGTAGCGCTTGCTCGAATCCCAGCCGCCGTCGTGCAGGAAGCGCGCCGCATTGAGTGTCGTCACCTTGAGGTTCTGCACGTCGCTGTAATCGACGAGCAGGATGTTCCCCGTTTCCTTCACGTTGACGATGAACTCGGGGTGCTTGTGGCTCGCGACGATCGCGGCCACGCGCGGCTCGGGATGGTACTCCTGCGTGTCGACTGTCATGCCGCGGGTCGAGACGATCTTCTGCGGCTCGAGCGACGGACCGTCCATGATCACGTACTGCGGCGGCCAGTAGGCGCCGGCGACCGCGAGCTTGTCTTCGAACCCCTTGTACTTCGACGTCTCGACCGAGCGCGCCTCGAGACCGATCTTGATCTCCGCGACGCGGTCCGGAACCTTCATCCACAGGTCGATCAGGTCGATCTTGGCATCGCGGCCGATCGTGTAGATGTAGCGCCCGGAGTGCGACACACGCGAGATGTGCACCGCATAGCCGGTCTTCAGGATGTTGATGATCTTCTTGCTGTCACCGTCGATGAGCGCGATTTCGCCCGAGTCGCGCAGCGTGACGGAGAAAATGTTGTCGAGGTCGTAGTTGTTCAGCTTGCGCGTGGGGCGCTCGCTTTCCGGAATGAACACCTTCCAGCTGTCGCGCATCTCCTTCAGGCCCCACTCCGGCGGATTCGGCGGTGTGTGCTGCAGGAAGCGCGCCATCAGGTCGACTTCCGTCTCGGTCAGTTCGCCGGCGCTGCCGAAATTCGGCATGCCGCCCGGCGAACCGAACGTGATCAGCGCCTTCAGGTAGTCGGTGCCGCGCGCCTGGGTCAGATCGGGAGTGAGCGGCTTGCCCGTCGCGCCCTTGCGCAGCACGCCATGGCAGCCGGCGCAGCGCTGGAAGAAGATCTCGCTCGCACGCGTGAACTCCGGCTTCGAAATGACCGGTGCGCCGGCCGTGCGCACCTGCTCGACACCCTCGGCGGAGAGCGTCGTCGGTGCACCCTCATAGGCAGCCTGCGCCTGGCTCGTGCCCGGATGCACCTGGCCCTGTGCCGGATCCGTGGATACCGCCAGAGCGTTGCGCTGCTCCTTGACGAGATCGGCCGTGAGCTGCCCGCCCGGATTGCCCCATTGGCCAAGCACATACGTGATCACGGCCGCGATGTCGGCATCGCTCAGGTGGCTCTGTGCCGGCATCACGCTGTTGTACGTGACGCCGTTGACGACGAGCTCGCCCTGCAGGCCCGTCAGCACCGTGGCAGCGATCTGGGCAGGAGTACGTCCCTTCAGCCAGTCGGAGCCGGCGAGCGGCGGGAAGGCGCCGGCGAGTCCCTTGCCGTTCGGCTGGTGGCAGGCTGCGCAGTTCTCGGCATAGACCTGCTCGCCGGATTTCCCGGATGCCACGTCTGCCGCGAATGCGCCAGACTGCATCGCCATGATCGCGCCGCCCACGAGGAGCAGGTCTTTGAGGACTTCACGCGTCGACGTTTTCATCATTCACTTTCGAAGAATGCAACGCGGCGTTGCGGACAACTGGAATGTTGCATGGTGCTTCATTGAAACGTCTGATGTAAATCAACCAGCTGCCGGATGACATGGAAAAGTACGTACAAGTCGCTAGGGAGATCAGGACATGTCCGGATCGCTGCTGCTGATGACCCTTGCGCTTGCGGCGGCTGCAGCCACCGACGAGACACTGGACACCGTCGTGGTGGTCGCGAGTCGCACTCCCGAGCCGATCAGCCAGGTCGCCGCGAGCGTGACCCAGGTCGCGCGCGAGGACCTCGACCGTCATCTCGTGCGCGACCCCGCGGGCCTCGTTCGCTATGTGCCTGGCGTAGCAGTAATCACGGATGCGAATCGTTTCGGTACACGCGGATTCGCGATTCGCGGACTGGACGGCAATCGCGTGCGAATCCTCGTCGATGGCATACCGCTCGCCGATGACTACAGCATCGGCCAGTTCGCATCGGCGGGGCGCGACCTCGTGGATCTCGAGGCGATCGAACAGGTGGAGATCCAGCGCGGGCCGGCGTCGACGCTGTACGGCAGCGACGCACTGGCCGGCGTCGTGGCGTTTCGCACCCGTGATCCGGACGATTTGTTATCGAAAGGAAAGGGGGCGCAGCAACTCGGGCTGCGCGCCGGAGCCGACAGCGTCGATGACAGTCGCATGCTCGCGGCGAGCTGGGCCGGGGATCTCGCCGAGGGTTGGCAGGGGATGGCCCTCGTGGCGCAGCGGCGCGGGCACGAAGGCGCCAATCGCGCGTGGCGCCCTGAAGACGGGCCGAACCCCGCCGACTACCGCCGGGAAAACATGCTCGCGAAACTCGTGCGGGATGCAGGCGCGTGGGGCCGCTACACACTTGCGCTCGATGCCGGTCGCGACGCGCGGCAGACGGCGGTCAATTCGCTGCGCTTTGGCACCGGCCGGTTTGCCACCACCTACCGCCTCGATGCGGACGATACACAGGAGCGCACTCGCGCAAGTCTCGCCGGCGAATGGACGCCGGCGCGCTCGTGGCTGCAGTCGCTGTCGGCGCAGGCGTACGGCCAGTCGACGGATATCCGGCAGGACAGTGGGCAGTACCGCTTGCCCGACAGGGCAACGCCGTTCGAATCCCTGCGTTGGCGCCGCTTCGACTACAGCGCCGACGCCTTCGGACTCTCGATCGTCGGGCAGGCCCATCACGAGGCCGCATCGGCCGGGCAGCGGCACGTGTTCGGGCTGGATGTCACCGCGACCCGCTACGAAGGCCTGCGCGACGGGCTCGAGACCAACCTGCTCACCGGCACGGCGAGCCCGCTGATTCTCGGTGAGTTCATGCCCGTGCGTGATTTTCCGAACAGCACGGTCGAGAGCGCCGCGCTCTACTGGCAGGACGAGATCCGCCTCGGTGCGCGCTTCGCGCTGGTGGCCGGCGTGCGTGCGGAGTGGAACCGCGTGCGCGCGCACCCCGATGCGATCTATCTCGAGGACTATCCCGACAGCGGGCCAGTCGATATCGACACGCGCCAGGTGACCCCGCGCCTCGCGGCGCGCTGGACGGTCGGGGGCGGCCACGTGCTGACGGCGCAGTACGCACGCGGATTTCGTGCGCCGCCGTTCGGCGACGTCAATATCGGACTGACGCTGCCGATCTACAATTACGAGGTGCGGGCCAATCCGGACCTGCGGCCGGAGCGCAGCGAAGGTGTCGAACTCGGCTGGCGCTATGTGGGGTCGGGCGCTCGCGCCAGCATCTCCCTCTACGAGAATCGCTATCGCGACCTGATCGAATCGCGCGTCAACCTCGGCGTCGATCCGGCCACGCAGACACTCGTGTTCCAGTCGGTGAACCGGGCCAGGGCCCGGATCCGCGGTGTCGAGGCCGATCTGCTGTGGCGATTGCCTGTCGTGCACGGGCGCGCAGACCGCTGGCAACTGCGCGGAGCGTTCTCGTGGAGCGAAGGTGACGACACGCGGCTCGAGCGACCGCTGAACAGCATCGAGCCGCCCCGCACGACCTGGGGGCTGCAATACGAAGGCGCGGCCCGGAACTGGGGCGCCGAGGCTGCGGTCATCGCGGCCTGGCGCAAAGAACGCATCGATCGGGTCGACACCGCGCAGTTTGCGACCCCAGGCTACACGAGGTTCGACCTGTACGGCTGGCTCGAGCCGCTGCCGGGGCTGCAAGTCAACGTGGCATTGCTCAATGTGGCCGACCGCCGGTACTGGGAATGGAGCGCAGTGCGGGGGGTCGACGCCACCGATGACAATCTCGGCTTCTACACGCAACCCGGGCGCAGTATTGCCGCCAGTATCGGCTACACGTGGTGAGTGGCGTGGTGCGGCCACGGGCCCATGAGCTCGCCGATGCGGTAGACTGCACAGGAACATCGCGCGACGATCGCGCACCCGATGCGCCGGATTTCAGCGCGCCACACCTGGACCCATGAACGCACCCGCCTTCAGTACCTTTTCCGCGATCGCCGAATTCTTCGTCACCGCCGGCGTGTTCTACATCGTGCTGCGCAGCCGCGCCCGCAAGGGTTTCGCGTGGCTGTTCGCCGCGGTGCTGATCATCTTCGAGTTCTCGGTCAACATGATGTACATGATCTTCCGCATGCGCGAGACATCGGCGGGCGAGGAAGCGGCCAGCACGCCGCATCCGCTCGCGCCGTTCATGGCGGCGCACGGCATCCTGTCGTTGCTCGTGTTCCTGCTGCTCGTCGTGTATTCGTATCTCGCGTTCGTCGCGCAGAAGCGCAACGCGCATTTCTTCGCCGACCACCCGGCGATCACCTGGTTGTTTCTCGGCCTCTGGACGCTCAGCGTGGGATCGGGCTGGGCGCTGTACGCAATCAACTACCTGTAATTGCGGCCACGAGACCCGCGAGCGCCACCAGCGTCGCGCCGATCAGCAGCCGGCGAACGGCAGCTCGCGCCTGCCGCACCTCGTCGCCTCCCGCCGCGCGCGTCACGGTGAGTACGGCGACGAGCGTCAGGTGCGCCGATACGAGCAGCACGAACACGAACCCGAAGAAGATGTGCGCGAGGTCGACGATCGTGTAGGCGCGCGTGCCGGCTTCGAGCGGCAGCACGAGCGGCAGCCCGGTGAGCACGGTGCCGCAGATGATGATGAAGGCGTGCAGGCCCACACGATAATGCGTGAGCCTTGCATGCTCGCGGACGCGCTGCCAGTGGCGCCACTGGTAGAGCGCGTAGGGCACGAGCGCCGCCATGGCGGCGAGCCAATGCACGAGCACCCAGTATTCGCGGCGTGCGCGCGGCATGCCGAAAAAGAGGAGCACCGAGCCCGAAAGCAGCGCGAACAGCAGTGCGCCGAGCGTGACGAGAATGAGTGGTGAGCGCCAGCGTTCGATGCGGGTCGGGGGCATCGGCGAAGAATGGCGGCGAACGATCCCGCGCACAATCGGGAGTGTCCGCATCCGCTACAATTCCCGAATGACGTCGCACCTGCCAGAGGCGCAGCTGCGCGAGGCGGTGCGGCTCGAGCGCGCCGGCCGCGTTCCCGAGGCGATCGCCGCCTACGAGCGCCTGCTCGCCGCCCATCCCGCATTGCCCGAGAGCTGGTTCAACCTCGCGGTCCTGCGTCGCAGGGCGGGGCGATTCGATGCGGCACTCGCCGCGTACCGCGAGGCGCTCGGCCGCGGTGTGCGCGATCCCGAGGAAGTGCACCTCAATTGTGGGGTCATCTACGCCGATCACCTGCGTCAGGATGCAGCGGCCGAGCGCGAGCTCGATGCCGCGCTCGCGCTGAATCCGCGCTATGTGCCGGCGCTGCTCAATCTTGCCAACCTGCACGAGGATCTCGGCCGGCGCGAGGCGGCGCTCGCGACCTACGAACGCCTGCTCGGGATCGACACCCATCACTTCGAGGCGCTCGCCCGCTACGCGTCGTTGAAGGGCGTTGCCGACAGCAGCGATCCGCTGCTCGCACGTCTGCGCGCGGCGCTCGCCGACTCCTGCCTGGACGCCGCGGCTCGGGCGAGCCTCGGTTTTGCGCTCGGCAAGCTGCTCGATGAATGCGGTGCGTACGATGACGCATTCGAGGCCTACGCCGCCGCCAATCGTGCGAGCCGCGCGAGCGTCGGTGCCCGCGCTCCGCTGTACGACCGTGCCGCGGCGACTGCGCACACCGATGCGCTGATTGCGACGTTTGCGGCGCGCGATCGCGTCGTACCAGCGGTCGACGCCGCGGCGGCATCGACAGGCACACCGCAGCCGATTTTCATCTGCGGCATGTTCCGTTCCGGCTCGACGCTCGTCGAGCAGGTGCTCGCCCGACACCCGCAGGTGACCGCAGGCGGCGAACTCGACCTGCTGCCGGCCATCGTGCGCGACGATCTCGCGCCGTACCCCGCGTCGCTCGCGCGGCTCTCCCCGGAGAGGCGCCGGGCGCTCGCCACGAAGTATCTTGACGGGCTGGCGCAGCGCTTCCCGGGTGCCGCGTTCGTCACGGACAAGCGGCCCGACAATTTCCTCCACGTCGGGCTCATCGAGACGCTCTTTCCCGAAGCCAGAATCGTGCACACGACGCGCAACCCGCTCGACAACTGCCTGTCGGTCTGGTTCCTGCACCTCGACCCGCGCATGGGCTATGCGCTCGATCTCATGGACACGGGTCACCGCTATGCGGAGTATCGCCGCCTCATGGCGCATTGGCGTGCGCTGTACGGCAGCGACATCCTCGATGTCGACTACGACCGCTTCGTGCGTGCACCTCGCGAGTCGATCGAACGATTGCTTGGGTTCTGCGGGCTCGCCTGGGACGATGCCTGTCTCTCGCCGGAGCGTTCGGAGGCAGCCGTGAAGACCGCGAGCGTCTGGCAGGTGCGCCGCCCGATCCATCGCGGCTCGTCCGGGCGCGCAGGACATTACAGGCGGCAGCTCGCGCCGCTCGCCGCGTGGTTGAAGGCGCGCGGCATCGACCCATGAACGCCCGCGGCGATACCTATTTCATGCAGCACGCCCTGGCGCTCGCGGCGCAGGCCGCGGCGCACGACGAGGTGCCGGTGGGCGCCGTGATCGTGCGCGGCGACGATATCGTCGGCGAGGGCCACAACCGTCCGATCGCTGCGCACGATCCGAGCGCGCATGCCGAGATCGAGGCGCTGCGCGCAGCGGGGCGCTCGCTCGGCAGCTACCGCCTCATCGACTCGACGCTCTATGTCACGCTCGAGCCGTGTCTCATGTGCGCCGCCGCGATCGTGCACGCGCGCGTGCGGCGTGTCGTGTTCGGGGCCTGGGATCCGAAGGCGGGTGCCGCAGGCAGCACGATCGACGCGTTCAGGCTGCCGGCGATGAACCATCGCGTCGACGTGTTCGGCGGCGTGCTCGAGCGGGAGTGCGCGGAGCTGCTGGCGCGATTCTTTGCGGCCCGGAGGGGCGCATGAGCGCCATCCGCAGCGTCTGTGTCTATTGCGGTTCGCAGATGGGCGCGTCGCCGGCCTATGCCGGGGCTGCCGCCGCGCTCGGTGCCGCGCTCGCGCGCGAGGGCGTGACGCTCGTCTATGGCGGCGCGAGCGTCGGGCTGATGGGCGTGGTCGCCGATGCGGCGCTCGCCGCCGGCGGGAGTGTGGTGGGGGTCATCCCCCGGATCCTCATGCGCAAGGAACTCGCGCACGGCGGGCTCGCGGACCTCGTCGTCACGGAATCGATGCAGGAGCGCAAGGCGAAAATGGCCGAACTGTCCGACGCCTTCATCGCGTTGCCAGGCGGCATAGGTACGCTCGACGAGTTGTTCGAAATGTGGACCTGGGCGCAACTCGGCCTTCATGCCAAGCCCTGCGCACTCATCAACACGGCGGGCTACTACGACCCGCTCGTCGCGTTCCTCGACCATGCGGTGCAGGCGGGCTTCCTGCGGCCTGCGGTCCGTTCAATGCTGCAGGTGGTAGCTGAGCCGGGGCCAGTGTCGGAAATCTTTACAGAGCTGTAGCCCCCGGGGAGCGGCACTGACACAAGCTATTGTTTTTAATGAAGTTACCAGGGCTGGCCCAGAACTTGCTCCTCTATGGGCAGACCGTAGTATCCAGCCCGTCAGGGGATCGAAACAAAATGACCAGAAAATTCAGGCTCGCACTTGCCGCCCTCGCCATCGCCGCCTCGGGTGCTGCACATGCGGATTACATCGACCTCGGCTCGGTAACGGCGCCGGAAACCGTCCACTTCGGCAACGGGTGGCTCTTTGCCCCCGAGAATTTCGCCGATGAGTACGGCTTCGATCTCACGAACAATGCCGACGTGTACGGTCTCATCATCGAGGGCGACTGGTGGTTCGGCCGGACCGACGTGCAACTGGTTGCGCTCGCCTCGAACACATACTTCGACTTCGATTTTACGCCGGGGCACTTCTCGTTTTCCGGCCTGACGGCGGGCGCGTACTCGCTGTTCGTCGCCGGCAATGCGGGTGGTCTGTTCACGGGCTACAGCGGAACGATGCGCTTCGTCGCGCAGGCGGCGCGTGTGCCCGAGCCGAGCACGCTCGCGCTGCTGGGCCTCGGTCTCCTCGGACTCGTCCTCGTGCGCCGTCGCGCGCACGGCTGATCGTTTCGACTCCTTCTGCTGCTCACTGCGTCGCGACTTCCGTCGCGGTCGCAGTGGGCAGCAGCGGCGTTTCTGCCTGCAATGCCGTTTCGATCGACGGCAGCGTCTGCCACTCGAGCACGCTGAAGTACTGCCGCACTCTCCGTTCGAACTGCACCGGCTCCCAGCCGCGCGCATAGCCTCGCTTCGCCTGCAGGTACCAGCCTTCCTGCGCCAGTAGCGGCAGGTTCTCGCGGACATCCGCCCATCGATCGGGATTGCCGCCGCGACTTTGCGTGAGCACGCGTGCATCTTCGAGGTGTCCGTAACCGACGTTGTAGGCTGCGAGCGCCATCGACGTGCGGTCCGGCTCCGGGATGCGCGCGGGGATCTTGTCGCGCACTTCGATGAAGTAGCGTGCGCCGCCGAGGATGTTTTCGCGCGGATCGAACGGATCCTCGACACCCACCGAGGTGGCGGTTTCCGGCATCAGCATCATCACGCCGAGCGCACCGTTCGGCGAGCGCGCATTGCGGTCCCACTGCGACTCCTGATAGCCGATTGCCGCGAGGAGTCGCCAGTCGACCTTGGTCTCGAGCGCGGCCTCCTCGAACCACGGCCGCAGGAGCGGCAGGCGCGATTCGATCCGGCCGCGGAAATCCCGCGCCATCGCGAGTTGCAGACGTGGCGAGGTCTCGACCGGCGTGACCGTCGCGGCGGCGACTACCTGGCGCGCGGTCTCGCTGCCGAGCCAGGTGTCGATCGCCGCGCGCAGGGCATTCGATCGCCGCCGCACGATCCACTGCACTGGCCGCGTTTGCGTGAGTTCGAACGCCGACAACAACTCCGGGTAGGCCTGGTGGATGAAGCTGAATGACGCCGCATCGACGATCGTGATGTCGGCGTCGCCGGCCGCAAGCACATCGAGCGGACGATTGACCGCATCGGCCGGCAATTCTTCCCATTTGAGGGCGTGACCGATGCGATCGCGCAGCGCGTGCAGGACGTCCGCCTGGGGGCTCTCCGCCTTGACGACGATGCGCCGATGCGCGAGGGCCGCGACATTCTTCGGTCGCACGGTGCCGCGGGTGTAGACGACGAGCTGGGATACCTGGTCGTAGGTGCGCGAGGGCAGGGCGAAGCTGCGCCAGGGTCCCCGGTACGTGAGGAGCGCGGCGGCAATATCGGCGTCACCCGTGCGCAATGCCTCGAGCATTTGCCACTCATTCTCGTAGGGTGTCATCGTGAGGCGCACGCCGAGGGTGCGCGCAAACCCGCTCGCGAGGTCGTATTCGAGCCCCTCGATGCCCTGGGCGCCCTGGTACCAGGTCGTCGGCAGGTTCAGCGTCGCGACGCGCAGTTCGCCGCGTCCACGGATCTGCTCGAGTGTGGAAGGTGGCGCCGTGCATTGGGCGAGGCCCGCGAGGGCGCCGAGCACACTGAGAACCCGCCAGCGCCACGGGTCACCGACGTGGCGCATCGAGCCACCTCTCGCGAGAAAACTTCCGCTAGAATAGCAAGCTCGGCGGGGCCGCTGGCGGGATATCCCGCGCGGTTCCGGGCCCGGTTGCATGGCGGGCAACGGGGTCGAAAGCCGGCGTAAATTCAATAAATTGCGCCTGAGAGCTCCCGGAGAGGTACCGAAGTGGTCATAACGGCGCCGACTCGAAATCGGATGGTCGGTTAATCCCGGCACGTGGGTTCGAATCCCACCCTCTCCGCCAATTCAGCGTTCCATGGATCAGTGGTCACGCAACACGAGCGTGGCGTGCCGAAACCCGCTGGCCGGATACGTCGCGGGAACTGGCGCCGCACCGTCGACCCGTTCGATCGCATGGGTACCGGCGAGCAGGGCCTGGATGATGGCTTCGAGCTCCAGCCGCGCGAGCGGCGCGCCTGGGCAGGCGTGTATGCCGGCTCCATAGAGCAGATTGAGCGCAGGATCGCGATCGAGTCGGAACTCGTCCGGGTCGCCGAAGACCGCCTCGTCGCGGTTGGCTGATGCCCACATCAGCGTGATCCGCTCGCCGGCCTCGATGCGGGTGTCACCGACGCGAACCGCGCGGGTCGGCGTCCGCCGATTGGCGATCAGCGGCGCATGAATGCGCAGGATTTCGTCGTTGGCGGCACGCACTTCCCGCGGTTCAGCGCGCAGCCGGGCCTGCAAGGCGGGACGGCAAGCGAGATAGTCGGCGATGATGCCGACGCTCGAGGCGATGGTGCCGAGTTCTCCGACGGTCCAGTTGCGCAGGATCGAGACGATCTCGTCGGCGCGCAGCGGCTGTCCGTCGACGCGCTCGTGCATCAGGCAGGTCGTCACATCGTCAGGTGCCCTGCCCGCGGCGGCACGGCGCTCCTTCAGGATCGCGAGGATGGTCTCGTCGAACTCGTTCGCCACGGCGGCGATGGCGTGGCTGTCGCCCGAGAGCGTGGCCACATTCTTCTTGTGGATCCATTGGCGCAGCGGCTCGTGCAGGGTGTCGGGCCAACCGAGAAATGCGCATTGCGCACGCACGGCGAAGGGATGCGCGAGTCCGAACATGATCTCGACCGGCGTGTCGCGCGGCAGGGCTCTCACCAGTTCAGCGCAGATTCTCCGGCACACGGGCTCGAAAGTGGCCATGCGCGCGGCACTGAAATAGGGATCGATCGCGCGCCGGTAGGCCGTGTGCTCCGGCGGGTCCATCGTGTTCGGCACCGACACGTGCCGCGAGGCCTGGCTGCTGAAGGTCTCCGGGTCCGCGAGTATGTGCAGGACGTCGGCATGGCGAAACACGGAATAGTGCAGGTAATCGCTGTGCGCCACGGGGCAGCGACGGCGCATGCGGTCGTAGGCTGCGAGCGGGTCTGCGAGGACTTCGGCCGAGCGGGGATCCCAGTCTTGCGAGTCGTTCATGAAGAAACTCCGAACCGAATCCCCTATGCTGCACCTTCACGGCAGGCAGGCGCGGGAGCAGCAGTATGATCGATTTCACCGGCAAGGTGGTCCTCGTCACCGGCGCTGGCGCCGGAATCGGGCGCGGCATCGCGGACGCCTTCGCGAAGTCGGGTGCGCGCGTCGTTGCGGCCGAGATCGATCGCGCACGTGCAGATGCCCTGCGCGCCGCACTCGGCGCCGCGGCGTTCGTGTCGGTGACCGACGTGCGCGATGCGGTGCAGGTCGGCACGCTGCTCGACGATGTCCGGCAGCGCTTCGGCCGCCTCGACGTGCTCGTGAACAATGTCGGCGACTTCCTCGGCATCGTGAAGCCGCTCGAGGACTATGCGGACGGGGAATTCGACGCGCTCTACGCGGTGAACCTGCGGCAGATATTCGTCGTGACGCGTGCGGCGTTGCCGCTCATGAAGAAGACCGGTCCCGGCGGCAGCATCATCAACATCTCGACGATCGAGGCGTTCCGCGGCATTCCGCTCAACATCGTCTATTCGGCCTTCAAGGCCGGCGTGTCGGGCTTCACGCGCAGTCTCGCACTCAACCTCGGCCCTGCCGGCATCCGCGTGAACGAAATCGCGCCGGAGACGACCGAATCGGCGCAGGTGAAGCCTTCGGAGTGGATTCCACCGAAGTACCTCGAGCATCTGCCCCGCTGGATTCCGCTCGGGCGCTTCGGGCAACCGGCGGATGCCGCGGGTTGCGCACTGTTTCTCGCGAGCGACCTCGCGGGCTGGGTGACGGGCACCACGTTGCACCTCGACGGGGGCTCACTCGCCGCGGGCGGCTGGTATCGCACGCCGGACGGGCGCTGGACAAATACACCGGTGGTCATCGACAGCGGCATCGGGGGATTCTGAGCCGTTCAGGCTGCAGGCGAAACCGCTTGCCCCGGTCCGCCAGGCTGCCTATCGTGGCGGCAGATGTCCCGGTTGATGGTTTTCCAGCACGTCGCAGCCGAGCCGCTCGGCACACTGCACGCGCGCATCCGCGCGCGCGGCCATCGCATCCGCTTCCACAACTTCGAGCGCCATCCCGACGCACGGCCACAAGTGGACCGATACCAGGCGCTGATCGTGCTCGGTGGCCCGATGAACGTGGACGAGCAGGAGCGCTTTCCCCATCTGCGCACGGAACTCGATGCGATCGAGACGGCCCTTCGCCAGGACAAACCGGTGCTCGGCATCTGCCTCGGTGCGCAACTCCTGGCGCACGTGCTCGGTGCACCAGTGATGCGGCACACGCAGCACGAAATCGGCTGGTACGACCTCGCCATCACGGATCACGGCCGGCAGGATCCCGTGCTGGCACACGTCGGGGCGACAGCGCCGGTGTTCCAGTGGCACGGCCGCACATTCGGGCTGCCGGCCGGTGCCGTGCAACTGGCACGTACGGCAACGTGTGAACAACAGGCCTTCCGCTACGGCCGCAATGCCTACGGCTTCCAGTTTCACATGGAGGCCGACGGCAGGCTGATCGAGCGCTGGTTGCGGCTGCCGGCGCTGCGGCGGGAATTGCAAGCTGCCGCAATCGGGCAGGACGCGGCATCCATTCGTGCCGCCACCGCGGCCAGCCTCGCGCGCATGCAGCCGCTCGCAGAATGCACGTTCAATCAATTCCTCGACCTGGTCGGGCGACCCGCGCGGCGCAAGGCGCTGCGCTCGGATCACGCGTTGGAGGAATGACCTGCCGCCGGCCAGCGCCGGGTGTCTCCTCGCATGAACCTCAGGGGCGAGGCGGCGTCAGCTTCAGCAACCAGCCCCGCCCGCCATTCGTGCCGTCTTCCAGCAGCCAGAGTGCACCGTCCGGTCCCTGCTTCACGGCACGGATGCGCCGGCCCATGTCGAAGCGCTGCGCTTCGCGGGCGGTCGCACCCTGGAATTCGATGCGCACGAGCGATTGCGACGACAGGCCGCCGATGAAGGCGTTGCCTTTCCACTGCGGGAACAAGGCGCCGTCGTAGAACGCGAGGCTCGACGGCGAGATCACCGGTGTCCAGCTGATCACCGGCGCGCGGAACTCGGGGCGCGTATCGTGGTCCGGAATCGTCCGGCCGTCGTAATGATCGCCGTTCGACACGATCGGGTAGCCGTAGTTGGCGCCGCGCTCGATGCGATTCAGTTCATCGCCGCCCCTCGGGCCCATCTCGTCCGCCCACAGCTGCCCATGCGAGTCGAAGGCGAGCCCGAGGACATTGCGATGGCCGAGCGTCCAGACCTGCGCGGCGACGCCGCCGCGGTCCGCGAACGGATTGTCGGCGGGCACGCTGCCGTCGTCGTTGAGACGCACGATCTTGCCGAGGTTCGAACCCATGTCCTGTGCGGGATCGAACTTCTGGCGCTCGCTCGAGCTGATCCACAGCTTGCCGTCGCGGTCGAACGCGATGCGATGACCGAAATGGCCCGCGCCGCTCGTCTTCGGTACCTGCCGCCAGATCACCCGGACATCCGCGAGGGTGCCGCCGCCGTGCTCGTCGAGCACGAGCCGCGCACGCGCAACCGCGGCGCCGACGCCGCCGTCTCCGGCCTCCGCGTAGCTGAAGTAGACGAGCCCGTTCGAGGGGTATTGCGGGTGCAGCACGATATCGCCGAGCCCACCCTGGCCCTTGTGTACGACCGCGGGGACGCCACTGATGATGCCGGTCGAGCCGCCCTTCGGGTCGTAGAGCTTGAGCACACCCGCCATCTCGGTGACGAGGAGACGCCCGTCGGGCAGGAATGCCATCGCCCACGGCGAGTCGAATTTCACGATCTCGGTGGTCGTGAAGCTCTTGCCGGTCGTCGCGGTGCACGCCGACAGCAGTGCGACGGTGGCGCAGAGGATCCGCAGGTCGTGGAATCTGAACATGTGGCCTCCGGATTGTTAAGGCTTGTCCCAGGAGATGAACGCCCAGCGCATGGGTGCGGCGGCATTCGACCTTGCAGACGGCGCCGAGCGCTCGTGCCAGTCGCGCAGTCGGCCGAGTTCCTCCGGCGTCAATGCGCCGAGCGACCAGGCGATGCGCCTCGCGAGCTCGTCGAAGTCGGCGGCCGGCGCGAGGCGATGGTCGCTCTCGATGTAGTCGAGCCGCGCGTGAATGCCCATGCCGTGCAGGATGTTCACGATGTAGATGTAGTCCGGTGGCGGCAGGAGCTTGCGACCCAGCGCTTCGATCGCGCCCGGGTCGAACTGGTGGCGCGCGACCTGGTGGGTCAGGTACACGCGCCGGCGCGCCTTCGCGTCGAGCTTCGCGAGCGCCGCGGCCATGTCCTGCACGTTGGTGGAACGCGAGGCCACGACGATGTCGCACACGGGCACGTCCGACCAGTCGTCTTCCCATGCGAGATTGAGCGCCGTGACGTTCGTGAGCCCCTGCCGCACGGCATTGGCCTCGAGCGCGTCGAGCATCGCGCGACTGTAA
Source organism: Steroidobacteraceae bacterium (assembly GCA_019187185.1). Classification (GTDB taxonomy): domain Bacteria; phylum Pseudomonadota; class Gammaproteobacteria; order Steroidobacterales; family Steroidobacteraceae; genus CADEFQ01. Next base: position 92,757 of record JABAQU010000020.1, on the reverse strand, counting down.
TCGAGGCCGTACACGCGCTCGAGGCGCGGGGCGAGGGGCAGGCCGATCGTGCCCGGCCCGCAGCCCACGTCGAGCAGCGTGCTCGCGTCCGCGAGGTCCATGCGGGCGATGAACGCCTGCGCATAGCGACTGTTGGGCGCTTTCTGCTGCAGGTCGGCGGCACGCGTGTCCCAGGCGCTCGCCGGCCTCGGTATCCGCGCGGCAGCGATCATGTGGTCGCGATAAAGGCGGCCGAAATCCAGATCGGCGATCGTGACTGTCACGCCAGCATTCGTTCCCCGCTTGACGACTGGTGCGTAGTCTACCGGCAAGGACGCAGGATCATTCGCCTCATCGGTAGGTGTTCAGGTAACGTTCCTCGAACCGCCGCTTGGCCCAGTGCAGCAGGCGCGAGCGGGGCAGCGTGAAATTGCGCGATCCACGGCGGTAGACCAGCATGCCGCTGTCGAGCGTGTCCACGATGCAGGCGAGCTCCGTCCGAAATTCGTGACGCGGCGGCCCGCCGCCGCGCAGCTCGGCGGCGATGTTCCGCGCCACGGCGTCGGCCTGCAGATCTGCCTGGTGCGCCTGCTTGGCCATCCAGTCCGGGCCCGGGTAGCTGCCGACATCACCCGCTGCGAACACGCGCTCGAGCCCGCGCACACGGCAGGTTTCGTCGCAGGCGACGAAGCCGCCCGGCGAGCGTGGCAATACGCTCCCCTCGAGCCACGCCGGGCCCGTCAGGCCGGGCATGAAGAGGATGAGGTCTGCGTCGAAGGCCCCGCCGTCGGTCACGACCCTGTCGGCCTCGAGGCGGACCATCTTGTGGCCCAGTCTTGTCTCGATGCCTTGCCGAGCCATGTGCGAAAGGAGCTTCGCCACGGCTGATCGCCCGAGCCGCTGACCGGGCTCCGTCGACAGATTGAAGAACACGAGCCTGAACCTGTCGCGCCGGCCTTGCTGCCGGAGCAGCGTGTCGATGCCGAACAGGAACTCGAACATCGGGCCACCGCGCACGGCGCCGGGTTCCTGCGGATTCGTGGCGAAGCCCACTGCGACAGTGCCGCCATCCAGCGCGGCGAGCCGGTCGCGAATGGCCTCGGCGGACTCGATGCCCTCGCACGGAATGATCGCGTGCTCGATCCCCGGCAGTGCGCGCAGATATCGCCCGCCCGTGGCGACGACGAGATAGTCGTTGCCGATCTCTCCGTTGTCGGTCACGACACGCCGCCCACCGTCGTGGACACCCTGGACGGCGCCGCGATGCCAGCTCACCTGCTGGCGCTCGAAGAACCCGGCGAGCGGCATGCGCAGATCGGCGCCGCGCCGCCTGCCCGACGGAATCCAGATCAGGCTCGGCAGATAGACGAGTTCGTTGCGCGGCGATACGACCGTGATGTCGGCATCCGCACCGCGTGCGCGCAGCCTGCGGATCGTCGTCAATGCCGCAAATCCGCTGCCGAGGATCACGAGCTTCTTCATCGGGATTGCTCCCGTGCCCAGCGGACGATATCGGCAGCCGCCATCGCGCCCGACATGCGCGAGCGTTCGCGGCCGCCCGTGAACAGGATGAGCGTCGGTATGCTGCGGATGGCGAAGCGCGCACCGAGGTCCGGCTGCGCCTGCGTATCGATCTTCGCGAGACGCATCGCCGGCTCGAGTTGCACGGCGGCCGCTTCGAAATGTGGCGCCATCATTTTGCAGGGCCCGCACCAAGGCGCCCAGAAATCGACCAGCAGCGGCAGGTCGGTGCGGTTCACGTGTGCGTCGAAAGCCGCGGCGTCGAGCGCAATCGGCTTGCCCGCAAACAGCGGCTCATGGCAGCGGCCGCACTTCGGCGCCTCGCCCACGCGCTCGCCGGGCGCGCGGTTGATTGCATTGCAGTGCGGGCAGGCCAGTTGCACGGTGGTTCCGCTCACGACCCACCCCCGGCGTCCCGCGTGCCGAGCAGGACTGCACCTTCGCCGTCGACGACGGCCACGTCCACTTCGATGCCGTGACGCACGCTCTGGGTGACGATGCAGAAGTCCTCGAATTGCGCGAGGACGCGGTCGAGACTGCGCAAGTCCGCTGCGCGCCCCGGAAGTCGCAGCGTGACCGATGCCGCCGGTATCCGCCAGCGGCCCTGTTCGTTGCGCCGAGGAGCCGCAGTGATCTCCGCCACGAGTCGGCCCGGCTCGTTCCTGTGCTTGCGCAGCGCGAACAGCAGGCTGGCCACGAGGCAATTGGCGATCGCGGCCAGCAGCATGCGCGACGGATTCGGCCCCAGGTCGTGACCCAGCGGTGCAGGTTCGTCGGTCAGGAGCGGCGCGAGCGCGGCATCGTCGAAGTGCACGCGGAAGGCGTAGTCGCTCTCCTGTTCGAGATGGATGCGGATCGGACTGTCGATGCTCACGGATGTCCTCCAGTCGCGGAAACCTCTCCGGCGGGTACTTCGACCCACAGCGCGCCGCGCAGGTCGCCGACCTCGAAGCCGGTGGCATGGTCGTCGGAATAGTGCCTGTCGATTGCGGCGCGCACCTCCGGCGCGATGTGCGCCCCGTGGCAGGCGAGGCAGAGCGGCTCGGTGGCGATGCCGCGCATCATGCGCAGCGCGACACCGGCCGGCAGGCCGTCGCGCATCACGGCGAGCTGCTCGCCGGCTGCGGCCCCGCGTTCGACCGCTCGCGCAAATGCCTGCAGTGTCGCGAGCTGCCAGTCCCCGGCCGCCTGGGCCGCGTTGCGATTCCGGCCGGGGAGCGCTACGCGCCCGAGGCGTACACCGTGTTCCTGCATGACTGCGGCGGCGATCTGCGGCGCCTCGCCGTGGCAGACCTCGACTGCGGTCACTGGGCCCCCTGTGGCCATCGCGGCCTGCAGTTGCCCGCGCAACCGGTTGTTGAACGTCAGCGCCGCAGCCCTGGCGCGCTCGAGGTCGGCGTCGGGAGACGCGCGAAGCGGCGCGTCACGCTCGACAGGCAGCTTCGCGCAGCCGGCGGCGAGGGCGAGCATCGCGGCGTACAGTCCCGCGGCAGCGAAGACGGATTTGCGGATCATGTCGTGGTCTCCCTCGCGCGATGCGTGATCAGTGTGTAGTAGAGGAGTGGAATGACGGCGAGTGTCAGCACAGTCGACACCAGAATGCCGAATATCAGCGAGATCGCCAGTCCATTGAAGATCGGGTCGTCGAGAATGAAGAAGGCGCCCGCCATCGCCGCGAGCGCGGTCAACGCAATCGGCTGGGCGCGCACCGCACAGGCATCGATCACGGCCGCCTCCGGCGTATGCCCGCGCTCGAGCAGGTGGTTGATGAAATCCACGAGCAGGATCGAGTTGCGCACGATGATGCCGGCGAGCGCGATCATGCCGATCATCGAGGTGGCGGTGAACTGCGCACCGAGCAGCGCGTGCCCCGGCATCACGCCGATCACGGTGAGCGGAATCGGCGCCATGATCACGAGGGGCACCACGTAATTGCGGAAGTACGCCACGACGAGCAGATAGATCAGCACCATGCCTCCGACGTAGGCGAGGCCCATGTCACGGAAGGTCTCGTAAGTGATCTGCCATTCGCCGTCCCACTTGATCGCGAACGTGCCCGCATCTTCGGGCTGCGCGACGAAGTGCTGCGACAGCGCCTCGCCGCCGATCTCGTGGTCCGACACCTGCCCGACGAGATCGAACATGCCGTAGAGCGGACTGTCCACGGCGCCGCCTTCGTCGCCCATGACGTACACGACGGGCAGCAAGTCCTTGTGATGGATCGCGCCGTCCCATGCCGCTTGCTGTACGGCAACAAGTTCGGAGAGAGGTACCAGCTGACCCGCGCCGCCACGAACACGCAACGACAACACGCGATCGATCGAGGCCTGGTCGGCTGCGGGCAGGCGCAGGCGGATCGGGCGCGGATACTTCGAGCTGCCGTCGATCACGTAAGTCGCATCGAGTCCCGCGAGACCTGCGGCGATCGCTTCGGTGATGGTCGACTGCGGCACGCCGAGCCGCGCGGCGCGCACGCGATCGATCGCGAGGATGTCGCGCGAGGCATCGGCTTCGACGCTCGTGTCGACATCGACAATGCCGTCCGTCGCGAGGAAGCGCTGCTCCAGCGCCCGGCCGACGGCGCGCAATCTGCCGTACTCCGGACCGTAGATTTCCGCGACGATCGGTGACAGCACCGGCGGGCCCGGAGGCACTTCCACGACCTTGACCGAAGCTCCGTGGCGGCTCCCGATCGATGCGAGCTCCGGGCGCAGCGCGACCGCGATGTCGTGGCTCTGGCGATCACGCTCATGGCGATCGACGAGGTTCACCTGCAGGTCGCCGACATTGGCTCCGCTGCGCAGGTCGTACTGGCGCACGAGTCCGTTGAAGTTGATCGGTGCGGCGGTCCCCGCATAGCCCTGGTAGTGCAGCACTTCGGGCGTGCGATCGAGCACGGCCGCGAGATCCGTCAGCAGCGCGTTGGTGTCTTCCAGCGTGCGGCCCTCCGGCATGTCCACCACGACCTGCAGCTCCGACTTGTTGTCGAACGGTAGCATTTTCAGCACGACGAGCCGGAAGCCCGCGAGGCTCGCCGCGAGCACGACGAGCGCCGCCATCGCGACGAACAGGCGGTGGCGGCGGCGCGCGCCGCCCTCGTGCGCGAGGAACGGCGTCATCACGCGTTCGAACAGGCGATGCAGGCGCGCGGCCATGGTACCCGCGGCATGGCCGGGCACGGCTGTGTGGCGCTTCAGGAGCTTCAGCGACAGCCACGGCGTGACGATGAGCGCGATCGCGAGCGACAGCAGCATGCCGACCGAGGCGTTGACCGGAATGGGCCGCATGTACGGGCCCATGAGTCCCGTGACAAAGGCCATCGGCAACAGCGCCGCGATCACGGTGAACGTGGCGAGGATGGTCGGGCCGCCGACCTCGTCGACCGCGGGCGGGATCGCTTCGCGGAGCGTCCGGCCGCCTTGCGCCATGTGCCGGTGGATGTTCTCGACCACCACGATCGCGTCGTCCACGAGGATGCCGATCGAGAAGATCAGCGCAAACAACGACACGCGATTCAGCGTGAAGCCCATCGCCATCGACGCGAACAGCGTGACCGCGAGCGTCAGTATTACCGCCGACCCGATCACGATGGCCTCGCGCCGGCCGAGTGCGAACAGCACCAGCAGCACCACCGACAGGGTCGCGAACACGAGCTTCTTGATCAGCGTCAGCGCCTTGTCGCTCGCGGTCCGGCCGTAGTCGCGCGTCACCTCGACATGCACGCCGTCGGGAATGACCTGCCCGTAAAGCTCGCCGACGCGCCGCTGAATGGTCTGCGTGATGTCGGAGGCGTTGCTGCCGGGCTTTTTCGCGATGGCGAGCGTGACGGCGGGGGCGATGCCGCTCGCCGGGCCGGCGCGCCCCGCCGGCGCGCCGTGCCAGACATAACGCGCCGGCGTATCGGCCGCATCTTCGACCGTCGCCACATCCGCAAGACGCACCGGCTGCCCGTTCGCAAGCCCGAGCACGAGCCCGGCCACGTCGTCACGATCCACGAGGAACCGGCCAGCCGTCGCCTGAGATACGCCGTTCGCGCCGATCCGTTCGCCGGCCTGCCGGGCGAGATTGGCGGCCTCGAGCGATGTGGCGAGATCGTGGACGGTCAGTTCGTGGCTCGCGAGGCGCGCAGCATCGAGCGTGACCATCAGCGCGCGCTCCGGCGCACCGACGGTGTAGACGTCGCGCGTGCCCGGCACACGCTTGAGCTCGGTCTCGAGGGCATGCGCGACTTCAGCCAGCTCGAGCGCACTGCGCGCGGTGTCGTCCGTCCACAGTGTGAGTGTCATCACCGGGACGTCGTCGATGCCTTTCGGCTTGACGACGGGCTGGCCCACGCCGAGATGCGGCGGCAGCCAGTCCTGATTCGAGAAAACCTTGCCGTAGAGGCGCACGAGCGCTGCCTGACGCTTCACGCCGACTTCGAACTCCACGGTGAGCACGGCGAGACCCGGGCGGCTGACCGAATAGGTGTGCTTGACCTCCTCGATTTCGGCCAGCTTCTGTTCGAGCGGAATGGCGACGATCTGTTCGACTTCCCGCGCATCGGCGCCCGGGAACGGAACGAGGACATTCGCCATCGTCACGTCGATCTGCGGCTCCTCTTCGCGGGGTGTCACCATCACGGCGACGCCGCCGAGCAGCAGGCCGAGGAGTGCGAGGATCGGCGTGAGGGGATTTGCCTGGAAGGTCGCCGCGAGACGCCCGGAGAGGCCGAGCTTCGGTGCGCGCATGTGCGGCGACACGTCAGCGCTTCCGCCGCGCAGCGATCAGCGCCTGCACTGCTGCGACCGGATCGGCCGCAATCGTCTCGCCCGGCGTGAGGCCGGCAATCACGTCGACGGCATCACCGCTGCGATCGCCGATGCGCACTTGGCGCAGCGACACGCGCCCATCGGCCAGCACGTAGACTGCGACGACTTCACCCCGTCGTACCAGCGCTGATTGCGGCACCCGAGGAAACGCCGTGCCGGCGGCCGCCGGAAAGGCCACTTTGGCGGTCGTGCCCGGATGCGGCGCCGGATCGAGCGGCGGCAACTGCACCCGCACCCGGACCGCATGCGTGGCGGCGTCGGCGGACGGGAATACCGTCACCGCGGAGGCGTCGACCCGGCGCCCGTCGGCGAGGGTGACACTCGCGACCGGGCGCGCGCGCACCGCTTCGGCGTCCGACTGCGGGATGCTGACTTCGAGGCGCAGCGCGTCCGGAGCAAATATCGTCATCAGCGGCTGCCCGATGCCGATGCTCTCGCCCGGCTCGACATCGCGTGTGGCGACGAGCCCGGCGTAGGGCGCGCGAATCGTCGTGTACGCGCTCTGCTGGCCGACATCGGTGAGCCGGGCGCGCGCGGCGTCGCGCGCCGCAATCGCGGAATCGCGCTTCGCCCGCATCTCGTCGAGCTGCAGCTTTGACACATAGTGCGCTTCCGACAACTCGACATAGCGGCGGTAGGTGGCTTCAGCCTCGGTCGCCGTGGCCTCGGCGGCACGCAATTGCGCGCGTGCAGCCTCGACACCCGACTGCTGCTCGACCGCGCTCAGGCGCACCAGCACGGTGCCGGCTGCAACGCGATCGTTGATGTCGTGCAGGACTGCGGTGACGCGGCCGCTGGTCTGCGCCGACAGCGAAGCCTGTCGAACCGCCTCGACTACGCCATCCCAGGCACGACCCGCGCCGGCCTCGCCAGCGGCCACGACCAGTGTCTCGAGGCCCTCGATCGGGGCAGGCGCGTGCGACGGCTCGCCGCTGCCGCACGCTGCGAGCGCGAGGGCCAGCGCCGGCGCCAGCGTCGCTCGCATGCTGCGCGGCGCGGGCGCCGTCATGCCAGGCCTCACTTGAACGCGCAGCCGCTCGCCAGGCCGAGCCTGCGCAACACGAGGGCGGCTGGGCAGAAGCCGGTGAATGCCGACTGCAGCAGGTTCAGCCCGATGAAGGCCGTGAGCAGCAGCCACCAGGGCGATATGAAGTACACGAGCCCCACGCTGACGAGGATCATCACGCCGGCGAAGGCAAAAACGGCACGATCGAGGTTCATGTCAATCCTCCATAATTAAGTTGCAGCTAAATTAGCAAGTACGTATATTAGCGTCAACTGATGTGATGGGCGGACATGACGGCAATGAGACATGGAGTCCGGATGGCGAACAGGAAGCGGAGTTCCGTGGATCTCGCGGCGATGCAGGCGCATGCGGGCGACGCGGTGCAATTGCTGAAGGCGCTCGCCAGCGAGCCGCGCCTCAAGGTGCTGTGCCTGCTCGTCGACGGGGAGCGCTCGGTCGGCGAGATCAACGACCTGCTGGAACTCAGCCAGTCGGCGCTGTCGCAGCACCTCGCGGTGCTGCGCGAGGAAGGGCTGGTGCAAACCCGGCGCGAGGCACAGACGATCCACTATTCGCTGATACCGGGGCCTGCGGCCGTGATGATCGAGGCGCTGCACGGCATCTACTGCAGGCCCGCTGCCTCATAGCTTGTACGAGGACAAGAGGAGGCTCGTCTCGGTGCTCGAGATGCCTTCCACCAGGCGAATCCGCGCGAGCACCCGGTCGAAGGCCTCGAGGCTGTCGGCGCGCAGTTCCGCGACGATGTCCCAGCGGCCGTTGGTCGTGTGCAGTGCGCTGACCGCGGGATCCCCGCGCAGCGCGCGGATCACGCCTTCGGTCCGGTTGCCTTCGACCCGCACTGTCATCAATGCGCGGATGTGCTGTTCTTCGACCTGCGGCTTCAGGCGAAGCGTGTAGCCGACGATGACACCGTCGGCTTCGAGTCGTGCGAGGCGATTGGTCACCGTGCCGCGCGCGACCCGCAGCGTCTTTGCGAGCGCGGAGACGGGCGTGCGCGCGTTGTCGCGCAGCAGCGCAATGAGCTGGCGGTCGACGTCGTCCATGGGCGCTCCATGAGGCCGCTGGGCCAGACATTCTATACAAATCGTCAGTTTATTATAACGAAATGATCAATTACTACATCTAATTGATCATGTTTCTGTCTATTCAATGCCGCGGGCGACGTCGAAACTGCTGCGTGACGCAGGCGTGGAGGACGTCCCATGGTCGATTACATCGGAGTCGAACGGATCCAGAGCCTCATGAGCCGGGTGGGTGTGGCTCGACTGCTCGGCGGCCTCGTGCAGGAGATCGAGGCCGATTTCCTGCGCTGGGGCGAGTTCGAGAAATCGGCGCGCCATGCCATCCATTCCGCCGTCGGTGTGATCGAATTGATGCCGACCTCGGACGGCAAGTTGTATGCGTTCAAGTACGTCAACGGTCATCCGAAGAACACGGCCGAGGGCCTGCTGACCGTCACCGCATTCGGCGTGCTCGCCGACGTGAATACCGGCTACCCGCTGCTCCTGTCGGAGATGACGTACGCGACGGCCTTGCGCACGGCGGCGACATCGGCGCTCGCGGCGCGCGCCCTGGCGCGCCCCTCGTGCACCTCGATGGCGCTGATCGGCAACGGCGCGCAGAGCGAATTCCAGGCGATCGCGTTCCATGCGCTGCTCGGTATCCGCGAACTGCGCCTCTTCGACGTGGACCCGCGAGCCACCGACAAGCTCGCGAGGAACCTCGCGACACAGCGGCTCGCCGACCTGCGCCTCGTGCGCTGCGCGTCGGCCGCCGAGGCGGCCCGCGGCGCCGACATCGTCACCACGGTGACGGCCGACAAGCGGAACGCCGTCATCCTGGCAGCGGATTCGATCGAACCGGGCATGCACATCAATGCGCTCGGCGGGGACTGCCCCGGCAAGACCGAACTGCATGCCGACATCCTGCGCCGGAGTGACGCGCGCGTGTTCGTGGAGTTCGAGCCGCAGGCGCGCATCGAAGGCGAGATCCAGCAGCTCGAGCCGGCCTTTGCGGTCACCGAGCTCTGCGAAGTGCTCGCCGGCCGTGCGCGCGGCCGCACCTCGCGCGAGGACGTCACGATCTTCGACTCGGTCGGCTTCGCTCTCGAGGACTTCTCGACGCTGCGCTACCTCCATCGCCTGAATCGCGAACAGGGCGGGGCGCGCCATGGCATCGACCTCGTACCGGACCTCGCCGACCCGAAGGACCTGTTCTCGGGTCGCACGGCAACTCCCGAGCGGGTGCGGGCATGATCACGCGGGCCGCGATGCGGACAGCGAGCCTGATCGGCGTGCCGACCGACATTGGCGCCAGTGCACGCGGCGCCTCGATGGGCCCGGAGGCACTGCGCGTTGCCGGCCTGCGCGAAGCGATCCAGCGCAGGGGCATGCAGGTGGTCGATTGCGGGAACCTCGCGGGCCCTGCCAACCCCTGCCTCCCACGACACGGCGGCTATCGCCATCTCGCCGAAGTGGCCGCATGGAATCGCAGCCTGCACGACGCCGTGTATGCGCAGCTCGACGCCGGACGCCTGCCGATCGTGCTGGGCGGCGACCACAGCCTCGGCATCGGGTCCGTGAGCGCCGTGGCCCGGTATTGCCGCCAGCACGGCAGGAAACTGCGTGTGCTGTGGCTCGATGCCCATTCGGACTTCAATACCGCCGACATCTCGCCGAGCGGCAACCTGCACGGCATGCCGGTCGCGTGCCTCTGCGGCTTCGGCCCGCCGGAGCTCGTGAACATCGGCGGCGTCACGCCCGCAATCCGCCCCGACTGGCTGCGCCTCGTCGGGATCCGCAGCGTCGACGACGGCGAGGCCCGCTTCGTGTTCCAGCAGGGCCTCGAGGTCTTCGACATGCGCCGCATCGACGAGATCGGCGTGCGTGCGTCGATGGAGCAGGCGCTCGCCGGCCTCGATGGGCAGACGCACCTGCACGTGAGCTTCGACGTCGACTTCCTCGATCCGCAGATCGCGCCGGGTGTCGGCACGACCGTGCAGGGCGGGCCGTCCTATCGCGAGGCGCAGTTGTGCATGGAAATGATCGCCGATACCGGGCGGCTCGCATCGCTCGACATCGTCGAGCTCAACCCCGCGCTCGATATCCGCAACCAGACGGCGACGCTCGCCGTCGAACTCGTCGAATCGCTCCTTGGCAAGGCGACGCTGCCGCAGCGTGCATCAGTGGATGCCCGCGCCGCCGCGGGAATGAGACGCTGGGGCGCGGCGGAGCAACGTGCAGGCTGGCCATCGAGGGCCCGCGCGGCCCGCTGAGCCTTTCCGGCCACCGCTCGCGGCGAATGGCTGCGATGCGTAATCTGGTGTGTGGGAGTTCACACATGGCAACCAATCTTTCCATCGACCCGCGGTTGATCGAGCGGGCGCTCGAAGTCAGCGGAGAGTCGACCAAGAAAGCCGCCGTGACCAGGGCCCTGGAAGAGTTCATCGCCCGACGCCGCCAGAAGCACCTGCTCGAACTCATGGGGAAGCTGGAGTGGGATGATTCCTGGGACTACAAGGTCGAGCGCTCGCGAAGATGACCTTGCTGGTCGATACTCCGGCACGATCGATGCGCTCATTGCCCAGTTGTGCATTCGCCATCGGTTGACGTTGCTGACCACCGACCAGGACTTCACGAGGGCGGCGCGATACTCGAAGCTGCGCGTGTGGCACTCCGGGCAGCGTTGAAAGGCTCGCTTGCTACCGGCGCGGGCAGACCGGCGTCTTCGCACGCACGAGCGTCATGAGCTCCGCGAATTTCGCGAGATCGGCCGCGGTCGGCTTCGGGCCGTCGCCGCCGAGGAATGCGCCGAATACCGAGGCGCCGCTCGCGTCGTAGACGAGGACGCCGCGCGGAGCGACCTGGTTCTCGTCCTTGGCACCGAGCGTGACGGCGTAGACCGACGCATAGAGGTCGGGCCGGAGGTGGCCGCGCAGCGGCTGCGTGTACGCAATGTTGAAATACTGGCTCGTCTTCGACGGCGTACCCTTGCCTGCGGCACTCGCGATCTCGAAGACGTTCGGCCCCTTCATGATGAGGAACGTGAGCTGGCTCATTTCACCGAGCTTGGCCCAGATCTCGGCAAAATCCGCCCCGGGCGCCGATGCGGAGGTGTCCGCGCCGAGCGCGCTTGCGACCGTTGCTTCGGGAAGCTTCAGGCGCGCCGCGGCGACCGGGGGCATGGTGGCCGGATGGGCCGCGTAGAAATCGGCGATCTGCTTCGCCTGCTCCGGCGTGGCGCAGAAAGTGTCGGCGACGGCGGGCGAGGCGAGCGCGAGGCCCGTCAGGGCGAGGAGGGTGCCGGCGAGCGTTCCGTGCATGGCGCTATCCTTTCTTCCACAGGGCCGGGTCCGCGAGATACCGGGCGGCATCGCGGCCGTCGGTCGGCTGGTAGTGCGTGTAGAGATTCGGCGGAAACGCTTCGGCGTAATTCGCGTACAGGTCCTTGTACAGCGACGGATGAATATTCGGCAGCCGCCGCTTCTCGCGGAACGCACGGATCGGGATGCGCGCGAGCACTGGCCCCTCGTGCGGCGAGTTCGCCTTCGCAAGCAGGGCACCGTCCGGGCCGTAGATGGCGCTCCCGCCCGAGTTGATATCGTCGAACGAGCCGGGATTGCCGGGCGAGATCGCGTTGTTCGCGATGGCCGTGTACATCTGGTTGTAGCGGGCGTTGGCGCGGATGTCGATTTCATCGAAGCCGCCCGTCGCGGTGCGCAGCATGATCTCCCCGCCCCGCAGCGCGAACGCGCGGATGATTTCCGGCTCGAGCTGGGTCGAGGTGGTGCAGAGGTTGCCGATCGGCGTGCGCGTGACCGGCACCACTTCCTCAGGGCCGTACATCTCGACATAGGCGTCGAGCGCATCGAAGATCGTCGTCGTGAAGATCTCGAACGCGCCGCCGAAGAGCCCCTTGATGTTGCGGGCCTTCCAGTGTCGCCCGACGATCTGCCCCTCGCGATCGATGATCGTCGTGATCGAAAGGATGTGGTTCGGCCATGCGGGGTCGCGCACGTAGGAGCCGAACACGATGTAGCAGCCGTAACGCTTCGCGCGCGCCGCGATCGCCTCGGTCTCGGGGCCCGGGATCTCGATCGCGACCTTCAGCAGGTCTTCGCGCCGCCAGCGGGCATCGAAACCGGTGAGCGGGAACTCGTGGAACATCACGAGGTCCTTCGGCCCGAGCCAGCCGTTGGCGGCGTCGATCAGGCCGAGCATGTGCGCGAGGTTCGCCCCGAGCGTGGCGTCGCGGTCCTTCACGTCGACCGCGCGCACGCGCGACTGCACCACGCAGAGCGAAATCTCGTCGCGCGCGAGCGGGACGGTGGCGTAGGCGGGGGCGCTCATCGCGCCTCCCGTGTCACCGGGCGCGCGGCCTGCGCGCCTACTTCTTCTCCGCGGCGCCGCGCTGCTCCCGATCCAGCTCCGCCTTCACGTGCGCCGGCGTGCGCGATGCGAGCCAGGCCGCGATCACGAGGCCGACCGTGAACAGACTCATCTCGAGGCCGTATTCCCATGGCTTTTCCCAGAACTCCGTGAACAGGTGCCAGCGGCCGGCGATCTCCACCGCATTCCAGACGATGATCGCCGTCGGAATGCCGTAGCGGATCGCGGTCGTGACCTTCCAGAACTTGATCAGTCGCAGGAAAAGATACCCGCCCCAGATCACCATCAGGAAGCAGATTCCGTAGGTCACCGGGTGGTGGTCACCGAGGATGTTCTCGTCGTAGATGAACAGCAGCAGCAGGTAGCAAAACCAGAGCACGTAGATCGTCTCGAGCGATGTGATCGCCGCGAAGTTGCGCGGATAGCCGGGCGTCGGCTTGCCGGTCTTCAGGCCCGCGTGGCGCTGGATCCACAGGAACATATTGCACTTCGTCTCCTTGTTGAAGAGGAAGTACACGAGGGTCGAGGCCATCACGCCGATCGACGACATCATGACGAGGTACTCGCCCTTGGTGGCGATCTCGCCCGGTACCCTCGGGTCCATCAGGTCGGGCACGCCGAGCATGCCCTTCGCCCAGACGAACGAGAACTCGATCCAGCCGGTCCACAGGAAAGTACCCGCCCAGAAGCCGTACCAGGTGGCCGACACCTCGTTCGTCTTCTTCATGCCGGTGAACAGCAGCACCGCGCCGAACAGCCCGAGCGCGAACGCCGAGTGCAGCACGTACTTCTCGCCGAAGATGTCTTCCATCAGGATCATCACCGTGTGGCCGAGCGCCTGGACCACGAACACGATGAGGAATGCGAGGAGACCGATATAGGGCGGCCGGTACAGGAGCTTTTTCAGGCGGCTCTGCGAGGCGGGTGCGGCGTCGTTCGGCACGGCGTTCATACTCTACTCTCCGGCATATCGAGGTATTGGAGCTTGGCGTCGACGCCGTCCCATTCGGCGGCGTCGGCAGGGGCATCGCCCTTGCGCGTGATCACGGGCCACAGGGCCGCGAGCTCGCGGTTCAGGGCCAGGAACTGCGTCATGGTTGGCGGGAGATCGTCCTCGGTGGCGATGGCATTGACCGGACATTCAGGCACGCAAAGCGTGCAGTCAATGCATTCGACGGGGTCGATCACGAGGAAGTTCGGGCCTTCGTGGAAGCAGTCGACCGGGCAGACCTCGACGCAGTCCTGGTACTTGCAGCGGATGCAGCTTTCGGTCACGACGTGCGTCATCGGGGTCCTCCTTGCCGCCGCAGTCTAGGCACTGCGTGGCCCGGCGTGTGTCAACGGGGTGTCAACGCCGGGACAACGGCTCCCGGGACCCTCTGTGCGTCCGCCTGTCGGTTACGTGATGTCGGCTACGGGCAGGTGGACTTCGATTGCGAGCCCGCCTTCGACCCGGCGCCGGGCCTGCACGCGGCCGTCGTGCAGCGTGAACACCCGGCGCGCGATCGCGAGCCCGAGCCCGGTCCCGGAGCTCCGACCGGCCGGTGTGGTGTTGCCCGGGACGCGGAACCACGGTTCGAAAATGCGTTCGAGCAGGTCCTCCGGCACGCCCGGGCCCGCATCGAGGACATCGACGCGGATGTCCTCGCCCGCCTTCGCGACGATCTCGACGCGCCCACCCGCCGCGCTGTGGCGGACGGCGTTGCGCACGAGGTTCTCGAAGGCGCTGTGGAGCAGGTCGGGATCGCCGACCACGAGCAGTCCCGGATCCGCTCGCAAATGCACGTCGACGTCGCGGGCGGCTGCCTCCACGCGGGCGTCCTCGGCGATCTCCCGCAGCAGGTCGTCGAGGCGCACGAGGCGACGCACGAGCGACGCCGTGTCGTCGAGCCGCGAATACCTCAGGATGTCGCCGATCAGCGCATCCATGCGGCGGATCTCCCGCTCGATGCGCTCGCGATCGACCGCCGCCAGTTCGTTGCGGTGCGCGGACAGCACGATCGCGGCCTGCAAGCGCGTGAGCGGGGACCGCAGCTCGTGCGAAACGTCGCGCAGCAGGCGCTGGCGGTGCTCGAGCAGGTGCTCGAGGCGGCCCGCCATCGCGTTGAAGTCGGTGGCGAGCGCGCCGAGTTCGTCGCTGCGCGCGGCGATGCGCGGCGGCACGCGTGCCTCGACGTGGCCGGAGGCGAGGCCGCGCACGGCGAGTTGCAGCTCCATGATCGGGCGCGTGAGCGCGCGCGCGACGATCCACGCGGCCGCCCCGATCACGAGCAGCGCCACCGCGACGAGCCCGAGCGTCGTCGTGCTGCTGCCCCACGGGCCGATGTCACGCGGCATCACGAACATCGACAACACCTCGCCGTGGGATGCGATCAATTGCGGCGCGAGCACGGTGGGGCGGTAGTTCGCCGGGTGCGGATCCTGGCCGTGCGCGGCGATCGCGCGCATCATGCGCGCCGACCATCCCGGCAGCGCCCGCCCGAGCAGCTCCGACCCGTCCGGCGCCACGATGTAGATCGTCACGTCGCTCGGCAGGCCCTTGTCGGTGCGCTCGAGCCATGCGCGCAATCCCTCGATGCCGCCGGACGAGTACACGTTGGCGGCCTCCAGGCCGAGCGTGCTCTGGCGCGCGTGCACGTAGCCTTCGAGTTCCCGCGACACGAGCAGCGCCGTGGTGACGAGCGCGAGCACGATGAACAGCACGATCGCGGCGGCGACGGTGAGGAAGAGCCGCCAGTAGAGCGGCGAGCCGGGCGGGCGCATCACGGGCCTTCCCCGGCATTGTCGAGCACGTAGCCGTGACCGCGCACACCGCGGATGCGCGGGCTCTCGACCCGCGCGTCGGCGAGCTTGCGCCGCAGCTTGCTCACGATCGTGTCGATGCTGCGGTCGTAGGGCTCGAGCGATCGCTGCAGCGCGAACCGGGTGAGTTCGGCGCGGGACAGGACCTCGCCGTGCCGGCGCATCAGCACTTCGACGACACGCAGCTCGGCGGGTGTCAGCGCGACTTGGGTGCCGCCCGCGTGCAGCTCGAAGCGCTTCAGGTCGAGCCGCAGCGCACCGGCGACGAGTTCGCTCGGCGCGCCCTCGGCCGCCCGCAGCGGCGCGCGCTTCAGGATCGCGCGGATGCGGGCCGCGAGCTCGAGCGGATTGAAGGGCTTGGCGAGGTAGTCGTCGGCGCCACCGGTGAGCCCCGCGATACGCTCCGCATCGGCGCCGCGCGCCGTGAGCATGATCACCGGCAGCTCGGAGAATTGCCGCAGGCGCGCGAGCACCTCGAAGCCGCTCACGTCCGGCAGCATCACGTCGAGCACCATGAGGTCGGGTGGATCCTTGCCGATGCGTTCGAGCGCCGCTTCGCCTGCGCCGACGCACGACACCCCGAAGCCGTGCAATTGCAGGATCTCCCCGAGCATTGCGGCGAGGCTTTCATCGTCGTCGACGAGCAGGATGCGGGGCGTGTCGGGCGGCGTCACGGCAGGTTCAAGATAGCAGAGGGCAGCTGGCGTGTTAGCCTTGGCGGGGGTGAGAGACGGCTGAGGCGAGGGAAGGCGGGGCGTGCTCAAGGGTCGATTGCCGCTGCGTGATGGGGCCACAGGCGTCCGGGAGCGTCGGGGTGGAATTGCTGCGGCGCTTGTCGTCGCGTTTTTTGCGCCGCTCGCGAGTGCGGAGGATTTGGTCGATGCGCGCGTCGAACAAGCGAGCCCGGGAAGCTATCAGTTGCAGTGGAGCGGTACGAGCCATGACACTCCGGTCGATGTGTATGTCGCGTGGGAGCCGGACGCGCCCGTCGATCAGCGGCGTCTCGTCGTCGATGACAATCGGGAAGGGCAGGCAGTCGTCCGGCTCGCAGAGCACCAGCGACCCTATTTCTTCGTGAGACCGGGGAACGGCAAGGGTCTCTGGATCGCCGAGCGGCTGCTGCCGCTCGAGGGCGGGCGCAACTTCCGCGACCTCGGGGGCTATCGGACGAGCGATGGGCAGCGCGTCAAATGGGGAAAGATCTATCGTTCAGGCACGATGTCGGAGCTGACCGACGCGGATTATCAGTACCTCTCGGCCCTCGGCATCCGGGTCGTCTGTGATTTCCGTTCGACGGCCGAGCGCGTCGCACAGCCGAACGAGTGGCAGCAGAAGGCAGGGATCGCGTACTGGGCACGCGATTACGACGCGAGCTTCGGCGACCTCGGCAAGGTACTGTCGAAGCCGGCCGCGACACCGGTGGAAGTGCAGGCGATATTCGCCGCCGGCTATCGGGTGCTGCCATTCGAGCAGGCGGCGGCCTACCGGGAGATGTTCGCGCGGCTCGTGGCGGGCGAGATGCCGCTCGCCTTCAACTGCTCCGAAGGCAAGGATCGCGCCGGCGTGGCGGCTGCACTCATCCTGACGGCACTCGGCGTACCACGCGCGACAGTGGTCGCCGATTATGAACTGTCCGGGAAAATCATCGCGCACAGACGCGCCGCGAATGGCGACGCGAAACTGCGCGACAGCTATCCGCAGCTGGCTAATGTGCCGCCCGAGGTGCTCGCGCCGCTGTTCAGCGCCGACCCGGCCTACATCGAGGCGATGTTCGCGGCCGTGGAGCAGCGGCATGATTCCGTCGCCGGTTACCTGCGCGACGTCCTCGGCGTTTCCGATCACGATCTCGAGGTGCTGCGCGCGCAGTTGCTCGAGTAGCGTGTAGCGGGCGCGAGGCTGGTTGAGCTCGACCAAGCCCGCTATTCATGTCCTCTGGGCCATCCCCTCCGGGCGAATGGGCCGACTCCATGGGGCCGAGACCTCATCTAAATTGATTATTGTGCGAGCCGACGCCCTTGTGGCTTAGTCGCCGCAAAAGCGGGGGCGCGGGTGAAGTACGGAAATCTTCGACAACCCAGGCATTCAAGCTGCGCATCAGGGCTGCCTCGCGCAGCGCACCCATCGCGGGACAGCGCAGGGCATTCAGACGGGTCCTCGACACGCTCGATCCTGCGGCCCATTCGCTCATTGCGGTCATTGGCCGCATCCAGTTCAAGGCTGTTTCGTTCCCACCTGCGGAGAAAGCGTATGGCCAGGCAATGGCATTCGGGGGTTCTTGGAGTCATCGGCATCGCCTTTGCCGCAGGTTCGCCGGCGCAGTCCGCCGATGCACAGCCGGCGGATGCGCAAGCGGCGCTTCCCGAGGTGGTCGTCACGGCGCAGAAGCGCGAAGAGAGCCTGCAGGACACCCCGATCTCGATCGCGGTGCTGAACAGCGATGCGCTGACCGATCGCGGCATCGGGAGCCTCAGCGATTTCGTCGATGGGGCCGTGCCCTCGCTGCACGTGGTTCCGGTCGTCGGCCGCTCGTCCATGCCCACCGTGGTCATGCGAGGCATTGGCTCGATCGACACGAGCCAGATCAGCCGGGACGCCACTGTCGGCATCTATGTCGATGGCATCTACCTCGGCCGTGTCCAGGGCCTCAACACGGAACTGTTCGATGTCGAGCGCATCGAGGTCCTGCGCGGTCCGCAAGGCACTCTGTTCGGTCGCAACGCCGTCGGCGGGGCCGTGAGCATCGTGTCGAAGAAGCCGACGGGCGAGTGGGGCTTCGGTGCGACCCTCGGTGTCGGCAACTACGACAGCAAGACGGCGAGCGCGCGCGTGAACTTCCCGCGGGTGGGCGGCGTGAGTGTCAAGCTGGAGGGGGTCTGGAGAAAGCGGGACGGCTGGGTGGACAACACGCTGGCCGGGCAGTCCGACTGGTACGACTCCGATCGTCGCGGAGGGCGCGCGTCGGTGCTCTGGGACCCGATCGAGAATCTCGAAGTCCAGTACAGCTACGACAAGTCACGCGACGAATCGACGGCCGGCTATTCGCATATCGGCACGCCGTTGCCGGGGGCGCCACCGCTCGCGCCGATGTTCTCGCCCGATGTCGGGCGGGTGCACCGTGGACGACTGGGCGTGCCGCTGCAGCCCGGAGTCGGCGATGTCGAGGGACACGGACTCCACGTTACGTGGAATCTGTCCGACGACGTGCTGCTGCGTTCGATCACGTCCTACCGGGAGCTCAACCAGACCCAGTTCGACAATGACGCCGGCGCCACCGTCGCGTTCCGGCCGAACAGCGTCAATGGGCGATACAGCCTCGCCGGAGTGGCCCAGCATCAGTTCAGCCAGGAACTGCAACTGGTCGGCTCCACCGAGCGCTTGAAGTATGTGGCCGGCCTGTTCTACTACGACGAAGACGCATCGGACTGGGCGTACGTCGTCAACACCATCCGCTTCAACGCCACGGGCACCGACTACACGGTCCTGCCGACTCCGGTCGGCGGGCCGTTCCCGGATCGCGCGAGCACCGCACATGCGAGATCGAAGGCTGTATTCGGCCAGGCGACCTGGACTCCGCCGCTCGCGGGCGACCGGCTGCACGTGACCGGCGGGCTGCGCTGGACAAATGACAAGAAGGACGGGTTGATGACCGCTCTCAGGGGCGCCCCGACACCGTACGGGTTCGACTTCGAGTCGAAGCGCACCGATCCCATGGCGTCGGTGGCGTTCGACTGGACGGATCGTGTCAACACCTACCTGCGCTGGGGGACGGCCTATCGCGCCGGCGGCGCCAATTCCCGCTCACCGACCTATGGGAGCTTTGGGGAGGAGGAACTCGCATCCTGGGAACTCGGTCTCAAGGCCGATTTTCCCGAACAGCGGATCCGCCTGAATGCCGCGGCCTTCGACAGCGAATACCGGGACATGCAGCTGTTTTTCACCAATCCGGCCAACCCGAGCCTGAACGAGACCATCAACACGAAGCGGCCGCCGAAGATCAAGGGCCTCGAACTCGACCTGACCGCGATACCGTTGCCCGGACTTTCATTGACCGCGAGCTACACCTATACGGACGGGAAGATGCCGCCCCAGCTCAATCCGTTTTCCGGGCAGGTCGAGCGCGTCGTTCTCGTCTACGCACCGAGGAACGCAGGATCGCTCGCGGTCGACTACGACTTCAAGCCATGGACATTCGCTGCGCTCACCGCGCATCTCGATGCGAACTACTCGAGCGGCTACTACAGTTCACCGGCGGATCCCGAACTGTCGTCATCGTACTGGATACTGAACGGGCGACTGACACTGCGCGAGATCGCGCTCGGCAGCTCCGGAGGCACGATGGAGGTCGCGCTGTGGGGCAAGAACCTGACCGACAAGGACTACGATGTCGCCGACTTCCCGCTCGCCGGCCCGTTCGTGAACAACCTGGAGCTGCAGTGGTACAACGATCCGCGCACGTACGGCGTTGAGTTCAGATTCAAGTTCTGAACACGGTTCGGCCATGACCGGGAGACGGAAACTGACGACTCCCGCCGGCGCTGCATCGGCGTTGGCGGTGGTGCTCACGCTGTGTGCGCCACCGCCGGCCGGCGCGACGAGCCACGCAGACGCGCAGGTCGAGCGGACAGGTGCCGGTGAGTACCGACTGCACTGGAGCGGGATGGGCGAGGGCGTTCCGGTCGACGTCTTTGTCGCTGCTCATCCCGATGCGCCTGCCAGCGCGCGACGCCTCGTCGTCGATGACGATCGGGACGGCGAGGCGACGATCCATCTCGAGTCGCGGGACCGGCGCTATTTCTTTTTGGCGCGCGAGGGAAGCGAGGGAAGCAAGGGCCTCTGGGTGGCGGAGCGGGTCTTGCCGCTCCAGGGCGGGCGCAACTTCCGCGATCTCGGCGGCTATCGAACCAGCGACGGCAGGCACGTCCGGTGGGGGAAGGTCTACCGCTCGGGCACGATGTCGGAGCTGACGGATGCCGACTACGAGTACCTGTCGCATCTCGGGATCCGGGTGATTTGCGATTTCCGCACGACCTCGGAGCGTCAGGCCCAGCCGAACCTCTGGCAGCGCGCGGCGGGGATCGACTATTGGGCGCGCGACTATGCAGCAAGCGTCGGCAGGCTCGATGCCCTGGTGTCGATGCCGTCACCGACGCCTGCGGACGCGACGACAGCCATTGCTGCCGGCTATCGGGAATTGCCCTTCGAACAGGCCGAAGCCTTTCGTGTCATGTTCGGGCGACTCGTGGCAGGCGAGACGCCGCTCGCCTTCAATTGCACGGCAGGCAAGGATCGCACCGGTGTTGCGGCCGCATTGATTCTGACGGCACTCGGTGTGCCGCGCGAGACGGTAATTGCCGACTACGCCTTGTCGGACAGGATCGTCGCGGCCAGCACGACCCAGGCGGGAAATGCAAAGCTCAGGGAAAGCTACCCGTTCCTGGCGAAGCTTCCGCCGGATGTCCTGGCGCCGCTTTTTCGCGCCGACCCGGCCTACATCGAGGCGATGTTCGCGGCCGTGGAGCAGCGGCATGGGTCCGTCGCCGGTTACCTGCGCGACGTCCTCGGCGTCTCCGATCACGATCTCGAGGTGCTGCGCGCGCAGTTGCTTGAGTGAGCCCGACGCATACGAGGCGCGGTGGCCTCGTGGCTATAATCGATCTCCATGCCCAAGCGCGTCGATGCCGAAGAACAACGCCGCAGAGTCGTCCGCAGTGCCTTCCGCGTTCTCGCGCGTGACGGGCTGGAGGGCCTCTCGATGCGACGGGTTGCGCGCGAGGCCGGCTGCACGATCGGTCTCATCAATCACTGGTTCACTTCCAGGGAAGACCTCGTGATGGCCGCCTGGCTCGAGGCAGTACGCCATGAGAGCCAACATGCAGATCAATTGCGCGCCGAGGGCGCATTCAGCGCCGAGAATGTGTTGCTGAACACGTTGCCGACCACCCCCGACCTGCGCCGCAAAGAGCTCGTCTGGCAGGCATTCGCCGCGCTGGCCGTCAGCAATGCAGCAGTGCGCAAGGTCTACAACAGGCACTATGCCTTTGCGCGCCGTTTGTTGTCCGAGGCCCTCGCCGCGGACTGCCTGCCCGCGGGGCAGGACGAGGAGATTGCCGACCTCCTCATCGCCGCGACCGATGGCGTCGCGAAGATGGCGGCGCTCGACCCGGTCCGCTGGACCCCCACGAGGCAGCGCGTGGCGCTGCGCAAGCTCATCGAGCCGCACCTCAGCGCCGCGCGCGTGGCTCCCGCGGTTCAGAAGCGCAAGGTGAAATCCGCGCCGTAGCTGCGCGGCTCAATGCACTCGGGCAAGCAGGGCTTCGGCCTGTTCGATCACGGTTTCCTGGTGTGGCTGCAGTCGCTGGTGATCGCCGAGAGATTCCTCGCGAATTTCCCCGAAGGGATCGCGCACTTCAGTGCGAATGCCGGACATGGCCTCCATGAGCGCCAGCGCGCAGAACGGTGTCGCCGTGGGCTCGTAGCCTCCCTCGTGTGTCATGACGAGGCGGCCATCGCACAGCTCGACCGCGAGATCGACCAGCCGCTTGCCCATGATGCGGTACGAGTCGCTCATCAGCAGCATGCGTGCGGTCGGGTCACTGCTATGGGCATCGAGGCCGCTCGCGACCAATATGAGTTCGGGCTTGAAGCGCCTGAGAGCAGGGGCAATGACCCGGTCGATCGTCGCGAGATAGGCGCCCGTCCCGGAGCCCGGAGGTAGCGGGATGTTGATGTTGTAACCCTCACCCGCACCGCGCCCGAAATCCTGCACGGCGCCGCGCCCCGGCACGACCAGGTCCTGGTGTATGGATATCGTGAGGACGGACGGGTCTTCGTAGAACGCCGATTCCGTGCCGTTGCCGTGGTGCGCATCCCAGTCGACGATCGCCACGCGCGCGAGCCGGTGCTCGCGCATCGCGAGCTTCGTCGCGACGGCCGCATTGGAGAAAATGCAGAGCCCCCAGCCTCGATCACGTTCCGCATGGTGGCCCGGGGGCCTGACCAGGGCATAGGCGTTGTTGACCTCTCCGCGCAGCACCGCATCGATCGCGCGGCGCGTGCCGCCGACGGCGAGCGCAGCGATTTCATAGCCGCCGGCCGGCACTGGCACGCCGGGACCGAGGCTCCCGCCTGCTCCGGCGCTGAGCGCCCTCACGGCGTCCACATATGCCTCGTCGTGGACGCAGCAGAGCTCCCGAGCGTCGACAGGATCCGGTCGCAACGCGTGCAGTCGCGGCAGCATTCCACTCGTGGCGAGCAGATTGAGGATCCGGCGCTTGGACTCGGGCGTCTCGGCGAAGGAGCCCGGCTGTATGTACGGGTGCCCTCCCATGAGGTTGCGGTAATCGCCGAAGTCGTACCAGAAATATCGTTCGTCCCACAGCAATCCCGTCTTCATTGCAATGCCCATCTTCCATTGGTCGGAGCACTTTCGGTCCGCGCAGGCCACCGCGCCAGTGGCACTTGGCACTGGCAGGTGAGAAATTCCGGCTGTAGCGTGCACAGGATGCGACGGCGTCCACAGGACTGGAGAAATATTGCATGGCCACCGAGCACATCAACCCCGATTCGCTGTTCAGCTACCCTCCACTCTCCCACGTGGTGATTTCGCCTCCCGGCAGACTCGCCTTCATCGCCGGCCAGACGGCGCTCGATCGCGAATTCAGGATGGCGGGCGGCGACAGCCTCCATGCCCAGGCACTTGCCGCCTTCGCGAATCTGCACATCGCGCTGCGAGCGGCGGGTGCCGGGCCGGCGGATGTCGTCAGCAGCAACGTCTATATCGTCGGCCTGAATCCGGCGCGCGCGGATGAGTTCGCGGCGGCCGCACGCGTCGCCTGCGACGGGAAGCCGTTTCCGCCACATGCCTTCAACCTGATCGGTGTCGCAAGTCTCAGCAGCAGTGAGGCACTGATCGAAATCAGCGCCGTGGCGGCGCTGCCCTGATCGATACCGTGCGCCCGCGCGCCGCGCTTCTGTCTCCCGCAGCGCGACCCTGGTGGATTGTCGCCGGGCTGTCATTCTGGAGCGCAGTGGCCCTTGGCACGACCATCGGTTCACTCGGAGCTTTCGTCGAGCCGATACGCCAGGATTTCGGCTGGACAGGCGAGCAAATGGGGAGCGCACTTACCGCGTTCGTATTGGCAATGGCCGCGATTCTGCCGATGGCCGGTCTTCTGGTCGACCGTATCGGTGCCCGTGTCGTCATGACCTGCGGGACTGTGCTGATTGCCACCAGCTACGGGCTAGCGAGCCGGAGCCAGACGCTCACCGCACTCGTCGCCGGGTTTGCCGCGACAGGTGCGGGTCTGGGTGCCGCGACGTACGTGCCATGCACCGTCGTGATCTCGGAATGGGTCCCGGACCGGCGTGGACTGGCGCTCGGCGTCCTGCTGGCCGTTTCTGCAGTCGGCGCCACCTTGCTGCCGATAGCGATCGCACCGCTCGTGCGCGATCACGGCTGGCGACCGGTCATGGCAGGAATCGCATGCCTCAATCTGCTCATCGGCCTGCCGATCATCCTCGCGCTGGCCCGTCGCGGAACCCATGGACACGAGAAGCGCCCGATATCCGGTGGAGGCCCGCCGCTGCCCGAATTGATGCGGGGGCGAACTTTCCGGCTCGTGACGCTCGTGCTGGTCCTCTCGCAGCTGAGCTTCTACGGAATCTACTTCCATCTGATTCCTTTCCTGACAGATCTCGGATTCCCCGAATCGAAGGCCGTGCTCTTCTACAGCGGCTCGGCGCTGGCCACGTTCGCCGGCTCGATGGTTCTCGGACCGCTCATCGACCGCTTCGGACCGCGGCGCGTGCTGATCGCGGCGCTCTCGGTCCTCGTGTTTGGCTGCCTTCTGCTCCCCGGCATCGACACGAGCAGCGCCGGAATCGCCGTCGGCGTCGCGTTCTCCGTGCTGTGGGGTGCGGTAGTGAACTCGCCGCTCCAGTTTGCTCCCATTCTGCTCGCTGATGCTGCGGGGCCAGGCAATCTCGGCACACTCCTTGGTCTCAGCAACTTCCTCACCGGCCTGGTCTCCGCGTTTGGTCCTGTGCTCACTGGCGCCATCCATGACGCCACGCAGAGCTACATGACGGCCTTCGGACTGTCCGCGGTCATTGCCGCCCTGTCGATCGTGCCCGCCCTGCGCCTGCCGAAGTAGCCCCGCTGCGCTGCGACGGGTGCCGCGCATGCATGCCATTTGCCCCTAGTGGGCGGGCGGTATGTGCGCCTACCTTGTCTGCAACGCCATCCTGGGGGATTCGCCATGGATTCGCGCGACTTGCTCTTTCGGGTAGCCGCAACCGGGATCGCGGTCTGTGCATCGACGAGCCTGCTCGCGCAGGAACAGCCGGTGCTGCAGGAGGTCACCGTTACTGCGCAGAAGCAGGAGGAGAACCTTCAGGATGTGCCGATCGCCATCACCGCGTTGAGCGGCGAGGAGCTCGAGAACCGTGGCATCACGAGTTTTGCCGGTGTCGCGCAGTCCACGCCCAGCATCTCCTTTTCGCCTTTCCCGGCTGCCTCCGACACCCTGATTCTCTACATGCGCGGCCAGGGCGAAGCGGACCCGGGCCAGGTGAACAGCAATCCCGCGGTTGGTCTGTACGAGGATGGATTCCTGATCGCCCGCCCGAATGTTTCGACCTTTGATCTCGCCGATATCGAGCGCGTGGAAGTGCTCCGGGGGCCGCAGGGCACACTCTACGGGCGCAATACCACCGGAGGCGCGGTCAACCTGATCACGCGCAAGCCGAGCGGCGAGTTCGGCCTGCGGGAGTCACTCGACTTCGGAAATCGGAACCTCTTTCGCAGCCTCACTACGGTCGACCTGCCGGCATGGCACGGTCTCGCCGCCAAAGTGTCGTTCCTCGCGAGTTCGGTCGACGGCTACGTGAAGAACGCCGGCTCTTCCCACGACTACGGCGAGCAGGCGCAGCGCGCCGGACGCCTGCAGTTGCGCTGGGATCTGGCGCCCTCGCTGCAGGCCGACTACTTCTTCGAACTCGGCACACTCGACTCCACGCCGATCTACTACCACAACGCCTCGCTCGCCGGCCTCGACATCAACGGCTTCATTTATCCGGCAGTGCCGCGCGAGGCACCCGAGACGACTTATCGTCCGATCGATCTGCCGCTGAGCGAAGCGCGCTACGATGCTCACGGCCTGACCCTGAGCTGGAGCCCGAGCGAAGCGCTCACCATCAAGTCGCTGACCGGCTATCGCACGATCGACAGCCACTTCTTCCAGAACTACGCGGAGGCATTCACCTTCGCTCCGCAGATGCCCTTCGGACTGAACACCGAGGATCGCCTGAAGGCACATCAGTTCAGCCAGGAAGTGCAGTTCGTCGGCAAGGCTTCCGGACTCGGCCTGCAGTATGTCGCGGGGCTGTACTACTTCAAGGAAGGTGGCTCAGGCTACAGGAACAGCGTGTTTCCCGACTTCTTCCTCGAACGCACGAGTCTGCTGGACGCCGACACCGAATCGCGGGCCGTCTACGGGCAGTTGACCTGGACGCCGCAGGTGCTGCAGCAGAAGCTCGACCTGACGGTCGGCGCGCGCTACACGAAGGAGGATAGGACCGGCGAACGGTTCCAGTCAGTGAGCGGCTTCGTCGTCGAAGACGGCGCGGCGACGGGTGCGATCGCGGACCTGAGCTTCAGCCGCTTCAATCCCTCGTTCACTGCCCAGTACCACTGGACCGACGACGTCGACACCTACGCCAAGGTCGCGACCGGTTTCAGGGCGGGTGGCGTCTATGCGGGCGCAGGCATCGGTGCCTTCGATCAGGCAATCTTCGGCCCCGAAAAGCTCACGAGCTACGAGCTCGGCCTCAAGTCCTACTTGTTCTATCGACGTGTCCGGCTGAATGCGGCGGCCTTCTACGCGAAGTACGACGACATGCAGGTGAACATCACGGTCGATCCGGTGAGCTTCGCGTCGGCAGTCTTCAATGCGGGCAAGGCCACCATTGGCGGCGCGGAGCTCGAGCTGCTGGTCGCACCGGTGGAAGACCTCACGCTGAGTCTCAACTACGCCTGGCTGGACACCAAGATCGACCGCATCGATGCCGTCCCGGGCAGCCTGTTCGATGCCACGGTAAATCCAGGCTCCCCCTATCAGCCCGGAGACAACATTGCCGATGTCTTCGTCATACCGCACGCGCCGAGGAGTTCCTTCGATGTCCGCGCGGACTACACGCTGCTGCGTCGTGATGCCGGCACGCTCGAGGCGACTGTTGGCTATCGTTGGCAGGACAAGGTCTTCCAGGACTCGGGGGGCGGCCGTGCGATCCCGGGCCGCGACTTCAACTCGCAGCCTTCCTACGGTCTCCTCGATGCGCGCCTGACGTTCTCACGCGATCTGCAGCACGATCAGCGCCTGCGGGTCAGCCTCTGGGGCAAGAACGTGCTCGACGAGAAGTATCCGGTGCACGTCATACCCTCTGGCGACGGCCCCGTGCCGGAGGGCGGCGCGATCGCGGGCTTCTACGGCCAGGCCATCGCCTGGGCAGAGCCGGCGACTTACGGCATCAACCTGTCGTTCGAATACTGATCCCGACCGGATCGATGCGCGACAGGAGGCTGTACAGGACCGGCTGCATCGGGCTCGAGCACGTCGGCTGGGTGAGAGCCGCGGACGCTGCGGCGATCCGGCGCTATCCGCGCCTGCAAGGTGCGCTCTCGGCCGACGTGGCCGTCATCGGCGGCGGCCTGCTCGGCACATCACTGGCACTTCACCTGCGCGAGCGCGGCGTTGGTGTGGTGCTGCTCGAGGCGGGAGACATCGGCTTCGGCGCCTCGGGGCGCAATGCCGGTCACGTCGCGACCCATGTCGAGGGAATGCGGCTGCCGGCAGGCATTCGCCGCCTTCCGGAAGGTGGTGCCCGCTACCTGGACCTCGTGCGCAGCGGACCCGCGGTCGTCGATGAGCTCGTCCGTCGCTTCGGGATCGCCTGCAACTACACGCCCAGCGGTCACATCGTGCTGACCAATCGCACAGGCGATATTCCGCATCTCGAGGAGGGGCAACGCTACTGGGAATCGCAGGGCATTGCGATGGAGCTGCTGGATGCGGCTGCAACCGAAGCCGCCACCGGCTCGTCGCGCTTCGTGGCCGGGCTTCGTCAACGATCCGGCGGCCGCATCAACTCCTACGCCTACACCCACGGCCTGGCAGCCGCCGCGGCCGGCCTTGGCGCCCGGGTATTCACGCACTCTGCGGTCACGGGCGTGCAACGCCGCGACAATCGATGGTCTGTCTCGACGGATGGCGGCAGTGTGCTCGCCGGCCAGGTGGTCGCCTGCACCAATGCCTATGTCACCGAGGCCATCCCCCGGATGACCCGGGCGTTCTATCCGGGCATCCCCGGCGTCGTCAGCTTCAAGCCCCTGCCGGCCTCGGTGGCGGATGCGCTGGTGCCTTCGGGCGCGACGCTGAGCCAGCTCGGAGTTCCCGCCGCCGTGCAAAAGGATGTCACCGGCCGGTTCTACTTCGCGAGTATCCCCGCACCAGGCCGGGCCGATCGCGCCGAGCCGTTCGCCCGGGCACTGCGCAACTGGCTGCGCAAGACCTTTCCACGACTCGACGGCGAGGCGCTTGAAGTCGAGGCCTACTGGACCGGCAGAACCGCCAATACGCTCGACGGCCTGCCGCGCATCCACGACATCGCGCCCGGGTTCCTCGCGCCGATCGCCTGCAACGGCCTTGGTATCACCACCTGTACGCAGTTCGGCCGCGTGCTGGCGGAAGCGATTCATCGCGACCGCTACGACGAGCTGCCTACGCGTCTGACGGCACCCGCTCGCTATCCGCTCCGGTTCCTCTACGATCCAGCAGTGAGCGTCATGGTGCAGGGCATGGCCCTTCGCGGTCGTCTGAGAGGCGCTCTGGACTGAGCGACACGGTCCCGCGCCCCGAGGGCGGCGCTCCCCGGCTCCCTGGCTTGCCCCGCGCCGGCAATTCTCGCAGACTCGAGCCGCCCGGAAGATCCTCGGCCAGCTCGACGGTTTCGCCCGCACATGTCCCCCGATCCGGATGTATCGCTGGATCAGTTTCACCGGCTGATCGAACTCGCCTACGAAGGCCCGCTCGAACCCCGCCCCTGGGAGATGTTCCTGCACGAACTGCGGCGGATCTCCGGGGACCGGGCCGCGGCCATCACCCTGCATCATCCGAACGACGGCGGCATGGACGCCTACGTGATGGCCGATGATCCCGACGACCTCATCGACTGGAACCAGGCGGAGCGGATCTATGTCGCCCGCCACATGGAGTCCGATCCGCTGAGAACCGATCGGGTGGCTCCCGGCCAGATCGTCATCATCGATGCCTTCAAGGCCAACCCGGCCTATGCGGAATTCCTCAGGGCCTGCCAGATCGCGTACACGCTCAGGATGGGCTTCGCGGAACCCGGCGGCATGCGCTGCTGGCTGGATGTGATCAGACGCGATGCGCAGCGCCCGTTCGGTCAGGGTGAGCAGGAATTATTCCGCAAGCTCCTGCCGCACCTGGAGCGGGCACTTCGACTTTACGCGGCCCTGATGCGCACGGAAGCCGAGAAGTCGCTCTACGAGGAAACGATCGACCATTTCGTCCTGGGCGGACTGCTGTTGAACGGCCGTAGCGAGGTGATTCACTGCAACTCCGCCGCCAGCGCGATCCTCGCCGCCCGACCGGATATCCGGATTCGCAACCGCAAGATCGTGCTGCTGGAGTCGAAAGCCCAGCGGGCTCTCGACGACGCGCTGGCCGCTGTCGCCGGTGGCTGCGGGGTGCGCGGCCAGACGCCGCATGGCAGGCTGATCCGCATCGGCTCGCGGCCTGACGCCATGCTGGGGCTGCTCGTCCGCCCGGTGCCGCTGATGCCCTACTATCAGAGCGAGCAGGCGCCGCACGTCGTCGTCTACATCAGCGATCTCGCCCGGAACCTCGATGCCTTCCAGCCCTCGAACAACATGTCTCACGGCCTGATCGCCGAACTCTTCGGCCTCACGCGCCAGCAGGCCCGACTCGCACTCCTGATGGCAGACGGCCGTACCCTCGCGGAGGCTGCGACGGAAATGGGGATCGCCGAGCGCACTGCCCGCAACTACTCGATCGACATCTATCAGAGGATGGGCATCAAGGGTCAGACGGATCTGGTGCGAATTGTCTATCGGAGCTTCGCGCTCCTTCGATGAGGTGCCTCCCCGCGTTGCGGTGCAACTGCGTACGCGATTCGATCAAAGCAGCAGCAACTGGCCGGGCGCATCAGAGTGCGATTGACGTAGGGTCAGGTGGCACTAGGCGAACCGAGTCGATCTCGTCCAGAGTCGAGGCGAGCGATGTCCGCGCGGGGCGTCGCCATTCTCGAGAGGGCCAGATCATGATCGGATTCGGGCAGGGAATCGGACGGGGATTCGGGCAGCACCCTGCCTGCGCGGCGGCAACCATTCTGCTGTATCTGACGTCGAGCGGTGCGTTCGCTGAAGATGAGGGCCTCGCAGAGGTGGTGGTCACGGCGCAGAAGCGCGCGCAGAATCTGCAGGAGGTGCCAATTGCGGTATCGGCCGTCAGCAATGCCTGGCTGGAGCAACGCAGCATTACCTCGATCGAGCAGCTCGGGAGCCTGGCGCCGAATGTCAGTATCGAGCGGGGCGGGTCTTTCACGACGGTCTCGCTGATTGCGATCCGTGGCACCACGACCTTGAATCCTTCCCTCACCTGGGAGCCGGCGGTCGGTCTCTACTTCGACGGCGTCTACATGGGCAAGTCACAGGCAGCCCTTTTCGATATTGCCGACATTGACCGCATCGAGATCTTGCGCGGGCCCCAAGGCACGCTCTACGGTCGCAACACCCTCGCCGGCGCCATCAATATCATCAGCAAAAAGCCTAGCGGGGCATTCGGCGTGTCTGCTCAGGCCTCGTATGGCAACTTCAACTACCGGCAGCTCAAGTCGTCCGTGGACCTGCCTGCCATTGGACCGCTGAGCATCAAGCTTTCGGGCCAGATCTCACGGCGCGACGGCTTCGTGGATCTCGTCCCCAACCCTGTTGCGGGCGTACCTCTGGCCGGCGTGTCGCCGGACTCGGAGGTCCAGGATCTCAATAGCCGCAGCGGTATGGTGCAATTGCGCTTCGAGCCGGGCGATGCTCTCACGATCGACTACAGTTTCGACTACAGCGACATCGATCAGACTCCGGCGTTCACGCAGGCCTGGAGCTACTATTCGGGCGGCATCTTCGATCCGACCTCGCCGGCCTACGCGTTCGGTGGGGCTTTTTTTCCTTTCGATCGCTATGTCAGTCGCGAGCGACTGGAGAAGGCGAGCTACGACACGGATGTCTTCGAGCGTTCGAAGGTCTGGGGACACAGCCTGACAGCAGCGTTCGATCTCGGGGCGCTCGCCGAGCTGAAGTCCACCACCGCCTATCGCGACGTGCAGCTCCACAATCACCTTGATCTCGATGGCACACCGCTGCAGCTCGCGGACTCCTCACTGTTCTCGGACTATCGGTTCTTCAGTCAGGAACTTCAGCTGACCGGCAAGCGCGACCGCTTGAATTACGTGATCGGGCTCTACTACTCGAACGATTCGGGAAAGACCCAGCCTCCCGACGAGAATACGCCGCAAGTCTTTTTCGGAGGGGCTGCGGCATTCGATCCACGTTACAGCTTCGACACGGAGACAAGCGCTGCCTACGGCCAGGCAGACTACGAGC
This sequence comes from Steroidobacteraceae bacterium, assembly GCA_019187185.1. Taxonomy (GTDB): domain Bacteria; phylum Pseudomonadota; class Gammaproteobacteria; order Steroidobacterales; family Steroidobacteraceae; genus CADEFQ01. Next base: position 61,530 of record JABAQU010000020.1, on the reverse strand, counting down.
TGACCGATCGCCTTACACTGACCGGTGGGCTGCGATACACACGTGAGAAGAAAGGCATTACCCGCCTGTTGCGTAGTCTTGTGCCCACTCCGGTCACAGTCATCGAGGTCGGGGAAGGCGACGTGCCCGATGCGAAGTACAGCAACGTCACACCGACCGTCGTGTTGAGCTACCAGCCGCTCGAGGATGTGATGCTGTACGCCAAGTACGCCCGAGGCTTCAAGTCGGGCGGCTTCAACGGCGAAACGAGCAGCCTCGACGAGCTGCTCGATCCCTATGACGCAGAGACGGTCGATTCCTACGAATTGGGACTGAAGTCTCGTCTGCTGGACAACCGCCTGCAGTTGAACATCGCGGCCTTCTGGGACGAGCATGATGATATGCAGCTCTCGGTGTTCACGGGGAGAAATGCGCTCGAGTCCTTTGTGCTGAATGCCGGGCGGGCACGCATCCGCGGACTCGAGTTCGAGGCGGAAGCAAAGCTGCACGAAAGTCTCATTGCGCAGGCTTCATTTGCGTATCTGGACCCCAAGTACAAGGAGTTCATCGATGCCGGTGAGAACGTCGCCGACAACCGGGCGTTCAGTCACGCACCCAAGTATCAGGCCTCCGCCAGCCTCGACTGGACGGCTTGGCGCGGAAGCTCCCAAGGCAGGCTCAACCTGATTGCCGACGCGAGATTCATGGACGATCACTACATTTATCCCTATCCGCTGCGTGGCGTGGACCTCGCAGGTCACAATGCCGGTAATACGCGTGCACCGAGCCGCACGGTGATCGATGCCCGCCTCGTGCTGAGTGAGATGGCGGTGGGCGAGGGCACATGGCAGATGTCGCTTTGGGGCAGAAATCTCCTCGACGAGAAGAAGCCCTTCACATTCATTGATTTCGGCTCGAGCTTCGGCGGCCTGACCACCGCAAATTTCATCGATCCGCGCACTTTTGGACTAAGTGTCGGCGTGCGGTTTTGATGAACCTCACCATGAAAGTGAGTGACACGTTCAGATGGATCGTCGAATCTGCTCTTGATCCTTAATCCCCGTCAGACAGCGCGAGACGCTGCGCAAGCTCATCGAGCCGCACCTCAGCGCCGCGCGCGTGGTCCCCGCGGTTCAGAAGCGCAATGTGAAATCCGCCCCGTAGGTGCGCGGTTCGCTGAAGGTCATGCCCGCAAAGCCGAGCGCTCCGAAATCGATCGCGCGCGAATGGTAGATCTCGTCGGTCAGGTTTTTCACCCACAGTGAAGTCGTCAGGCGCAAGCGCGAGCCGCCGATCTCGAGGTCGTTCCAGCTGAGCCGCGCATTCATCAGGTCCGTTGGACCCCGCCTGATCAGGCTGTTGAACGGGTTGTCGTCGTCCCGCGGGAAGAAGAAGATCCCGGATTCGTGCGACCAGTCGATGCGCGCCGCGAGCTTGCCGCCGGGCGCGATCGGGAAGGAGTACTCGATCGCCGCCCGGGCGGTCGTCTCCGGGCTGTAGGCCGGCCGGTATTGATCGGCGATGTTGCTGCCGTCCGCGGCGCGCACTTCCGTGATGTCGATGTCGACATGACTGAAGCTGCCCGAGATCTGCAACCCTTCGATCGGCAGGGCCGTCACCTCGATCTCGCCGCCGAGATACTTCGTCTTGCCGGCATTCTCGATGATCGAGGCGGCACCGCCGCTCAGGTCGGTGTCGAAGCGGCTGACCTGCTGGTCCTGGTAGCGGCTCGCGTACACGGCGGCATTCACGCGCAGCCGCTTCTGCAGCCAGTCGCTCTTGAGACCGAGTTCGAGCTGGTCGATGGTCTCCGGCTTGAAGGCTCTCTGGAACGATCGCACATTGAATCCGCCCGAGCGGTAGCCGTGCGAGAGGCGCAGGTAGCCGTTGAGATCGGGTGTCCAGCGATAGTCGAGGCTCACGTGGCCGGTGGGTTCGCTGAAGGTGGCCTCACCGCTGTTGGCGAAGGGCTGCGTCTGGTCGAGCGTGCGCTTGTCCCGCGAGTAGCGCACACCGACCGTGATGCCGAGGCGATCGTCGAGCGCGCGGGGCCGGTAGCCGACCTGGCCATAGGCGGCAAGAGATCGCGCGACCGACTCGAAATTCGTGGCGGCCGTGAGTGGCAGGCCGATCGGCATGGGCAGGTCGGGCGGCGCAGGCGGCAGCACGAACGTGAAGGCCTGTGCGTCCATCGAGTCGATCGATTCCCTGAAGTAAAAGGCGCCCGCCGCCCATTGCCACGGCCCGGTTCCCGATGACAGCAGCGTCAGTTCCTGCTGGAACTGGCGATGCCCTTCGCTCAGCTGGCCACCGAACAACTGGATGGGGGCCACGCCCGCGAACCCGAACGTGGCCGGGTCGAGCATCAGACCGAGGACATTGGGTCCGAGACTGTCGAGGTTGTAACCCGGTTCCTTGTGGTCGCTGTCCTGGTAGGCGGTGATCGCCTTCAAGGTGCTCGTGCCGAGATCCAGGGCGACCGTCAGGGCGTGGCCGTTGATGCGGGTGCTCATGACGGCGCTGCGATCATCGAGCGTCAGACGGTCCACGCGCCGCGTCGAGATCACGGGTGTCGCGCCGCCGAGCGACGGCGAAGCCAGCAGATAGTCGGTCACGTCCGGTGTCGCGGCGAACAACTGGAAGGCGGCGGGCACGTTGTGCATGTGCGCCCAGTCGAAGGTGTAATCGATCGTCAGGCGATCGGAGGGGAGCAGCCGCAGCGCGAGGCGCGCGGCGTCGTTGCGGAACGCACCCGGGTCGCGACGGTCGGGCGCGCTGGTGTTGTCGACGCTGCCGTCGCGCTGGTCGTGCAGGTAGCTGAGCGAGGCGCGCAGCCGCCCGCCGAAGAGATTGCCGGTGTGCAGCGCCGTGCGGCTGCTGAGGCCGGAATAACTGCTGAAGCCGGCCTTCTCGGTCAGCTCGAACTCCTCGGACGGCGGACGCGTGATCATGCTGACCGCCCCGCCCGTGGTGTTGCGCCCGAACAGCGTGCCCTGCGGGCCACGCAGCACCTCCACGCGCTCGAGCTCGGCGAGATCCAGCACCATGAGCGTCGGGCGTGCGAGATAGACGCCGTCGACATACATGCCGATCGTGGAATCGAGCGTGCCCTGGGGGTCGGCGGGCGTCGGAATGCCGCGGATGCTCATCACGCCCTCGGCATTGCCGAGCGTGCCGGGCATGAACGAAAAGCCCGGCGCCATCGTGCCGATGTCCGAGACATTGGTGATGCCGAGTTCCTCGATCACGTCGGCCGTGATCGCGGTTACGGCCAGCGGTGCCTGCTGCAGCGGTTCGGCGCGCTTCTGCGCGGTGACCGTGACTTCCTGCAAGGTCGGCTCGGCCCCTGCCGCGGTCCGTACGCTGGTCGATGTGCTGTCCTCTGCGTGCGCGGCGATCGCCAGCGCCATGGCTGCGAGGAGTGCATTGGCTGCGGGTTTCACGTTCACTATCCCCCCTGTCAAGTATCGATTGGAATTCTTTTCAGATGAGACCGATTCGCTGGCCCAGCCTCGCGGCGGGGATCAGCAACTTCCTGATCATGAAGTCCTGCTTGTTGCGGTTGTCCACGGGCCGGGGCCGGTCCACCGGGAACGGCAGCCGCCCGACGCTGTCGCGCGCGAGCCCGTCGGCCAGCAGCATCCCCATCAGCGGCGCCATCAGATTGCCCCACGCGTTGAAGAACATCAGGCCGTACACGCCGGGGCGCACCTCGAACACTCCGGGAAACTCCCGGTCCCGCAGCGCGACCCGGCCAGTCCAGTACGCTTCCATCTCGATGCTCAGGCCCCGGGTGTCCGGCCAGGTGCGGTGGATCCAGGCGAGGTGGTGGCCGAAATGCCAGCGTGCATCCTGCGGGCGCGAGGCGCTCGGTATCGACGAGGTGATGATGCGGCCATTGCCGTCGACGACGAACGGATTGAGGTCGATCGGCGCCTGGGCGAGCGTCGCGCCCGACGGCATGACGAGCTCACGCGCTTTCTCCGGCAGCGGGCGGGTGGAGACCGCGTACGCCGTCAGCGGATAGAAACTGTCGGTGAAGGCCGGAACGATGTCCGTCGGGTAGGCGTTGGTGCAGAAGACGACGCGGTCGGCGACGACGCTTCCGTTCGCGGTCGTGACGCGCCAGCGCCTGCCGGCGGCGGCAAGCGTCAGGGCTGCGCTCTCCCCATGCACGGCGGCGCCGTGTCGCACGGCAGCCGCGACCAGGCCGTTCGTGAAGAGATAGGGGTTGACCCGGCCGCCATCGGTGTAGAGCACGCCGAACGGATAGTAGGTCGAGCCGGTCAGTCGGGCGACGTCCGCCGCGCCGAGCCGCTCCACCGCCAGCCCGAAAGCCTTCTCGAGGCGTGATGATTCGTCGCTGAATGTCCTGAACGCGCCTTCGCCGCGCATCACGTTGAGATAACCGGCCTGCACGGCGTCGCATTCGATGCCGTGCTTCCTCGCCAGATCGAAGGTGAGGGCGTGATGCTCGCGGAACAGCTCGAGGAAGCGCCGGCCGCGATCGGGGAACGGATCGAAGACGCTGAGATCCTTCAGTACCGGCAGCACATGTCCGGCATTGCGCCCGGAGGCGCCCCAGCCGGGTTGGCGCGCCTCGAGGACGATCACGCGCAGGCCGGCCTCGGCGAGATGCAGCGCGAGCGATGCACCGGCAAGGCCCGCGCCGATGATGGTGACGTCCGCTTGCACGTCGGCACGCAGGGGGGCGTAGGCCGGCTGGATACCCTTCGGGCGGGTCCACCCGCTGGCCTCGATCGGTACTTCGCCCGCGTCGTACATCTGCCCTGGATACGGTGCGGACTGCTCGCGACTCGCGCACCCGCCCATGGCAGTGGTCGCCAGCAGCGCAGCCGATCCCGCGAGGTACTCGCGCCGGTTCATTCGATGCCGTACACGAGCAGCGCGTTGCCCGGCCGGCCCATCGCACTCGCGCCGGACGTGATGTAGATCGCGCCGTGGCTCACGACGACGGGATACCCGCCGACCTGCCCGCCGCGCGCCTCGATGCCGTTCACCGCGGCGTGCGGGAGGGCGGTGTCCACGTCCCACAGCAGCCGCCCGTCGCCGGCGGCGTAGGCGCGCACGTGCCCGTCCCAGCCGCCCGCGAACACGGCGCCGGGAATGGCCGTCGTCGCGGCGGCCTTCGCGCTGCTGCAGTCGCAGGCATTCACGTTCTCGCAGCGCGCGGGCGCTCCGGGCTGCCAGCTGCAGAGGGCCGGCTCGGACTCGAGCCGCCAGCGGACCTTGCCGGTTGCGAGATCGAGCGCCGCGAGCCCGCCCGCGCGCTTCGGCGGCAGGACGATCGTGTCGGCGACCGGCACATAGAGCGCGTGGGTGTCGGCCGAGGGGCCGTACATGATCCCGCCGAGATCGCCGCCCTCACCGACCTTGCGCTGCCAGAGTACTTCGCCTCCGGCATCGGGATCGAGCGCGTATATCCAGCCCCACTTGCTGCCGGCGTACAGGATGTCGCGACCGTCCGGCAAAGTGTGCACCATCACCTGGGTGCTCATCGAGAACAGGTTGCGGCAATCGCTCTCGCCGGCTTCATGGCAGATGCGTGCGCGGTCCTTCTGCGCCGGCATGAACTGCCGCTCCCAGCGATGCGCGCCCGTCTTCGCGTCGAAGGCGATCACGGAGTAGGTGCCCGGCGGGTTTTCGGGGCCGTACGCCTCCGCGGTCGCCGCGTAGACGACGCCGCGCCGGGTGTCGATGCCGAGGGGCGTGAATATCGAGCCGCCGGCCGGGCCAAAGTGCTGCACGCCTTCTTTGTCGGTCTTCGGCAGCGGCTTCGGTTCTTCTTCGACGGTGTAGCTCTTCCAGAGTACCTTGCCGCTTTGCGCATCGAGCGCGACGACGCTGCCGCGATGCGTGCAACAGGCATAACCCGGATCGTGGGTGAGCGGGTCTTCCATGCCCGAGACGGGCACGAAAACCCGGCCGCCTGCTACCGCAGGTGGTGCGGTGATGCGCGCCAGAGGATGCGTCTCGACCTGCGTCTTCCACAGCAGCGCGCCGCTCGTGGCGTCGAGCGCCGTGACGACACCCTGGTCGTCGCCGAAGAACACGCCGGCCCGGTCGTTCGCGCCTCGTTCGGCGGCGAGTGCCGCGACCGCCACGGCGCGCACCGTGCGCCCGGTGTCGAAAGTCCAGTAACCGCAGCCGCTCCGTGCATCGAGCGCATGGACCTGGCCATTGCCCGAGGCGAGGAACACGCGCCCACCGGCGACTTGCACCGGCCCCGATGCGCCGCCGGGGTAGGCGAAGGCCCATTTCAGCGAAAGGCGGGGCAGATCCGCGGCCGCGAGCCCCGGATCGGACTGGAAGCGGCTGCCGCCGATGTCCTGGCCGATCACCGGCCAGTCGCCGGCGCCGACGGTGACCGGTGCGCCCGGCTTCGCGCAGTGATTGGCGGACGGCACGGGCTCCTCGCCGGGAGCCCGGCCGGTGAGGAAAGTGGCGAGCGCGGCGAGGTCATCGGCGGAGAGCCCCGCGGCCATCGGGCGCATGCTGCCATGCGTGAGCGCCTGCACCACGGCGTTCGGTGAGCGCAGGCCAAGCAGCAGGCGTGGCGGAATGCGGTCGTGCGGATGATCGTGGCAGGCGGCGCAGCGCTGCAGGTAGAGCGTCTCGCCGCGGGCCGATGCGCTGTTTGCCTGCGCGTCGGGCGCAGGGGGTGATTGCGCGGCCACGGCAGATCCGGCGGGCAGCAGCGCGAGCAGCAGCGCGAGGGGTAGTCGGGAGGGCATTCGGCCCATGTCCATGGCCTTGCTAGGTTGGATATCGAGTGATATGCAAAAAATAGCACCGATCCTGACGACGGGCAACGTGCACGGCACGGCTGGCCGGCGGGGGTCGCCAAGGCGGTGCCGGCACGATATCGTCCGTCCATGCAGCAGCAGGATGCCGGCGCGCCCTCGAACGCGGCGCAGAAAGACTCGCCGTCCTATCGACTCGCGGCGCTCGACCAGGACTACCTGCTCGGCGACTCGACGCGGGGCATACGCTTCCAGCTCGAGTATTCGAAGGCCGAGGAGGCGCTGCGGCGCTGGCATGTGCACTCGACGATCGTCGTGTTCGGCAGCGCGCGGATCCGCGAGGAGGACCCGGGGCAGCGGGGCGCCTGGTACGCCGAGGCCCGCCGTTTCGGGCGCATCGCGTCCGAGCGTGGTGGGGCGCTGCGCACCGACGGCTGCCTGCGCGAGAACGTGATCGCGACGGGCGGCGGCCCGGGCATCATGGCGGCGGCGAACCGCGGCGCGACCGACGCCGGTGCGCCGTCGATCGGCTTCAACATCACGCTGCCCCAGGAACAGGAGCCGAACCCGTACACGACGCCCGAGCTCACGTTCCGCTTCCACTACTTCGCGATTCGCAAGATGCACCTCGCGATGCGGGCCAACGCGCTCGTCGTGTTTCCGGGCGGCTTCGGCACGCTTGACGAGCTGTTCGAGATCCTGACCCTGCAGCAGACCCACAAGGCGCCGCGCATTCCGACCGTGCTCGTCGGCCGCGAGTACTGGACATCCGTGATCCGCGTCGATGCGCTGGTTGCGCAGGGCATGGTCGATGCGGCCGACCGATCGCTGTTCCGTTATGCCGAGAACGCCGAGGAGGCGTGGGTGCACGTCGCGACCAGCCGGGAGATCAACGGCGCGGCGCAGCGCGACAGGCGATGAATTCATGGCCTTTTTCCTGATCTCGTTTCCGGCCCTGTTCTCGATCATCAACCCGATCGGCGGCAGTTTCGTGTTCCTGTCGCTCACGCGGCACTACCCGGCGCGCACCCGCGCGCAGCTCGCACGCTGGGTTGCGATCTACGCGTTCGCGATCGTCATCGGTTCGGTGTACATCGGGGCGCACGTCCTCGGTTTCTTCGGCATCTCGATCCCGGTCCTGCGTGTTGCCGGCGGTCTCGTGATCGCCACCGCGGGCTGGCGTATGCTGAACCAGCCGGATGACGTGCCCTCGAAGCCGGAGGGCGCGAGCGAAGAGAAGGCCGCGGCGCTGGCCGAGCGCGAGACCGTGCGACGCATCGCGTTCTTCCCGCTCGCAATGCCGCTCACGACGGGTCCCGGCACGATCGCGGTGGCGGTGTCGCTCGGCGCGACGCGGCCGCGCGAGATTGCCCAGCTGTTCAACTTCATCTGGCAGGTCGCGGTCGCGGCACTGTGCATCTCGGGACTCATCTACGTGCTGTATCGCTATTCGGACCGTGTTGCGCGGCTGGTCGGACCCACCGGCACGGTGATCATCCAGCGCCTGTCGGCCTTCCTGCTCCTGTGCATCGGCGTGCAGGTGCTGTGGAGCGGCGTGAGCGATCTCCTCGCGGGGCTCGGTCCGCCGGTCGGCTCGTGAGACGCCGGAGCCTTTATCGCTCGTCGTTCCAGCCAAGGAGACAACCCATGGCAAGGCGCACCGCATTCGCCTCGGTCATCCTCGCCGCGGCCGCCACCCTGCTCGGCGCAGCGCCGTCATTCGCGCGCGACCTGCGCCATTTCATGGTCGGCGATCCGTCGGCGCCGACACCGTCACCCGTGAGCGGCGGGCTGCTGCTGATGGGGGGCGGCGACCGCAATTACGATGCGCTGCGCTGGTTCGTCGCGAAGGCGGGGCACGGGCACCTCGTGGTGCTGCGCGCCTCGCAGTCGACCGATGTCGCGGACGAGTTCTACTACACGGTCGGCGGCGTCGCCTCGGTCGAGACCTGGGTCTTTGGGGCGCGCGCACCGTCTTCCGATCCGAAGGTCCTCGCGAGCCTCGCCCGTGCCGACGGCATCTTCATCGCGGGCGGTGACCAGGCCCGCTACGTACGCTTCTGGAAGGGGACTCCCGTCGCGGCCGCACTCGATGCGCATGTCGCGGCCGGCAAGCCGCTCGGAGGCACGAGCGCCGGGCTCGCGATCCTCGGGGAATACCTCTACGGCGCGATGGATGGCGGCAGCATCAAGTCACCCGACGCGATGGCCGACCCACTCGGGCCGGCGGTGACGATCGAGACCGGCTTCCTGCACCTGTCGCTGCTGAAGGGCACCGTCACCGACACGCACTTCCGGGAGCGCGACCGGCTCGGGCGACTGTTTGCCTTCCTGGCGAAGGCGAGCGCGCTGCGCGCCGCTGCGGATGGCACCCCGGGCAAGGCGCCGCTCGCGGGTCTCGGCGTCGACGAGAGCGCCGCGCTCGCGGTCGAACCGGACGGCACGGCGCGCATTTACTCGACCGAGCCCGAAGGCGCAGCGTGGCTCGTCCGTGGCGCTTTCGATGAGGCGCAGTCGCCGGGCAAGCCGCTCACGTTGCGCCGGGTCGAGGTGACAGGCGTGGGGCACGGCTCGGTGCTGCATCTGCCGGCGAGGCAGGTCGAGCAGCCGACATTCCGGCGGGCGTGGACGGTGCGCGACGGGCGGATGGCCGAGGTGCCGCGCTGGTCGCTCGCGATCCACGGCGGGGCGGGCGTCATCGACCGCACGAGCTTGTCTGCCGAAGAGGACAGCGCCTATCGCGCGTCGCTCGCGGCGGCGCTGCGCGCCGGCGGCGATGTGCTCGAACGCGGCGGCAGTGCGCTCGATGCCGTCGAAGCGGCGGTGCGCGTGATGGAGGACGATCCTCGGTTCAATGCCGGTCGCGGCGCCGTGTTCACGGCCGACGGGCGCAACGAGCTCGATGCGGCGATCATGGACGGCGCGACGCAGAAGGCGGGCGCCGTCGCCGGTGTGACCCGCACGCGACATCCCGTGAGCCTCGCGCGCGCGGTCATGGAGCGCTCGCCGCACGTGATGCTGGCCGGCGAGGGCGCCGACCGGTTCTCGGTCGAGAAGGGCCTCGAGCAGGTCGATCCCGCCTGGTTTCGCACCGAGGCGCGCTGGCAGCAACTGCTGCGCTGGCGCGCGCAGCACGAGGCGGCGGTCGATCCCGCGCATGCCTACGGCACGGTCGGTGCGGTGGCGCTCGACGTGGCGGGCCATCTCGCCGCCGCGACCTCGACGGGCGGCACCACCGGCAAGCGCTGGGGCCGCATCGGCGATTCGCCCATCATCGGCGCCGGTACCTACGCGCGCGACGGGGCGTGCGCGGTGTCGGCGACCGGCACCGGCGAGTTCTTCATCCGCGACAGCGCGGCTAGGCAGGTGTGCGATCGCGTGATGTACAAGGGCCAGGACTTTGCCGCGGCGGCGCACGACACGATCATGTCGGTCGGCGCGATCGGCGGCGACGGCGGGCTCATCGCGATGGGGCCGGCGGGTGAACCGGCGTTCGCGATCAACGACCTCGGCATGTACCGTGGCCGCCTGGCCGCCGGTGGCTCACCGCACATCGCAATCTACGCGGACGAGAAGTTCCCGGACTGAGGCGGCGGGCGCGAGTGCCGCGGCTCAGCCGCCGCCCGTCTTGCCCTGCTTGCGGGCCGCGCTGTACGCGCGTGCGAACGCTTCGACGAACACGTGCGGCAGCTGGTTGTCCGGCATTTCGGTGATATTGCGGTAGAAGTCCGCGTAGAGGTCCCAGTACTGCGCGCGCTGTCCGCCCGCGGGCTTGCCGCGCTTCAGCGCCCGGTCGAAGCGGCTCTCGAGTTCGTTCGGGTCGAGGCGGTCGATGAATTCGATGAATGCCGCGCGCAGCGCAGTGCCGGTCGCCTTCTCGTGGCTGCGCATGTCCTCGAACCGTTCGCGCAACCACTGCACGGCGTCGATGCGGCGGCTGTCGTGGCTCGACAGTACGCTCGACACGAGTTCGTCGACCGCGCCGCGATCGAGCGGGAACGGCTCGTCCGCGGCGGACACCGGCAGCTCGATACGGTAGCTGTTGCGCACTTCGTGGTGATGGCGGCTGAGATCCTTCAGGCCGAGGAGCGCCTCGCGGAACACCTGCCCCGCGAGGTGCAGCATGCGGGTCTGGGCGTCGGCGGGCAGGCGGTCGGGATCGATGCCGGCGCCACGGCAGAACGCGGCGAGGCCGCTCTGCACGTCGAAGAACGCCGCCGGTTGCGCGGCCTCGCGGGCGCGCGCGGCGCGTGCGAGGCGCGCCATGCGCCGCGACACGGCATCGGCTTCGGCCTGGCGCACGACGTTCGAATCCTCGTCGCGGTCGAGCGGTGTCGCGACGGCCTGTCCAAACGCATTGACCGCGCGAAAGCTGTCGCTCGGCGCCGGGTCGGCGCTGAGCAGCGCATCCATGTCGATCGACGCGCCGATGTCGCCGTCGGTGACCGCCGGGTCGACGCGGTGGGCCGCGAGGGCATCGAGCGCCACGCGTGCGTTGTCGGTCGGCGGAAAGTCCGTCACCGTGTCGATCGCGACGAGGAGTTCGTACTCGCCGATGCGGATCAGGTCGCCGTTCGCGAGCGCGTGTGTCGCGTGCTTGCCGATCGGGCGCGACTGGTCATTGACGAAAGTGCCGTTCGTCGAGAGGTCCTCGAAGAGCCACTTGCCGTTGCGGAAGTGCACGCGTGCATGGCAACTCGACACGTAACGCAGCGGATCGGGCAACACCCAGTCGTTGTCGGCCGCACGTCCGATCGTGCCGCCGCCGACGCCGAACACGATCGTGCCGCGCTCTCCGAGAGAGCGCCGCTGGGAGCTGACGACACGCAGTCTGAGCGCCATGCAGGAGCGACCCATCGCACAGACCCGCCGCGGGCCCGTACAGACATATAATGGAGCGCCTAAATTAACAAGCGATCCACCGGTTCCGATGGCAGCCAGTCACATTTTCAAGGTCATGTTCGTCAACCAGGGCAAGGTCTACGAGGTATATGCCCGCAAGGTCCAGCACGGAAATCTCTTTGGATTCATAGAGATAGAAGAACTCATCTTCGGCGAGCGCTCGACGGTGGTCCTCGACCCCGGGGAGGAGCGCATCAAGGGCGAATTCGAGGGCGTCAAGCGCACCTGGCTGCCGCTGCACTCGGTGCTGCGCATCGACGAAGTGCGCAAGCAGGGTGTCAGCAAGATCTCCGCCTACGAGGGCGGCAACATCGCGCAGTTTCCGGGCCCCATCTATTCCCCGCCTCCCGGCAGCGAGGGACCGCGCAAGTAGGTCGCTCGCACGATGCTGGTACTCGAAGGCGCACCCGCACTATCCCCGTTTCGACTCGCGAAGCTGCTCGAACGCCTGCGGGCGCTCGAACGGCGCGTGAGCGCGATCGACGCGCGCTTCCTGCACATCGTCGACGTGCGGCGCGAGCCCGACGCCGCCGCGCGACAGGTGCTCGAGTCGCTGCTGACGTATGGTCCGCGGGTGACCGCGAATCGGGCGGTCGCGACCGGCCGCGTCGTGATCGTCGCACCGCGGCCGGGCACCGTGTCGCCGTGGGCCAGCAAGGCGACCGACATCGCGCGCGTGTGCGATCTCGGGGACATCGCGCGCATCGAGCGTGGCATCGAGTATCGCCTCGCCGGTGTCGATGCGCTCGATCGGGCGGCGCTCGCGCGCCTCGCCGCGCCGCTCCACGACCGCATGACGGAAGCGGCGTTCTTCGCGCGCGACGAACTCGCGACACTCTTTGCCCATGCCGCGCCCGGCGCCTTGCGCACGGTGCCGCGCGCCGGCGGGCGGGTCGCGCTCGCCGATGCCAATCGAGAACTCGCGCTCGCGTTGTCCGACGACGAAATCGATTACCTGCTCGCGGCGTTCGACCGCCTCGGCCGCGATCCGACCGACGTCGAACTGGTGATGTTCGCGCAGGCGAATTCCGAGCATTGCCGCCACAAGATCTTCAACGCCGACTGGATCATCGACGGTGAGCGTCAGGCGAAATCGCTGTTCGCGATGATCCGCAACACGCACGCGAAGAGCCCGCGCGGCGTGCTCTCGGCTTATCGTGACAATGCGGCGGTGATCGAGGGTGCGCAGGGTGCGCGCTGGTTCGCCGCGCCGCAGGGCGGCGCCTACCAGCGCAGCCGCGAGCCGATCGACATCCTGATGAAGGTCGAGACGCACAACCACCCGACCGCGATCTCGCCGTTCCCCGGCGCCGCAACCGGGGCCGGTGGCGAAATCCGCGACGAGGGTGCGACGGGGCTCGGCGCAAAGCCGAAGGCGGGCCTTGCGGGATTCTCGGTCTCGCACCTGCGCCTGCCGGGCCTGCTGCAGCCGTGGGAGACGCCGTTCGGCAAGCCGGACCGCATCGCGTCGGCGCTCGAGATCATGCTCGAGGGGCCGATCGGCGCGGCGGCGTTCAACAACGAGTTTGGCCGGCCGAACATCTGCGGGTACTTCCGCAATTTCGAACTGCGCGGCGCCGGCGATCCACCGGGGCGCCTGCGTGGCTACCACAAGCCGATCATGATCGCGGGCGGGCTCGGCAATGTGCGCCGCCCTCACGTCGAGAAGGGCGAAGTGCCGGTCGGTGCGAAGATCGTCGTGCTCGGGGGCCCCGCGATGCTGATCGGGCTCGGCGGCGGCGCGGCGTCGTCCGTCGGCAGCGGCAGTTCGAGTGCGGCGCTCGATTTCGCGTCCGTGCAGCGCGGCAATCCCGAGATGCAGCGCCGTGCGCAGGAAGTGATCGACCGCTGCTGGGCGATGGGTGCGGCCAACCCGATCCTGCTGATCCACGATGTCGGCGCGGGCGGGCTCTCCAATGCCGTCCCGGAAGTCGTCGCGCACAGCCGGCGCGGCGCGCGCATCGAACTGCGCGACGTGCCGAACGACGAGCCGGGCATGACCCCGATGGAAATCTGGTGCAATGAGGCGCAGGAGCGCTACGTGCTCGCGATCGCGCCGGGCGACCTCGCGCTGTTCGACGCCTTGTGCGTGCGCGAACGCGCGCCGTACGCCGTGATCGGCGACATCGACGACAGCGGCCAGCTCGTCGTGCACGACTGGCACCTCGGCACGAATGTCGTCGACATGCCGATCGACGTGCTGCTCGGCAAGCCGCCGCGCATGCTGCGCGATGTGCGCGCGATCGCGCCGCCCTGCGTGCCGCTCGCGGCCGCGGCGCGTATCACGGATGCGGTGGCCCTGCGCGAGGCCGCGCTGCACGTCCTTCAGTTCCCCGCCGTAGCCGACAAGACCTTCCTGATCACGATCGGCGATCGCACGGTCGGCGGTCTCGTGAGCCGCGACCAGATGGTCGGGCCCTGGCAGGTGCCGGTGGCCGACGTCGCGGTGACGCTCGCCGACTACGAGGGTCATGCGGGCGAGGCGATGGCGATGGGCGAGCGCACGCCGGTCGCGGTGCTCGATGCACCGGCCTCGGGGCGCCTCGCCGTCGCTGAGGCCGTGCTCAACATCCTCGCGGCCGACGTGGCCGCGCTCGGCGACATCCGCCTGTCCGCAAACTGGATGGCCGCCTGCGGCGAGCCGGGCGAGGATGCCGCGCTCTATGCCGCCGTGAGGGCGGTGGGCGAGGAGTTGTGCCCGGCGCTCGGCATCGCCATTCCGGTCGGCAAGGATTCCCTGTCGATGAAGACGGTGTGGCGCGAGGCGCCGGACGGCGCCGGGGAGGAACGGGCCGTCGTCGCGCCGGTGTCGCTGATCGTCTCGGCGTTCGCGCCGGTCGCCGATGCTCGCCACACGCTGACACCCGTCCTGCGCCGGGATGCCGGCGGCACGCGCCTCGTGCACGTCGGTCTCTCGGGCCGCCGGCAACGCCTCGGCGGATCGGTGTTCGCGCAGGTGCACGGCGAACTCGGCGACGAGCCCGCCGATCTCGACGATCCGGCGCGCCTCGTCGCCTTCGCAGCGGCGCTGCGCGAACTGCGAGCGGCGGGGCATGTACTCGCCTATCACGACGTGTCGGACGGCGGGCTTTTCGTGACGCTCGTCGAGATGGCCTTTGCCGGCCACTGCGGGCTCGACATCGTGCTGCCCGCGACCGATGGCGCCGCAGTTGCGCAGCTCTTTGCAGAAGAGCCCGGCGTCGTGCTGCAGGTGCCGGCAGCGGCGTGCACGGCCGTGCTCGCCGTTCTGGGCGCGCACGGCCTCGCGGACGCTGCGCGCGACATCGGCGCGCCGTCCGCGGCGATGCAGGTGCGGATCGTCGCTGGTGGACTCGCGCTCGACCTGCCGTGGCGCGAACTGCGCGAGGCGTGGTCGCGCACCTCTCATGCCATGCGCCGGCTGCGCGACGAGCCGGATTGCGCCGACGAAGAGTTTGCCGCGAGCTGCGACGGGGCCGACCCGGGACTCAGCGTTGCGCTCACGTTCGATCCGGATGAGGACATCGCGGCGCCGTACATTGCGCGCGGCGTGCGGCCGCGCGTCGCGGTGCTGCGCGAGCAGGGTGTCAACAGCGAGGTCGAGATGGCCGCGGCGCTCGACCGCGCCGGATTCGAGGCACACGACGTGCACATGACAGACTTGCTGTCGGGCGCGCGACAGCTCACGGACTTCCGCGGCCTCGTCGCCTGCGGCGGCTTTTCTTATGGCGACGTGCTCGGGGCGGGCGAGGGCTGGGCCAAGTCGATCCTGTTCCATGCGCGCCTGCGCGACGAGTTCGTGGCGTGGTTCACGCGGCCCGATACGTTCACGCTCGGCGTCTGCAACGGCTGCCAGATGCTCTCCGCGCTGCAGTCGCTGGTGCCGGGCGCCACGCACTGGCCGCGTTTCGTCAGGAACCGCAGCGAACAGTTCGAAGCGCGCTTCTCGCTCGTCGAGATCGTCGAGTCGCCGTCGGTGCTGTTTTCCGGGATGGCCGGCTCACGCTTCCCGGTGGCGGTCTCGCACGGCGAGGGTCGCGCGGAGTTCGCGTCGGCCGCGGCCGAGGCCACCTTTGCGGCGGCTGGACTCACCGCCTTCCGCTACGTCGATCATGCGGGCGAAGTCGCGACGCGTTACCCCGCCAATCCGAACGGCTCGCCGCGCGGCATCGGCGCGATCACCAATGCCGACGGGCGCGTGACGCTCACGATGCCGCATCCCGAGCGCTCGTTCCGCTACGTCCAGAACTCCTGGCACCCGCGCGACGCCGGCGAGGCGAGCGGCTGGATGCGCCTTTTCCGCAACGCGCGCGTCTGGGTCGACTGAGGCGCATCGCCAGGGCGGGGTGACCGCTCAGGCGGCGGCGAGCGCGCCTGTGCGCACGAGTTCCTGCATCGCGGCGATGTCGCGGTCGAGGCGATGGTCCTCGCGGCGAAACGGCACGCGCTCGCGGATGCGGGCGTGCAGGGCCTCGAGTTTCGCGCTCGTGTGCAGCGGGGGCATCACGTCGATGGCGTGCGCCGCGGCGATGAACTCGATCCCGAGCACGGCCGCCGTGCGTTCGCAGATCGTCAGCAGCTTCTCGCCGGCCCAGGGCGCCATGCTGACGTGGTCCTCCTGCCCGGCCGATGTCGGGATCGAATCGACGGAGGCCGGATGCGCGAGGGCCTTGACGCTCGAGGCGAGTGCCGCCGCGGACACGTGCGCGATCATGAAGCCCGATTCGAGCCCCGGGTGGTCCGCCATGAACATCGTGAGGCGCGGATTGACGCGGCGGTCGAGGAGATCGATGCGCCGCTCCGACATCGATGCCGCATCGGCGGTCGCGATCGCCATGAAGTCCGCGACATAGCCGAGGGGCGCCGCGTGGAAGTTGCCGCCGGAGAGGATGTCGGCGCCGAACACCAGCGGATTGTCGGTCGCGGCATTCGCCTCGCGTTCGAGCACGGTGCGCGCGTGCGCGAGCGTGTCGGCGAACGCGCCGAGCACCTGCGGCATGCAGCGTACCGCGTAAGGGTCCTGCACGCGATCGCAGTCCGCGTGGCTCCTGTGGATCTCGCTGTCCGACAGCCAGGTGCGGAACCGGTGTGCGACCTCGATCTGGCCCGGCAGGCCGCGTGCGTCGTGGATGCGCGCGTCGAACGGTGCGTGGCTGCCGGCGAGCGCCTCGACGGTGAGTGCGCCCGCCGCGATCGACGCCGCGAGCAGGTTCTGCGCGGCGAAGAGGCCCTCGATGGCGAGCGCGCAGGAGAGCTGCGTGCCGTTCAGGATCGCGAGCCCTTCCTTCGCTTCGAGCACGATCGGCTCGATGCCGGCCGCGCGCAGCACCTCGACGCCGGTGAGTGTGCGGCCGCGGTGCCGCGCTTCGCCTTCGCCGATCAGCGCGAGCGCGAGATGCGCGAGCGGCGCGAGGTCGCCCGAGGCGCCCACCGAGCCGAGGCGCGGCACGACCGGCAGCACGTTCGCGTCGACGAGCGCGAGGATCGCGTCGATCACCTCGGGCCGCACGCCCGAGCAGCCCGTCGCGAGGCTGTTGGCCTTCAGGATCATCATGCGCCGCACGATCGCATCGGGCAGTGGCTCGCCGACCCCGCAGGCGTGGCTGCGCACGAGATTCACCTGCAGCGCCGCGACGGCGCTGCGTTCGATGCGGCGGTTCGCGAAGGCGCCGAAGCCCGTGTTGATGCCGTAGACCGCGGCCTCGCCCTGCGCGGCGGCCGCAACCTGCCGCGCGGACTCGCCGAGGCGCACGCGGGCCTCGGGAGCGAGCGTGAACGCGCGCGGCTTCTGCGCGTCGTTCGCGAGGATCTGCAGCGTGAGGGACCTGCCGTCGAGTGCCGTGGCTGTCATCGCCGGATGATACAGGGAGCGAACGGTGGGCGGCGAACGGCAGCTGCCGGCCACCCGCCGCTCATCGTGTCAGCGGCTTGTAGCGGATCCGGTGCGGCTGCGCGGCGTCGGCGCCCTTCCTGCGCTTGAAGTCCTCCACATACTCCTGGTAGTTGCCTTCGAAGTACACGACTTCGGAGTTGCCCTCGAACGCGAGGATGTGGGTCGCGATGCGGTCGAGGAACCAGCGATCGTGCGAGATCACGACGGCGCAGCCCGGGAAATTGAGCAGCGCATCCTCGAGCGCACGCAGCGTCTCGATGTCGAGATCGTTGGTCGGCTCGTCGAGCAACAGCACATTGCCGCCGGAGCGCAGCACCTTCGCGAGGTGCACGCGGTTGCGCTCGCCACCCGACAGCTCGCCGATCAGCTGCTGCTGCTGCGTGCCGCGGAAATTGAAGCGGCCGACGTAGCCGCGCGCGGCCGTTTCGTAGTTGCCGACACGGATGATGTCCTGCCCGCCGGAGATCTCCGCGAACACGGTCTTGCTGTCGTCGAGCGAGTGGCGTGACTGGTCGACATACGCGAGCTTCACCGACGGGCCGACGCGGATCTCGCCGGCGTCCGGCTGCTCCCCGCCGGTCAACATGCGAAAGAGCGTGGTCTTGCCGGCGCCGTTCGGGCCGATGATGCCGACGATGCCGCCCTTCGGCAGGTTGAACGACAGGTTGTCGATCAGCAGGCGCTCGCCGTAGCCCTTGCGGAGGTTCTTCGCCTCGATCACGAGATCGCCGAGGCGCTCGCCCGGCGGGATGTAGATCTCGTTCGTCTCGTTGCGTTCCTGGAACTCCTTCGATGCGAGCTCTTCGTAGCGCGCGAGGCGCGCCTTGCTCTTCGCCTGGCGCGCCTTCGGGTTCTGGCGCACCCATTCGAGCTCGCGTTCGAGGGTCTTCCTCAGCGCTTCGCGTTCGCGTTCCTCGAGGGCGAGCCGCTTCTCCTTCTGTTCGAGCCACGACGAATAGTTGCCCTGCCACGGGATGCCGTGGCCGCGGTCGAGCTCGAGGATCCATTGCGCCACGTTGTCGAGGAAGTAGCGGTCGTGCGTGACCGCGATCACCGTGCTCGGGTACTCCTCGAGGTAGCGCTCGAGCCAGGCGATCGATTCGGCGTCGAGGTGGTTCGTCGGCTCGTCGAGCAGCAGCATGTCGGGCGCCGACAGCAGCAGCTTGCAGAGCGCCACGCGCCGCTTCTCGCCGCCCGAGAGCTTGTCGATCCTGGCGTCCCACGGCGGCAGGCGCAGTGCGTCGGCCGCGATCTCGAGCTTGCGCTCGATCTCCCAGCCGCCGGCGGCGTCGATCGCATCCTGCAGCTTCGCCTGCTCCTCGAGCAGCGCGGACATCTCGTCGTCCGACATCGGCTCGGCAAACTTTTCGCTGATCTCATTGAAGCGCGAGAGCTGCGCGAAGGTTTCGCCGAGGCCGAGCACGGTCTCCTCGCGCACGGTCTTCGCGGGATCGAGCTGCGGTTCCTGGGGCAGATAGCCGACCCGGATGCCGGACTGCGGGCGCGCTTCGCCCTCGATGTTCGTGTCGATGCCGGCCATGATCCGCAGCAGCGTCGACTTGCCCGCGCCGTTCAGCCCGAGCACGCCGATCTTGGCGCCGGGGAAGAACGACAGGCTGATGTCCCGCAGGATCGTGCGCTTCGGCGGCACGACCTTCGAGACGCGATTCATCGTGTAGATGTATTGCGCCATGAAAAACCGGTCGGTGGGGTGGGGCGCGGCATTATGGGGTAGCCGCGCGCACTGTGCTAGGCTTCGCGGCCGTGGCATCGGTGCTCGTCGTCATGGGCGAAGGTATCGCCCGTTATGGGTTTCCCGAGGGTCATCCGTTCGGCATCGACCGCCACGACGCTTTTGCCCGGCAGTTCGAGTCGCGCGCCTTCGATGCGCGCGTGAGCGTGGCGCCGCCCGCGCCAGCGGCGGCCGATGAGATCCTGCTGTTTCACACGCCGCAGTACGTCGATTTCGTGCGCGAACGCTCGGCCACCGGGCAGGGCTGCCTCGACGGCGGCGACACGCCCGCCTTTCGCGGTGTCTACGAGGCATCGGCCCATGTCGTCGGTGCGACGCTGGTCGCGATGCGCGCGGTGATGGGAGGCGTCGCGCGGCGCGCCTTCGTGCCGATCGCGGGGCTGCATCATGCGGCACGCGACCATGCGGCCGGCTTCTGCGTGTTCAACGACATCGGCGTCGCGATCGAGGTGCTGCGGCGCGAGCACGGCATCGCGCGCATCGCCTATGTCGACATCGACGCGCATCACGGCGACGGCGTGTTCTACGCCTACGAGGACGATCCGGAGCTCGCGATCGCCGACATCCACGAGGACGGACGCACGCTCTATCCCGGCACCGGCGCGGCCGATGAGCGGGGCCGCGGCCCGGCGGCGGGCACCAAGCTCAACATTCCGGTGCCCGCCGGCGCCGACGATGCGATTTTCGGCGCCGAGTGGCCACGTCTCCTCGCCTTCGTCGAGGCCGCGCGCCCCGAGTTCATCATCCTGCAGTGTGGGGCGGACAGCGTCGCCGGCGACCCGATCACGCATCTCGAGTTCACGCCGGGGGCGCATGCCCGCGCGGCGCGGGATCTCGCCGCGCTCGCCGACCGGCTCGGCCACGGCCGCGTGCTCGCGCTCGGCGGCGGCGGCTACAACCGGGCGAATCTCGCCACCGCATGGAACAACGTCGTGGAAGGCCTCGCCGCCTGATCACGGCCTGCCGTGCGTTCGGGTAGAATGCGCGCTTCCCCGGGTTTCCCGCCGCGCCGAAAGCACAGCTCATGTTCCGGTCTTCCCTGGATATCGCGCATTTCGACCCCGAACTCGCCGCCGCCATCGACGGCGAGCGCCGCCGCCAGGAAGACCACATCGAGCTGATCGCGTCCGAGAACTATGCGAGCCCGCGCGTGCTCGAGGCGCAGGGGTCCGTGCTGACCAACAAGTACGCCGAGGGCTATCCGGGCAAGCGCTATTACGGTGGCTGCGAGTTCGTCGACATTGTAGAGACGCTCGCGATCGAGCGGGCGAAGAAGCTGTTCGGCGCGGCCTATGCCAACGTGCAGCCGCATTCGGGGTCGCAGGCGAATGCGGCGGTGTATCTCGCGCTGTGCCAGCCGGGCGACACGATCCTCGGCATGAGTCTCGACCACGGCGGCCACCTGACCCACGGCGCGAAGGTCAACTTCTCGGGCAAGCTGTTTCGGGCGGTGCAGTACGGGATCCGGCCGGACAACGGCGAGATCGACTACGACGAGCTCGCGCGCATCGCGCGGGCCGAGAAGCCGCGCATGATCGTGGCGGGCTTTTCGGCGTACTCGCGCGTGATCGACTGGGCGATGTTCCGCAAGGTCGCAGATGAAGTCGGCGCGTACCTCTTCGTCGACATGGCGCACGTCGCGGGGCTCGTCGCGGCCGGCATTTACCCGAACCCGCTGCCGCATGCCGACGCCGTGACGACGACCACGCACAAGACGCTGCGCGGGCCGCGCGGTGGACTCATCCTCGCGCGCGAGAATCCCGAGCTCACGAAGAAGTTCAATTCGCTCGTGTTTCCGGGTACGCAAGGCGGCCCGTTGATGCACGTGATCGCCGCGAAGGCGGTTGCACTGCTCGAGGCGCTGCAACCCGAGTTCACGGCGTACCAGCAGCAGGTGCTGGCAAACGCCCGCGCGATGTGTGCGCGCATCGCCGCGCGCGGCTATCGCGTCGTGTCCGGCGGCACCGACAATCACCTGTTCCTCGTCGACCTGTCGGACAAGGCGATCACGGGCAAGGACGCCGACGCCGCGCTCGGGCGGGCCAACATCACGGTCAACAAGAACGCCGTGCCGAACGACCCGCGGCCGCCGATGATCACGAGCGGCCTGCGCATCGGCACGCCGGCCTCGACCACGCGGGGCTTCCGGCAGGCCGAAGTCGAGACCGTCGCGAACTGGATCGCCGACGTGCTCGATGCGGGTGGCGGCGACGCCGTCGTCGCGCGGGTGCGCGCCGAGGTCCTCGCGCTGTGCCGGCGGTTTCCCGTCTACGGCGCGTGACGCGCCCGCGCGGGGGGCACCATGCACTGCCCGTTCTGCGGCCATGACGAGACGAAAGTGACCGATTCGCGGCTCGCCGGCGAGGGTCGCCAGATCCGCCGCCGCCGCGAGTGCCTGCAATGCGCCGAACGGTTCACGACCTTCGAGACGGCCGAACTCGTGATGCCGCTCGTCGTGAAATCGGATCGCAGCCGCGAGCCCTTCGACGAGCAGAAGATGCGCCACGGCATCGTCAAGGCGCTCGAGAAGCGCCCCGTGTCGCAGGAAGCGATCGAAGCGGCCGTGACGCACATCTGCAGCCGGCTGCGCAGCCTCGGTGAGCGCGAGGTCGCGTCGCGCGCCATCGGCGAGTACGTGATGGAGGAACTGCGGCATCTCGACGAAGTGGCGTACGTGCGCTTTGCGTCGGTGTACCGCAGTTTCCAGGACGTCGAGGCCTTTCGCGACGAGGTCGAGCGCCTGCGCCGCCATCCGCGCCGGCGCGCGGACAATCGCGACCAGTTGCCGCTCCTGCCCGGCGGCGACGCGGGCGATGCAAAGGACGAGCGGTGACGGGCGCATTCACGGCCTTCGATGCGCACGCGATGCGCCGCGCGCTCGAGCTCGCGGAGCGCGGCCTCGAGACGACCGATCCGAATCCGCGCGTCGGTTGCGTGATCGCCCGTGGCGAGACGATCGTCGGCGAAGGCTGGCACGAGCGCGCCGGCGAAGCCCATGCAGAAGTCGTCGCGCTGCGCGCAGCGGGCGCGCAGGCAGCGGGGGCCACCGCCTATGTCACGCTCGAACCCTGCTGCCACCACGGACGCACGCCGCCGTGCACCGATGCACTGATCGCGTCGCGCGTTGCGCGTGTCGTGTTCGCGCTGCGCGACCCGAATCCGCACGTGAACGGCGGCGGGGCAGACCGGCTCGCGGCGGCTGGTATCGAGGTCGCGCACGGGCTGCTCGAGGCGGAGGCGCTCGCGCAGAATCCGGGCTTCGTCAAGCGCATGCGCACCGGCCGGCCCTGGGTACGGCTGAAGTCCGCGGCCAGTCTCGACGGCCGCACGGCGCTCGCGAGCGGCGCGAGCCGGTGGATTACCGGGGAGGCCGCGCGCGCCGACGTGCATGCCTGGCGCGCCCGCAGTTCCGCGGTGCTGACCGGCATCGGGACTTTGCTCGCCGATGATCCGCGCCTCGACGTGCGCCGCACGCACCCCGTGCAGCGCGCACCGGCCCGCGTGATCATCGACTCGCGACTGCGCTCGCCGCCGACGGCACGCCTGTTCGATGCGCCGGGCGCCGTGATCGTGATGCATGCGGCGGACGCCGTCGCTGCCCCCGGAGCGGCCGGCGCCCTCGCGGAGCGCGGTGCGCGAATCGAGGCGATCCACGGGGCGCCACGCGTCGATCTTGCCGCCGCGCTGCATCGGCTCGGGGAGCTCGCGATGAATGAAGTGCTGGTCGAGGCGGGGCCCACGCTCGCCGGTGCACTGCTCGAGGCCGGGCTCGTCGATGAGTGGCTGCACTACCTGTCGCCGACGCTGCTCGGACCCGCGGCAAGGCCGCTCGCGGCCTGGCCCGCCCTCGAGCGGCTCGATGCGGCGCCACGATTCGCGATCACGGGCATCGAAGCGCTCGGCAACGACCTGCGCCTGCGGCTCACACCGGAGCGGCTTTGAACATGTTCACGGGTATCATTCAGGATGTCGGCACGGTGCGCGCGGTGACGCCGCGGAGCGGCGATGTGGAGTTCGTGGTGGCGGTCGATCGACTCCCGCTCGCGACGACGCGCGCAGGCGACAGCATTGCGGTCGACGGCGTGTGCCTCACCGTGACGCGCATCGGCGCGAACGAGTTCGCGGCCGACGTGTCACGCGAAACGCTCGCGGTCACGACGCTCGGCGGGCTTGAAGCGGGCACGCGCGTCAACCTCGAGCCGGCGCTGCGCGCGGGCGAGCCCCTCGGCGGGCATCTCGTGTCGGGGCATGTCGATGGCGTGGCCGAGGTGTTGTCGATCGAGCCCGACGCGCGTTCGGTGCGGGTCGCGATCCGCGTGCCGGCGGCGCTCGCGCGTTACATCGCGCGCAAGGGCTCCGTGTGTGTCGACGGCGTGAGTCTCACCGTCAATCGGGTGCAGGGCGACACGTTCGATGTGAACCTCGTGCCGCACACGCAGGCCGTGACGACGCTCGGCGAGTGGCGGGCGGGCCGGCGCGTGAACCTCGAGGTGGACCAGGTCGCCCGCTATGTCGAGCGTCTCGGAGAAGGCTGACCGATGGAACTGAACAGCATTGCGGAAATCCTCACCGACCTCACGGCCGGGCGCATGGTGCTCATCATGGACGACGAGGATCGCGAGAACGAAGGCGATCTCGTCATGGTGGCGGAGAAGGTGCGCCCGGAGGACATCAACTTCATGGCGCGCTACGGCCGCGGGCTCATCTGCCTCACACTGACGGCCGGGCGCTGCCGGCAGCTGCGGCTGCCGCTGATGGTGAGCAGCACGCAGCGCGAGCAGCGCACGAATTTCACGCTGTCGATCGAGGCCGCCGAAGGCGTCACGACGGGAATCTCGGCTTACGACCGGGCCCATACGGTGCGTACGGCGGTGCGGGCGGACGCGGGCCCGGAGGATCTGCGCCAGCCGGGGCACATTTTTCCGATCATGGCGCAGCCAGGTGGCGTGCTGACGCGCGCCGGCCACACCGAAGCCGGGTGTGATCTTGCGCGCCTCGCGGGCTTCGAGCCCGCGGCGGTGATCGTCGAGGTGATGAACGACGACGGCACGATGGCGCGACGCCCGCAGCTCGAGGCCTTCGCGCGCCACCATGGCCTCAAGATCGGCACGATCGCGGACCTGATCCGTTACCGGCTGCGCAACGAGCGCTCGGTCGAGCGCATCGCCGAGCGCATGGTCAACACCGAGTTCGGCGAATTCCGCCTGCTCGCGTTCGAGGATCACGTGCAGCGCGACGTGCACCTCGCGCTCGTGCGCGGCGACGTGAGTGGCCGGCGCGCACCACTCGTGCGCGTGCATCTCGCCGACACGCTGCGCGACGTGCTCGGTGCCGAGATCGGTGCGCCGCGCGCGTGGACGCTGCGCGCCGCGCTCGCGCGAATCGCGCGCGAGGGTTGCGGCGTCGTCGTCGTGCTGCGACGGAACGAGACGCCGCGCGACCTGATCGCGTCGATCCACGACGGCGAGCCACCCCCGCCCGCGGCGGCCGGCGAGGTGCTGCGGACCTTCGGGGTGGGCGCGCAGATCCTGAAAGACCTCGGTGTCACGCGCATGCAGGTGCTGTCGGCGCCGAAGCAGATGCACGGCATTTCGGCCTTCGGCCTCGAGATAGAAGGTTACGTCGACGACGACGGCTGACGGGCCGCCCCCGCTATACTGCGCGCATGCCCCCCGTCCACACCGGCGAGTTGTCTGCTGCGCACCTGTCCGTCGCGATCGTCGCGGCGCGCTTCAACGATTTCATCGTGGCGAGCCTGCTGCGCGGTGCCGTGGAGGCCTGGGAACGCTGCGGCGGCGCACCGGACCGGCTCGTGGTCGCACGCGTGCCGGGCGCCTTCGAGCTGCCGGTCGCGGCGCGGCAATGCGCAGTGAGCGGCCGCTTCGCGGCGGTCGTGGCGCTCGGCTGCGTGATACGCGGCGACACCGCGCATTTCGACTTTGTCGCCGGCGAGTGCGCGCGGGGCCTGTCGCAGGTCGCGCTCGACACGGGCGTGCCCGTGATGTTCGGCGTGCTGACCGTGGAGAACGTCGAGCAGGCCGTGCAGCGCGCGGCCGTGCGCGCCGGCAACAAGGGCGGCGAGGCGATGTGTGGCGCGATCGAAATGGCGAACCTGCTGCCGAGGCTGTCGTGAGTCGTGCGCTGACGGCAGCGCGGGTCGCCACGAACCGGCGCGCCGTGGCACGCAGGCTGGCGGTGCAGGCCCTCTATCGCTGGCAGGTCAATGCGGGACCCTGGCAGGACCTGCTGCAGGAGTTCGCCGCCGCGGACGACATGCCGAAGGCCGACCGCGAATACTTCGACGCGCTGGTCCGCGGGGTCGCGGAAGACGGTGTGCGCTGGGACGCCGCGCTCGGGCCGTACATCGATCGCGCACCCTCGGAGCTCGATCCGGTCGAGCACGCAGTGCTGCTGATCGGGCTCTACGAGCTCTCGGCGCGGCCCGATGTGCCCTACCGGGTCGTGATCAACGAAGGCGTCGGCCTCGCGCGCCGCTTCGGTGCGACCGACGGCCACAAGTACGTGAACGCGGTGCTCGACCGGGCGGCGCGGGACCTGCGTCGCGACGAGCACTGAGCGCCGCATCGATGCCGTCCGGCGAATTTGCACTGATCGACCGGTTTTTCCGCGACATCGGTGCGCGGCGGGACGTGCCGGTCGGTGTCGGTGACGACGGCGCCGTGCTCGCGCCGCCGGCCGGTCACGATCTCGTTGCCGTCGTCGACACGATCGTCGAAAGCGTGCACTTTCCGGCAGGCAGCCCGGCGCGCTCGATCGGGCATCGTGCGCTCGCGGTGAACCTGAGTGACGTCGCGGCCATGGGCGCCACTGCCGCATGGGCGCTGCTCGCGCTGACGCTGCCCGAGGCGGACGAGCGCTGGCTTGCGGAGTTCACGGCCGGCTTCGGCATGCTCGCGCACGCGCACGATGTGCAGCTCGTCGGCGGCGACCTGACGTCGGGACCGCTCGCCGTCACGGTGCAGGTACTCGGCACCGTGCCCCGCAGTGCCGCGCTGCTGCGCAGTGGCGGGCGCCCGGGCGACCTCGTGTATGTCACGGGGACGCCGGGGGATGCCGCGTGCGGGCTCGCGCTGCTGCAGGGGCGCCTGCGCACACCGGCAACCGCCGACGCTGCGGCGCTCGCGGCCTTGCGCGAACGCTTCCTTTTTCCCGCGCCTCGCTGCGCCATCGGCGAGCGGCTCCGTGGCGTCGCGAGTGCGTGCATCGACCTTTCCGACGGGCTCGCGGGCGATCTGTCGAAGCTCGCATTGGCGAGCGGCTGCGGCGCGCGGGTCGATGTCACGCAGTTGCCGCTGTCGGCGCCGCTGCTGGAGGTCGCGGGGCGCGCCGCCGCCGAGCATTTCGCGCTGACCGGCGGCGACGACTACGAATTGTGCTTCACGGTTCCGCCGGCGCGTGTGCCCGAACTCGAAGGCCTCGCCTGTACGGCCATCGGCCGGCTGGCCGAGGGCCGCGGGCTTGCGGTCTGCCGCGGCGACAGTGTGATCGAGTTCTCGCATTCGGGGTTCGACCACTTCGCGCGCTGACGCCCTGCGTCACAGCGTGCAGCGCCCCCCGGCGATCCGCGAGGCGCATCACAGATCGCCCCGGCGCGCCCCACATATTCTGGCGCGCGATGTCCACGCCGGCCCACAAGACGCTGCCGAACGGCAGGATTCCCGACAAGATCGGCAAGTACGTGATCGTCAACGAGGTCGGCAAGGGCAGCACCGGCACGGTGTACCTGTCGCACGACCCGTACTACGGTCGCGATGTCGCGATCAAGGTGTACAACATCGACTCGGGCGGCGACGAGGAGCGGGCGCGGATCTCGCGCAAGATGTTCCTCTCCGAAGCGCACATGGTCGGCATGCTGCAGCACCCGCACATCCTGCCGATCTACGACGCCGGCGAGGAGAACGGCCACTGTTACATCGTCACCGAGCACGTGCACGGCGCACGCACGCTCGCGGCGTACTGCAAGTCCGACAACCTGCTGCGCGTCGACGACGTCGTCGAGATCGTCTACAAGTGCGCCAAGGCGCTGAACTACGCGCACTCGCGCGGCGTGATCCATCGCGATATCAAGCCGTCGAACATCATGCTGACGCAGGACAGCGACGTGCGCATCATCGATTTCGGCATCGCGCTCGTCGCCGATTCGGACATCTCGCGCATCGAAGGGATCGCGGGCAGCCCGTCCTACATGTCGCCCGAGCAGGTGCAGAGTCTCGAGCTGACAAACCGCTCGGACCTCTATTCGCTCGGTGCGGTGATGTACGAGCTGCTGTCGGGGGTGCGGCCGTTTCGCGCCGGCAACCTCGCAAAGCTCCTGCACCAGATCGTCTATGCGACGCCGGCGCCGATCCACACGCTCGCGCCCGACGTGCCCGAGGAACTCGAGACCGTGGTCGCGATGGCGCTGCAGAAGAACCCGGAGAAGCGCTACAAGAGCGGACTCGACCTCGCGGCCGAACTGACGCGCGTGCACCAGAAGCTGCGCCAGCGCTACGCGCGCATCGACCAGCAGGAACAGTTCGCAACGCTCCGGCGCCTGAAGTTCTTCCACGAGTTCTCGCACGCCGAGATCTGGGAAGTGCTGCGCGCGAGCAACTGGCAGGATTACGCGGGGTCCGAGGAGATCGTCAAGGAAGGCGAGATGGACGACCGGTTCTACGTGGTCGTAGCCGGCGAGTGCGTCGTCGAGCGCCATGGACGGCGCCTCGGCGTGCTCGAGAGTGGTGACTGCTTCGGCGAGACGAGCTACGTGCAGGGCGCCAAGCGCACGGCGACCGTGAAGGCGAACGGGCCCGTCACGGTGCTCAAGGTGAGCTCGACACTGCTCGAGCAGGTCTCGGCATCCTGCCAGCTGCGCTTCAACCGCGTATTCCTGCGCGGCCTCATCGGTCGCCTGCAGAATGCGGAGCAGCGGGTGGCGGCAGAAGCCGGCTCGTAAACCAGTCGAGGATGATCCCGAGTCGCTCGACCCGCTGGCTCGGCGGGCCGCTCCGTGACAGGCCGTGCGAGGAGCCCGGGAAAAGCGCGAGTTTCGCGGGCTTGCCGAGCATCCTGAGTGCGTTGTAGTAGCCGATGCCCTGACCCTGCGGCGTGCGGTAGTCCTGCTCGCTCTGGATAACGAGCACGGGTGTCTTCACCTTGTCGACCTGGTTGATGGTCGAGCGCGCGAAGTAATCCTGCGGGTCCCGCCACGGGAAGTCGCGGAACCAGTGCTGCACGAAATAGAGGTTCAGGTCCGAGACTGCGGCGAACGAGGCCCAGTCGACGACCGGGCGCTCGACCAGCGCAGCCGCGAAGCGGTCGGTCTGCGCGATCGTCCAGCTCGTCAGCACGCCGCCGCCGCTGCCGCCGCCGACGCCGAGGCGGGCAGTGTCCACGTGGCCGCGGGCGATCACTGCGTCGAGCACGGCCATCAGGTCACGGTAGTCGTCGCCCGGATAGCGGAACTGCACGCTGTTCGCGAAGTCCGCGCCGTAACCCGTGCTGCCGCGCGGATTGGCGATCAGCACGATGAAACCCGCGTTGGCGAGTACCTGGAACTCGTGGAAGAAGCTCTCGCCGTACATCGCGTGCGGGCCGCCGTGGATGTAGAGCATCAGCGGATACTTCCTCCCCGCGTCGAAACCGGGCGGCTTCAGCAGCCAGCCCTGGACGCGCGTGCCGTCGAACGAGTCGAGCCACAGCTCCTCGCTCGACACGAGCGTGGCGCCCGCGAGCGAGTCGCGGCCGTGTGTCGTGCGCTGCGTCCAGCGTCCGCCGGGCGCGTCGAGTGTCCACACCTCGTACGGCTGCGTCGGCGAGCCGAACACCGCGGCGATCTGTCCGGTGCGCGCGATCGAGAACTCGCGCAGGTCGCCACGCAGCTGCGTCGACATCGGGACCGGTGCGCCTCCGCCCGCGGGCGCGCGATAGAGCTGCGCGAGGCCGCGGTCGGCCGCGATGAACCACAACGATCGACCGCTTGCGTCGAACTGCGCGCGCGCGCCGCCGCCACGCGGCATCGGCGTGTCGGACATCACGGTCTCGTCGACATTGCGATCGAATGCCGCGGTGACATTCACCGGGGCACCGAGGAGAGCGCCTGCGGGCCGCGCCGCGTAAAGCCGTGTGGTCGTCGAGCTGCGCAGCGGTGTGGTGTCGTCGAACCCGGTCCACGCGACCTGCCCATCGCGCGAGATCGCGACCGGGCCATCGTCGGGTCCGCGGCGGTCGGTCAGCGCCGCGGCGCGCGCGCCCGCGGCGACGGCGACACGAAAGAGCTCGGTGTCGAGCGGTGCAACCGGCGGATCCGGTTCGGGCAGTGCGCTGAATACGAGCGCCTTGCCGTCGGGCGTCCACGCCGGTTCGGAGGGCTCCGTGCGCCCGTCCCACAGGGGCCCGAGGGCCGCACCGTGCTGTTCGGCGACATCGACGACCCAGAGTTGCGAGCGCTGCCCGGGCAGGAAGCCGGGCGCGCCGTCGATGCGGTAGAAGAGCCGCTCGGTCACATGTGCCTTGCCGGCGCCTTGCTCCTTCTTCGGCGAGTCGGGGCCCGGCGCATCGGCCGGTGCGGGGCGTGCGAGGTACGCGATGCGCCGTCCATCGGGGGACCATGCAAAGGCCCCGACGCCTTCCTTTTCCGCCGTGAGGGGCCAGGCTTCGCCGCCTCGCAGGTCGAGGACATGGATCTGGCGCTTGCCGTTCCGGTTCGACAGGAACGCGAGCTGCATGCCGTCGGGTGACCAGCGCGGGCGGGAGTCGTCGGTCGGTCCGCCGACGATCCGGCGTGGCGCGCTCGTGCCGTCGATCAGCCAGATGTCACCCTGGTAGTCGTCCTTGTCGGGATCGACCTGCGCGACGACATAGGCGATGCGGCGGCCGTCGGCGGAGATCTGCGCGTCGCCGACGAACGCGAACCTCGTGAGCGAAGCGGCATCGAGCACGGCGGCACCGGACGCGGGGGCACCGGGTGCGGCGCCGGCGTGGGCGTACAGCGCAAACAGGACGGCAGCGAACGCGAGCGTGCGTCGGTACATGGTCGGTCCCCCGTGCGAAGTGGCGCCATGTTACAGAAAACGGCGACAATCCCGCGATGCAGATTCCCTGGCGCAAGCGCGTATCCCGCCTGCTGCGAGCCCGTGCGCGCATGCGTGTGCTCGCGGCCCACGGCCTCGGCCTCGTGGCCGAGACGAAAAACGGCACGCTCGTCGTCGACGCACGCGACTTCAACGTGTCGCGCCACCTGCTCGAACGCGGCGAGTATGACTGGGCGCAGGTGACGTTGCTTGCCTCGCTCGTCGCGCCGGGCGCACGCCTCGTCGTGGTCGGCGCCCACGTCGGCAGCGTGTTGATCCCGCTCGCGCGCGTCGCGGGCGCAGCGTCGACGATCGCGTTCGAGCCGAGCCCGCGCAACCGCCGATTGCTCGAGCTGAACCTCGTGTTGAACGGGCTCGCCGGCCTCGCCGTGCATGCGAGCGCGGTCGGCGAAGCAGCGGGGCTCGCGCGTTTCACCGAGAACCCGATCAACTCCGGCAACAGCCGGGTGAGCGATCGCGGCGAGATCTCCGTGCCGATTGTTACGCTCGATGCCACGCTTGCGCGGGATACGCGCGACATCGATCTCCTGGTGGTCGACGCGGAAGGCTACGAAGTGCAGGTGCTGCGCGGCGCGCGGGCTACCCTCGCACGGACATGCGCGTTGTACGTCGAATATGCGCCGGAGCAGCTGGCGGAGCAGGGCTGCACGGTGGCGGAGTTCGCCGGGCTCATCGGCGCCGCATTCGCGCATGCCTACACGGTGCGCGGTGCGCGCGTCGGACCCATCGACGGGGATCTCGCACGCCATCTCGCGGCGCACAGCGCGCGCGGCACGCGCTTCGACCTGCTGTGCCTGCGCGAGCCGCTCGGCGCGGTTTCAGCGAACCGCTGAAGGCCCGGCGTCCTTGTCGCGCTCGACGCGCGCGTAGGCCGAGTGATTGTGGATCGATTCGAAGTTCTCGGCTTCGATCACGTAGGCCGCGATGCGCTCGTCGCGATTCAGGCGCAGCGCGACGTCGCGCACCAGGTCCTCGACGAACTTCGGGTTGTCGTAGGCGCGTTCGGTCACGAATTTCTCGTCGGTGCGCTTCAGGATCCCGTACAGCTCGCTCGAGGCCTCGGCCTCGGCGATCTCGATCAGCTCTTCGATCCACAGGTGGCTGCGCAGCTTCACCTCGATCGTGACGTGCGAGCGCTGGTTGTGCGCGCCGCGGTCGGAGATCTTCTTCGAACAGGGGCAAAGGCTCGTCACGGGCACGACCACCTTGACCCAGAGCGCCGTCTCGCCGTGGCGGTGCTCGCCGATCAGCGCCGCGCGATAGTCCATCAGGCTCTGCACGCCGGACACGGGTGCCGACTTCGTCACGAAGAACGGGAAGCTCATCTCGATGTGGCCGGCGTCGGCCTCGAGGCGCCGTGTCATCTGCGCGAGCATGGCGCCGAAGGATTCGACCGAGACCTCGCGCTGGCCGTGCAGGATCTCGACGAAGCGCGACATGTGCGTGCCCTTGAAGTTGTGGGGCAGGTTCACGTACATGTTGAAGGTCGCGATCGTGTGCTGCTCGCCCTCGGCGCGATCGCGCACGCGCACCGGGTGGGCAATGTCCTTGATGCCCACCTTGTTGATCGGGATGCGGCGCGTATCGGCGTGCCCCTGGACGTCCTCGATGGTGTGGCTGTGGGATCCAGGGGCGGAAGCGGGGGCGGAAGGGGTCATGGGGCCATTATACGGATCCGGGCCGGTGCGGCTGTCAGCGCCGTCCACCAGTGATCGGTCGCGGCCAGGAGGCTCGGCGTATCGAGCCCGGCCATCTCGAGGCACTCCTCGCGCGAGCCGTGCTCGATGAAGCGGTCGGGAATGCCGAGCGACAGCAGCGGCACGGCGATGCCCTCGGCCGCGAGCAACTCTCCCACCGCGGAGCCGGCGCCGCCCGCGAGCACGTTTTCCTCGAGCGTGAGCACCGCGCGATGGCGACTCGCGAGCTGCACGACGAGCGATTCGTCGAGCGGTTTGACAAAACGCATGTTGACGACCGTGGCGTCGAAGCGGTCGCCGATGGCCATCGCCGCCTCGACGAGCGCGCCCCACGCGAGCACGAGGAGACCGCTGCGGCCCTCGCGGCGCAGCTCGGCCTTGCCGACCGGCAGCGCGGTCATGTCGGCGTTGATTCGCACGCCGGGCCCGGTGCCCCGCGGGTAGCGCACGGCCGCGGGGCCGTCGAGCGTCGTGGCCGTGTAGAGCATCTGCCGGCATTCGTTTTCGTCGGCCGGCGCCATCACCGTGAGGTTCGGAATGCAGCGCAGGAAAGAGAAGTCGAAACTGCCCTGGTGTGTCGCACCGTCGCCGCCGACGAGCCCCGCGCGATCGAGCGCGAACACGACCGGCAGGTTCTGCAGCGCGACGTCGTGGATCAGCTGGTCGTAGGCGCGCTGCAGGAAGGTCGAGTAGATCGCGACGACCGGCTTCAGTCCCTCGCAGGCGAGGCCCGCGGCGAAGGTCACCGCATGCTGCTCGGCGATCGCGACGTCGTAGTAGCGATCGGGAAAGCGCTTCGAGTACGCGACGAGGCCGGAGCCTTCGCGCATCGCCGGCGTGATGCCGATGATGCGCGGATCGCGCGCCGCCATGTCGCACAGCCATTCGCCGAAGACCTGCGAATAGCTCGGGCCGCTCGCGGCTTCCTTGTAGATCGTGCCGCTCGTCGGGTCGAACGGGCCCGGACCGTGCCATTTGATCGGGTCGGCTTCGGCCGGCGCGTAACCCTTGCCCTTGCGGGTGACGACGTGCAGGAAATGCGGGCCCGCGAGATTGCGCAGGTTGCGCAACGTCGGCACGAGCGCCTTCAGGTCGTGGCCGTCGACCGGGCCGTGATAGGTGAAGCCGAGTTCCTCGAACAGCGTGCCGGGCAGCACCATGCCCTTCAGGTGCTCTTCGGAGCGGCGCGCGAACTCGCGCATCGTCGGCATCTGGCGGAGCATGCGCTTGCCGCCCTCGCGCACTTTCGCGTAGGTGCGGCTCGACAGGATGCGCGCGAGATAGTGCGAGAGCGCGCCGACATTCTCCGAAATCGACATGTCGTTGTCGTTCAGCACGACCGTCAGGTCGGCCTTGCTCGCGCCTGCGTTCAGCATCGCCTCCCACGCGAGCCCCGCGGTCAATGCGCCGTCGCCGATCACCGCAACGACATTGCGCTGCTCGCCGCGATGCCGGGCGGCGACCGCCATGCCGAGCGCGGCGCTGATCGACGTGCTCGAGTGGCCGACACCGAAGGTGTCGTACTCGCTCTCGGCGCGCGTCAGGAACGGCGCGAGGCCACCCTTCTGCTTGATGGTCTCGAGCCGATCGCCGCGCCCGGTGAGGACCTTGTGCGGATAGGCCTGGTGGCCGACGTCCCACACGAGGCGATCGTGCGGCGTCTCGAACACGAAATGCAGCGCAATCGCGAGCTCCACCGTGCCGAGGCCCGCAGCGAAATGGCCGCCCCGCGTCGCGACGGTCTGGATGAGGTACGCGCGCAGCTCGTCGGCGAGGGCGGCGAGGCGGCTCTCGTCGAGGGTGCGCAGGTCGGCGGGCGAACGGGCAACGGCGGCCAGCGTCGGGTAGGTGTGGGCGGAAATGCTCATGCGAAGGTGCGGAAAGTCTAGCTCAACGCTCGCGGCGAACCACGTAATGCGCGAGGCTCTCGAGGGTCGCCGTGGCCTCGCCGAGCGTCGCGAGGGCCGCGAGCGCACGATCGTGTGCCGCAAGGGCGAGGCGGTGCGCCTCGGCGAGGCCCACCCGGCTCGGGTAGGTGGGCTTGTCGCGGACGGCATCGGCGCCCGAGGTCTTGCCGATCTGCTCGGTGCTGCCCTCGACATCGAGGATGTCGTCCTGGATCTGGAACGCGAGGCCGATCTCGGCGCCATAGCGCGCCAGCGCCTCGTAGCGCGCCCCGGCGCACACGCCCGCCGCAATCGCGCCGAGCAGCACGCTCGCGCGGATCAGGGCCCCGGTCTTGCGGCGATGCATGTTCTCGACGGCCGGGAGGTCGAGCGCGCAGCCGATCGACTCGAGGTCGATCGCCTGTCCGCCCGCCATGCCGCTCGTGCCGATCGCCTCGGCGAGCACGCGGATCATCGCGAGCGGCACGCTCGCGTCGGCCGCGCCCGTCGCGGGACGCGACAGGACCTCGAACGCATGCGCCTGCAGCGCGTCCCCGGCGAGCAGCGCGGTCGGTTCGTCGAAGGCGCGATGGCAGGTCGGGCGCCCGCGACGCAGGTCGTCGTCGTCCATCGCGGGCAGGTCGTCGTGGATGAGGCTGTAGACGTGGATCATTTCGACAGCCGTCGCCGGCGCGTCGAGCCTGTCGGGCGGCGCGCCGAACGCGGATCCCGTCGCATAGACGAGCAGCGGCCGCAGTCGTTTGCCGCCGCCGAGGGCGCTGTAGCGCATCGCATCGCGCAGCCGTGCCGTGGCTGCATCGGGCAGGGCCAGCGCCTGATCGAGCACGCGCTCGAAGCGGGTTCGCCACCCCGCGACGCGCGCCTCGAACGCCGTGTCGTTCACTCGGATTCGTCGTCCGGCTCGAACGGCACCGGCGAGTCCGCGTCGCGACTCGCGAGGATGTCGACTTTGGCCTGTGCGGCCTTGAGCGCCTCCTGGCATTGGCGCGTGAGGGCGACGCCGCGCTCGAACGCTTCGAGCGCCTTGTCGAGCGGCAGGTCGCCGCGCTCGAGACGCTCGACGAGCTTTTCGAGTTCGCCGAGCGCCTTCTCGAAATCGGGCGCCTTGGCTGCCTTGTTCAACGCGGTCCCCCGGGGCAAAAAGTGGCGCCACGTTACGAGGACGGAACCGGCCGGTCAACGCGATTGCTGCGGCGCGTCGGCCTGTTGACGACCCCTGGCAACAGGACTACATTTCGACCCTTCTTTAGACTTAGTCTAACTACGGAGGATTCCCCATGAAGGCGCTGAAGGGCACGAAGACGGAACAGAATCTGAAGGACGCGTTCGCGGGGGAATCGCAGGCCAACCGGCGTTACCTCTACTTCGCGGCCAAGGCCGATGTGGAGGGCTACAACGACGTGTCCGCCGTGTTCCGCTCCACGGCCGAAGGCGAGACGGGTCATGCGCACGGCCACCTCGAGTACCTCGAGGCGTCGGGCGATCCGGCCACGGGCCTGCCGATCGGCGAGACGAAGCTGAACCTGAAGGCCGCCATCGCAGGCGAGACGCACGAGTACACCGACATGTACCCGGGCATGGCGAAGGCGGCGCGCGATGAGGGCTTCGGCGAGATCGCCGACTGGTTCGAGACACTCGCGAAGGCCGAGCGTTCGCACGCCAACCGCTTCCAGAAGGCGCTCGACGCGCTGTGAGCGGGATGGGTGGCTCGCCTCGCGAGGGTAGCCTCGAGGCGCCCACGCGCCATCCGATCGATTGGCAGAATCCGTCGTTCTATGACGAGGCCGCGCTCGAGAAGGAACTCGAGCGCGTCTTCGACATCTGCCACGGCTGCCGGCGCTGCTTTGCGCTCTGCAACGCGTTCCCGACGCTCTTCGATGCGGTCGACGCGACGGACAGCGGCGAAGTGGCCGCGGTCGACAAGCGCATCTTCCAGGAGGTGGTCGATCACTGCTACCTCTGCGACATCTGTTTCGTGACGAAGTGTCCGTATGTGCCGCCGCACCCGTTCAATGTCGACTTTCCGCACCTGATGCTGCGGGCAAAGGCGGTCGCGGCGAAAAACGGCCGCACGCGCCTGCGCGACAAGGTGCTCACGGCGACCGGCACGGTCGGCGCGCTCGCCGGCATTCCGGTGGTTGCGGAGGTCGTCAATGCGGTGAACCGGAGCAAGCCGGGGCGAGTGCTGCTCGAGAAGACGCTCGGTGTCGATCGCACGGCGCCCTTGCCGAAGTACCACTCGCGTACGGGCCGCACGCGCGCGAAGGCCGAGGCCCGGCGCGCAGGCCCACTGACCGTGACGGCAACCGACGCCACGCGCGGCAAGGTCGCGCTCTTCGTCACCTGCTACGGCAACCGCAACGAGACCGCGCTGCCCGAGGACATCGTCGCCGTCTTCGCGCACAACGGCATTCCGGTCTCCGTGGTGTCGAGCGAGAAGTGCTGCGGCATGCCGAAGCTCGAACTCGGCGACCTCGCGACCGTCGCCCGGTACAAGGACGAGAACGTGCCGCGGCTCGCGGCGCTCGTCGCGGCGGGCCACGACATCGTCGCGCCGATCCCGTCGTGCGTGCTGATGTTCAAGCAGGAGCTGCCGCTGATGTTCCCCGGCGACGCCGACGTGAAGGCGGTCGCGGAGGCGATCTTCGACCCGTTCGAGTACCTGATGCTGAGGCACAAGGTGGGCCTCTTGCGCACCGACTTCAAGGGCTCGCTCGGCAAGGTGAGTTACCACGTGCCCTGCCACCTGCGTGTGCAGAACATCGGCATGAAGACCCGTGACGTGCTGCGTCTCGTCCCGGGCACCACGGTCGACGTGATCGAGCGCTGTTCGGGCCACAACGGCACGTACGCGGTGAAGAAGGAATATCGCGCCGCGTCCGTACGGATCGGCAAGCCGGTGGTCGACCGCGTCGCGCAGGCGGCCGCCGATCATTATTCGAGCGATTGCCCGATGGCGGGCCACCAGATCGCGAGCGGCCTCGGCGAAGGCGCGCGCGAGCCCGAGCATCCGATGCGCCTGCTGCGCACGGCGTACGGCCTGTGACGGCGCTTGCCGCCGCCGATCTCATGACGCTCGAGCAGTATGCGCGCGAGCGGCCGGCCTTTCGGGCCCGGGTGATCGAGCACAAGCGTCATCGGCAGCTCGCCGTCGGCCCGCATGCGACCTGGTGCTTCGAGGACCGCCTGACGATCCAGTACCAGGTGCAGGAAATGTTGCGGATCGAGCGCATTTTCGAGCCGGCGGGCATCGCCGACGAGCTCGCCGCCTACAATCCGCTGATTCCCGACGGCCGTAACTGGAAGGCGACCCTGCTGATCGAGTACGTCGATCCGGTCGAGCGCGCGCGGCGGCTCGCGGAACTGCGCGGCATCGAGCGTGGCTGCTGGGTGCAGGTCGAGGGCCATGGGCGCATCCATGCGATCGCCGACGAGGACCTCGAGCGCGAGAACGAGGACAAGACCTCGGCGGTGCACTTCCTGCGCTTCGAGCTGCCGCCGGCGTCGATCGCAGCATTGCGTGACGGTGCGGTGCTGCGCGTCGGCATCGATCACCCCGCGTACACGCACGAGCTCGTCGTCCCGGAGGCGACGCGCCGCGCGCTGCTGGCAGACCTCGCATAGGCATTGGTGCCGGGTTTTCGGTTATTCGGTTATTTGCGCCGATCGGCGGAAATAACCGAATAACCGAAAACCCGGCACCAGGTGGGCTCTGCTAAGATTCGCGCGCGCAATGAGCCAGACCTACAACGCCTCCGACATCGAAGTCCTCTCCGGTCTCGAGCCCGTCCGCCGCAGGCCGGGCATGTACACCGACACGAGCCGCCCGAACCACCTCGCGCACGAGGTGATCGACAACAGCGTCGATGAGGCGCTCGCCGGTCACTGCGACGAAGTCTCGGTCACGCTCCACAAGGACGGCTCGCTCGAGGTGGCCGACAACGGCCGCGGCATGCCGGTCGACATCCATCCGAAGGAGAAGGTGACCGGGGTCGAGTTGATCCTCACGCGCCTGCACGCCGGCGGGAAGTTCTCCGATTCGACGTACCAGTTCTCGGGCGGCCTGCACGGCGTCGGCGTATCGGTCGTCAACGCGCTCTCGACGCACCTCGAATGCTGGATCCGTCGCGGCGGCAAGGAGTACAACATCAGCTTCAAGGACGGCAAGGTCGCCTCGAAACTAGAGGTGATCGGCACCGTCGGCCAGCGCAACACGGGCACGACGGTGCGCTTCTGGCCCGACCCGAAGTTCTTCGACAGCGACAGGATCTCGGTGCCGCAGCTGCGGCACGTGCTCAAGGCGAAGGCCGTGCTGTGTCCGGGCCTGCGCGTGCGCTTCGCGAACGAGGCGAGTGGCGAAACGGACGAATGGTTCTTCACCGGCGAACTCGGCGCCTATCTCGCCGACGAGCTCGGTGCGGTCGAACGCCTGCCCGCGGAGCCGATCACCGGCAAGCGCGACGGCGAGGGCGACTCGGTGGCCTATGCACTCGCGTGGGTGCCGGACGGCGGTGCCAGCGTTGCCGAGAGCTATGTCAACCTGATTCCCACGGTCGACGGCGGCACGCACGTCAACGGCCTGCGCGCGGGTCTCGTGAGCGCAGTGCGCGAGTTCTGCGAATTCAGGAACCTCGTGCCCCGTGGCGTGAAGCTCACGGCCGAGGATGTCTGGGACCGCGTGTCGTTCGTGCTGTCGATCAAGATGCGCGAGCCGCAGTTCGCCGGGCAGATGAAGGAACGGCTCGGTTCGCGCGACGCCGCGCAGCTCGTCGAGGGCTACGCCAAGGATGCGATCGCGCTATGGCTCAACCAGCACCCCGACGCGGGCGAGCGCATCGCGCAGTTTGCGATCGCGAACGCGCAGGAGCGGCTGAAGGCCGCGCAGCGCGTGCAGAGAAAGCGCATCGCGAGCGGGCCCGCGCTCCCCGGCAAGCTCGCAGACTGCACGTCGCAGGACCCCGTGCACTCCGAGCTCTTCCTCGTCGAGGGCGATTCGGCCGGCGGCTCGGCCAAGCAGGCGCGTGACCGGGAATTCCAGGCGATCATGCCGCTCAGGGGCAAGATCCTGAACACCTGGGAGGTCGATGCGCGCGAGATCGGCAATTCACAGGAGGTGCACGACATCAGTGTCGCGCTCGGCATCGATGCCGGTGCGACCGACCTGTCGGACCTGCGCTATCACAAGGTGTGCATCCTCGCCGACGCCGACTCGGACGGCCAGCACATCGCGACGCTCCTGTGCGCGCTGTTCCTGCGGCATTTCCGTCCGCTCGTCACGCAGGGCCATGTCCACGTCGCGATGCCGCCGCTCTACCGCATCGATGCCGGCAAGAGCGTCCACTACGCGCTCGACGACGCCGAGCGCGACGCGATCCTCGAGCGCCTGGCGGCCGAGAAGGCGCGCGTGAAGCCGGTCGTCACGCGCTTCAAGGGGCTCGGCGAGATGAATCCCGCGCAGCTGCGCGAGACGACGATGGATCCGCGCACGCGCCGGCTCGTGCAGCTCACCGTGAGCGCCGGCGACAAGGCGGAACAACTGATGGACATGCTGCTCGCGAAGAAGCGCGCCGGCGACCGGCGCGAGTGGCTCGAGCACAAGGGCAACCTCGCGCAGGTCTGACGGGCAGATGCAGGACCAGGAACTGAATTTCGAGGGCATCGAGCAGCAGGCGCTCAAGGCCTTCACCGAGAAGGCGTACCTCGACTACTCGATGTACGTGATCCTCGATCGCGCGCTGCCCGCGCTCGGGGACGGCCTGAAGCCGGTGCAGCGCCGCATCATCTACGCGATGAGCGAACTCGGGCTCTCGGCTGCGTCGAAGCACAAGAAGTCCGCGCGCACGGTCGGCGACGTGATCGGCAAATTCCATCCGCACGGCGACAGCGCGTGCTACGAGGCGATGGTGCTGATGGCGCAACCGTTCTCGTACCGCTACCCGGTCGTCGACGGGCAGGGCAACTGGGGTTCGTCGGACGATCCGAAGTCGTTCGCTGCGATGCGCTACACGGAAGCGAAGCTGACACGCTATGCCGAGGTGCTGCTGCGCGAACTCGGCGACGGCACCGTCGACTGGCAGCCGAACTTCGACGGCACGCTCGAGGAACCGGCGATGCTGCCGGCGCGCCTGCCGAACCTGCTGCTGAACGGCACGTCGGGGATCGCGGTCGGCATGGCGACCGACGTGCCGCCGCACAACCTGCGCGAAGTCGCGGCGGCCTGCCTGCACCTGCTCGAGGAGCCCGAGGCGACGACCCGCGCGCTGATGAAGTTCGTCAGGGGGCCGGACCTGCCGACCGGCGCCGAGATCGTCTCGCCACGATCGGATCTCGTCGAGTTCTACGACAAGGGTGTCGGCAGCTTCAAGGCGCGCGCCGTGTACACGATCGAGGACGGCAACATCGTGGTCACCCGCCTGCCGCACCAGGTGTCGGGCAGCCGCGTGCAGGAGCAGATCGCCGAGCAGATGCGCGCGAAGAAGCTGCCGATGGTCGAGGACCTGCGCGACGAGTCGGATCATCGCAACCCGACCCGCCTCGTGATCGTGCCGCGCTCGAACCGGGTCGATCTCGATCAGCTGATGGCCCATCTCTTCGCGACCACCGACCTCGAGCGCAACTATCGCGTCAATCTCAACGTGATCGACCTCGACGGCCGCCCGCGCGTGCTCGGGTTGCGCGAGATCCTGACGCAATGGCTCGAGTTCCGCCTCGCCACCGTGCGCCGGCGGCTCGAGTGGCGGCTCGACAAGGTGACGCGGCGCCTGCACATCCTCGACGGACTACTGGTCGTCTATCTCAATCTCGACGAGGTGATCCGCATCATCCGCCGCGAGGACGAGCCGAAGCCGGTGCTGATGAAGCGCTTCAAGCTCTCGGAGGAGCAGACCGAGGCGATCCTCGAGACGAAGCTGCGCCACCTCGCGAAGCTCGAGGAGATGAAGATCCGCGAGGAGCAGAAGGCGCTGGCGGACGAGCGCGACGAGATCGAGGCGACGCTCAGGAGCAAGGCGAAGCTGCGCCGGCTGGTCGGCGAGGAGCTGCGCGCGGACGCCGAGAAGTACGGCGACGACCGTCGTTCGAAGATCGTCGAGCGCGAGGCCGCGCAGGCGATCGACGAGAAGGAACTGCTGACGAACGAGCCGGTGACGGTCGTGCTGTCGTCGGCCGGTTGGGTGCGCGCCGCGAAGGGTCACGAGATCGACCCGCTCAGCCTGTCGTACAAGACTGGCGATGCATTCCAGTTGGCCGCGCGCGGTCGGAGCCTGCAGCCGGCGATATTCATCGACAGCACGGGCCGCGCCTACAGCCTTCCGGCACATACGCTGCCGTCGGCTCGCGGCCAGGGCGAGCCCCTGTCGGGCCGCCTCGATCCGCCGGACGGCGCGAAGTTCGCCGGTGTGCTGATGGGTGAACCCGACGACCTGTGGCTGCTCGCCTCGGATGCCGGCTACGGCTTCACGGTGCGGATCCGCGAACTCCTGACCGATCGCAAGGCCGGCAAGGCCGTGCTGTCGGTGCCGGCCCGGTCGCTCGTGCTGCCGCCGGTGCCGGTGCCTTCCGCCGATGCGCTCGTCGCCGTCGCCAACAGCGAGGGCAAGCTGCTCGTCTTTCCGGCTGCCGACGTGCCGGAGCTGCCGAAGGGCAAGGGCAACAAGCTGTTCGGCATTCCCGGCAAGAAGGCCGAGACGCGCGAGGACGTGCTCGTCGGCATCGCCGTGGTTCCGCCCGGCGGCTCGCTCATCGTGCTGTCGGGCGAACGCCGCATGACGCTCGGTCCCGCCGACCTCAAGCCCTATCGCGGCGAGCGTGCGCAGCGCGGAATCAAGCTGCCGCGCGGATGGCAGACGGTGCAGAGGCTCGAAAGCGGCGGATGATCCGCAGCCCATAGAACATACCCGATCGCTGGCAGCGCACGGCATGCGCCACGTGCCGCCGTCAACGTTCCGCGCGCAACTCCACATCTTCGGGCGCGTGCACGAAGTAGCCCTGGATGAACTGCACGCCGAGCTGCCACAGCACGGCCATCGTGTTCGCGTCCTCGACACGTTCGGCGATCGTCTCGATGCGCCGCCTGCTCGCCGCCTCGACCAGGGCGCGCACCTGTTGCTGCAGGTCGACATTGCCGGCGAGGCCCTGGATCAAGGCGCCGTCGATCTTGATGAAATCGACCGGCAGCGTCTCGAGCAGGCCGAGCGGATCGCGCCCGCCGCCGAAGCGTTCGATCGCGAAGCGAAAGCCGCGTGACTTGACGGCGTCCGCCAGCGCCTTGATCTGCTTGACGTAGGCTGCGGCAATCTCTTCGGT
This sequence comes from Steroidobacteraceae bacterium, assembly GCA_019187185.1. Lineage (GTDB taxonomy): Bacteria > Pseudomonadota > Gammaproteobacteria > Steroidobacterales > Steroidobacteraceae > CADEFQ01. Next base: position 19,259 of record JABAQU010000020.1, on the reverse strand, counting down.
GACCTGGAAGCACACGCGCGCCGGATCGGCGTTGGTCGCCTTGCGCTGGCCGTCGAGCCAGCCCGCGAACGACGGGTCGAGCAGGCTGTCCTTGGCGAGCCGCACGAACAGGCACCCGGGGCGGCGCTGTGCCGCAAACGACAGCGAGGCGCCGACGACCCAGCGGTCGATGTTGCGCAGCAGGTCGTTGCGTTCGGCTGCGGCCATGAAGTCGGCCGGCAACACTTCCTTCTTCTGGTGATCGAGCATGCGCACGAGCACGTCGAACATCTGCGGATCGTCGCCGCGCAGCGACGCCACCGGCTGTTGCACCAGCCGGAACCGGTTCTCCATCAGCGCGGCCTTGATGTGCTTGACCCAGACCTGGTCGTAGGCCTGCACGCGTGAATCGGTGTCGGCGCGATCGAGCATCGCGACGCGGGCGCCGCCCTGGTGGCGGGCGCGCCGGCACGCGTCGACCGCGTCGAGGATCGCGTCGTCGAGGCCCGGGTTGCCGTGCGGCACGACGCCGAGCCCGACCGAGCAGGTGGCGCGCAGCGTCTTGGTGCCGATATGGAACACATGCTTCGACACTCGCGCGACGAACTGTTCGGCCCAGGTCTCGACATCGCGCTCGTTGCCGCGCTCGAGCAGCACGAGGAACGACGTGCCGCTGAAGCGCCCGGTGACGTCGCCGGAATGGGTGTGCTCGCGGAGCATGTTCGCGAACTCGGCGAGCAGCTGCTCGCTGGCGAGCGCGCCGATTTCCTTCTCGATTTCCGCGAACTTGTCCGGCCGCAGCAGGGCGAGGTAACGCACACCGCCGCGCGCGGGGGTCGCGATGCGCGTACCGATCGTCTCGAGGAGCGGGCGCCGGTACAGGAGCCCGGTCGCCGGGTCGCGCCGCACCGAATCGGCGAGTTCGCTCGCGAGTTCGCGTTCGTCGCGCTTGCGCGCGGGCACGATCAGGCGCACGCACGGTTCGCCGTCGAATTCGCCCTGCGACAGCACCAGCTCGAGTGGCAGCACCGTGCCGTCCGCGCGCAGCGCGTCGGCCTTGAGTCCGTGATCGGTCCAGCGGCCCTGCAGGCAGGCGACCAGCGCACCCTTGAGTGCCGTGTGCGACGATTCCTCGAACAGGTCCATCAGCGGCTGGCCGACGATCGCGCCGTGCTCGCGACCGAACACCTCGAGCCAGGAGGTGTTGGCCTCGACGACGATGCCCTCCTGCACCTGCGCGATCGCATCGTTCGAACGCCGCAACACCGATTCGAGCTGCTTGCGGTAGTCCCGCGCCGACTGCAGTGTGGCATTGAGCGCGCGCTCGAGCCGGAAGCTGCGCAATTCGCGCTCGATGACCGCACGCAAGCGGTCGGGGCGCGCGAGCGTGACGGCGTCACGCGCGCCCACCGCCAGCGCCGCTGCGATCGCGGATTCGTCGGCGACCTCGAGCAGCGCTATCAGGGGGACTTCGGGGGCGAGCTGCGTGCGCACGGCGGCCACGGCCGACAGTTCGCCATCCGTGCCCGGCTGGCAGATCAGCAGTTCGGGGTTCAGCTGCGTCAATGCATCGCCGAGGTCCGCGAGGGCCGGGATCCACGTGCAATGCACCGCATGTCCCGCACGGCGCAGGTGCGAATTGATCGCTTCGACAGGGTCGCGTGTCGGCGCAAAGATGATCAGCGGAACGGCGGGCGAGGCGGACAGGGCGGTTCTCCGTAAGGCACAGAGCCTACAGCCTATAGCTTACAGGTCTGCGACCCAGTGCTCAGCGGCAGCAGCGTCTTTCCCGGTGCGCCGGCCTCCTCGCGCACAAGTCTCGGTACGAGGTAGCCCGGCAGGCGCGCGGCGAGACCCCGCACGAGTTCGCGCGCACGCGCTTCCGGCACGTCGAAATGTGACGCACCTCGCACGCGGTCGAGGAGATGCAGGTAGTAGGGCAGGGCTCCGGCATCGAACAGCGCCCCCGACAGGCTGGCGAGCGCATCCACGCTGTCGTTGACACCCGCGAGGAGCACCGACTGGTTGAGCAGATGCGCACCGGCCGCGCGCACGCGCGCCAGGGAGTCCGTCACCTCGTCGTCGATTTCGCGGGCGTGGTTGGCATGCACGACGACGACGACCGGCCAGGGCAGGCGCGCGAGCCAATGCCCGAACCCCTCGTCGACACGGGCGGGCAACACGACCGGGGTGCGCGTGTGCACGCGCAGCCGCCGCACGTGCGGGATCGGCGCGAGCGAATCCGTCAGCGCACCGAGCCGGGCGTTCGACAGCGACAACGGGTCGCCGCCGCTCAGGATGACTTCCTCGATGCTGCGGTCGGCCGCGATCGCAGCGAGCGCCTCGTGCCAGCGGCCGCCGTCCGACACTTGCGCGTCATAGGGAAACTCGCGACGAAAGCAGTAGCGGCACTGCACGGCACAGGCGCCGGTCGTCACGAGAAGCGCGCGGCCGTGGTACTTGCGCAGGAGTCCCGGGACGGGATTCGCCGCGGCTTCGCCCAGCGGATCGGCGCTGTAGCCATCGGCGTCGCGCAGTTCCTCGCCTACCGGCAGGACCTGGCGCAGCAGCGGGTCGTGCGGGTCGCCACGCCGCATCCGGCGCACGAACGAGCGGGGCACCCGCAGCCGAAAGCGCGCGGCCGCGGCGAGCGCGGGAGTCAGGAGAGCCGGATCGAGCCCGAGCATGTCGAGCAGCTCCGCCGGGTCTGTGACAGCGTCCACCATCTGCTGCTGCCACGTATCCCTGTGGCAGTCCGTGAGTCTTGCCGGTATCATTTGCGCCCTTTTTTGCGGCCCCGATTCTGGGGATACCCATGGCTACTTACAACACCAGCGAATTTCGCGCCGGCGTCAAGCTGCTGCTGGACGGCGATCCGTATTCCGTCATCGAGAACGAATTCGTCAAGCCGGGCAAGGGCCAGGCGTTCAATCGCGTAAAGGTGCGCAACCTGAAGACGGGGCGCACGATCGAGCGCACGTTCAAGTCGGGCGACACGGCCGAGGCGGCCGATGTCGTCGACATCGACATGCAGTACCTGTATCAGGACGGCGATTTCTGGCACTTCATGGTGCCGGACAACTTCGAACAGTACACGGCCGGCAAGCAGGCCGTCGGCGACGCGGCGCAGTGGCTCAAGGACGGCACCGTCTGCATCGTGACACTCTGGAACGGCGTTCCACTGCAGGTCACACCGCCGCCGCACATCGAGCTGAAGGTCGTCGAGACCGATCCGGGCGTGCGCGGCGACACCGCGACGGGCGGCCAGAAGCCCGCGAAGCTCGAAACAGGCGCCGTCGTACGCGTGCCGCTCTTCATCAATGAGGGCGAAGTGCTGCGCATCGATACGAGGACCGGGGAGTACATCTCCCGCGCACGCGGCTGAGCGCGCGCGGCGCGCGATTGGTTTGCCGGCACGCAAGGCTTCGATCGCGCAAGGTCCTTTCGAAAACACCGTGAATACATCCCTGTAGGCTCCGGGCGCGCCATCCCTGGCGCGCACGGAGCCTACATGGACGTACTTGCGGCGTTCTTGAAAGGGACTCTTCGGCGGCGCTTCATGGTGACTGCTCGAGAGCGCGGCTTCACGTCGCCCGCTCCCACTCGCACGCCGCGACGATCACGCGCGCCACCCGCTCTAGCCCCGCCCGATCGTCCTCGTCGAACCGCGCGAGCCGCGGGCTGTCGAGGTCGAGCACGCCGACGAGGGATACATCGTCCGGGAGATCGGCGCGCAGCAACGGCACGACGATTTCCGAGCGCGAGGCCGAATCACAGGCGATGTGGCCGTCGAACGCGGTGACGTCAGGCACGACGACCGTCGAGCGCCGCGCGGCGGCCGTGCCGCACACGCCACGCCCCAACGCGATGCGCACGCACGCAGGTTGCCCCTGGAAGGGGCCGACGATCAGTTCGCGCCCGCCGCCCGCGCTCGCGATCGGCAGGTAGAAGCCCGCCCAGTTGAGGTCGGGCAACGCGCCGAAAATGAGCGCCGCGGTGTTCGCGAGGTTTGCCACCACGTTGCGCTCGGCACCGAGCAGGGCGCCGAGATCGCGTGCGAGCTCGCCGTAGGCGCGCACCTTGTCCGAGAAGTCGTAACGGGCAACCGCGTGGCTCATGGCGTGCTCCAGGTCAGGCGCGCTCCAGGGCGAACGGCAGCACCGCGTCGATGCGTTCGGCCTGCTCGGCCACCATCAGTAGGCGATCGAAGCCGACGGCGACGCCGACGCAGGGCGGCAGTCCTGAATCGAGCGCGGCGAGGAAGCGCTCGTCGATCGGTGCGACCGGCAGTCCGCGGCGGCGGCGCTCGCGCAGGTCGGATTCGAAGCGTGCCCGTTGCTCCGCAGCGTCGGAGAGCTCGTCGAACCCGTTCGCGAGTTCGATACCGTCGGCGTAGAGCTCGAAGCGCAGCGCGGTGCGCGGGTCCTCCGGGTCGAGCCGCGCGAGCGCGGCCTGGCTCGCGGGATACCCGTGCACGAAGGTCAACCGCCCCCGGCCGAGCCGCGGGCCGACGAGCGCGCCCATGACCAGTTCCAGCAGTTCATCGCGGTCACTCGCATCGACAGCACGCGCGTCGAAGCCGAGCTGCGCCGCGTGCGATGCGAGCGTCGCGTGTGACGCCGCGAGCGGGTCGAAGCCGGCCTCGCGCAGGAATGCATCGCGATAGGACAGGCGCTCGATCGGGCGTTCGCGCCCGGTCAGGCGCGAGACGAGTGCGGCGACTTCCTGCATCAGCGCCGCGAGTGTCGCGCCGCGCCGGTACCACTCGATCAGCGTGAACTCCGGGTTGTGCAGGCGGCCGCGCTCGGCGCCGCGATATACGTGGCCGAGGTAGTAGATGTCGCCGAGGCCGGCCGCGAGGAGCCGCTTCATCGCGTACTCGGGCGAGGTGTGCAGCGCATAGCGGCGCGTCGTGTCGCCGGGCAGTTCGACGCGCGCGGAGTGGATATTCACATCCGTCACCGGCGCATTGACGAGCGCCGGCGGGTCGACTTCCATGACGCCTCGCTCGGCGAAGAAGGCCCGGACCGCCGCCAGCGCCGCCGCCCGCCGCACGAGCTGTTCGGGTGTGGCGCCGGGTGCGAAATCGACGGTGCCCATCGCCGCTCAGCGGGCGGAGGGCAGGGGGGGAGTGAGCGAGCCGATCCGCTCCCCGACCCGCACGCTGCGCCCGGCCGAGAGCCCGGTGTCCCATTCCGCGTGGCCGGGCGGCAAGAGGAGGATGACCGTCGAGCCCATGTTGAAGCGCCCCATCTCCGCGCCCTTCTCCAGCGTTCTGGGCGGTGCGAGCGCCGGCAGCTCGCTGTCGAGGCGCGACAGCTCGCGCGGGCGACGCGGGGTTATTTCGCCGTGCCACACGGTCTCCATGCTGCCGACATTGAGCGCCCCGACGAGCACGAGCGCAAACGGTGCCGGCCCGTCGAACGCACAGATCACGCGTTCGTTGCGCGCAAAGAGCCCCGCGACATGTGCCGCGGTCACCTGGTTGACGCTGAACAGGCGCCCCGGCACGTACCAGGTCTCCGCGAGCGTGCCGGCGAGCGGCATGTGGATGCGGTGGTAGTTCCAGGGTGCGAGATAGATCGTCGCGAACCGCCCACCCTCGAATCGGGCCGCGAGCGACTCACGGCCGGCGAGCAGCGTTCCGAGCGTGTAGTCGTGCCCCTTCGCCTGCAACAGCCGGTCACCGCGGATGGGCCCGCATTCGCTGACCGTGCCGTCGACCGGCGAGGCGACGGCGGCGGCGTCCGCGGCGACCGGTCGCGTGTCTGCGCGCAGGGCGCGCGTGAAGAAGGCATTGAAACTCGGGTAGGCATACGGATCCGTTTCGAGCGCGTCCGACAGGTCGGGCGAGAAGCCGCGCAGGAAGGCGCGGATCAGGCCGTTCTTGACCCAATGGGTGCGCGCGCGCGCGAGCGCGTGCACGAGGCGCGACAGGCCGTGCTGCGGCAGCAGGTACTGCAGCGCGACGAACAGGCGCGCGCCGACGCCGTCCGTCCCGCTCATCCCCGCGCAGCGGCGACCGCGGCCTCGATGTCCGCCGCGAGCTTCGTGCGATCGTAGGGCGGCGAGAACACCGCGCGGAGCCGGCCGGCGTCGTCGAGCAGGTAGAGTGTCGCGGAATGTTCCATCGAATAGCTGCCGCCCGGCAGATCGACTTTCGCGGCCAGTGCGCCGAGCGCGCGGGTGAACGCCTCGATGTCGGGCGGCGTGCCGGTCAGCCCGATAAAATCGGGATCGAAGCCCGCGAGATAGCTGTGCAGCGCCTCCGGTGTATCGCGCTCGGGATCGACCGTGGCGAGGTAGACCACGATGTTGCCGGCCGCGATCGCGGGCTTGACCTGCGCGAGGAGCGCGAGTGTCGTCGGGCAGATGTCGGGGCAATGCGTGAAGCCGAAAAAGACGAGGCTCGCGTGGCCCTTGAAAGCCGACGGTGGAAACGGCTGGCCGAGGCTGTCGACGAGCGCCGGCGCCGACAGCTCGCGCGCCTCGTGCAGCCACGTGCCGGCCGCGAGCACGGGAGGCGGGGGCGGTGCGAGGGTCGTGCGCGCGAACCACGCGCCGCCGAGCGCACCGATGATCGCGACGAGGGTCCACGGCAACCAGGATTTCGGGAAGGTCATGGCACGAGTATCCCACAATCGCCGCAGCGCCCCGACCGTGCGGGAGGTCATCGCGGGCGCGACACGGCGCCTCGCCCGCGCGCGACTCCACTACGGGCACGGCACGGAGAGTGCGCGCGACGATGCCGCCGCGATCGTGTGGCACGTGCTCGACCTGCCGGTGCCGCCGCGGCCGCGCGACTACGCGCGACGCGTCAGTGCGCGGGCGAGTCGCGAGATCGCCGCACTCCTCGAGCGGCGGATCCGCGAGCGCATCCCGGTCGTGTACCTCACGCGAAGGACGTGGTTCGCGGGCCTGCCGTTTTACGTCGATGAGCGTGTGCTCATCCCGCGTTCGCCGATCGCGGAACTGATCGAACGCCGGTTTGCGCCGTGGATTGACCCGGGCCGGGTGGCGCGCATCCTGGATCTCGGTACCGGTTCGGCCTGCATCGCGATCGCCTGCGCCAGGGCATTTCCCCGGGCGCGCGTCGATGCCGCGGACATCTCGCCGGATGCGCTCGAGGTGGCCGCGGCGAACGTGCGGCGCCACCGCGTGGGCCGACGGGTGCGGCTCGTGCGGTCGGACCATTTCGCGGCCCTTTCGGGCGAGAGCTACGATATCATCGTGTCGAACCCGCCCTATGTCGGGGCCGACGAGTTCGCGGCCCTGCCACCTGAATACCGGCACGAGCCCCGCGGCGCCCTCGCCGCCGGAGACGACGGCCTCGATTCCGTGCGAGTGATCCTGCGCGAGGCCGGGTGTCATCTGCGACCGCGCGGCATACTCGTGGTCGAAGTCGGGAATTCCGAGGCGCTCGTCGCGCGGACTTTCCCGCGGCTGCCGTTCACGTGGCTCGAGTTCGAGCGGGGCGGTGGCGGGGTGTTTGTGTTGACGGCAGAACAGGTTCGCGGTGTCCGGTAATACCTTCGGCAAGTTGTTCACTGTGACGACCTTCGGCGAGAGCCACGGTCCCGCGCTCGGCTGCATCGTCGACGGTTGCCCGCCGGGGCTCGAGCTCGCCGCGGCCGACCTGCAGCCGGACATTGACCGGCGCCGCACCGGTACCTCGAAGTTCACGAGCCAGCGACGCGAGGACGACCAGGTGCGGATCCTCTCGGGCGTGTTCGAGGGCCGCACGACCGGTACGCCGATCGGTCTCCTGATCGAGAACACGGATGCGCGCTCGCGCGACTACGACAAGCTGAAGGACCTGTTCCGGCCCGGCCACGCCGACTACACCTACCAGCAGAAATACGGCCGGCGCGACCATCGCGGCGGCGGGCGCGCCTCGGCCCGCGAGACCGTGATGCGCGTCGCCGCAGGCGCCATCGCGCGCAAATACCTCGCCGGCCGCCTCGGCATTCACATTTTTGGCTACCTCTCGCGGATCGGTTCGCTCGAGATCGAGCCCGTCGCGCCGGCGTTCGCGTACGAAAACCCGTTCTTCTGCCCCGATCCGGCTCGCATTCCCGAACTCGAGCAGCTGATCTGGGACCTGCGCGGCGCCGGCGATTCGATCGGGGCGCGCGTCACCGTGATCGCAACGGGCGTGCCGCCCGGGCTCGGCGAGCCGGTATTCGATCGCCTCGATGCCGCGATCGCGAGCGCGCTGATGGGCATCAACGCCGTCAAGGCGGTCGAGATCGGCGCCGGTGTGCGCGCGGCCTCGCAGCGCGGCAGCGAGCACCGCGACGCGCTCACGCCCGGCGGCTTCCGGACGAACAACGCCGGCGGCGTGCTCGGCGGCATCTCGAGCGGCCAGGACATCGTCGCGCACGCGACGCTGAAGCCGACGTCGAGCATTCAGGTCCCCGGCGACACGATCGATGTGCACGGCGCCGCCGCGCAGGTCGTCACGACGGGGCGACACGACCCTTGCGTCGGCCTGCGTGCGACCCCGATCGCGGAGGCGATGCTGGCGCTCGTGCTGATGGACCATTACCTGCGCCATCGGGCGCAGAATGGCGATGTGGAAACTACGACCCCGGTGATATGAACAGACAATTTCGAGTGGCAGTGGTGGGTGCGACCGGCCTCGTCGGCGACACCATGGTGAAGGTGCTGGAGGAGCGCAATTTTCCGGTGAGCGAGCTGTTCCCGCTCGCGAGCAGCCGCTCGCTCGGCAAATCGGTCGAGTTCCGCGGCCGCACCTACCCGGTGCTCGAACTCGACACCTTCGATTTCTCGCGTGCCGACATCGGCCTGTTCTCGGCCGGCAGCGACACCTCGCGCGAGTTCGCGCCGAAGGCCTGGGCCGCGGGCTGCGTCGTCATCGACAACACGTCCGAGTTCCGTTACGAGGACGACATCCCGCTCGTCGTGCCCGAGGTCAACCCGCATGCCGTCGCCGGCTACACGACGCGCGGCATCATCGCGAACCCGAACTGCTCGACGATCCAGATGGTCGTGGCACTGAAGCCGCTGCACGATGCGGCGGGCATCGAGCGCATCAACGTCGCGACCTACCAGTCCGTCTCGGGCGCGGGCAAAGAGGCGGTCGAAGAACTCGCGGCACAGAGTGCGGCGTGCCTGTCGGGCCGCGAGGCCGAGGCCAAGGTGATCGCCAAGCAGATCGCCTTCAACTGCGTGCCGCAGATCGACAAGTTCGAGTCGAACGGCTACACGCGCGAAGAAATGAAGATGTTCTGGGAGACGCAGAAGATCATGGGGGATCCCGCGATCCGCGTGAATGCCACCACGGTCCGGGTGCCGGTGTTCTTCGGCCACTCCGAGGCCGTGCACATCGAGACGCGGCGCAAGCTGTCAGCGAAGGAGGCGCGGGAACTGCTCGAAAAGGCGCCCGGCGTCACCGTGCTCGACGATCGGGTCCCGGCCGGGTATCCGACCGCGGTGACCGAGGCAGCGAACCACGACACAGTTTATGTCGGCAGAATCCGCGAGGATATCTCCCACGACCGGGGGCTCGACCTCTGGATCGTCGCCGACAATGTCCGCAAGGGAGCTGCCACCAACAGCGTGCAGATCGCGGAGATTTTGGCGCGCGACTTTTTATGAGTCATAATGCGGAGCCAAGCGGGTAGCAGCCGAGATTTCTGTAATAACCTGCTGTTTTTAATGGTGAATATTGCTGCACCGGGACCGACGGGGAGTCAGAATGATCGCTAAATCGCGGGTGTGGGCACTCGCTCTGCTGTTGTTGCCGCAGGTGTCCCTGGCGCTCGGCCTCGGCGATATACACCTGAAATCCCGCCTGAACGGGCCGCTCGACGCCGACATCGAGCTCGTGGGCGCCACTCCCGAGGAACTGTCGACGCTCAAGGCCCAGCTCGCCTCGCGCGAGACCTTTGCCCGTTATGCGCTCGATTGGCCGGCGTTCATGAACTCCGTGACCGTCACACAGGTGCGGGGCAGCGACGGCCGCACGATCCTGCGCCTGCGCTCGCAGGAGCCGGTCACCGAGCCGTTCGTCACGCTGCTCGTCGAGGTGAACTGGGCGCGAGGCCGCCTCGTGCGCGAGTACACGCTGCTGATGGACCCGCCTGTGTTTGCGCCGGAAGCGACCCAGGCGGCGGCCCCGGTTGCCGCACCGGCCGTGGGCGGCGAGCGTCAGGGCACGATTGCACGTCCGGCACCGTCGCCGGCGGCAGCACCGCCGCCCGAGCCGGCCGCAACACCCGCCGCGCCCGCGGAAGGCGGCCAGGCGGCGGGCGGCAGCTATACCGTCCGTCACGGCGATACGCTCACGTCGATTGCCGGCAGTCTCACGAACCACGCCGACACGACACGCATGATGGTGGGCCTCTACCAGGCCAATCCGCAGGCGTTCGGCAACAACATGAGCGACCTGCATGCGGGTGCAGTGCTGCGCGTGCCCGATGCGGCGTCACTGGAGGCGATCAGCGCGGGCGATGCGTCGGCGGAAGTGCGCCGGCAGTACGCGGCCTGGCGCGCGCGCGCGGGGACCTCGGCGCCATCCGACGAGCACCTGCGTCTCGTGCCCCCGGGCGAGGCGGACAGCGGTGCGGCTGCGTCGGGCACCGGCGCGAGTGCGCAGGTCACCCAGCTGAACGATCGGGTACGCCAGCTCGAAGGCGAGCTGAAGGATGCCAGGGCACAGCTCGAAGTTCGCAATCGCGAGCTCGCCGACCTCCAGGGTCGCCTGGCCGCTGCCCAGGGTGGACAGGCGCCCGCGACGACTGTGCCGCCGGCTGCGACTGCGGAGCCGCCCGTCGTGGAAACGCCGCCGGCGACCGAGGCCACACCCCCGGCAGCGGAAGCGACGCCGCCGGTGAGCGAGCCTGCCGCGACCGAACCGGTCGCCGAAGAGCCGGCACCGGCCGCCAAGCCGGTCCGACGCCCGGCCGCGACCAGCGCACCGGCGGAGGAAGGGCCGTCGATCTTCGATACGCTGCGGAGTTTCTGGTACATCCCCGCGCTGCTCATCGCCGCACTGCTCGTGCTCTTCGGCGTTCGCAAGTGGAAGGCGCGCGAGCAGTCGGAATTCGACTCCTCGCTCGGACGGCTCGCCGAGGCGGGCGCCGAAATTGCCGAGCGTCGCACCGGGATCACCGACACGGCGCGCCTGCGCAAGCCGGTTGGCGGCGACGAGGACGAGTCGTTCCTCGTCGAGGAATCCGGGCCGCACGAGCGCCCGCGGATCGACGAATCGGGCACGTTCCGCAAGCCGCCGGCCGTCGTGTCGACGGGCGCCGACCAGACCATCAGCGGCGAGACCGCGATCAATCTCGACCAGGGCGATCCGCTCGCCGAAGCCGATTTCCACATGGCCTACGGCCTGTACGACCAGGCCGCGGACCTCGTGCGCATCGCGATCCAGCGCGAACCGGCACGCCGCGACCTGAAGCTGAAGCTCCTCGAAGTGTTCTTCGTGTGGGGCAACAAGGAGCAGTTCCTCACCGCGGCGCGCGAACTCGCGGCGTCGCGCGCCGATGCGCCGGCCGGCGAGTGGGAAAAGATCGTCATCATGGGCAAGCAGCTCGCGCCCGAGGACGAGCTGTTCCAGCAGGCGGCCCCGGCGGGCGGCGCCATCGCGGGCGGCATCGATCTCGATCTCGAAGGCGGGCAGAACCGCGTCGATTACGACCTGCTCGGGGATCCGGGCGGCGAATCGCCGCGTGCCGATGCGGCCGGCGTCGACCTCGATTTCAACACCGCGCTCGGCAGCGACGCGCTCGGCGACAAGGACCCGACGGGCGAGGCCGGCGCGATCGCGACGGCCACCGGGGGCGACGGCCTCGACTTCGTGCTCGACGACCCTGCGCGGGGCGCCGAGGATCGCAGCGGCAACACGACGCGCGAGATGACGGCGCAGATGCCGCCGAACGAGCCCACGGTCGAGCAGACGGCGATGATGCCGGATGCGCTGGACGCGCCGACGGTCGAGCAGCCGACGCTGCGCATCGGCGGCGATCACACGTTGCGCCAGAAGGTCGACGTCGCGCTGCGACAGCAGGCTGGTGCCGATCCGACCGCGGAGCTCGCGATCGACGATCTCGGACTCGATGTCGGTGCGCTCGAGGGGCCGCAAGGCGCGAGCGAGGCGCCGACCATGGTGGCGGGCCTCGACGCGCGCTCGCGCGAGATCATCGAGGAGGCCGAGCGTCGCGCCAACGACGACGCGGGCGAAGCGGCCGCCACGGGCAGCTGGTACACGATCGACAGCACCGACCAGACGGGCTCGAATCCGGCGATCGCCGACGTCAACGCGACCGCTTCGCTCAAGGCGCTGAAGGGTGTCGACGTGGATTTCGGCGCGACCGATGCGTTCGGCACGCGCAGCGAAGTCGACCTCGACGTCGGTGCGGCGGCCGACAACGACGGCGCTTTCGCGGCGACGCAGAAGATCGGCCCTGAGGACCTCGCACTGCCCGATCTCGAGCCGGTCACGATGAGCGAGGTCGGCACCAAGCTCGACCTCGCGCGCGCCTACATGGACATGGGCGATCCCGACGGCGCCCGCAGCATCCTGAAGGAAGTGCTGCAGGAAGGCTCGGTGTCGCAGAAACAGGAAGCGCAGCGCCTCATCGATACGCTGCCGGGCTGAGCGCGCGCGGGCGGCTGCTTCGCATGCCGCGCATCGCGGTCGGTATCGAGTACGTCGGCAGCGCCTACGTCGGCTGGCAGAGCCAGGCCGGGCAGTCGTCCGTGCAGGGCGAGGTCGAAACTGCGCTCGCCGCCGTCGCAGCAGCGCCGGTCGCCACGACCTGTGCCGGCCGCACCGATGCCGGAGTCCATGCAATCGGGCAGGTCGCGCATTTCGACACCGAGGCGGCTCGCACGCCGCGTGCGTGGGTGCTCGGTGCGAACACGCGCCTGCCGCCGGACATCGCGCTCACCTGGGCGCGCGAGATGCCGGCTGATTTCCACGCGCGCTACAGCGCGCTCGCGCGCACCTACCGCTACCACATCGTCAATCGCAGCGAGCGCCCCGCGCTCGGGGCCGGGCGCGTCGCCTGGGTGCATCGGCCGCTCGATGTCGAGCGGATGCGTGCGGCGGCGATGCACCTCGTCGGCGAACGGGACTTCAGCGCGTTCCGCGCGGCGGAATGCCAGTCGAAGACGCCGATGCGCCATGTCGTGTCGATCGATGTCGAGCGCAGCGGCGATCGCATCTCGATCACCGTGACCGCCAATGCGTTCCTGCACCACATGGTGCGCAACATGGCCGGGCTCCTGATCGCCATCGGCCGGGGCGACGCCGGTCCCGATTTCGCCGCCGAGGTGCTCGCGGGGCGCGATCGCTCGCGCAGTGCGGCGACCGCACCGGCGGGCGGCCTCTACTTCCTCGCAGTGACCTATCCCGAACGGTTCGGCGTGCCACGGTCCGTTTCCGCTATGATGCCCGGCTGAAATGTCCTGGTTCGAGAAAATCATGCCCTCGCGCATCAAGACCGAGCGCCGCACGCGCTCGGTGCCCGAGGGCCTGTGGATCAAGTGCCCGTCCTGCGACGCGGTGCTCTATCGCGCCGAGCTCGAGCGCAACCTGAATGTCTGCCCGAAGTGCAGCCACCACATGCGCATCGGGGCACGCGAGCGGCTCGCGATGTTCCTCGACGAGGGGGACGTGTTCGAGATCGGCGCGCACGTGATGCCCGAAGACCCGCTCCGGTTCAAGGACAGCAAGCGCTACCGGGACCGGCTCGTCTCGGCGCAGAAGAATACTGGCGAGAACGATGCGCTGATCGCGGTCGCGGGCAAGCTGCTCGGCGTCGATGTGGTCGCCTGCGCCTTCGAATTCCGGTTCCTCGGCGGTTCCATGGGCTCGGTGGTCGGCGAGCGCTTCCGGCGCTCGGTCGACTACTGCATCGAGCACCGGGCGGCGCTGATCTGCTTTTCGGCGAGCGGCGGCGCGCGGATGCAGGAGGCGCTCTACTCGCTGCTGCAGATGGCGAAAACGAGCGCGGCGCTCACGCGTCTCGCGCGTGAGCACCTGCCGTTCATCTCGGTGATGACCGACCCGACGACCGGCGGCGTGTCGGCGAGCCTCGCGATGCTCGGCGACCTCAACGTGGCCGAGCCGCGCGCGCTGATCGGGTTTGCGGGCCCGCGCGTGATCCAGCAGACCGTCCGCGAAACGCTGCCGGAGGGCTTCCAGCGGAGCGAATTCCTGCTCGAGCACGGCGCGCTCGACATGATCGTCGACCGGCGCGACATGCGCGAGCGGCTCGGTGCCGCGATCCGCCTCCTTCTGAAGTTGCCGCCCGCGGCCACCGTCGCCTGACCGCGCCCTCGTGACAGCCGCCATGCGCACGCTCGCGGACTGGCTCGAGCTGCAGCAGCGCGCCCACCCGCGCAGCATCGATCTCGGCCTCGAGCGCGTGGGCCGCGTCGCGCGCGCCCTCGGCGTCGCGCGCCCCCGCGTGCCGACGTACATCGTCGGCGGCACCAACGGCAAGGGATCGACCGTGGCCCTGATCGATTCGATGCTGCGCGCGGCAGGTCTCGCCACGGGAGCCTTCATGTCGCCGCACCTCGTGCGCTACAACGAGCGCATCCGTATCGGTGGCGACGAGGCGCCGGACGCGGAGCTCGTGCAGGCATTCGATGCCATCGATCGCGCGCGCGGCGGCACGACGCTCACCTATTTCGAGTGGAGCACGCTCGCCGCGCTGCACCTGTTCCGCGAACGCCGGGTCGATGCGCAGGTGCTCGAGGTGGGGCTCGGCGGGCGGCTCGATGCGACGAACCTGCTCGACGCCGATGTGGCGGTGCTGTGCTCGGTCGGCGACGATCACCACGACTGGCTCGGCCCGACGCTCGAGGACATCGGTCGCGAGAAGGCCGGCATCTTCCGGCACGGGCGACCCGCGGTGCTCGGCTCATCCGCGATGCCGGCGAGCGTCCGGGACGAAATCGCCCGCATCGGCGCGATCGCACGCGTCGCGCAGCGCGATTTCGACTGGTCGCTCGAGGGCGCACGATGGGCCTGGCGCTCCGCGGCCCGCACGCTCGCCGATCTGCCGCCGCCGGCGCTCGCCGGGGAAGCTCAGTACGCGAACGCGGCGGCGGCCATCGCGGTGCTCGATGCGGGACCGGTGGCCGTGACGCGGGACGCGGTGGCGCGCGGGCTCGCCGCCGTGCGCCTCGCAGGCCGCTTCCAGGTCGTGCCGGGCGAGATCGAGTGGATCGTCGACGTGGCCCACAATGCGCCGGCCGCGGCCGTGCTCGCGCGCAACCTCGCGGCACGCGCGAGCAACGGGCGCACGATCGCGGTCGCCGGTTTTCTCGGCGACAAGGATGTGGCAGCCATCGGTCGGGCGCTGCGTGCGCAAGTCGATGTCTGGGTGATCGCGTCGCTGCCTCCACCGCGTGGTCTCGACGGTGCGCAGGTCGTCGAGCAGCTGGGCGTGGGCGCCGGCGCGGCGGCGCTGTGCGACTCGGTCGCGGGCGCATGCCGCGAGGCGCGCTCGCTGGCGCGCCCGGGCGATCGCATCGTCGCGTTCGGCTCGTTCCTCGTCGCGGGGCCGGCGCTCGAATGGCTTCGGCTATACTGAATTCGGCGTGAACAAGCAGTTCAAAGAGCGGCTCACCGGAGCCGTGATCCTCGTCGTCTTCGTCGTGATCGTCGTGCCTGCGCTGTTGTCGGGGCCGCCGCGTACTGTCCCGGCGCAGACCGCTGCGAGCGGCGAGGGCCCGCCGCTGCGTACCTACACGATCGACCTCACGGATCCCGCGGGCGGCAAGCCACCGATCGCGACCCAGGTCGCACCGATGGCGGTCGCGGCAGGGACGCCGGCCGAAGGTTCGCCCGAGCCGGCCCCACCGACAGTGGGCACCCCCGTCGCGCCGATGGCGGCAGCGCCCACCACCGCGCCGCCCACGACAGCCGCGGCGGCGTCGACGGTTGCGGCCCCGACACCGGCTACGGCGGCTCCGGCGACCGCTGCGCCCGCTCCCGCGACCGCCGAGCCGGCAACGGCCGCTGCGTCGCCGGCCGCCGGTTACGCGGTGCAGATCGGCAGCTTCGGCGAGCACTCGAACGCCGAGCGCCTCGTCGCGACCCTGCACAAGGGTGGCTTCGCCGCATTCATCGTGCCGACGACGAGTGGGCGAAAGCTGTATCGCGTCCGGGTCGGCCCCGTCGCCGATCGGGCCGATGCCGAGCGGCTCGCCGCGCAGCTCGTTGCGGCCGGGCAGTCGGGGCGGATCGTCCCGCATCCGTGAACGGCATTTTTCCGCTGCGCGAGGCCATCTTGTACAATCCGCGCGCACTTCCCGAGAGCCATCCGACCCGCCGGAAATCATGACACCAACGGATTACGTGTTGATCGGCATCGTGGCCGTGTCCGCGATCGTCGGGCTCGTCCGTGGCCTGCTGCGCGAGGCGATCGCGCTCGTCACCTGGATCGCGGCCCTGTGGTGCGCCTGGCATTTCGGGCCGGGCCTCGAGCCGAAGCTCGGCGGCTTGCTCGAGTCCCCCTCCGTACGTCCGTGGGCAGCCCGCGCGATCATTTTCTTCGCAGTGCTGCTCGCGGGTACGCTGGTTGCCTGGTTGGCCGGCTATCTCGCGCGCCTGTCGCTCGTGATCAGCGTCGATCGCCTGTTCGGTTTCCTCTTCGGCCTGCTGCGCGGCATCGTGGTCATCGGCGCCCTCGTGATTGTCGGCCAGACACTCGAGCTCGACCGGGACGCCTGGTGGAAGGATGCGAAGCTGCGCGGCGTCGCCGAGAGCACGGCGGGCGGCTTGCGTGCCGTCGTCGGTGACCGGCCGCTCGAGCGCGCCGAAGCGCTGCTCGATTCGGCGAGCGGCGGGAGCTGAACCATGTGCGGCATCGTCGGCATCGTCGGTACGAGTCCCGTCAACCAGCGGCTCTATGACGCGCTGACGATCCTGCAGCACCGGGGCCAGGATGCCGCGGGCATCGTCACGTCGAGCGAAGGCGAGCTGTGCGTGCGCAAGGGTGCGGGCCTCGTGCGCGACGTGTTCCAGCAGCATCACATGCTCGAACTGCGCGGCCATGTCGGCATCGCGCACGTGCGCTACCCGACCGCCGGTTGCGAGGGTGCCGCCGAAGCGCAGCCGTTCTACGTGAACGCCCCGTATGGCATCTGCCTCGGGCACAACGGCAATCTCACGAACGCCGCCGAACTCGCGGAAGTGCTGACGCGCGAGGACCGGCGCCACCTCAACACCTCGTCGGATTCCGAGGTGCTGCTGAACGTGTTCGCTTCCGAGCTGCAACGCGTCGGCACGCCGCGCGTCACGCCGGCGGACATCTTTGCGGCACTCTCGGCGGTCTATCGCCGCTGCCGCGGCGGCTACGCGGCCGTGGCGATGGTGATCGGCCACGGGATCGTCGGGTTTCGCGACCCGAACGGCATCCGGCCGCTCGTGCTCGGCACGCGCGACACGCCGAAGGGCGTCGAGTGGATGCTGGCTTCGGAGAGTGTCGCCCTCGCGGGCCTCGGCTTCCGCTTCGTCCGCGACGTCGGTGCCGGCGAAGCCGTGTTCATCGACGAGCAGGGGCGGCTGCACGCGCAGCAGCTCGTCGCGACGGTGCGCCACACGCCGTGCATCTTCGAGTATGTGTATTTCGCGCGGCCCGATTCGATCATCGACAACGTGTCGGTGTATCGCGCGCGCATGCGCATGGGCGAGAAGCTCGCCGAGCGCATCCGTCGCGAGCGGCCCGACCACGACATCGAGGTCGTGATCCCGATCCCGGACACCTCGCGCACCGCGGCGCTGCAGGTGGCGCAGATCCTCGGCGTGAAGTATCGCGAGGGCTTCAACAAGAACCGCTACATCGGCCGCACGTTCATCATGCCGGGGCAGGAACTGCGCGAGCGTTCGGTGCGCCGCAAGCTGAACGCGATCGACTTCGAGTTTCGCGGCAAGGTCGTGCTGCTGGTCGACGACTCGATCGTGCGCGGCACGACCTCGGCGCAGATCATCGAGGTTGCGCGCGAGGCGGGCGCCCGCAAGGTGTATTTCGCCTCCGCGGCGCCACCGGTGCGCTTCCCGAACGTCTACGGAATCGACATGCCCGCCGCGGACGAACTCGTTGCGAACGGCCGTACCGTCGAGGAGATCTCGCGGGCGATCGGCGCCGACTGGCTCATCTACCAGTCGCTCGACGATCTCGTGCTCGCCTGCCAGCACGACAATGCGAAGATCACCGAGTTCGACACGTCGTGCTTCTCGGGCGAGTACGTCACGGGCGACGTGACGCCGGAATATCTCGATCGGTTGCGCAGCGAGCGTTCCGATGCCGCCAAGGCGCGACGTCGCGGTGCCGACGGACCCGACCTCAGGGTCGTACGCGGCGCTTGACTGCCCTGCCGCGGCCGCCACGAGCCTTGCTTCTCGATCTCTACGCCGCGGCCCTGCATGCGGTCGACGGGCGCCGGTGCGTCCGTGCAGCGCTCGCGGGCGAACCGCCGGCCGGTGCGCGCAGTGTCGTCGTGTTCGCGGTCGGCAAGGCCGCTGCCCGCATGGCGCTCGGCGCGTTCGATGCCCTCGGGCCACGCATTGCCCGGGCGTTCGTCGTCACGAAAGCGGGGCATGTCGATGCGGCGCTGCGCGACGATGCCCGCGTCACGGTCGTCGAGTCCGCGCATCCCGTGCCCGATGAGCGCAGCCTCGCGGCCGGCGCACAGCTCTTCGCCGAGACCCGCTCGCTCGCGCCGGGCGAGTGGCCGCTGCTGCTCGTCTCGGGCGGCGCGTCGAGCCTGGTGGAAGTCCTGCGCGAGGGTGTGACGCTCGCCGATCTGGCTGCGCAGACGCGTGGCTGGCTCGCGGACGGTGCCGACATCGCGACCATCAATGCCGCGCGACGCGCACTCTCGCAGTTGAAGGGCGGGGGTTGGGTGGCGCAGTTGCAGGGCCGGGCGGGGCTCGCGCTGTTCCTGTCCGATGTCCCGGGTGACGATCCTGCCGTGATCGGCTCGGGTCTCGCGGCACCCGCGCCCGGCGGCCACGATGTCCTGCGCCGTCGCGTCATCGCGAGCATCGACGATGCCGTGCGTGCCGTGCAGGTCGCGGCGCGCGCGGCCGGATCGAGCGTGCGCGTCGGTGCGCGCCGCTTCGCCGGCGACGCGGAAGCGCTCGGCACGGCTTTCGCCACCGAACTCGCCACCCGCGCGGCCGACGTGGTCGTGTACGGCGGCGAGTCGACCGTGCGACTGCCGCGCGATCCGGGCCGCGGCGGGCGCAATCAGCACCTCGCGCTCGCGGCGGCGCGCGTCCTGCG
>JABAQU010000015.1 GCA_019187185.1 Steroidobacteraceae bacterium | reverse complement strand
ATATACATTATGCGAAAGGCTACATGGGCAGCATGTCGTGCCTCGACGCTTCGTCTCTCGCGGCCATTGCCGGGGTCGCTTCGCTCGCATCACGGGCGCTGAGCCCGCCGAATCGGCCTGCAAACACGCAATCGCGGGTGGAGATCCACCCGCCCACCGGCGCCATAATGGATGGAGACATGCACGCGCGGTGCGGCGGTACATGGGCCGTGGCGGGCCGCCACCGCTACGGGCACGGCTCATCGCCGCGGCCCACCATCTGATGCAGGTCAACAGCATCCGGAACGGGTTTGGCTATCGTTATATACGTGTGTATATTGCGCCACCCCGCTGCGAGGATGCTGATGATGATTGCGAGCAGTCCGCTCCGAACGCCAGCCGATGGCATACGAACGTTTCGATTGCTGGCGGTGCTGCTGCCTTTGACCCTGGGCGGGCGCCCGCTGGAAGCACAGACGGTTGCGGAGGTGGAGCCCTTCGTACTGGGAACCGTCACCGTGCTCGGCCAGCGCATCCGGCCCGAGGAATCGGGTGCGGATACCGAAGCGACCTGGCTCGGGCGTGACGAGATGCGCCGCTTCGACCGCGACACCATCGGCGACGCACTCAACCTGCTGCCGGGCGTGTCGCTGTCGACCAATTCGCGCAACGAGATGACGATCGCCGTGCGCGGCTTCGATGCCCGGCAGGTGCCGCTCTTCATCGATGGCATCCCCGTGTACGTGCCCTACGACGGCTACGTCGACTTCAATCGCTTCACGACGGCGGACCTGGCCGCGATCCAGGTGGCCAAGGGCTTCAGTTCCGTCACCTACGGCGCCAATGCACTCGGCGGGGCCATCAACCTCGTCTCCCGCAAGCCGGCACGACGCCTGGAAGGTGATGTATCGGCCGGCTCCGGGTCGGGCCAGGAACGCCGGACATCCGCGAACATCGGAACCAACCAGGGTCTCTGGTATCTGCAGGCCGGATTGTCCTGGCTCGAGGCCGACGGCACGCCGTTGTCGAAGGACTTCCGCCCGTCCGCGACCGAGAACGGCGGCCAGCGGAACAATGACCATCGCGAGGACCGCAAGCTCTCCGTCAAGGTCGGCGTGACGCCCCGTACCGGTGACGAATACGCGATCAGCTACTACCGGCAGGACGGCGAGAAAGATCAACCGCCCTCCACCGATCCCGCGGTGGCGCGGTACTGGCGATGGCCCTATTGGGACAAGGAAAGCCTGTACTTCGTGTCGCGCACGGCGCTCGGCGCAACGGGGTCGCTCAATGTGCGCCTGTATCACGACCGTTTCGACAACGAGGTGGACTCTTACACCGACGACACTTACACGACACTGCGCACGAGTGGCCGTGGAAGCGTCAGCACCGGCCGCAGCATCTACAAGGACCGGACTTCGGGTGGCTCCGTGGCGTTCGAATCGGAATTTTTCGCGGCGCACGCGTTGCGCGTCGTCGGTCACTTCAAGGACGACGAGCACGAGGAGTTCGACGCCAATGGTGTTGACAACACGAATTTCGTGGATCGGCTGCTTTCCGTCGGCGCGGAGGACAACATCCGTCTCACCGCGACCACCACGCTCTCGCTCGGTGTCGCCCGCCACGAGCTGCGCCCTGACAAGGTGTTCAGCCGGGGCAACCCCTACTCCTTGCCGGGCAAGCAGACCGCGACCGATGCCCAGGCAGGGCTCTTCCACGACCCATCGTCGGCGACGCGCTTCTACGCGACCATTGCGCGCAAGTCGCGGCTGCCGACACTGAAGGATCGATACTCGCAGCGCCTCGGCACGTACATCGAGAACCCTGCGCTGCGCGCCGAGCGATCGCTCAACTATGAGATCGGCTATCGAGGTGAGCTTTGGGTCGGCGGTAGCGCCGAAGCAGCCCTGTTCTTCAGCGATGTCACCGACAGGATCCAGTCGGTGAGCAATGTGTCCGGCACGCTGTCGCAGATGCAGAATATCGGCAAGGTGCGCGCATCCGGTGTCGAACTCGGCCTGCGCACGGACCTCACCCGGTTCCTCGCGATCGGCGGCCATTACACCCGCACGGATCTCGAGAATCGCATCGACCCGACGATCCGCGTGACGGATGTTCCGGAGCACAAGGTCACGGCCCATGCCCAATGGCAGCTCACCGAGCATTTCGATGTACTGCTGTTCGTCGAACACGACGGGGCCCGCTGGGCGTCCAATACGGTCAGGCTGCCCGGCTTCACGACCGTCGACGCCAAGGCATCGTTGAAGCCGCGCAAGGGCGTGTCGCTCGAGGCAGGCGTCACCAATCTCGCAGACAGGAATTTCTCGCTGGCCGACGGGTTTCCGGCTCCCGGTCGTCGCTGGTTCGTCAACGCCGGCTGGCAGTTCTGAGGTGACCACCATGAGGCTGAAAGGTTTGCGCATCGTCTTTGCGGTGCTGACGCTTGGCGCCGCGGGCACGTCGTTCGCGGCAGACGCGAGCAGCAACGCAAAGGACCTCGTGACCACGAGGGTCACGGTCACCGGTGCCGTGGAGCATCCGCTCGACCTTGCGGTTGCAGACCTCGGCCGATTGCCGCCGCACCGGATTACAGAGGTCCCCCTGATCTGCCAGTCCGGGGCGAACAGGGGAAAGCTCGAGAACATCCGGGGCGTGCGCCTGCGTGACTTGCTCGACTCGGCAACGATTGTCGCGCCGGATCACAACGACGTGAAGAAAATGGTGATCATCGCCACCGCGAGCGACGGCTACAAGGTCGTCTTCTCCTGGAGCGAACTGTTCAACTCGCCGGTCGGTGACGGTGTGGTCGTGTTCTTCGAGCGAGACGGCATGCCGCTCGCCGACGACGAGGGCCGCATCGCGCTCGTGTCTGCTGCAGACATCCGAACCGGACCGCGGCACGTCAAATGGCTGCAGGGCATCGAGGTGCGGAAGATCGTCGACTGATCGCGAGGCCGGTGCCCGCGCGATGCGCGCCTACGCCGGAATCGCGACGATGACGCTCGATGCCTTGAAAATGGCCGTTGCCGGCCGACCCACGGCGAGGCCGAGGGTACGGCTGCTCTCGTTGGTCACGACTGCGACGAGCGAGGCGCCGCCCGACAGGTCCATCACGACCTCGGTATTGACCGCCCCAGGCTGGACACGGGTGATCGTGCCGGTGAGCCGGTTGCGCGCAGAGAAGCGCGCGCCGCGATCGTCCGTCACCAGGATGATCGACGACGACTTGACCAGCGCGCAGGCCTCGGCGCCGGCCTGCAGGCCGAGATCCTGCGAGCTCTCGCGCGTGACCACGGCCACGATGCGCTGTCCGCCGGCCACGTCCAGCTCGATTTCATCGTTGACGGCACCCTGCGTCACGCGTGCAACCTTGCCGAAGAACTGGTTGCGCGCACTCGTCTTCATCGCCATTCTCCTGATGAGCAGGTAGTCGTCGGTGATGCCTTCGGCCTCCCGGCCGAGGGCGTCGAGATATCGACGGTGCTCCTGCTCTATGAGGCGGAAATTTGCCACGAGCCGCTCGCCGCGCGGTGTCAGCCGCGTGCCGCCCCCACCCTTGCCGCCGGCCAGGCGCTCGACGAGCGGCTCGCCCGCCAGGTTGTTCATCGCGTCGATCGCGTCCCACGCAGCCTTGTAGCTCATGCCGACCGCCTTGGCGGCGCGCGTGATGGATCCGCTCTCGGCGATCTGCGCGAGCAGGCGCACGCGACCCGCGCCGCCGAGGTTCTCGCCCCCGACGGTCATCCAGATCGCCCCGTGCAGTTCGATGTCCGTGCCGCCTTGCGCCATCGCGCGATCAGAGCACACCGGGCCCGGGTGGTGCTAGCTCCCCTCGGGCACGCCGGCATCGATCGTCACGACGACCTTGCCCCGTGCCCGCCCCGCTTCCACGTAGCCGACCGCTTGCGCGACCTGGTCGAGCGTGAAGCGACGGTCGATGACCGGCGTGACCTTGCCCGCGCGCATCAGGCCGGCGAGATAGTCGAGGTCCTGCGCGTCGAGTTGCGCGAGCAGCGGCTCGATGCGCTGGCTCACGAAGGGCGCGAGCAGCATCGCCCGCAGGTTGCGCTTCAGTGGTCCGAGGAAGTGGCCGGTGTCATTGGAGCCGACGATCACGAGCGCACCATCCGGCTGCAGCGCGCGCAACGTTGCACGGAGCGAATGGCTCGACACCATGTCGACGATCAGGTCGAACTGCGCCGCCCGTCGCGTGAAATCGTCCTTCGTGTAATCGATGACCTCGTCGGCGCCGAGCGCACGCACGAGTTCGACATTGCGGGTGCTGCAGACGCCGGTGACGTGCGCGCCGAGCGCCTTCGCGATCTGCACGGCAAACGTGCCGACGCCACCCGAGGCACCGTTGATCAGCACCTTCTGGCCAGGGCGCAGATGACCCTTGTCGCGCAGCGCCTGCAGCGCCGTGAGTCCCGCGATCGGCACCGCAGCCGCCTGCTCGAAGCTCACATTGCCGGGAATCGGGGCGATCGCGCGCGATTCGCGTACGGTCAGGTACTCCGCAAAGGCGCCGGTGCGACCCCCGAACACCGCATCACCCGGCTTGAATCGAGTGACGTTGCGGCCGACGGCTTCGACGGTACCCGCGAAATCCACTCCGAGCGCAGGGTCTTTCGGCGCGCCGGCACCCGCATCGATGCGCAGGATGTACGGCATGCCGCGCATGTAGTGCCAGTCGAGTGGATTGACGGACGCGGCACGGATGCGCACGAGTACGCCGTCGTCCGGCGGCGCCGGGCGCGCGATCGTTTCGACGTGCAATACCTCCGGACCGCCATAGCAGCGGTACATGGCGGCGCGCATCGGCGTCGTGCCGGCTGCACGCGCGGGTGGCGAGCCGCACGGCGCATCGTGGCTCAGATAGATCATGCACGCCGCGGCGAGGAGTACCGCCAGCGCAACGACTCCCCACAGGATCCTGTATCGCGTTTTCATCGTTCCACCATCCGCGAGGCGTGTGCCTCGGGCCTTGCACAGGGATGATAGAGTCCCGCCTCGCTTTCATGGAGAGTGGCATGTCGATCCTTCGAACCGGCGATGGCGCCGGCTGGTCGCGCCGCCGGTTCGTGCAGGGGCTCGCCGCAGGCGGCGCCGTGGCGAGCGCCGGCTCCTGGCACGTTGCGTCGGGGCGTACGCTCGCGGGGGGGCCGGCGCCGGTGCTCTCCGGCACGGAGTTTCGGCTGGCGATCGGCGAGTCACCCGTCAATTTCACGGGGCGGGAACGCACGGCGATCACCGTGAACGGCAGCCTGCCGGCGCCCACGCTGCGTTTTCGCGAAGGCGATACCGTCACGCTGCGCGTCTCGAACGCCCTCGCCCGCGCGCACACGTCGCTGCATTGGCATGGACTCGTGCTGCCCGCGAACATGGACGGCGTTCCGGGGCTCAGCTTCGACGGCATCGCACCGGGCGAGTCGTACCTGTACCGCTTCGACGTGCGGCAGGCCGGCACTTACTGGTATCACAGTCACTCGATGTTCCAGGAACAGGCGGGGCTCTACGGCGCGTTGATTGTCGATCCGCGTGAAGCGGCGCCCTTCCGCTTCGATCGCGAGCATGTCGTGCTGCTGTCGGACTGGACGGACAGCGATCCGGCAGCCCTCTTCCGGCGCATGAAGAAGGACTCGTCCTACGACAACTACTACCAGCGAACCGTGGGCGATTTCGCGGCCGACGTGCGCCGGCTCGGCTGGTCCGCTGCACTCGCGGATCGGGGCGCCTGGGGCCGCATGCGCATGACGCCGACCGACCTCTCGGACGTGAACGCGCACACCTACACCTACCTCGTGAACGGCACGACGCCTGCCGGCAACTGGACCGGGCTCGTCGCGCGCGGCGAGAAAGTGTTGCTGCGCTTCATCAATGGCTCGGCGATGACGTATTTCGACGTACGCATTCCGGGTCTTCGCATGACGGTGGTGGCGGCGGACGGCCAGTACATCCACCCGGTCACGGTCGACGAGTTTCGTATCGCCGTCGCGGAGACGTTCGACGTGATCGTCGAACCAGCGGGCCAGGAGGCGTGGACGATATTCGCCCAGGACTCGGCCCGCACCGGTTACGCACGCGGCACGCTCGCGATGCGCGCGGGGCTTGCAGCGCCCGTTCCGTCGCTCGATCCGCGCCCGATCCTCTCGATGGATGACATGGGCCATGGCGGCATGGACCACGGCGCGATGGACCACGGCAAGATGGATCACCGCGGGCACGACATGCCCGGCATGGTGACGCATCCTGCGTCCGAGCATGGCAACCCGCTCGTCGACATGCAGACGATGAACCCCGCGCCGAAGCTCGACGATCCGGGCATCGGCCTGCGCGGCAATGGCCGCACCGTGCTGACCTATGCCGCGATGAGGAGCCTGTTCGAGGACCCCGACGGCCGCGAACCGGGTCGCGAGCTCGAATTGCACCTGACGGGCCACATGGAGAAGTTCGCGTGGTCGTTCAATGGCCAGAAGTTCGCGGGGGCGGACCCGCTGCGGCTCGCGTACGGCGAGCGCCTGCGCGTCGTGCTGGTCAACGACACGATGATGTCGCATCCGATCCACTTGCACGGCATGTGGAGCGACGTGGAAGACGCGCACGGGGCCTTTCACCTGCGCAAGCACACGGTCGACATGCCGCCCGGCACGCGACGCAGCTATCGCGTGCGTGCCGACGCGCTCGGACGCTGGGCCTACCACTGCCACCTCCTCTACCACATGGAGGCCGGCATGATGCGCGAAGTGAGGGTCGACGAATGAGCGCGCCGGCGCGGTGCACCGTGGCAATCGCCCTCGCGCTGGCCTTCGCGGAATTCGCGTGCGCGCAGCAGCACGACCACAGCCAGATGGATCACAGTCGGATGGATCACGGCACAATGGATCACGCTGTGGTCACGCCGCCGCGCGGCGAGTTGCGCACGCCGATTCCACCGCTGACGGACGCCGATCGTGCGGCCGCGTTTCCGGCGCTGACCCACGCGATGACGCATGCGACGGAGGTCCACAGCTACCTGCTCGTCGACCGGCTCGAGGTCTTCGACGCCGATCCCGGTACGGCACTCGCCTGGGAAGCCGGCGGCTGGCTCGGTTCGGATCTAGATCGACTGTGGCTGCGCACGGAGGGTGCGCATCGCGACGGGCACACCGAAGCGGCCGATGTGGAACTTCTGTATGGGCGCAGCGTCACCCCATGGTGGGACGTCGTCGCAGGCCTGCGGCAGGACCTCGCCCCGGGTGACGCGCAGACCTGGGCCGCAGTGGGCCTGCAGGGACTCGCGCCTTACAAGTTCGAGATACAGGCCACTGCCTACATCGGCGAATCGGGCCGCACCGCCGCACGCCTCGAAATCGAGTACGAGCTTCTGCTGACCAATCGCCTGATCCTGCAGCCGCTCGTCGAGGTCACGCTGTACGGCAAGGACGATCCCGCACGCGGCATCGAGTCGGGCGTGTCGACTGCGGAGGCCGGCCTGCGATTGCGTTACGAAATCCGCCGCCGCATTGCACCCTACCTCGGCGTCAGCTACGAACGCGAGTTTCGCGGGGACGACGATGAAGTGCGCGCCGTCGTCGGCCTGCGTGGATGGCTGTGAAGGAGGGAGCGATGATCCGGACCATCAAGACCATCATCCTGACGTGCGTCGCGACGATCGTCGTCGCGGCCGCGGGACTTGCCCTGTACACGTGGTCGGGGGCCTATGGCATCGGCGCGGACCAACCGCACACGAGGGTCGTGACGGCGTTCGTCGCGACGGCCCGCGATCGTGCGGTGCGTGCGCACGCCGCGGGCATCGAGGTACCGACGGACCTGGCGAGCGAGGCGCGCATCCGCCAGGGCGCAGGCAACTACGCTGCCATGTGCGCAACCTGTCATCTGTCGCCGGGTGCGAAGTCGAGTGAGTTGAGTCGTGGTTTATACCCTGCCCCGCCGCGCCTCGATCGCATGAAGGTCGACCCGGCCGTGGCGTTCTGGGTGGCGAAGCACGGCATCAAGGCGTCCGGCATGCCGGCCTGGGGCAGGAGCATGGGCGACGAGTATCTCTGGAACATGATCGCGTTCATCGGCGCGCTGCCCGACCTCGATGCCGATGCCTATCGGGCGCTCGTCGCGCAGAGCGGCGGGCATTCACACGACGACGGCAACGATGACCACGACCATGGCGACGACACTGACCCACATGAAGGCACTGGCCATGAACACGGCGCGGCCGATGCGGGCACATCAGGCGCGGCAGGCCCGCCGGTTGACGCAGGAGCCGCGCCGGCCGTCGCGGTGGTCGACGCGTTCGGTGCCGCACTGGTTGCGGGCGATCTCGCGACCGTGAAGGACCTGCTCGACCCGGCCGTGGTCGTGCTCGAAGGCGGTGGCGCCGAGCGCAGCCGCGACGAATACATGGATCACCACGCGGGCGCCGACGCCGCATTCCTGAAGGGTGCCCACGTGACGCGCACGAGCCGCACGGCCCGTGCGAGCGGTGATCTGGCGTGGGTCGCCACGGAGAGCACCATCCACACGCATGGCGCCAGACCCGCGACGCTCGCGAGCAGTGAAACGATGACTCTGGCACGGCACGATGGCGTCTGGCGCATCGTGCATATCCACTGGTCGTCGCAACCCGGGTAGCCCTTGCGCAGCGCACTGCAACGCGCGCAGTCTTGTCACGGAGGTGAGGGTCCGTGAAGACGATCGTGACAACGTCCTTGATCGCGGGCTTCGGGGCGCTAGTGCTCGCTGCCTGCGCGGGTGCGCCGACGACGCTCGGTGGGGACGACATCGCGGCACTGGACCGTTCCTGCATCGTCGCGACCGGTTCGCACATCCGCCGCGCCGCCGGTGAATGCCTGCCCGTCACCGGCCGAGCCTACAGCGGCGACGACATCGACCGTACCGGCGCGCGCGATCTCGCGCGGTCGCTGTCGCTCCTCGATCCGGCGATCAGCGTCGGTCGCTGAGGCGGCGGTAGCGGTCCGCCGAGCGGTGCAGGGCCGCGATCACGGCGAGCACGCCCGGTGACAGCGTGCCACCCCGGCGGTAGTGCAGCGTGATCGGCCGCTGCCAGCAGAAATCCGGCGCGTCGACCAGACAGAGTACTTCCTGGTCGAGCTCGGTCGCGATCAGCTGCGAAGGCAGCACGCTCAGGAATGCGCCCGCCTGCAATGCATGCCGGCCGAACTCGACCGAGGTCGTCTCGATCGACGGGTCGGGTGCCGGCACGTCCGCCTGCTCGAACGCCTGCCGCCATGCGATCTCGATCTCGCCGAGGTTGCGGCCGAGGATCCAGTCGCATTGCGCGAGCTGCGCGGCCGTGACATTCCTCGCGCGCGCGAGCGGGTGCGTTGTGGCGCAGACGACCCGGTACTCGTCGTGCAGCAGCACTTCGCGGCTGAGCCCGTCTTCGACACGTTCGTCGTTGTCGACGCACACGAACAGGTCGAGGGCACCGGATTGCAGTTCGCGCAACATGCCCTGGTAGACGCCCGACAGCACCGCGATCTGCAGTTCGGGCCGCTCGCCCGCGAGCCGCACGACCGCCTCGGTGACGATCTGCGTCGCGGACGCCGGGCTCGCACCGAGTCGTACGCGGCCACGCTCCGAGCGCCGCATCGCGTCGAGCTGCTCGTGGAAGCTGCTCGCCTCGAGGTCGATGTTGCGGGCGAACGGCAGCAGCAGCTGCCCGAACGGGGTCAGGGTCGCCGTGCGCGGATTGCGATCGAGAAGACGCACGCCGAGCGACTCCTCGAGCGCCTGCAGGCTCTTCGAAAGGGCCTGCTGGGAGCGGCCGAGCGTCTGCGCGGCGCGCGAAAAGCTGCCGGCATCGATGACGGCGAGAAAATGACGAAGTTGCCGCAGTTCCATGCCCACATCCCGCAGTTGTATCCCGTCCCGCGCGGTTGTTGGCCATTTCGTCGCCGCGCGTGCATGCTCGCGCCCTTCCCCGGGTCAATGGGCAGAAGGACATGGCGAGCCTCCATAGCGTAACCGGTTGGGACGACGAAGCGGATATCGTGATCGCGGGATATGGCATCGCGGGAGCCGCGGCCGCGATCGAGGCGCACGATGCCGATGCGGCAGCCGACATCCTCGTGCTCGAGAAGATGCCGGAGCCGATGCAGGGCGGCAACAGTCGCGCGTCGGGCCAGTCTCTCCTCATCTCGAAGGATGTCGAAGCCCTGAAGGATTACCAGCGCCGGATGAGCGAGTCGAACCCGATCCCGGAAGCGATGCTGTCGGCGTGGGCCGAACGGATGGTGGCGCTCGAGCCCTACATCGAGCAGCGCGCCAGGGAAGCGGGTGCGCAGTACATACATGGCGCGGGCTGGAGCGAGCGAGCAGCGATCCTCGAGTTTCCCGAGCTCGGTGCGCGCGAGGCGGTTGCGCACACTGCGACGATACTGCCGATCCCGAGCGGCGTGTGGCTCACGTTCAAGGCCTGCGTGGAGCAGAGGAAGCGCATTCGTCGCGTATTCGAATCGCCGATCGTCGATCTCGTGCAGGATCCCGACACGCTCGAGGTATTCGGCGTGATCGCCGAGCGCGGCGGGAAGCGCGTCGCGATCCGCGCGCGCCGCGCGGTGATCCTCGCGACCGGCGGGTTCGAGAACAATCTCGACATGCAGCGCAACTACTATGGGCTCGCACAAGCCTTCCCGCTCGGCACGCCGGGCAACACCGGCGACGGCATCCGGATCCTGCAGAAGGCCGGCGCCGACCTCTGGCACTTGCGCAACCAGGGCCAGTCGGGCGGTATCTGGCCGGGCTTCCGTTTTCCGGGGCACCCGACCGTTTTCCTGCGCCAGCTCTTCTTCCAGTCGTTCAGCTGGATCGACATCGGTGGCACGGGAGAGCGCTTCTGCGACGAGACCGCCGAGTGGCAGCTGACCCACTACAAGCAGAAGGTGCACGGCGAGTGGATCGACCTGCCGCACCAGCGCGTCGGGCGCATGCACATGCTGTTCGACGAGAACACGCGGATTTACAACAACCTCATCACGAAGGTGATGACCTGGAATGCCGTCGTGCACCAGTACGACTGGAGCGACGACAACAGCGCCGAGGTGGCCAAGGGCTGGATCGTGAAGGCCGATTCGATCGCGGAACTCGCCCGCAGGATCGATCGGGACCCGGTCGTGATCGAGGCAACGGTGGCGCGCTACAACGCGGCCTGCGCAGCGGGCAAGGATCCCGAGTACGGGCGCAATGCCGCAACGCTGCAGCCGATCTCGGCCCCGCCGTACTACGCGATCGAGATCGTCCCGGCCATCGTCTGCACCGGCGGCGGCGCGCGCCGCAACATCGAATCCGAGGTGCTCGACCCGGCGGGGCGACCGATCCCTCGCCTGTACGAAGCCGGCGAACTCGGCTCGATGTTCTCGAACCTCTACCAGAACGGCTCCTACCTCACCGAGGCGATGATTTCGGGGCGCGCGGCCGGCGGCAACGCCGTGCGCCTTGCACCGGTCGCCCGCTGACTCGCGCCGGGGTATCGTGCGGCGCCATGGGAACCGCACGATGCCTGACGGCGCTGATCGCGGCCGTGCTGCTCGCCGGTTGCGGCACACTGCCAAATGGCCGGGCCTGGGGTGAAGAGGCGACCGTCTCGCCCGGGTGGCAGCGCGTGCGGGAGGCCGCCTGGTCCGCAGCACGCAATCCGCGCGTGTGGGTTCCGCTCGTGGGGGCCGCACTGCTGCAGGTGAACGACTGGGACCGCGACATCGCCGACTGGGCGCAGCGCGAAGCGCCGGTCTTTGGCACGCCTGAACAGGCTGCCGAATGGAGCGACGACCTGCGCACCGCGTCGATCGTCGCCTTTCACGCCTCGGCCCTCGCCACGCCCGGCGGCGAAACCGGGCGGGAATGGATCGCGAACAAGCTGCGCGGTTACGCGGTCGATGCCGCGGCGATCGTGTCGACGACGGCACTCACGCAGGGACTGAAGAGCGCAGCCGGTCGCACGCGCCCGAATGGAGCCGACGACGAGAGCTTTCCATCGGGGCACACCGCGGTGGCAGCGGTCCACGGTCGGCTGGCGCAGCTGAACCTGCGGTCGGTCGACATCACGCCCGGTGCACGGCGCGCGCTCGACGTCGCGCTCGATATGCTGACCATCGGCACATCGTGGGCGCGCATCGAGGCCGGCTGGCACTTCCCGTCCGACACGCTCGTCAGTGCCTCCCTAGGCGCCTTCTTCGCGCAATTCCACGACGACGCGTTCCTGCGCGCTGCCCGGACACCGGCACCGACAGTGGGCCTGCAATTCGGCAGGGACGGTGCGGGTGTCAGCGTGCACTGGAAGTTCTAGGATATTTATCCTTACAAATAAATCTCTTATGAGGTTATTTTCATGTACTTTATGCTCCATGCGCGGGCCCTTTTGCCCGCGTGCGCCCCGATTGGCGTCCAGATTACGTTGCCTTTCAAATCCAGCGCGCTATATTTCGCCTCTACCTCGTTGATATCTAATACAACGTTCCGGGGGTCCGATGGACAGCGTGATGGAGCACATGCAGCGCGCGGCTTTGACTCTCGCATGTACCGGTTCGATCAAGGATCGCCTCGCATGTGCATATCGCGATCACCTGGCCGCGATCGAGAGTGCCGATCTGCCGCGCGATCTTGCGGATGACCTGATCGCGGTCCGCCGGGCGATGGTGCGCGAACGTCCGCTGTGTCGCGCGGAAGACGCGGTGCAGGCGACGGTGCGCAAGATGTCGAACGATGAAGCCGTGGAGCTCGCGAGCCGCGTCGTGATGTTGTTCGGGGCACTGTGCGGCCAGGCGCAGCAGAACCACAAGCACACGCCGCCAAACGGCGCGGCCGTGCTGCACATCAATCGGGCTTGAATTCGATCACGTCCCAGCGTGCCGTGTTCTCGTGGCGCGCCTCCTTGCGGATTGCGTCGACGAGTCCCCTCTCGTCCCAGCCGATCACGACGGTCGCGAGATCGGTGAGTTCCTTCGGCAATCGCACGTCCTTGCCGAAATACTCGAGCAGCACCACGGGCTTGTCGCTCGCGCGCGCATAGAGCGCCTGAAATGTCACGAGATCCTGGTGCTTCGCGTAGAGCATCGGCAGCAGGATCACGACTTCTGCGGCCTTGATCTGCCGGCGCAGGTCTTCGCGCAGTGCCTCCTTGTCGCCGGACGGGACGTTGTCCGGCGTGCTCGTGTTCCGATAGAAGAAATTGCGCGCGCTTTCGAGGTACTCGAAGACGCGCAGGTAGTCGTCGTCGGTCTGCCAGACGTGGGAGACGAACACGCGGATCGGGTCGGCCTGCGACATGTCCGCGAGTGTACAGGAGCGGCCGCTCCGGGTGCTCGCCGATACCGCGCTGCACCGATACACTGTGCGCAGCCCCCCTTTCGGACCCGGTCTTGAGGCTGCTCGTCTACAACATCCGTTACGCCACCGGCACCGGCCCCACGTTTCACCTGCCGCTTCCCGGCGCGGGATACCTGCGCAGCAGCCGGCGGGTGCTGCGCGGCATCACGCAATTCGTGCGTTCGGAGAACGCCGATGTCGTCGGCCTGATCGAGGTCGACACCGGATCGATCCGCTCCGGCATGGTCAACCAGGCAGCCTACATCGCCGGCGAGCTCGGTCACTACACGACCTATCAGAGCAAGTACAGCGTGAACTCGCTGAACCAGCTCGTGCCGGTCGTGCGCAAGCAGGCGAATGCCTTTCTCGCCGCACCGCGCGTCACCGGCGAGCGCTTCCACTACTTCGACACCGGCATCAAGCGGCTGATCATCGAGCTCGAGCTCGACGAGGTGTGCGTGTTCCTCGTGCACCTGTCGCTCAAGTTCCGTCACCGGCAGTATCAGCTGCGGTCGCTCCACGACCTGATCATCCGCTCGCACAAGCCGGTGATCGTTGCGGGCGACTTCAACACGTTCTGGGGCAACCACGAGATTTACCTCTTCATGCGCGCGGCGGGGCTCGTCAGCGCGAACCGCCAGGGCCTGCCGTCGTTTCCGGCGCGCCATCCGCGCGTCGAGCTCGATTTCATCCTCGTGACCGAGGACATCGAAGTGACCGATTTCCGCGTGCCGGATGTCCGCTACTCGGACCACCGGCCGATCGTCTGTGATTTCAACGTGAGGAGCCGTAGCGATGTCCGTCGTCCCGTCCTGGAACCTGCAGCGTGACGCCGAACGGCTCGCGACCCTGACGCTCGACAAGCCGGGCGCATCCACCAATGTGCTGTCGAAGGCGGTACTGCTCGAGCTGAACGACCACCTTGCGAGGCTCGAAGCCGACCCGCCGAAGGCGCTGGTCGTGCGTTCCGGCAAGGCGAGCGGCTTCATCGCCGGCGCCGACATCAACGAGTTCACCACGCTCTCGACCGTCGAGCAGGCGTTCGACTTGATCCGCTCGGGCCAGCAGGTGCTCGACCGGCTCGCGGCGCTGCCCTGCCCCACCGTGGCCGCAATCAACGGCTTCGCGCTCGGGGGCGGGCTCGAACTGGCGCTCGCGTGCCGCTATCGCGTGGCGGCAGACGACGACAAGGTTTCGCTCGGCCTGCCTGAGGTGCAGCTCGGCATCCATCCGGGCTTCGGGGGTACGGTGCGCACGGTGCGGCTGATCGGCGCCCAGGCGGCCCTCGACCTGATGCTGACCGGCAAGCCGGTACGGGCCGGCAAGGCGCTCGCCCTCGGGCTCGTCGATCGCGTCGTGCCGCGCGCCGAACTCGACGCGGCGGCGCGCGCACTCGCGCTGCATCCACCCGCGATGCATCGTCCGCCGCTGGCCGCGCGCGCGTTGTCGTGGCCGCTCGTGCGGCCGTTCGTGAAGCCCGCACTCGAGAAGCAGGTCGCCGCACGCGTCCGCCGCGACCATTATCCCGCGCCGTACGCCATCGTCGATCTGTGGGCGCGCCACGGTGCGCGCGGTCCAGCAGCGTTCGAGGCCGAGGCACACTCGATCGCGCAGCTCTTCCTCACCGACACGTCGCGCAACCTGGTCCGCGCTTTCTTCCTGCAGAACCGCCTGAAGGCGCTCGGCGGCCGGTCGGCGCGGAACCTGCAGCGCGTCCATGTCATCGGTGCGGGCGTGATGGGTGGCGACATTGCCGCATGGTGTGCGCTGCGCGGTTTCGACGTGACGCTGCAGGATCGCGAGCTGAAGTACATCGAGCCGGCACTCGCGCGGGCACGTGAGCTCTTCGGCAAGCGGATCCGGGACCCGGCAGAAGCTGCCGCCGCGGCCGCACGCCTCGTGGCGGATGTCGCGGGCGACGGTGTCGCGAAGGCCGACGTGGTGATCGAGGCCATCTACGAGAACGTCGAGGCGAAGCGCGCGCTCTACGCGCAACTCGAGCCCCGGCTCCTGCCGGATGCGCTGCTCGCGACCAACACCTCGAGCATCCGGCTCGAGGTGCTCGCGGAAAAGCTGGCGGACCCCGCGCGGCTCGTGGGCCTGCACTTCTTCAATCCGGTTGCGCAGATGCCGCTCGTCGAGATCGTGCGCAGCGCGGCGACGCGGCCCGAGGTGGCAGCGGCTGCGCTCGCCTTCACGCGCCGCATCGACAAGCTGCCGCTGCCGTGCCTCAGTGCACCGGGCTTCGTCGTCAATCGCGTGCTGATGCCTTATCTGCAGGAAGCAATGCTCGCGTTCGAAGAAGGTGTGCCGCCAGCCGTGATCGATCGCGTCGCGGTCGATTTCGGCATGCCGATGGGCCCGCTCGAACTCGTGGACGTCGTCGGCCTCGATGTGGGCGAGCACGTCGGCGTGATCATCGCGCAGGAACTCGGCCGGGCCGCGCCGTCGCTGCCGACTCTCGCGCGGCACATCGCCGCGAAGGAGCTCGGCCGCAAGAGCGGCAGGGGCTATTACGAGTGGCGCGACGGCAAGGTCGTGAAGCCCGATCCGGGCGGCGCGCACGCGCCGGAAGACCTCGCCGACCGCCTGATCCTCGCACTCGTCAACGAATGCGCGGCCGTGCTGCGCGAGGGCACCGTGGAGGACGAGGACCTGCTGGATGCCGGCGTGATGTTCGGCACCGGCTTTGCGCCCTTCCGCGGCGGACCGATGGCCTATGCCCGCAAGCGCGGGCCGCGCGAGGTGGTGAGGCGCCTCGGGGAACTCGCGGCACGCCACGGTTCACGTTTTTCGCCCGACGCGGGCTGGTCACGCATCGCGACGCCGTGACGGGCCGCAAGGCGTGAACTGCGTACCGGTGCACGAAGGTCACTGTGCTACGATCCGGTCGATTGCGACGCACCATAATGTGTCGCGGACGAGAGGTCGATGTCTCAGGATCCGGGCCGCCCCGCCACAGTTCCGCTGCTCAAGACCTTCGCGCCCCTCGAGGGCATGAAGGCCGAGAACCTGCACGCGCTCGCGAAGAAGATCACCGTGCGCACGATGGACTCTGGGCGCGTGCTGTTCAAGGAGGGCGAATCCGACAAGCGGACCTTCTGGCTCGTCAAGGGCATGGTCGAACTGCGTGCGGGCGACCGCACGGCCGCGATGATCAAGGCCGGCACCCCCGAGGCACGCAATCCGATCACGCCGGGGCAGCCCCGCAAGTACACGGCTCGCGCGGTCGACCAGATCGAGTACCTGTCGATCGACAGCGAACTGCTCGACGTAATGATCACCTGGGACCAGACCGGCAGCTACGAAGTCACGGAGCTGCAGGCGGATCTCGAGGGCGGCGGCAACGCGGACGACTGGATGACGACGCTGCTGTCGACCAAGGCGTTTCACCGCATTCCGCCGGCGAACATCCAGGCGATTTTCATCCGGATGCAGCGCCAGGCCTATCGGGCCGGCGAGGTCGTCATCAAGCAGGGCGAGGAAGGCGACTTCTTCTACGCGATCGTCAAGGGCCGCTGCCAGGTGACGCGCGAGACGCCGCTCAACAAGGATGGCATCAAGCTCGCCGAACTCGGTGTCGGCGATACCTTCGGCGAGGAGGCGCTGATCGCCGAGGCCAAGCGCAATGCGACGATCACGATGCTCACCGACGGCGTACTGATGCGGCTCAACAAGCAGGATTTCCGCGAGTTGATGAACGAGCCGCTGCTGCAGTGGGTCACCGACGAGCAGGCCCGCGAGATCGTCGCCAGGGGCGGCCGATGGCTCGATGTGCGATTGCCGTCGGAGTACCAGAACCTCAGGATCGAGGACTCGATCAACATCCCGCTCTACTTCATCCGCATGAAGCTCGGCACGCTCGATCGCGGCACGAAGTATGTCGTCTGCTGCGACACGGGCCGGCGCAGCTCGGCCGCCGCGTTCATCCTGGTCGAGCGCGGCTTCGATGCCTACGTGCTGAAGGACGGCCTCACTTCGACCGACCTCGGCCTGCGCCGTACAGGCTGACACCGAGAACCCCCGCCCAACCCGGCACATCGCCGGATCGCGGGAACCGGGCAGGTGCCGTGGCGGACTCTAATTACAACTAAAAATCAATAAATTACGTGCTTTTATTGAGAAAGTCTGTCAGCCAGGCCTGCAGCGTGCAAAAAGTCCAGACGCCGGGTCACATCGTGTGCGTGGCCTTGTCGCCGGACAGGGCGCCGGCGAGGTAGGTCTCGATCTTCTTCTGGGTCTGCCCGCGATCCTGGTCACTGAACTGCACGCCGATTCCCGCGGTGCGCTTGCCCTGGGCCCCCTTCGGCGTCACCCAGATTACGCGGCCGGCCACCGGCAGCTTCTCGTCCTCGCCCATCAGGTTGAGGAGCATGAACACCTCGTCGCCGAGGCGATAGTTGCTGTTCGTCGGAATGAAGAGCCCGCCGTTCTTCACGAACGGCATGTACGCGAGATACAGCGCGCTCTTGTCCTTGATCGTGAGCGTGAGGAGACCGGGCTTGTTGCCGGTGCGCGATGTCGGATCCTTCATCGATTCTCAGCTGCCTCTCTGTGCGAACGGTCACGCCGCCCGGTTGCTGTCGGCATCCGCCAGGCGCCAGAGCCATCGTTCGAGGGCTACCGACTTGTTGAGCGGTGCGTCGATCTCGCGCCGCAGCTCGCGCATCGCGTCGAGCAACTCGAACTGCCGCGCTATATTCCCGGTTGCCGAAGCGGCTGACAAGCGAATTCGCGCATTGAGCCATGCCTCGATGCAGGCGAGGCGCAGCTCGTACTCATCGCGCGACCAGCGCTCTGCGAGCGCCGCGGGATCGGCGCCGCCACGCGCCGCCTCATCGAGCGCGCGTGTCGTGTCGGCACGCAAGCGGGTCACGGCAGGGATATCCGCATCGAACAGCTTGAGCGGTGCATCACCGAGCACATCGACCGCCGCCGCGAGATCGCCCGTCCTGCCCTGCCCCGCGAGCCAGGCCTGCGTCGCGGCGGCGCCGGGCGCCGTGACCGTGAGGCGCAGGCAGCGGCTGCGGATCGTGGCCGGCAGACGCGATGGCGTGGTACTCACGAGCGCGATCACCGTGCGGGGCGGCGGCTCTTCGAGCGTCTTCAGCAGCGCATTCGCCGCGGCCGCATTGAGCGCATCGGCAGGCGTGACGATGCCGATCCGATACCCGCCGCCGTGGCTCGTCAGAGCCAGGTCCGCGACGAATGCACGCACGTCATCGACACGGATCTGCAGCGAATCCCCGGTCGGGCGCACGACGAAGAGGTCCGGGTGCTGCCCGGCGGCGCAGTGCCGGCAATCGACACACGCGTTGCACGGCGCCGCGTCGCGACGGCAGAGCAGCAACTGCGCGGCCCACGTGGCGAGCAGTTCGCCTCCACAGCCCGGGTCCGCATGAATCAGCAGTGCGTGGCCGACGCGGTCTGCACGGTGCGCCGTGCGCAGCGCCTGCATGGCCGGGCCGAGCCAGAAGCAATCGGTCGCCGCGATCACGTCGGCCACCGCGACTCGACCGCTGCAATCGCCGCCGAGACCACCGCGGCCAGCGGCTCTGTGGCATCGATGCGCACGACGCGCGTCTCGCGCGCGATCTCGAGGTACCGGCTGCGCACCCGTTCGAAGAACGCGTGGCCCTCGGTCTCGAAGCGATCGGTCGTGCCACGTCGCGCGGCAGCGCGCGACAGGCCGAGCGCAACCGGCACGTCGAGGAAGAGCGTGAGGTCGGGCTCCACATCGGCATGGACTGCCTGCGCCAGCGATTCGATCAACCCGGACGCCACGCCGCGCCCTGCGCCCTGGTAGGCGCGCGTGGCGTCGGTGAAACGGTCGCAGAGCACCCATTCGCCGCGTTCGAGCGCGGGGCGGATCAGGTTGTCGACATGGAGGCGGCGCGCCGCAAACATCAGCAGCACCTCGGCCTCCGGCGCGATGGATTCATCGCCCCGGTCGAGCACCAGCGCACGGATCCGCTCCGCGAGCGGCGTACCGCCCGGCTCGCGGGTCGCGTGGACGGCGACGCCGCGTGAGCGCAGCCGCTCGCACAGCTGCGCGGCGACAGTCGACTTGCCGGCACCTTCGATCCCTTCGAGCGTGATGAAGCGTCCGCGTGCCATGCCGTCATTTTCCCCTGAGCCGCGCGAGGTAGCGTGCGACCGCTGCGTTGTGCGCCTCGAGCGTCTTCGAGAACACGTGCGACCCGTCGCCCTTGCCGCTCGCGACGAAATACAGCGCGCCGGTCTCGTCGGGTTGCACGGCGGCGTACAGCGATTCGCGACCCGGCAGTGCGATCGGCGTCGGCGGCAAGCCCGAGCGCGTGTATGTGTTGTACGGCGTGTCGGTGGTCAGGTCGCGACGGCGAATGTCGCCGTTGTATTGCGCGCCGAGCCCGTAGATCACGGTGGGGTCGGTCTGCAGCCGCATGCCCTTGCGCAGCCGGGTCGTGAACACGCCGGCGATGATGCGTCGCTCGCTCGCGAGTGCGGTTTCCTTCTCGACGATCGACGCAAGGATCAGCGCGTCGTCGGCCGTGCGCAGCGGCAGGTCCGGGCTGCGCGCCGCCCAGGCGGCGGCGAGCGTGCGCGCGAGCGTGTCGTAGGCGAGGCGGTAGATCTCGGCGTCGGTCGTGCCGTCGGCGAAGCGGTAGGTATCGGGAAAGAAGCGGCCCTCGGGGTGCTCTCCCTCGTGGCCGATCGCAGTCATGATGGCATTGCCGGACGCGCCCTTCAGCGTGTGCTTGAGATACGGGTGAGCGTCGACTGCGTCGCGCATCTCGGCGAATGTCCAGCCCTCGACGATCGTCAACTGCTCGAGCACCACGCGGCCGGCGTCGAGTTGCTCGAGGATTTGCCGGGGCGTGGCGCGTGCGGGCAGGTCGTAGTTGCCGGCCTTCGCCGCGACAGGCTGCCGCATGAGCCGCACGTACCATTCCACCGCCCGCGGCTCTCGCAGCGCCCCGGCGGCTGCGATGGCCTGCAATGTCGAGCGCAGGCTGCGCCCCGGGTAGACGTGGACGCGCACGATCGATGCGTGGGGGCCGGGCTCGCCCATTGCGCGATCGAGCCACAGGTAGCCGCCGAGCGCCGCCGCCCCGGCGAGGCCGGCGACGATGGCGAGCCCGAGCGAAGCGAAGCGTCGTTTACGCAAGGCGCGCCCCGCCCGCCCCGGTCTCGATCGCGCGCTGCAATGGTTGCGTCCACGCGTGCACGGCGCATTCCCGGCCTGCGAGATTCCCGATCGGCCAGAGTCCGACGCGGACATTCGTGAGCCAGAGTGCCTGTGCGCCGGCGAGATCCCGCACGGTGAGGTCGCGCTCGCACGCGGCAAAGCCCAGCCGTGACGCCGCCGCGAGCACCTGCCCGCGCATCACTCCTGCGACAGCGCAGCGGTCGGCTCGCGGCGTTGCGAGCTGCCCGTCGTGGTACATGAACAGGTTGGTCATGGCGCCTCCGATGATGCCGCCGTCCCTGCCGACGAGTATGACTTCGTCGAGGCCGCGCTGCCGCGCCTCCTCGCACGCCAGCACCTGCTCGAGGCGATTGAGATGCTTGATGCCGGCAAGGAGCGGCGTGCTCCCCGCGCGACCGGCCGTGGCGACCCTGGCCGGATCACGTGCCGCGAGGGGTCCCTCGGGCCACGGCCAGGCCGTCACGATGCGTGTCGGCGTCTCGGCGCCCGTAAAGGCATAGCCGCGCGCGAGCGCCCGGCCTCGCGTGACGATCACCTTGACGATCACATGGGGCGCGAGCGCTGCCGCCCGCGCGATCTCCCGTGCGAGCACGGATTCGTCAGGGGCCGGGATCCCGAGCACGGCACAACCTCGCGCGAGACGCCCGAGGTGCGCTGCCAGAAATCGCGCGCGCCCGCCGCTCGTGCCGATCGTCTCGAAGAGCCCGTCGCCGTAGTGCAGGCCCCGATCATCGATCGGGATCGACTCCGCCGGCTCACCCTGCGCCCAGGCCGCGAGCATCACGGGCCTGCACCGAGCGCGGCGAGCAGGCCGCGTGCCTTGGCGCGCGTTTCCGCGAGTTCGCGCGTCGGATCCGAGTCCGCCACGATGCCTGCCCCCGCCCGCACCTCGAGCCGGCCGTCCGCGAGGGTCAACGTGCGGATCAGGATGTTGAAGTCGGCGTCCCCGGCGGGAGACAGCCAGCCGAGCGATCCGGTGTACGCGTCGCGACCTTCTCCCTCCAGTTCCGCGATGATCTGCATGCAGCGCACCTTCGGCACGCCGGTGATCGTGCCGCCCGGAAACACGGCGCGCAATGCGTCGACCGGGGTCACGCCGGCGCGCAGCGTGCCCCGCACGTTCGAGACGATGTGATGCACGTGCGCGAACGTTTCGACCACCATGTACTCGTCGACCCGCACGGTACCGGCTTCGCACACGCGGCCGAGGTCATTGCGCTCGAGATCGATCAGCATGACGTGCTCGGCGCGTTCTTTCGGATGCGCCGCGAGTCCCGCGGCCTCGTGGGCGT
Source organism: Steroidobacteraceae bacterium (assembly GCA_019187185.1). Taxonomy (GTDB): domain Bacteria; phylum Pseudomonadota; class Gammaproteobacteria; order Steroidobacterales; family Steroidobacteraceae; genus CADEFQ01. The sequence continues at coordinate 286,386 of JABAQU010000015.1, read as the reverse complement.
CCGCGCCGGGACGCAGGCTCCTCGGCCGGGTGCCGGCGATCGGACGTGTGCTCGCCTCCCGCCCGCGGATCGCGAGCAGGCGCTCGGGCGAGGAACTGAGCAGGTCCATGCCGTCGAACCGCGCATGGGCGGCAAACGGCGCGGGATTCGCGTCGCGCAGGCGCTCGTACAGCGGACCTGACACCTGCCCCGGACAGGCTGCGCGCCACCAGCGCGACAGGTTTGCCTGGTAGATGTCGCCCGCACCGATATGCTCCTGCGCGCGCGCCACGCGCGCAAGGAAGCGCTCCGCGGGTTCCTCGTCGATTTGCCGGGCGATTTGCGGCGAGGGTACTCTCGTCGGCGCCGCTGCCCGCCCCGCGGCGAGAGCCGCGATGACTTCCCGTTCGATCTCGTCGAGCCGCGGCTCGTCGCCGGGCGCGACGACGAGGTCGACCGTCCCCGCGGCATGATCGTGCACCAGTGCGCCGCCGACGCGTATCGCGACGGCGCGCCACGGCAGGCGCCCCGGCGGCAATCGCAGCGTCGGCTCGACTTCGGTCGCGAGCTCGTAGCCGAGGTAGACCGCCCAGCCCCCGGCGAGGCTGCACGCAGCGGGTGCACGCGCATGTACGTCACGCCACCATGCATCGAGTGCCGCGAGGAATCCGCCCGCATCGCTTCGCCGCGGCGCCCGCGCCTCGCCGCGTGCAATGAGGCGCTGGTCGCGCGTCAGTGCAAGCAGACCCACCGGGGCTGCCGCGAGCATCGTCAGGGCATGCCCCGTCGCGCCGGAAGCCGAGGCGGCGCTGTCGAACAGCACCGGAAAGTAGCCGGGGCGGATTGCGACGAGTTGGCGAAGTGCGGCGGGCGACAGGTCGAGCCGGCGACGCGACCCGGGCGCGGTCATTGCGGCCGCCGTGCCGCTCAGTCCCGGAAACGCCGGAAGACGACGGTCCCGTTCGTGCCGCCAAAGCCGAAGGAATTGGACATGGCGACCTCGATCGGCATGCGGCGGGCCGTGTTCGGCACGTAGTCGAGGTCGCAGGCCGGGTCGGGGTGATCGAGGTTTATCGTCGGCGGTGCGATGCCGTCGCGGATCGCAAGCACGGAGAAGATGCCTTCGACCGCGCCCGCCGCCCCGAGCAGGTGACCGGTCATCGATTTCGTCGAACTGACCGCGAGCTGCGCGGCGGCCGGGCCGAATGCGCTCTTGATCGCGATCGTTTCGGCGACATCGCCGAGCGGCGTCGACGTCGCATGCGCATTCAGGTACTGCACGTCCCCGGGCGCGACGCCCGCGTCCCGCATCGCATTGACCATCGCGATACGCGCACCGTTGCCGTCGTCAGGGGGGGCCGTGATGTGGAAGGCATCGCCGCTCATGCCGAAGCCGATCAATTCCGCGTAGATGCGCGCGCCGCGCGCCTTCGCGTGATCGAGATCCTCGATGATCATGGCGCCGCCGCCGTCGCCCATCACGAAGCCGTCACGATCGCGATCCCAGGGTCGGCTCGCCTTCTGCGGGGCGTCGTTGCGTTCGGACAGCGCCTTCGCCTGGCTGAAACCGGCGAGCGCCGTCGGCGTGCTCGCATGTTCGGCGCCACCGGCGATCATGATGTCGGCGTCACCGTGCTGGATGAGCCGCATCGCAAGGCCGATCGCGTGCGTCGAACTCGTGCAGGCCGACACCACCGCGAGATTCGGACCATTGATGCCGTAGCGGATCGACAGGTGCCCGGCGATCATGTTGATGATCGTGCTCGGGATGTAGAACGGCGAGATCTTGCGCGGGTTCTTCGTCGTCGCCCAGGTGCCGATCTCGCGCTCCATGCCCTCGAGCCCGCCGATGCCGGAGCCCATGATCACGCCGCTACGCGTCGGGTCTTCCTTCGAGAAATCGATTCCGGCGTCGTTGACGGCCTGCACGCCGGCCGCGACGCCATAGTGCATGAACGGGTCCATGCGCCGTGCCTCTTTCGGCGCCAGATACCCGGAAACTTCGAAGCCGCGAACGGCGCCCGCAAATCGGGTCGCGAAGCCCGAGACGTCGAAGCTCGTGATCGGCGAGATACCGCTCTCGCCGGCGGTCACGGCGGACCACGCACTCTCGAGCGTGCTCCCGACCGGGGAAACGATGCCGATTCCGGTTACGACGACGCGCCGATTACCCACGCGGACCTTTCGCACCTCGTGCGACGGATGGGAAGGAATGGCGCCGGCGGACCGGCGCCGCGAGCCTTACGCCTTGCGTCGCTCGTTGATGTAGTCGATGGCCTGCTGAACCGTGGTGATCTTCTCGGCGTCCTCGTCCGGAATCTCGATCTCGAATTCCTCTTCGAGCGCCATGACCAGTTCGACCGTGTCCAGCGAGTCGGCGCCCAGGTCGTCGACGAACGAGGCCTCGCTCGTCACCTGTTCCGCCTTGACGCCCAGCTGCTCGGCGACAATGGCTTTCACTTGCTGTTCAACAGTACTCATCTGTGTAGTGTCCTCGTGACTTATCTTTGGTATGGGCCGTGGCATCGCCGGCCGTAGCGGGCGCGGTATTGTAGGGGAACACCCCTCACGTCGCCACCCGCATTGTCTGCAGCCCCCTGTTTTTGCACACAAAAGCCATTTTTCCGGCGAATTTGTGCGTGGCGCCGGCGCGTCACTGCATGTACATGCCGCCGTTGACGTGCAGGGTTTCCCCGGTGATGTAGCCCGCCGCAGGCGAGCAGAGGAACGCCACCGCGGCCGCGATGTCGGCCGGCGAACCGAGGCGTGCCATCGGGATCTGCGCAAGGAGCGCGCCGCGCTGCGCGTCGTTGAGCACGCGTGTCATGTCGGTGTCGATGAAGCCGGGCGCCACCGCGTTGACCGTGATGCCACGACTCGCCACCTCCTTCGCGAGCGACTTGGTGAACCCGAGGAGGCCTGCCTTGGCCGCCGAATAGTTGGCCTGCCCCGGATTGCCCGTGAGAGCCACGATCGAGGTCAGGTTCACGATGCGGCCGCGCCGTTCTTTCATCATCCGCTTGAGGCAGGCCTTGCTCAATCGGAACACGGACGTGAGATTGGTCGAGATCACGCGGTCCCAGTCGTCCTGCTTCATGCGCAGGAGCAACGTGTCGCGCGTGATGGCCGCATTGTTGACGAGGATCGTCGGCAGCTCGCCCCGGCCCTCGAGTTCGGCGAGCAGCGCGTCGATCGATGCCGCGTCACCGACGTCGAGTACGACGCCGCGCCCACGCTGGCCCGCGGCCGCGAGTTCCGCCCCGAATTTCGCGGCACCCTCCGCGCTCGTCGAGGTGCCGATCACCATCGCACCCGCGGCCCCGAGAGCCGCCGCGATCGCGCGCCCGATGCCTCGCGAGGCGCCCGTCACGAGCGCGATGTCACTGTCCAGCATGTCCACTCCTCACTGTGTCGCGGCGCAGGCCGCAGCGATCGAAGCGGGGTCCTCGAGCGCGAGGAACACCGTACCCGATCGCTTGTCGATGCGGCGGTTAAGACTCGTCAGCACCTTGCCCGGACCACATTCGACCATCGTCGTGTAGCCCGCATCGAGCAGTGCGACGACCGTCGCGGTCCAGCGGACCGGGCTCGCGGCCTGCGTCACGAGGTTGGTACGGATGTCATCCGGGTCGCTGTGCCGCCCGGCGTCGACGGCACTGAAATAGGGGATGCGCGGCGTCTCGATCACCGCGCTCGCGAGGCGCTCGCCGAGGCGCACGGCCGCGGGCCGCATGAGGCTGCTGTGCGACGGCACGCTCATGGGCAGCGGCACGGCACGCTTGGCACCGCGCGCCTTCGCGGCCTCGATCGCGCGTGCGACCGCAGTGGCGTGGCCCGCGATCACGATCTGGCCTGGCGAGTTGTAATTGACCGGTTCGACCACCTCGCCCTGCGCGGCTTCGCGGCACGCCGCCTCGATCGCCTCATCGTCGAGGCCGAGCACCGCGGCAATCGCACCCACGCCGACCGGCACAGACTCCTGCATCGCACGGCCGCGCAGCTGCACGAGTTCGATGGCGGTGGCGAAATCGAGGGCGCCGGCCACGACCAGCGCGGTGAACTCGCCGAGGCTGTGGCCCGAGACGGCATCGGGCACGCGACCGCCCTGCCCTTGCCACGCGCGATACGTCGCATAACCGGCGGCGAGCATTGCGGGCTGCGTGCATTCCGTCTGGTTCAGCCGCTCGGCCGGGCCCTGCTGCGCGAGCGCCCAGAGGTCGTAGCCGAGCACACCGGAGGCGACGTCGAACGTCTCGCGCACGACCGGGTTTGCCGCCGCGAGCGATGCGAGCATGCCGACGGATTGCGAGCCCTGGCCGGGAAAGACAAATGCGATACCCATGCGAATTCCTGCTGCCGAGACGCGCGGGATTATAGCGGCTCGCGCCGGGATGGCAGGCACAGCGCCGCAGCCAACCCGCCGATCGCCCCGTAGAGATGCGCGGCGACGATCACCGGCGCGTCACCCGCGAACGGCAGCGCGACGCGCTGCTCGATGGCAAGCTTCCCGATGAGGAAAGCCGCGAGGATCCAGCCGTCGAAATCGCGGCGTCGCAGGTGCGCAAGCGTGCCGGCCGCCAGTGCTCCGTGCAGGACACCCGATGCGCCGACGTACCACTCGACTTGCGGCGCGAGCCACCACAGCCCGGCGTCGATGGCGAGGATCGAGGCGAGCGCAATGACGATCCAGCGGCGAGGCGCGTAGTCGCGCGCGAACAAGCCCCATATCAGCACGAGCCCGAGCGTGTTGAGCGCCGCATGCGAGGCGTCGAGGTGCACGACATGCGCGGTGAGGAGGCGCCAGTATTCGCCGGCCGCGAGTGCCGCGCGCTCGTAGCGCAGCGCATCGCGCAGCAGGCTGCCGCCCGCCGAGGGCAGCAGGAGGCACGCGGCGGCGACGAGCAACGCGGCCCCGTAGCGTCCGTCGCCGTTCAGCGACGCGATCGTGCGCCGGACACTGCCGCGCGCGCCGGAGCGCTTTTCGTTGCGGGCCATTTGGTATCATTATCCGTCATATGCGCCACCCTTCACGCTCCGCCGGTTTCACGCTGATCGAGATCATGGTCGTGGTCGTGATCATCGGTCTCCTCGCGGCCTTCATTGCGCCGCAGATCCTGGGGCGCGTCGATGACGCGAAGATCGTCAAGGCGAAGCAGGACATCCAGGCGCTCGAAACCGCGCTCACGATGTACAAGCTGGATACCTTCCAGTTTCCGAGCACGGATTTCGGCCTGAACGCCCTCGTGCAGAAGCCCGCGGACCCGAACGTGCGCAACTGGCGCGCGGGCGGGTACCTGAAGCGCGTCAACAAGGACCCCTGGGGCAACGACTACCAGTACGTGTTCCCCGGCACGCACGGCGGAGACTACGATCTTTTCTCGCTCGGAGCCGACGGCGAGCCCGGTGGTGAAGGCATCAACGCCGACATCGGCAACTGGAACCTGGACCGCTAGGGCGCCGGTCACCGTCCGGCCGGCGGACGGCCTCCCATGAAGCACCTTCGCGGCTTCACACTGATCGAAATCCTGGTCGTGGTCGTGATCATCGGTGTACTCGCGGTCGGTGCGGTGCTCACGCTCGGCACTGCAAAGCGGGACGACGCCCTCGAGACCGAATCGCGACGTCTCGAATCGCTCATCGCCTACGTGCGCGAGCATGCCGAGCTCACGACGCGCGAGTACGGGCTGCGCTGCGAGGGCGACCGGTACCGCTTCCTCGTCTTCGACCCGCGTCGCGGCATCTGGATCGGCGCCGACGCAGACGAATCTATGCGTGAGCGCACGCTGCCGGTGGGCCTGCGGTTGCGGTTGCGGGTCGAGGGGCGGGAGGTATTGCTGCGCCCGCCAAAGGACAACGAACCACTGCTGCCGCAGGTGATGCTGTTCTCGAATGGTGACGTCACGCCGTTCGAGCTGACCCTCGCTCGCGAGGGCAGCCGGCTCGCCGCCACGGTCGCGAGCCAGGATACCGGCGAGCATGCGGGCGAGGTCGTGCTGACCTTGCCCGACGAGGCGGCACAACGATGACGCGCGCGCGCGGCTTCACGCTGATCGAAGTACTGGTGGCGCTGGTGATCGTCGCGGTCGGCATGGCGGCCCTGCTCGGTACCCTGACTTCCGCGGCCGATTCGTCGATCTACCTGCGCGACAAGACCTTCGCCGAATGGATTGCGCTCAATCGCATCTCCGAGCTGCGGCTCGCGGCGAAGCGGCCGTCGAAGGGCAAGACGAGTGGCGAGATCGACTACGCGGGGCGCAAGTGGCGCTACGAACAGGAGGTCGTCGAGACCGATGTGCCCGGGGTCCTGCGCATCGACGTGCGCGTGGCAGACGCGGCGACACGCGCGGGTGCCAAGGGGTCGTCGAAGAATGACTGGACCGTGACGGCGAGCGGCGTCACCGGCGATGCGGTGGCGCCGCCGAACGGCACCGATCCCGACTGGAATGGCGGCCCGTTCCCGGGCGAGCCGACGGGTTCCGGCGGCAAGGCCAACGAGCCCGGAGCGACGCCGGCGCCGACACCCACACCGGCGCCGCCCGGCAGTACGTTGCCGACCACCTGATGCAAAGCCGCGGCTTCACGCTGATCGAATTGCTGGTGGCGGTGTTCATCTCCGCCGTCATCTTCGCGATCGGCTACGGCGCCCTGCAGCAGGCACTCGGCAATCGCGGTGCCGTGCAGGAGAACCAGGATCGCCTGCATGCGCTCGTCAACACGATGCGCATCGTCTCGCAGGATTTCGGCCAGCTCGCGCCACGCGCGACGCGCAGCCTCGTCGGTGACGGCGCCGATCCGGCGCTCCTGGCCGACGGCCGCACGGACGCGCTCGTGACTTTCACGCGCATGGGCTGGGCGAACCCGGCCGGCATCCAGCGTCCCGCCCTGCAGCGTGTCCGCTATGCGCTCGACCACGGTACGCTGTACCGCGAACACTGGCGCGTGCTCGATCCCGTGCTCGGTGCGCAGCCCGTGCGGCGCAAGCTGATCGACCACGTGAAGGGCGTGCGTTTTCGCTTCATGGAAAACGGCCGCAGCTGGACCGAACAATGGCCGGGCCTCGTCACCGGGGGTGACATGCGCCAGCCACTGCTGCGCCGCCGGCCGATCGCGGTCGAAGTGACGCTCGAGCTCGAGGACTTCGGTACCGTGACGCGCCTCATCGAGGTGCCGGGATGAAGCGCGAGCGCGGCGTCGCCCTCCTCACCGCGATCATCCTGGTCGCGCTCGCGACGATCGTCGCGGCGAATGTTGCGTTCAAGAGCGGCATGACTGCGCGACGCACGAGCGGCGCCTTCCTGTTCGACCAGGGCGTGCAGTTCGCGGGCGCGGCGGAAGCGATCGCCGCTTGGGCGCTGCGCGAGGATCGCAAGAACAACCAGCGCGACGACTACAGCGAGGCGTGGGCGCGCCCCTACGGGCCGGTGGAACTGATCCCGGGCTCCGGCATCTGGCTCGAGGCACGGCTCGACGATGCGCAGGGACGGTTCAATGTCAACAATCTCGTCGACGGCGACGGCGTGGCACGCGCCGACGTGATCGAACAGTTCGCGCGCCTGCTCGAGTCGCTCCAGCTCGAGCGCAAGTGGGCGGTGCTGCTCGCCGACTGGATCGACGTCGACGTGGAACCGAACGGCTTCGAGGGCGGCGAGGACACGCTGTACCTCGCGCAGAGCCCCGCCTACCGCGCGCCGAACGCGCCGATCGTGAGCGTGAGCGCGTTGCTCGCGCTGCCGGGGTTCGGCATCGAGCGCTACCAGCGCCTCGCGCCGTACATCAGCGCATTGCCACCGGGTACGCCGCTCAACGTGTGCACGGCAGCGGGCGTCGTGATCGATGCGTTGACCGACGAGCACGAATACGGGCTCGACGAGGAACGCCTCTCGAAAACCCGTGAATCGGGCTGCTTTCCGATGAAGACCGACCTGCAGGCAAAGGTGCCCGCCGATCAGTGGGCCAAGTTACAGTACGAGGTCGCCGATCGATCGGAGTACTTTCGCCTGCGCACCTTCGTCAGTATTGGCACCACGGAGTTCGCCTTGTACAGTCTCCTGAAGCGCGAAGCGACGGGTGTGCGCCCGATCCTGCGCACCTACGGTACGGATTGATCCATGGCTGACTGGTTGGTAGTGCGGTTGCCGGGGCACGGGAGCGAGACGGTCGCGTGGGCGGCTGTCGACAGCCAGGGCCACCTGCTGGCGACGCCCGGCACGGGCACGCTCGCCGAGGCGGCCGGGGCCGTCGCTGCCCGCAAGGTCGCCGTGCTCCTGCCGGCCGGCGATGTCCTGCTCACCGAAGCGGTGTTGCCCGCAAAGGCCGGGGCGAAGCTCGCGCAGCTCGTGCCCTACGCGCTCGAAGAGCAGGTCGCCGACGACATCGACACGCTGCATTTCGCCGTGGGGCGCCGCGACACCCTGTCGGGCCGCACGGCCATTGCGGTCGTCGGCAAACCGGTGATGCAGGCGGTGATGGCGCAGCTCGCCGAGGCGGGCCTCGCGCCCACGGCGCTTTACAGCGAAGCGAGCCTCATCGCGGCCAATCCCGGTCAGGTCGTGGCGTGGCTCGAGGACGACATGCTCGTGCTGCGTGCGGCGGATCGACCGCCGGTCGTGGCGCCGGTCACCACACTGCAGGATACCTTCGGCTTCCTGGCGACGACACAGGCCTACGGCGAGGGTGTCGAACCGGCCCGCGTGTCGCTGCTCCTCCACGCTCCCGCCGCCGACTGGCAACGGCATGCCGGAGAGCTCGGCTTCCTGCAGGAGCACTTCGCGGCCGCCAAGGTGCAGATTCTTCCGCAGGGCTCGCTGCCCTGGCTCGCGAGCCAGATCGAACTCGCCGGTGCCGTCAACCTGCTGCAGGGCGACCATGCGCAGCGCACGGCGGGCGCCCGCGACCTGCGCCGATGGCGCCTGCCTGCGGCGCTCGCGGCGGCGCTCGTGCTGCTGTTCGTCGGCACGAAACTGTTCGAGATCCGGCGGCTGAACGCTGCCGAACGCGCCCTCGATGTGGAAATCGAACAGACGTTCCGCGCCGCCATGCCGGGCAGCCTCGATGCGCGAGATGCGCGCGAGCGCATGGAACAGCGCTACCGGGCGCTGCAGGACAACGGCGGGCAGGCAGGCCTCCTGCCTGCGCTCGGCGCATATGCCAGGGCGAGCGCAGCATCACCCGATGCGACGCTGCAGAGTCTCTCGCTGCGCGACGGCGCGCTCGACCTGCGCGTGCGCGCGGGGGACGCGCAGAGTCTCGACCGGATCAATCAGCAACTGCGTGCACAGGGGCTCACATCGGAAATCACGAGCGGCACGGCAGCCGCCGATTCCGGCTATGAGGGCCGCATCCAGATCCGGCTGGCGGGGGCCTGATGGGCGCACTCTCGCATTGGTATCGAGGGCTCGCGGAACGGGAGCGGCGCTTCGTCGCGATCGGCGGGTGCATTGCGCTCGCGATCGTCCTCCTGATGGTGCTGCTCCCGCTGACGCGAGGTGCCGCGGCGCTCGGGGCGCGCGTCGAGAAAAAGCGCGCCGACCTCGCGTGGATGCGCAGCGTCGCGCCGGCGCTCGCGAGTGCCGGCCCCGTGGTGGATTCCGGCGCCGGCGCCGAGTCGCTGGTGGTCACGGTCGATCGCACGGCGCGCGAAGCGAATCTCGGCGAGTCGCTCGTGCGCTCGGAGCCGTCCGGCAACGGCGGGCAGCGTGTGCAGTTCGACAAGGCGCGTTTCGACGTGATGCTCGCGTGGCTCGCGCGGCTGCGCCAGCAGCACGGCATTCGCATCGTGTCGGCCAGTGTCGAGCGCAGCGGTGAGCCCGGGCTCGTGACCGCGAGCATCGAACTGAGCGCGCGCTGACGGTTCGCGATGGCTGCATCCGCCCGCTTCCCGTGGCGACTCGTCGCTGCCGCCCTGCTCGTGGTCCTCGTCGTGTTCGCGGTGCGCTGGCCGCTCGTGTGGGCGGTGCACTGGCTGCCCAGGGGAGTCGTTTGCGAGCGTCCCGCCGGCAGTCTCTGGCGCGGTCGGTGCGAGGCGCTCATCGTCGGTGCCCAGCGGTTCGACGCCACGACCTGGCAGGTGCGTGCGCTACCGCTGCTGCGCGCCACGCTCGCCGCGGATGTGACCGCGCGCCAGGGTCCGGATTCGCTCCGCGGCGAAATCGAACGGCGGCCGGGCGGCCGGCTCATCGTGCAGCACGCCGAAGGGGACCTGACCCTCGGCGAGGGGCTCCTGCGCGACAGCGCACTCGGCCTGCACGGCCGGCTGCACGTCGAGGTTGAACGCGCGGTACTGCATGGGCGTTCGCTCGCCGATCTCGTCGGCGTGTTCACGGTGCGCCAGCTCCGGCAGGGCACGGTGCCGATGGGCGATGTCGAAGTGCGGTTCGAAGAGCCTGCCCCGGGGGCGGACACCGCGAAGGGAATCCAGGGCACGTTGCGCGACCTCGGCGGCCCGCTCGGCATCGACGGCCACGTGACCCTGACGCCGGATGCCGGCTACGTGGTCGACGGATTCGTCACGCTGCGCGCCGACACGGCCCCTGCCCTTGCGCGCCAGATTGCCTTTCTCGGTACGCCCGATGCCGCGGGGCGGCGGCCGTTTTCGATTGCCGGCACCTATTGATTGTCAGCCATCGGGCAAGGAAGTCAGAGTGCTTCAGGCTCTGTTCGCCGCGGAATCAATCCCTTCGTGCGCAGCTCCACGAGCCTCGCGCGCTCCGCGGCGACGCGCGCCCGGTAGGCATCGTGCAGCGTCGCGAATCCCGGCTCGTCCCGCAGTGCCGCAAACGACGGATCGTGTTCGAAGATATACCATCCAAGGCCCCACGCTTGCTGCTCCAGGGTTGCGCGCCTCAGCTCGGCAACGGCCTCCGCGTGGCGCCCCAGCACGGCGAGCGCCCGCGCACGCACCACCCCGACGCTGGAACACGGGGGAGCATTCGTCTTGGCGCGCTGGGTCGGTCCGGCCAGCACAGCTTCGAGCAATTGGTGCGCTCTGGTCCGGTCCCCGGATGACTCGAGCAACCGGGCCATCACGACTGCAACGAGCTCGTGTCCCGGCCCGACATCGGCATTGCCCCGTTCGTCCCACAGTGTGATGCGCGCCTGCAGGAAGCGCCGCGCCCGATCGGCCGCCGCAGCCGTGTTCGCGCCGGCCAGCAGCACATACGCATCCTCGTCGCAGGCACTGAACGCTTCAGGTACTGCGTAGACGAGTTCAGCCGCACGTGCGTACTCTCGCCGATAGAACAAAATGTCCATGGCGAGCGTGCGCTCGGGCGACTTGCTTGCGAGCAGGCTCCTTGCAGACTCGACTTCACCGAGTTCCAGGTACCAGCGCCCGAGCAGCGAACGGATCCATTCGGGTTCCGGATCGATCCGCAGCGCCTGCTCGCCGTACCGGATCGCATCGGCAAAGCGACCGCCGCGACGCCAGCTGCTCCATCCGAGCCGCGCCAATGCGGGCGCGAAATCCGGCCGCACGCGCAGCGTCTCGAACATCAATCGCTCGCCTTCAGCCGTATTGCCGCGAAACAGCTCGGCGAGGCCGGCGTAGTACAGGCTGCGCGGCTCGAGGGGATCGAGCAGGCGCGCACGCGCAATCTCGGCGAGCCCTTCGTCGAGTTTGCCCGGCTCGTCGATCAGCAACTGTCCGAATTGCAGGTGGCCCCGCGCATCATTCGGGCTCAGGGCAAGACCGCGGCGGAAGTCGGCTTCCGCGCTCACGACGTCCCCTTCGGCACTCGCGATGTGTGCACGCGCGATCAGCGCCTCGCCGCTCGTCGGGTTGAGCGCGAGCGCCTGACTGACGAGCGGCATCGCACGCCGTGCGGCCTCTCGGATCGCTTGAGCAGACGGTGTGGTGCCCGCCGACGCGAAGCTCGCCTCGTTCATGTAGGCGTGCGCGAGCTCGACGTGCGCTGCCACAAATTGCGGATCGAGCCGGACTGCGCGCTCGAGACTGGCGACGGCGGCGTGCAAATCCGCAGTACGTCGGGAGACGACGAGCGCGCGGCCTTGCTCATAGGCGAGCCAGGCGTCGAAGTTCCCAGTCCCGATCTGGCGCAGTGAGCCGGCGCCCCGCTCGCTCACGCTGAGGCGCAGCGCGCGCGCAATCTCGAGCGTGATTTCGTCTTCGACTGCGAAGAAGTCGCCGAGTTGCCGATCGAACGCCTTCGACCAGACGTGCGTTCCGGTCGCCGCGTCGATGAGCTGCGCGGTGACGCGCAACCGGGGCGCCGAGCCCTGCACGCTCCCCTCGACCAGGTAGCGGGCGTTCAGTTTGCGGCCGATCTCGCGCACGTCCTCATCGCGCCCCTTGAATGCGAACGACGACGTGCGCGCAATGACATTGATGTCGTGGGCGTCGGCGAGCCGGTGCAGCAGCGTGTCCGACAGGCCGAGGGCAAGATGGTCGCGCTGCGGGTCGCCGGTCAGATTGACGAAAGGCAGGACAGCGACATTCCGGTCGGGCAGCTTCGCTGCAGGCGGCGCGCTGGCACCCTGCGTATCCGCTCGGCCGGGCACAAATTGCGGCGCGATCAGCGCGACTGGAACGGCAATCAGCAATGCGATCGCGGCGAGCATTGCCGGGCGCACCCATCGCCGTGATCCGCCTGCGAGTCGGCCTGACGGTGAAGCATCCGCCCCAGTTGCATCGAGGACGGGGGACACGGACGCGATGAACCGATAACCGCGCCGCGGCACGGTCTCGACGAAGCGCGGGGCATCGGCGTCGTCATGGAGGACGGCCCGCAGCTTCCTGACCGCGGTGTTGAGGCCGGCGTCCGTGTCGATATAGGTCGTGCGGGGCCAGAGATGCGCGATCAGGCGTTCGCGCGTCACGAGCTCGCCCGGCTGCGCGGTCAGCAGCTCGAGGATCCGGAAGACGTGGTCCTGCAGCTGCACGCGCACGCCGTCGTGGTCGAGTTCGCCGGTCGAGAGGTCCAGCGTCAGCTCGCCGAAGCGAATCCTGCCCGTCCGGGGTTCTGTGTCGCCCATCGCCGTCGGATTCTATTTGGCCGCCTCGACCACCGGTACAGAAACAATACAGCAGCGGAACAGGCGCAATCCATTGTTGCTGGACGAATGCCGGCTACCGTGACGGACATGCTGTGCCATCACCGAGCGCAACAGCTTCTGTCAAACCAGGGGAAGACCCGAAGGAGAATCAAGTGAAAAGCTTCAGGAACAAACGGGCCGCCGCCATGACCGCGCTGCTGTGCCTGCCGGGACTCGCCGCGGCGCATGGATTTGCCGCAGCGCATGGAAGCGACGGGTGCTCGAACGAGACGCTCAACGGGCTGTATGTCTTCAGCGCTACAGGGTTCACGCGCCCCCCAACGGGCGTCCCGGGTACCCCGTGGGTACCCAAGGCGATCATCGAACTCCTGCAGTTCAACGGCGACGGCACATTGACGGTGCCGGGAGTCACGGTGGCCAATCCGTTCGGCGACCTCGGCAGCATCCTTCAGCCGCCTGCCGGCGCGCCAGGCGTCTATACGCTCAACGAGGACTGCAGCGGTACGATCCAGTTCGGCGACGCGAATGGCGTCACATTCAAGATGTACGTCGCGCCGCGCCGCGGCCACACGATCTGGCTGATCCAGACCGTTCCCGCAAACAATGTCTTCCAGGGCACCGCGCGTCGGGTCGGAGCCGGTGACTGACGCTGTTGCGGAGCCTCAGGAGCTGGTCCAGGCGCGAAATGCGCCGATGAGTGGAAAATAGAGCCCTGCGCGGACCGGCTCGGGACCGAGCCGCCGCGCGAGGGCTGCATAGTGCGCAAGTTGCGGGCGATAACGCTCCTCCTCCCGGGCGAGAAATTCCTCGAGCGAGCCGCCCTCGTGACGGCTTGTCTTGTAGTCGATTACCCAGCGCGTGCCGTCGGCGTCGATGAACGTGCGATCGATCAGCACGTTGACGAGCCGCCCGTCGACGAGCCCGGTGAGTGCAAGCTCGGTCGCAGCGTCGCGATGATCGGCGGCGTAGAGCCAGCGCCCGCGCTCGTCTTCGAATGTCTGGCGCAGCGCGCGCAGCACGGTTTCCGTGGCGCCATCGAGATCGCCCTCCGGCACACCGAGCCGCGCGAGCAGTGCCCGATGGCGCGGTCCACCCGCCTCGATTGCCGCGATCGTCGCCGGCAGCATGCTGCCCCACTCCTCGAGTGCGCGGTGCACGACCGTGCCGATGTGGCGCGCCGTCTCGCGTACCCAGCTGAACTCGGGTGCTTCGGTGCCCTCTCGCGCCACGCGCAGCCCGCCCGCCTCGACCGCATCCACGGGCCGCGCGAGCTGCCACTCGCGCGGCAGGCGCGCAAGACGCGGTGCGACGTTCAATGCATCGGCGGACGGTCCTCGCGCGGCATCCGCGGGATCCGCGAGGTGGAACGAGCCTGCGAGAGCCGGCCACGCGGCCGCGAGGAGCGTGCCACCGGCAGGCGTGGGCCCGGTGTCGTCGCCGACGGCGACACTCGCGATCCAGTGCAGCGTTTCCCTGGCACGCGTCGCGGCGACATAGAGCAACCGCAGCTGCTCGTGTGCGCGACGCTCGGCGTCGAGCAATTTGAGATAGGTACCGAGCCGATGATCCCGTCGCTCGCCCGCGGCCACGAGCGGCGACAGGAGCAGATCGGACTGTCCCGTCGCACGCGGCAGGTCGAGCCAGCGCAACAGCGGCTCCTCGCCGCGGCGCAACGGTCGGCCGAGCGCGGGCAGGATCACGTGATCGAACTCGAGGCCCTTCGCCCGGTGGATCGTCATGATTTCGATCGCATCGTCATCGATGCCCGAGCGTGCATAGAGATCCGCGAGCACCCCCTCGAGCGAGGCGATGCCCCGCCACTCGCCCCGTGCCGCGGCATCGTCGAGGGCACGCAGGAATTCCTGCACGGCAGCGAGATCGGCGAGCGGATAGCTGTCGGCCCCCCCCAGCTCGAGCCAGGTCGACGCGAGCACTTCGCCCGGTGGCTCGCGTCCGAACCGCTCGAGCGCTGTGGCGAGCACCACGTGCACTCGCGCGAGCCGCTCAGCCTCGTCGGGCGGGAGCCTCGCCACGCGCTCGGGCAACTGCAGCGCCTCCCCGACGAGGAGCGGGTCACGCGGATGCGACAGCGCCCCGAGACTTGCGAGCGTGAGCCCGCACCACGGTGCGCGCAGCACCGCGAGCCACGCCGTCCGGTCGCCCGGGTGCGCCAGCGCCCGCAGCAGCGCCACGAGATCGCGCACCGCCGGTGCTTCGGCAAGCGGCACGAGGTCGACGCCACGCACGGAATAGCCCGCCGCGGCGAGCCTTGCAGTGATGGGTACGGCGTGCGGACGCGCCTGCACCAGGATTGCGATGCGTCCCGCTTCGCCTGCCGCGCGCAGCGCCTGTACCCGTGCGACTGTCGCCCGCGCTTCGTCGTCGGCGGTTCCGTTGGCGAGGGCGAGGAGCGTCACGTGCGGGGGCGCGCCACCGGCCGGACGCGCCGCGATGCTCGGTGCGTGGCGGATCGCTGCCGCGCGCAGGTCGTCGTGCGCCGGGAAGAGCGACGCAAAGGTCGTGTTGCAGAACTCGACGAGTGCCGGGCGCGAGCGGAAGTTGCGCGAGAGGCGCAGCGCTTCGAACCGCACGGGGCCAATGCCCGACTCGCGTGCCCGCAGGAAGAGCCCGACCTCCGCTTCGCGAAACTGGTAGATCGACTGCATCGGATCGCCGACGACAAAGAGCGTGCGTCCGTCGCCCTCCGCCCAGTCCTCGACCAGTGTCTCGAGAAGTTCGAACTGCGCGATCGAGGTGTCCTGGAACTCGTCGACGAGGATGTGGCGCAGCGCGAGCCCCGTGCGTATCGCGAGATCGCTCGCCCCTGCCTCATCGCCGAGCGCCGCGCGCGCCGCGCCCGCCACGTGCACGTGATCGACGCGGCCTGCCTCGGCGAACACGAGCTGCAGGTGGCGCGCGGCCCAGGTCAGCACCCGGGCGAGCGCATCGAGCGCGGCGCCGTCGGCCTCGCCGAGCAGTGGTGGCGGGAGCCGGCGCGTGTCGCGCAGGCGTCGCTCGGCGTCGGGCAGCGAGCCGAGATCCTCGATGAGCGCCTTCAGCCGCGCCTTCGCCGCCCCATCCTCGTAGCCAGGCCCGATGCGCGCATCGACACGCTTGCGCACGGTGCCGCCCTTCGTCAGCGCCGCATCGGCGAACGCCTGCCAGGCATCGAAACTCGCGGGGGTCGCATCGAGTGCACCGACCCCCGGCAGCTGCCCTGCGGCCGCGAGGATGCCTGCCGGCAGTGCGGCCACATTGCCCGCGAGTTGCGCCTCGACGATGCGCGCCAGCGATGCGCCCACGCGCGCGCGCAAGTCACCGGCGGCATTCCCGAGCAGGTGCGGCAGCCAATGGGCGCGCCTGGCGAGCAGGGTTGCGAGCAGCGTCTCGACGCGCGCCCAGTGGTTGTCCACCCGCTCGAAGAGCATGTCGAGGTCGCGTCGCAGGACGGGCTCGGCTTCGCCGTCGCACAGCGCCTGGCGCGCCGCACGCAGATACAGCTCATCGGGCCGGTCTGCGATCGCAAGACCAGGTCCCGCGCCGGCGGCGAGCGGTCGTTGCGCGGCGAGCGAGAAGTTGAGCGCGTCGATCGTCAGGATGCGAAGGCGCGATGCGTGGGATTCGAGGTGCCAGCCACGCGCGGCCGACCGCGCATGGACGCGCGCGGCGAGGGCTGTCGTGAGCGCGGCCTGCGGATGCGCCGCGTCGATGTCGCCCGCGAGCGCGGCGAGGACGCGCACGCGCATTTCGGCGGCTGCCTTGCGCGTGAACGTGATCGCGAGCACCTGCTCGGGCTCGTCGACCCCGGCGAGCAGTGCGAGCAGGCGCTGAGTGAGCACCGTGGTCTTGCCGGAGCCGGCCGGCGCCTCGAGGAGGATCGAGCGGTCGATCGCGATGGCCCGCTCTCGGGCGAGGGTATCGAGCCGATCGTCAGTCATCCGCGGCCTCTTCCACGTCGAGTTCGGCGCGATCGCCGACGCGGCAGAGCGCGGCGAGGTGGCAGTACCGGCAGGCGCCCTTCGCGGGCGTGACTGCCGCCTCCCCGGCCGCGAATTCCCGGGCGAGATTCCCGACCTGTCCGCGCCACTCCGCGAGCTGGCGGGACCAGGCGGGCCCGCCGGCGCCGGTGTCGTCGCGCGCGACCGGCGCGACTCCCGGCAGCAACCCGCGTTCCGCCGCAATGCCCTTGAATCGCGGCTCCGGCGAGGCCACGCGAACGAGCGCGAGCGCGCGCACGTCGTCACCGAGTGCCGCAGCGTAAACGAGCAACTGCGCCGCCGTCGGGCGCGGCCCAAACCAGTCCCCTTGCGGCAGGCTGCCGCTCTTGTAATCGATGATCACCCGTCCCCCGTTCGCAAGCCGATCGACGCGATCGATCCGCACGCGGACGCGCGCCTCGCCGAGTGCGACCTGACGCTCCTCCTCGAGCCACTCGGCGGCAAACGGCGGGCGCGACGTCTCGATCGTCATCAGCTGCCCGATGAGTTTCCCGAGACGTCGCGCTTCGCGGATGCGTGCGGCGGCGAACGGGCCCCGAAGCGGACCGAGTGACGCGTGCCCGGCCGCAGCGACTGCCTGCGCAATCTGCTCGTCGAGCTGCGCCGCCGGGAGTGCGCCGAGCTGCGCGGAGTCGCCGATCTGGCGCCAGAGGATCTCGAGCGCACGATGCAGCCAGCGTCCGCGCTCGTCGGGCGCGATGCCGGGTACCGGTGATTCGAGTGGTCGCGCGTCCAGCTGCAATTCCGCATGGGCGCGAAACGGGCAGGCAGCCTGCAGTTCGATGCTGCGCGTGCCGCCCGGCAGCGCATCGCGCACCGGCCACGATTGACCCGCACTGTCGTCGAGCCGCTCGAGCGCTGCACCGCGCCGCACGCGCAGCGCGAGCCAGGGCGTCCGCGAATCGTGCGCGTGTCGCGGCCACGTGGCGAGCAACGGGCTCGGCGAGAGCTGCAGGTCGCCGGATGTCGTGGGCGTGCTGAGGACGAGCGCATCGGTCGTGGCCCGCCAGGCCGCGAGCGCTGCGTGCGCCGACGCGAGCCGGCCGCTCACATCGGCCGCGGCCACGCCCGCCTCGCGCAGCGCGGGGAGCGGAATGAACGGGTCGGTGAATGGTGGCGACGGCCAGGCGTCGGCGGTCAGGCCGGCGATCCACACGCCGTCGTAACGCGCGATGGGATCGTCCTGCGCGGGTGTCACCGTGACGCGCGCATCGCCCGTCGTCGGCTGCCAGCTGGTGCGCGCCGCGAGTTCGCGCAGTGCGCGCAGCGCGCGTCTCGCATCGAGGTTGCCCGAAAGGCGCGCGACGCCGCCGAACTCGTCGAGCAGCGCGACGAATCGCAGCCAGGTCTGCTGCTCCGCAGTCGTGTTGGGACGGCCGTCGTCCGGCCGCAGCGCTGCGAGCGCCGCGCTGAAGCGCTCGGCCCACACGCGCGCACTCGCACGCGCGCCCTCGATCGCGGACAGTGCGGCACTCGCCTTTGCGGTGAGGGTTGTGGCCGGATCCAGCCCCTCCGCTGCGGCCTGCGCGAGCCGCGCGATGCTCGCGCGCGCATCGGCCTGGAGCGGTGCACGGCGACGCCACCACAGATCCAGGCGGGCCGCGGCACTGCGCGACAGGGGTCCGTACGGACTCAGCCACCAATGCGAGAAATCCTCGAACTCGAGCCCCTCGATGAGCCAGGCGAGGCTCGTGAGCGCGTGGCCCACGAGCGCCTCGCGCGCGAGCGGCGCGCCACCTTCGATCGCGACGAGATCCGCGTCCACCGTGCCCTCGAGCAGCGAGCGCGGCGCGAGTGCGGCGCGCAGCTGCATCGCGATGGCCTCGCGCTGCTCGCTGCCGCCCGTCGCGACGACCAGCAACCGCGAGGCCGGCGAGGCGGCGAGCGCCGAGACGCACCAGGCGGCGATGCGTTCGATCTCGTCCGTCTCGTCGCCCGCGTGAACCACGGCCGGCACGGAGGCCGGCGCGCCGGGCAACCACCAGTCGCCCGGCAGTCCCCGCTCGCGCCTCGCGTCATGCAGCCTGCGCACGCGCGGCGCATCGGGCGCATGAAAGCCCGCGAAGTTCACCGGGCGTTCATCGCCGAGGTACGGCACGTGCGTCGACAGCCGCAGCGCCGTGTCGGCTCCGAGGTCCCGCATCGCGCGGCGGACCGATCGCTGCACCTCGCACAGGAGGCGAGTCTCGGCACCGCCCACGGCGAGCCACCGCCCGGGATCGATCCCGTGATCATCGGCGAGTCGATCGGCACGTCGCAGTGCCTCGGCGAGCGGCGCCGCACCGACGAGGGCGCTGTCTCGCGTGGCGTCGGCCACGGCTTCGCGCCACAGCCACCACTCCTCGGCGCCGCTCAGGGTTCGGGGCAATCCTTCGCGCGCACCCCGGCGTTCGGCGTCGCGCGCCAGCCATGCATCGAGGGGCAGTACGTCGGGGCTGCGCCACACGGTGCAACCCCGGGCGAGGAAATGATTCGCGACGGCCATGCGGACCGCGTGCGCCCGCTGCCGCGACGGCACGACCACCGTGTCGCCACGCGAAGCTGCCTGGAGAATGGCGGAAGATAGTGCAATCAATTCAGTTGATTACACGATATATCGCGATTTTACTTGAAGCGAGCTGCGGCATCGACGACGCGTGCCGCGGCGGGCGTCTCGCTGGCACCGCTCGCGTACGCGGCGAGCAGTTCGTCCATCCGCTGGAACACCGCTTTCAGGGTCGCCGCGTCCGGGAGATTCGTCACGCGGAAGTGGTTGCGATAAGGCACGTTGAAGCTGACGCCGGGGGCGACGAGCACATGCTTCTGTTCGAGCAGGTCGAGCGCGAAGGTCTGGTCGTCGAATCCCGCGAGCCGCGACGTGTCGATGCCGATGAATGCGTACAGCGCCCCGCGCGGCACCGTGACGCGCAGGTAGGGACTCGAGGCGGCTGCGGCGGTGATCGCGGCGCGCGACTCGTACAGGCGCCCTCCGGGCGCGGTGAGCTCGCGGATGCTCTGATATCCGCCGAGCGCGGTCTGCACGGCCCATTGCGCGGGCACGTTGCTGCAGAGGCGCAGCGACGACAGCAGTTCGAGCGCACTCAGGTAGTCCGCCGCTGCCGGCAGGCGGCCGGAGAACACGGCCCAGCCGACGCGATAACCGCAGGCGCGATAGACCTTCGACAATCCCGACATCGTCGCGCAGAGCGTGTCCTGCACGAGCGTCGCCATCGGCACGAATTCCGCGTCGTCGTAGAGGATCTGGTCGTAGATCTCGTCCGCGAACACGACGAGGCCGTGCTTTTCGGCCATCCGCGCGAGCTGTTCGAGCACGGCGCGCGGGTATACCGCGCCGGTCGGATTGTTCGGGTTGATGATCACGATCGCGCGCGTGCGATGCGTGATCAGCGCCTCGACCGCATCGGGGTCGGGTATGAAGCCGTTGCCCGGGTCACAGGGATAGTGCACCGCACGGCCGCGATTCAGTGTCACCGCCGCCGACCAGAGCGGGTAGTCCGGGCTCGGCACCAGCACCTCGTCGCCGTCGTTGAGGAGCGCGCGCAGCACGAGATCGATCAGCTCGGAGACGCCGTTGCCGATGAACACCTCTTCGGCGCTCACGCCATGCACGCCGCGCGCCTGCTGCTGCATCACGACCGCTTCGCGGGCCGGGAATATGCCTTTCTGGTGGCAGTACGCCTCGCTCTGGCGCAGGTTCTCGATCATCGCGAGGCGCATCGTCTCCGGCGTGCGGAAGCCGAAGAGGCCGGGATTGCCGATGTTGAGCGAGATGATCTCGTGCCCCATGCGTTCCATTTCATGGGCGCGGCGCGCGAGCTTGCCGCGGATCTCGTACCGGACGTTCTTCAGGCTGTCGCTCGGGCGGAAGCTGTCGTTCATCCGGCGAGCATAGCACCGCGGCGCGCGTCAGCCGATGGCGCCCGCCGCTCGCAGCCGCGCCCGCGCCGCGGAATCGAGACCCAGTTCCGCTTCCAGCACGGCATCGGTGTGCTGGCCGAGGAGCGGCGGCGCATCCCGGTACTCGAGGGCGGTACGCGAGTAGTTGATCGGGTTTCTGACCCCGGGCACCGTACCTGCCGCCGGATGCGGCAGGTCGATCCGCATGCCGCGGTGAACGATCTGCGGCTCGGCGAAGACCTCGCCGATGTCGTTGATCGGCCCGCAGGGCACCTGCGCGTCATTGAGCGCCGCGAGCCAGTCGCGTGTGGATCGTTCGCGCAGCGCGGCGGCGACGATCGGCACGAGTTCCGTGCGATGCGCGACGCGCGCGGCGTTCGTCGCAAAGCGTGCATCGCCCGCGAGCTCCCCTCGCCCGGCCACCCGGCACCAGCTCGAAAACTGCCGGTCATTGCCGACCGCGAGCATCAGGAAGCCGTCGGCAGTCTCGAAGGCCTGGTACGGGACGATGTTCGGGTGTGCAGTGCCCTGACGCTTCGGCGAGCGGCCGCTCACGAGGAAATTCATGTTCTGGTTCGCGAGCCAGCCGAGCTGGGTATCGAGGAGCGCCAGATCGATGTACTGTCCCCGGCCGGATGCGCGCCGCTCGTAGAGCGCCGCCGCAATGGCGGTCGCTGCGTACATGCCGGTCATCAGGTCGACGACGGCGACGCCCACCTTCTGCGGCCCGCCGCCCGGCTCGCCGTCCGGCAGGCCGGTGATGCTCATGAGGCCGCCCATGCCTTGGATCATCGCGTCGTAGCCGGGCTTGGCCGCATCGGGACCGTCCTGTCCGAACGCGGAGATGGCGCAATAGACGAGTGCCGGGTTCTCGCGTTCGAGGTCGGGCCAGGCGAGGCCATACTTCGCGAGCCCGCCCACCTTGAAGTTCTCGACCACGACATCGCAACCCCGCGCGAGCGCGCGCACGAGCCGCGCACCCTCGGGGTTCGCGAGATCGATCGCGACCGAGCGTTTGCCGCGATTCGCCGACAGGTAGTACGCCGATTCCGTCGTGTCACGCCCCGCCGCATCGCGCGCGTACGGCGGGCCCCATTGTCGCGTGTCGTCGCCGCCATCGGGACGCTCGACCTTGATGACTTCCGCGCCGAGATCGGCGAGCACCTGCGTCGCCCACGGGCCCGCGAGGATGCGTGACAGGTCGAGGACTCGAATGCCGTTCAGGGGGCCCATGCGGTCACCATCCGGACGCAGGCGGGGCGGCGACTATAGCGACCCGCCGCGGAGCGGTACATTGTGCGTCCCGGCCAGCAACCACGAGATTCCAATGTCCGACCTCAGGATGAAGATGCCGATGCTCGCGCGGCAGGAAGGCGTGTGGGACGGCGTGTACCGCCATTACGACGCGGCCGGCCGTCTGATCGACGAGCACCGGTCACGACTGGTGTGCCGCCTGCCGGCTGCCGGGCCCTACGACTACCATCAGACCAACCACTACACGTGGGCCGACGGGCGCACCGAAGTGCGCGACTTTCCCGCAACCTTCCGCGGCGATCGCATCTGGTTCAGGAATGAGCTGATCGACGGATGGTGCGCCGAAGTGCCGCTCGACGAAGCCTGCCGCACGCTGATGCTCTACTGGCAGCGCATCGGCGAGCCGGACACCCACCTCTACGAGATGATCCAGATCGACGACGCCGCCCGGCAGCGCTCGCGCGTGTGGCAATGGATCACCGACGGGCGGGTCAGGATGCGCACGCTGATCGACGAACGCAAAGTCGCGGATTCGACGCAGGGCTACTGACGAGTTCCTCGCTCCTCGCTCATCGCTCCTCGATCATCGCACGGGGCACGGAGCCGGGCCGCCCGCGGCGCAGCGCGCCTATTTTCTGCGGCGCCGCTTCCTCTTGTGCGTATGTTCGACCTTTCCGTCCCCGTGATGGTGAGGCGTGTCGCCGTGCGCGTGGCCGTGCGGGAATTCGAAGTCGACGGGATGGTTGTGGCCGTGCGTGTTGATCCACTTGTAGAGGTCCGGCATCCAGTGCATCACGCGATTCGCGGCCCGCTGGCGGTTTTCCTCGACGTTCGTCCACGGATTGAAATGGAAGTGGTTGTAGAGTCGTGAATCGGTGCGGCCGAGCGCCAGCGTGCCGAGCTTGCAACCGAAGGCACCGTGGTTGATGTACGGCGGGCGGTAGAAATAGCCGCCGGTCGGCAGGTCACCGAACTGCATCATCCAGGACGTGCCCCAGATGTGATACGCCTCCTCCGCGCAGTCGTGGTAGGAGATGTTGTCCTGCCAGAAGTTCGGCGTCATGCAGTAGAGGAACGTGAAGGCCTGCGTGCGCTCGTCGAAGTGCAGCACCTTGACGAGGCAGCCCGGCGCCGTGGCCGGAAAGAAATTCGTCGAGCTCCACTGCATGTCGTCGTAGGCGTTGACGACCGCGAACTTGCTGCGCTCCGCACGCGGGTGGTCGCTGTCCGACTCCACGAACGAGGGCTCACCGTAGTTGTAGAACAGGAGTCCCGTCGCGCCGCGCGGCGAAGACAGCGCGCCGATCGCGATGCCCGCCGGCACCATGAAGTAGCTGCCGGGCCCGTGGACCTTGTCGCCGACCGTGATCGACCCGGTCATGATGAACAGCTCGTACTCGCTGTAGCTCATGCCGGGCGGTTGCCTGTAGCCCGGCTCGAACATCACGGTCATCGTGCACGCGCCGTTGTCCGGGTCGAGCGACAGCATTTTGTACTGCATGCCCTTCGGGAACCCGGGCATCGTGAACTTGCGGAACGGAACGTCGCGATCGACGAAGGGTTCGATGTGGGGACGGGCCATGGCTACTCCGGCACGCGGGATTTCAGAATACGACGCGGAACTTGCGCTTCGGACGCACCGGGATCTCTTCCGGCCGCACCTTGCGCATCATGTTGAAGTGCACGTGGGTGCCGCGCGTCTGGATGCGTTCGAGGAATTCGGCGACCCACTTGTCGCGCTTCGGCGCGAGCGCATCCTGCTCGGCGACGATCTTGCGGTAGCGGACTTTCTGCTCGGCAATTTCGCGCCGGAGCCAGGCCTCGACTTCGCGACTGCGTTTGTGCGGAATGGATTTCACGTCGCTCGACCTGCATGATGTGTGGACACGCTCTTATACCGCGCCCCCCTACCCCTCACAACAGTACGAACACTTACGCGGCGGCAGCGCGATTTGCGACCGCGTAGCGGCCAGGAGACCTGCATGCTCGAGACCATCGTCGCCGTCACACTGTCCGCACCGGATCTCGGAGCCACCGAGCGGGCCTACGCCACGCAACTCGGCTACACGGTCGTCGAACGCGCCGAGGTGTCACGCTCGCTCGCGGCGGGCTGGGGCGCACGGGCGATGAAGGGCCGCGACTACGTGTTGATGCAGCCCGCGAGCGGCGCGAACGTCTATCTGCGGATCGTCGATGCCGACGAGCCTCCTGCGACCTACGCGCCGCTCAGGACCTTCGGCTGGAATGCAAACGAAATCCTGGTCGAGGACCCGGTCGAACTCGCGCCGCTGCTGAAGGAGCCGTTCAGGATCATCGGCGCGCCCCGGCCGCTCGATTTCAATCCGAAGATCATCGCGATGCAGGTGACGGGCCCCGCCGGCGAAGTCGACTATTTCACGCGCATCCCGCCGACGGGCTCGGTCTTCGATCTCGGCAGCGCGAAGTCGTTCGTCGATCGCACCTTCATCGTGGTCGCGGGCGGTCCCGACATCGATGCGTCACGCGCGTTCTATCGCGATGTGCTGAAGATGCCGGTCACCGAGCCATCCGGGACGACGATCCAGGTGCTGCAGGATGCGTACGGGCTCGCGCGCGACACATCGACGCCGATCGCCATCGTGCGCTTCCCGTCGAGCTTCCTGATCGAACTCGACCAGTATCCGCCGGCCGCCGTGCAGCGCCCGGTGCGCCGCGGCCACCTGCCGCCCGGCCTCGCGATGGTGAGCTTCGCGGTAAAGAGCTTCGAGGGCACGCGCCTGCCGTGGAAAGTGAAACCGGCTGCACGCCCCGAGGCGCCCTACCACGGCCGCCGCGCGGGCGTGCTTGCGGGGCCGTCCGGCGAGCTGATCGAACTGATCGAGACCGGCGCCTCGCCGTGAGGGCGGCCGGCGGCCCGCGCCCTGAGCTATGAGCCCTGCGCGACCGGCGGGCTCCGGGGAACCTCGGGGATCGACGCGAGGAGCTGGCGCGTATACGCGTGCCGGGGCGCCGACAGCACGTCCTTTGCCTCCCCCTCCTCCACGATGCGTCCGCCCTGCATCACGATCACGCGACGGCAGAGGCGGCGCACGACCGCGAGGTTGTGGCTGACGAGGATCAGCGTGGTACCGGCCTCGCGTTGCAGGGTCGCGAGCAGCCCGATGATCTGCGCCTGGATCGACACATCGAGCGCACTCACTGGTTCGTCGCACACGAGCACTTCGGGCTCGAGGATCATCGCGCGCGCGATGCCCACCCGCTGGCACTGTCCGCCGCTCAGCTCATGCGGGAAACGCGTGAGCACGTTCGCATCGAGACCGACTCGCGTCAGCTGCGCCGCGACGCGCGCTTGCCGCGCCGGCCGATCGAGGTCGGAGCGATGCACGTCGAGTGGCTCGGCGAGGATTGCGGCGATGCGCATGCGGGGATCGAGGCTCGCAAATGGGTCCTGGAACACGAGCTGTGCGCAGCGGCGCAACCTCGACCAGTCGGCGGCGCGGAACCCGGCGAGCTCGCGCCCGTGCCAGCGTACGGTCCCGCGGGCGATTGGCACGAGACCGAGCAGCGCACGCAAAAGCGTCGACTTGCCGCTCCCCGACTCGCCGCAGATGCCGACCGTGTCTCCTGCGGCGACAGAGAAGCGGATCTCCCGCAACACCTCGGGCGAGCCACGGTAGCGCACCGCGAGGCCCTCCACGGCGACGAGCGGTGTTGCGCCCTGTGTCACGGCCGTCATGAGCGCAGCGGATGGTGGCAGGCGACGGCGCGCGCGCCGCCCGGGGCGAGCACGGGCACCTCGGTGCGACAGCGCTCGTCCGCCCGCGGGCAGCGTGGGTGGAACGCGCAGCCCGTCGGCAGCGCCCGTGGGTCCGGTGGTTGCCCCGGGATGGCCTCGAGTGGCATTTCGAGCGGATCGTCCATGCGGGGAATGCAGGCGAGCAGCGCGGCGGTATACGGATGGGCGGGAGACCGTGTCAGTACATCGGTCGGGCCTTGCTCCACGATGCGCCCGGCATACATGACATACACGCGCTGCGCGAGGCGGCTCACGACGCCGAAATCGTGCGACACGAGCGCGATGGCGAGCCGCCCCGTGTGCTTCTCTCCGTCGAGCATCGCGAGTATGCCCGCCTGCACCGTGACGTCGAGCGCGGTGGTGGGCTCGTCGGCGATGAGCAGCTCCGGCTCACAGGCGAGCGCAAGCGCGATGGCGACCCGTTGCCGCTGCCCGCCCGACAGTTCGTGCGGGTATTGCCCGATCCGGCGCGCCGGCGCATCGATCCCGGCCCGCGCGAGCAGTGCCTGTGCGCTGGCGCGCGCGGAGGCGCCGCGTGCGCGGCCGTGGTGTTCGAGGACCTCGACCAGCTGAGCACCGATCGTCCGGTGCGGCGTAAGGGTGGACATCGGGTCCTGGAAGACGAAGCCGACGTGCGCTCCGCGGATTCGATCGAGTGCGCGTTCCTCGAGCGCCAGCAAGTCCTGCCCCGCCAGCATCGCCTCGCCTCCCACCTCGGCGCGCGAGGCGGCTAGACGAAAGGGTGCGAGGAGCAGCTGGCTCTTGCCCGCACCCGATTCGCCGACAATGCCGATGCACTCGCCGCGCGCGACGGTCAGGGTCACGCCTGCCACCGCCTCGATGCTGTCCCCGCCCGCCCGGAAGCGCACGAAGAAGCGGCGCAGCTCAAGAAGGGGTGCGGGGATCGAAGGCATCACGTAACCCGTCACCGACGAGGTTGAGCAGCAGCGTGACGGCTGCGAGACAGGTCGCCGGCGCGACGAGCAGCCACGGCGCGACTTCCATGTCCCGCGCGCCCTCGCTCACGAGGCTGCCGAGGCTCGCGAGCGGCTCCTGCACCCCGAGGCCGAGAAACGACAGGAAGCTTTCGTACAGGATCATCTGCGGCACGGTGAGTGTCGCGTAGGCGATCACCGGGCCGGCGACGTTCGGCAGAACATGGCGCACCAGAATGCGCCATGTCGGCACACCCATGGCGCGCGCGGCCTCGACGAACTCGCGCTGCCGCAGCGCGAGGGTCTGGCCACGCACGATGCGCGCAGTCGTGAGCCAGCCGACACTCGCGATCGCGATCAGCAGCACGAGCACGTTGCCGCGCTCGAACACGGTGGCGAGGATGATCACGAGAAACACGTACGGCAGCGCATAGAGCACATCGACGATGCGCATCATCGCCGCGCCTGCGCGGCCGCCTGCATAGCCCGCAATCGCTCCCCACGACGTACCGATCGCGACACTGGCGAGCGCCGCCGCGAGCCCCATCAGCAGCGAGACGCGCAGGCCCTGCATCGTGCGCGCGAACACGTCGCGCCCGAGCCGGTCCGTGCCCCAGGCATGGCTGCCCTGCATCGCGGGTACGCTCGTGGCGTTGGCGAGATCGATCGTGTCGGGCGCGTGCGGCGTGAGCAGCGGAGCGGCAAAGGCGAGCGCGCACAGTGCGACGAGCAGCCAGGCTGCGATGACGGCCACGCGACGCCGCGGCCGTTCACTGCCGACGGATGCGGGGATCGAGCCAGCCATAGGCGAGATCGGCGCCGAGGTTGCACAGGAGCGTGATGATGCCGTACACGACGATCATGCCCATCACGAGCGTGTAGTCACGGTTGAGTGCGCCCTCCACCAGGAAGCGGCCGGCACCGGGAATGCCGAAGACCGTCTCGACCACAAGCGAACCGGTCAGCACGAACGCGACGGCGGGCCCGAGCCAGCTGACCAGCGGCAGCAATGCGGGCTTCAGCGCATGGACGAGGATCACCCGCCGCGGGCCGAGCCCGCGCGCGCGCGCCGCGCGGATGTAGTCGAGCCCGAGCACTTCGAGGAGTCCCGCACGCGTGAGCCGCATTACATAGGCGAGTACCGGAGTCGCGAGCGTGACGACCGGCAACACGGCGTAGCGCAATGCGCCGGCGTCCCACCCCGCCGCCGGCAGCCAGCGCAGGCGCAGACCGAACAGCAGTGCGAGCACGGGGCCGAGCACGAAGGCCGGCAGTGCAATGGCGGAGGCCGTGAACACCGATGCCCCATGGTCGACGCCGCCGCCGCGGTGCACGGCGACGTAGAGCCCGAGCGGCACGCCGACGAGCAGTGCAAGCGCGAGTGCCGCGGCACCGAGCGCCGCGCTGATCGGCAGCCCGTGGCCGATCAGCTCGTTCACGGTCGTGTCCTTGTGCCTGAATGACGGGCCGAGATCGCCCCGCACGAGGGCCGCCATGTAGCGCGCGTACTGCGTCGCGAGCGGCGCATCGAGCCCGTAGGCGGCCTCGAGGTTCGCACGCACCTCGGGCAGGATCGTGCGCTCCTCGTCGAACGGCCCGCCGGGCGCGAGCCGGATGACGAAGAATGCCGCCGTCACCAGCAGCCACAGCGTCGGGACGAGGCCGATGATGCGACGGAGTGCGTAGCGCATCATCGCCGCTGCCTCAGGTCGCCGGCGCCACCGCCGTCGCGCGTTCCGGCGATCGCACCCGCAGGGCGAGCGCCATCAGGATGGACAGGCCGATCAACGCCGACACGAGCCCGAAGCCGGGCGCGTAACTGTGCGTGCGGTCGTAGATCAACGAGGTGACCCAGGGCCCGAGCGCCCCGCCGCCTGCGTCGAGCACGGTCAGCGCGCCCATGACACGGCCGAGCGCGCGCGAGCCGAAGGCGTCGGCGGCGATCGCCTGCAGCAGCGAGTAGTTGCCGCCCCAGCCAAAGCCGAACAACGCGATCGCCGGCAGTACCAGCGATCTTTGCAGGGTCACAAGCATCAGCGCGCCGCTCAGCATCAGTACGAGACCCAAGATCCAGATGCGCTTCCTGCCGAACATGTCCGACAGCACGCCGAGGACGATCTTGCCGATGAGCCCCATGAGGAACAGCGGTCCGAACAGTGCCGCACTTTCCAGGGGCGTGAAGCCGAGATCCTTCGAGTGCAGGAAAAGGTTGTTGCTGATCGCGAGGATCGAGTAGAACGTGGCGAATGCCGTGGCGCCGATCAGCCAGAATTCGCGCCGCCGAATGATGTCGCCGTATGACAGCTCGGGGCCGGCGAGCGCCGAATGGCCACCCTCGGCGCCATAGGGTGCGAGCCCGATGCGGGCCGGCCATTCCTTCAGCGCGAGCCAGACGACCGGCAGCAGCAGCAGCGGCGCGACGACCCCATAGAGCGCGGCATGCCGCCAGTCCGACGACTCGATGAGGCGCGTGAAGACCGTCGGCAGGATCGCGCTGCCGAGGCTCGTGCCGGCGAGCATCAGTCCGAGCGCGAGCCCGCGGCTCGCGATGAACCAGCGCGAGACGATCACGACACACACCGCGAGGCCCGCCGCCGCGAGGCCGAGACCCATCACGAAGCGCAGCAGGTAGAGCTGCTCGACTGTCTGGACATGCGAGAAGCCGTAGAACGCCGCCGACAGCAGCAACACGCCGACCGTCATCACCGGGCGCACGCCGAAGCGGTCGGCCGCCCAGCCCGTGATCAACGTGAACACGGCCGCGGTCGCGAGCTGGATCGCGTCGCCGAGCTTGAGCGGTGCGCGTTCGATGCCGAGCGTCGCGAGCAGGTGCGGATCGAAGGCCTGTATGCCGCCGATCGTGAGTCCATTGGTCACGGAAATGAACACGAGCGTGGCGAGGACGATCCCCCACCAGCCGTAGAACTTCCAGCCGCGTTGTGCGCGCCGGGCGGTCACTGCATCGGACATCCGCGCAGTCTACAGGGGCGCCGCGTCAGTTGCCGAGCCCCAGGTTGCCC
This sequence comes from Steroidobacteraceae bacterium, assembly GCA_019187185.1. GTDB lineage: Bacteria > Pseudomonadota > Gammaproteobacteria > Steroidobacterales > Steroidobacteraceae > CADEFQ01. Next base: position 256,517 of record JABAQU010000015.1, on the reverse strand, counting down.
GGATTCATGCGGCCGTCCGGGTCGACGAGCGCCTTGATCTGGCGCAGGAAAGCCGCCGCCGTCGGTTCGAGTCCGCTCTGGTACGGGTAGAACTTGCCGATCTGGAAGCTGACGGCTCCTTGCGCAGTGAAATTCTCCGCCAGCGCGACGCGGATGCGCGCCACGACTTGGGTCGCCGCCGGATTCGGCGGAAAGGTCGGGAGCTTGGCCAGATAGTCGGGAGGCAGCACCCGTTCGTGGAATGCGAGGCGTGCCTCGGGCCAGTACAACACGGGCTCGATCAGCGTGCCGGCCGTCCCGACGCCTGCGATCAGGTAGCCGTGGTCGATGTCGAGGCGCTGCATGTCCGCGGCGAAGCGCGCGAACACGGCCTCGCAGGAATCGAACAGTGCGGAGGCGCGCGAAAGCGCCGTCATGCCGTGCACGGGTACCCAGCGCTCGCCGCCGGGCCCCAGCATGCTGGTCACGTCGGCGAACGGGTTGGCGCGCATCACCTTCGGCACGGTGTTCTCCACCTCGCGTGCACCATGGCCCGCTACGGCGCGGCGCACGATCTCGACCTTCGCATCGGCGTCCGCGGCGTCGCGGCCGTCGAGCGAGAGGTGCAGCGAGAACTGCTGCTCGTCGAGGAAGCCGCGGCCTGCCATGACGAGTTTCGCACCCTCCTTCAGTCCCGCGAGGCCGCCGCCCGCCGCCTTCATGACCTTGCCGAGGGTCTTCACGTCTTCGGTGAGGCGCGCGCGCTTCATCCGCACGCCCTGCAATCCCGGATCGAATGCGAAGCACTCCGACACGACATCCGCGCGCGCAACCGCGCCGATCGCGGCGAACAGATCCTTCGAGGCCGCAAACTGGAACGACAGGTGGCGCGATTCGGGCTGCGGGCGCACGAGGCGGAAGGTGGCCCGCACCTTGATGCCGAGCGCCCCCGTGTCCGACAGGAAGAGGCTCATCGTATCGGGCCCGTACTGGCGGAAAAATGGCTCGCCGCGCGCATTTGCGTGACTGCCGAGCTTCAGCAGCGTGCCATCGACGAGCACCACGTCGAGCCCGATCACGCTGTCGGCGGCGACGCCATAGCGGCCGGAGCCGAGGAACATGCTGCCCTGGGACAGCGCGCCGCCGACCGTCGCCTTCTGCCCCGAGAGAGGCCCCCAGTACGGCGTGCGCACGCCGTGCGGCGCGAGCGCTTCGGTGAGCGAGCGCCAGGTCGTGCCGCATTCCACGGTGACATAGTTGTCTTCCGCGTTCACCTCGACGACGCGGTTCATGCGCAGCAGGTCGACCGTGATCGACCGTTCATGTTGTGGCAGATAGCCGTCGGTGTAGGACATGCCGCCACCGCGCGGCACGACCGCGAGCCCGGCCCGGGCAATCGCGCGCAGCGCGGCCACCAGTTCATCGACCGAGCCCGGGCGGATCACCGCGAGCGGCATCGGTCCCTCCCGATAGACGTCCTGGGAATAGAAGCGGCGCTCGGTCGCGTCCGTCAGCACGTGCTCGGCACCGAGCAGGGAGACGAGTTCGTTCAGCAGTTCGGTTGACATAGGGTGGCGAGTGTAGACCGCACGCGGGCCCCGCATGCAGCCGTACTTTGACGGATGGCCCGGCCCCTCGGTTTTCCCCAACTTGCGCTCCACACCGCGGTCGCGGACAACATGCCCTCCATGGAATCGACACGCCCCATCCGCGCGCTGATCCGCGGTCTCGATGCACTCACGGTACTCAACCTCAAGAACGGCGCAACGGTGTCGGAGGTGGCCCAGGAGATCCGCCTGCCACGCACGACCACTTATCGCATCCTCGAGACGCTGAGCCACGCAGGTTTCGTGTTCCGCGATCCGGTCGACGACCGGTATCGCCTCACGATCATGGTGCGCGGCCTGTCGGACGGCTTCGACGACGAGGCCTGGGTCACCCAGATCGCGCGGCCGCACCTGAACGCGTTGACAAAGGAGCTCGTCTGGCCGGTGGCGATCTGCTCGCTCTCCGGCACCTCGATGATGGTGCGCGAATCGACCGATCACAGCAGCCCGCTCGCCGTCGAGCGCTACTCGGCCGGCGTGCGCGTGCCGCTCCTCACGTCCGCGTCGGGGCGCGCGTTCCTCGCCTATTCCACTCCCGCGCAGCGCGATTCGCTGCTCGACATCCTGTCGCGCTCCGCGCGCGAAGCCGACCAGCTCGCCGGCAACCGCGCCGAAGTGCAGAAGATCCTCGCAGACGTGCGCACGCAGGGCTATGCGACCGCGTCGCGCCCGCGCCGCGTGACCGACGAGATCACGATGGCGGTGCCGGTGCAGGTCGAAGATCGCGTGCTCGGCGCGGTGTCGATCCGCTTCTCGGGGACGGCCGTACCGATGAAGCTCGCACTCGAACGCTTCCTGCCGAAACTCCGCGAAGCTGCGGGCCGGATCCGCACGGAATTCGTCGAGCAGCAGCGCGATCCGGCGCAGCAACACCGTCGTCCGGCGCAGGTTTGCTGATATACTGCCCGGATGAAACGCATCCTCGTAGGCGTCAAGCGCGTCATTGATTTCAACGTCCGTGTCAAGGTCAAGCCCGACGGGTCCGGCATCGTCACCGACGGGGTTAAACTCAGTCTCAATCCGTTCGACGAGATCGCGCTCGAAGAGGCGCTGCGCATCAAGGAGCGCGGCGGTGCGGACGAAGTCGTCGTTGCCACGATCGGCCCGGCCGACTGCCAGCAGCAGCTGCGCACCGCCCTTGCGATGGGGGCCGACCGCGCGCTGCACGTCGTGCACGAGGGCACGATCGAACCGCTCGCCGGCGCACGCGTGCTGCTGAAGCTGATCGACAAGGAACAGCCATTCCTCGTGATCCTCGGCAAGCAGGCGATCGACGATGACAACAACCAGACCGGGCAGATGCTCGCTGCGTTGTGGCAGCGCCCGCAGGCCACGTTTGCCTCGAAGGTGGAGCTCACCGACTCGACCGCGCGCGTCACGCGTGAAGTCGACGCCGGCCTCGAGACACTCGAGGTCGATCTGCCGGCCGTCGTCACCGCCGATCTGCGTTTGAACGAACCGCGTTACGTGAAGCTGCCCGACATCATGAAGGCGAAGAAGAAGCCGCTCGAGAGCCTCCCCTTTGCCGACCTCGGCGTGAGCGCTGCGGCACGCGTGAAGATGGTACGCACTGAACCGCCGGCGCAGCGCCAGAAGGGCATCATGGTCAAAGACACACAGGAACTCATCGCTGCGCTCCGCAAGCGGGGGGCACTGCAATGAGCCGCGTCCTCGTCATCGCCGAGCACGACGGCACCAGGCTGAATGCGAGCACGGGCAAGTGCGTCAGCTGCGCCGCTGCCATTCCGGGCGCCGAGATCACCGTCGCGGTCTTCGCCGTGAACGGCGCGGCGGTCGCCGCCGAAGCGGCGCGCCTCGCGGGCGTCGCACGAGTGGTGCAGGTGGATCGCGCCGAGAACGAACACGCGCTCGCAGCGGTGCTCGCCCCGCAGATCGCGCAACTCGCCGCGTCCCATACGCATGTCTTCGGCCCGTCGACGACCTTCGGCAAAGACCTGATGCCACGGGTCGCCGCCCTGATCGACGCCCCGCAGCTGTCCGACATCATGGCTGTCGACAGCGCCACGCGCTTTCGCCGCCCGACCTATGCGGGCAATGCGATCGTCACGGTGGAGGTCGACGCCGGCACGAAAGTCGTCGCCACGGTGCGCACGGCCTCGTTCGAGGCGGCCGCCACGACCGGTGCAGCGGCGATCGAGAAAGTCGCTGCGGACGCCACCTTGCCCACGCATACGCGCTTCGTCGGCATTGCGTCGGCGCGCAGCGATCGCCCGGACCTGCAGAGCGCCTCGCGCGTCGTGTCGGGTGGTCGTGCACTCGGCAGCGCCGACAACTTCAAGCTCATCTACAGCCTCGCGGACCGGCTGGGTGCCGCCGTCGGCGCGTCGCGCGCGGCGGTCGATGCGGGGTTCGCCGCAAGCGACCTGCAGGTCGGCCAGACCGGCAAGATCATTGCGCCCGAGCTCTATGTCGCGATCGGCATTTCCGGGGCGATCCAGCATGTCACCGGCATCAAGGACGCGCGCACGATCGTCGCGATCAACAAGGACCCGGAAGCGCCGATCTTCGAAGTGGCCGACATCGGCCTCGTGGGTGACCTCTTCACGGTTGTGCCGGAGCTGGAAAAACTCCTCACCGCGTGACGCGCGGCCGCATCGGTAGCCGCAGCTGGATCCTGCTGCTCGGCTGTGCGAGCGGCCTGTCCGGGTTCGGCATGGCGAGCCTCGTGCCGGCGTTGCCGGTGCTCGCCTCGGCGCTCGACGCCGACTTCGGCGCGGTGCAATTCGTCGTCTCGGTCTACCTCTTTACCCTGGGACTCGCGCAACCTGTCCAGGGTGTTCTCTGCGATCGCTACGGCCGGCGCCCGGTCCTGCTGGCCGGTGTGGCGGTATTCGCGCTTGGCGGAGCCGCTGCCTTACTGGCGCCGTCCCTGCCATGGATCATCGCCGCGCGCTTCGTGCAGGCGCTCGGCGGCAGTGTGGGCACCGTGGTCGCCCGCGCGATGGTGCGGGATACGCACGAACCCGAGCGCGCCGCCGTGGCCCTGTCGTTCATCACGGTCGTGATGGGCCTCGCACCGATTCTCTCGCCGATTGCAGGCGGCTACCTCGTCGAGGCAGTCAGCTGGCGCGCGATCTTCGCGCTGCATGTCGCGGCGGGGCTCGGCCTGCTCGCCTGGGCCTTCGCCGCGCTCCCGGAAACCCGGCGTGCGCGGGACCGTGCCTCGGGACCCGCGCTCACCGAGGCGAGCGCGGTGCTGTTGCGTGACCGGCGCTTTCTCGGGTTCACCTTCATCTACGGCTGCTCGAACGGCATCATCTTCGCGTTCCTGACGATCGGCGCCGCGCTCTTCGAGCGCCTCTTCGGCATCGGCCCGTCGCGCTTCGGCGTGCTGTGGGCGCTGCTCGCGGCGGCCTTCTCCGGCGGTGCGTGGCTCGCCGGCACAGGCATGCGTCGCTTTGGATCGACGCGGATCCTGCGGGTGGGAGTCGGCGGCACGACCGCGGGTGCTGCGATCTTCGCGCTCGCCGCGCTGTGGCCGGAGCCGAGCCTCGCGATCTATCTCGTCGCGCTGGTCGCCCTCGTCGCAGGCAACGGAGCGCTCTCGCCGATTTCGCTCGCGGGCGCCGTGGGTGACCATCCGGAACTCGCGGGGCTTGCGAGCGGGCTCTCGGGTTCGCTCGCGATGCTGACGAGCGTGCTGTTCGGGGTATCGGCCGGTGTGTCCTATCGAGGCACGCCGGGCGCGATCACCGTGCTCGTGATCGCCGGCGCAGTCGGCGTAGTCATGGCCGCACGCGCGACGGCTGCGCTCAGGAGTGCTCGGCGCTGACGCGTACGAGTGTCTTGCCGAAGTTCCGGCCCTGCATCAGGCGGCAGAAGGCGCTTGGTGCGTTCGCGAGGCCGTCGGTCATGTCTTCCCGGTAGCGGAACTTGTCCGCGCGGATCCACGCGCCGACGACGCGCACGAGCTCGTCCATCCGGTGCAAGTGGTCGTAGACCACAAGGCCGCGCATCGTCGCGCGCGCACCGACCACCGGGCCGAGGAACGGCCCCGGCGGCGGCTTGTCCATGCTGTACGACTCGATCATGCCGCAGAGCACGATGCGCGCGTGCAACGCGAGATTGCGCAGCACCGCGGCGAGCGTATCCCCGCCGACATTGTCGAAGTACACGTCGATGCCGGCCGGGCAAGCTGCCTTCAGCAGCTGCACCAGATCTCCTTTCCGGTAGTTCACGCAGGCGTCGAAACCGAGCTCGCGCACGGCGTACTCGCACTTCTCGTCGCTGCCGGCGATGCCGACTACGCGCGCGCCGACGAGCCGCGCCACCTGGCCGGCGGTGCTGCCGACCGCACCGGTGGCGGCCGACACGACGACGGTTTCCCCCGGCTTCGGCTCGCCGAGATAGATGAGACCCGTATAACCGGTCAGGCCCGGCATGCCGAGCACACCGAGCGCGGTCGAGACCGGTGCGACGGCCGGGTCGAGCTTGCGCACGCCCTGCCCCGCCGAGAGCGCATATTCCTGCCAGCCGTTCTTCACCAGCACGAATTCGCCGGCGCGAAAGTCCGTGTGGCGCGACTCGACGATCTGCGCCACCGTCTCGCCGACCATCGTGTCGCCCGGCTTCAGCCGCTCCGCGTAGATCTGGCTGCCCTTCATGACATTGCGGTAGTAGGGATCGAGCGACAGGTAGACGGTGCGCGAAAGGAACTGCCCCGGTCCCGGCGTCGGGATCGGGGTGGTGTCCGCGCCGAAGTCTTCCGGTACCGGCAGCCCCTGCGGCGTGCGCTGGAAGGTGATGCGGTGATTGCGGTCGGAGACCGGCGTCATGTCAGAGCTGGCCCAGCACGTACTCGGCGGCCGACACCCGGAACTCCTTCGGCGCCTCGATGAACACGTGCGTCGCGATGCCGTTTTTCACGATGAGCGCGAAACGCTGCCCGCGCATTCCCATGCCGAAGCCTCGAACGTCGATCTCGAGGCCGAGCGCGCGCGCATAGTCGCCGTTGCCGTCGGCGAGCATCAGTACGCTGTCGGCCGTGTTCGACGCCTTGCCCCAGGCGTTCATCACGAACACGTCGTTCACGGCCATGCAGGCGATCGTGTCGACACCCTTGGCCCTGATCTCCGCCGCGTGCTGCACGTAGCCCGGCAGGTGCTTGGCGTCGCAGGTCGGCGTGAATGCGCCCGGCACCGAGAACAGCACCACCGTCTTGCCCTTGAACAGCTCCTCGGTGGTGAGGTCGCGCGGGCCGTCCTTGGTCATCGTCTTGAGTGTGCCCGAGGGCATCTTGTCGCCGGCCTTGATCGTCATGGCTACTCCTTCGAGGAACTGCAGGTTCAACCGTACGGGCGCCGGAGGTACTGGCCCTGCGGCGCGCCGATCACCTTGCCGTCGCCCCAGATGCGGCGACCGCGCAGGTAAGTGTCGGTCACCGTGGCGCTCATTTCCATCCCTTCGAACACCGAATAGCCCTGCTGCGACTCCGACAGCTTGCCGCTCGCGACGAAACTGCGATTCGGGTCGACCAGCACGAGATCCGCGTCGAGGCCCGGCGCGATGTCGCCCTTGCCGTCGAGGCCGAAGCGTCGCGCGGCGTTGTAAGACAGCAGTTCCGCCATGCGGTTGTACGAGAGACCGCGCGGCTTGCCCACCGTGATCAGCGCCGGAAGCATGAACTCGGTGCCGCCGAAGCCCGACTTCGCCTGGAAGATGTCGTTCTTGTCTTCCTTGCCGAGTTTCATCTCGTACTTGCAGCACGCATGGTCGGAGCACACCCAGTCGAGCTTGCCGGCGAGCAGCGCCTTCCAGAGGAACTCCACGTCGTCCCGCGAGCGGATCGGCGGGTTCACCTTCGCGAGCGACCCGACCTTCGTGTCGTAGTCGAGGCATAGGTGCGCAATCGTCACCTCGCGGCGGAAGTTCACGTGCGGGAATGCTTTCGCCATCGCGAGTGCCGCCTCGACCGCCTTGCGCGAGGTGAGGTGCAGCAGGTTGATGTTGGCGCAGTTCGTCTCGTTGGCGAGGTACGACGCGATCGTGATCGCGAGCCCCTCGGAGTGCGGCGGACGTGCGGCGCTGTAGGCACGCAGGCCCGACAGCGGCGCACAGTCGGCGCATTCGGGATCGTGCGTCTCGCCCGTGAGCCATGTGTCGAGGTCGGTCTTCCTGGCGCCACCCTCCACCATCTTTGTGTACGCCGCCAGGATCTCCGCGAGCTCGCAATGCAGCGACAGCGAGATCGCCTCCTTCTTTTCCGGATGGCGTCGCATCGCGCGCTCGACGCCGCGCATCACGAACTCGAAGTGGGCGATGTCGTACTTCTCGTCCTTGCCGATCATCAGGAATTCGTGCTGCGAGCTCGACGCGCCGTGCAGGCCGTAGCCGCCATAGAACATGAAGATCTTGAACGAGGTCACGCCGTGCCTGTCGATCAGCATGTCGATTTCGCCGATGTGCGTGCGATCGAGCGGCGCGAGGTGATACGCGTAGTCGACGTAGAAGTGGTCCTTCGAGATGTCGAGCACCTCCTGGTAGACCTGCGAATACGGGCCGCCCTTCTGCATGTAATAGCCGCCCGTGCGCATGTAGTTCAGGCTCGAAGTCACACCGCCCTGTGCCGCCGCGCGGCTTTCCGACAGCGCATCCTCGGCGAGCGGCCCGTAGATGCCGCAGTGCATGTGCGGGTCGACGAGCCCCGGGAATGCGAGCTTGCCGCCGCCGTCAACCACCGTCGCCGCGTCGGCGGCCTTGAGGCCCGCGCCGATCTTCGCGAACTTGCCGTCCTTGACGGCGATGTCCATTTTCTGCACGGTGCTGCGCTTCGGGCGCACAACGCGTACGTTCCTGATCAGGAGGTCGTATTTCTTCGCGGCATTCGGCATGGGAGGCGCTCCTCGGGAGGAGCCGATTATGCCGCAGGTCCGTATGCGAACCGTGCTGCGGCGAATACCTATCCACGTACCGCGCCGCGGAGCGGCCGTTACCGTGAGGCGAGCTGATGACGATGACTTCGACAAACCTCGACGGCAAAGTGGCCGTCGTCACCGGCGCCGGGCGCATGCGCAGCATCGGCCGACCGATCGCCGTGGCGCTGGCGCGCGCGGGTTGCGATGTCGTGGTCACCGGCACGGGGCGTGCGCCGGATCGCTACCCGGAGGATGAACGGGCCGCAGGCTGGCGCGACATCGAGTCCGTGGCGGACGAGATCCGCGCACTCGGCCGTCGCGCGCTGCCGGTCGTCTCCGACGTCTCCGATGCCGCAGCGGCCGAGTCGCTCGTCGAGCGCATCGCGAGTGAATTTGGCGGCATCGACGTTCTCGTGAACAACGCGGGTGCCACACGTGGTGCCGATCGCATGGCGATCATGGACCTGCCGGTCGCAGAGTGGCGGCGCGTCATGACCACGAATCTCGACGGCACCTTCTACATGTCCCGGGCCTGCGCGCGACGCATGGTGGCGCAGGGGCGCGGCGGCAGCATCGTGAACATCTCGAGCCTGGCCGCGCGGATTCTCGCGGCGGGCACCGGTGCCTATGCATCGTCCAAGGCGGCCGTGAACGCCCTCACCACCGTCATGGCCGCCGAGCTCGGGCCGCACGGGATCCGCGTGAACGCGATCTGCCCCGGCATCATCGACACGAGCCGCCTCGACGACATCGGCCGCGGCGAGATCTGGGAGGGCATGGTGAAGGCCTTCGTGCCGCTCGGGCGCGCCGGCACCGGCGAGGACATTGCCAACCTCGCCGTGTTTCTGTGCAGCGACCAGGGCGCGTGGATCACGGGGCAGCACCTCCATGTCGACGGGGGGCACAGCTTCACGCCGCGGCGCGCGGGGTGAGCCGCCTTCGCGGTCTGGCGGCCTCCTCAGAGCAGTGTGGCAAGCTGGCGGCGCCAGAGCACCGTGCCACCGCAGGCAAGCTCGATTTCCTTGGCCTTGCGGGTCCAGAGATGCAGGTCCGCCTCCCACATGAAACCCACGCCGCCGAAGATCTGATGGGCCGTGAAGCAGCTGCGTACGAAGGTTTCGCTGCTCGCGCAGCGTGCGATCGCCACCTTTTCGTCCGCTGCGCGCCCCAGGTGAAGCTCGGTGATCGCCTCATAGGCCGCAAGCCGCGCGGTTTCCACATCGGTCCATACATCGGCGAGCATGTGCTGCACGGCCTGGAAGCTGCCGATCGGCCGGCCGAACTGCTGGCGCTCGCGGGCATGTGCGAGCGTCATTTCGAGCACACGTTGGGATCCACCAGCCGCCGCTGCCGCCAGCAGGGCCGCCGTGCATTGCAGGGCGCGGCGCAGGTGCGGCATCGCATCGGCTCCTTCGCCGAGGATCTGCCCGGCGTCGATCGCGACATCATCGAGCCGCACCTCGAAGAGATGCGGATGGGCGAACGATTGCAGGCGAACGAGTTCGACCCCCGGCTCCTGCGCCGGCACGAGCACGAGCCGCAACTCGCCGCTCGCTGCCTCGCGTGCCGTCACCAGCAGCAAGTGAGCGCCGGCGGCACGCTCGACGAACAGCTTGCGACCGCTCAGGCGGTAGCTCGAACCGGCCGCTTCGAGCCGTGTGGCGACCTGCTCCGGGTCCGGGTCCGTGGCTACCTCGAGCATCGCCAGGCTCACGAGCAACTCGCCGCGGCCGAGCGCGGGCAGCCAGCGCTGCTTCTGCGCCTCGCTACCCGCATCCTGGATCAGTCCGCCGCAGCTCACCACGCAGTCGATGAAGGGTGTCGGATCGCAGGCGCGTCCGAGTTCCTCGATGACGGCGCCGAGCGTCACCCAGTCGGCGTCAAACCCGCCGTACTTCTCGGCGAAGGGCAGCGCGAGCCAGCCTTGCGCGCCCATGCCAGCCCACAGCGCGTCGGGATGCGCCGGCCTGCCCTCGCGCACGCGGCGCACGAGTGTCGCCGGGCATTCACGGGCGAGGAAGCGCCGCGCCGCCTCCGCCGCCTGGGCCTGCTCTTCGTTGAATTCCAGATCCACTTCCGCTGCCCGTCGCGCTGTCGTGCACTTCAGGCGCGCGGCAAGCCGAGCCCGCGCTGGGCGATGATGTCGCGCTGGATCTCGTTCGTGCCGCCGCCGAAGCGCATCATCGGTGCGAGCAGCCACGCGTCGACCAGGCGTCCTTCCATCGGCGCGTGTGGCGAGCCGGATTCGAGCTGCCCGCAAGGCCCCAGGATCTTCATGCCCTCGTCGGCGAGCCGTTGCTCGAGTTCCGATGCCAGCACTTTCTGCGCCGACGCCTCTGCGGTCGGCACCTGCCCCCGGTCGACTTTCCAGGCAGACTTGAAACACAACAGTCGCAGCCGCTCGATTGCGATGTGCAGGCCGACGAGCCGGTCCTGCACGACCGGGTCCTCCAGGAGCGTGCGCCCGTTGCGCGACAGCTTGCGGCAACACGCGACGAGATCGCTGAAGTTGCGCCGTAGCCGCGCGTACTTGCCCATGAAGATGCGCTCGAAGTCGAGCGCGACCGCCACCGTATGGAAGCCGCTGTTCGGGGCGCCGATCATCGCGCTCGCCGGCACGCGCACGTGGTCGAGAAATACCTCGTTGGTGCGGATGCGGCCCATCGTATAGAGCGGGCGGACGGTGATCCCGGGGCTGTCGAGCGGGAAGATGAAAACCGAGAGGCCCTTGTGGCGCGGCAGGCCCGGATCGGTACGCGCCAGCAGCCAGATATGCGAGGAGTAGTGTGCGCCGGTCGTGAACACCTTCTGGCCGGTAATGACGTAGTCGTCCCTGTCACGCTCGGCGCGCGTGATCAGACTTGCGAGATCGGAGCCCGCACCGGGCTCGGTGTAACCCAGACAGATCTCGAGCTCCCCGCGCAGGATACGCGGCAGGTAAGTCCTCTTCTGCTCCTCCGAGGCGAGCTTCATCAGCGTCATGGCGAGCGAGGTGATCGTGAGCCCGCCGTAGTGGATGTCGCGCAGATCGAGCTCATCGTAAAAGATCATCTGCTCGAGCATCGTCCTGCCCTGCCCGCCATACTCCGTTGGCCAGCCGATGCCGAGCCAGCCGCGCTCGCCGAGCAGTCGCAGGAAGCACCTGGCCAGCGGTCCCGGCGTGTGCGCCGAGGTCGCGATCTCCGCGCGCAGTTCAGCACTCACATGCTCGTCGAGGAAGCGGCGGATGTCCTGCCGCAATTGCTCCTGCTCGGGCGTGAAGCGAAAGTCCATGTTCGACCTCAGTACCCTTCCTCGAGCACTTGGCTGCGACCGCGCGCGGCGAAGTCGGCCTCGAGAGCCGCGATGTCGCCGGCGCCCAGCGGGCGGAACGGATCCTGCCGTTCCCTGCGCCACCACACCGGGTCGTCGCATCGCCACCCCTCCCGCCGCAACTGGCGCTTGAGCACCTTGTTCGTGGCAGTGGTCGGCAGATGCGCACTGATGCGCACGAAGCGTGGCAGCCACTTGGAACCCAGATCGTCCTGCGACTCGAGAAAGCGGCGCAGTTCGCCGGGTTCGAGCGGTGCACCCGGCGCGAGCTCGAGTGCCACCATGAGTTGATCACCCACGAGCGGATCAGGCACCGCGTAGGCCGCCGCGACGCTTATCGCCGGGTGGCGCACGAGCACCTGCTCGATCTGCGTCGCGGCAAGATTCTCGCCGTCCACGCGCAGCCACTCGGAGCTGCGCCCGGCGAAATAGAAAAAGCCCTGCTCATCCCGATAGCCGAGATCCCCGCTCCAGTAGGCATCGCCGCGGATACGCTCGCTGCGCGCGTCGGTGTTGTTCCAATAGCCCTCGAAGAGCCGGGCGCCGTCGATATTCACGAGTTCGCCGATGGCTTCATTACCGTTTACCAGCCGCCGCCGTGTGTCGAAGACGGCACGCGGACACTCCTCCCCGGTGTCCGGATTCATCACCCGGATCCCGTCCGAGAAGGCGGTCCCGATCGAGCCGCGCGGTGCGTCCGGCGAACGCACGATGGTGATGCAGCCTTCCGAAGAGCCGTAGTTGTCGAAGACCTGGCAGCCAAAGCGGCGCGAGAAAGTCTCGATGTCGACATCCGCCGCTTCGCTGCCGAAGGCGCTGCGCAGCGGATTGCGCGCATCGTCGGGCTGCTCCGGCGTCGCCAGGATGTAGGCGAGTGGCTTGCCGACATAACAGAAGCGGGTCACGCCATGGCGACGTACGTCCGGAAGGAAGCCGGAGGCCGAGAAGCGACGCCGCAGGAGCACGCTCCCCCGGGCGATCAGGGGCGGCAGCAGGCCCATCAGGAGGCCGGACGAGTGAAACAGCGGCATCGGCACGTACACGACATCGGCGGAGGAAAGTGCCTGCCGCTCGATGAGCATGAGGCTGTTGCGCAGCACGCGGCCATGGCTGTAGATGACCGCTTTCGGCGCGCCGCTCGTGCCCGAGGTGAATATTAGGAAGCAGGTATCCCGTGCGCTGACATCGACCTCGGGAGCCTGCGCGCCGTGAGGCTCGAGCATCGCGTGAAGCTGCGGATCGTCCGTGTCCAGGATCCGCCCGGTCAGTCCCGGCCCCGGGTCGATTTCGCGCCGGTGACTCGCCTCGGTGACGAGCAGCTGGCAAGCGGTGTGCGCGACGTCACGGGCCAGGTCGCCGCCGCGGCGCGTGGGATTCAGCGCGACGAGAGTCGCGCCGGCGAGCGCACAGGCGCCAATCCAGTAGACGAACTCCGGCACGTTGTCCAGCAGCACGGCGACATGGAACGGGCCGGGCCGGCGGTGCGCCAGCAGATAGTTCGCGCGCCTTGCGCTCGCGACGCCGAGTTCGGCGAAAGTGCAGCAAGTCTCCCCGAAACGCAGCGCGACCCGGTGATCGTCGCGATCGGTGCGAAAAATGTCGGCGACGGTCTGCATGATCCGTGGCGCGTTTCAGGTCGAGGTACGCGTCGGCAGCAGCACCGTGGCGCTTGCCGGCACGATGCGCTCGGCCCGGGCATTTTCCTCCCAGACTTCCAGATCCACCGCCGCCCGACCATCGAGCCAGTGCTTCTTCAGCACCCTGCCCTTCATCGTGAGCGGCTCATTCGGGAACGCCATGCCCCGATTGGAGTATGCAAATTTCTTCAGGAAGCCGCCCGTTCCCATCCAGTCGGTGACGTAGGCCGACAGCTGCGCACCCTGCAGCGGCCCCTGCACCAGAACCGTCGGCAGCCTTTCGCTGTGTGCGTACTTCTCATCGTAGTGGATGCGGTGGGCATTGCGGGTCACGGCGCTGTAGAGAAACATCTGCGTCGTGCCCACGGTCCTGGTCACCAGGGGAAGATCCATGCCCTCGTGGACGTCTTCATAGTAGCGCTGCACACCCATCGATGCTCCCTCTCATCCACCCTCAACGGCAGATGATCGTATTGACCTCGACGGCGACTGTCTCACCGTGCTGGTTGTTGTAGGTGCCCTCGATCCGTACGAACACGGCGGGGCCGCTCGCGCCACGCCGCTCGAAGATATCGAGCACCTTGTACTGGCGGGTGAGCGTGTCACCCGGGTGCAATTCGCGAAACCACTCGATCTCGAGCCCGCCGAAGAGCTTGCGCCTGGCACCCAGCGGCGGAAACACCAGGCCCTTGTGTTCGAGCACGGTACCATCCTCGGCGAGCTCCCGCAGCGGCACGCTGGTTTCAAAAGGGACCGATACGAACATCGGCGGTGCCACCGCGGCTGCGCTGCCCTGCTCCGCGTCGAGCCAGCGCGGATTGAGATCGTCGACGGCGAAACAATAACGGCGGATCTCCTCCACTGTGACGGGATAACCGGTCACCGGCTCGCCGGTACGGCCGATGCAGGCCAGCACCTCGGGGGTGAGCAGCGTGGTCGCCGGAGCCGATTGCTCCCCGCGCGCAGCGCCCGAGGTACCGGCGGCCGCTGCGCGCAGCGCCTCGTCGACCGGCTGGTAGCGCAGCAGCGTCGACTTGCCGTCGGCTTGCCGCTCGAAAACCGGCGCCACGCGCATCCCGATGTGGATGTCGGCATCGCGCACATTGATGAGCGTCGTCGTGAGCTTCGGGCCCTCGTCGAGTTCGACCACAGCCAGGCGCTGCGGGACTTCGTCGACGAACAGCGGGTGCGTCGGCCGCCGGGAGATGGTGAATGTATACAGCGTGCCCGTCCCGGCCACTTCGCACCATTCGAGATCGGGCGAGAGGCACGCCGGGCAACACGCCCGCGGATAGTGGAACAGCGTCGCGCAGGCGCGGCATCGCTGCAGCCTGAGCTTGTTGTCGGCGAGGGCGTTCCAGAACGGGCGTGTCGCGGCTGTCGGTACCGGTACGGGCCTTGGCATCGGATCAGGCTCCCTGCAGGATGAGGGCCACCTGCTCGCTCATGATTCCGCCGTTGCCGGTCACGAAAGCGGTACGGCAACCGCGCACCTGATTGGCACCCGCGCGCCCCATGATCTGCCGGGTTGCATCGATCACATGGTGCATCCCGCCCGCCATGCCCGTCTGTCCAAAGGACAACTGCCCGCCCCAGGTGTTGCAGGGAAAGTCGCCCCGGCAACTGAGATCGTGCCCGAGAACGAAACGCGCACCGGCGCCCTTCTCGCAGAAACCGGCATCCTCGAGCGTCATCAGCACCGTGATCGTGTAACAATCATAGATCGACGCCATATCGATGTCGGCGTGCTGCACCCCGGCCATCGCGAAAGCACGCCTGGCAGCGGCGCCGATCGGTGTACTCAGCAGGTCCGTCGCGTAGGTCGGCGTCTTGAATGCAAGGTGCTCGCCAAAGCCCCTGACCCACACCGCGCGATTCTTCAGGCGCTGTGCGTGCTTCCTGCCCGCCACGACCACTGCCGCGCCGCCGGCGACCGGCAGGACGATCTCGAGCAGACGGATCGGGTCGGCGATCATCGGGCTCGCCAGCACGTCCTCGATCGTGATCGGCTTGCCGTGAAAGAGCGCGTCCGGATTCGTACAGGCACTCGCGCGCTGATCGACCGCGATCTTGGCGAGCGCCCGGGGATCGTAGCCGTAGCGTGCGGCGTAGCGATTGGCAATCTGCGCATAGCCACAATTCTGCGCGAGATTGCCGTACGGGATGTCGAACTCCGCCTGCGGCGATCCGAACTCGCCGCTCGAGGCGCCGAATGGAAACGGATGGGGCCGCGGATCGGGCGGCATCGGCAGGGGTCCGGCGGGGAAGGCGCAGACCACGACCTCGGCGGCGCCGAGTTCGATCGCGGCGGCCGCCCGCCACACCGCGCCAGCGGCGCTCGCCCCGCCGAGATCCACACATTCGGCGAAATTGAGCTCCAGCCCCAGGTATTCGGCCAGCGTCGCCGGCGCGAACATCGCCGACTCGGCGATCGCCGATGTCACGATGCCATCGACCTCGCACTTTTCGATCCCGGCATCGGCGAGCGCCTCTCGCGCGAGATTCGCCCATTGCTCGATACTGAAAAGCGGCTCCCCCGAGGGCTTCTTCTCCGGCCTCAGCTCGACATAGCCGACGATCGCCGCGTCACCTCTGAGTCCCATCGTCCCCCCTCGCGGCATCGATCTCACCATGATGCACGCGATGCCGTGTGATCAGCCGAACTATAACCGCGTGCGAACGACCGGGGCGAGCCCAGACCATGACAGTCGGTTAAGCGTCCGCCCGCACGATCCCAGGACATTCCGGTCCGCGAAGTGAGAACGAATGCCGTAGCGCCCATCGATCCTTGTCAGCAACCCTCAGACGGCAAGCGGGCACACACATATTCGGCGGGCCGCGCCGAACATGGAATCGCGTGTGGAAGATGTGCGCTGCGACGAGGACCGCGCACCCCGGAACGCTCACATGCGTGTCGAGCTTACGTGGCTGCCCTCACGGTGATCTCCACTGCGGCGATCAGGCGGCCTCATCTATGGTAGAAAACCGGAGCGGCAGGAGATGAGGCCATGAAGATCGGTGTATTGCCACTGTTCGCCAAGGGCATGATCTGCAATCCGGACTGGGTGGCGGAGTTCGTCGCAACCGTCGAATCAGAGGGCGCCGAATCCATCTGGGGCGTCGAGCACGTGTTGATCGCGGCCGATTACAAGCCCAACTACCCCTATTCCGCGGACGGGCGCATGCCGGCCGACGAGCATACGGTCATGCCCGATCCGCTGGAGTGGCTGAGCTTTGCGGCCGCCTTCTCTCGGACGCTGCGGCTTGGCACCAGCGTCATCGTGTTGCCGCAGCACAGCCCGGTGCAGATCGCCAAGCGCCTTGCCACGCTTGACCGGCTCAGCAACGGCCGCATGATGGTGGGGGTCGGCCTCGGCTGGCAGGAGGAGGAATACGCGGCGCTGAATGTGCCTTTCACGCGTCGCGGCGCGCGCATGGACGAGTACATCAGGGCGATGCGCGCACTCTGGACCGAGGCGCCCGCTTCGTTCGAAGGCGAATTCGTACGCTTCCAGCGCGTGTATTGCGACGTCCGGCCGATCCAGTCGGCGGGTGTGCCGGTCATCGTTGGCGGCAGCACCGCGGCGGCAGCGAAACGCGCGGGCCGTCTCGGCGACGGCTATTACCCCTATGTGATCTCACCCGAGGACCTCGCGGCACGCATCGGCGATATACAGGCCGCGGCGAGCGCAGCCGGACGCGATCCCGGCGCGGTGGAGCTCACGGTGTGGCCAGGCAGCTGGCAATTCCGTGCGTCCCTCGACGGCGATGTCATGCGACGCTACCTGGCGCTGCCGATTTCCCGCGTCGTGGTGGCCATGCACGAGGCGCAGCAGCCGACCTTCCCGGCGCTGCGCGAGCTGCTGCGCCGCACGCGCGAGGTCATCGACGCTGCGGCGCGCCGCCGATGATCCACATTCTCGATGAAATCGTGCTGGACCCGGCGCAGATTCCCGCCGTGCTGCGGCAGCTCGAAGAATCGTACCTGCCCGGCCTGCCTGCGCGGCCTACCCTGTCCCTGCGTCAGCGCTGGGCATCCCCGCCGGCGGTGATACCGGGCCGGCCGAACACCCTGTGGCTGCTATGGCAGGTGACCGACGAGCCGGGCTACTTCCGCATGCGTGGTAGCGCCGGGCCGGAGGTGGCCGCGTTCTGGCAGGCGCTCGACGAGCGCTGCGAACACCGCCGCCGCCATGTGCTCAACGACGCGGGGCTCGACCTGCCGCGGCCGCTGGAGGGCGCCGATGCGGCGTGAAACGGTGCGTCTGTTCCTTGGCGCCGATGCCGCCGCCGTCGCTGCCGGCGCGGGCACACCCGGGAATCAATGCCGCTGGCGAGTGAGACTCAATGGTAATCTCCGGCGGCGGGAACCTGGAGTATCCGCTTTCTCCGCTCAACAGACAGATGGAGCACTGATCGTGGCTGCACAATCCTTCACCAACCGTGCCCAGCAGGCCGGTGCAGAATCGCTCGCGGCTGTCCGCGCGAAGAACAAGTCCGCCTGGCTCGAGCTCTTTGCCGACGACGCCGTGATCCAGGATCCGGTCGGCATCTCGCCGCTCGATCCCACCGGGCTCGGCCACCGCGGCAAGGAGGCGATCGGGCGCTTCTGGGACATGGCCATCGCACCCGGGCAGCTCGAGACGACCATCCGCGAGTCCTACCCCGCCGGGGACGAGTGCGCGAATGTCGCCACGTTCGTCAACCGCATGCCGAACGGCCTCGCGATCGAGACGGACCTCGTCGTGGTCTACCGTGTCGATGCGCGCGGCAAGATTGTCTCGCTCAAGGCCTACTGGGAGTACGAAAAGATCGCGGCGCAGCTCGCGAAGCTGCTGGGCAGCGCGCACGGCGGCTGAGGGCGCACGCCCGGAGGAGCGAGCGGAACGGGGCCTCACCGCCCCACGAGCGGCAGCTTCCGCACGCGCTTGCCGTTCAAGGCAAAGAGCGCATTGGCCACCGCCGGCGCGATCGGCGGCACTGCACATTCGCCGATGCCGCCGGGCGGCGCGGTGCTCGCGACGATGTGCGTCTCCACCCGCGGCATCTCGTGGATGCGCAGCACGCGGTAGTCGTGAAAATTGCTTTGCTCGACCGCACCGTCCCTGACGGTGATCTCGCCCCACAGTGCCGCCGAGAGGCCGTATACGACGCCGCTCTCCATCTGCGCGGCGATGTTGTACGGGTCGATTGCGAGGCCGCAGTCGACCGCGCAGACGACACGGTGCACGCGCGGTGCACCGTCTTCCAGCGAGACTTCCGCGACCTGCGCGACGATGCTGCCGTAGGAGGCCGCGATCGCGATGCCGCGCGCGCGGCCGCGCGGCAGCGGCGTGCCCCACGCCGCCTTCTCCGCGGCGAGATCGAGCACGGCCGCCTGACGCGTACCCGCGAGCAGCGCACGGCGATACTCGTACGGATCGCGTCCCGCCGCGTGGGCGAGCTCGTCCATGAACGATTCCTTGAAAAAGGCATTCTGCGAGTGGCTCACGCTGCGCCACATGCCGACCGGCAGCGGCGTGTCGACCGCCGCATGCCGTATGCGCAGGTTGGGAATTGCAATCTCCCGGTCGAGCACGCCATCGACGCTCATGGCATCGACCTTGCCGCCGAGGCTGCCCCGCATGCGCGCGAGGATCGACCCGCAGGCGGCGACGATGTCCACCGCCGCAGGCATACCGTCCGCCGCGAGCGCAGCGCGATAGCGGATGCGCGCCGCCGGGCGATAGAAATCGTGCGTGAGATCCTCTTCCCGGCTCCAGAGCAGCTTCACCGGGCGCGCGACCGACCGCGAGATCTGCACGGCCTGGGTGACGAAATCGGTCTCGTAGCGGCGGCCGAAGCCCCCGCCGAGGAACATGCGATGGACGGTCACGGCCTCCGGTGGCAGTCCCGAGGCGCGCACCGCCGCCTTGTGTGCGACCGTGGGCCCCTGGGTCGGCGCCCAGACGGTGCAACGATCGCCCTCGACATGCGCGACACAGCCCATCGGTTCCATCGTCGCGTGCGCAAGATACGGCACGGCGTATTCCACCTCGAGCACGTGCGTGCCCGCAGCGAGCGCCGTCTCGACATCGCCGGCATCGTGCGCAACGAGCCCGCCGTCGGCGATCGCGCGCGCGAGATCCGCGTCGACTGTCGCCGTGGATGCAGTCACTGATCCGCCGGTGAACTCGATGTCGAGCAGGTCGAGCGCCTGGTGCGCCTGCCACCACGTCGCGGCGACGACCGCGACGCCGCCATCGATGCGCACCACATCCAGCACACCGGGCGCCGCGCGCGCCCTTGCGTCATCGAGCCTGGTGACGGTCCCACCCGTGACGGGCGAAACACGTACGGCGGCATACGCCATGCCGGGCAGCACGAGGTCGATGGAGTACTGCGCACTGCCGTCGACCTTCGCGGGAGTGTCCTTGCGCGCGACGCGCGCGCCGATCAGCCTGAACTCCGATGCGGCCTTGAGCACCGGTTCGGCGGGCGGTGTCTGACGTGCGGCATCGGCCGCGAGCTCGCCATAGGTGGCACTGCGGCCACTCGCAGCGTGTCGGACCACACTGCCCGCGGCACGGCAATCGGCGACCGGAACCTGCCAGCGTGCCGCGGCGGCCGCGATCAGCATGTCGCGTGCGCTCGCACCGATGCGGCGCAGCAGCGTGTAGTAGCCGCGCACCGCCGCGCTCTGGCCCGTCGCCTGGTAGCCCTTCAGCGGATTGTTGTACGCAGGATCGTAGCCACAGTGCACGACACGCACGTCCGCGAAGTCCGCTTCCATGTCTTCGGCGAGGATCAGCGGCAGCGCCGTATGGACGCCCTGCCCCATTTCGGCGTCGGGCGTGACGAGCGTGATCGTCCCGTCGGGCGCGATCTGCACCCACGCGTTGAGGGCGGCGGGCGCCGTGGACGACTTCCCGGCCAGGGGCCGCGCCGCCGGCACGCTGCAGCCGAGCAGCAGCCCCCCGCCCGCTGCGAGCCCGAGCTGCAGCGCGTCGCGGCGCGACAGCGTCACGACGGTCACGCGGGCTTCACCTCGAGCGGTGCAATCCGCGGGATGAGTATCGAGACGAGCGCGGCCTGCACGATGCACATCAGCGAGACGATCACGAACACCGGATTGTAACCGTACGCATCGATCAGCCAGCCGAACGCCCACTGGAAGAGCGCGGCGCCGCCCGCCCCGGCCGCGCCCGACATGCCCCACACCGTCGCCACATCGCGCGCCGGGAAGAGATCGGCCGCGAGGGGAAAGAGCGAGGCGCTCTTCACCTGGATCGATGCGATCGCGAGCGAGGCGAGCAGCAGCGCGAACCACCAGTCCGCCACGATGCTGACCGGCCACGCCACCAGCACGCCGAGTGCGCCCGCCCAGATCATCGTCTTGCGCGACCGGTCGACCGTCCAGCCGCGGCGAATCAGCCGCTGGCCTGCCCAGCCGCCCGCGAGACTGCCGATGTCCGCGAACACGAACGGGATCGCGACGAGCCATGCGACATTGAGCACGGAGAACCCGCGCTCGCTCTGCATGTAGAGCGGGAGCCACACCGCGAAAAAGTAGAACGCGCCGTCGCCGGCAAAGCGCGCGAGCACGAGGCCCCAGGTTTCACGATAGCGAAGGTAGTGGGCCCAGGTGCGCCACGGGCTGCGGGGCGCCTCGCCGGCAGCGACGCTGGACACCCGGTCACGCAGTGCGAGTGCGCGCTCCTCCGCCGTGATCGTCGGGTGGTGCTCCGGCAGGTGGTACCGCCGGTTCCACCACCACACCCACGCAAAGCCCGCCACGCCGGGCACGATGAACGCCATGTGCCAGTTGAAGTAGTAGATCAGCACGCCGACCACCGGCGGCGCGAGGATGAGGCCGATGCCGGTACCGGCCGTCACGAGGCCTGTCGCCATGCTGCGTTCCGCGCGCGGGAACCACTCGGCGATCGCCTTGATGGCCGCGGGATAATTAGCGCCCTCGGTCAGGCCGAGCATGGCGCGTGCGCCGAAGAAGCCCCAGAAGCCTCGCGCGACGGCGTGCAGTATCGCGGCAATGCTCCACCAGATCACGGCGAGCGACAGGGCGCGGCGCGTGCCGAGCCGGTCGACGACCATCCCGGCGACGAGCTGTCCGATGCCGTAGGCGGCAAAGAACGCGAACGCGATCGCACCGTACTGCGTGTTGCTGAGATGAAAGTCGGCCTTGATCGACGCGGCCGCGATCGACATCGCCTGCCGGTCGATGCTGCCGACCGCCGTGACGAGCAGCAGCAGCACGCCAATGCCCCAGCGCTTCTCGCGCCACCACGGTCCGTTCATGGACTGCGCGGCCGGCTGAGGTGCATGCGGTACTGGTAGGCGTCGGCACGATAGAGCGCGATGACGCGCTCGACCGGCCGCCTGCGCACGTCGTAGACGATGCGCGTGAGCTTCAGCAGCGGCGCACCGATGCCGATCGCGAGTGCCCGCCCGGTCTCGATGTTCGCGAGCGTCGCGCCGACCCACTGGTCGGCCTCGCGCACGCGGATCCCGGAGCGCTCGAGCAGCTCGAACATCGGGACGTGCGTGCCCCGCGGCTGCCGCCCCACGGTCGCGGCGATGTCGAGCGGCACGAAGGTCGTGACGTGCGCGAGCGGCACGCCCTTGAACAGTCGCACATGCGAGCCACGCTGCACGCGGGCGCCCGGCTCGAGATCGAGCGCTGCGAGCGTTTCATCGTCGGCGACGACCTCGGCGACGCGCGCGTCGATCACCTCGGTCACGGCTCCGAGGTCCGCGACCTGCATCATCGCTTCCCGGATGTCGACGAACGCGGGTGCACGCGCGGCAGACAGTGCGACGAATGTCCCCCGGCCCGGGTGGCGCACGAGCCAGCCTTCGCGCACAAGATCGGCGAGTGCCTTGCGCACGGTGATGCGCGAAACACCGAAGTGGCGACACAGGTCCGCCTCGGTCGGGATCTGCGCACCGGGCCCGTAGGTCCCGTCGCGCACCCAGGCCCGCAGCGTCACGTAGACCTGGTAATAGCGCGGCGAGGGCGTGTCCGCGACACGGTGCACGGCGGCGTTCAATCGAGCACGCCTCCGCCGCTGACATTGAGCACGGTACCGGTGATCCAGGTCGCGTCGCGCCCGATGAGATAGGCAATTGCGGCCGCCACTTCGCGCGCCTCGCCGAGGCGGCCGAGCGGCACGGCCGCCGCGATGCGCGCGCGCTCCCCGGCCGGGAAACGCGCGACCATCGGTGTGTCGATCGGCCCCGGCGCCACGGCATTCACGCGGATGCGCTGCGGCGCCCATTCCTTCGCGAGATAGCGCACGAGATTCACGAGCCCCGCCTTGGCGACCGCGTATGCCGGGCCGCTCAGTGCGCTGCCGCCATTCAGGCCGTTGGTCGACGAGATCAGTGTGAGGCTGCCCTGCGAAGCCGCGAGCGGGGCGTGCGCGGCCCTGGCGAGCAGGAACGCACTCGTCAGGTTCACGGCGAGAAGGCGATCCCACTCGGCGCGCGAGACGTCATCGAGC
This sequence comes from Steroidobacteraceae bacterium, assembly GCA_019187185.1. GTDB lineage: Bacteria > Pseudomonadota > Gammaproteobacteria > Steroidobacterales > Steroidobacteraceae > CADEFQ01. The sequence continues at coordinate 233,607 of JABAQU010000015.1, read as the reverse complement.
GGCCCCTGTCCTGTCTCTCCGGCGAGGTGGACGACGTGATCGATGCGCCCGAAGGCCGCAAGACAATCCTCGATGGCAGCGGCAATCGCGGCCTCATCGGTCACGTCGAGGCTCGCCATGCGAAAGCCGCTGTCCGTACAGGGCACCGCTGCGAGGGCGCGGTCGGTCGCGTAGATCTGCCGGCGCTCGGCGCGCAGCCGCTCGACCAGCGCCCGGCCGATGCCACCTGCGGCTCCCGTGAGGAAGGCAACGGGCGGCGAGCCGCTCTCAGGCGGCATTCCTCACCTCGAGTCGCGCGTGGATGCCGTCGAGCATCGAATAGCGCATGGCCGCCGATGCACGCACCGCGCTCACCGCGCGCTGCTGCAGCTCCGGCGTCGTGGCGTAACGGTTGGTGAGCTCGAGCCCGATGTGTGCATGCCCGGTGTCGCCTTCGATGTGCACGTGGAAGAACTCGAGATCGTCCTCGCTGTAACCCATGCGGCGCATCGCATCGACGTACTTCGGATAGAGCGTCGGCAACTGCCCTTCGAGTGCCACCATGATGCCCGCGCAGGCCTCGGCGAGCGGTCGGATGCCCGAGAGCTCCCAGATCCAGGCGCGCATCGCACGTGTCGTCGGCAGTACGGCGCCCGCGTCCTCCGCACCGAGTATCTCCGCGTCCGTTACGCCGCACGCGCGCGCGAACTTGCGCAGGAGATCCGGATGGCGCTTGCCCGGCGCATTCGGCATTTCCTCGCCGAGCAGGTTCTCGAGCAGGTGCTGGCGCGCATCGAGGTCCGGCAGGCGCGCAAACAGCGCCGCGAACTGTTGCGGGACGGCATCGATGTAATAGAAATGCTGGACGGCCCATGCGCCGAGCTGCGCCCGCGTGAGCTCGCCTGCGGCCCACGCGCGGCTGAATGGATGGCCGCCGCCGTGCTGCGGCTGGCGCGCCGCTTCGAGCGCGGCGAAAAATGTGGAGCGATCCATGAGATTGGCCATTACGTTGACTCCTTGGCGGGAAACTCCCGGTGGCATTGCGGACAGCAGGCGGGCGGCGCCGCGGGCGCAAGCATGCGCGGACTGACGGGAAACCAGGTGCGGCAACCGGGGCACGCGACCCACACCGTGTTGCCGCGATACTTGCCGATGTCGCTGAAAGAGGCGGGTCGTTGCACGGTCATGGTCTCGCCAGAGCGTTACTCGCGCGGCCAGCCGCGGGCGTCGGCCTGCGCTCGCAGCGCTTCGGCCCGGGCGCGCGCCGCAGGCGGTACTGTTGCGATCGGCGGCACGGGTCGCGGCACACCCGGCGCCGGTTGGGGCGGCAACGTGGCATCGACGCCCATTTTCGATGCCGTGGTCGCCCCGCGCGGCAGCGACGGGTCGAGCGCCGAGCCCGACAGGTCGTCGATCACGATCGCATCGCGCGACCACTGCACGCGCGTCGCGAGTGCCCAGTCGAGCGATTCACGCGAGAACAGGTCGATGTCCTCGTCGACCGCAACGACCCACTTCGTGCGCCGGTACGCGAGCGCCGCGACGAGTGCATCGCGCGCCTCGCCGCGCGCGGGGTTGGCGAGCTGGAGCCAGGCATGGAAGCGTCGCCCCGCCGCGGGCACGTGCACGTTGCGCAGCGAGGGTGCCACGGCCTTCACCAGCTCGTAGAGCTTGCCCTCCATCGCCATGTTGTCGGGCACCAGCATGTCGGTGAGGCCCGAGCCATAGTCGTGATAGATCGCATCCTTGCGCATCGTGATGCAGGTGACGTCGCAGACCGGCGCGGGCGACTGCGGGCCGAGATAGCCCGTGTACTCGCCGAAGGGACCGTCCGCGGCGAGGACATCCGGCGGGGCGTAGCCCTCGATGACGATCTCGGCATCGGCCGGCACCATGATGCGCTCGCCGTGGGTGATCGACGGCACGAGTGCGAGCGGCTCGCCGACGACACCCCCCGCGGCATGCCAATGGCTCTCGGGGTAGCGCAGCTTCGCCTGCGTGCCCATCAGCACCGCCGGGTGATGGCCGATCCAGAAGGCGACCGGGCACGGTTCGCCGCGGGCCCAGAACTTGCGCAGATTGTGCGCGTTGTGGCTCGCCGGATACGGGAACCAGCTCATGCGCCGCTCGCTCCTGAGCCAGCAGCGCTGGATCGCCGTGTTGTCGATCCCGGTGTCCGGGTCCCAGGTGGTCGCGTGCGCGGCGGTCAGGTACGGACCCGGCTCGAGTTCGTGCTGGGTGAGCGCCGGGATCCGCGCGAGATTCACCTCGGCGCCGGTGAATACGACCGATTGCACGGGCGCATCGGCGCGCGACACGATGCGCGGTGCGATCCCGGCTGCGCTTCGACGGGCGTACCACTCTGCGGTCTGCCGATGATCGGGAATTCCGAGGGCCCTTGCGGTGAGCACGCGGCTCGCGGTGAGGTTCGTGACGACCGGCAGGTGCGTGTGCTCCCCCGTCGAGCCGCGGGTCTGCGGCGCATAGAGAATCGGATATTCGCCGCGTGCATCGAGCGCGTGCTGGAGCGCGGTCAGCTCGTGGTGCCGCGAGATGCCCGCAGGGAGGGTCCACACGGCCTCCGCGTGCTCGGCGAGAAATGTCCTGAGGTCACGCGCCATAGGTCATTGTTATACTGGCATGACATTTGGCGCGTGTACAATGGAGCACACCATGGCGCGTAATGCCCGTCACGAAATGCTCGCCCAGGCCGACGCCGACGACGTGGCGCGCCAGGCTTTCGTCGTTGCACTGAAGCAGGGCCTCAATCGCTCGGTCAGGAGTCGCAACGAAGCACTCTATGAGGCAATCGTCGAGCCTGGCCTGCGTGTCCACGCCGCCGGCGCCGACCCCTCGCGCGAGGCGATCCGCGATGCGATGTATGCAGAGAGCAGCTATCGCAGCTGGAGCGCGCTCGCCCGAGGTGCGCAGGAACTGATGTGGGATGCGGTGGGCGCGCCCATCCGCCGCGAACGCGACCGGCTCGAAGCGAGTGCCCGCCGGTTGGCGTCCGAGCGGCGCGCCGGCGGCAGCCTCGAGCTCGACCCGTCGTTCGAGCCGCCGCGCGGCGTGACCGCGATGGACATCCACCTGCAGCCCGGCGGCTACGCGCTCGATCTCGGCGACGGCGACATCATGGCCGGTGCGCTCTACGAGGCCGGCGGCAACATCTACGCGTTCGGACAGGGCATTGGCCGCAGCGACAGCAAGGCGGCGCATGTGCAGCGTTACATTGCCACGCGCTGGCCGGACTTCCGACCGCGTCGCATCCTCGACATGGGCTGCTCGGCCGGCTCCGCGAGCGTGCCACACGCGCTCGCCTTTCCCGACGCCGATGTCCACGCGATCGACGTCGGTGCCGGCATGCTGCGCTATGCGCACGCGCGCGCCGAGGCGCTCGGCGCACGCGTGCACTTCCATCAACGCGACTGCACCGCGACGCGTTTTCCCGACGGTCACTTCGACCTCGTCGTCTCGCACAACCTGATGCACGAGAGCTCGGATGCCACGCGGCGCGGCATGCTGCGGGAGACGTGGCGCCTGCTCGCGCCGGGCGGCGTATTCGTGCACCAGGACGTGCCGCTGCGTTTCGCGGGCCTTTCCGAGTTTCGCAAATTCGAGCTTTCCTGGGATACGCGCAACAACAACGAGCCGTTCTGGGAGGTCTACGCGAATGCAGACCTCGCGACGGATCTCGCCGCCGCCGGCATTCCCGCCGGGCACACGTGGATCGGGCATCTGCCGCAGGCCGAGGGGTCGCTGCCCTGGTTTGCCGTCGCCGGGTCGAAGCCCTGCGAATGAGCGCAATTCCGCTGCCGCGGGGCTGGCCGGTCGCACCACGCGTGCAATCCCTGATCGACGGCGCCTCGCCCGCGCTGCGCGCCGGCGGCGTCGACCTGCCGATCGTGAACCCGACCACCGAAGAGCCGCTCACCGTGCTGCGCGAGGCCGATGCGGCCGAAGTCGACGCGGCGGTCGCGAGCGCGCGCCGCGCGTTCGACAGTGGCCCCTGGCCGCGCATGGACATCAATGCACGCAAGGACTTGCTGTACGCGATCCGTGACCACGTGCGCGCCCACGCCGAGGAACTCGCGTGGCTCGAATCGACCGGTGCCGGCCTGCCGATCTGGCGCGTGCGCGACCAGGTGCAACGCACGGCGCGCGTGTTCGAGTTCTTCGCCGAAGTCGCGAGTACGCTGCACGGCGAGACCTACACGCAAACCGCCGGCTGGCTCACCTACGTGACGCGCGAGCCGATCGGGGTCGCCGCACTGATCGCGCCGTGGAACGCCCCGCTCTCGCTCGCCTCGATGCGCATCGCCACCTGCATTCCGTGGGGCAACACCTGTGTGCTGAAACCCTCGGAATACACGCCCCTCTCGGTGCGCCGCCTCGTCGAGATCCTGCACGAGGCAGGGCTGCCGCCCGGCGTCGTGAACCTCGTCAACGGCCGCGGGCCGGTGACGGGCGCCGCCCTCGTCGATCACCCGGGCATCGATCTCGTAGGCTTCACGGGCGGGACAGCGACCGGGCGCACGATCATGGTCGCGGCGGCGCGGCGGCTCGTGCCCACGGCACTCGAACTCGGTGGCAAGTCCGCCAATATCGTGTGCGACACGGCCGATCTAGACCGCGCACTCGACGGCTCGCTGATCGGCATCTACGCGAACAACGGCCAGCAGTGCCTCGCGGGATCGCGCATCCTCGTGCAGCGCTCGATCGCGAGCGAGTTCATCGACCGCTTTGTCGCGCGCACGAAGCGCATCCGCGTCGGCGATCCGCTCTCCCCCGCGACAGAGGTCGGCCCGCTCGCGTTCGAGGGCCACATGCAGCGGGTACTCGACTACACGAAGGTTGCACGTGCGGACGGCGCGCAGCTCCTGACGGGCGGAGCCCGCGCCGCCATCGAGCGCGGCTGGTTCGTCGAACCGACTGCAGTGCTCGCGCCGTCGAACGACGCGCGCGTGTGCCAGGAAGAGATCTTCGGTCCATTCGCGACCTTCCTCGAATTCGACACGCTCGATGAAGCCATCGACATCGCGAACCGCTCGCGGTTCGGACTCGTGAGCTACGTGTGGTCGGACGACCTGCCGACCACCATGCGCTGCTCGCGCGAGATTCGCGCGGGCACGGTGTGGGTCAACACGCCGATGATGCGGGAGCTGCGCGCACCGTTCGGCGGCTACAAGGAATCTGGCATCGGTCGCGACGGCCCGGCGGCGAGCGTCGATTTCTTCACCGAGCAGAAAGCGACGATCATTCCGATCGACCCCCCCTCGATCCCCCGCTTCGGCGCCTGAATGCCGGGTCGACCGGGGCAACGGCTCGGCCCGATCCACCTGGCCGAGGGGGTCACGCGGGGCAATGCGCTGACCTTCCTGTATGCAGCCTTCTTCAGCGTGTGCCTGCTCGCGTTCCTCAGCTTCATGCAGCCGCTCGTGCTCGATGCGCACCTCGGCATCCCGCGCTCGCACCAGGGCCGGGTGACCTTTGCGCTCGGCCTGACGCAGGAGATCGCGATGCTCCTGCTCGTCGGGCCATTGGGTGCACTCGTCGACAGGGCCGGGCGGCGCATCATGTACACGCTGGGCCTTGCATGGATCGGCGTCGGCTACATCCTCTATCCGCTCGCCGGTTCATTGGCGGCGCTGATCGCGACCCGATTCTTCTTCTCGATCGGCGCGGCCATGGTCGGCACCGCGATGGCCACGGTGCTGGCGGATGCCCCGCAGGAGCGTTCGCGCGGCCTCCTGGTCGGCGTGACCGGTGCCTTGCAGGGGGTGGGCGTCATGTTCGGCGTTCTCGTGCTGTCGAGGCTGCCGCTGCGCTTCGAGGCACTCGGGCTCGGCGACGATCTCGCGGGGCGCTACACGTTGTGGATCGGCGCTGCGCTGTGTTTCATCACCGCGATCGTCTGCCGGCTCGGACTGCAGCGCGACGACCCGGATCGCCGGCCACAGGGCCACGCGACCCTGCTGCAGCTCGTCGCGACCGGCGTGCGTACGGCGCGCGCCAACCGGCGGCTCGCGCTCGGCTACTTCACTTCGTTCGTCGCACGCGGCGACATGGTCGTCATCGGCACGTTCTTCTCGCTGTGGCTGATGCAGGCCGGCATTGCGCAAGGCATGACACGGCCCGCGGCCATGGCGAAGGCCGGCATGATGTACGGCATCGCGCAGCTCACGGGACTCGTCTGGGCGCCTGTCCTCGGGTGGCTGATGGATCGCCACGACCGGGTCTCTGTCGTCGTCCTGTCGATGGCGCTCGCGGCTGTCGGCTACGCCGTGGTCGGCCTCGCCGCCGACCCGTTCGGGGCGCTGATGCCGCTGAAGATGATGCTGCTCGGCACCGGTGAGCTCAGCTGCGTCATCGCCGCGCAGGCGTTGCTCGGCGAGCAGGCCCCGACCCGCCTGCGCGGCTCCGTGATGGGCGTGGCCGCCGTATGCTCCGCCTTCGGCGTGCTCTTCTCCACGTCGGTCGGCGGCTGGCTCTTCGATCACTGGCGGCCCGGTGCGCCATTCCTGATGATCGCGAGCGTCAATGCCCTCGTGCTCGCCGCCGCACTCTGGGTGCGGCTCACGACGCCGGCCGTGCAACCGAATGCCTGAAGGAGGACCGCCATGCCGATTGCCCGCCTGAACGACCACGACATGTACTACGAAGTGCTGGGGCGCGGCGAGCCGGTGCTGTGCATGGGCGGCTGGGGTACCTTTGCCCACGACAATCACCATCAGCTCGCGCGTGGCCTCACCGATCGCTACCAAGTGATCGTGTTCGACTATCGTGGCATCGGCGGCTCCACCGACGACCCACAGGTCGAACCGACCATCGCGCTGCACGCGGCCGACGCGATAGCCCTCCTCGATCACCTCGGGCTCGCGAACGTGCACCTCGTCGGACTCGTCGGCATCGGCGCCTGCATCTGCCAGTCGATCGCCGCGCAGCGCCCGGACCTCGCCCGCAGCATGCTCAACATGGGCGCCTGGTGTGCCGTGGACGATTTCCTGCGCGACCAGCTCGAGATGTTCCGCTGGCTGCACCGCGATCTCGGCTTCGAGGCATTCCAGAAGGCGGTCACACTGCTGTCGTTCACGCCGGAGTATTACAACGCCAACAAGGACCGGCTCCTCGGTCCGCAGGGGGGCTGGAAGGAACTGCGCGGTCGCTACCCGGCCCATTCGCGGCTGATCGACGCCTGCGTGACCTTCGATTCGACGGCCTGGCTGCGCACGATCCGCTGCCGCAGCCTGATCATCCATGCGGGGCTCGACCAGGTGACGAGCCCGCGCACGACACGGCCGATCGAGCAGGCGATTCCCGGCGCTCGCGGACTCCTGTGGGACGACGTCGCCCATGTCGTCGCCGGCAAGGAGCAGAAAATCCGTTTCGCGAAGACGCTGTTCGATTGGCTTGAGGAACGCTGACCGCTGCCGGCTGTCAGCTGACAGCCAGCAGGTGCCGTTCGACGTCCGCGGCATCGACGACATCGCAGTAACGGCGGCCGCAATCGGCGAGATTGGCCCGGTGGGCCGCCTCGTCGGCATCGCCGACGCAGTCCGCGGGCACGATCACGCGCAGGCCATGCGAGAACGCGTCGACGATCGATGCGCGCACGCAGCCGCTCGTCGTGCAGCCGGTGACGATCACGGTGTCGACCTGCTGGCGTGTCAGGAAGGTCATCAGCGGCGTGCGGAAGAAGATCGATGGCGCGTTCTTGCAGAACGTGAAATCGTGCTGCGCGTCGTGCACCCTCGGATCGATCGCCGTGCAGGGGTGACCGTAGAAGAATTCCTCGCGCACCGCCTTGACCTTCCACAGCGGCATGTCTGCCTCGCTGCCGTAGGCCGTATAGCACTTGGCGACCGGCACATCCTGCGCGCGCGCCACCTCGAGGAGCGCCGCGGTCCGCTCGCAGGCCGCGTGCACCATGGGCAGCCTGCCGATCGGGTAGCGCGGGTCGGTGAACGCCAGCTGGAAGTCGACCACGAGGACCGCGGGGCGGCGGCCATAGCCGATGGCCGCACTCCCGTAGCCCGCTGCCGTGTATGAGTCGCCCATGGCCGTGGCGACGCCTAGCCGTACATTGTCCGTACGGGCACTCAGGCGACCTTCATGCGCTTCCTGCGCTCCTCCGCGATGCGCCGTGCCCACTTCGTGAACTGCGGCTGCTGCGGCGGCTCGAGACCCGTTTCGGCCTTGCAGCGCGACTTCAATTCCTCGACCGACTCGAAACCGCGATCGAACAGCTTCACCGGCCCGCGATCGGCCGCCATCTGCTTGCGCAGGGCTGCGCTCGCCGCCGCATCGACGCTGCCGTCGTCCTTGATGACGACGCCGTAACGCCGCGCGCCCTCGACCGTGACGAGCCCCGCCTCGACGTCGAAGCGCACGCGGTCGAGTTCACGCTCGAGCGGATCGCCACAGCCGCCGCCGCCCCAAGTGTCCGCGAGCAACAGGTCGCCCGCTTCCACCTTGATGCGATCGAGCTTCGATTCGAGCAGCTGCTCGGTACCGTCGCCGCGCACCAGGGTCTTGCGGCTGCGCGCGCCCGGCAGGCCGCCGTTGACGCCCCACGGATAGGTGAGCCAGCGGTCGTCGTGGATCGAGATCTCGCCCGGCTCGAGGAAGCGATAGCCGATGCGCAGCCCGTTGCCGCCGCGGTTCTTGCCGGGGCCGCCCGAATCCGGGATGGTCTCGTAGATGTCGATCCGCAGCGGGAAATAGCTCTCGAGGAACTCGTTCGGCACGTTGGTGAACGACGGCCACAACGAGTGCCCGTCGGGCCCGTCGCCGAACGGCTTGCCCGGGATGCCGCCGAAGCTGATCTGGTACAGCTGGTACCAGTCGCCGTTCCTGTCGTAACCCGAATACATGAAGTGCGGGCTGTCCGAAAAGCCTGCCGCGCACATGAACTGCGGATTGCCCTGGCCGAGGAGCCCGCCCAGCACGTCGAAGATGCGTCCGAGCGCGTGCGTGCGGCAGGACAGCGCCGCCGGCGCGAGCGGCTTCAGCAGCGTGCCCGGGGGGATGCGCACTTCCATCAGGTCGTAGAAGCCGTCGTTGAAGAGGATCTGCGGGTCGAACACCATGATCATGTACACGCCCGCGAACATCTTGAACATCTCTTCGTTCAACAGGAAGTTGATCGAGGAGATCGACTGCGGATCGGTACCCGCGAAATCGAAGATGCACTTGTCACCCTCGCGCCACATGCTGCAAGCGATCTTGTACGGCCCCATGTTGAGGCCGTCGTCGCACACGTAGTCCTCGAAGTGCTGCTTGGTCTCGGGGACCGTGCGGCGGATCAGCTCGCGCATCGCGCGCTTGTTGCGCTCGAGCATCTCGTGCATCGAGGAGTAGAACACGTCGTCGCCGAAGCGCTCGGCGATCTCGATGCAGCGGATGCCCGCGGTGCGCAGTGCCGCCGTGATCGCGTTGAAATCCGACAGGTTCCAGTGCGGCAGCCGGCAGTTGTGCAGCAGGATCTTCAGCACGTCCTCCTGCAACTTGCCGCGCTGGTAGATCTTCACCGGCGGCGTGCGCACGCCTTCCTCGAAGATCTGCCGCGCGTCGGTCGGCAGCGAGCCCGGCACCTTGCCGCCGACGTCGGTCATGTGGCCGAACATCGCCGACCAGGCGATCAGCCGCTTCTGCTTGTATATCGGCATCAGCATCAGCCAGTCGTTCGCGTGGCTGATCGCGCCGTTGACCGCATACGGGTCGTTCGTCAGGAAGATGTCCCCTTCCTCGATCGTGCCGTCGTAACCCTGCATGAAGCCCCAGATGAACGAGCCGAACTGGCCGACGACCATCTTGCCTTCGACGTTCGCGATCATCGGGAATTCGTCGTGCTGCTCGCGGATGCCGGGCGACATCGCGGTGCGAAACAGCACGGTGTCCATCTCGTAACGCGCATTGCGCAGCGCGCTCTCGATGATGTCGATCGTGACCGTGTCGACCTTGATCTTCTTGAACGGCTTTCTGTTGCCTTGGACGATTCTGGCGGGCATGGAACTTACCTCTTCGCCTTGCGGGCCGGCTTCTTGTAGCCGTCCGGATAGATCAGGATGCAGCCGACCTTGTCGACGACGCCGTGGTGCTTCGGCAGGATCACGCTCGTCGAGTCCATCTCGACGACGATCGCGGGGCCCTTCAGCTTGTTCCCCGCGCGCAGCTTCGAGCGGTCGTAGACCGTGGCCGTGAGATCCTTGCCATCCATGTAGACCTTCTGCCGGCCGATTGCGGCAGCCTTCGGATCGCTGCCGCCCCTCGCGAGATCGGGGCGCTTCAGCGCCACGGCCTTGCCTTGCACCGAGGCACGCAATGTCACGAGTTCGTGCTCGAGCGCGAGCGCGAACGTGAAGAGGCGCTTGTGCTCGGCATCGAACTTCTCGGAGATCGCGCCGAGCCCGCGCTTCTCGAGGTCCTTGACGTCCACGTCGACCGAGAGGCGCAGGCCCTGGCCGTGATAGCGCAGGTCCACCTGCCAGGTCGTGCGCATCTCGCTCTTCGGCACGCCCTCCCGCTCGAGAGACTCCGAGGCCTCGGCGGCGAGGGCGCGCAGGATCTTCGCGATTTCCTTCGCACTCGTGTCGGAGAACTTGCGCACGAACGTGCGTGCGCGCTCGTCGCGCACGGCGGTCGTCGCATCGCCGAGTGCACACAGCACGCCGGGCCCCGGCGGGATGATGGACGGCCACGAGCCGAGCAGGCGCGAGAGCGCGTTCGCGTGCAGCGGACCCGCGCCGCCGAAGGCGATCAGCGCGTAGTCGCGCGGGTCGTAGCCCTGCTCGACCGACACGAGCCGCAGCGCCCCGACCATGTTCTCGTTGACGATGTTGTAGATGCCGAGCGCTGCGTCCTTGCGCGAGAGCTTCAGCGCATCGGCGATCTTCTGGATCGCGGCCCCCGCGAGTTCGCGATCGAGCTCCATGTCGCCGCCGAGTTTCTGTCCCTCGGGCAGGTAGCCGAGCACGATATTGGCGTCGGTCACGGTCGGCTCGCTGCCGCCGCGATTGTAGGCGGCCGGCCCGGGGTCGGCGCCGGCACTCTGCGGCCCGACGCGCAGCGCGCCGGTCAGCTCGGGAACGTGGGCGATCGAGCCACCGCCCGCGCCCACCGTGCGGATGTCGACCGACGACGCACGCACGGTGACGTCACCCACGGTCGTTTCACGCCGCAGCCGCGGCTGGCCGTCCTGGATCAGCGCGACATCGGTGGAAGTGCCGCCCACGTCGACCGTGAGCAGGTTCGGAAAGCCCGACTGCAGCGCCACCCACACGGCCCCGGTGACGCCGCCCGCGGGGCCCGACATCAGCAGGTTCACCGGGAATTCTTCCGACGACTTCGCCGATGCGAGGCCGCCATCCGAGCGCAGGATGTGCAGCTTCACGTCCTCGCCCCTGATCGAGAGCTTCGATTTCAGGTTGCGCACGTACTTCTCGACACGCGGGCGAACGTAGGAATTCGCAACCGTCGTGACGGTGCGCTCGTACTCCTGCATCTCCGGCACGACCTCCGACGACAGCGACACCGGCACGCCCGGCAGCTCCTCGCCGGCGATCTCGCGGATGCGCTTCTCGTGGCTGTCGTTCGCGAATGAATTGACGAGCGACACGGTGAGCGCCTCGATGTTCTTCGACTTGAGCTCGCGCAGCGCGCCGCGCAGCTGGTTCTCGTCGAGGGCATGGACGATTTCGCCCCTGGCGCTCACGCGCTCGTCCGCTTCGATCGTGCAGGCGAGCGGCGCGAGCGGCAGGCTCTTGTTGTAGATGACCCAGCCACCGAGGCCGCCGGGCACGAACGAGCGGGCGATCTGCAGCACCTGGCGATAGCCCTTGGTCGTCACGAGGCCGCATTTCGCGCCCGTGCTCGTGAGCACGGTGTTCGTAGCGACCGTCGTGCCGTGCATGACGTGCAGGATTTCCGCCGGATCGACGCCCGCCGACTCGCAGACGCGCATCATGCCGTTGACCACGCCGACGGACTGGTCGGCCGGTGTGCTCGGCACCTTCGCGGACCATGTCCTGCCGGATTTATCGTGGACCAGCAACAGGTCGGTGAAAGTGCCGCCCACGTCCACACCCAAACGATATGCCATGACTACTCCTGGAGGATTCATCGCGCGGTCACGTACCGCCTGCAGCGGCCGGAGTATGGTGTTTCGCGATGGGGGTCCGCAATGCGCGGAACACGTACATCCGTCGGCCCGCAGGCCCGGGGTTCAGGCCGCCCGCTCCGCCGCGATACGCGGAAAATTGCCTGCCTTGACGAGCATGCCGGGCACCGCGCGACCCAATGTGTCCTGCAACCACTGGCTGGTCGCGATGAGCGCATCGAGATCGACGCCGGTCGCGTAGCCGGCGCGCGCCAGCATGTAGACGAGATCCTCGGTGGGAATGTTGCCGGTCGCCGCCGGCGCGAACGGGCAGCCACCGATGCCGCCCGTGCTCGCATCGAGCGTCGTGACGCCCGCCTGCACGGCGGCCCACGCATTGGCGAGACCCGTATTGCGCGTGTTGTGGAAGTGCGCGCGCAGCCGGGTTACCGGCGAAATGGCCGCACGCACCGCAGCCACGAGCTCGGTGACCTGCGCGGGAACGCCGACGCCGATCGTGTCGGCGAGCGCAATTTCGAAGGGCTCTGCCTCCGCGCAGCGGCGTGCCACGTCGACCACGCGTTCGAGCGGCATCTCGCCTTCGAACGGGCAGCCAAATGCGGCCGACACGGTGACCTGCGCCCTCAGGCCCGCGGTGCGGGCCGCCCGCGCGATGTCGAGCCATGCGGCGATCGATTCGTCGGTGCCGACACCCTGGTTGCGCCGGTTGAACGTATCGCTCGCGACCACCGCCATGCCGATCTCGTTGCAGCCCGCGGCGACGGCGCGATCGAAGCCCTTGCGATTGAGCACGAGGCCCACGTAGTGGACATCCGGCCGCTTCGCGAGCCCCGCGAGCACCTGCTCGGCGTCGGCCATCTGCGGCACGCGCTTCGGGTTGACGAAACTCGCGACTTCGATCCGGCGCAGGCCCGCTGCGAGCAGGCGCTCGATGAAGACGATCTTGGCGGCCGTCGGCATGATGCCCGGCTCGCTCTGGAGGCCATCGCGGGGGCCCACCTCGACGATTTCGACGCTACGCATCATTGCCTATTCCACTGCGACGACCGTACATGCTTCGATTCTAGCCCGACACTGCCGGTGGCGCCCGTCCATCAACCAGCGAAGGACCCATATGTCCGGACAACCCGCACCCTTCAAGAACGGCCCGCTCTCGGACCTGCGCGTGATCGAGATGGGCACGCTGCTCGCCGGGCCCTTCTGCGGCCAGATCCTCGGCGACATGGGCGCGGAGGTGATCAAGATCGAACCCCCGGGCCAGGGCGATCCGATGCGCGTGTGGGGACGCGAGAAGGCACACGGCAAATCGCTGTGGTGGCCCGTGGTCGGGCGCAACAAGAAGGCGATCACCCTCGACATGCGGCAGACCGATGGGCAGAGCATTCTCAAGGAGTTAGTCGCGAAAGCTGATTTTCTACTCGAGAATTTCAGGCCGGGTACCATGGAGAAATGGGGCTGCGACTACGAGGAGCTCTCGCGCGTGAATCCGCGCCTCATCATGATCCGCGTGTCGGGCTTCGGCCAGACCGGGCCCTACGCCACGCAGGCGGGCTTCGGCGCGATCGGCGAGGCGATGGGCGGCCTGCGCTATGTGTGCGGCGATCCCTCGACGCCGCCCTCGCGCATGGGCATCAGCATCGGCGATTCGCTCGCTGCCACCTTTGCGAGCGTCGGCGCGCTCTCGGCCCTGCACTACCGCGAGAAGACGGGGCGCGGTCAGGTGGTTGATTCGGCGATCTACGAAGCCGTGCTCAACATGATGGAATCGCTCGTCACCGAATACGACAAGACAGGCTACATCCGCGAACGCACGGGCGCGATCCTGCCGAATGTGGCGCCGTCGAACATCTATCCGACGGCCGATGGACAGCTGGTGCTGATCGCCGCCAACCAGGACACGGTATTCAGCCGTCTCGCCGAAGCGATGGGCCAGCCTGCACTCGCGAAGGACCCCCGTTACGCGACCCATTCCGCGCGCGGCGCGAACCAGGCGGAACTCGACGCACTGGTCGGGCGCTGGACCGCAACGCAGACACGCGAGCAGGTCCTCGCGGCGATGGAAAAGGCCGGCGTGCCGGCGGGCCTCATTTATCGCGCGCCCGAAATGCTGGAAGACCCGCATTTCAAGGCGCGTGCCGCCATCGTGTCGACGCAGCACCCGGACTTCGGCGAGCTCAGGATGCAGAATGTGGCGCCGAAGCTCTCCGCGACGCCGGGCGCGATCCGCACGCCGGCGCCGGCGATGGGCCAGCACAACGAAGAAGTGTATCTCGGCCTCCTCGGCATGGCGCGCGAGCGCTACGACGCACTCGCCGCGCGCAAGGTCATCTGAGCGCATGGCCGAGACGCTCGACGAGAACTACGCGCGTGGCGGTTTCGGCAAGTCGCTGGCATTCGGGCGCCGGCCTGCGCTGCTCGTGATCGACTTCGTGCAGGCCTATCTCGTGCCGGGCTCCCCGCTCTACGCCGGCGTCGAGGCGGCGCGCGACGCCTGTATCACGCTGCTCGGCGCCGCGCGGGCCGCCGGCATCCCCGTGCTGCACACGAATGTCGCCTATCAGCCGGGCGGCCGCGACGGTGGCGTGTTCTTCCGCAAGGTGCCCGCCCTCGCGTGCTTCGAGGCGGGCGCGCATCCCGAGCTCGCCGCGTTTGCGCCCGGGCTCGAGCCGCGCGCCGGCGAAACCGTGATCACGAAGCAGTATGCGAGCGCGTTCTTCGGCACGTCGCTCGCGCCCACCCTGACCGCGCTCGGCATCGACACGGTCCTGATCGGTGGCGTGTCGACGAGCGGCTGCGTGCGCGCGAGCGCCGTCGACGGCTGCCAGCACGGTTTCGTGCCGGTCGTCGTGCGCGACGCCGTCGGCGACCGCGCGCCCGGCCCGCACGAGGCGAACCTGTTCGACCTGCAGGCGAAGTACGCCGAAGTCATCGACCTCGCGACGGCGCGCCGCTATCTCGCCGGCCTCGCATGACGGCGCTCGGGCCGATCGCGGCGGTCACCATCGCGACGTCGGAACTGCAGGCCTCCATCGATGCCTGGCACCTGCACCTCGGCTACGAACTCATCGCCCGCGATCGCGTTTCGCCGGCGCTCGCCGCGCAGTTCGGCCGGCCGACGCTCGCCGGCCGGCAGTGCGCGCTGATGCTGCCCGCGGGCGAAGGCCAAACCTGGCTGCGCTTCATCGACAGTGCGCCGGATTTCGCCTACCGGCCCTTCCGTCACATGGGCTGGAATGCCGCGGAGCTCATGGTGCAGGACACCGACCTCGCGGCCGCCCGCGTCGCGCAGTCCGCGTTTCGCGTGATCGGCGAGCCGGCGAACCTGTCGATCAGCGACAAGATCCGGGCGATGCAGCTGGTCGGCCCGTCGAATGAAGGCGTGTACCTGACCTCGTTCAGCGGGAAGCTCGCCGCGTTCGACGTGCCCGAGGCGAAACATTTCATCGACCGCGTATTCATCGTCGTCCTCGGCGGCCCCTCGTGCGAAGCATCGAGCGAGTTCTACACGCGGCACTTCGGTGTGCCGCCCGCGACGGCCGTGCCGTCCGTGATCACGGTGCTGTCGGCAGCCCATGGCCTGCCGGCCGAGACGCGCCATCCGCTCGCGGCACTCGCCTTGCGCGGCCAGTGCTACATCGAAGCCGATGCCATGCCCGCCGGCACGCTGCCGCGCACGAGTGCACCGGGCGAACTGCCGCCCGGCATCTCGATGGTGACCTTCCTCGTGGACCGGCTGCCGGAGGACCCGGCGCTCGAGTGGATCGCGCCCGCGCGCACGCTGCCGCAGGCGCCGTATCATGGCCGTCGGACCGCGGTGTGCGTGGGGCCCGCGGGGGAATGGATCGAACTCGTGGAGCGCGAATGAGCGATGTCCCGACCCGGGCCAAGGGCCCTCTGCCGCAGTACTTCGACGATCCGGCCATCGATCAGTTGCACGCAGCGCTGCTCGCGCTCGCGGCGGAGCTGTCCGTCGCCAATGACCGCATCGACACGCTCGAGCGGCTGCTCGCCGCGAAAGGCACCGTGCAGCGCTCCGACATCGAGCGCTACGAGCCCGACGAGACGGCACGGCGCGAGCGCGCAGCGCGGCGCGAGGCGCTTGTCGCGCGCCTGCTGCGGCCGTTCCGCGACTACCGCGAGCACCTGATCGAGCGCGGCCACCGCTGAGCGCTCACGCGGGCACTGCGTCCCCCGCGCGCCATCCGGCCGCACGCATCCTGCCGATCAGCGAGACGACCTCGCCGCGCGCGACGTAGCCGTGCACGAGGAGCAGCAGCACATCGCCGGGCCGTGCGAGCCCGAGCACCGTACGCGCTGCCTCGAGTTCCGAATCGCGATCGAGGAGTTGCGCCGCGTCCAGGCCGCCTGCCGTGAGTGCGCGGCGCAAGATGGTCGGGATTTCGCCCGGCTCACGCCCGCGCAGGTAGGCGGCCATTTCCTTCAGCACGACGACATCGGGCCGCGCGGCGGCCGCAGCCGCCGCCAGCGCTTCGATGTCGGCGTCGCCCCGGTCGCCGGCCTGACCGAGGAGCAGCATGAGGCGGCCGCGCTCGGCGAGACTGCGCGCGATCGCGAGCACGCCCCGCAATCCGTCGGGGTTGTGCGCGAAGTCCACGATCACCTGCACGCCATCGAGATCGAAGCGCATCAGGCGGCCCGGATTGTCGGCCGCGCTGCTGCCGAAGCGCGCAAACACTTGCGCAATCACCGCGCGCCCGATGCCGAGAGCCAGCGCCGCGAGCGATGCAGCCGCGAGATTGGCGATGTTGTAGGCCGCGAGACCGCTGATCGCGAGCGGCAACCCGGCGACCGCGCCGAGATCGTGTTCGGCGCCGCGATACGTCGCGATGAGGTGCCCGGTACGCACGCCGCTCGTTGCACCGCCGCGCTC
Source organism: Steroidobacteraceae bacterium (assembly GCA_019187185.1). GTDB lineage: Bacteria > Pseudomonadota > Gammaproteobacteria > Steroidobacterales > Steroidobacteraceae > CADEFQ01. The sequence goes on along the minus strand of JABAQU010000015.1, from coordinate 216,619 downwards.
GCGATGGGCCCGCAGGAGCGGCGCATCCCAGTCGCGGGCGAACCAGCCGATCGGCGCCTCGCACGCAGGCGCGGCACGCACGAGCGTCGGATCGTCCGCATTCAGTACCGCGAGGCCTCGCGGCCCGACGGCGCGCGTCACGACGAGCTTGACCGCTGCCATGCCATCGAGGTCATCGATGCCGTAACTGCCGAGATGGTCGGGGCTCACGTTCGTGACGATGGCCGTGTCGGCGCGGCCCACGGCGAGACCGCGCCGCAGGATCCCGCCGCGCGCGGCCTCGATGATCGCGGCATGGGCACGCGGTTCGCGCAGTACGGCACACGCGCCCATCGGCCCCGAGAAGTCGCCGCTCGCGAGCTGCTGGCCATCGAGAAAGACGCCGTCCGTGCAGTTGTACGCCGTGCGCCAGCCCTGGGCACCGGCGCAGGCGGCGAGCAGGCGCACGGTCGTCGTCTTGCCATTCGATCCGGTAACCAACGCCACCGGCATGTTGCGCAATGCTTCCCACGCCACATCCTCGAAACGGGGCAGCGCACCCACGCGGTACGTGGCATGTCCGCAACCCTCACCGAAGGAGACGCCTTCGTCGTCGAGCAGGACAGCGAGGCCGCTGCTCACCGCCCGTGCGATCGCCGCGCGCAGGTGTGGCCGGGATTCGAGTGCAGCGAGGCGCGCGAGACGGTCGAGCGCCGCGGTCTCGTCGATGACGGGCGGCAGGGCCGGCGGCGCCACCGCGTCGGCCGCTGCCTGCACCAGTGCCGCTTCGAGTACCGCCCGCCGGCCCGGGTCGCGCGCACAGAGTGTCGCGACGAGCGCCCACTCGTTGAGTTCGGTGGCCGTGTAGAGTTGGTCGACGGGCGCCGCAATCGCGAGGGCTGCGCCCTCACGGTGGCGGCGGGCGACGACCGTCGCAATCGGCTGGCGCGCGGCATGAATCGCCGCTGCGGACTCGTGCCAGCCGAGGTGAGTGCGGCCGCGGGTCGCACGCGCCTGCCAGCCTGCGATCAACGCATCGTCGACTTCGATGCCCGTTGTCTCGAGGACCGCGCCCGGGGCGTCGAAGTAAAGGTTGCTGCCCGTGAGCCGCCGCGAGTGTTCGAACGGCAACGGATCGTCGTTCAATCCTCCCCCTCCGGGGCGTAGCGGATGCCGCGCTCGTCCCGGATCAGGCCCTCGAGCGAAAGCACGGGCAACGTGGCCGCCTCGACGGGCGGCGGAGCGACCGGCACGGCGGGCACCTGTGCCGCCGGCGCCTCCACGGCGCCCGCAGGCCGGAACTTGGTGATCTGCTTCCACGACCGGGTCAGGTGGTCGGCGAAGATGAGCAGCAGATCGCCCGCTGCACCCATGCGCAGCGCGGCATCGATCGCATCCTGCTCGTCCGGAATGACCGTGATGCTCGCCTCGGGCACGCCGGCCGCCCGCAGCGTCCGCGCGAGCAGGCGAGGCACCTCGTCCGGCGCGCGATCGCGCAACTGGTCGTCGCGCCGGCAGATGTAGTGATCGAAGCGTCCGGCGACCGCCCCTGCAATCGCGGCGATGTCCTCGTCGCGCCGATCGCCGGGACCCGCGACCACGACGATGCGCCGGCCCGCGACATCGAGTCGCCGAGCGAGATCCGCCATCGCGGCGACCGCGTGCGCATTGTGACCATAGTCGAACAGCACCTTGAACGGATGCTCGTCGAAGACGTTCATGCGCCCCGGCGCCTGGAAGAACGTGCTGTCGAAGGTGCGCAGCCCCTGGCGAATCGCGTCGAGCTTGATGCCGAGCGAGAAGGCGATCGCAGCCGCGAACATCGCGTTCTGCACGTTGTGCAGGGCGCGCCCCTCGAGCGTCGCGGGAATCAGGTGGGTCCACAGGAGCGGAATGTGGCTGCCCTTGTCGTACAGCGTGATCATCTGGCCATTCACGCCGGCCTCGAGGGCGCAGGCCCGGCCGCCGGCACGGACATGCTCGCGCACGAAGTTGTGCTGCGGCGTCATCGTGACGTAGCACAGGTTCGACGCATCCGTGTAGCCCGACATCCTGAGCGTCAGCGGATCGTCCGCATTCAGTACCGCGCAATCGGTGGCGATCTCGATCACGACGCGCTTCACTTCCGCCAGCTGCTCGAGCGTGTCGATGCCCTTCAGCCCGAGGTGATCGGACTGCACGTTCAGCACCGCACCGACATTGATCTCGGTGACGCCCATGCCCGCACGCAGCAGCCCGCCGCGCGCCGTTTCGAGCACCGCGAGGTCGATCTGCGGGTCGGCGAGCACCATCCGCGCCGACACGGGCCCCGTCATGTCGCCCTGCACCGTGCGCTGGCCGTCGATATAGACCCCATCCGTCGTCGTGAGGCCCGGCGTGTACCCGGCCATCTTCGCGACATGCGCGAGCATGCGCGCGGTCGTCGTCTTGCCGTTCGTCCCGGTGATCGCCGCGATCGGCACGCGCGACGGCGTGCCGGGCGGAAACAGCATGTCGATCACCGGCCCCGCGGCGTCGCGCGGCGTGCCCTCGCTCGGCGCGACGTGCATGCGAAACCCGGGCGCCGCATTGACCTCGCAGATGCCGCCGCCGATCCGGCGATAGCTCTCGGCGATGTTCGTGGACAGGAAATCGACGCCGCCGACGTCGAGGCCGATCGCGCGGATCGCGCGCACGGCCATGTCGCGATTGTCGGGATGGATGATGTCGGTCACGTCCGTCGCGGTGCCGCCGGTCGACAGGTTTGCCGTCGAGCGCAGGTACACGATGCGCCCGGCCTCCGGCACCGACGCCGCGGTGAGCCCGGCCCGGTCGAGCATCGTGGCGGCCTGCGCGTCGAGCTCGATGCGCGTCAGCACCTTCTCGTGGCCGACGCCGCGTCGCGGATCCTGGTTCACGAGGTCGATCAGCGCGGCCACCGTGTGCACGCCGTCGCCGACCACATGACCCGGCGTGCGTCGCGTCGCCGCGATCAGTTCGCCGTTCACGACCAGCAGACGGTGATCGTCGCCTTCGAGGAAGGTCTCGACGATCACCGAACGCGAATGCTCCCGCGCGATCGCAAAGCCGCTGGCGACTTCCGCATCGCTCGTGAGGCGTATCGAGATGCCGCGGCCGTGATTGCCGTTGTAGGGCTTCGTGACTACCGGAAACCCGATGCGACTCGCGGCGCGCACCGCGGCCTCGGCCGACTGCACGAGTTCCTGGCGCGGCACCGGCAGGCCGAGCGAACCGAGGATCCGGTTCGTTTCCTCCTTGTCGCTCGCGAGCTCGACGGCAATGTGCGGCGTACGCCCCGTGACGGTTGCCTGGATACGCTGCTGGTACCGGCCGTGTCCCAGCTGCACCAATGACTGGTCATTGAGCCGCAGCCACGGTATGCCTCGCGCTTCGGCGGCCCGCACCAGCGAGGCGGTCGAAGGTCCGAGTGCGCGCCGCTGCGCGAAGCGGATGAACTCGTCGCGCGCCGCGGCCCAGGACCAGCCTTCGGGAACCGCGCCCGCCTCGCGCAGTCCGGCGGGCAACAGCGAACCGAGCAGCCGCATGCCGAGTTCACCGGCGGCCACGCCTTCGTCGCGCTGTGCGAACTCGTACACCACGGTGTAATGACCCGGCCGTCCGTCGATGCTGCGGGTCTTGCCGAACGTCACGTCCTCGCCGGCGATGTTCTGCAGCTCGATCGCGACATGCTCGAGCACGTGGCCGAGCCAGGTGCCCTCACCCTCCCGCATGCGGCGGAAAAATCCGCCCGGCTCGCGATAGGAACAACCGTGCTCCGCGAGTCCCGGCAGCGCCGCAGCGAGCGCATCGACGAAGCCGGCGCCGAGCCGACCCGTGGGCCAGGCTTCGAGTTCGCCGAGATCGAGCTCGAGGCGGATGACCGGAAAGCGCGCATAGTGCGAAGGACCGACGTAAACCGAACGGTCGAGCACTCGCACCGGACTATTCCTTGTCCGGGCGCAGGGCGCCTGCCGCCGCGATCCGCGTATGCAGGTTGTACGTCGCGCCTGCCACCAGCAGGTGCAGCTTGAGCCCGAGCATGCAGATCGGCTGACCCTCGTCGACGATGTCCATCGACGTGAAACTCACTTCGGAGGCATCGACGACCGTGACCCCGCCGCTGCCCTCGACTTCGAGCACGTTGTCGGGGCCGATGAAAGCCGCCGTGTCCTCGTCGAGCCCGATACCGACGGCGAACGGATTGTAGGCGAGCGCCGTGAGCAGCCGCCCGAGCCGGTCGCGCTGCCGGAAGTGCTGGTCGATCACGAAGCGATTCGTGAGCCCGAGCCCCGGTGCGAGCCGCACGCTGCCGGAGATGGCCGATGCGCCGTCGTCGCCGAACGCGATCATGTGTTCCGAGAGGATGCTCGCCCCGGCGCTCGTGCCGCCGACCGTCACGCCGTGCGCGTTGCGCGCACGGATCAGCTTCGCCACGGGTGTGCCGCCGAGCAGAGTCGTCAGCCGCAACTGGTTGCCACCCGTGAAGAAAATCCCGGTTGCCTCCTCGAGGCGCTGCAGGCGTCCCGCTTCGTGGCAGTCGCGCCGCGTATCGAAGTCCATCACGGCCACGCGCGCGGCACCGAGTTCGCCGAAGAGCCGCTCGTAGCGCGCACCCGTTTCGTGCAGCCGGCTCGCAGTCGGGATCACGACGATATCGGCCGCATCACCGCCCGATACCGCGACGAAGCGCGCCAGGATGCGCCGATCGTTTTCCTTGTTCTCGGCGCCGCCGATCGGAACGATCCAGCCGCGCGTCTCCCCCGCTGGTACCCTGCTCGGCATCCGCTCGTTGCCCCCCGGCCCGCAACCACTGCATGCAGTTTCGCAGTTTTGTGCCGCCAAAACAAAACGGCCGGCGGGGTACCCCGCCGGCCGTCTCCTCTGGCCATCAGCCGTCTGCTATCGGCCGTGAGTCGCGCAGGCCCTTCTTCACCCTTGCGCGTGAATGGCCCACAGGCCCGCGAGACGCGCGTACTTCTTGTCGTCCTTGAGCGCCGCGAACGACTTCAGCGCGTCGGCCTTGTTGCCGCTCTTCAGCTGGGCGATGCCGAGCAGCAGCTGCGCCTCCCCGCTGTCGGAGAGACCGCCCTTGCTGACGCCGCGCTGGAACGCGGCCGCAGCCTTGTCGTATTGACCGTAGCTCAGGTAACCCTTGCCGAGACCGATGTCCGCCCCGCCTGTTTTTGCACTGGCGGCATCGGCCGCCAGCTTGGCGAGTCCGGCCTGGTCAGCCGCCGCTGACTTCTTCGCCGCGTCGAGCAGGCGCTGGTTCTTGTCCTTGTCGCGCTGCTCGGTGAACATATTCTTCGCGAACGCCTTCTCGAGGATGCTGACCGCCTCGCCGGGCGTGCCCTGTTCGATCGCGAGCTGGGCCATCTCCGTGTATTCCTCGCCGCGCGTCAGCGCGTCCACGTCGGCCGCGAGGCGGAAGGTGTTCAGCAGCACCTTGTCACCGCTGTCCGGCGCCCGGAACAGCGAGTACATGATGTTCTTCCAGTACTCGGGCGACGGGTAGTACTTCACGAGCCGTTCGAGGGCGCTCGTCGTGCAGTTGTCGTCCTTCAGCTTCACGCACGAGGAGAGGATCAGCTCGAGGTACTGCTTCTTCGGCGTCTGGCCGCGGCGCACCTGGGCGTCGACGTAATTGTCGATGAATTTCAGGGCGCCCTTGTAGTCGCCCTGGACGTAATAAGCCTGACCGACCAGCGTGTAGATGTCGTCGTCCGCGAAACCGCCCTTGATGGCGCGGTTGCCGTACTCGATCGCCTTGCCGTAGTTTTTCGTCTGGTAGTAGATCTGGGACAGCGCCCGCACGCGGGTCGGGATGTCTTCCTGCGCGAGGAAGCCTGAATTGAGGCCCGCCTCGAGGTTCTTCGCAGCCTCGGCATAGTTGCCGAGCCGCACGTACGCGAAGCCCCGCATTTCCGCGATCAGGTGCTGGTCATACGCGCTCTTGCCGGAGACGGCATCTGCCTCCGCGAGCTTCGCGAGCGCGCCCTGCCAGTCCTTCTTGCCGAGCGCCTCCTGCGCAGCCTTGAGCGGCTTCGCGAGTGCCTTGCTGACGGTCGGGCCCTTGGCCTGGTCGGCGAGCGCCACGCCCGTGACGCCGACTGCACCGATGGCGACGACCGCCATGGCCAGTAACGATGCGAGACTCGATGTCTTCCTCATGGTGTCCTCTGGTCGAAATGGGCAACCCCGTGGTGGGCCACGGGGTCACATTCTCACGGGGCGGATGAACGCAAGATGAACCGGCGCCCGGGCGCGCCAGGCTCAATCGTCGCGGAACTCCGCCGTGTTGACGAAGCCGATCTTCTGCATCCGATTGTGTTGCGCCGCAGCCAGCACCTTGGCAACCACATCGTAACGCGCGCGCGCGTCGGGCCGCAGGTGCAGTTCCGGCTGCGGATCCTTCTGCGCTTCCTGCCTGAAGTAACTCTCGAGCACCTGCAGGCTCGGCACGACCTGCCCGTTCCACACGATCGTGCCGTCGAAGTCGATCTCGATGTCGACCACTTCGGGCGGTACCGGGGGCGGAGGCGCGTCGGTCGGCCGCGGCATGTCGAGCTTCACCGCATGGGTCATCACGGGAATCGTGATGATGAACATGATCAGCAGCACCAGCATGACGTCGATCAGCGGCGTGGTGTTCATCTCCACCATCGGTTCGTCGTCGCCGCCGCCATCACCGCTCACACTCATGGACATGTCAGACTTCTCCTCAACGCGTGCCGCGATCGGGCTCGGTGATGAACCCCACCTTGACCACGCCACCCCGCTGGATCGTGTACATCACGCGCCCCACCGCTTCGTAGCGCGCGTTGCGATCTCCGCGGATGTGGATTTCCGGCTGGGGCACCTGCACCGCCGCCGCCTTGACGAAATCGAGCAGGGCCTGGCGATTGGCGACCTTGCCGTTGTTCCAGTAGACATTGCCCGCCGCGTCGATCGCGATGGTGATGTTCTCCGGCTTCGTCTGCGTTGCGATGTTGGTCGCCTTCGGCAACTCGACCGGCACCGTCTTCGTGATCACCGGAATCGTGATCAGGAAGATGATGAGCAGCACCAGCATCACGTCCACGAGGGGCGTGGTGTTGATGTCCGACATCGCCTTCGGTTCGTCGCCCGGCGAGCCCGATCCGACACTCATGGCCATGCGTATCTACCTTACTTGCGCACGGCCGCCGCAGGAGCATTTGCCCGCGCGGCGCCGCCATCACCGGCCATGCGCGCACCGCCGACGAGGTAGGCGTGCAGGTCCGCAGAGAAATTCTTGAGGCCATCCTGCAGGCCCTTGTTGCGGCGGAGCAGCCAGTTGTAACCCATCACCGCGGGCACCGCGACGAACAGGCCGATGGCTGTCATGATGAGCGCTTCACCGACCGGGCCCGCGACCTTGTCGATGCTCGCCTGGCCGGCGATGCCGATCGCGATCAGCGCGTGGTAGATGCCCCACACCGTGCCGAAGAGGCCGACGAACGGTGCGGCGGAGCCGGTGGTCGCGAGGAACCAGAGGCCTGACTGCAGCTTGCCGTTGACGACGTCGACCGCGCGCGTGAGCGACATCGTGATCCACTCGTGGAGATCGATGCGGTCGGTCAGGCGGCCCTCGTGGTGCGACGTGGCGCGCAGGCCGTCTTCCGCGATGTTGCGGAAGTCATCGCCCTTCTTGAGGCGCTCGACACCGTCCTTGATCGACGGCGCAGTCCAGAACTGCTTTTCGACGACCCGCGCCGAGCGGCGCAGCTTCGCCTGGTCCCAGACCTTCGTGAGCATGATGTACCAGGAGCCGAGGGACATCAGTGCGAGGACGATGAGCGTGCCCTTGGCAACCCAGTCGCCCTGCGCCCAGAGCGCGGCGAGGCCGTACGGGTTTTCAACGACAGCGGTGGCTTGATTTTCCATAGATTCCTCAAGGATCGATGATCAATTGGTCAGTTTGAAACGAACGTTGAACTGTTGGCAGCTCTCGATCGGCTTGCCGTCTTCGGTGCCCGGGCTCCAGCGGGCACGGGACGCCCACTTGACCGCCGCCTCGTCGAGCCGCTCGTGGCCCGAACTCTTGGTCACGGTCGGCTGGCCGGCCGTGCGGCCGTCCGGCGAGACACAGGCATGGATCGTCGTGACACCCTCTTCCTCGGCGCGGCGCGACGCAGGCGGATAGTAGTCGTCGGTCGAGGGCGAGCGTCGCACATCGAGCTTCGGCGCCACGCGCACAGCGCGGTGCACGGGCGGCGGCGCCATCGGCACCGGCCGGTCGGTGACGTCGGTGATCGCGGTCGACGTCGAGGTATCGACCGGGATCTGGATGTTCACTTCCGGCGGCGGCACCTCGACCGGCGGACGCTCCATCTCCGGCGGCGGCGGCGGCGGCGGCGGTTCGTCCTGCTTCACTTCCTCGATGATGTCGGTCTGGATCGGAGGCGCGAGCACCTCCACGACCTTGCGCGCAAGGCCGTTGGCCAGCGCCCAGATCAAGGCGATGTGCAAGGCGACGATAAACATGAACACGACGATGCGTCGTGGTACGAAGGTCGATTCGTGTGCGTAGGCGGCCATGTTTACTCGTGGTCGCGGTTGATTGTCCGGACAACCGATGCTGCTTCGCGAGCGCGGTACGCCGACTGCGTCGCCCCGATTCGCGCAACCCTCACCGATCCATCCACCCGATGGCGCTTCCCGGCGCCCTTCCCGGAGTGTGGGTTCAGCCTCGCGATCCCGGCCGCGCCCGACTCCTGAAATGTCATCCCCCAAGGGGGGGTCACTGTAACCGCTGGCTTTGCGGCTTACAACTTCCCGCTAACGCACGACGAGCGCCCACGGGGTCGATTCACCGATATCAATCGGTGATTGCCCCTTCCGATGCACTGCTCACGACGCGTGCGTACTTGGCGAGCACGCCGGCCGTCGCATACGGTTTGCGCGGCTTCCACGCGCGGCGCCGTCGCGCCCATTCGGCGCGCGTCACGTCCGCGTCGATGCTGCGTGCCACTGCATCAATCGTGATCCGGTCGCCGCTGCGCAGCAGCGCGAGCGGCCCGCCGACCGCCGCCTCCGGCGAGACGTGCCCCACGACGAAGCCGTGGCTGCCGCCCGAAAAGCGCCCGTCGGTGATCAGCGCCACCTTGTCGCCGAGGCCGCGCCCCATGATGGCCCCGGTCGGACTCAACATTTCCCGCATGCCGGGCCCCCCGCGCGGACCCTCGTGGCGTATGACCACCACATCGCCCGCCTTGACCCGGCCGCCGAGAATGGCCCGCGTCGCCGCCTCCTCGCCGTCGAATACGCGCGCGCGCCCCGTGAACCGCAGGCCTTCCTTGCCGGTGATCTTGGCGACGGCGCCTTCCGGCGCGCAGTTGCCGTACAGCACGACGAGATGACTGTCCTTCTTGATCGGATCGGCAAACGGCCGGACGATGTCCTGCCCCGGCGGGTAATCCGGCACCCCGGCCAGGTTCTCGGCGAGCGTCCTGCCCGTTACCGTGAGGCACTCCCCGTGCAGCAGGCCCGCTTCGAGCAGGCGCTTCATCAGTGGCTGGATGCCGCCGATCGCGATCAACTCCGACATGAGGTAGCGGCCGCTCGGGCGCAAATCGGCCAGCACCGGGACCCGGCGCCCGATGCGGGTGAAATCGCTCAGTGTCAGCCGCACGCGTGCTGCACGTGCGACGGCCAGCAGGTGCAACACGGCGTTCGTCGAGCCGCAGAGCGCAATGACCACCGTGATCGCGTTCTCGAACGCCTTGCGCGTGAGGATATGCGACGGGCGCAGCCCGTCCTTCGTCATCCGCACCACCGCTTCGCCGGCACGCCGGCAGTCGTCCTGCTTGGTGCCGCCGACCGCTTCCTGGGCTGAACTGCCCGGCAACGACAGGCCGAGCGCCTCGATCGCGGAGGCCATCGTGTTCGCCGTGTACATCCCGCCGCAGCTGCCGGCGCCGGGAATCGCGGTGCGCTCGATTTCGGCGAGCTTGGCGTCGCTGACGGTGCCGGCGGCATGCCCGCCGACGGCCTCGAACACCGAGACAATGTCGCGCCGCTTCTCGCCGGGGCAGATCGTGCCGCCGTAAACGAACACCGCAGGGCGGTCGAGCCGCGCGATCGCCATCGCGCAACCGGGCATGTTCTTGTCGCAGCCGCCGATCGCGACGAACCCGTCGAAGCCCTCGGCACCGACCACCGTTTCGATCGAGTCGGCGATCACCTCGCGCGACACGAGCGAATAGCGCATGCCCGGTGAGCCCATCGAGATGCCGTCCGACACGGTGATCGTGTTGAAGATGACACTCTTGCCGCCCGCGGCATCCGCGCCCGCCGCTGCGTGTTGCGCGAGCGTGCCGATGTGCATGTTGCACGGCGTGACATTCGCCCAGGTCGAGGCGATGCCGATCTGCGGCTTCACGAAATCCGCGTCCTCGAACCCGACTGCGCGCAGCATGGCGCGGGACGGGGCCTGCTTCGGGCCGTCGACGACGAGGCGTGACCAGGGGCGCGGATCGACCTGCTTCGGGCTCGGTTTCTTCATGTCTGCCTGTTCTTCATGCGGTTGAATCCAAGGGTGCCTGCCGTCGTCATCGCGAGCGGCAGGACGAGTGCGTACCGGCCGAGACCGCGCTGCCAGTCCTCGAGCAGCTGGTAGGCCAGCATCCCGAGCGGCGGCGCGAGCATGCCGCGCACGCCCGTCAGCGTGACGTGCACGCCCATGTAGTGCTGCGCGCGCCCGCTCGAGGCGAAATCGGCATGACCGAGGTTCCAGCCTAGATTAGCACCGGCCATTGCAAATCCATACGTCACGGCGCCGCACCAGAGGAGCCACGACCAGCCCGCCAGCACCGCGGCAGAGAACATCGTGACGGCGGCGACGAGCGCCCAGCCTTGCCGCGCGCGGTAGACGACCACGTGCTCGCCGTCGAAGCGCCGGGCCCACCACGGCACGAAGACCGGCAGGGCAAGGAGCGGCACGACCGCGAGCAACAGGATCTGCCGGCCGCCCGGCATTCCGAACCCGTCCGTGAGGACCACGACGAGCTGCGCGATCAGCATCAGGTTGCCGCCCCCGAAAAGGCCCATCCAAAGCATGTATTCGCGAAACGAGGGATCCCGGGCGAGGATCTCGCGGACCATGCGCAGCGAGAACGCCTCGCTGGATCCTCCTTCGGCGCTCTCCTGCGCGAGCAGGCGAAACTCCCGGCGAACGCGGACGCGCCGGTACAGGGACGCGGCGAGTAGCCCGCAGGCAGCCGCGCCACCGTACAGCCACCGCGGGTCGAACGCGCGCGCCGCGAGCACGCCGCCGGCCAGCGCCGCCGCGCCGGCCACCGCGAGCGAACTCACGATCACGATGCGACCGGTGACGCGCGCAATGACCTGGCGCGGGTAGTTCGCCGTCCAGACAGCCGCACGCACCGTCAGGATGCCCGCCCACACCATGCGGGCCGCGAGGATCGACACCACGGCGAACACGAGCCCGCCACCGGCGCGCGGGGCGAGCCCGATGAATCCGACCAGCAGCGCGAACAATGCCTGCAGCCGCACGAGCAGCCGCACGCGCGAGCGACCATGGGCGATATTGGCCCAGACGAAGCTCACGACGTTGGAGAATGCCGGTGCGCCACTGACGAGCGCCGTGGCGAGGTTGACCGCGAGCGGGCTCGTCGTGCCCCGATATCCGGTTTTCACGAGCACGGCGGCCGTGGCGCCTTCGACGAGCCCGAGCGTGAGTCCGATGAGCGCCCACGACACGATCTCGCGGCGGAACACCGCCTCCTCGTTCGCGCCCGGCCTGCCCGTTGCCGCCACGTCAGCTGCCCGTGTCCGTGAACTGCTTTTCACGGAGCGTGATGACGAGCACGCCCGCGAGCGTGCACACCCCGCCCATCAGGAGGCGCGGCGTCAGCACATCGCCCAGCAACAGCACGCCAAACACCACCGAGAACACCGGCGAGAGCACGGTGAGCGGCGAGATGCTCGTGACCGGGTAGCGCTGCACCAGGAAAAAGTAGGCCGTGTGGGCAAAGAGGCTGGCGAGCACGGCGGTGTAGACCAGCGCACCCCAGCCTTCCCAGCCCGCGCTCGCCACCGCGTGCAGGTGTCCATGCTCGACGAGCAGCGACAACGCGAGGAGCATCGGCCAGCTGATCCATGCGATCCAGGCCTGCAGTTCGAGCGGCGGCATCTGTGGCAGTCGCTTGATCCCGATGAGGCCCAGCGAACCGACGAACGCCGAGGCAATCACGAACGCGAGGCTCGCGCGCTCGGCGAATACGGCCGGATCGAATCCCATCACGCACACGCCGATGAACGCGAGCGCAATGCCGGTCCAGCGCCGCCAGCGGACACGCTCGCCGAGGAGCGCAATCGACAGCAGCGTCGAGAACGGCACACCGAGCTGCGACGCGATCGCGACCGACGAAACGTTGCCCGCGAGCGCGAGGCCGATGAACAGCAGCGCGAAGCTCAGTCCGCCCGCGAGCACCGCGACCACGACGATCGCACCCGTCGCCTCGCCGTGCCGGCGCAGGAATGGCACGGTCAGCAGCGCGAGCAGCGCGAAGCGCAGCGCCGTGAACAGGATCGGCGGCATGTCGCCCACGCCGACCTTCGCGACGACGAGGTTCAGCCCCCAGATGAGCGTGACGCCGACGAGGAGGAGAAAGTGCCTGGGCGCAATCGCGATCATCCGCAACGCGCGCGGATGAACCGGTAGAGCGCGCGGATACACTGCACTTCCGCACCCACCGGCCTGCCCGGGCGCTCTTTCGCGTTCCAGGCATACAGATCGATGTGGATCCACCGCGGGCTCGCGGTGACGAACCGCCGCAGGAACAGCGCCGCGATGATCGACCCGGCGAACGCATGGGTCGACACGTTGTTCAGGTCGGCAATCTTGCTCGCGAGATCCTCGTCGTAGCCGTTCCACAGCGGCATCGGCCACAGCGGGTCGTGTTCGCCGTCGGCGTGGCGCCGCAGTTCCTCGAGGAGCTCCGTGTCGTTCGAGTAGGCGGCCGGCAGCTCCGGCCCGAGAGCCGTCCGTGCCGCGCCGGTGAGCGTCGCGAGATCGATCAGGAGATCCGGCCCGCCCGCGTCGGCTTCGGCGAGCGCATCCGCCAGGACGAGCCGCCCTTCGGCATCGGTGTTGCCGATTTCGACGGTGAGACCCTTGCGCGATCGCAGCACGTCTCCCGGGCGATAGGCTGCGCCGCCGAGGAAATTCTCGACCGCCGGAATGAGCACCCGCAGGCACACCGGCGCACGCATCGTCATCAACAGATCGGCGAGCGCGAGCACGCAGGCCGCGCCACCCATGTCCTTCTTCATCAGCAGCATGCCGGCCGGGGCCTTGATGTCGAGACCGCCGCTGTCGAAACAGACTCCCTTGCCGACGAGCGTGACACGCGGTGCCCCGGGGTCACCCCAGGCGAGGTCGATCAGGCGCGGCGCGCGCGCACTGCCCCTCCCCACCGCATGGATCATCGGAAATCCCGTCGCGAGCGCTTCGCCTTCCGTGACAGTCAATTTCGCGCCGTAATGCTGCGCGAGATCCCGAGCCGCCTGTGCGAGTTCTGCCGGACCCATGTCGTTGGCCGGCATGTTCACGAGATCCCGGCCACGGGCCATCGCGCCGGCCGCGGCGCGTGCGTACGCCAGGTCCGCCCCGGCAGGCGCTTCGAGCATCGAGTGCGCAGCCGGCGACGGCGAGCGATAGCGCGTGAAGCGGTAGGCACCCGTCAGCCAGCCGAGGGCAAACTGTGTCGCCGCCGGCTCCGCGAGCGGCGTGGCCACGCGCCATGCGCGGGCCGGCAGGCGCTCCGCGAGCGGCGCGGCATGCCAGAGGCACAGTTCATCGGGCGAGGACAGGTTGCCAAGTCCGGCGAGCGCAGCATCCGTGCGCCCGTCGGCGCCGGGAAGGACCAGCACACGATGGCGCTCGCCGCTGAACTGATGGGCCCTCACCCACTGCACGGTGGCCGGCGCCTGCGTCGCGAGCCAGCGTTCGACGCCTGTCTCGGTCAACAACCAGAGCGGCAGGGAGCCGGAGGCCGGTGCGGTCGCAATGAGGTCGGCAGTCACGGGGATGCGGATCGGAATGAGCAGCGAAGCTTACAGGATTGTCGCATTGACAAGCACTTCGGCCTTGTGATGTCATCGACCGGTGATGCGTGCGGAAGCCACGACGATCGATTCCCCTGCCGCGGTGCACGGTGCCCGCGCGGGCGACGTCCTCCTTCCCCTCGTCCTTCTGCTCCTCGCGGCAGGCAGGTGCGGGTCGCGCGTATAGCCCAGACAGGCCATCGAGCGAAGAATCCAGACCCCGCACCGGCCAGGCCGCTGCGGGGTTTTTTGTGTTTTTTCCACCCATGCTGGAGTCGAACTGATGAAGCTGTTCTCGCAGAAAGACGTAGACCGCAAGGCGCTCAAGGGTGCCCGCATCGCCGTGATCGGTTACGGCAGTCAGGGCCGCGCGCACGCGCTGAACCTGAAGGACAGCGGCTTCGACGTCGTCGTCGGCGTGCGCCGCGGCGGTGAGGGCTGGAAGAGCGCGAAGAAGGACGGCCTCGCCGTCGCGGAACCGGATGCTGCGGTCGTCGGCGCCGATCTCGTCGCGATGCTGACCCCCGATCTTGCGCAGAAGGCCGTCTACAAGTTGATCGCGAAGCACCTGAAAAAGGGCGCCACCCTGCTCTTCGCGCACGGCTTCAACATCCACTTCGGGCAGATCCGCCCGCGCAAGGATCTCGACGTCGTGCTGATCGCCCCGAAGGGCCCGGGCGGCCTCGTGCGCCGCCAGTACCAGCAGGGCCGCGGCGTGCCGTGCCTGATCGCCGTGTTCCAGGATCCGAGCCGCCAGGGTTTCGCGAAGGCGCTCGCCTATGCGCACGGCATCGGCGGCACGCGCGGCGGCGTGCTGAAGACCACCTTCGCCGAGGAAACCGAGACCGACCTCTTCGGCGAGCAGGCCGTGCTCTGCGGCGGCACCACGGAGCTCGTCGTCCGGGGCTTCGAGACGCTCGTCGAGGCCGGCTACCAGCCCGAGGTCGCGTACTACGAGTGTCTGCACGAATTGAAGCTGATCGTCGACCTGCTGCACGAGGGCGGCCTCGCGAAGATGCACAAGTTCGTCAGCGAGACCGCGAAGTACGGCGACCTGACGCGCGGGCCGCGCATCATCAACGCCGCCTCACGCAGGGAAATGCGCAAGGTGCTGAAGGAAATCCAGCAGGGCAAGTTCGCGCGCCAGTGGATCAGCGAGAACAACCGCGGGCGGCGCAAGTACAACCGGCTGATGAAGAAGGATCTCAACCACCGGATCGAGAAGGTGGGCGCCGCGCTGCGGGCGCGCATGCCCTGGCTGTCCGAAGAGCGCGCATGACGCCACCCGGGGCGGCGCGGGACGCCTGCATCCGCGCCGCCCCGGGAACCCGAGTTCGCTGGAGACGCGATATGACGCAGAATCCCGACCAGGTCCTGATATTCGACACGACGCTGCGCGACGGCGAGCAATCGCCCGGCTGCAGCATGACGCAGCCCGAGAAACTCAGGGTCGCACGGGCGCTCGCCGAACTGGGGGTCGACGTCATCGAGGCCGGCTTCCCGGCCGCCTCTCGCGGCGATTTCGACGCCGTCAGCGCGATCGCCCGCGAGATTGCCGGGCCGATCGTCTGCGGTCTCGCACGCTGCAACCGGGACGACATCGAACTCGTCGCGAAGGCGCTGCAGCACGCGCCCCGCCGGCGCATCCACGTGTTCCTCGCGACGAGCGCCATCCACCGCGAGCACAAGCTCAACATGGCGAAGGAGGAAATCGTGCGCATCGCGGTCGAGGGCGTGAAGATCGCCCGCGACCTCTGCGCCGACGTCGAGTTCTCCCCCGAAGACGCCTCGCGCACCGAACTCGAATTCCTCGCGCAAGTCGTCGAAGCGGTGATCGACGCGGGCGCCACGACCGTCAACATCCCCGACACGGTCGGCTATACGGTACCCGACGAATTCGGCGAGCTGTTCCGCTACCTGCGCCAGAACGTGCGCGGCATCGAGCGAGCGAGGCTGTCGGTCCATTGCCACGACGACCTCGGCATGGCGGTCGCCAACAGCCTGACCGCGGTGGTGGCGGGCGCGCGCCAGATCGAGTGCACGGTCAACGGCATCGGCGAGCGCGCCGGCAACTGCTCGCTCGAGGAAGTGGTCATGGCGCTGAAGACGCGCGAGACCTTCTTCAACCTGCGTACCAACGTGCAATCGACGCGCCTGTACCCGACCTCGCGCCTCGTGTCGAACATCGTCGGCATGCCGATCCCGCGCAACAAGGCGATCGTCGGCGAGAATGCGTTCGCGCACGAATCGGGCATCCACCAGCACGGCATGCTGAAACACCATTCCACCTACGAAATCATGCGGCCGGAATCGGTGGGCCTGTCGCGCTCGAGCCTCGTGCTCGGCAAGCACAGCGGACGCCATGCGTTCCGCGAGCGCGTGCAGCAGCTCGGCTTCGAGCTCGACGAGCTCGAATTCAATCGCGTCTTTGCCGAGTTCAAGGCGCTGGCGGACAAGAAGAAGGAACTGTTCGACGGCGACATCGAGGCGCTGGTGCTGCGTGCGGAAGGCGCGGCATCGGGCCCGTGGACGCTTGAGGACCTGCAGACGATCGCCGGCGGTGGCGCGCCCGCGCGCGCCGCCGTGAAGCTGCGGCATGCCGATGGACGCCTCGTCGAGCGCGGCGTCACCGGCGACGGCCCGGTGGATGCGGCGGTCAAGGCGATCGAGACGGCGACCGGCATCGACGTCGCGCTGCGCAAATTCGAGCTGCGCAGCGTATCGGCCGGCGAGGACGCGCAGGGCGAGGCGATCGTGTACGTGGAGTACAATGAGCGCACGTATCGCGGCTCGAGCGTCAGCACCGACATCGTCGAATCGAGCGCGCGCGCCTTCCTCGAGGTCGTCAATCGCATCGAGCTCGCCCGCAAGGCGGGGGCACGTACGCGCGACGAGCGCACGGGCGGCGCGCGCATCGCCCAGGCTGCCGTTTGACCGACTGTGGCACCACGCACCGACGCCAAGGACAATAGACGAGTGACTGCACCGAAGACGCTGTTCGAGAAGGTATGGGATCGCCATGTGGTCGTGCCGGAGACCACGGATACACCCGCCGTACTGTTCATCGACCTGCACCTCACGCACGAGGTGACCTCGCCGCAGGCCTTCCAGCAATTGCGTGATCGTGGCCTGCGGCTGCGCCGTCCCGATCTCACGCTCGCGACGATGGACCATTCCACGCCGACCCGGACCGAGCAGGTATTCGGCGGCGCGCCGATCGCGATCGAATCGGCCGCGAAGCAGATCCGCCAGCTCGAACGCAACTGCGCGGAATTTGGCGTCGAACTGTTCGGCCTGCGGCACGAATCGCGCGGCATCGTCCACATCATCGGCCCCGAACTCGGCCTCACGCAGCCGGGCCGCACGATCGTCTGCGGCGACAGCCACACGAGCACGCACGGCGCCTTCGGGGCGCTCGCCTTCGGCATCGGCAGCACCGAGGTCGGGCACGTATTCGCGACACAGTGCCTGCTGCAGCGCCGGGCGAAGACGCTCGCGATCGAAGTGGCGAACAGGCTCGCGCCGGGTGTCACCGCGAAGGACCTGATCCTCGGCATCATCGGGCAGATCGGCGTCGACGGCGGTACGGGTCACGTCATCGAATACCGCGGGGCCGCGATTCGCGCGATGGACATGGAAGAGCGCATGACCGTGTGCAACATGAGCATCGAAGCGGGTGCGCGCGCCGGCATGATCGCCCCGGACGAGACCACCTACGCCTACCTCGCGGACAGGCCGCGCGCGCCGCAGGGCGCGGCGTGGGAGCAGGCACTCGCGCGCTGGCGCACATTGCCGACGGACGATGGCGCGCGCTTCGATCGCACTGTCGACATCGATGCCGCTGCGCTCGAGCCGATGATCACCTATGGCACGAACCCGGGCATGGTGGTGCCGATCTCGGCGCACATACCCGAGCGCGGCGACGATCCCGTTTTTGCCAAGTCCCTCGCCTACATGGGTTTCACCGCGGGCGAGCCGATCCGCGACCAGCCGGTGAACATCGTGTTCCTCGGCAGCTGCACGAACGGTCGGCTCTCGGACCTGCGCGCCGCCGCACAGGTGCTGCGCGGCCACAAGGTCGCGCGGGGCGTGCACCTTCTCGTGGTGCCGGGCTCGCAGCAGGTGCGCCGCGAGGCCGAGCGCGAGGGCCTCGATCGCATCTTCATCGAGGCGGGTGCCGACTGGCGCGAATCCGGGTGTTCGATGTGCCTCGGCATGAACGGCGACATCGTGCCGAAGGGCGAATACGCGGTCAGCACCAGCAACCGCAACTTCGAGGGCCGCCAGGGCGTCGGTGCCCGCACGCTGCTCGCGAGCCCGCTCACGGCGGCGGCATCCGCGATCCGCGGGCGCGTCACCGATCCCCGCGACGTACTGAACGGATAAGTCATGACAGCCATGAAGACCCTGCGGTCGCGTACCGTGGTGCTGCCGTCGACCAACATCGACACCGACCAGATCGTGCCGGCCCGGTTCCTCACCACGACGACCCGGGAAGGCCTCGGCAGGAACCTGTTCGCCGACTGGCGCTACGACGAGAATGGTCGGCCGCGGCCCGACTTCGTGTTGAACCAGCCCGCCGCGCAAGGCTGCCAGGTGCTGGTTGCGGGCCGCAACATCGGCTGCGGATCCTCGCGCGAGCACGCGCCCTGGGCGCTGCTCGATTTCGGCATCCGCGCCGTCGTGAGCACCGAGATCGCGGACATCTTCCGCAACAATTCCCTGAAGAACGGCCTGCTGCCCGTGGTCGTCGACACCGCCACGCACGAGTGGCTGCTCGCGAATCCCGGCGCCGAAGTCACGATCGACCTCGAGGCCTGCACGCTCGCGTTGCCGACCGGGACCACCGTGAAGTTCCCGATCGACGCATTTGCGCGCTATTGCCTGCTGAACGGCGTCGACGAGCTCGGCTATCTGCTGTCGAAGGACGCCGCCATCAGCGCGTACGAGCAACGTCGCGCATGAAGGCGCTCATTGCGGTGCTCGGCGGCGACGGGATCGGTCCCGAAGTCGTTGCGGAGGCGCTTCGCGTCCTCGATGCGACCGCTGCCGCCTTCGGCCACGAGTTCGAACTCGCACCCGCCCTTTTCGGTGGCGCCGCGATCGATGTGCACGGCGACGGCCTGCCACCCGACACGCTCGCGCTGTGCCGGCGCGCCGATGCGGTGCTGCTCGGCGCGATCGGCGGACCGAAGTGGAGCGCCCCGGATGCGCCGGTGCGCCCCGAGGCGGCGCTCCTTGCGTTGCGGCGCGAACTCGGCGTGTATGCGAACCTGCGCCCGGTCGCGGTGCACGCTGCGCTGCGCGGGATCTCGACGATCAAGCCGGAGGTGCTCGACGGGGTCGATCTCGTGTTCGTGCGCGAACTGACGGGCGGCATCTACTTCGGCGAGAAGCGGCGCACCGCCACCGACGCCACCGATGTCTGCACCTATACGGTGGCCGAGATCGAGCGGATCACGCGCACCGCCGGCCGGCTGGCACGTGCGCGGCGCCGGCGCGTGACGTCGATCGACAAGGCGAACGTGCTCGAAACCTCGCGGCTGTGGCGCGGGGTCGTCGAGCGCGTGATGGCCGCGGAGTTCCCCGATGTCGCGCTCGAACACATGCTGGTCGACGCCGCGGCGATGCACCTGATCCGCCGGCCGCGCGATTTCGACGTGCTGCTCACCGAGAACATGTTCGGCGACATCCTCACCGACGAGGCCTCGATGCTCGCCGGTTCGCTCGGCCTGCTGCCGTCTGCCTCGCTCGGTGACGGCACGCGCGGCCTCTATGAGCCGATCCACGGCTCGGCGCCGGACATCGCCGGCCGCGGCATCGCCAATCCGATCGGCACGATCCTGAGCGCCGCGCAGCTCCTGCGCCACTCGCTCGGCCTCGCCCACGAGGCCACCGCGATCGAGCGTGCCGTGCACGCGGCACTCGCGGGCGGCCTGCGTACCGCCGACATTGCGCCCGCGGGCGAAGCCGGCGTGTCGACACGTGCGATGGGGGATGCCGTCGTCGCACGGTTGACGACTGGCGCCTGAGGACCCACTGGCCTGCCTCCCGGGGGCAGCGCGCGCACTCAGCCGTTCGAGCGTGCGCGCACCAATGCAGCCGCGAGATCGGCACGCAGGTCGTCAATGGCCTCGATGCCGATCGAGAGGCGCAGCAGGCCGTCGGTCAGGCCGGCGGCTGCGCGCGCCGCCGGCTCCATCGCGGCGTGCGTCATCGTCGCGGGGTGCGCCACGAGGCTCTCGACGCCGCCGAGCGATTCCGCAAGCGAGAACAGTTCGAGCCCATCGACGAAGCGGCGCACGGCGGCAGTCCCGCCGGCGAGTTCGATCGTGACGATCGCGCCGAAGCCGCGCTGCTGGCGCTTCGCGATGGCGTGTCCCGGGTGGGTCGCGAGGCCCGGGTAGTACACCCGCGCGACACCCGGCTCGCGCGCAAGCCACTCGGCGAGCGCCTGTGCATTGCGTTCGTGCACGGCGAGCCGCGCATGGAGCGTGCGTACGCCGCGCAAGGTCAGGAAGCTGTCGAACGGCGAGCCGGTGAGCCCGAGGCAGTTCGCCCACCACATGAGCTCCTGGGCAAGTTCCGCGGTTCGCGCGACGACTGCGCCGCCGACCACGTCGCTGTGGCCGTTGAGATACTTCGTCGTCGAATGCACGACGAGATCCGCGCCGAGCGCGAGCGGTTGCTGCCAGGCAGGCGAGAGGAAGGTGTTGTCGACGACGGTGAGCGCACCGGCGGCACGCGCGCGATCCGCGAGCGCTGCGATATCCGAGATGCGCAGCAGCGGGTTGCTCGGCGTCTCGATCCAGAGGAGCGCGTACGGGCTCGCGAGTGCGGCATCGACCGCAGCGGGATCACCGAAATCGACGAAATCGATCCGCTGCTCACCCCGGCGCTGCCAGGCCGAGAACAGGCGGAATGTGCCGCCGTAGCAATCGTGCGCCGCCACGATGCGGCTGCCGGCGGGCAACAGGTGGCCGACCAGCGTGATCGCTGCCATGCCTGTCGCGGTGACGACCGCACCCGCGCCGTCCTCGAGATCCGCGATTGCCGCAGCGAGGAGGTCGCGCGTCGGATTGCCGGAGCGCGTGTAGTCGTACTGGCGCTTCTCGCCGAATGCCCGGAACGAGAACGTCGAGCTCAGGTGCATGGGCGGCACGACCGCGCCGGTCACCGCGTCGGTTTCGAGGCCCGCGCGCACGGCGCGGGTGGAATCGCGTGGACGATCGCTCAAGGGGTGCTCCCGGTGATCGCGGCCAGGACGGGTTTCAGCTGTGCCGCCTCCTTCAGGAAGGCATCGTGCCCGTACACGGACGATATTTCGTGCAGTTTCGCCTGCGGCAGCCGCGCCACGAGGCGACGCATGTCGGCAAGCGGCACGAGCTGGTCTTCGCGCACCGCCACGGCCGTCACCGGCACGAAAATGCGGCCCGTATCGACCTGGTGCAGATCGATCGACTCGGACAGGCACAGGAACGCGCCCGCATGATGACGCGCGGCGTAGTCGGCGCCGCGCGCGAAGAGGTACTCCTCGACCGGAAAGACCGCCGCGCCGGCGTCGAGACGCGGCGCGCCGGAGAAACGTGCCGCAAACTCCTCCGGGCTGCGGTAGGTCGACATCGCGAGCGCGCGCGCGATCGCGACACCTTCGGCGCCTCGCCCGCAGTCGGCGGCGAAGCGCAGCACGCGCCGCTGCACGCTGCGCCAGGCCGTCGCCATCGGGTGCGTGCGATCGGCCGCGCTCACGACGACGATCTCGGCGACCCGCTCGGGGTACTGTTCCGCGAATGCGAGCGCCACCATGCCGCCATAGGACGCTCCGACGATGGCGTGCAACGCCGCGATGCCGAGGTGATTCACGAGGCGCAGCAGCAGGCCCGCCTGGTCATAGCTCGACACATGGGGGAACGTCTCGTCGCCACGCGGGCCTGTGGTCTCGCCGCTGCCTCCCAGGTAGTCGAACGACAGGATGCGCACCCGCGAGGCATCGAGCGCGCGGCCCGGGCCGACGACGTCGCTCCACCACCCGTCGCCCGCGTTCTCGCCATAGACCCTGCGATGTGCCGAGATGCCACCGAGCGCGGTGACGACGGGTGCACCCGCGGGGCCCTCGAGGCGCCACGCCACGTGCACGCCGGCGAGCCGCCCGCCGTGGTGCAGGGCGAGTTCGCCGGGCACTTCCATGATGCCCTCTCGGACAGTCCAGCCAGCGCGTGCCGCAGCCGCCGCAGTCACCTGCTCGGCGGAGTCGGAATCAGATCGGGTAGGAAATGCCATCTCGAGTGCCTTTCATCGGTCATCGGCACTCCTGCAGCGCACACCCGCGGTGACGCGGGCTCTGCGGCATCCATCCGGCTGCCCTGGGACCTGCCGGCTCTGCCGAGCGCTCATCTCACGGCAAGGCATGCTGCCGCAGGAGTTGGCACCGGGCGAACGGGTTGGGTTCGCTGGTTGCCCCGGCTTCCAAGGGCCTTTCCCTCAGCCGGTCTCGATGAGTGCCGCGCAGTCTAGGGGGCCTCCACCCCGACGGTCAAGAAGACTGGTCCGCCGTGGACATGGGCGCCGTCTTGTACTATCATGCTAGCGTGTTAATACATTGATACAACCCTCACGATGAAGCAACACCTGAACGTCACGGCCCGGCAGGAAGCCCAGCACGAGCGCAACCTCTTCGCGGCGGTGCTCACGCTGCGTACCCCCGATGAGGTCCGGGCCTTCTTCCGCGACCTGTGCACGCCCGCCGAACTCGAGGCCATGGCCGACCGCTGGGCCGTGGTCGAGTGCCTGCAGCGGGGCCTGCCCTACCGCGAGATACATCGTGTGACGGGTGTGAGCGTGACCACGATCGGCCGCGTCGCGCGCTACCTGGCGGAAGGCAACGGCGGTTACGCCACCGCCGTGCAGCGCCTGAACGGATAGCACCCATGGACAAGGATGGACGCCTGAAGCTTGCGGTGCAGAAATCCGGCCGCCTGACCGACCCGTCGCTCGACCTGCTGGCGCGCTGCGGCGTCAAGCTCTCCCGCGGCAAGGACCAGCTCGTCGGGTTCGGCGAGAACATGCCACTCGACGTGCTGTTCGTGCGTGACGACGACATCCCGGACCTCGTGCAGGAGGACGTCTGCGACCTCGGCCTCGTCGGCCTGAACGTGCTCGAGGAGAAGCGCCTCGCGCTCGCAGCGCGCGGCGTGCGTGCCTCGTTCGAGAGCCTGCGCCTGCTCGATTTCGGCCGCTGCCGGCTGTCGATCGCCGTGCCGGAAGGCACGTCGTGGACCGGTGCGGCGTCGCTCGCCGGCAAGCGCATCGCCACGACCTACCCGCAGCTGCTCGCACGCTATCTCGCGGAACGCCAGGTCGCGGCGGAAATCGTCACGCTGTCCGGGGCGGTCGAAATCGCACCGCGGCTCGGCCGCGCCGATGCGATCTGCGATCTCGTGTCGACCGGTTCGACCCTCGATGCCAACCACCTCGAGGAAGTCGAGACCGTGCTCGAGAGCCACGCCGTGCTGATCCGCACGCCGGTCGCGCTCGCCGCGGTGAAGTCCGACTGGGTCGAGCGGCTGCTGCTGCGCATCGACGGCGTACAGCAGGTCAAGGAGAGCAAGTACATCATGCTGCACGCGCCGCGGGCGGCACTCGAGGAGATCCGGCGCCTGCTGCCGGGCAGCGAATCCCCGACGATCATTCCGCTCGAGGGGCATCCCGACAAGGTCGCGATCCACGCCGTGTGCCGCGAGAACGTGTTCTGGGAGACGCTCGAGAGCCTGAAGCGTGCCGGTGCGAGCGCCCTCCTCGTCCTGCCCGTCGAGAAAATGCTGTCGTGAGCAGGATCGCGATCCACCACTGGGCGCGGCTCGACACCGCCGCACGCGCGCAGCTGCTGTCGCGTCCGCGCGCCGCGCAGTCGGACGAGGTGGTGACACAGGCACGCGCGATCGTCGACGCGGTGCGCGTCGAGGGCGATGCGGCCGTGCGGCGCTACACGGCGCGCTACGATCGCGTCGCCGCCGACCGACTCGCGACCCTGCGCGCGAGTCCGGCCGAGTTTGCGGCCGCGCGCGCGGCACTCGCACCGGAGGCGGTCGCGGCGATCGCGCGTGCGATCACGAATGTCGAGGCATACCACGCTGCACAGCAGCCCGCACCGCTCGCGGTCGAGACGATGCCTGGCGTGCGCTGCGAACGCATCGTGCGACCCATCACGTCGGTCGGACTCTACGTACCGTCGGGATCGGCGCCGCTGCCGTCGACCGTCGTGATGCTCGCGGTACCCGCACGACTCGCGGGCTGCCGGCAGCGCATCCTGTGCACGGCCCCGGACGCGGAAGGTCGCGCGGCACCGGCCGTGCTCGTCGCGGCACAGCTGTGCGGCATCGACACCGTGATCAAGATCGGCGGCGCGCAGGCGATCGCCGCTCTCGCCTATGGCACCGAATCGGTGCCGAAGGTCGACAAGATCTTCGGTCCGGGCAATGCGTGGGTCACGGCCGCCAAGCAGATCGTCGCAGCCGACCCGGCCGGGGCCGCCCTCGACCTGCCTGCCGGCCCGTCGGAAGTACTGGTCGTCGGCGACGACAGCGCGCAGGCCGCATTCGTTGCCGCGGACCTCCTTGCGCAGGCCGAGCACGACACGATCGCGCAGGCGATCCTCGTCACCGATTCGCAAGCGCTCGCGGCGGCGACCGCCGCGGAAATCGAGCGCCAGCTGCCGCGCCTGTCGCGCCAGAGTATCCTCGAGGCTTCCGTTCGCGCGATCCGCCTGATCGTCACCGACGACCTCGACACCGCCATGTCCGTCTCGAATGCCTACGCGCCCGAACACCTCATCTTGCAGGTGCGCGAGCCGCGGCGGCAGCTGGACGCCGTCGAGAGCGCGGGATCGGTGTTCCTCGGCGCATGGTCGCCCGAGCCCCTCGGCGACTACTGTTCCGGCGCCAACCATGTCCTGCCGACCTATGGACATGCGCGGGCCTGCAGCGGGCTCTCGCTCGCCGATTTCAGCAAGCGCATCACGGTGCAGGATGTCAGCGCAGCCGGACTCGCGGCGCTCGGCCCGACCGCCGCGACCCTCGCGCGGCTCGAGGGACTGGATGCGCACGCGGCTGCGGTCGAACGACGCCTCGAGGCGATCGGCGACGCGCGATGAATGACCCCATCGCGATTGCGCGCCCGGAAATCCGCGCGCTGCAGGCCTACGAACACGCAGCGTGGGACCCCTCGTTCGAACGCCTGCACGCCAACGAGCTGCCGTGGCGGACCGCGTCGGATGGCTCGCAGGCGGGCCTGAACCGCTACCCCGAGCCGCACCCCGATACGCTCGGCGCGGCGCTCGCCCGACTCTACGACGTCCCGGCCGACCACGCGCTCGTCTGCCGCGGCAGCGACGAGGCGATCGACCTTCTCGTGCGCGGCTTCTGCACGGCCGGGCGTGACGCCGTCCTCGTCTGCCCGCCGACCTTCGGCATGTATGCGGTCGCCGCGCAGGTCCAGGGAGCCGCGGTCACTTCGATTCCGCTTCGAAGGGAGGCGGGCTACACGCTCGACGTGGCGGCGATCGCCGCGCGCTGCGAGCGCGGCGACGTCAAGCTCGTGTTCATCTGCACGCCGAACAACCCGACCGGCAATGCGCTCGCCGCAGCGGACATCCTCGCCGTCGTCGAGCGGACCGCCGGGCGCGCGCTCGTCGTGGTCGACGAAGCCTATGTCGAGTTCGCCGCCGTGCCGAGCTGCGCGCAGCTCGTGGAACGGCATCCGCATGTCGTCGTGCTGCGCACACTGTCGAAGGCGCACGGCCTCGCCGGCGCCCGGATCGGCACGCTCATCGCCGACCCGCGCATCGTCGCGTTGCTGCGCAAGGTCGTGCCACCCTACGCGATCGCCCAACCGTGCATCGAGGCGGCAATGCAGGCACTCGCCGCGCCGCAGCTGCGCCTCGCGCGCGAGCGCGTGGCTGCCGTCGTGCGTGAGCGGGCCCGGCTCGCCGCCGCGCTCGCCGCCCTGCCCGGCGTCCTGCGTGTGTGGCCGAGCGACGCGAACTTCCTGCTCACCGAGTTCCACGATCCGGACGCTGCGATCGCGCGATTCACCGCTGCCCGATTGCGTGTGCGGGACTTCCGCAATCGTGCGGGACTCGGGCAGGCCCTGCGCATCACGATCGGCAGCCCGGAACAGAACGACCGGCTGCTGCGGAGTCTCGCATGTTGAACGGTACCGCCGTGCTGTTCGTCGATCGTGACGGCACCCTGATCGAGGAGCCCCCCGACGAGCAGGTCGATGCGCTCGGGAAGATCCGCTTCATGCCGGGCGTGTTCGCGGCGCTCGCGACGCTGCGCGACCAGGGCTACCGCTTCGCGATGGTCACCAACCAGGACGGCCTCGGCTCGGCGAGCTTTCCGTTCGCGGCCTTCGAGGCCGCACAACGCTTCGTGCTCGATGCGTTCGCGAGCCAGGGCATCGAGTTCGACGGCATTTTCGTTTGCCCGCACCGGCGCAGCGACAACTGCGAGTGCCGCAAGCCCCGCACGGGCCTCGTCGACGCCTGGGTGCGCGAACGCCCCGTCGACCTTGCCGCGAGCGCGATGATTGGCGACCGCGACACGGACCTCGAGTTCGCGGCCAATCTCGGCGTACGCGGCCTGCGGGTACGCCACAACGGATCTGCGACCGAAACCTGGCCTGCGATCGTGCACGAACTGATCGCACGGCGCGCAGTCGTCGAACGCGAGACGCGCGAAACGCGCATCCACGTGCGGGTCGATCTCGACGCGACCGGGCCGCTCGTCGCGCAGACCGGCATCGGTTTTCTCGACCACATGCTCGAACAGCTCGCCAAGCACGGCGGATTCGCGCTCGAGCTCGCGTGCACGGGCGACCTCGCCGTCGACGAACATCACACGGTCGAAGACTGCGCGCTCGCGCTCGGCGAGGCGCTGCGCAAGGCGCTCGGTGACAAGCGTGGCATCGCCCGCTACGGGTTCGTCCTGCCGATGGATGAGGCCCGCGCGCAGGCGGCGATCGACCTGTCGGGCCGGGCTTACGCCGTGTTCGACGGGCATTTCGGCCGCGAGCAGGTCGGCGGCCTGCCGACCGAGCTCGTGCCGCACTTCTTCCGCTCCCTCGGCGAGGCCCTCGGCGCTGCGATCCACATCGCGGTCGTCGGCGACAACGCGCACCACATGATCGAAGCGTGTTTCAAGGCGACGGGACGTGCGCTGCGGCAGGCCATCCGCCGCGACGGCACCGAGTTGCCGAGCACCAAGGGTGTCCTGTGACCGGGCGCCCGACCGATGCCGTGATCGTCGACAGCGGCGGCGCGAACCTCGCCTCGCTGCAGTTCGCGCTGCAGCGGCTCGGTGCCACGAGCATGGTCACCGCCGATCCGGAGACGATCCGCCGTGCACAGCGGGTCGTGTTGCCGGGCGTCGGCTCCGCCGCCGACGCGATGGCGCGTCTCGGTCAGGCCGGCCTCGATCGCGTGCTGCCGGCGCTGCGGCAACCCGTGCTCGGCATCTGCCTCGGCATGCAACTCCTCTACGACCGATCGGAAGAAGGTGCCACGGCCTGTCTCGGCATCGTGCCGGGCACGGTGCAGCGCCTCGAGCCGGCGCCGGGACGCGCGGTGCCGCACATGGGCTGGAACCGTGTGCACGCGCGCGAGCGGCACGCGCTGCTCGACGGCATCGACGACGGCGCGCATTTCTACTTCGTCCACAGTTACGCCGCGCCCGTCACGGCCGAGTCGATCGCGCTCACCGACTACGGCGCGGACCTCACCGCGATCGTGCGGCAGGGCAATTTCCTCGGTACCCAGTTTCACCCCGAGCGATCGGGCCCGGTCGGCGCCCGCCTCCTCGCCAATTTCCTGCGGCTCGCCCCATGCTCCTGATACCGTCCATCGATCTGCGCGGCGGCCTGTGCGTGCGACTCCACCAGGGCGACTTCGCCGCCGAGACACGTTATCCGACGAGCCCGATGGAACTCCTCGAGCGCTATGCGGCCTGCGGCGCGCGCTGGCTGCACGTCGTCGACCTCGACGGCGCGCGGGGCGGCGCGCTCGCCCACCGCGACACCGTGCTCGCCCTCGCAGCGCGCAAGCTGCTGCGGCTGCAGGTCGGGGGTGGCGTGCGCGACGAGACAGTCGTCGAAGACCTGCTGCAAAACGGCGTCGCGCGCGTCGTGGTCGGCAGCGCCGCGATCGAGCAGGCCGCCGACGTGCGTCGCTGGTTTCACCGCTTCGGGCCCGAACGCCTCTGTCTCGCGCTCGACGTGCGCGGTGCCGATACCGCAACCCCGCGTGTGCAGACGCGCGGCTGGCTCGCGGGCTCGGACGTGAGCCTGTGGGACGCCGTCGCGGACTTTGCCACCGTCGGCCTGACGCACGTGCTCTGCACCGATATCGCACGCGACGGCGCGCTCGCAGGGCCGAACCTCGCGCTCTATGAGGAGGCGCGCCGGCGCTTTCCGGACATCGCTTGGCAGGCCTCGGGCGGTGTGCGCGGCGCAGCCGATCTCGCCGCACTCGCGGCACTCGGTGTCAGTGCCGCGGTGAGCGGACGCGCGCTGCTCGAGAATCGTCTGTCCGGCGCGGAGTTGCAGCCATACTTTCCCGCCGCATAATTCCCTGTCTCGACGTGCGGGGCGGACGCGTCGTCAAGGGCGTGCGCTTTCGCGAACACGTGGTCGTCGGCGACATCATCGAGCTCGCGACCCGCTATCGGGACGAGGGCGCCGACGAGCTCGTCTTCTACGACATCGCCGCGAGCCCCGAGGGGCGCTCGGTCGATCGGGCATGGGTCCGGCGGGTCGCTGCCGTGCTCGATATCCCGTTCTGCGTCGCCGGGGGCATCCGAAGCGTTGCCGATGCCGAGGAAGTGCTCGCCGCCGGCGCCGAGAAGGTCTCCGTCAACTCGCCGGCGCTCGCCGATCCGGCGCTGGTCGACCGCCTCGCCGCGCGCTTCGGTTCCCAGTGTGTCGTCGTCGGCATCGACAGCGAGACGACGCCCGCGGGGTGGCGCGTGCACGCACTCACCGGCGACCCGGGCCGGGCGCACGATGCCGGCCGCGCTACACTCGAATGGATGCGGGAAGTGCAGCAACGCGGCGCCGGCGAGATCGTCCTCAACTGCATGGCGAGCGATGGCGTGCGACGCGGCTACGACCTCGCACAGCTCGCGGCGGCGCGCGCGGTGTGCACGGTGCCGCTCGTGGCGTCCGGCGGTGCCGGCACCGTCGAACATTTCGCCGCCGTGTTCACGGATGCCGGCGCCGATGCGGCGCTCGCGGCGAGCGTGTTCCACTCCGGCGCGATCGCGATACCCGCGCTGAAAGCGGCACTCGCACGGGCCGGAATCGAGGTGCGGCGGTGAACTTCTCCAAGGCCGATCTCGTCACGATCGCGTTCGATGCCCGCGACGGCCTGGTGCCGGCCATCGTGCAGGACGCCGACGCGGGCGATGTCCTGATGCTCGGCTACATGAATTCCGCGGCACTCGCCGCCACGCTCGAGCGTGGCCGCGTCGTGTTCTTCAGCCGCAGCCGCCAGCGGTTGTGGGAGAAAGGCGAAACCTCGGGTCACACACTCGATCTCGTCGACATCGCCGCCGATTGCGACTCGGACACGCTGCTCGTCACCGCGCGGCCGCGCGGCCCGGTCTGCCACAAGGGCTGCCGCACCTGCTTCGGCGATGCGCCACGGGGCGTTGCCGGTGCGCTCGGCTTTCTCGCGACCCTCGACGCGCTGATCGCGCGCCGTCACGCCGAGCGACCATCGGGCAGCTACACCACGCGCCTCTTCGAGGCGGGACCGACGCGCATTGCACAGAAGGTCGGTGAAGAAGGGGTCGAAGTGGCGCTCGCGGGCAGCTCGGGCTCGGCGGAGCAGCTCGCGGGGGAAGCGGCCGACCTTCTCTATCACCTGCTGGTACTGCTCAGGAGCCGCGACGTGCCGTTGTCGCGCGTGCTCGACGAACTCGCGGCCCGTCACACGAGCGGTGGCGCACGCCGGGAGTCAGACGAGTAATTCTTCCGCCGGCGCGCGCAGGTTGTAGCTCGAACCCATGACGCGCCCATAGGCACCCGCCGTCGCGAGCAGCAGGACGTCCCCTTCCTGCGTCGGCGGCAGCAAGCGGTCGTGACCGAGCACGTCCGCGCTTTCGCAGATCGGCCCGACGACATTGACGAGCTCCGTGGCGGGCGTGCCGAGGCGGGTCAGGTTCACGATCTCGTGGTACGCGCCGTAGAGCGCCGGCCGGATGAGCGAGTTCATGCCGGTCGCGATGCCGACGTAGCGCACCTCACCCTTCTCCTTGGTCTGCGTGACGCGTGCGAGCAGCACGCCCGCCGCCGCGACGAGGTAACGGCCCGGCTCGAGCCAGATCTCGAGTTCCGGGTGGGCCTGCCGCACCTCGCCGAGCGCAGCGTCGAGCCGCGCCAGGTCGAGCGGCGGGCGTTCGCTGCGCTCCGGCACACCGAGCCCGCCGCCCACATTGATCGACCGCAGACCCGGGAAATGCGCCGCTTCGGCCGCAAGCAGCCGCGCGGTGTGCCGCCAGCTGTCGACGTCGAAAACGCCGCTGCCCGGATGCGCGTGCAAGCCGACGACCCGCGCGCCGGCTGCGCGCGCCAGGCCAGCCAGCTCCGCGAGCTCCTCGACCGGCACACCGAATTTCGCATGGGCGCCGGCCGTGCGCACGTGCTGGTGATGGCCGAGACCGGTCCCGCTGTCGACGCGCACGTAGATATCGCGGTCGCGGAACAGCGCCGGCCAGTGCCGCAGCGGATAGCTGCTGTCGATCGTGAGGTGCACGCCCTCGCCGAGCGCCCAGGCGTATTCGTCGCGCGGGGCGAAGTTCGGCGTGAACAGGATCCGTGACGACTCGATGCCCGGAACATGGCGCCGCGCGTGTTCGATTTCGCCGCGCGATACGCATTCGAGGCCGACGCCGGCCGCATGGATCCGCCGCAGCAGTTCCGGGTGCGCATTCGCCTTCATCGCATACCAGACCCGCGCAATCGAGCGCAGCGCGGTGAGCGAGTGTGCCGCCGCCTCGACGCTCGCGACATCGTAGACATAGGCCGCGTCGCGCCCGCCGAGCGCAGCGAGCAACGCCGCGCGCTTCGTCTGCCACCAGGCAGCCGTCCTTGCCGGGCCGGGCGCCGCATCGCGTGCGAACAGTTCCTCCCACGTCGGTCCGAGTACCGGATCCGCGGGTACGGGCCTCACGAGCATTTCGTGCATCTGGTTGACGAGCCGATCGGCCTGCGCTTCGTCGACCACGAACGTGAAATTGAGGTCGTTCGCTGCCTGGCTCACGAGGTAGATGCGCTGCTCCTCGAAGAGGTCGAACGCATCGCCGAGCCGGTGCAGGATCGCGCGGATGTTGCGCCCGACGAGGCTGACCGACGCACACGGCCCGATGATCTGCACGCGGCACAGTTCGGACAGTGCGTCGACCAGCGCATCGAGGACCGACGCGTCAAGCGTGTTGGCAGCCGGGTCGAGCGAAACCGTCACGCTGGTCTCGGACGTCGACACGAGGTCGATCGACAGGCCCTGCGACTTGAACACCTGGAACGCGTCGGCGAGGAAGCCGACCTGGTGCCACATGCCGGGACTGTCGAGCGAGACCAGGGTCACGCCCTTCTTGACGCACACGGCCTTCACCTGTGCTTCGCCGCCCCCCTGCGCGCTGACCATCGTGCCCGTGAGCTCCGGGTGGTGCGTGTCGTGGACGGACAGCGGGATGCCGTACTGGCGCACCGGCAGGATGCATCGCGGATGCAGCACCTTGGCGCCGCTCGTCGCGATCTCCTGCGCCTCGTCGTAGTGCAGCGCTTTCAGCAAGCGCGCGGCCGGCGTGGTGCGCGGATTGGCACTGAACATGCCGGGCACGTCGGTCCAGATCTCGAGTCGCTTCGCACGCAGCTTCGCCGCGAAATACGCCGCCGAGGTATCCGAGCCACCGCGACCGAGCAGCACCGTGTGGCCCTCATCGTCGCTCGCGATGAAACCCTGGGTGATCACGAGTCCCGGGCCGTTCGAGAGCTCGCGAATCAGCGCATCGTCCGGCGCGAAGCCGCAGGTCGCCGACAGCGTGCTCGCCTTCATCGACGCGCCCTTGCGTTCCTCGGCATGCAGCATCCGCCGCGCATCCGCCCAGCGCGGCGCGAGCCCCTGCCTTTCGAGGAACGCGGCGCCGAGTGCGGTCGCCATCAGTTCGCCATTCGACACGACGCGTGCGCGGGTGCGGTCGCTCACCTCGCCGACGAGCGCGATGCCGTCGGCGAGGCGTCGCAGTTCATCGAAACTGCCTTCGAGGCTCGGCCCCACCTCGACACCGAGCTCGGCGGCCAGCGCGCGATGCCGGTTCTCGACCTCGGCGAGGATGGGCGCGTAGTCCCGGGCAAGCGCGCCTTCCAGCAGGCGCTCGAGGCGGTCGGTG
This sequence comes from Steroidobacteraceae bacterium, assembly GCA_019187185.1. Taxonomy (GTDB): domain Bacteria; phylum Pseudomonadota; class Gammaproteobacteria; order Steroidobacterales; family Steroidobacteraceae; genus CADEFQ01. The sequence goes on along the minus strand of JABAQU010000015.1, from coordinate 184,106 downwards.
ATGCCGCTCAGCGCGGAGTGAACGATCAGGACACGCAGTCCCTCCGCACGGCGCGCCCGTGCGATGTCGGCGATGCGCTGCCAGTTGGGCGCCGTCGAGACGCTCGTGCCGCCAAATTTCAGCACGACCCATGGGGAATCCACCGCGGTCGCCACGGGACGTCAGGCGTCGTCTTCGAATACGTCGCGCAGGTCTTTCTCGAGGCGGCGGTCGGCCAGGACTTCCTCGAGCCGGCTCCAGGCCGCCTTGCCGCGTTTGCCGGGCTGCGTGCGGGTACGCTTGTCGACCTTGTCGAGCATCCGGTCGTACTCCCGCGGGTCGTCGGAAGTGGCCTCACCAAGGAATTCGTCGTCCAGATCGAAGCTGTCGCTGTCGCGTTCGCTAACCACGGCTGCCTGCAAGAAAATGTATGTTAATCAGGGGGTTATGCGCAAAATGTAGGCGCAGGGAGACGCGAACTATAGCGAATTCGCGCCCGCATGCAAGCCCCTGATTTTCACGGCAATCGGGCGGTATCCCGAACCACCACGGGTGCCCCGCGGGACAGTCCGAGCCCTTCGGCGGCACTCTGTTCGGCTCGTGCGATTTCCACGACGCCGAAGGAGTTCACGAGCGCGAGGTATTCGCCCGGCTTGACGTCGCCGTACGTGCGCAGCAGTGGCCACGAATGGTTCGCGGCATAGACGCGCGGGGAGCCCATGCGGATCACCCAGTGCGCGTCGATGTTGGTGATCAGGTTGCCGAAGTGATCGAGCGTGATCACGACGCCGCTCACCGCACTGTCATCCCCGCTCGCATCCTCCACCCACGACGGCACCAGTGTCCCGACCTCGGCCCCGAGGTCCTCGGGCCGGCAGCGACCTGCCGCGAGCTCCGCTGCGAGTGGTGCGAAGATGTCGCGCCCGTGGAAGGTGGCGCTCGGGCGCGTGATCGAGTAACGCGCCAGCGACTGCGGATCGACCCGCGTGATGCGCGCACCCTCCGCGCGTGCCACGAGCGGCGCCAGCAGCCCGTTGTCCGGCGCGAGGAACACATGCTCCGCGAGGCTCACCGCGACGATGTCGCGCGCAGTGCCGACACCCGGATCGACGACCGCGACGTGCACCGTGCCCGGCGGAAAGTAATGAAAGGATCGGGCCAGCCAGAAGCCCGCCTCGGCAGGCCAGTGCACCAGGATTTCATGAGTCAGGTCGACGATGCGCGCCGTGGGCAGGCGGCTGTAGATCCGGCCCTTCATGACGCCGACGAACGGCCCCTGATGACCGAAGTCCGTGGTGATCGTGATGACGCCCGATGCCTGCATGCGTATCCGGTCGGCTGCTAGACTCGCGCACCATGTCGCGGACACGGGACGCTGTCAATGTGCATGCGGGCAGTGCCCGCGACACGACGACGCTGCTCGTGCTCGGCGCCTGTTTCGCGCTGAGCGGGCTCGCTGCGCTCGTGTACCAGATCGCCTGGGCGCGCCAGTTCGCGCTCGTGTTCGGCACCTCGGAGCTCGCCGTCGCGACGGTGCTCGCGGCGTACATGGGCGGGCTCGCACTCGGTGCGGCGCTGATCGAGCGGCTGTTGCCACGCGTGTCGCGACCGGTGCTCGCCTATGCGGTGCTCGAACTCGGCATCGCCGTCGGCGGCGTCCTCGTCGTTCCCCTGTTGCTGCACGCGAGCGACCTCGCGTTGCACGCGCTCTTCGGCGGCCAGCCGGCGCCTCCGTCGAGCGAGCACGGCAGCCTGTCGCTGTATTTCCTCGCGAGCGCCTTTGTCGTGCTCGCCCTGCCCGCCACGCTGATGGGCGCCACGCTGCCCCTGCTGGCGCGCCACGCCGTGCACAGGGAGATCGAGATCGGCCGGCGCATCGGCCTGCTGTATGCCGCCAACACCGCCGGCGCTGTCGCCGGGGTGCTGCTCGCATCGTTCTGGCTGCTGCCGGCGCTCGGGCTGCGTGCGACGATCCTGACCGCGGCCGCGTTCAACGTCGTCGTCTTCCTGCTCGCCGCCGCGGTGTCGCGTGGCATGCGGCCCTCCGCGGTGCCGCCCCCTGAGTCGCCGGTGCGCGCGGCGGAACGCGGCGGCACCGCGCGGTGGATCCTGCCGCTGATGCTGCTGTCGGGCGCCGTCACGTTCCTGCACGAGGTGCTCTGGACGCGCATCCTGAGCCATGTCGTCGGCAGCAGCATCTTTGCGTTCGGCGTCATCGTGGCGAGCTTCCTGACGGGCATCGCGCTCGGCGGAGGCTTCGCGTCCTGGCTCGCGACGACGCGTGAGCGCGCCGCCACGCTCTTCGTCTGCTGCGAGATCGGTGCGGCAGTCACTGCCGCGTGCGCCTTTCTCGCGCTCGACAGGTACCTGCCCGCACGCGGCGGGCTCGCCGGCAATGCATTCTTCGGGTTTGCGCTGCTGCTGCCGCTCACGCTCTTCATCGGCGCGACCTGGCCGCTCGCCGTGCGCCTGCTCGCGACCGGCCCCGATGCGGCCGGCGCCGCGAGTGCCCGCGTGTACGCATGGAATACGGTCGGCGCGATCCTTGGCGCGATCGCGGCCGGCTTCGTGATCATTCCGGCCCTGCGCTACGAGGGCGCGATCCACGCGGCAGTGATCGCGAGCACCGCGATCGCCGCGGTGGCGGCGTGGATCTTTCTGCGACACCGACTCGCACTGCCGGTCACCGCGACCGCGCTGGCACTGGTCTCCATGGCCCTGTTCCGGCCGGCGGTCCCGACGCGCCTCCTGCTCGCATCGCCGCTCGATATCCCGTCAGAAGGCACACTCCTCTACTACGATGTCGGCCGGAGCGCGGATGTCGTCGTGCTCGGGCAGGACGGCGGGCTCGTCCTGCGCACCAACGGCCTGCCCGAAGCCATGATGGACACGCCAGGTATCGCGCCCCGTTTCAGCGGCGAGTACTGGCTGTCCCCGCTCGCGGTCATTGCCCGGCCCGCGACCGGGAGCATGCTGGTCGTCGGCTATGGCGGCGGAGTCGTGGTCGAAGGCGTGCCGCCTTCGGTCCGCGAGATCGACGTGATCGAGCTCGAACCGCGGGTCATTGCCGCCAATCGCGGAATACGAGAACTGCGACGACGGGATCCGCTGCTCGACCCGCGCCTCGACATCGTCATGAACGATGCCCGTGGCGCGCTCATGCTGACCGACCGGCGCTACGATGCAATCGTCTCGCAACCGTCGCATCCATGGACGGCAGGCGCGTCCCACCTCTATACACGCGAGTTCCTCCGGCTGGCGCGCGCGCACCTCACTCCGGGCGGCGTTTTCGTCCAGTGGATGAACATCGCGTTCCTGGACGAGGGCCTGCTGCGCTCGCTCACCGCGACGCTGCTCGACGTATTCGCCGCAGTGCGCATCTACCGCCCCGATCCGAACACGCTGGTCTTCCTCGCCTCTGACTCACCGCTCGAACCGGAAACACAGTTCGCGGCAACCGGCCTGCCCCTCAGCCTCTCGCCGCTGCACTACGCGCGCTTCGGCATCAACGGCGCGGAAGATCTCGTCGCCGCGCTCGTGGCGGATGCCGACGGAGCACGCCGGCTGGCCGCCGACGCACCGCTCATCACCGACGACATGAACCGCCTCGCCACCGCACGCATGTACAGGCGCGGGCGCGGCTTGACCGCCGATGCCGCGGGGCGCGTGCTCGCATCCGGCGACCCGCTGCAGCGCGCGGACAGCGTGGTGTTCGGCGCACTCGCGCGGCGCCTGTCGATGAGCTACATCGCGCGCCGCCTCTCGACCTATGTCGCCCTCGACCCGAGCGAGCGCGACCGCATCGCCCGCTTCGGCGCCAATCTCGGCGACACGCCACAGGGCGCGTACGTGCGCGCGCTGTCGGCCATGACGGGCGGCGATACCGACGCGGGGCTGCGGCTCTTTCGCGAGTCGCTCGGCCGTTACCCGGACGACCCCGAGCTGCGCTTCGAGACCGTGAGGCCGTTTCTGGCTTCGCTCGCCCATGGCACGGCGCCACCGCAAGTCGCGGAAATCGCGCAGGCGCTCGCGGGTGAGCCCCGGCTCGTGCTCGACGCCATCCACGCTGCCGCGAACGAGCGCTGGGACGATCTGGTCGCCATGGACGGCGATCTCGCCGCGATACCGTGGATGCGCCCATGGGCGATCGATGCACTGCAGGTGCGAGTCGACTGGCGAACCCGCGTCGCGACGCCGCAGGCGCGTCGTGCCTATGGAAACGAGGCACTCGCGATGCTCGATCGCGCGCTCGTCGTGCAGCCGACCTCCGCGCTATTTGGCCTGCGCACCCGCGCTGCGCTCGCTGCCGATCGGCCGGATGCGATCGTCGAGTCGATCTCGAGCTACGCGCAGGCGATGTACGCGACGGCATCGCGCCGGCCTGCCGGCCCTCAACGGGACCAGGCGCGCCGTACCCTGCAGGGCCTCACGCGGGTACTGGACGAAACCACGCACCGGGCACCGGCCACCGCGCCGCGCGCCGCGGTCGTGCGCGCGAACCTGCAGGATTCACTGCGCAAGCTCGCGGCGGCGCAGTAACCTCAGAACCAGTCGCCGTCGAAGGTTTCCCACGCTTCGACGTGCCGTGCCCGCGGCAGCGGCGTGAATCGCCCGAACACGCCGCCCTGGAACACGAGTGGCGTCCCGTCGGCGTATGCGACCCGCGCCACACGGCCGAGGACGATCAGGTGATCGCCGCCATCGTGCAGCGCTTCCACCGTGCAGTCGAGCCGGCACAGCGCACCATCTATGCCCGGGGGCGTGCCGCCGTCCGTGTGCTCCCCCGGCGCAAACTTGACGGTGGCGCGACGCGCGAAGTGCATGGCGGTCGCCTGCTGCGCGAGCGTGAGAACGTGTACCGCGAATGCGCGGCCCGGCGTGAATGCCGCAATGCTCGTGCTCTCGCGCTGCAGGCACCAGAGCACGAGCGGTGGTGACAGCGACACCGACGTGAACGAATTCGCGGTGACGCCCACCGGCTCGCCGTTCACTTTCGTGCCGGTGACCACCGTCACGCCGGTGGCGAAGGCGCCGAACGCATCGCGCAGCGACCGCAGGTCCGGCGTGTCATTCATAGCACGACAGTCGTCACGAGGGTGATCACGAGCACGGCCGCGAGATCGACCTGCAATCCCGCCTTGAGCATCTGCTTCATCGATATGCGCCCCGTACCGAACACGATGGCGTTCGGCGGCGTGCCGACCGGCAACATGAAGCCCGCCGATGCCGCCATCGCCGCCGGCGCGATCAGCAGCAGGATCGTCGCGGGGTTGCCATCCGCCATCGCGGCGAGCACCGGCATGAAAGTCGCGGCCGTTGCCGTATTGCTGTTGAACTCGGTCCAGAACACGAGCAACAGCACGATCGTGAGCGTGAGTGCGAGGGCCGGCCAATGGGCGATGCCGCGCAGTGCGACGCCGAACGTGGCGGACAGCGCGCTCGACTGGATCGCGGCCGCGAGCGCGAGGCCTCCGCCGAAGAGGATCAGTACATCCCACGGCACGCGCCGCAATGCGTCGGCATCCAGCAGCGGGGCCGCGCCCGCGTCGCCGCCGGCCGGCAACACGAAGAGCGCGAGCCCCGCCACCATCGAAATGACCGTATCGCTGAGGCCGTGCAGGCCCGGCAGCGCATCGAGCCAGGGGCGAGCGATCCACAGCGCTGCCGTCACGCAGGCGACGGCCGCCACGCGGCGCTCCGCAGGCTGCATCGGCCCGAGTTCGTGCAGGGCACGGCGCATCGTGTCGCGCGGCAGTACGTCCGCCGGCAGGTCGAACGGCAGCGCGATGCGCGTGAGCAACCACCAGGCAAGGGGCAACAGCACGAGCACCGTCGGAATGCCGAACGACAGCCAGGTCGCGAAGCTCAGGTCGTAGGCAAAGCTCTTCGCCATGAACCCCTGCACCAGCGCGTTCGTCGGCGAGCCGATCAGCGTGCCGAGGCCGCCGATCGTCGCGGCATAGGCGACCCCGAGCAGCGTCGCGGTCGCGAAATTGCGCGCCGCTGACTCGCGGCCGCCAGACGCGACGAGCGCGACGATCGAACTCGCGACCGGCAACATCATCAGGGTCGTCGACGTGTTCGACACCCACATGCTCACGAAGGCCGTGGCGACCATCACGCCGAGCACGAGCCGTCGCGGATGGCTGCCGACCGCCGCGATGATCGCGTAGGCGATGCGTGCATGGAGCCGCCAGCGTTCCATCGCGAGGCCCAGCAGGAATCCGCCGAGGATCAGGAAGATCGTCGGGTTTGCGTACTCGGTCAGCACCTGTGCGGACCCGGGAACCCCGATCAGCGGCACGATCGGCAACGGCAGCAGCGCCGTCGCGGCGAGCGGTACGGCTTCGGTGGCCCACCAGATCGCCATCCAGACCGCGAGTCCGAGGGTTGTCCACGCAGGTCCCGTGAAGGCTGCGGGAGGCGCCGCGACGACCGTGTAGAGAAAGGCCGCGGGGCCGAGTACTGCGATGCCCCGGCGCAAGCGCGTGTCAGGGCCCGGGAGCCGGCGGAGTGTTGCCCGAGGCGAGCGGCGCATCGCTCGCCGGTGCATCGTCGTCGGCCTCGATGCCGATGAGCACCGGCATGCCGGTGCCGCCCTTCAGCATGTCGAGCGCGTAGTCCCAGTGCACGGCCGTGCGCGTCGCACCGAGCAGCTTGTCGAGGCGGGCAGCGAAATCGTTCACGTCGATCGGCGCCACCTGGCCTTCGTCGTCCACCGGCGGATGCGCTTCCATGTACACCTCGCCGTCGACGAACGCGACCTTGACCGGCTCGTTGACGAGATAGACGTTCGTGCCGACCGGCACCATCGAGTACAGCTGCTCGATGTCCTCGGGGTACATGCGGATGCAGCCGTGCGTGATCGCCATGCCGACGGCCGCCGGATTGTTGGTGCCGTGGATCAGGTAGCTTCCGCCCCCGATCGCGAGCCGCATCTTGTAGGCTCCGAGCGGATTGTCGGGGCCCGGGGGTACGGCCGCCGGCAGCGGATCGCCGCGCTCGGCGTGCTCCTTGCGCACCGAGGCAGGCGGATACCAGACGGGGTTCTTCTCCTTCTGGACGATGCGGGTCTTGCCGAGCGGCGTGTGCCAGTCCATCTTGCCGATGCTCACCGGATACGTGTAGACGACAGGCTTTTCGCCCTTCTTCGGTTTCGGGTAGTAGTAGAGCCGATGCTCGGGCAGGTTGACGACGATGCCGTCGCGTGGACCTGACGGCAGGATGCGCTGGCCCGGCAGCACGACCGCCGTGCCCTCGCCCGGCAACCACGGATCCACGTCCGGATTGACGCGACGGATTTCCTCGTAACCGAGGCTGTAGCGGCGCCCGAGGTCGATGAGTGTGTCCTCGTACGTCGTCACGGTATGCTCTACGCTGCCGAAGAGCGCCGATCCGTGCTCCGGCAACGGGTACATGGTGGCCTGCGACGCGGGCGCGACCAGCACGGCGGACAGCCACAAGAGACGTTTCGCGACACTGATCATGACTGCGCCATTCTACAAGACCGGGCCCGGCCGAACGAGTCGCGCGCCCTCCGTGGCCGAACGGGCTGCGCCTGTGCTGCGCGCGCCCGGCGACTGATGCGCATCTCCGCCTTGTCGGTGGAGCGCCCGGTCCTGGCGCTCGTCGCGAGCCTGCTGCTGATCGTCGTCGGCCTCGTCGCACTCGCGCGCCTGTGGCAGACCGTCCGGGAGTTCCCGGATATCAATCCACCGGTCGTCTCTGTCGAGACACGCTACCTCGGCGCGTCGGCCGAGATCATCGAGACGAAAATCACCCAGCCGATCGAGGAGCGCATCGCGGGCCTCGAAGGCGTCGAGAAGCTGAAGTCGGCGAGCGTCGACGGCCGCTCGCAGGTGAGCGTCGAGTTCGACCTGGCACGCAACATCGACGCCGCCGCCAACGACGTGCGCGACCGCATCGCGCGCGTGCTCGGCAACCTGCCCGACCAGGCCGACCCGCCGGAGATCGTCAAGGCCGACAGCAGTGCCGAGCCGATCATCTTCGTGAACATCGCGAGCGACAGGATGTCCGTGCTCGAACTGTCCGATTTCGTCGAGCGCAATGTCACCGACCGCTTTGCCGCCGTCCCCGGCGTGGCACGCGTGCAGTTGAGCGGCGAGCGCCGGTACGCGATGCGCATATGGCTCGACAGCGATGCCCTCGCGGCGCGCCGCCTGACCGTGACCGACGTCGAGGCGGCGCTGCGCCGCGAGAACGTGCAGCTGCCGGCCGGCCGCCTCGAATCCCGGGCACGCGAGTTCGTGCTCAATACCGCCGCCGGGCTCGCCACGCCCGACGACTTTCGCCAGATCGTGGTCGGCCGCAGTCCCGATGGTTACCTGGTACGGCTCGGGGAGGTGGCAAGTGTCGCGCTCGCCGCGGAGAACGAGCGCACGATATCGCGCACCTTCGGCATCGCCGGCATTTCGATCGGACTCGAGCCCCAGGCCAATGCGAATGCACTCGCGGTCGCCGCGGTGGCCCGCGCCGAGGTCGACGCAATCAACGCCGACCTGCCCGAGGGCACGCGCATCGGCATCAACATGGACCGCGCCGAGTTCATCAAGTCCTCGATGCGCGAGGTGTTGATCGCGCTCGGGATCTCGGTCGTGCTGGTGCTCGTCGTGATCTACGCCTTCCTCGGCGACTGGCGCGCGACGCTGATTCCGGCCGTGACCATTCCCGTCTCGATCCTCGGCGCCTGCGCCGCGATCTACGCGATGGGCTTCACGATCAACACGCTCACACTGCTCGGCATCGTGCTCGCGATCGGCCTCGTCGTCGACGACGCGATCGTCGTGCTCGAGAACATCTACCGGCGCATCGAACACGGCGAGCGGAGCCTCCTCGCCGCGATCGACGGCAGCCGCGAGATCGGCTTCGCCGTGATCGCGACGACGCTGGTGCTCGCCGCGGTATTCGTGCCGGTCTCGTTCCTCAGCGGCCGCGTCGGGCGCCTGTTCGGCGAATTCGGCTTCACGCTCGCCGCCGCGATCCTGTTCTCCTGTTTCGTCGCGCTCACGCTCGCGCCGATGATGACCTCGCAGCTGTTCTCCGGCGGCGCCACCCGCAGTCGCGTGAGCGAATCGATCGACCGCGTGTTCAGGGCGCTGAGCGAGCGCTATCGGCGCGTGCTGGCGCGCCTGCTGCATCACCCGTGGCGCACGGTCGGTGTCGCGCTCGCCGTGTTTGCGGTCGCGATCGCGGTCTTCCTGCGGCTGCCCGAGGAAAACACTCCGGACGACGACCGTGGCATGGTGCGCGTGTCGCTCACGGGGCCGGAAGGCGCCTCGCTCGAGTACATGGACGACTATGCGGCACGCCTCGAGGCCATCTTCGCGGCGGAGATGCAGAGCGGGGGCATCTCGCGTTACCAGGTCCGCGTGCCTGGCGGTCGCGGCGGCGGTTCGAGCGGCGATGTGAACCAGGCCATGGGGCTCGTCGTGCTCACCGACTGGAATGAGCGCACACGCAGTGCCCGCGAGATCGCGGCGTCGATCCGGGCCGCGGTCGCGAGACTCCCGGGCGTGCGCGCCAACGTGTCGACGCCCTCGGCCTTCAACTGGGGCGGCAGCGATCCGCTGCAGGTCGTGATCATGGGCCCGGACTACGCCACGCTCGCGACCTGGCGCGACAAGCTCCTCGCGCGTGCGGCCACGAATCCGGGCCTCACCAATCTCGATTCGAACTTCAAGGAACGCAAGCCGCAGATGGACGTGGCGATCGATCGCAACCGCGCTGCCGATCTCGGGTTGTCGCTCGACGCGATCGCCCGGACACTCGAAACGATGCTCGCCTCGCGCACCGCCACGACGTTCATCCGGGAAGGACGTGAATATGACGTGATCCTGCAGGGCCGGAGCGAGAATCGCGCCTCCCCTGCCGATCTCGAGAATCTCTACGTGCGCGCGGAGAAAAGCGGTGCCCTCGTGCCGCTGTCGAGTGTCGTCGAACTGCGGGAAACGGCCACCGCCACGCAGCTGAATCGCTTCAACCGGCTGCGCTCGATCACGATCACGGCCGGCCTCGCGGGAGACTATCCGATGGGCGAGGCGGTGCGGTACTTCAGGCAGATCGTGCACGAGGAATTGCCGCCGAGCGCCAAGCTCGACTTCGACGGTGAATCGCGCGAATACCTGCAGGCGAGCCGTTCGCTGTACTGGACGTTCCTCGGGGCACTGCTCATCGTGTTTCTCGTGCTCGCCGCGCAGTTCGAGAGCTTCATCCTGCCGTTTGTCATCATGACGACCGTGCCGCTCGCGATCGTCGGGGCGGTCGGCGGGCTGTGGCTGTACGGCGCCTCCGTCAATGTTTTCAGCCAGATCGCGGTCGTGATGCTGGTCGGCCTCGCAGCCAAGAACGGAGTGCTGATCGTCGAGTTCGCGAACCAGCTGCGCGACCGGGGCGCGGCCTTCCACGAGGCCATCGTGGCGGCCTCCGTCACGCGATTGCGTCCGGTGCTCATGACGAGCCTGTGCAGCGCATTCGGCGCGCTGCCGCTGCTTCTCGCCACGGGCGCGGGTGCGGAGAGCCGGCAGCCGATCGGCGTGGTCGTCGTCTACGGCGTGCTGATCTCCATGCTGCTCACGCTCGTCGTCGTCCCCGCGGTGTACGCGCTCGTCGCCCGGGGTACCCGCACGCCCGAGCACTGGAGGCGCATGATCGCCCGCTTGCGCGGCGAGTAGAGCCTGGTGCCATTCCTCACCAGCCCGGGCCGCGCACGACCTGGCCCGGCGTCGCACCCGTGTGCTCGCCGTCCGCGATCACCTGCACGCCGTTGACGAACACGTCGACGACACCGGTCGCGAAGCGGCGCGGGTCGGCGAAGGTCGCATGATCGGCAATGGTCGCCGGATCGAAGATCACGATATCGGCGTGACACCCCGCATCGAGGCAGCCGCGACCCCGCAGCTTCCAGTTCTCCGCCGGCAGGCGCGTAAGGCGACGTATGGCATCCGGCAGGGTCGTCACCTTCTCGTCGCGCACGTACTTGCCGAGGAACCGCGCGAAGCTGCCATAGGCGCGCGGGTGGTTGGTGCTCGCGAGGAATGCTCCCTCGGGGGCGAGCGCGCCTTCATCCGAATCGATGCTCACCCAGGGCTGGGACAACCCGAGCCGCACGTTGTCCTCCGACATCAGGAAGTACGCCGTCGAGACCCGCGTGTGATCCTCGATCACGAGCGAGATCGCCGCTTCTTCCGGCGTGACGCCGCGCATGCGCGCGACCTCGGCGAGCGTCTTGCCGGTCAGGGCCTTCAGCTGCTCGCTCTTGAACCCGATCAGCAATACGCGATCCGCGCTCCCGGCCGCGTGGTAGAGGTTCTCCCAGTCCTTTCCGGGCGCGCGCATTTCCTGTGCGACGCGCGCCGCGATGGCCGGGTCGCGCAACCGCCCGACCCAGGCGTCGATGCCCCCTTCCTGCACCCACGGCGGCATCGCCGCATCGAGGCCGGTCGCACCGGCCGTGTAGGTATACATGTTCGCGGTGATGCCGAGACCCGCGGCGCGTGCCGCATCGATGCGTGCGATCGCCTCGCGCATCTTCGGCCAGTTCGCTTCGCCCGCCGCCTTCAGGTGGTGCACTTCCGCGTGCACGCCGGTCGCGCGCGCAATGCCGATCAGCTCGTCGAGCGCCTCGAGCAGGCGATCGCCCTCGCTCCTGATGTGCGAGATGTAACCCCCGCCATATTCGCCGGCCGCACGCACGAGGGCCGTGAGTTCATCGGTGCGCGCGTATGTGCCGGGTGCGTAGATGAGCGCACTGCCGACGCCGAGGGCCCCTTCGCGCATCGCGGCGCGCACGAGATCCTGCATGCGCGCGAGTTCCGCAGCCGTCGGCGCGCGATTCTCGTAGCCGAGTTCGTGGATGCGCACCGTCGCGGCACCGACAAACGAGGCGATGTTCGGCGACACGCCCTTGTTCGCGAGCGTGTCGAGGAACCCGCCGAGCGAGGTCCAGGTGATGTCGTAGCGGATATCACCCTGCGTTTTCAGCATCTCGGCGCGGCTCAACGCCGTGAGCGGCCCGTAGGAGTCGCCTTCCCCGAAGATCTCGAGCGTGACGCCCTGTTTGAGATCGCTCATGCCCCGACCGTCGTGGAACAGCGAGTCCGCCGCCCAGGACAGCACATTGATGAAGCCCGGCGCAACCGCGAGGCCATGGGCATCGATCGTTCGCGTCGCGCGCAATCCCGGCGCCGACGGGCCCGCGGCGACGATGAGCCCCTTGTCGACAGCCACCACGCCACGATACGGCTCACCGCCACGACCGTCGTAGATCGTCGCGTCCCGTATCAGCAGGTCGATCGGGCGAGGCGCGCTCTGGCAGCCGGCGAGCCAACCCACCGCGAGCGCGAGCACCCACGCGGTGCGCACGCGAAGTGGCTGTGTCGTCATCGTTTCGTCCCCCGGTTCGACCGACTTGCACCATGGTGCCACTTTCCCGGGCCACACCGTAAGATCGGCGCATGTGCGGCCGGTATGTGACGCCTGACGAGTCTGCGCTCGAGCGCGAGTTTCGCCGCGTGCCACCGCCCTTTCGCTATCGTGCGAGCTACAACGTCGCCCCGACGGCGAACGTGCCGGCCCTGCGCCGCGGCAGTGACGGCGCGGAATGGGTACTGCTGCGCTGGGGGCTCGTGCCATTTTTCACGCACGGCGAGTTGCCGAAGTATCCGACCATCAATGCGCGCATCGAGACCCTCGAAACCGCAGCGAGCTGGCGCGGACCCTGGAAGCGGGGCCAGCGCTGCATCCTGCCCGCGGCCGGATTCTACGAGTGGCGCGTCGATGAACCCGGCCGCAAGCAGCCGTTCTACATTCATCTCGCCGACCGGGCGGCATTCGGCTTTGCCGGCCTCTGGGACCGCAGCGTGTCGCCGGACGGCGCGACCATCGAGAGCGCAACCATCATCACGATGCCGGCCAATGCGCTCCTCGCCGATATCCACAACACGAAACAGCGAATGCCCGCGATCCTCGCGCGGGAACGAGAGGACGCGTGGCTTGCAGGCACGGCCGACGACGCCCGCGAAAGCCTCGTCCCCTACCCGGCCGACCTGATGGTGGCGCATCGCGTGGGCCTCCGGGTGAACTCGCCGCGCAACGATGGCCCCGACCTCATCGCACCGCTTGCAGCGGCATCTTCACCCCATTGACGACTGCGCCGAACGGCGCATGATTCCGGCCCATGACCCTGCAGGCAGCCGCGATGGGCGTGATCCTCGGCGCCGCCTCCGGCGGCACGGCCCCTGACCTCGCGCAACTCTTCGCCGAGTGGCGCGCCTTCGAGGCGCCGCCCGTGCGCGACGGCGTGCCCGACTACACCGCCAGCACCCTTGCGAGACGGCATGCCGAATTGCCCCGCTGGCGCGCACGCCTCGCCGCGCTCGATCCCGGCCGATGGCCGGTCGAGCAACAGGTCGACTACGAACTGCTGCGCGCGGAGATGAACGGTTTCGACTTCCACGTGCGGGTCCTGAAGCCGTGGGAGCGCGATCCCGGGTTCTATCTGTCGCTCTGGACGGAACAGAGCGATACACCGGCGCACGAAGGGCCGACGAATCACGCGGCCATCGAACTGTGGACCTACGCGTTTCCGCTGACACCCGCGGCCGAGACGCAGCTCGCGCAGGAGCTGCGCACCGTTGCGCCCCTCCTCGCCCAGGCCAGGGGCAATCTCACCGGGAACGCGCGGGATCTGTGGGCCGTCGGCATTCGAACGCTGAAAGGTCAGCAGGTGGCGCTCGACGCACTGGCGGCGAAGACCACGGGCAGCGGCGCGGAGTTCCGTGACGCCCTCCGCAGCGCGCAGCGCGCGACACACGAGTTCGTCGCGTGGCTCGAGCGCGAGGCGCCCTCGAAAACGGGGCCGTCGGGCATCGGCAAGGAGAACTACAACTGGAGCCTGCGGCATGTGCATCTCGTGCCGCTCACCTGGGACGACGAAGTTGCACTCCTGAAGCGCGAGCTGGCCCGTGCGCACGCGGCGCTGCGGTTCGAGGAGGCGCGCAACCGGGGCCTGCCCCCGCTGCACGTGACGGCGAGCCCGGCGGAATTCCGTACGCGCGGTGAAGCGGCCGTTGACAAGTACATGGCTTTCCTCGCGTCGAGGCAGATCCTGCCGATCCACGACTACATGGCCGGCGCGATCCGTGCGCAGATCGGCGAGTTCACCCCCGAAGCCACGCGCAACTTCTTCGCGATGGCAACCCATCGCGAGCCGATGACGCTCTACACGCATTTCTACCATTGGTGGGACCTCGCGCGGATGCGCATCGCGCCCCACCCGAGCCCGCTGCGCCGCGGCGCGCTCCTCTACAACATCTGGGACAGCCGCGCCGAAGGCATGGCGACCGCCATGGAAGAGTTCATGCTGCATGCGGGTCTCTACGACGACAACCCGCGTGCCCGCGAGATCGTGTGGATCATGCTCGCGCAGCGCGCAGCGCGCGGCCTCGGCTCCCTCTACGCGCACGCGAACCTCTTCACGATGAAGGAGGCGGCCGACTTCCACGTCGCCTGGACACCGCGCGGGTGGATGCGTGAGGACCTCGATCTCCTCGGCTTCGAGCAGGGTCTCTACCTGCGCCAGCCGGGGTACGGCACGAGCTACCTGACGGGGAAATTCCTCCTCGAGCAGCTGCTGCAGGAGCGATCGAGGCAGCTGGGCGACGCCTTCACCACGTCGCGCTGGTTCGAGGAAGTTAATTCGGCGGGACTGATCCCCGTTTCGCTGATCCGCTGGCAGCTGACGGGACGGGACGAAGAAGTGCGTGCCCTCACGCGCCCCGACTGACGCTGCGCGTCAGCCGAGCGCGAGCTGCACTTCGACCGCAGCGCGTTCCGCCGACTCGAGCGCCGCTTCCATGCCGCGACTGCCGAGCGCCGTGTGTTCGCCGCAGAAGAACAGCCGCTGGTGCGGCTTCGCCAGCTCGTTCGCGAATGCCGCAACCTGCCTTGGCCGGTAGTATGACCACACGCCCGCCGCAAACGGATCGGTCGCCCAGGAGCGCACCTTGGCCACTTCGAGCGCGCCCCTCGCTGCAGGACGGAGCCGCTCGAGTTCGGCCACGACCGCGCGACCCGCGGCTTCCGGGCCGAGCAGGTCGAGATACTGTGCCTTGAGGCCGCGCGCCCAGCAGGTGAGGCTCATCACTTCCTTCGGATCGGAACCGAAGCGCTGCGCAAACACCGTACCCGCGATGCCGTCGGTCCACATCGACGGGTTCTGCCCGTCGCTCTCCCAGAACTTCTTCTTCGGGACGATGTGCACCTGCGTGATCGGTACGTAACCGATCGTGCGGATGGCCGCGTTCTGCGCCGCCGGCGGCAGCGGATCGATCGCGACGTGGCGCAGCGTGGCGAACGGCATGGAGCACACCACGGCCTTCGCGCGATGGCGCGATCCGTCGTCGCAGTACACTTCGGCGCCATCGGCGCCCGTCGCAATCGCGACGACTCGCCGGCCCCGCAACAGGTCACCCTTCAGTTGCCGGGCCATCGCCTCTGGCAGGCGCTGATTGCCGCCGCGAAATGCACCGATGAAGCGCGCATTGGCATTGCGATTCAGAACCTGCCATTGCTCGACGGACGCGAGCATCAGCAGCGAGACATCGTGCGCGGTCGTGCCGTACGAGATGTTCGCATCGAACCCGAGCTGGATTGCCGCATCGGACGCGCCGAGTGATGTCAGGAAGTCATGGACGGAAATGTCGTACTGCGCATTCGCGGCATCCCACCACCGGCCGAGATCCTTCACCGGCATGTGGCGCTTCAGCAGCGCATCGGCCCACGCACCCGGCGGCACCGCCTTCATCTCGCCGGAGAACGGATTGCGCGGATGCTGCGCCCAGGCATCGGGCGCCACCGCCGCACCGTCGATGTAGAGGCCCGGCGGTCCGCCGCCGAAGGCGCGCATCGCGATGTCGTCGAGTTCGACACCGTAACGCTTGCCGGCCGCGATCACGCGCCCATAGGCCGCGGCGACGGAATTCCCTCCCGCCTCGGGATGGCCCGGTACGTCGTCCAGCGTATAGAGCCGTCCGCCCACACGGTCGCGGCCTTCGAGCACCCGCACGCGCAGTCCCGCCTCCTCGAGCGCGAGCGCCGTGCCGAGGCCCGACAGGCCTGCGCCGATGACGAGCACATCGAGGTCGCGGACCGTCGCGGCGTGCGCGGGGCGCGCGGCGGCGGCGGTCGCCATCACGGCACCGGAAGCCAACATGAAGTCGCGGCGTGAGATCGTCATCGCGCGAGTCTACGGAATCAGCGGAAGCGGTACGTCAGGGTTAGCCCGTACATGCGCCGATCCGGCAGCGTCACCGCGAAATCACGCGCATTCGTCGCGCTCACCGTGCCCGGCAGCGGAGGCTGCACGGGCACGATGATGAACAGTGCCGGATCCACGGTGCGCATGATGTCGATCGCAGTCTTGTCGTCGGTGAGATTGTTGACCCAGAGCGTGGCCGTCCATGCGTCCCGCTCGATTCCGACGCGCATGTTGACCACGTTCGAGTCGCCGGTCTCCGCGAGGTTGTGTACCTGCGCGTAGCGGCTCGCCTCGTAGCTGTAATCGGCCCGCCAGTTGAACGTACCCCAGTTGCCGATCGGGTAGTGTGCCGCGAGCGAGGCCGACGCCAGGTGCTTCGGCACGCGCGGCAGCTTGTTGCCTCGCAGGTCGCCGGCCGCAAGGTAGTCCGCATAGCACTGTGAACCCGCGATGCAGCCGGTGTACGGGCCCGCGAAGACGAGATCGGACTGGTCCGAGCTCAGGTACTCCTTGATCTCGGCATCCTGCAGCGCATATGTCATGCGCAGATCCCAGTTCCGGTTGAGCGCGGCGAGCATTTCGATTTCGAGGCCACGGATCTCGGACTTGCCGAGATTCGACGTATACGACGTGGTGAACTGCGGCGTCGCCGGCGCCCCCACGGGCGTGCCCTCTTCGCGCACGGGGCTCGTCTGCGTCAGCTGCTGATTGGTCCAGTCGATGAAATACAGCGCCGTGTTGAACTGCACGCGCCGGTCGAACAGGCGGCTCTTGAACCCCACTTCGTAGCTGTCCGCCTCCTCCTCGTCGAACGACAGCAGGCCGAGCGTCGCGAGCGCACTGCGATCCGCCGGTACCGTGCGCGCATTCTCGGCGTCCGCATTGAAGCCACCGGGCTTGTTGCCCTTCGCATACTGTGCGTAGAGCGTCATCGTGTCCGACACGAGCCAGGTTGCCGTGAGGCGCGGCAGAAAATTCTTGAACGAGGAGTCGTTCACGTAGGCATTCGAGCAAGTCAGGGTCTGGCGGTTCGGGCTGCCGGCAATCGGCGTGCTGGCGACCGTGCAGCCGCTCGAATAGCTGCCCGGTACGAACCCGCTGTTGCTCGACTTCGAGAATCTGGAGCGCCCACCCGTGTGGATCTTGTCCTCCGCGTATCGGCCTTCGGCGGTCAGTGTCAGATCGTCGAGCAGATCGAACTCGAGCATGGCGAATACCGCTTCGTTCTTCGTGCTCGAATCCACGGCCTGCGGCGTGATCACGGCCGGCAGGTCCGGCAGGCCCGCCATGGGATTGGCGACGAGGCTGCCCGACCAGGCGGTCTTGTCCGGATTCACTTCGTACGTGTAGAGACCCGCCTGCCAGCGCAGACGCCCCGTGCGCGGCGACGCGGCGCGCAGCTCCTGGCTCCAGTAGTCGGTGTTCGAGAAGCCGACGGACTCGAATGCGCCGCCGAAGCCGCGCAGCGAACTGTAGTCCTGGTCGGCTGCCCCGTAGTTGCTGATGCGATCGAGACTGGTCGTCGACGTGAACACGTAGTCGCGCCAGGTGGCGCTCATCACGAGGCTCGAACGGAACGTGTTCACCTGCCGGCCCGGCTGGAGCCCGGCATCGCGGTAGTTCGTCGTGTTGGCGGAGAGGAAGTCGAATACCGGCACGACGCCGCAGAAGTAGCCGCGACGCCGTGTCCCCGGCAGCGGCGGGTAGCAATTGCGCACGTCGGCCGCGGTCAGGCCCGTCCCCGGGCCCCCGAGGCGGACGAGCTGGGCCAGTCCGTCCGCGTCGACCGAATAATTCGCGCGCAGCGTGGCGTCGAACCATCCCGTCGGCGTCCAGTCGAGCACGGCACCCACCGACTTCGTGCGCTGGCCACCGATATCCTTCGTTCCGGACACGAGATTCGTGTACTGGCCGTCCTTGTTGTAATAGCGGCCATTCAGCTGGAACCTCAGCTGCCCGTCGATGATCGGACCGCTGAGCCAGGCGCTCATGTCCTGGTAATTGAACTCGCCGGCGGAGACCTTGACGCTGCCTTCGTAATCGTCCGTCGGCTTGCGCGTCACGTAATTGATCGCACCCGCAAAGGTGCTGCGGCCGAACAGTGCGGACTGCGGACCCCGGATCACCTCGATGCGCTCGACATTGTCGAGGTTGTAGCCCGTGATGGCGCCGTTGACGAACACACCGTCGATGAAGAACGCCGCGTTGGCCGCACCCTGTATGTTCGACATGCCGCGGATCACGGGGCGTTCGAAGCCGCGCCCGAAGCCCTGGCGGAACGAGAAGCCCGGCGTCATGGCCGCGATGTCCTCCACGCGCGAGAGGCCCATCGCCTGGATGTCCGACTCGCCGATCGCGGTGATCGACAGCGGCACCTTCTGCAGGTTCTCCTCGGCACGCCGCGCCGTGACGACGATTTCGTCGAGCGTGACGGCGTTCTGGGCGGCCTCCTGCGCAAGGGCGGTGGCGGCGCCGAGAATCGACGACATTGCAATGCAGACGCGAACGAACGGTTTCATGCAGCTCCCCTGGCGCGAACACGTGCGACTTGCTCGCTCGCCGAGCCTAGCGATGCCCGCGAAATGCTGTCCAACAACCATCCGGGGATGGGCCACAACGATTCGTTGTAGCTTGACGCATCTCAAAGTACGGATTCGGGCGCAGGATCCGGAGTGTGCCGCGGCAATGCAGGACGCATCCTGCATACATGAAATTCCAGATCGTCGGACTCCCCGCCGAACCCTTCGCGCCGTTGTTCGCGCTCGATTCAAATGCGCTTGCCGCGCGCGGGATCGCGACCCGCATCGCCGACGCGCCGCACGCCTATCCCTGTCGCGTCTCGCTCGAGGATGCGCAGGCCGGCGAGGAACTGCTGCTGCTGTCGTGGCCGCATCAGCAGACGACCGGGCCGTATGCATCGTCGGGGCCGATCTTCGTGCGCCGGCATGCCACGGCGGCGCGGCTTGCCGTGGGCGAAGTGCCCGAACAGCAGCGCCGCCGCCTGCTTTCGGTGCGCGCATACAACGAACGTGACGATCTGCTCGACGCCGATGTCACCCCGGGGACGGGACTCGAAGCGCTGATCGAACGCTTCTTCGGCGCGCCCTCAGTCCGCTACCTGCACGTGCACAACGCCCGCCACGGCTGCTACGCGTGCCGCGTCAATCGGGCCTGACCGTGCGCCGGCGCGGCATCACGACGGCGAGCACCAATGCGACGACGAAGGCGCCGAGCAGCAGGCTCATCTCGAGGGCGTATTCCCGCGGCTTCGTCCAGAACTCCTCGTAGAGGCCCCACTCCTGCGTGATCTCGATCGTGATCCACATGACGCCCGCGGTCGGGATCGAGTAGCGCACCGCGGCCAGGATGCGGGTGAAGCGCGCGAGCCGCATCAGGAGGTAGAAGGCCCAGATCGCGAGCAGGAAAGTCGCGACATAGGTCACCGGGTGATGCAGGCCGAAGAACCGCGAATCGACGAGGAACAGCGACACGGCATAGCAGAACCAGACCACGTACAGGACCTCGAGGAACGTGATCCGCGCGAAATTGCGCTCGCTCGCCGCCGACGGCTTGCCCGCGTCGTAACGGCACATGCGCTGGATCCACATGAAGGCATTGCAACGCGTATCCTTGTTGAACACGAAAAACGGCAGCGTCGCCATCAGCAGGCCGACGGTCGCCTCGACGAACAGCAGGCTGGCCGACAGGACATGCTCGCCGTCGACGATCAACGGGCCCATGCCCATGTAGACCGGGTTGAAACGGAACGACAGCTCGATCCAGCCCGACCAGACGAGGTGCGCGGCGATGAAGCCGAGCCACGTGCCGACGGCCTCGCTCCGGCTCAGGGAGCCGTAGATCATCAGGCCGACCGCGACGGCACCGATGCCGAGACTGACCGGCGTGTCGTAGCCCTCGGGGAATTCATCCAGCACGAGCTGCAGGACACTGTGCATCAGCGGCACGATGCCGAGTACGGCCACGAACGCCAGGATACCCACGAATGGCGGGGCGGCGAGCCGCCCGAGTCCCGCGGCCGGGGCCGATGTCGCTGTCGTCATGCCATGATCCTCCAGCAAGTGAGCGGCCGAATGTAGCGGCCCGTGCAATAGCCCGGCAAGCAAGGGCGCGTTATGTCACCGCGCATCGGCCAGCCCGGCACAGGCGCGCGGGCGTCGGGCGGCCGGAACGCCACAATCTCCCGGATTCGTGCGGCATGTCCGGCGGCCGCCGCGCGGCGTCCCTATCATGCGCGCCCCTGCACTTGACCCTGCTACCTTGCCGGAGCGCCTCCATGGAATTCGTCGCCTTTCAATGCATCGCCACCCTCGGCCTGCTGGTTGCCCAGGTGGTCTCGATGGTCCGTCACCAGATCTCGGGCGACCGCTAGTCCAGGCGCCCGGTGGTTACCGGGAGCGTGAGATGGCGTCGGCCGCGGCGAGCACCGAACGTGCCAGCCGTTTGCGGTCGGCGAGCGTGACCATGAGTGTGCTCGCGGTAACGCATTCGACCTCGCCCGGAACCTCGGCATCGACATCTGCTTCGTCGACCACGAACACATCGATCAGCCGGGCGTAATGGCGCGCGACCGCGGTCGCCGTCACCTCGATGCCGAATTCGCGCATCATCTTGGCCGTCGGACCCTTGACGGCCCGGCCGGCGATGATCGGCGACACCGCCACGACCGGCGCAGCGCATTGCGCGATCGCGGACCGCATGCCCGGAATCGCGAGGATGGGCTCGATGCTGAGGAACGGATTGGATGGGCAGATGACGACCGCTCGCAGGTCCTTGCCGCCGAGGAGCGCCAGGATCTCGGGCTGCGGCCGTGCGGATTCGGCGCCGACATAGGCAATTTCCTCCACGGCGGGCTCGCAGCGCAGGCGCACGAAATAATCCTGGAAGTCCAGCCATTCGCGGCCGGAGCGCAGCCGCGTACGTACCGGATCGTCGGTCATCGGCACGAGGCGCGTGGCCACACCGAGTTCGCGACGCAAGTGATCCATCACGGATGTCAGGCTCTCGCCTGACGCCAGTCGCCGAGTCCGCTCGACGTGCAGGGCGAGATCGGCGTCTCCGAGGCGAAACCAGCTAGGGCCGCCGAGTTGCTCGAGCGCCGCCATGAACTTCCATGTTTCGCGCCGGCGACCCCAGCCGCGCGAGCGGTCCGCGAGGCCGGCGAGCGTGTAGAGCAGCGTGTCGAGGTCCGGCGAAATACTGAAGCCGAGGTGATTGAAGTCATCGCCGGTGTTGCCGACGACGACGAGCTCACCGTCACCGAGCACACGCGCCAGGCCGAGCACGAGCTTGGCGCCGCCGATGCCCCCGGCCAGCGCGAGAACCTTGCCGCTCACTGGAACAGATCCTCGCCCCGCGGACGCAGCAGCGCGGTCGCCGCCTGATGCGGCTTGTCCGACCGCAGTCCGCGCACGAGGATCACCGGGCGCGACTCCTCCGCCTGGCCCATGAGCAGGGACGCGGCCGCCGCGATCTCGTCGGCATATGCGACGACCGTCGTCTGCAGTGTCCGGCCGAAGAGGTCGGGATCGCCGCGCCGGTCGACGACTGCCGGCAGGCCCGCACAGCCGATCGCCACGCCCACGGTACCCACCCGCCACGGACGGCCGAAGCTGTCGTTGATGACGACGCCGACACGGCAGCCGAGCCGGCGATGAATATCCTCCCGGAGTCGCGACGCGCTGGCATCCGGATCCTTCGGCAGCAGCAGCGCAAGCGGAGGACCGTCCGGATCGGCGACATTCGACTGGTCGACACCCGCGTTGGCCATGATCAGGCCGAGTCGATGCTCGACGATGAGCACATTCCTCACGGCGCGCACGACGCGCCGTGATTCGGACAGGATGAGTTCGACAAGTCGTGGATCCTTGGCGAGCACGATCGCCAGTTCCTCGGCGCGGGCCGAGGGCTCGACCGATGTCAGGTCGACGATGCGGCCTTCCGCCTTCGAGACGATTTTCTGTGCAATGACGATGACATCATCGTCCCTCGGGACTTGACCAGCCGCGGCCAGCCTCTCGATGATGAGCCCGGCCAGGTCGTCCCCGGCCTGCACCAGCGGCATGTCCGGTACCGCGATGAGTTGCAGTCCGGTCGTCACTGCGTGAGTTCGGCGACGAGATTCGCGGCACCCCGAATGGCACCCTCGATGTAGCCGACGCCGGTGCAGTCGCCGAATGCGTGCACGTCGAGTCCGGCCGCGCGCAGGGCCTCGGCCGTCGCCGTATCGCCGGCAGCGCCGCGCGCCACGATCACGTGGTCTGCGCCCAACACTTTCTCCATTCCGCCCCCGTCGACGAAGCGGACGCCTGCCGCCTCGATGCGGATGTCCCGTGCACCGGTCATCAGCGACACGCCGTGCTCGCGCAGTTCCGCGAGGATCCGCATGCGCCGCACGAGCTGCAGGCCGGCGCCCATGCGCGCCCCTTCCTCCACGACGGCGACACTGCGCCCCCGTTCGACCAGGAACTCGGCGAGCTCGATGCCGACCAGTTCGCCGCCGATGATGACGATCCGCTTGCCGAGCGGCATCCACTGCCGGGTTGCCTTGCGGACGAACGCGGGGTCCGCGGTCAGGCCGAGCGCAGCGCCGGCCCTCGTTGCCATGCGGGCCGCGAGCGGCAGCTTCCTCGCGAGTTCGGGATTCGACTGACCCAGCAACATCCGGCGCAGGTCGTCCCCGCTCAATACCTGCGGCAGATCGGCGCCGGGAATGGGCGGCAGGTCGCGCCGCGCACCGGTGGCGACCAGCACGGCATGCGGCGCAAGCGCCGCCACGAGCTCGGGTGTGGCTGGTGTCCCGAGCCTGACCTCGACGCCCGATGCCGCAATCCGTGCGCGCAACCAGTCGAGCAGCCGTTCATTCGGCTCATACGGCAGCGCGGCGATCTGCAATGTGCCACCGAGACGTGCCGTGCGCTCGAGCAGCGTGACCTTGTGTCCTTGCGCATCGAGGCGCAGCGCGGCCTCCATGCCTCCGGGCCCGCCCCCGACGACGACGTAGCGCTTCGGCGCAGCACTGCGACCGCCCCGATGCAGGTACTCGAATGCGAGATCGGCATTGACCGCGCAGCGCACCGAGTCGAGCAGGTATATCGCACTGACACAGGTGTAGCAGTAGATGCAGGGCCGGATCGTCCCGGGAGCGCCTTCGGCGAGCTTGCGCGGCAGGTGCGGGTCGGCCAGCAGCTTGCGTCCCATGCCGAGGAAATCGAACGCGCCTGCCGCGATCTTCCCATCGGCGACGTCGGGTTCGACACGGCCCGAAGCGATGACCGGAATGCCGATCGCGCGCCTGATTTCGGCGGCCGCCGGCAGGTTCCAGCCGGGAATGTGCGGGATGTTCGATTCCGAATGCAGCTTGAGCCGGCCGACATCGTGGTAGGAGGAGACGGTCACGCCATCGGCGCCGGCCGCTTCGATCATCTGCGCTGTGCGTACGGCGTCCGGCAGCTGGATGCCATCTGCGGCGCCGAACTGCTGCGAGTCGATCTTCACCCAGAGCGCGAAATCAGGGCCCGTCGCCGCACGGACGGCACGAATGACTTCGAGCACGAAGCGCACCCGGTTTTCGAGCGGGCCGCCGTACTCGTCGGTGCGATGGTTGCTGCGCGGCGAAATGAAGCTCGAGAGCAGGTATCCGTGACCGGCGTGGATCTCCGCACCGTCGACGCCGGCTTCCCGCGCGCGCACCGCCGCCGCCGCATACTGCCGCACCGCGAGTTGGATGTCGTCCGTGCTCACGACCTTGAAGCTGTCCGGCCCGATCTGCGGTCCGCCGGCGAAGATCGGCAATTCGCTCTCGACGAGCGCATCAGTCACGTCCTCCGCATCCGGATCGTGCGTCGGCAGCGACGGACACCACATCGGCTCGCCATGGCCGAGAGCGTAGGCGGCCACGAGGCCGCCATGGTGGAGCTGAACGGCAAATTTCGCGCCGTGCGCATGGACCGCATCGGCGAGCCGCGTGAGGCCCGGAATGAACCGATCTTCCGACAGTGCGATCTGGTTCCTGATGACCGCACCGACCGGCCACGCGACGCCGCAGACGCCGCTGATGATGAGCCCGGCGCCGCCCTTCGCCTGTTCTTCGTGGTAGGCGAGCAGGCGCTCCCCGACGGTGCCATCCGCCTCGGCGAGACTCACTCCCATCGCCGTCACGACGATGCGGTTCTTCAGTTGCATCCCGCCGATGCGGCCGGGAGACAACAGATGAGAATAGCTTCCTCGGCCCATGCCGGTTCTCCTAACCGAAGTAAGCCTGGCCGCCGTCGAGCGGAATCGTCGCGCCGGTCAGGTAAGACAGATCCTTGTTCAGCAGCGCGACGATGCCGCGCCCGATATCGAGTTCGCAATCGCCGATCCGCCCTGCGGGAATCGACTTCGTGAACTCGGCGGCTTCCTCCGGCTTCTCGCGGGTCCAGTTCTTCAGCGCCGGCGACGTCGCATGCGGCGCGATGTTGAGCGCGCGGATCCCGTCCGGCGCCCACTCGTGCGCCACCGCACGGGTCAGCGAGCGCACGGCCTGCTTGTAGGCCGCGTACAGGCCGAAATTCCGCGCATCCCAGCGCACCATCGCCGACGTCACCATGTTGATGATGTCGCCACGACCGCGCGCCTTCATGTGCGGGTAGCAGGCCTTCATGAAGCGCATCGTGGACACGGGGCCCGCCATGAAGCCGAGCACGAGATCGTCGTCGGAGATCGACAGCAGCGGTCCCATGCTGCTCGCGGAGAAATTCGCGTTGTTCACCAGGATGTCGACGCCGCCGAGGGCCCTGACGGCTTCCGCGACCATGCGCGCGATGTCATCCCGATCGTGCGCATTGCCGATCACCGGGTAGCCCTTGCCGCCCCGGCGACGGATCTCCTCGCAGGTTTCCTCGACGCTCGATGCCGTTCTCCCGAGTACGGCCACCGCCGCACCGTCCGTGGCGAGCGCGAGCGCCGTTCCGCGCCCCACACCCTGGCCGGCGCCGGTGACAATCGCGAGTCGTCCGTCCACCAATCCCATACATCCCCTCCTCGGTTCGCACGTGCAGACTGGCACGGCCGCTTCGACAGCACAATCGTACGCGATTGACAGGCGGTGCTCGCGGCTGCGTAATGCTGCGCAGATGCGGCGCCGGCCGCGCAATGGAGCAGCGTGGCATGTCGCGGTTTCAGGGCAGGACAGTGATTGTCACGGGTGCCGCTTCGGGCATCGGCCATGCGGTGGCGGTGCGCTTTGCGCGCGAAGGTGCCCGGGTCGTGCTGGGAGACATCAATGCCGCCGGCTTGACGAACGTCAAGGCCGAACTCGGTGATGTCGCGCTCGCGCACGCCTTCGACGTCTCGAACCCGGCAGACTGCGCGGCAATCGTGCGGCTGGCAGTCGAGTCGACCGGCCGTGTCGACGTCCTTTGCAATGTTGCAGGCGTGCTGCGCCTCGCGCCGGTCGCCGCGATCACGCCGGAGGAGTGGAATCGCATCCTGCGCATCAACCTGAGCGGCACGTTTTTCATGTGCCAGGCCGCGCTGCCGAAACTCGTCGAGACGAAAGGCTGCATCGTCAATCTCGCCTCGTCGGCCGGCCTCGTCGGGGTACCCTACGGTGCGCCCTATGTCGCCTCGAAGCACGGGGTCGTGGGTCTCACCCGCGCGCTCGCACTGGAATTTGCTGCGGCTGGCGTGCGTGTCAATGCGATCTGCCCGACCAAGGTGCAGACCCCGATGGTCATGGGCCCACCGCCCGAGGGCGTGGACTACGCGCTCCTCACGCGATCGGCACCGTGGCTGAACGGCGGCGAGCCCTGCGAGCCGCCGGACATCGCCGACGCCGTCGCCTTCCTCGCCTGCGACGAGGCCCGGCGCATTACCGGCATCGCACTGCCTGTCGACGGGGGCCAGACCGCGAATTGACTCTTGCCCCGCCCGCGGGAGGCTGATGCACCGCATTCGTCCATTTGGATGATATCGCCCGGTGGGTGACCCCCTGTAGAGTCCGCTGCCGTCCATACCCACCGACGAGAGGCCTCCAGATGTCCGAGTTCAGAGTTGACGCTCGCGCGCCGGCGACTGCCGCTGCGCTCCTTGCGGGCGTTGTCGCATGGGGCGCCGCGCCGGCGCTCGCGCAGGAAGCGACCCAGCAAGCCGCCGCCGACTCCACGGAGGGTGTGCTCGAGGAAGTGATGGTCACGGCGCAGAAGCGCGAGCAGGCTCTGCAGGACGTGCCGATCGCGATCAGCGCCATCTCGACCGACCAGATCGAGGCCCGTGGCGTCAACACGCTGCTCGACCTGAAGGCGATGGTGCCGAACCTGATGGTGAGCCGGTATCCGAACAGCAATGTCGTGTCCCAGATCGCGATCCGCGGCGGCGTGACCGTCAACGGCGCGATGTACTGGGAGCCGAGCACCGGCCTGTACCTCGACGGCGTGTACCTCGGCAAGGCCGTCGGATCGGTGTTCGACGTGGTCGACATCGAACGCATCGAAGTGCTGCGCGGACCGCAGGGAACGCTGTACGGTCGCAACACGATGGCCGGCGCGGTCAATTTCATCACGCACGCGCCGAGCGGCGAATTCCAGGGTCATGCGTCCGCAGAGGTCGGCAACTACGGCCATCACGTCGAGAAGCTGTCGATCGACCTGCCGCGGCTCGGTATCGCCCGCATGTCGTTCGGTGTGCGCTCCGAAGATCGGGACGGGCTCGTGAAGCTGACGCCGGGCAGCCCCGGCACCGATCTCGACAGCCGCAACAAGCTCGGTGCCCGATTCGCGCTCGCCCTCGATTTCAGCGACAACTTCGTCGCCGACTACCGGTTCGATTACACGGACATCGACCAGGAGCCGCCTCACAGCCAGCTGTATCGCGTCTCGGCGTCGACGAACCCGTTGTTCACCGCCGCGGCCGCCTACGCATCGACGGATCGCCTCGGCACCGTGAGCACCAACTGGCCGGGCTACGAGCAACTCACGCTGACGGGCCACGCGCTCACGCTCGAATGGACCATCAACGACCGCAACACCGTGAAGTCGATCAGCTCGTACCGCGACCTCGAGAACGACGACTCCGTCGATCTCGACGGTGTGCCGCTGACGATCGCGACGGCGAATCGCATCTCCCGCTTCAACCAGAAGTCGCAGGAACTGCAGTGGATCGGCAGCACGGACCGGCTGAATTACGTGCTCGGCCTCTACTACTACAAGGATGACGGTTACACGATCAACCCGCACGTGTTCTTCTTCGGTACGGACAGCTCCGAATATGGCTTCGGCGCCGAAGCCGTGGCTGCCTACTCGCAGCTCGATTTCGAGATCACGCCGGCCCTGACGCTCTCGGCCGGCCTGCGCTGGACCGACGAGGACAAGCACACGCTGCGCTACAAGACCGTGACGGGCTTTGGCACGCCGATCCCGCGAGTCACGGCCAGCAAGTCGTTTTCGGACACGACCCCGATGGCCAGCCTGTCCTACAAGGTGCTCGACAACCTGAACGTGTACGCCAGGTATGCCGAGGGCTTCAAGAGCGGCGGGTTCCAGGGTGAGGCCGGCACGGCGGCGGAGGCGGTGATTCCGTACCAGCCCGAGGAGCAGAAGACCTGGGAACTCGGGGCGAAGTTCGCCTCGGACGACGGTCACCTGCAGATCAATGCGGCGGTGTTCAGGAACGACATCGAGAACATGCACGTCAACCGCTTCACCGGACTGCCGGGCGTGTCCGTGATCCGCAACGCGGGCGAGGCGCGCACGCAGGGTGCCGAGCTCGAAGCGACGTGGCTGCCCGTCGAGGCACTGCGCCTGCAGCTGAGCTATGGCTATCTCGATGCCAAGTGGATCGAGTTCATGGAAGCGCCGACGCCGGGCCAGCCTATCACGAACGTCGCGGACAACCGCTCGTACCCGCACGCACCCGAACACACGATCAGCCTGCTCGCCGATGCGAAGTTTGCGCAGACGTCGTGGGGCGAGCTGCGTGGCATCGCGGACTATGGCTACACGTCGTCCTTCTACGCGTACCCGTACCAGCTGGTCACGATCGACCCGACGCGCGCCACGGCGGGCAACACCCGTGTCGAGGGCATGGGCCTCCTCAACGTGAAGCTCCTGCTGGCGGACATGCCGCTCGGCAACGGGCAAGGCGAGCTCTCGCTCTGGTCGCGCAACGTGACCGACGAGCAGCAGCCGGTGAACTTCATCGACTTCGGGCCGGGGTTCTTCTCGAACTACACGCTGGCGTACTTCCAGGAACCGCGGACGTACGGGGCCACCTTCACGTATCGCTGGTAGGCACAAAGACTGATCCCACCCCGATCGCGGGGTGGGATCAGGTCAGGAGTTCGTCGCGCAGGCGGCGTGAAGCCGCCCAAAAGAAGACACTCGAGGTCCCGCCGAGGAGCCCCACTGTCAGGAGCGAATAGCGGATCCCGGCCACGCCGTACACCGCACCGAATACGTGGTCGTTCAGCAGACCCACCACCAGCGGTCCCAGACCCAGCCCGACCATGTTGGTGATGAACAGCATGATCGCCGCCGCGGTGGCCCGCATCCGCAGCTCGACGAGCCCCTGCACCATCGCGAACATCGGGCCGACATACATCGCCGTCAGCGTATAGAACGGGATGAAGGAGACGAGCGCGAGCGAGGGCTCCTCGAGAATCGTGAAGCCGACGACGAACGGTACCGCGAGCAGGCACTGCAGCGCCGGCAGCCGCATGTACCAGCGCGCATCACGCCGACCCATGTAATCCGCGAGCCGGCCGCCGGCGAGCGCACCGAACGTGCCGCCGATGCCGATGACCCAGCCGAGGCCCGCGCCAATTTCGCTCCACGACATCCCGTAGACGCGTGCCAGGAAAGCAGGCCCCCAGTTGATGACGGCATAGCCTGACAGCGACTGGATCGCGGTGCCGATCACGATCAGCACGAAGGCGCGGCGTGCGAGCAGGAAACGCACGACCTCGCGCAATGGTGCCGGTGCGACGGCCCCGGCACGCCCCTCGGCGTGCCCGCGCGGCAGCTCGCGCACGGTGAGCCCGACGAGGATGGCCAGCAGGAGCCCCGGCAGGCCGGCCACGAAGAACGCTGTCCGCCAGTCGTACCTCGTCAGGAGCCAGCCGCCCGCGAGAAACGCGATGGCGGAGCCGATGAACACGCCGCAGGCGTACACGGACAACGCCGTCGCCCGCCGCTGCGGCGGAAAATAGTCCGAGATCAGCGAATGCGCGGAAGGGTTGCACCCCGCTTCGCCGACGCCGACGAACACCCGGATGGTCGCGAGCTGCGCGAAGCTCCTGACCAGTCCGGATGCCGCGGTCATGATGCTCCATGCCGCGAGCGACAGCGTGATGATACCCTTGCGCGAGGCGCGATCGGCGAGCCGCGCAATCGGAATGCCTGCGAGGGTATAGAAAAGGACGAAGGCGAACCCGGTCAGCAGGCCCATCGCGGTGTCCGAGACACCGAACTCGCGCTTGATGGGCTCGATCAGCATCGCGAGGATCTGCCGATCGATGAAGCTCACCACGTACACGAGCGTGAGCAACGCCAGCACATAGCCGGCGTAGCCCCCGGAGATTGCCTGCGCAGGCGCCCTTGCGGGCGCCGCGCTGCCGGGTTCGCCCCCGGCGCTCACTCAGAACTCATAGACGAGATCCACGCCCGCCGAGCGCGGCGGCGCGAACTGCGCGCTGATCACGCCGAGGTTCGTCGTCGAGTATCGATAGATCTCGTCGGCGAGGTTCTTGCCCCAGGCCGCCACGCGCAATGAGCCGTGCGGCACGGGGATGTCGGCGAGCTCGAGGCGCGCGTTCCACACGTCGTAACCCGGCGAGAGCGTATTGGCGATCGGGCCCGCGTAGAACTCGTCCTGCTTGTGGTAATCGACATTCAGGATGAAGTTGCCGATCGGCAGCGGCGGGAACGCGTACTCGACGCCCGCGCCGACCTGGTAGCGCGGCGCGTTCTGCATGTGCCGCACGGCCGCGAGTTCCACGCCGTTGTCGACATACGACTGGTACTCGCCGTCGAGCCAGGAGTAGAAGAGATTCGCGGTCAGGCCGCGCGCGAGCACTGCCGTGGTCTCGAGTTCCACGCCCTTCACCGTCGCACTGCCCGCGTTGAGCGTATCGACGAAGATCGGCGGCGTGCGGGCCTGGTCGACCTGCAGGTCGCTGTACTTGCTGCGGAAGGCCGCGACATTGACGCGCAGGCGCCGCGCGAGCAGGTCGGACTTGAGGCCGACTTCCCAGGCCTTGACGTTCTCCTCGTTGAAGCCGGGCCCGAAATAGGCCGGCGTGCTCTGCGTGCTGAATCCGCCGGCGCGGTAGCCCGTGGAATACTTCGCGTAGCCGTTGATCGTGCCGGTGAATGCGTACTCGAGGCTCACCGCGGGATCGAACGAGCTGAAATCGCGATCGCCCGAGACCACGAGCCCGGTGATGGCCGGCGTGAAGCCCGGGTTCACGTAGTCCTTGGTGGCCTTGCGCGAATCTTCCGTATAGCGCATGCCGAGCGTGACGCCGAGGCGATCGTCGAGCACCGGCGGGGTCCACTTGGCCTGCCCGTACACGGCAGCCGACGTGCCCTTGGCCTTCACGCGCCAGTAATCGACCAGTGCGCCGCCGGCAAAGTTCGACGCGAGCGCTTCGTGGGCGCCCTCCTCGAAGTAGAAGAGGCCCAGCACATAGCTGACCCGGCCCAGCGCATCACCGATCAGTTGCAGTTCCTGCGAGAACTGGTGCTGACCCTGGTTGTTGTCCTGCGTGAAGATGTCGACGTAGTTCATGTTCGTCGAGCTGTCGAGATCACGGTAGGCGCTGATCGACTTCAGCGTGACGTCACCGAGATCCCAGCTCGCGGTCAGATTGTGCCCGGAAACCTCCGTGCGGCTCGGGTAGAGCCCCCGCACGCGGTTGGCGGATTCCTGCCGGCCCGGGACCGCGTTGGGGCCCTGCAGGATCTGGTAGAAGTGATTGCCGTAGACCATGCGCGAACTGTCGAAGCTGTAGTCGACGACGATCGCGTCCGTCGGCTCGAAGCGCAGTGCCGCCTTGTAGGCCTCCTTCACCCGATCTTCGTTGAAGTTGATCTGGTTCGGCAGCGTCGTGTTGGTGTTTTTCACCCAGCCGTCGTTCTCCATCCGCATGTAGGCGACGCGCGCGAACAGGCGGTCGGTGATCGGCACGTTGACTCGCGCGCGGCCGGACAGCTGATCCCAGCTGCCCGCAGTCAGCTGCGCCGCGAACGACAGGTCGTCTTCCGGCTTCTTGGTGATGAAGTTGATGGCACCGGCTGTCGTGTTGCGACCCCAGAGGGTCCCCTGCGGACCGCGCAGCAACTCCACGCGCTCGAGATCGGCGATGTCCACCGCGAGCCCGATGCCGCGTCCGACGGGCACGCCGTCGATGTAGATGCCCGTGGCATTGTCCTTGGTGATCTGCGCGGCGAGGTTGCCCATGCCGCGGATGAAGAGGTTCGGCGCGACGCGGGTGCCGGCGAAGGGCGCGAGATTGACCGACGGCGCCTTGTTCACGAAGTCCATCACGTTGTTGATCCGCTGGGTCTCGAGATCACGGGCGGTGAAGGCCGTGATCGCGATCGGCGTCTCCTGCATCGATTCCTCGCGCCGCTGGGCGGTCACCGTGACCTCCTCGAGAGCCGCGGGGCCGTTCTCCTGCGCGCAGACGGTACCGGTTGCCGGCGCACACACCGCGAAGAAGGCCGCGAGCCGCGCGAGCCAATGGCGTGTACGGCTCCCGGGTGGCGTCTGGTCGCGTGCCGCGGCCACCGGGGATGGTGCCGGAAACGCGGACGATGCCGGTGTACGGGCCGCAACGATGACGACGGTTCGCTCGTTCGCGAACCGATAGGCGAGACCCGTTCCATCCAGCAGCCGCGTCAGGGCCTGTTCCAGCGTATAGGCACCCTGCAGCCGGGGCGTGCGCATCGAGCGCGGTATCGCGGTCGAGAAATGAGCGAGCTGTATGCCCGCCTGCAGCGCGAGTTCGCGCAGGGCCGTGTCCAGCGCGCCGGCCGGGACGTCGAACTGATGGACGATCCGGGATGCGGGAGCGGACATGTCGGAGCCGGCTGCGGCCGGCGAATCGAACGTTGTAATCACGAGAAATCCCCATGCAAGTTGCTTCAGCAACGAACATAGGACCGGTCGACGTATCTGCATGGTCCCCCAGGACCCAGGCCTTATCGGGAGTGAGGCTCCACGAGGATAACGGATCGGTCGCCGGCGGGGGACGCGCTTGTCGCGTGGATGAATGCGATGAAGGACTCGGGATCCGACGCCCTGAA
Organism: Steroidobacteraceae bacterium; assembly: GCA_019187185.1. Classification (GTDB taxonomy): domain Bacteria; phylum Pseudomonadota; class Gammaproteobacteria; order Steroidobacterales; family Steroidobacteraceae; genus CADEFQ01. The sequence continues at coordinate 151,547 of JABAQU010000015.1, read as the reverse complement.
GGTTCCACTGATGCGGCGAGCGGCGAGTTCGGGGTCGAGGATCCGGATCTGCGCCTGGTTGTGCAGATTGAAGCGCCGCACGACTTCGGCCACGGTTTCGTCTTCGAACACGAGTGACCCTGTCGTCCAGGCCGCCTGTGCCGGTGCGTTCACCTGGTGCACCACTGCAGTCATGGGGGCCTGGGACGGCACCACGATTTCCTCATTCGCCCCGAGCATCACGCGGGCGGGCACGGTCGCGGGTGAAGGCACACTGCCCGTCGCCCCCTTCTCCTGCTGCGTGACGGCCACACGCCCCTCGACGACAGTGACCCGCACGCTCCCGGGAGCGCGCTCGACATCGAACGACGTGCCGACAGCCTGCACCGTGGCGGTGCCCGCATCGACGACGAACGGGCGTCGCGCGTCATGGGTCACGTCGAAGTGCGCATGCCCCTTGCGCAGTTCGATCGAGCGTCGGTCGGCCGTGTACCGGATGCGCAATTCGCTCAGCGGGGCAATGCTCACGGCGCTGCCGTCGGCGAGGATCATCTCGCGTCGCTCCGCGAGCTGGGTGCGCACGACCGTGCCCTGTTCCCTCAGTGCAAGCCAGCCGCCGCCGGCGACAACCACGATGGCCAGTCCCGCCGCAATCGCACGGGTCAATCCCGCAAACCGCGGGCGACGCGCCGCCGGTCGCGACGGGCCCGGCAGCAACTGCACGACATTGTCGGGCGTTGGTGTCGCTGCCGGCAGTGCCGTCCAGTCACCGAACTCCGCCAGTGCCTGATCCAACTGGCTGATCCGCAGCATCTCGGCCACATGGACAGGCGACTCGCGCAGCCAGTCGACGAACTCGCCGCGCTCGTGCGCGGACAACCGGTCCTCGCGCAGTGCCACGAGCCAGGCGGCTGCCTGCTCGGCTGCGACGCGGCGGCGCTCTTCCGCATTCGGCGTGCCTGTGTTCATCACGCTGTGCTCCTCGACACCGCAGAGGCTGCGGCGGCGGTCGGCGCGCCGATCGAGGCGCGCAGTTCTGCATAGGCCCGAATGAGATCCCGTTTCACGATCCGCCGCGTGATGCCCAGCTGCCGTGCAATCGACTCGTGTGTCAACCCCTCTTCGTAATGCAGGCGCAGGATCTCCCGCGCGCGCCCCGGCAGGCCCGCTATGGCACTCCTCATGGTGGAGTGCTCGTCCGTTCGGGCAAATTCATGTGCCGGGTCCCGCTCGTCCGTGAGGTCACCCAGCCATTCCGATGCGTGTGGTTGCTTCCAGCGTGCACGTGTCGACCATTCCGCCAGCACATTTGCGGCGATCTTGAACAGGTAGGCCTGCGGGTGACTCACGAGTTCCGACCGCTCATACCGCAGCAGGCGCAGGAACACCTCCTGCGCGACATCATCGGCGTCGGCGGGCGACAGCCTGCCGCGCAGCGCGAGATGCTGGCGCAGGGGCTTCGCCCACTGGCCGAACCAGGAGGCCAGCCGCTTGCGCGTGGTCTCGTTGCAACGCATTGCCATCAGCCCGGAAAAGACCCACGAGATAGACCGGGCCAGAGGCCGCGCTGGTCCCCTGGCGCGAGCCCGGGGCGCACCGCCCGGTATCGGGACCCGGCAACCCTCGGCGATCCGCCCGTGGAGACGCGCCTTGCCGTCGAACTCACGACGGGGCGGTGGCTGTGTCGGCGCGCGGATAGTCGGTGTAGCCGGCCTGCCCCGGCGTATAGAGCGACTTCGGGTCGAAGGCCGCGAGCGGCAGGCCCTCGCGCAACCGGTGCACGAGATCCGGATTGCCGATGTAATGACGCGCGAACGAGACCGCCGCGCCCCGGCCCTCGGCGAGCGCCTTCGATGCCCTGGCACCATCGAAGCCGTCGTTGAGGATGAGTGCACCGCCGAAGTGCTCGCGCGCAAGTGCGAACGCATCGAGGCTGCGCAGCGGCGAGCGAATCACGTGCAGGTAGGCGAGCTGCAGCCCGGCGCTGCCGGACAGCAGCGCCTGATAGGTCGCCGCCGGATCCGGATCGAGGACGTCGTTGAACGGGTTGCCGGGGCAGATGCGCATGCCGACCCGTCCGCGGGCCTCCTGCGTCATCGCTTCGAGCGTCTCGATCACGAAGCGGACACGGTTCCGCGCCGAGCCGCCATAGCCATCCGTGCGCAGGTTGCTGTTCGTCGCCATGAACTGCATCGGCAGGTAGCCGCTCGTGCAATGCAGTTCCACGCCATCGAAGCCCGCCTGGATCGCGAGGCGTGTCGCGGTGGCGTACTCACCGACCACATCCGGGATCTCCCCGAGTGCCAGGGCGCGCGGCATGTCCTGCTCCTGCATGCCGGCCACATCGGTGAAGATGCTGCCCGCGGCGCGCACCGCGGACGGCGCCACCGTTTCCGCATCGGGCGCCTTGTTGAAATGAGACCCCACGCGGCCACAGTGCATCAGCTGCGCAACGATGCGTCCGCCTGCCGCGTGCACCGCATCGGTGACCTGGCGCCAGACGGCGACCTGCGCATCGTTGTAGATGCCCGGCGTGCGGCAGTAGCCGATCCCGTGGCGCGACGGCGCGATGCCTTCGGAGACGATGAGCCCGGCGCTCGCGCGCTGCCGGTAGTACTCCACCATGATCGGGGTCGGTACCGCGTCGGCACTCGCCCGCGATCGCGTCATAGGTGCCATGATCACGCGGTTGGCGAGCGCAATGTCGCCGAGTTGCAGCGGATCGAAAAGTCCCGCCATGTCAGCGCACCCGGATCTTCGGGACGGGTGCACCCCGGCGCATCGTTTCGAGGAAGTGTTCGAGCGGCGCGGGTGGCGCGACTTCCGGAAGCTTGTCCTTGTCCGGACGCGCGGCCCAGAACGTCTTCCAGGACGGGAAAAGATCGTGGTAGGCCCCGTCGTAGGGTTCGCGCCCCGGCCAGCGCATCTTCATCCCGCCGATCGGCGGCTTGTTGAGGTCGGTCGCGTACCAGTAGCACGGCAGCCGGCGGCGAAAATACCAGCGGCCCTCGATGCGCTCGTAGTCGTCCCAGTAGATCATCTGCATGATGACCCATTCCGGTCCGCACTCGTGTTCGTTCTTCGAGTACACGACCCCGATCGCGTGGTCCGGGTCGCTGAACTCGATGATGTGCTGGCCGAGGTGATGCGACGTGCCCGTGAACTGCTCCCTCAGCGTCTCGTCCAGCCACGACTTCAGGTGGGCGCGGCCGACCTTCTCGCGACTGACGCGGATGTCGGGCGCGAAGAGGTTCACGTGCGCGTCGAGGTCTCGCATGTCGAGCGACAGCGAGTATCTCGCGGCGAGACCGCGGATCGCTTCGATCGATTCGAGGCGGTCGAGCCGCGCGAGAATCTGCTGATCGTCCATCGGCGTCAGTCGAGCGCGGCGGCAATGACCAGGGTCGATGCCTGCCCGCCATCGACCGACAGCGCGGCGCCGTTCACGTACGACGCTTCGTCCGAGGCGAGGAACAGGATGGCGTTCGCGACCTCCTCCGGCCTGCCCACACGCCGCATCGGTATCAGCTTGCCTGTCTTCTTGCGCGCTTCCTCGTCCGCCAGCATCTCGGCCATCGGCGGCGTCTCGATCGTGCCCGGGATCACGACATTGCAGCGGATGTTGAGTGCACCCCCCTCGGCGGCCACCGCGCGCGAGAAGTTGATGATCGCGGCCTTCGCAGCGCTGTAGCCGGCCATGTACGCCGCGCCGAACAGGCCGCAGATCGAGGAGACGTTGACGATCGCCCCGCCCTTGCCCTGCTTGCGCATGAGCCGCAACGCCGCGCGGGTGCCCCAGAACGTGCCATCGACGGTCGTCGAAAAATTTCCGTGCCAGTCGTTTGTCGACGTGCGCTCGATCGGCCCGACCGAGTACGCCATCGCATTGTTGACGAGGATGTCGAGCCTGCCGTGGCGCTTCGCCGCATCGTCGAGGGCCGCGACATACTGTTCCTCGTTGCCCACATCGACCTGGACGGCTTCCGCCCTGCCGCCCCTGGCGCGGATCGCCGCGACGACGCCGTCGAGCAGCTCCTTGCGCCGGCCGCAGATGACGACCGTGGCGCCTTCTTCGGTGAAGCGGTGTGCGGTCGCCTCCCCGATCCCGGAACCGCCCCCGGTGATGAATGCCACTTTTCCTTCGAGCCGACCCGTCATGCCGCTCTCCTCACTTGAAATACGAGCCGCCGTTCGCGACGATGTCCGCGCCCGTGATCATCGCCGCCTCGTCCGAGGCGAGGAAGGCGACGACGGAGGCGATATCGTCGGGCTCGGCGATGCGCCCGAGCGGTATCGCCGCGATCATCTGGTTCTTCCACTCCTGCGAGACGCCCTTCAGGATCGGCGTCTCGACCGCCCCGGGCATCACGTTGTTGATCCGGATGCCGCGCGGCCCGAGCTCCCGCGCCATGCTGCGCACCATGCCGACGAGGGCCGCTTTCGACGCGGCGTAGTGCGGCGCACCCTCGCCCGACAGCGCCGAGGTGCTCGACAGGTTGACGATCGCGCCCTTGATGCCGTGCTTCACCATGAGACGCACCGCCTCGCGCGTGCAGTAGAAGGTGCCGTGAAGGTTCACGTTGAGCACGCCGTGCCAGCCCTCGTCCTCCATGTCGATCGTGATGTCGGGATAGACGGTCGGCGTCTCGCCGCGTGCCAACTGCTTGCCGCGCTCGCTCATGCGGGCCATCAGCTTGGCGAAGCCGTCGCCGCGCGCGCTGCCGATGCCGGCATTGTTCACGAGCGCATCGAGCCGGCCGTACTTTTCATCGACCGCAGCGAACAGCTGCTTCACCGCCGCGCTGTCGGCGATGTTGCAGACGCGCGCCATGCCGGCGCTGTCGCCGCCCGCCTGCGCGATCGTCTCGCGCGCGTTCGCCTCGTTGACGTCGACCGCGACGACCCGGGCGCCCTCGCGCATGAGCCGCTGCGCGATGGCGCGGCCCATGCCCTGCCCCGCGCCGGTCACCACGGCCACCTTGTTCGCATACCTCATCGAGCGGCTCCTCACGGTATCCGTCGTCCGGCCGGCGAGGAGGCTGACAGGATTACGTGCCCTTGGCCTCGTCCACTCGGACCAGAAACCCGTGTCGTCCCAATGGGGTAGGACGCCCGGCGGCCGGGTTGCTATACCGTCGGGAAAATCAGGAGAACCCCAGATGCACGACGAATCGCGCCCGGTCATCGCAGTCCTCGGCGGCTCGGGCAAGGAAGGCAGCGGGCTCGCGTTCCGGTGGGCGCACGCCGGCTTCCCCGTGATCATCGGCAGTCGCACGGCCGAAAAGGCCGAACAGGCCGCCCGCGAAATCAACGAGCTGCTCGGGCGCGATGGGGCCCGCGGCCTCGACAACCCGGCCGCCGCGGCGGCCGCCAGCATCGTCGTGCTGACGGTCCCCTTTGCCGCACAGCGGCAGACCGTGGAGGACGTGCGCCACGCCCTCGCCGGCAAGATCCTCGTCGATGTCACGGTACCGCTCGTGCCGCCGAAGGTGAGCCGCGTCCAGCTGCCCGGGGGCCGCTCCGCCGTCGAGGCGATGCAGGACCTGCTCGGTGACGAGGTCAAGGTCGTCTCGGCGTTCCAGAACATTTCCGCCCATCACCTGAAGGACCTGAACCACAAGATCGAGTGCGAGGTGCTCGTCTGCAGCAACGACCGGGCGTCGGCCGACACGGTGATCGGGCTCGCCAGCGCGATCGGGCTCGGCGCCTGGTACGCCGGCGTGCTCGCCAATTCCGTCGTGGCGGAAGCGCTGACGTCGGTCCTGATCGCCATCAACCAGCGCTACAAGGTGCCCGCCTCCGGCATCCGCATCACGGGCGTGCCGAAGCAGAATTAGTGGCGGAACGAGCCTCGAATCTGGTAGTCCTATCGGACGTGGTGGCTGCAAGGGTCGTTGCCGATACTCGGCCGGCCTGCCCGCCGCCCCCGTCGATCGCATTCCTTCCCCTTTCGGCCCAGTCTTCCAACGCAGGATCCGGCACATGAGCAAGAAAGATTTCTTCGTCGCGATGACCGAATTTCACTTCATGAACACGCAGACCCTGAGTGAAATCGGCTACTACCCCGGCATGCACCACTTCCACTCGAGCGTGAGCGGGGTACTGCGTGCGTGGTCAGGGCGCAGCATGGACGACCCGTGGCCCGCGCCGCTCGCGAGCGAGCTGGCGCCCTACATGGACAAGGCCGGTGTCGACGTCGCATTCTGCCTGCGCGAGCCGATGATGGACATCACGGGCGGTGTCGTGTCGTTCTCGACCAACGGCTTCATGCTGCAGCAGATCGAGCCGTACCCGAACCGGATGTACCTCGAGGCAAATGTCGGGCCCGTCATCCGTCGCGGCATCAAGCACGCGAACTGGGAACTCGAGTACCTGGTAAAGGAAAAGGGCGCGAAGCTCTGCAAGGTCTACCAGCCGGAGGACGACGGCCCGATCAACGACAAGCGGCTGTGGCCCTTCTACGAAAAGGCGCAGGAACTCGGCATTCCGCTCACGCTGCACACCGGGGTCAGCTATGTGTGCCCGCAGCCGAACAGCCATTGCCATCCGTCGCAGCTCGATGACGTGGCACTCTCGTTCCCCGAACTCAAGATGATCGCCTACCACGCGGGCTGGCCGTACACGGAAGAGCTGATCGGGCTCTGCGGCAAGCACAAGAACCTCTACATGAGCCTCTCGGGCGTATTCGGCTGGTATCAGCGCTCGCCCTACCGCGGCTATCACGTGATCGGCACCGCGCTGCAGTGGGTGCCGGCGGACAAGATCGTGCTCGGCTTCGACCTGCCCTTCGACGATCTGCCGCGGGTCACCGACTACATCCGCAATCTCGACATGCCGGAAGAGCTGCAGGAGAAGTGGGGCTACGCGCAGATTACCGACGAGGACAAGGCCAAGATCCTCGGCCTCAACCTCGCGAAGCTGACGGGCATCGACCCGGTGAAGCGTGTCAAGCCGGCCAAGTGAGGTGGCCACCACACCCGCCCCGCTGGCGGGTGTGCGCGTCATCGAAAGCTCGATCCTCGGGCCCGCCGCGATCACGACGGCGTTCGCGGACCTCGGTGCCGACGTCATCAAGGTCGAAACGCCCGCCGGTGATTACATCCGCGAGATGACCTGGCCGATCATCCAGGGCATCTCGCTGATGCACTATCACCTGAACCGCGGCAAGAAGAGCATCACGCTCGACCTCAAGGTCGAGGCCGCGCGCGAGGTCTATCGGGAACTCGTCAAGGGTGCGGACGTCGTCATCGAGGCCTCGAAGCCGGGTGCGCTCGCGCGGAACAAGCTCGGCTACGAGGACCTGCGCAAGATCAATCCCCGCATCGTGTTCTGCACGGTCTCGGGCTATGGCATGACCGGGCCCTACAAGGACATGCCTTCGCACGGCATCGCGTACGACACCTGGTCGGGCACCTGCAAGCCGGCCTACGATGACGAGGGCTTCTGCTACATCCCGGAACATGTCGGCATCGGCATCAATGCCGCACCGCTCTTCGGCGGCCTCGCCGTGCTGGCGGGCGTCATACGGGCCCGCGCCACGGGCGTCGGCTGCTTCATGGAACTCGCCCAGAGCGATGCAGCCGCCGCGTTCGACTGGTACCGCAGCGAAAGCCACATGGCGTATGCGCGGCCCGAAGACGTCGTCACCGGCAACAAGGCCGACGGCTACCAGCGCCGCCCGGTCGCGACGGCCGGCATGCGTGAAGGCGTGCGCTATCAGCTCTACGAATCCAGCGATGGCCACGTGCTGTTCATGGCCTCCGAGCAGGCGTTCTGGAAGAACTTCTGTGCGGGCGTCGGGCGCATGGACCTGTTCGAAAAGTGGCCCGGCTCGAAGTACGCCGACCATGCACGCGGCAACCGTGCGCTGCAGGCCGAGCTGCGCGACATCTTCAAGACGAGGACCAGCCAGCAGTGGCTCAAGTTCAGCGCCGAGGCCAACACGCCGATTGCGCCCGTGAACACCCCGCAGAACATCGTCGACGACCCGCAGTTCAAGGCCCGGTTCCAGATCCTGCCGCACGAAACCCACGGCGCGGACATGCTCGGTTTCCCGGTGCAGTTCGTCGGTGAGCAGTTGCCCGCACCCGCCATCGCGCCGACCGTCGGCGAACATACGGGCCAGGTACTGCGCGAAGTCCTCGGTTACGACGCACAGCGCTGTGCCGATCTGAAGGCGGCCGGCGCACTCGGCTGACGCATGCTGCCGCCGAATCCGGATTACGGCAGCGGCATCTTCCGGCGCCGGGTGCGACTGCGCGTCGCGGCGCGTGCGGTGCATGTCGATCTCGAGGACAGCGTGCACGCTTTCCGCGTGGTGCTGCGGCACGACGGCCAGTGCATCACCGCGATCGAACCGGTGTATGTCCGGCATCCGTTCACGACCTGCCCCGAGTCGGCGAGGTTCCTGCTCGCGTTCGTCGGCCAGTCGCTCGGCGCCGTGCCCGACCTGCGCCGCGCGCTCGCGAGGCGCCACAGTTGCACGCACGTGACGGACATGACGGCGCTCGCACTGGCGCATGTCGATGCGGCGGGACTCACGCGCCTCTACGACATCGCGGTGGACGACGAACGTGACGGCCGCACGCGGGCGCGGATCACCTGCGACGGTCGGACCGTGCACGAGTGGGCCGTTGCGCGCCACCTGCTCGTCGAGCCGCGGGAACTCGTCGGGCGATCGGTCATGCAGGGATTTCACGGCTGGGCCAGCGAAGTCTTCACGGACAGTGACCTCGAGGCGGCATTGCTGCTGCAGCGCGGGTACCTCGTCGCCCAGACGCGCCGCTTCATCGTCACCCCTGTCAGGGAACACCCGGCCATCGGCGACGGCATGCCCGATGGCGTCTGCTACTCCTACAGCACGCCGGTCGTGCAGCGTGCAGAACGGATCGAAGGATACCGGCGCGATTTCACGGCCAGTCCCGACGCCTTGCTGCGCTTCGAGGGCTGATGCGCGGCCATTGCCTGTGCGGCGAGGTTCGATACGCGGCGTCCGGTCCTGCCGGCGACATGTGGTACTGCCATTGCGCTTCGTGCGCGAGGGCGAGCGGCGTCGGCTTCGGCACATGGATTGAAGCCACCGGCGTGCACTGGGAGGCCGGCACGCATCGCCGCGTTCGCATCGCCGGCGCGGGACCGCTCGTGCGCTCGTTCTGCGCTAATTGCGCGAGCCAGCTGCCCGCGGAACGCCGTGACGGCAGCGCCGCGCTGCTGCCGGCCGGCGGGCTCGACGACGTCGGGGGCCTGAGACCGGCCTGGCACGCACACGTCGCGGGGCGCGGGTCCTGGATGCCGGCCATGGCCAGCCTGCCGTGCCATCCCGGATCGCGACATGCGGCGTCGACACCGGCGGTCAGCAGGCTCGAACCTGCGGCGCCTCTCGCCGTGTCGTCAACGGTCACGGGCCACTGCCTGTGTGGCGCGGTGCGCTACGAGATCGGCGCGCGGCTCTACGCCATGCGCGCCTGCCATTGTTCGCGCTGCAGGCGCCGCTCCGGCAGCAGTTATCTCGTGGCGCTCGCCTGTGCAGCCTCCGGACTCACGTTCCTGAGCGGCGCAGCATCGATCCGTCGCTGGCAGCTGCCGGAGGCTGCGCGCTACCTCGTCACCTTCTGCGGCGAGTGCGGCGCGTCGGTGCCGTCCGTCATCGGAGATGTCGCGTTCATCACGGCAGGGTCACTCGACGCCGATCCCGGCGTGCGCACGCGCTGCCATATCTACTTCGGCTCGCGGGCCGGCTGGATCGATGCCGAAGACGACCTGCCGCACTTCGACGAACGGCCGCCGCACGATTTCAGGTGGTGAGGGCGCGGCGAAAGACCGGCAGCGTGACCGCGTCGGATTGACGCTCGAAATCGACGCGCACGGGCATGCCGATGCGCAGTTCCCCGGGTGGGCAGTCGACGATGTTCCCGAGGATGCGCACCCCCTCGGCGAGTTCGATGACGGCGGCCGCATACGGAACCGCGTCGGCAAAGCCCGGATGCAGTGCGCGGGCGACGATGGTGTACGTGAACACCGTGCCGTTGCCACTCGAGCGCGCCCATTCCCAGTCGAACGAGCCGCACTCGGCACACAGGTCGCGCGGCACATGGCGGAACGTGGCGCAGCGGCTGCAGCGCTGGAAGCGCAGTTCGCCGCGGCTGCACCATTCATAGAACTGTGCCGTCAGGCCGGTCATCGCCGGCAGGGGACGCGTCATCGTTGCTCTCCGCGGCAGAGGATCGCGATGCTGCCGTCACCGAAATCGCCCCAGCCCGTGACGACGCCGATCTGCGCGTTCTTCACCTGGCGTTCGCCCGCCTCGCCGCGCAACTGGCGCACGGCCTCCACCACGTGACCGAGCCCGAGGAGATGAGCCTGGGACAGGAGGCCACCGTGCGTGTTGACGGGCAGCCGGCCGCCGAGTTCGATGCCGCCGTTCTCGACGAACGCCCCGCCCTCTCCGCGCCGGCAGAAGCCGGCCTCCTCGATCTGCTGGATCACCTCGAACGTAAAGCAGTCGTAGATCTGTGCGAAGTCCACCTCGGCCGGTGTCACGCCTGCCATCGCGAAGGCCTCCGGCGCCGCGGTCGTGAGGCCGATGCGATGGAAGTCCTTGCGATTGAAGATGTCGTCGGCCGGATAGGGCTGGCCCGATGCGGCGCCCATGATCGACACCGCCCGCCCGCGCAGGTCGCGTGCCCGCTCGGTCGAGGTGACGATGAAGGCGGCCGCGCCGTCGGTCTCGAGGCAGCAGTCGAGCAGGCGGTACGGCGCGCTGATCATCGGCGAGTCGAGGTAGTCATCCATCGTCATCGGCTTGCCGTGCATCAATGCGTCGGGATTCAGCTGTGCGTGTCTTCGCATCGCGATCGCCACCGCTCCGAGCTGCTCGCTGCGCGTGCCGTACTCCTGCATGTGCCGCTGCGCCATCAATGCGTACCATTGCGGGGGCGCCGACAGGCCGTAGGGCAGGTAGTAGTCGCGCGCGATCGCGGCGCCGGGGATCGACTCGGAGTCGGTGGCGGCAATCTCGCGCGTCCGTGCCCCGGAATAGCCGTTCCAGCCGCCGGGCACGAGCACATGGTTCGCGCTGCCGGTCGCGACCGCCATCGCCGCCACGCGCAGCGCCGCCACCGGCGCCGCGCCGCCGAGGTTCAGCGTCGCGGCGAAACGCAGGTTCTCGCAACCGAGACTCGCGGCGAAAGCCTCGGCGCGGCCGAGATTGGGAAACGGCATGATGCCGTCGATGTCGCGGGCCGTGAGGCCGGCGTCTTCGAGCGCGGCCGCCACCGCCTTCAGCTGCAGCGCCATCTGGCTGAGGCCCGACCCCGGTTTGCGGCAGACCGCCGTCTGGCCGATGCCGACGATGCAGGCTGCGTCCATCAAGGTGTTCACAGCAGGCGCGCTCCCCGATTACCCGGCCGCCTTGCCCGACTGCTGCAGGGCTTCGTATTCCTCGAGCAGCGTCTGGCGCATCTGTGCCTCGCGCAAGCGGATATCCCAGAAGCGGGCCGGGCGCTTCTCGACGAACGCCGCGCCACCCTCCTTGCCCTCCGGCATGTCGAACCAGTCCGGGTACAGCGCCGCCGAAATGGCGCACGGCTCCTTGTAGCCGTCGAGTTCCTGGTCGAATGCGGCCTTCAGGATCTCGAGGCACCCGGGGCTCTTCTCGAGCAGCTCCTCGCACCACTTCTCGACTTCAGCCTCGAGATCGGCGAGCGGCACCACGGCATTGACGAGCCCCATCGCGAGCGCATCCGCGGCCTTGTACTTGCGGCACAGCATCCAGATCTCGCGCGCCCTCTTGGCGCCCACCACCTTGGTCAGGTAGGGCACGAAGTAGCCGTCGGCCGGCGAGGACACGCGCGGGCCGGCCTGCGCGAACACGGCGTTGTCGGCCGCGATCGTGAAATCACAGCAGTAGGCCATGTGGTTGTGGCCGCCGACGCAGTAGCCCTGCACCTGCGCGATCACGGGCTTGCGGGACATGCGGACCAGCCGGTTGTGCGGATAGCGGTTGTAGAAGCCCTCGCGCAGGCCCCAACGTTCCCAGACGACGTCGCCGCCGGCGCCGAAGTGCTTGCCGCGGCCCGCGACCACGATGACGCCGATCGACGGGTCGTGGCTCGCGTCATAGAACGCGCGAAACATCTCGTCCACCGTCGCGAGCGTCATCGCGTTCATCTTGTCGGGCTTGTCGATCGCGATGCGCGCAACACCGCCGCCGAGCGTCCTGTGATGGCGCTTCTCGTAGACGATTTCCTTGAAGTCGTCGAGACCGTCGCCGCTGACGGCGCTCCAGTCGCTGAACCTGGATTGACTCATGGGTTTCACCTCTTGCATCGGCTCAGGGAATCGCGCCCTTCGCCTTGAGCGCCTCGATCTGCTCCCATTCGTAGCCGAGCAGATCCATCATCAGGATTTCGGTGTCCTGGCCGAGCTGCGGTCCGAGGCTGTGTACCTCGCCCGGCGACTTCGACAGCGTGACGGGCAGGCCGCGGATCTCGACCTCGCGCTGCACTTCCTCGCACCAGGTCTTCATGAAGTACGCGTTCTGCCACGCCTGCTCGTCGCGTATGACGTCGGCGAAATTGTTCACGGGACTCGCGGTGATGCCCGCGCCCTGCAGCGCCTTCATCAGTTCCGCGTGACCGTACTTCAGCGTCTCGCCCTCGATCGCGGCGATCAGTGCCTCGTTGTTCTCGCGGCGGCGCGCCGTGCTGCCGAAGCGTGGATCAGCCAGTGCCGCGGGATTGCGCAGCGCGCGGCACAGCGCCGCAAACCGCGCGTCCTCATTGCGTTCGCAGAGAAAGACCCATTTGCCGCTCGTCGGGTACAGGTTCCACAGCGGATTCTCCACCTGCCGGCGCGAGTGCTGCAGCGCGCTCGATTCGTGGCCGGCGAGGTAGGCCTGCAGATGCGGCGCGGCGAGATACAGCTGCGCGCCATAAAGCGACGCGTCGATGCTCTGTCCCTTGCCGGTGCGCCGGCACTCGTACAGCGCGAGCAGTATGCCGAGCGCCGACATGATGCCACCGTACGCGTCGCCCGAACCCATGCCCAGGTAGATCGGCGGCTGCCCCGGCTCGCCGAGGCGCGCCATGATCCCGGTGAGTGCCTGCACCGTCATGTCGAACGAGGGCTTCGAGACCTTGCTGAACCGGCCGTAGCCCGTGTTCGTCGCGTACACGAGCTTCGGATTGATCGAGGACAGCTTCTCGTACGTCAGGTTCCAGGCCGCGAGCATCTCCGGCGCGAGGTTGCTCAGGAAGACATCCGATTTCTCGACGAGCCGGTACAGGATCTCCTGCCCCTCCGGCTTCTTCAGGTCGATCGCGATGCTCTTCTTGTTGCGGTTGATGACGAGGAAGTACTGATTCCAGTCGCCGATCTCGAGCGACTTGATGCTGCGCACTCCCCGCGCCTGGTCCCCGCCCTGCGGCCGCTCCACCTTGATGACGTCGGCGCCGAAGTCCGCGAGGTACTGGGCGGATACCGGCCCCTGGAACCACACCGTGAGATCGATGACGCGAACGCCCTCGAGCGCCTTGCTCATGCCAGTACTCCCGCATCGACGAGTTCGTGCAGCGTCTCGCGCGAATAGCCGAGCAGCTCGTGCAGTACCTGGTCCGTGTGCTGCCCGGCGCACGGCGCGAGACTCTCGAGCCGGGCCGGGCTGTCACTCGCCCAGATCGGGAAGCCGAGGGTCTTCACCTTGCCGAAGCTCGGATGATCGAGCTCCATGATATAGCGGTTGGCATACGCGGCCGGATCGTGCGCCGGATAGTCGAACTGCTCGATGATGTCGGCCGAGAGCTGCTTTTCCTGGAACATCCGGCGCCACTCGCCGGCGGGCCGGCGGCTGAAGCGCTCCTCGAGCTCGCCGATGAGCGCCAGGCGATTCACGGCCGTGCGCTTCTCGTGCGTATCGAACCGGGCGTCGTTCGCATCGAGGCCGACCATCGCGGAAAAGGCCGGCCACCAGCGATCGGTGTCGGGCATCGTCAGCGTGACCCAGCGGCCGTCGGCGCTGCGGTAGACGGAACCCGACATCGGGTTCGACACATCGAGCCGCGAGATCGGATTCAGCAGGCGATCGCCGTGGCCTATGGCCAGGAATGCCTGCAGGTCGAGCGCCGAGCTGTACATGTTCGCGCCAAAGAGCGAGACATCGACCTCCTGCCCCTCGCCGCTCTGCATCCGGTGCAGGAGCGCGGTGAGAATGCCGAACGCCAGCATCCCGGTGGCGTGCATCGCGCCGGCGCCGGTGTACACGGGGGGCTGGCCTGGTTGCGGCAGGATGGGCATTGCGCCCGTGCGCGCTGCCGCGAGTTCGTCGATGACCGGCAGGTCCTGGTCCGGACCCTTGGGCCCGAAGCCCGAGAGGCGCGCGAAGATGACATCGGGGCGCGTGCCGCTCACTTTGGCGTAGTCGACTCCGAGTGCGGCGAGTTCATCGCGCTGCCAGTCGGTGAGGATCACGTCGACCTTGGCCGCGAGCGCCGCGAACACCTCGCGACCTCGTGGGGTGCTCGCGTTGATCGCGACCGACAGCTTGTTGCGGTGGATCAGGTCCGCTTCGTGGTTCCAGCGGCCGGTCGGCTCGGGCCCGGCGCTCGGCAGCAGATCGACACGAATGACGCGTGCGCCGAAGTCCGCCAGGAACGCACCAGACAGCGCGGTGCAGAATTGCCGGGTCAGATCGAGCACTGTCACGTCATGGAGGATGCGACCCATCTCGGTGCCTCGCGCGTTCGAACGATTCAGGCCTGTCGGCCGGGACGCATCGTAGCAGCGTCAGCGGAATGATCTCCGACCGGGTGCATTTCGCCATCCTGCATCCGGACTACCCGGCGGGCTGTCGGCGCGCCTTTTTCTCCGCGCGCCGGCGCAACATCTCCGGCCGGTCGGCTGTCACGCCGGCCGTGATCAACCGCTCGACTTCCGCTTCGCCGTAGCCGAGGCTCGCGAGCAGTTCGCGCGTGTGCTCGCCCTGCATCGGCGGATGCTTCGTGACACTGCACGGCGTGCCGTAGAAACGGATCGGCACGCCCGTGACGTCGACATGGCCGAGCAACGGATGCTCGAGGCGCACGATCATCCGGTTGTGCCGGATCTGCGGGTCCTTCACGACGTCTTCGACGTCGTTGATCGGCGCGGTGAGCACGTCGGCGGCGATCAGGCGCTCGACGAGTTCGTCCCGGTCGAACTGGCGCGTGCGTTCGGACATCACGCGATCCAGCTCGTCGTGATTCGCGAGGCGTGACGCGATGTCGTGGAACCGCGGATCGCGGTCCCAGTCGGCATCGAGCGCGCGGCAGACATGGCCGAAGAATTTCTCGCTCGGCGTCGTGATGATCACGAAGCGGCCATCCTTCGTCGGATAGACGCCCGATGGCGCGAAATACTGGCTGCGGTTGCCGGTCCGCTTCGGGGGCTCGCCGGTCGCGAGATAGCTGCCGATGGAGCTCGCCTGCGCGTGCATCAGCGCATCCAGCAGCGATACCTCGATGCGCTGGCCCTCGCCCGTGCGGTCGCGGACCCGCAGCGCCGCGAGCGCGGCATTGCTGACGAGGAGCGAGGTGATCACGTCGACGGCCGGGAAGCCGGTGCGCACGGGCCCGCCCTTGGGATCGCCGTTCAACCCGAGCACCCCGCAGTAGCCCTGCGTCAGGAAGTCGATTCCGGGTCGTCCTGCGTAGGGCCCGTCGGGCCCGAAGGCCGTGACGCCGATCCACACGATGTCCGGGCGGTGTGCGCGCACCTGATCGTAGTTCAGCCCGAGCTTGCTGAGCGCCGGCTCGCGCACGTTCGTGATCAGCACGTCGGTCGTCGCCACGAGGCGTGCGAAGACGTCCTGGCCCTGCGGCTGCTGCATGTCGATCACGACCGCGCGCTTGTTGCGATTCAGGCTGAGGAACGGTCCGCATTCGCCATCCCGCATTGCACCGAGCCGGCGGCTGTCGTCGCCCAGGTGCGATTCGACCTTGATGACGTCCGCGCCGAGATCGCCGAGCAGCGTCGCTCCATAGGGTCCCGCCAGCATCGTCGACACGTCGAGGACGCGCAGACCCTCGAGCGGCGTGGCAGGTGCTTTTCTCGCAGGCATGTGATTGCTCCGGCCGGCTCGGCTCAGGTGCCCCGGAACTGGGGCTTGCGCTTCTCGAGGAAGGCCATCGTGCCTTCCTTGGCGTCGGCCGTGGAGGCCACTGCCACGCCATAGTGTCCTTCGTAATCGAGCATCTGCTCGAGGTTGTGCTGCAGCGACATGTGGATCAGCCGACGTCCCATCTCCACCGCGGTGCTCGCCCGCTTCGCGATCATCTTCGCGTACTCGAGCGCCGTCTCGAGGCTCTTGCCTTCCGGCACGAGTTCGTCGATCAGTCCGAGTTCGCGGCACTCCTCCGCCTTGAAGATCCGTGCCGTCTCGACCATCATCAGCGCCTTCGGGATGCCGACGATGCGCGGCAGGAAATACGACAGGCCGCAGTCGGGCGCCACGCCGATGCTCGTGAAGATCGCGCTCATTTTTGTCGTCGTGTCGCCGAAGCGCCGGTCGCAGGCGAGCGCAAAGGCGAGGCCGGCGCCGACCGCGTGGCCGTGGATCGCCGCGATCACCGGCTTGTCGACCGCGATCAGCTGCCGCGCCACGTCGAAGAAGTAGCCGCCCGGCGTCTTCCTCTGCCAGCGCGGAATCGGACGCGACGCATCCGACGTACCGGGCATCGCGTGCTCACCCTCGCCCGAAATGAACTCCACGTCGCCCCCCGCGCAGAAGGCGCGGCCCGCGCCGGTGAGCACGATCGCACGCACCGAGTCGTCGAAGCGCAGCCGGTACAGCAGCCCAGACAGCTCCTCAGCCAGCTGCCAGCTCGCGGCATTCAGCTTCTCCGGACGATTCAGCGTGATGATCCCGACGTTGTCCTCGAGGGCGTAACGCAGGGTCTTGAGTTCGTCGGTCATGGCAGCTCACTCGTTGGTCGCGCGCGCCGGTCGGCGCCTGGCTCAATAGATGACTTTGCGGTCGATGAGGTCACGATAGCGCTCCTCACTCAGACCGAGAATACCGCGGAAGGCCCGCTCGTTGTCCTGCCCGATCATCGGGCCGGTGCGCACCTGCGCCGGCGTGCCGCTCAGCTTGACGTAGGGCCCGTAGATCGTTTCGCGGAAGCCGAGCGGATGTTCGACTTCGACGAATGTCCCGCGCGCGGCGAAATGCGGATCGTGAAGCAGGTCGCCCACGTTCAGCACCGGCGCCGCCGCCACTCCATGGCGCTGCAGCGTCTCCGCGAGCGCCCGGTCGTCGAACTGCGCGGTCCATGCGGCGATGCGCGCGTGCAACGCATCGATGTTCGCGACGCGCGCGGCCATACCGGAGAATTCGCCCGCGAGCGCCCACGACGGTTCGCCCATCGCGCGCACCAGTCCCGCCCACTCCTCCTCCGTCTGCACCGCGATGCTGATCCAGCGATCGTCGCCGAGACACGGGAAGACCGAATGCGGCGCGCACATCGCCACCGGATGTTCATTGCTCTTCGGCCCGCCGACACGACCGTTCAGCACGTAGTCCATGTAGGCCGGTCCGAGCATCTGCAGGACCGCTTCCTGCTGCGAGAAATCCACATGCTGACCGACGCCGGTATTGCGCCGGTGATGCAGCGCGACGATGACCGCGAATGCAGCGAAGATGCCTGCCATCGGGTCGGCGAAGGCGTTCTCGAACGGAACCGGACCGCCGCCCTTGTAGCCGACCAGGCTGTCGAGTCCGGTGAGCGAGGTGAGGCTGAGGCCATAGGTACGCACATGCGCGAGCGGGCCCGTGAGCCCTGCGGCGGGCATCGACAGCAGGACGATGTCGGGCTTCGCGCGGCACAGCTCCGCGTAGCCGAGATCCATCTTGTCGAGCACGCCCGGGCCGAAGTTCTCGACGACGACATCCGATTGCGCGATCAGTTCGAGCACGAGTTGACGCGCCTCGCGCTCCTTCAGGTTCAGGGAAATGGAGCCGTTGCCCGCCCAGCAGGCGTGGTTCGACAGGCTGCGGTCGGGACCCGGAATGCCTTCGGCAAACGGCGGCAGCGTGCGCAGCATGTCGATCCGCTGGCGCGATTCGACCTTCAGGACATCTGCGCCGAGGAACGCGAGCGTCTGGCCGACGACCGGCCCGGCCCAGACCCAGCCGAGGTTGATGACCCTGATGCCCGTGAGCGGCCGCGCCTTGCTCATGTGATCGTGATCCTTCGCAGACGGCTCAGTGGCCGGCACCGCACTGCGACGCCGCCGGTCGGGTCGGGACCGGGGTCGGCAGCGCCGCGAACACCTCGGCATTGTGCTCGCCGAGGCGGGGCGCCGGACGCGCCGGTCCTCCGGGACTCGCCGGCAACCTGAAAGGCGCCCCGAGATTGCGCAGGCGCCCGAGATCCGGATGCTCGATGTCGACGAAATAGTCGCGCGCCGCGAGGTGCGGCTGCGCCGCCACTTCCGCAATGGTGAACACGGCGGTGATCGGGCAGCCCGCCGCCTGGCACTTCTCCATGATTTCCATCTTCGTGTGCTGCGCGGTCCATTCCTCGATGAAGGAATACATGATGTCGGCGTTCTGCGCGCGCACGTACATGTCGTTGAACATCTCGAGGCGCGCCCACTCGGGATCACCCATCACCCTGCAGAGTCCCTCCCACTGGCCACGCTCGAGCGCGAGCATCCACACGTGACCGTCCTTGCACGCCACGATGGTCGCCGGCGCACCGAGCGGCATGCCGACACCGGTGCGCTTGTCGAAGCGGCCCTCCTGCGCCACGAGCCCGATGTTCTGGCCGCCGACGAACGCGGCCGCGATCGCCTCGGCGCAGGAGACATCGACCTGCTGACCCCCGGCGATCGCACGACCGTACACTGCAGCGAGCCCCCAGGCCGCACCCGCGGCCGCGCCGAAGTAGTCGGCCGAGAACGTGCCGTGCTCGAGCGGCATCTCGCCCGGCCGGCCGCAGTAGCGCGAACTCGCGCCGGAGAGGTGGAAAGCGTTCAGGTCGTAGCCGTTCCAGCCGCTGTAGGGTCCGGTCTGGCCGAACGGCGTGATGGAGATCATCACGAGGTCCGGATTCACCGCCCTCAGCTGCTCGTACTCGAGGTTCCATACCCGCATCTGCTGCGGCAGGTTGTTCTCGATCAGCACGTCGGCCCAGCGCAGCAGCTGCAGGAAGCGTGCCCGCCCGTCCGCGGTCGTCACGTCGCAGGTCACCCCGCGCTTGTTGGTGTTGTTGACGAAGAACAGGCCACTCTTTTCGGGATGCGCGATGTCACCCGGGAACGGACCCGCGCGTCGCGCCGCATCGCCCGCCGGCGGCTCCACCTTGATCACGTCGGCACCGAAGTCGCCGAAGAGCTTCGCGCAGAAGGGCCCCGACACCATCTGACCGAAATCGAGCACCTTGATGCCGGCCAGGGCGCCGGCGCCGGGTGGCGTCATGGCGCAAACGGATCCGGGATCGTCCGCGGCAGCCCCCGGTCCAGCACGTCGATCGCGATCAGACCCTCGAGATAGCGGGAATCCCACCAGTTCAGCTGCAGCTGCTTGGCGCGCCGGTAGTAGAGCTGGATGTCGTAGTCGAGCGTGAAGCCGATGCCGCCGTGCACCTGCTGCGCCATGTGCGTGACATCGCGAAAGGTCTTGCAGCCGAAGAGTTTCGCCATCGGGGCGAGCCGGCGGATGTCGCGCCCGTTGGCGTGCGCCCAGGCCGCCTCGTACACCAGCACCTTCGCACCTTCCACGACCGGCGCCGCATCGGCCATGTAGTGCGCCAGCGCCTGGAACGCGCCGATCGGCTTGCCGAACTGCTGGCGGTCCTTGGAATACTGCACCGTGATCTCGAGCGCGCGCTCCGCCCCGCCGGCCGCATAGGCACCGAGCAGGATGATGGCTTCGTGCATCGCATCCGACCAGTGCTTCCAGCCGCTGCCCGCGGCACCGAGGCGCTGTGCCTGCGGCACGACGACGTCGTCGAACGTGACGCGATACTGCGTATCCGACGCCATCGACTTCTGCTGCTCGAGCGTCACGCCCTTCGCCGTCGTATCGACGAGGAACAGGTCGACATCCTCGGCCCCCGTACCGGTGCGTGCGAGGACGAGCAGCTGCTGTGCCGCCTTCGCGCAGAATACATGGCGCTTCACGCCGCGCAGGCTGAAGCCGCCCTTCACGGCAGTTGCCGTGAGCTGCACACCCTGCGGCCCGTAGCCGCCGTCCGGTTCGAGCCAGGCCGGGACGACGATGTGCTCGCCGCTGCCGATGCCGGGCAGGAGCGCCTTCTGCTGCGCGGCGTCGCCCGCCCGGCGGATCGCGAGGACGCTGACGACGGCACTCGGGAAATGCGGCCCCGGCACGAGCGCGCGACCGAATTCCTCGTAGATGACGGCGCAGTCCAGCATCGCGAGCCCCATGCCGTCGAACTCCTGCGGCACGAGGATCCCGGTGAGACCCATTTCCTTCATGTTCTGCCAGAGCGCTTGCGGCACTCCGGATGGATCGTTCTCCACCTTGCGGACCACGTCCATGCCGCAGCTGGCCACGCACAGATCGCGGGTGGTTTCCCGCAACATCCGTTGTTCGTCGGTAAATTTCAGGTCCATGGGCTTGCTCTCAGTGCAGTCGATCGAACCGGCGCAGCGCGCCGGCTCAGGGTTTCCAGTCCGGGCCCCGGCGGGCCCACGGGTTGTCGCCGTCGTGCGCGGGCAGCGCGAGCTTCGCGTGACCCTCGGTCGTCAGCATGCCGGCCACCGACACGCCAAAATCCACGTCCACCCACCGGCAGCCGGTCGCGTCGCCGGATGTGCCGGTCACGCGCCCCGAGAATGCCATTTCATCGCCGGGGAACACGGACCTCTTCATCTTGAACGTCATTCGTCCGAGCCGTCCGGTCGGGCCCGTCCAGTCGGTGAGGTAGCGCTCGAACCACGCCTGGAAGTTCGGCGTGTTGATGAAAATGTCCTGCACGCCGTTGCGCTCGATCGCGAAAGCCTTGTCGTGGTGCATCGGTCGCCAGTCGCGGCTCGCGAGCGCCCCGAGCACGATGGTCGTGGCGCTCACCGCGACCCGCAGCGACGGCAGTTCCTGCCCCGGCGCGACGTCGCTCGCGAGCAATCGGCGCACGGCGCTCATGCCTCCGCTCCCGGGCGCCGGTAGCCGAGGAAATTGTAGGTCTCGGTGCCCACCCACTCGCCACGCTGGTTGCGCGTCTCCACGTCGATGACCCAGAAGCGCCCGGTACCGAGCTTTGTCTGCTTGAGCGGGCCGACCGAGCGCACGATCTGCGTCGCGGTCAGCACGTCGCCCATGCGCACCGGTTCACCGAAGCTCGCCTCGTTGCTGACCACGACAGCCTCCGGCAGGCCGCACAGCTCCTTCAGGTCGAAGTGCGCCATCAGCGCCTTGCGCTCGCCGGGCGCCCCGGGCGCCCAGTAGTGCGGCCGCATCCACACCGACAGCATGGTGGGCGGGGCGATGCGGCCGCCGGTGAGTTCGCGCGCGACGGCCTCGTCCCAGAACAGCGCATTGCCGTTGGCGGTCGCGGCGCAGGTGTTGTAGACGTAGCCGATCTCGATCGGGAACTCCGAGCGCTCCTCGTACTGCGGCACGCCGATGAGCGCCTGGACCGCCGGCGGCAGGTCGGTCGACGTCATTGCACGCTCCCCTGGCCGCGCAGCTCGCGGATCTCGTCGGCCGAGTAGCCGGCGCCGCCGAGCACCGCATCGGTATCGAGTTGACCGGCGGGCGGCAGGTTGAAGGTCGGTTGATCGCGCTCGGCACCCGCAAGGTTGGGCGCGAGTTGCCCGAACGTGCCGTGCTTTGGGTGGTTCGCGGTCATGAACGCGCCCTGCGAACGCAAATGCGCATTCGCCGCCACTTCGGAGATCGCCAGTACCGGTGCGACGCAGGTGTCCTTGTCGGCCAGCAGCGCGGTCCATTCGTCACGGGAGCGCGTGCGAAACCGTTCCTGCAGCCCCTGCCGGATCTCATCCTGCCGCGACGGGTCGTACTGCGCATCGGCGTAGTGCTCGACTCCGAGCAACCGGCAGAGATTGCGGAAGAACTTCCCCTCGATCGCGCCGACCGCGAGATGCCTGCCGTCGCCCGCCGTGTACACGCCGTAGCATGCGAACTTGCCCGTGAGCAGGGCGGACCCCGGCTGCGTCTCCTCGCCGGTGGCGAGGTACTGGTCGAGGTACAACGACATCAGGTTCAGTACCCCGTCCACGACCGACACGTCGAGGTGCGTGCCGACTCCCGACTGCGCGCGCCCGACGAGCGCGGCCATGATCGCCATCGCCGCATGCATGCCGCCGCCGGCACTGTCGGCCACCGTGGCGCCGGGCAGCGCCGGTCGGCCTTCGGCGTCGCGGCCGCTGCACGCGAGGAAGCCGCCGACCGCGAGGTAATCGATGTCGTGGCCCGCCCACTGCGCATAGGGACCCGCCTGGCCGTAGCCGGTCGTCGAACAATAGATGAGCCGTGGATTGTGCGCCTTCAACTGCTCGTAACCGATGCCGAGCCGGCTCGCGACACCCGGCCGATAGCTCTCGATCAGCGCATCGGCGCGGCTCGCGAGTCGCACGATCACGTTGCGGCCGGCCTCCGTCTTCAGGTTGACGCGGATCTTCTGCATGCCCCGCCCGCCGCCGTAGGCGTGGAACACCGGCTCGATCGCCTCGACGCCCGCGCCCGCCACCGGCGCCACCTTGATCACGCGCATGCCATAGTCCGCGAGGATCCGCGACGCGCGTGCGGCCGGGCCGACGGCGGCGAGATCGAGAGCGGTGAGGCCGTGCAGCAGCGACATGGCGGGTGTCAGAAGTTCTTCGGCAGGTCGAACTTGCGCTTGGCGATGATGTTCTTCTGGACCTCGGAAGACCCGCCGCCGATCGTGTCGATCACCGTGTAGGTGTAGCAGCTTTCCGGGCGTCCCTTGAGCGGCGCGTCCTCGGTACCGAGCGCGAGCTGCGCCCCCGGGCCCACGATATCCATGGTCGCGTCGGCCACGCGCCGCGACAGCTCCGTCGCATAGAGCTTGTACTCGGAGGCCTCGATCGTCGGTGTCTTGGTCGAATACAGCGCCGCATCGACGAAGCGCACGCCGAGGAGGCGCGCCACCTCGCACTCGGTCACGAGCTGCGCGATGCGCTGGCGAATGACCGGATCGTCCCGGAGGCGCTTGCCGTCGCGCACGGTGTCGCGCACGAAATTGCACAGCAGCTCGACGCGCCCGCGTATCGGCGAGAACGTGAACATCGTGAAGCGCTCGATGTCGAGCGCCTCGGCGATGTACTGGAAGCCCTTGCCGAGTTCGCCGACCCGGTAGTCGTCGTGCACGAACACATTGTCGAAAAAGACGGCGTTGGTGCGTTCGTTGCCCATCGTGTACATGGGCTGGATCGTGAGGCCCGGGTCATCCATGCGCACGAGGAACAGCGAGATGCCATGGTGCTTCGGTGCCTCGGGATTCGTGCGCGCACCGACCCAGTACCAGTCGGCGAAGTGGGCCGAAGTCGTGAAGATCTTCTGGCCGTTCAGCACCCAGCCATCACCCTTGCGCTCGGCCTTCAGGCGCATCGCCGCGGCGTCGGAGCCGGCGCTCGGCTCGGAGTAGCCGACCGCGAACTCGATCTTCGCCGCGAGGATCTGCGGCAGGAACTCCTTCTTGAGTTTCTCGGAGCCGACGCGGATCAGCGTCTTGCCGATGATGCCGATGCCCTTGCCGATCTGCGGCGCGCCGACCGACGACAGCTTCTCGTTCAGCAGGTACTCGTAGAAGCCCTCGCCGTCCTGGCCGCCGACCTCGCGGGGCCAGGTGATGCCGAGCCAGCCCTTCTTCGCGAGCTTGCCCATGAAGGCACGCCTCTCCGGCGTATCGCACACCTGCGCCATGTTCTCGCGCGTGACGTCCATGACCTTCGGGTCGTGGTTGGCCGTCAGGAACTCGTCCACTTCGCGCAGGAAGGCGCGCTCTTTGTCGCTGAATTCAAAGTCCATGCATTGACTCCGGAACGTGGCCGAGCCGCCGTGCGGCGTGTATTGCGGGCAATGCCGCGCCGCCGTCGAATATGCCCGCAACGTACTGCCCGCCCCCCTGCGAGGCGACGTCCAATCGGACTATCGGGCCCTCAGCGCCCCTTGTAGTCGGGCTTGCGCTTTTCGGCGAAGGCCTTCGGTCCTTCACGCGCGTCCGCGGACGAGAACACCCGCGCGCCGATCGCCTTCTCGAGGACGAAATTCGGTTCGTTGTTGAGCGCCCGCACCGCGATCTCCTTCGCCGTGCGCACCGCGAGCGGACCGTTGTCGCAGATCTTCTCCGCCAGCGCCAGCGCCTCGTCGAGCAGCCGCTCGGCCGGCACGATGCGGTTCACGAGCCCCACCTCGTAGGCCCGCTGCGCGTCGATGCTGGCGCCCGTCAGCAGCATCTCCATCGCGACGGCCCACGGGATCTGCTGCGGCAGGCGGATGTGGCTGCCACCGACCGGGATCACCGCCCAGCGCACTTCGCTCAGGCCGAAGGTCGCGTTCTCCGCGGCGAGGCGGATATCGGTGCCCAGCATGAACTCCATGCCGCCGGCCATGCACATGCCGTTCACCGCCGCGATGATCGGCTTGTAGATCGTCTGGAACGGCCGCTTCACCGGGTCCTCGTAGCCCATCGAGTCGCCGGCCGCGATCGCGGGGAGCGCAGACTTCATGTCCATCCCCGTGCAGAACGATCGATTGCCCGCGCCGGTGAGGATCGCGACGTGCAGCGCGGGGTCGGCGTTGAAATCGTCGAACGCCGCGTCCATGCCCACGATCATTTCGCGGGTCATCGCATTGGCCGCCTGCGGCCGGTTCAGCGTCATCACCGCAATGCGGCCGCGCTTCTCGTAAGTGAACGTCTCGGGAAGATTCAGTGCCATGGCCTCACTCTGTCGTTTATTGCAGCGCCTCGGAGACGAGTTCCGCGAGGTCGAAGACCCGCGGCTCCTCCGAGTGCTTCGCCGCGCTCGAACTCAGCATCAGGAGGCAGATCGGACAGGAGGTCGCGACCTTGTTCGCGCCCGTGCCGAGGGCCTCCGTGATCCGCACGTCGCTGATGCGCGCCGTGCCCGTCTCGCGCGACCAGTACTTGCCCCCGCCGCCACCGCAGCAGAAGCTGTTCTCGCGGTTGCGCGGCATCTCGACGAGTTCGCCGACCGACGCGACGACACCCCGGGGCTCGGCTTCGATGCCATTGTGCCGCGCGAGATAGCACGGATCGTGGAACACGATTTTCTGCAGCGCATCGCGCTTGACCGCGAGCTTGCCGCCCTTGATCAGCCGGTCGATCAGCACCGAGTGCATGACCGTTTCCCACTGCGCGCCGAGCTGCGGATAGTACCTGCTGAAGCTGTTGAAGCTGTGCGGGCACATCGTGATCACCTTCGTGACCTTCGCCTCCTGGAACTCCTCGATGTTGGCCTGCGCCAGTTCGACGAACAGCAGCTCGTTGCCCATCATCTTGGCCGGATCGCCCGTGCAGCGGGTCTCCTCGAGGATGCCCCACGAAAGACCCGCGGCATCGAGGATCCGCACCATCGCACGCGCGATCTTCTGCGCACGCTCTTCGTAGGCGACGGAGCACCCGATCCAGAGCAGGTACTCGGTCTGCCCCGGGACAAAGCGCGGCACCTCGAGGCCGCGATGCCAGTCGTCGCGGTTGGCCGCGGTGCCGACGAACGGGTGGCAGCGCGATTCGAGGTTGCGGTTCGCACTCGCCATGACGTCCGGCATCTCGGAGCGGCCCATGACGAGCTGGCGCCTGAAGTGCAGGATCACCTCGGCCGGGTCGTTGGTCACGGGGCACTCCTCCACGCAGGCCCCGCAACTCGTGCAACTGAAGAGCGCATCGACGCCGAGCGTATCGATCAGCGACGCGTCGTCGGTCCGCCCCTGCGCCTGGTACTCGGCGCAGGTCAGCATGATCTTTTTCGGCGAGAGCGGTTTGCCGGTCTGCGCGGCCGGGCACACCTCGTGGCAACGGCCGCACCACAGGCACGCCTCGAAGTCGAAGCGGTTCTTGAACGGCAGGTCGGCGAGCTTCTCGACACCGAGGACCGGCTCCTCGGCGTCGAAATCGATCGCCGGTATCGTCACGCCCGGGCGCCTCTTGGCGAGCGCCGTGTTGATCGGGCCGAGCAGCATGTGTGACATCGGCGTGCGGGTGATCAGCACGATGAACGCGAGACCGAGCAGTCCGTGGAACCACCACAGCACAAGATAGCTGTGCTCGTGCATCACCGCGCCGATCTGCCCCACCCATCGGGCCGCCGCGAGGCCGACAAATTCCCCGGCACTCGTGATCCCCGGTTGCGCGAGGCGGACCGACTCGGCGACGAAGCCCGCGACGATGACGAGGAGGAGGAGCGTTTCCATGACGACGAAGCCACGGCGGGCCTTGCCGACGGTCAGCCGCTCCGGCGGCTTCGAGCGCCGCAGCAGGAAGAACACGACACCGAGCAGCATCGCGAGCCCGCCCACGTCACGCCCGAGTTCCATGACGAGGTAGCCGAACCGGCCCGAATAGACGGGAACGCCGACGAAACTCAGCGCGTAGACGCCATGCCCGAAGATCTCGAGCAGCGCGCCGTAGAAGAGCAGCGCGTGCGCGATGCCCGATGCCGGCCGCTTGTAGAGGCGCGAAAGCAGCACGCCGCGCGTCAGGAACGAGCGCCAGTTGATGCGCCCGACGATGTCGCCGAGCGCCGTGGCACCGGCGAACGGCGAGCCTTCGGCCGAGGCGCGCCGCCAGATGTCGCGCAGGCCGAGCACGAGCGCGGCGCCTGCGCCGCACAGCAGGATCGCGAGGAGGCCGTAGTTCACCGCGCCGATGTCGTACACGATCGTTGCCCCAGCGAGCGCCGCCGCGCCGTTCCCGGCGCGTGGGGCGATCAGCGTTTCAGGATGGCTGCCGTCGCGTTGCCGCCCAGTCCATTCGTCTGTGCGAGACCGACCTTCGCGCCGGGTACCTGCCGGGCACCCGACTGGCCTCGCAGCTGCCAGGTGACTTCCGCGATCTGGAACACGCCCATGGCGGTCGTCGCTTCACCGAACGACACGAAGCCGCCCGACGGATTGATCGGCATGCGCCCGGTCGGGGTCGTCTCGCCGGCCGCAACCAGCCGCTCGGACTCCCCGGGTTCGCAGAGCCCCCATTCCTCCGGAAATGCGAGCTCGTAGTAGCAGGTGTTGTCCTGCAGCTCCGTGAAGCTCACGTCCTTCGGACCGATGCCGGCCCGCTCGAACGCACGCGTGACTGCACCCTTCACCTCCGTGTGAAAACTCGGGCCGCTCGGGACCGGGCCCGCGAGGCCGCGCGGCAGCGAATCCTCGAAGGTCAACGTCGCCACGGCGCTCGAAGCGACCCAGACGGGCTTCTTCGTGAACTCGCGGGCCTTGCGCTTGGAGCAGATGACCGCCGCAGCCGCACCGTTCGACACCGGACAGATCTCGAACAGGCGCAACGGATTGCTGACGTAGGGGGACGCCAGCACGTCGGCGAGCGTGATCTCCTTCTGGAAGCGTGCATACGGATTGCCGACGGAGCACTTGCGGGCCTTCACCGTGACGCTCGCGAACTGCTCCTCGGTGGTGCCGTAATCGTGCATGCGGCGGCGCGCGAGCGTTGCCCAGAATGACGGCCCGGGAAAGCCGATGCAGCGCTGGCGCAGGAATTCCGGGTCCGTGGCTTCCTCGACGCCCGAGGTCTGGATCATGCCCTTCGGCATCACCTCGCCCCCGACGACGAGCACGAGGTCGTACATCCCGCCCGCCACCAGCGAATAGCCGACATTGAATGCGTTCCCGCCGGCGGCGCAGCCCGCGGACATGTTGAAGACCGGGATGCCCGTCGACCCGATGTCCTCGACGACGTCGTTGCCGTTCAGTCCCCAGCCCTTGCCGCCCGAGAAGCGCGAGCTCGCGGCGGCAACAGCCTCGATCTGACGCCAGGACACGCCGGCGTCCTCGAGCGCCTTGTCCACCGCGTGCCGGCACAGTTCCGTCACGGACTTGTTGCCGACGACATCGTCGCCGGTCTTGCCGAAACGGTGGAGTCCCACGCCCAGTACTGCGACATCCTGCATGACTGCTTACTCCCCGCGGCTCAGGCCAGCTTGAATTTCCACGTCGTGAAGGCCTTGCCTTCCTCGTGGTAGAGCGTGTCGACGACCAGTTCGACCGCCGCGCCGACGCTCATGGCCGACGGCGGATCGACCATCTGCCCGACGAGCCGCAGGCCGCTGTCGAGATCGACCACGGCGATCGCATACGGCTTGAACGGCTTGTCGTGCTTGTGGGGCGGCGGCGGCGGGAAATCCGCGACCGAATAGCTCCACACCTTGCCCCGGCCGCCGAATTCGCAGGGCTCCATCTTCGAGCCCGGGCATTTCGGGTTGTGACAACTCGCCGCCTTCGGGAAATACGGTGTGCCGCAGGCAGTGCAGCGCGACCCGAGGACCCGCGCGCCACCGTCGGCGGCGAACAGGCCCGGTACACACGGTTGGGAGGATTCGACCACTGGCGTTTCTCCGTCAGCCACCACGGGCTGCCTTGATGAGTTCCGGTATCACTTCGAGGCAATCACCGACGATGCCAAAGCGCGCGTAGCGGAAAATGGCCGCGTCCCGGTCCTTGTTGATCGCAACGATCGTTTTCGCGGCCGAGCAACCGGCCATGTGCTGGCTCGCGCCGGAAATGCCGGCCGCGACGTACAGGCGCGGCCGCGTGATCTTGCCCGTGAGGCCGATCTGTCGCGACGCGTCGATCCAGCCGTCGTCGACGAGCAGGCGGGAGCCGCCCCACATGCCGCCGAGGGCCGCGGCGAGGTCCCTGATCAGGCCGAGATTGTCCGCCTTGCCGAGGCCGCGACCGCCGCCGACGATGATTTCCGCATCCTCGAGGCGCGGCCCCTCCGCCTTGGGCGCAGCGGTGACCTTGAAGCGCTCCTCGACGGCACCCAGGTCGACATCGACCGGGTTGCACTGCGGCTCGGTCGGCGCGGCGGCATGCTCGGCTGCGAGCGTCGTCGTGGCGACGCACACGATGCTGTTCTTCGCAGGCATGCGGTAGGTTGCATGAGTATCGCCGCCATAGGCCGTCGCCGACACGTGCAGAGCCCCCCCCTCGTGTCGCAGCGCAAACACGTTCGTCACCACGGCGCCGCCCAGTCGCGTCGCGAGACGCGGCGCCACGAGGCGCGATTCCGCCGTCTGGTTCAGGAGGACGGCAGCCGCCTGCACCTGCGCGAAATAACGGGCAAGCGCCTCTGTCAGCGCGTCGGGGCCATAGCCGGCCAGCTTCGGGTGGCTGATGAGGTCCACCGCCGCAACCCCGTAGCGCGCAGCCAACCCACGCACGGCCTCGCAGTCGGTTCCCGCGACCACCCATCGCAATGGCAGCCCCGCGGCGACACTGTAGGCGCGCGCCGCCGTGAGCACTTCCTCGGTGCCGCGTTCGACCGTGTTTCCCCAACTGCAGACGACTACGCTCATGAAGCCCCTCTACGCGCGACCGAAGAGGCGCCTGAAAAAGCCCTTGAGGCCCTCCCACAGCGTCTTCAGGACGACGGCAACGATGTTGATCGATTCCTGGCGGGCCGGTGGCGGTGCAGGCGACGCGCCAGGCACGCTGCCCGGAGCCGTGCCCGCGCCGGCCGCAGCGCTCGCCGCAGGTTCGAGCATCGCGCGCACGTTGTTGACGTACATCTTGATGATCTGGCCCGAGACACCTTCGATCATCCCGCGACCGACCTGCGCGATCTTGCCGGTGAGGTCGATGCTCGAGCTCGTCTCGACGCTCGTGGCCGCTCCGCCTGCGATGCTCGTGAGCCGGCTCGTGATCGTGCCCCGCACGGTCCCGCCACCCCGTTCCTTGCCTTCGGCCAGCAATTTCACGATGCCGGCCGCGCGGTCCGTCTCCGCGTAGGTGATCGTCCCCTGGTACTGCGCGCTGACCGCACCGACCTTGACCTTCACCGCGCCGACAAAGCTCCGCTCGTCGACGATTTGCGTCAGCGATGCCCCTGGCATGCAGGCGACGACGTTCTCGGGATTCAGCATGAATGCCCAGACCGCATCGATCGGCGCCCGCACTTCGAAGGTCTGCCTGAGCTCGATCGCCATGCGGGCCTCAGATCACGCCGTCGGCGCGCAGGCGCGCAATCAGCGTTTGCGCCACCTCGGGCGCCGAGCCCTGCAGGAACTCGCAGTTGCCGGCGACCACCGGGAGTTGCTGCTTCACCAGCGCGACCGTCGGCGCGAGATCTCCCGCCGAGAGGCCGAGCGAGGCGGCCGTGACCGCAACCGGCGCCATCTTGCGCGCGGCCATCTTGGACTTGGCCGTCGGGAAACGCGGCACACCCACTTCGTTGCTCACGGTCACGAGCGCGGGCATCGCGCCCTGCACGACCTCGTCGCCGTCGCTCGTCACGCGCGTCACGCGCAGGCTCGTGCCCGACACTTCGACCGCGCGCGCAAACAGCACGGCGGGCAGGCCGAGTTTTTCCGCGAGCAACACCGGCACGACGCCCTGGTCGTCGTCGGACGCCTGGCGCCCGCAGAGGACGAGATCTGCGCCGCCACTGCCCTTGATCCAGGCCGCGAGCAGCTTCGCCACCGCTTCGCAGTCGAGTTCGGCCCCGGCCGGATCGATCGCGACGATTTCGTCCGCGCCGAGCGCCGCGCAATGCCGCAGCACGGCCTGCTGGTCCCCGCCGATCGACACGACGGCGATCCGGCACTCGACCCCCGCATCACGGATGCGCAGCGCGACTTCCATGCCCTGCTCGTCATAGCCATTGATCAGCCGCGGCACACTCGCCACGTCGAGCGTGCGCCCGTCGGCGCCGATCCTCAGCTTGCCCGCGAGCGCCAGGTTGTTGACGGCGTTCGGGTCGAGCACTTCCTTTACACAGACTACGATGCGCATGGGTTCATTCTTTGCCTTCGAAATCCAGGCTGCCGGCGTCGCACCAGACAGCCTCGTGCGCATAGCCTTCCGGCTTGTGCGTGAGATCCGTCATGAGATACCAGCGCCACGGGTAGTCACCGAAATCGCGATATTGCCCCGTCAGGGTGCCCGCGAACTGCTGGCGACCCGCGAAATGCGTGCCCTCGATGGCCTTGCCACCGTCGCACTCGGCCCGGCGACCCTGCATTGCGGCGTCGAAGCCGTCCCGGGTCCGGAAATCCGGTGCGGCCCGCTCAGGCGGAGGCGAAGCGTTCGAAGACATCGAGTGCCTCATCGACCAGATCGGAGAGGATCTGGCGCGCCGGCTTCATCTCGGTCACGTAGTGGATGCCCTGCCCCGCCGCTTCGGTCATCAGGTCCTTCCGCTGGTAGTCGAGCGACCCCTGGATGTAGTTGGCCGACAGCATCATCTGCAGCGGCGGCTTCAGGACCGGCGGCGCTTCCGGGCTCAGCCATTCGTCGTGCCAGGGGCTGCGCGTCGTGCGCATCGTGTAGCCCGAGATGCAGTCCGAGTACACCGTGTCGTCGGTCTCGGCCTCGAGCAGCCGCTCCTTCAGCGGCAGATTGACGTCGGACTCGCGCGAGGCCAGCCACAATGAACCGGTCCATACGCCGTCCGCGCCGAGCGCGAGCGCGGCCGCGAGATGCCGCCCCGTGGTCACGCCACCGGCCGCGAGCACGGGAACGCCGGCCGCGCGTGCCGCGTCGGCGATCTGCGGGACGATCGAGAACGTGCCGATGTTGCCCGTGTGACCCGCCGCGTCGTACCCCTGCGCAATGATCACGTCCGTGCCCGCGTCGATCTGCTTCTTCGCCTGGCGCGGCTTGCCGACCAGCCCCCACACCTGCATGCCGAGCTGGTGGGCGCGCTTCAGCAGGAATGCCGGCGAGCCGAGGCCCGAGGCGAATACCGGGACGCGTTCGTCGAACACGACCTCCACCTGCGCGAGTGCGCGCTTCTGGTCGAGGCCGCCCCAGATGTGGATGTTCGGCGCTTCCTTCGGGTCGGGCACGTTGTACTTGCGCTTGATCTGCTGCTCGAAATCGCGGTGCGTCTGCGGAATCTCCGCGAGCAGCTGCTCGACAGTGCGCTCCTCCGGAACCGACGCCGGCAGCACGAGATCGATGCCGAACGGTTTGCCGCCGACCCGATCGCGGATCCATTTGATGTCCGCAGCAATGTGATCGGGCGAATGCAGGGCTTCGCCGAGCACGGAAAAGCCGCCCGCGTTGATCACGGCAACCGCGACGTCCTTGCAATGCGTGAAGGCAACGACGGGATACTCGATGCCGAGCTTGTCGCACAGAGGTGTATGTAAGGGTCCGCTCATGGACGTTACCTGCCGAACTGGATTTGACCGCGCACCGACCCCGATGCTGAATGCAAATTATCGGCCGCTGCACGCGGCCGATACCTCCAATCGGACGATGCCCCAGTGTTCACGCGTGGTCAAATGCAGCCACCGCCACTTGCGGCAGCGCGGTTGACCTCGTACGCGGCCCGGCTGCAAGCTGCGGCGCACGGGATGTACCAGAGGATCCGGATCGGGACACGCACGTGAAAGCCGCCTCTTTTGATTACCATGCGCCGCCGACGGTCGAATCGGCGATCGCGCTGCTGCAGCGCTTCGAGGGCGAGGGCCTCGACACGAAGCTGCTGGCGGGTGGCCAGAGCCTGATGCCGATGCTCAACATGCGCATCGCACGCCCGCAGGTGCTGGTCGATCTCGGCAAGATCGAGGCGCTCGATTACATCCGCGCGGAGGGCGAGGCGATCGCGATCGGCTCGATGGCGAGCAAGCGCGCGGCGGAGGACTCGCCGCTGCTCCGCGAACAACAACCCCTCTTCCACGCGGCAACGCTGCTGATCGGCCACCGCCAGATCCGCAATCGCGGCACCGTCGGCGGCTCGTTCGCGCACGCCGATCCGGCGGCCGAGTACCCGGCGGTTGCGCTGGTCCAGGACATCCGGATGCGGGCGCAGGGGCCGAACGGCGTGCGCGAGATCGCGGCGAGCGATTTCTTCGTGACCTTCATGACGACCAGCCTCGAAGCGACCGAGATACTTGTCGAGGTGCGGTTGCCACCGTTTCGGCCCGGCACCGGCTGGGCGATCCAGGAATTCGCGAAACGCCACGGCGACCTCGCGCTCGCGGGCATCGCCGTCACGCTGCGCAAGGCCAATGGCCGATGCGAAGACGTGCGCATCGGCGCCTTTGGCGTCAATGCCACCGCGGTGCGCTTGCCGGCGGCCGAAGCGGCACTCAACGGCCAGTCGGCGACGACGGAGAATTTTGCGCGTGCGGCGGCCGTGGCCGGCGAGTCCGTCGCCGAACCGCTCGGCGACGTGCACGCGACGCCGGACTACCGCCGCCAGCTGGTCAAGGTACTCACGGAACGCTGCCTCGCAGAAGCCGCGGCGCGCGCGGCGTGACAGGAGCAGGCACGAGATCATGACAACGAGACAGCGCACGCGGGTGACGGTCAACGGCCGCGTCTACGAGCGGGAAGTCGAGCCACGCGTCACGCTCGCGGACTTCCTGCGTCACGACCTGCATCTGGGCGGCACTCACGTCGGCTGCGAACACGGCATCTGCGGCGTCTGCACGGTGCTCATCGACGGCTTGCCGGCGCGCTCCTGCCTCACGCTCGCCGTGCAGGCCGACGGCATGGAGGTGACGACGATCGAAGGACTGCGCGACCCGGAGACCGGCAAGCTGCACCCGGTGCAGCAGGCGTTCGTCGACGCGCACGGCCTGCAATGCGGGTTCTGCACCCCCGCCTTCATCATGTCGACGGTCGAACTGCTGCGCGACAACCCCGATCCCGACGACGAGGCCATCAAGGAAGCACTGGGCGGGAACCTGTGCCGCTGCACGGGGTACGAGACCATCATCGCGTCGGTGCGGCTCGCGGCCCGGCGCCTGCGCGAACAATCAGGGCCCGCCTGAGTCGGCGCCAACCCGGACGGAGGAGATCCAGCATGGCCAGAGAGTTTCCCCGCCTGCCAGAAGAATTGCCGACCAGCGCGGTGCGCTACGTGGGCAAGGAAGTCCGGCGCGTCGAGGACCCCGCGCTCGTGTCGGGCTCGGCGCCTTTCATCGACAACCTGCAGCTGCCGGGCATGCTGCACTGCGCGATCCTGCGCAGCCCGCATGCGCACGCGCGCGTGCTCAAGGTCGATGCGAGCGCGGCGGAAGCGCTCGAGGGAGTCGTTGCGGTCCTCACGCCGGATGACGTCAAGCGCTGGGCCAATGCGCATGTCACGAGCCCGCCGGGCTGGGGCACGCATTGCATTGCGATCGACAAGGTCATCTATGTCGGCGAGCCCGTGGCCGCCGTGGCCGCGACGAGCCGCCACGTCGCCGAGGACGCGATCGAACTGATCGATGTCGACTACGAAGTGCTCCCGGCGGTCGCATCGGCGCCTGCCGCCATCGCGCCCGATGCGCCCGTGCTGTTCGAGGAGCACGGGACCAACGTCATCCAGAAGCGCGTCTACACGTGGGGCGAGGTCGATCGTGTCTTTCGCGAGGCCGATCATGTCGTGACCGCCAGCTTTCGCTGGAACCGCTGCGGCGCGAACCCCACCGAGACCTTCGGCTGCGTGTGCCAGTGGGACCTGACCGACAACAGTCTCGTGTGCCACGGTTCGTACCAGGTGCCGGGCTTCTGGGGCCTCGCGCGCTCGTTCTCGCTGAACCTGCCCGCCAACAAGGTGAAAGTCGTGAGCCATCCCATGGGTGGCGGCTTCGGCGGCAAGGGCGGCGCGCGCGGCACCGACATCGCCGCGCTCCTGTCGCGCAAGGCGGGCGGCCTGCCGGTCAAGTACATCGAGGACCGCATGGAGTGTCTCCTCGCGGGCGGCAGCCAGTCGTGGGACCGTCGCTACGAGGCGTCACTCGCGCTCAAGGCTGACGGCACGATCACGGGTTTCGACGTGAAGCTGCTCGACGACCAGGGCGCGACGACGGAAACCTACGGCACGATCTCGGTCGCCAAGCCGCTCGCCGCCTTCACCGGCAATTACCGGATCGAGGCGGCCCGCTACGACACGACGCTCGTCGTGACCAACCGTGCCCCGGTCGCGCCCTATCGCGGCTACGGTCCGCCGCCGCATTTTCTCGTGCTCGAGAACCTCGTCGACATGGCGGCGCGCAAGCTCGCGCTCGATCCGGCCGACATCCGGCGCCGCAACTACATACGGCCCGAGCAATTCCCGTACACCATCCCGAGCGGCAACGAGTACGACAGCGGCGACTACGAAGCCGTGCTCGACAAAGTGCTGAAGCTCGCGGACTACGCGGCCCTGCGCAAGGAGCAGGCGGCGGCGCGGGCCGAGGGCCGGCTCGTCGGCATCAGCGTCGTGAACACGGTCGAGCCGGGCGTCTTCGACTGGAATGCCTACGCCACGGTCGGCGTGCAGGGCGTCGGCGTGCCCGAGGGCGCGCGGGTGTCCTTCGACGTCCTCGGCAACATCACGATAGTCGTGGGCTTCAACCTGCAGGGACAGGGCCAGTTCACGGTCGCGGCCCAGGTCGCCGCCGACTATTTCGGCGTGGACATCACATCGGTGAAGGTCACGACCGCCGCGACGGATGCCACGCCGCCGCACTTCGGCCAGGGCGGCAGCCGGGTCGGCGTCGCCATCACGGGCGCCGTGCTCGGCGCCTGCCAGAAGCTCGAGGCCGACTTCAAGCGCGTGGTGGGCCACATCATGGGCGGCCTGCCACCCGATGCAATCGAACTGATGGACGGGCGGTTGCGAGTCAAGGCCAATCCGGCCATGGGCATGACGGTCGCCGAAGTCGCGGGCACGATGCTCGGCCGCAGCGACCTGCTCCCGCCCGGCATGGAGCCGAACCCGACGGCCACCTCGGTGTGGACGGCCCCCGGGCGCAACATGCCCGACGAGGAAGGTCGGTGCCGCAGCTATCTGACGGCGGCCACGGCGACCCACGTCGTGATGGTCGAGGTCGACCGCGGCACGGGCCACACGTCGATCCTGAAGTACTTCATCGTCGACGACTGCGGCACCCGGCTGAATCCCGCGAGCGTCGAAGGGCAGCTCCAGGGAGCCGTCGCACAAGGCGTCGGCGCGGCGCTCCTCGAAGAGTACGTGTACGACGACGGTGCCAATCCCCTCGTCACGACATTCGTCGACTACCTGATGCCGTCGATCCACGAGGTGCCGATCACCCGGCGAGACCACATCGTGACCCCCTCGCCCGTCACGCCGCTCGGCGCGAAAGGCTGCGGCGAAGGGGCGATGCACACGACGCCCGCGGCGATCACCTGCGCGATCAACGACGCCCTCGCGCCGCTCGGCATCGAGATGACCGAGACGCCGGCCACGGCGCAGCGCGTGTGGATGCGGTTGAAGGAAGTCGGCGCGGCCCGGTAGGGGCAGATGCTCAATACGAGCGTTTACAGTTAGTTAGGGCCATTTCTTCGAGTCGTTCGAGCGCTCCGGCGTCGAAGCATCACCATCGACGGCGCGTGTCGAACGCGACCCGGTCTAGCGGAACTTCGCGACGACCGTGTCGCCGAAGCGCTTGATCGCCTCGATCTGCTGGCGGCCATCGCGTACCTGCGGCGGCCAGGCGATGAGCGCTGCTTCGGTGGCGCCGAGCGCCTCGAGACGCTGGAAATCGGCGACGGTCTGCGCATTGGAATCGATCACGTGGATCTCGAAATCCTTGCGGTCCAGCGTGCCGTACTCCCGCCGATAGCCGTTCAGCTGGGCGATCAGCTTCGCCAGCGATTCGTAGTCGCTGTTCGCGGATATCCAGCCGTCTCCGACCCGCGCGGCACGTTTCAGTGCCGGCGCCGCGTGTCCGCCGATCAGGATCGGGATGGGCCGCGCGGGCACCGGGTTCATCTTGAGCGGTCCGAAATCGTAGTTCTCGGTGTGGTGTTCGTAATAGTCGCCCGACATGACACCGCGGATGATCTGGATGCACTCGTCCATCAGCGCGCCGCGACGCTCGTAGCGCACGCCGTTGTACGTGAAGTCTTCCTTCCACGGGCTCAAGCCCGCGCCGAGCGCGACGCGGCCATCGCTGACGACGGCGAGCGAGGTGAGCAGCTTGGCGAGCACGAGCGGCTGGCGCACCGGCACCTTCAGCACGCTCGGGTAGAAGCGCACGCGGGAAGTGACGGCCGCCATCGTGGCCATCGCGATGAACGGTTCGATGAATTCCGTCGCGCTGATGTAGCCGCGGATGGTTTCCGTATCGTTGTACGGATACTCCGATTCCGTCGCCTTCGGGTAAAAGAGGCTGTCGGGGATGCACACCGAGTTGAAGCCCGCTGCTTCGGCGGCCTGCGCGAGCGCCGGGAAATCACGATGGTGGCTGAACCCGAGCAGCAGTGCGAACTTCATGGCGACCTACGATTTCAGATCGGCGAATTGCTGCTTCAGGACGCGTCGCAGCACCTTGCCCATTTCGTTGAACGGCAATTGATCGACATAGCGAATGGCGGTCGGCACACGGGATGAACGCAGTCGCTGCCTGACCCAGTCCTGCAACTCGGCATCCGTGGCCTGCGCGTTTTCGCGCAGCACGATCACGGCCCCGACCGACTCGCCCCATTGCCGGTCCGGCACGGCGACGACGGCGGCATCGGACACCGCGGGGTGCTCCAGCAGGACATCCTCGACTTCGCCCGGCGAGATGTTCTCCCCGCCGCGGACGATGACGTCGTCGGCGCGGCCTTCGAGATACACGTAGCCGTATTCATCGACGTGGCCGCGATCGCGCGTCGGGAACCAGCCATCCGTGTCGAGCAGACTGCCCTGCTCCAGGTATTCGCCGGCGACCTGTCCGCCGCGCACGAAGACCTCGCCGGACTGGCCGGGTCCGAGCACCTCGCCGGCCTCGCCGCGCACCTCGAGCTCGATCGTCGGCACGGGCTTGCCGACCGACGACAGGCGGCGACGCACCAGCGGATCCGCGCTTCCGAAGCCGCTGCGATGGTCGTCGGGCCCGAGGAGACAGATCGTCGAACTCGTCTCCGTCAGGCCATAGGCATTGGTGAAATCGACGCCGGGGAGGAGCCGCATCGCCTGTTCGATCACCGCGAGCGGCATCTTGCCGCCGCCGTAGGCGATTGCCCGCAGTGACGGCATGCGGGCGTCTCCCGGGTGCAGCTGCAGGTGATCGACGATCCTCGACAGCATCGTCGGCACGACGAACGCATTGGTGACCTTCTGGTCGCGGCACAGTTGCAGCCACGTGGCCGCATCGAAGTTCGGCAGCTGCACCATGCGCCGGCCGGCATAGATCGAGCTCAGGACCGCCGAAATCCCCGCGATGTGGTACGGGGGGACGGAAATCAGGATCGCGTCATCCTCGGCGGCGGAGGCGAACTCCACGGTGCCGAGCACGTAGGACATCAGGTTTTCGTGCCGCAGCACGGCCGCCTTGGGCTTGCCCGTCGTCCCGCTCGTGAACAGCTGGATCGCGGCATCACGCGGTTCACCCGGCGCGGAGATCTCCGTGGGCGCAGCCGACAGGGCGCGACGCTGGAACTCGCTGCGCAGCATCACGGTGATGCCGGGCGGAAGCGTCAGTGGCGCGACCACCGGCTCGTCGGTGATGAGCAGCGCCGGTGCGATGCGCGCGAGCAGCGCCTCGATCTCGCCCCGGGTGAGCCGATAGTTGAGCGGCACGTAGGGCACACCCGCATACGCGGAGGCAAACAGCGCAATCGGTACGGCCGGGCTGTTGATGTCGAGCATGCCGACGTATTTCACGCCCGCTTCCCGAATGCCCAGCGCCGCGGCACGCGCGGCCGCCAGCAGCTCCGCACACGTGAGCCGAGTGTCGGTCGAGGTGACGGCGATGCGCTGCGGATGGCACTCGGCCGCCATCTCGAGCGTCATGACCAGGTTCACGGACTAGTCCGAAGACGGCAGCGGTTTTGCCTGCTTGACCGAGAGCGGCTCGCCGCCCACCGCCAGCTGCCCTTTGCCGCCTTTCGTGCACAGCAGTTCGACGACATCTGCCGCATTCACGTAGCGCTTGCCGACGAGCGCAGACTGGCCTGCCGCCGCATCCACATGCGCACCCGGCGCCTTCGCGCCATCCATCGCGATCAGCTCGACGCCGCCGCAGGTGACCTGCACCTCCACGGGCGCCGCGCGAACGACCATGACTTCCGTATCGCACACCGCGCACTTGGCACGCGTACCGGCCTTCAGTAACCTCATGACGATATCCGCCGTATTTCCGGGCAAAGCTGATTCGGACGACGCGCCCGCATGCCCCCCCGGGACGCGCGTCCAAGTCTCGTCGTCGGGCTGCCATGGATCATCGTCCACCTGGACTAGCCGAAC
Source organism: Steroidobacteraceae bacterium (assembly GCA_019187185.1). Classification (GTDB taxonomy): domain Bacteria; phylum Pseudomonadota; class Gammaproteobacteria; order Steroidobacterales; family Steroidobacteraceae; genus CADEFQ01. The sequence continues at coordinate 112,218 of JABAQU010000015.1, read as the reverse complement.
ACTACGCCCTTTGTCGCGACCGGGCATCCATTGAACAATCAGCCGATGCACGTGCCCCCAGCTTCCGACGCCGGTCTCCTGTCCGCGCTGCCGCCGCTCCGCCTCGCGGGGCACGGCATCGCGAGCGATTACGCGCACGCACTGCTCGAATCGCTCGGTGCACGCGTGACCACGGTCGCCGGCCCGGAGGACCTGTCCGCCGCGATCGCCTGGGCGCAGAGCGGCCTCATGTCACTGACGGGGCTCGCCGACGGCCCCGCACAGATGTGCCCTGCACCGCTCGCGAGCTGTGCGGACGGCGCGGTGCGGGCGCTCTCCTGCCTCGCACCGCTCGATGCCGTCGGCAGCCTGCCGGCAGGACGCGCCCTGCTCGGTGAGCGGGCTGCGATCGCGCGGTTGCATCGAAAAGGTCTCATGTCGCCCGGGGGCAGCTGCCGCCTGCTCGCAGGCGCGGATGGATGGTTCGCCGTCAGCCTGCCGCGTGCCGCCGACTGGGCGGATGTGCCTGCGTGGCTCGAGTCCGGTCGCATCGAATCGTGGGACGCGCTCGCCAGCACAGTCGCTGCGCGCGCCGTCGAGCCGCTCGTCGAGCGAGCACGTTTGCTGGGGCTCGCCGCGTGCGTATCAGCCCCGCCGGCAGCAGTGCCGCGGCCCTGGTTCTCCGCGGCACGGCACGGCCCGACGGCGCCGATCGGGACCCGCGTGCGCCCGCCCCGCATCGTCGACCTGTCGTCGCTGTGGGCGGGCCCTCTGTGCTCGCACCTGCTCCAGCAACTCGGCGGCGAGGTCATCAAGGTTGAAAGTCCCGATCGGCCGGACGGCGCCCGCAGAGGCCCTGCGGATTTCTTCGACCTGCTGAACCACCGCAAGCGCAGCGTGGCGATCCCGTTCGATGGCCGCGGCATGGAGCGCCTGCACGCCCTCCTCGACTGGGCCGACATCGTGATCGAGGGCTCGCGACCGCGCGCGCTGCGCGAGCGGGGAATCGTCGCCGAGCAATGCGTCGCAAGGCGCCCGGGGCTGACCTGGGTCAGCCTCACCGGCTACGGCCGTGACGAACCGGGCAGCGACTGGGTAGCCTTCGGCGACGACGGCGCCGTCGCTGCCGGCCTGTCCTCGCTGATGCAGCAGCTGACCGGTGCGCCGCTCGTCTGTGGCGATGCGCTCGCCGATCCGCTGGCCGGGATGCACGCTGCGCTGGCCGGCCTTGCCAGCCATCGCGGCGGCGGCGGCCATCTCATCGAGATCACGCTGCGCGATGTCGTGGCTCACGGCATCGCCTTCGGCCAACCTCGTACCGAGGCTGCGATGCGCGAGCGCTGGCGCGCCTGGACTGCCGAGGCCCGCGCACTCGGACTCGATGCGGTGCGTCCGGCGGCCCGTGCAGTCACCGGCCGTGCGTGCCCCCTCGGCGCCGACAATGACTCGGTGTTCCGCCGCCCGAGTCGCGCATGCTGATACGCAACGCGGAACTCGGCCGGTGCGGGACCTCGGACATGCGCATCGACGGCGGATTCGTGACGCAGCTGGGCGAGCGCCTGCCTGCCCGGTCCGGCGAAACCGTGCTCGATGCGCGCGGGGGTGCGCTCGTGCGCGGACTGCACGACCATCACCTGCACGTCCTCGCGCTCGCGACCTCGCTCGCATCGCTGCGATGCGGCCCCCCGGGGATCGTGACCGAGGACGCACTCGCGTGCCGCCTGCGCGAACACGCAGCGAGCCTGCCGGCGAACGACGACGCATGGATCCGCGGCATTGCATACCACGAATCGGTGGCCGGAGACATCGATCGAGCCTGGCTCGATCGCATCGTCGCCGATCGGCCGGTGCGCATCCAGCATCGCTCCGGTCGTCTCTGGATCGTGAATTCCCGCGGACTCGAGCGGCTGGCTGCCGGCGCCGATGCCAACGAGCTCGCGCCCCTGCGCGCAAACGACGCACTCGCGACCGGCAGGCTCTACGACCTCGATCCATGGCTGCGACGACGGCTCGGCGGCTCGCCACCGGCATTGCACGCCGCGAGCGCCCTGCTGGCGAGCTTCGGCGTCACCGGCATCACCGACGCGAGCGCGCGCAACTCGCGGCAGGAGTTCCGCCACTTCGTCGACGCGACCGCGCGCGCGGAACTCCTGCAGCGCGTATGCGTGATGGGCGATGCCGGCCTCGACGCCATCGGGGACTCGGAGGCCGTGAAGCGGGGCCCGACCAAGATCTACCTGCGCGAGTCTTCGCTCCCCACACTCGAGGATCTGTGCGCCGCGATCGCGGGCAGCCACGACGCCGGGCGCGCCATCGCCGTGCACTGTGTGACGGAGGCGGAGATCGTGTTCGCGCTCGCGGCGCTCGCCGCGGTCGGCAGCCGGCCCGGTGATCGCATCGAGCATGCCTCCGTCGCGCCGCCTGCAGTGCTCGCGCTCATCGCCGAACAGCGCGTCACGGTCGTGACGCAGCCGAATTTCGTGCGCGAGCGCGGCGACGCCTACCTCGCGGACGTCGCCGCCCGCGACTGTCCGTGGCTCTATCGCGGGCGCGCCTTCCTCGACGCGGGCATTGCACTCGCGGCAGGAACCGATGCGCCGCTCGGCGAACCCGATCCATGGCTCGCCATGCAGGCCGCAGTGGATCGCCGCACCCAGGCGGGCCAAACGCTCGGCTGCGCCGAAGCCCTGACGCCGGAAGAGGCGCTCGGACTCTTCAGCGGTGATCCGCTGGCGCCCGGCACGGCGGCCATGCACATCGCACCGGGGACGCCGGCGGATCTGTGCCTGCTCGACCGCCCATGGTCTGCGGCACGTTGCGATCTTGCGGCCGTACGCGTGATCGCGACACTTCGGGGCGGCCAGCTGATCTGGCAGCGCGGCTGAGCCGCAGCGAGCCCGACTCGCAGAGAGCGGCCGCTGTTGCCGGGCATCAGTCTTCGATCGCGTCGATCAGTCCCCAGGCGAGGGCCGTCGGCGCATCGATGCGCGCGGCCGACAGCGCCATGAGCGCCGTACGCTGCCGTCCGATGCGGCGCGGAATGCTCGCGCAGCCACCCGCGCCCGGAATCAGGCCCATGCGGATCTCGGGAAGCTGGAAGAACGCATCGCGCCGCGCGCGAACGGTCGGCGCGAAGGCCGGCAATTCGATGCCGGCCCCGATGCACGCACCGTGCACGCGGAATTCGACCCGATCCGCGCACCTCTGCAGCGTGGCCGCCGGCAACCGCAGGCTGCGCACGGCGTGGGCTGTCGCAGTGTCCGGTGTGGCCCCGAACTCATCGAGGTCCCCGCCCGAGCAGAACGCGTCACCGTTGCCGGCGATCCGCACCCTCGCAATCGACGGATCCGCGGCGACGAGCTCCAGCGCCTCGCACAATCCATCGCGCATTTCGATCGACAGCGGGTTGCGCCGCGAAGGTCGATTCAAGCGGATCTCGACTTCGTTCCCGGTCCTCTCCACGAGTACGGCAGGGTCGGGGTCGCGCGCGGCCGGCCGATTGCGGGGTGTGCGTGCAGCCAGCCAGCGGCGATGCTCCTCGCCGCCCTGCAGCGTGGCATAAGCGAGCGACTCGACCGTGAGCGCGTGCTCGACCGGCATCTGCTCCGTGACACGCAATACCTGCACGAGCACCATGGCGGCGAGCGGTGAGTGACGGATGTTGTCCATCGCAGCGTCGAGCGCGGCCTCGTCCGCCGACACCAGGTCGCAGGAGCGCTGCAACAGCTCGTGTGCGCCCGCATCCGCGATTCCCAGTACGGGACACGGTTGGGCACGCAGCCAGCGACCGATGTCCGCCACGTCCTGTGCACCGGGCGTGCGACCGGAGTCGCCGATGCGCACCAGCAGGTAAGGCCTGCCCGCGAGAGGCGACGCCGCGTCGGCAACGTGCGCGTGCGCCCATGCGGCGAGCTCGTCGAGGCCGATGGCTCCACGGGTCACCGATGCCGCCTGCATGAAGCCCCACTCCATCGGCACGCGACACGCCCGGCGTGTCGCGAGTCAGACCTTCGCGATCAACTCCGTGGCGACCCGGTCGATTTCCGCCCGTTTCTGCGCGAGCGTCGTGCCGCGGCCGATCGTGAACCGGAACGGCAGGATCGTGAAGCCGGTGGCGCCCGCATCTTCCAGGCGACGGATGTCGGCCGGCGTGACCGGCTTGTCCTCTCCCCGCATGATCGCCACGATCGAGTTGAACGGCTTGCCGTGCGTGCCGTACTCGCGACGCAGCGCATCGAGTTTCTTCAGCGTGGCGATTTCATCCTCGAGCGGCTGTCCCGGCGACACCCAGCCGTCGCCGATGCGTGCCGCGCGACGCAGCGCCACGTCGCTCGTGCCACCGATCAGGATCGGCACCGGTGCCGGCGGCGCCGGCGTCATGATGATGCGCGGGAAATTGAAGAACTGCCCGTGGTGCTCCACGAATTTTCCCGTCTGCACCTTGCGGATGACCTCGATGCATTCGTCGTAGCGCTTGCCGCGGGTGTGGAAGTCGATGCCCAGCATCTCGAACTCTTCCTTCATCCACCCGGCGCCGACACCGAGGTGCACGCGCCCCCCGGAGAAGTAGCCGACGCTGCCCGTGGCCTTCGCGACTTCGAGCGGGTGGCGCAGCGGCAGGATGAAGACGTTCGTGCAGAAGTGCAGCTTCTTCGTCACGGCGGCGAGCGCGCCGATGAACGACCACGCCTCGGGCCACAGGGTGTCCGCCTCGAACTGCGGCGGCTTGTGGTCGGTCGAGTACAGGTACTTCGAATCCTGCTTCTCGGGATGCAGGAGATGATCCGACACGAGAATGCCGTGAAACCCCGCGGACTCGCAGTGCTTCACCATGTCGAACAGGTGTTCACCCTCGCACAGGAACGATGATTGCCAGAATTGCATCTGTACTCCTCAACCCTTCTTCGGCAGCCGGCGCCCGACGCGGGCCAGCGTGTTGACGGTGAGCGTAGGCACCGTCGTGATCGGTTCGACCCGCTCGTAAATGCGCTCGTAGCTCTGGTGGCTGATCACCCAGCGACCATCCACCTTCAGGTAACGGTCCCGATAGATGGCCGTGCCCTCGGTCCGGATCATTTCCCGCAGGTTCAGGAAATCGTCGTGCAGGTACCAGGTTCCGGTCGCTTCCGTTTCGCTCGTCACCTCGATCTCGGGGTGGTGGCCGTTGTGTCGCGCGACGCACTCGGCGTGGAACGAACTGCCGATCATCTCGAGGAACTCTTCCCGGTTCCTGAGCTCGATGCGATAGCTGCCGCCCACGTAGCTGGTCGTGACCTCCGGGTGTGTGAGCTGCGCGAGCTCCGCGAGGTTGGCCGTGTCGATGCAGCGGAAATACGCGTGCTTGAGGCGCTTGATCTCCTCGATGTCGCGCAGCACGCGCACCTGCCGTTCGAGTTCCCCGATCGAAATCGTCATGTTCCCGCCTTCGCGCCGTTGCCGGCTCCAGTGTGCCGTCCTAACCTGCCGCGCACTCGCGTGGCGCGGCCTGCCGTGCCATCGCGCCGGCCTCGACGCGGCCGTACAGTGTGGTGCGCTGCCAGAGCGGCCGGCCGATGCCCGCCACGAGCTCCGCCATGGCGGTCGCATCGAATTCCTGCCCGTTGACGCCACCCGCCGCCCGCGTGATCGATTCGTACATCAGTGTGCCGCCGAGATCGTTCGCGCCCGCCTGCAGGCAGAGCGCGACGCCCTTCGGACCCATCTTGACCCACGACGCCTGGATGCTGCGGATCACCGGGTGCAGAACGAGTCGCGCAATCGCATGCATCAGAACTGCCTCGCGCAGCGTGGGCCCCGAGCGGCTGCGGCCGCGACGCCACATCGGTGACTCCATGTGCACGTAGGGCAGCGGCACGAATTCGGTGAAGCCGCCCGTCTCCTCCTGCAGTCTCCTCACCCTGAGCAGGTGGCGCGCCCAATGCACGGGACGCTCGACGTGACCGAACATGATCGTGGCGGTCGTCCGGAGGCCGATCGTGTGGGCCTCGCGGATCACTTCGAGCCACTCCGCGGTGGTGAGCTTGTCCGGGCAGATCACGGCCCGGATCTCGTCGTCGAGGATCTCGGCGGCCGTGCCGGGCAGCGTCGAGAGGCCGGTCGCCTGCAGCTCGCGCAGGTATTCGTGCAGCGACAGCCCGAGGGACTGTGCGCCATGGCGGACCTCGAGCGGCGAGAACGCATGCACGTGCATCTGCGGCACGGCACGCTTCACCGCCGCCACGATATCGAGGTAGGTGCGGCCGGTGTACTCCGGGTGGATGCCACCCTGCAGGCACACTTCCGTGGCGCCACGCTGCCATGCTTCGACCGCGCGCCTCGCCACGTCGTCCGGCGAGTAGTTGTAGGCCGGCCCGCGCAGGCTCGCGGCGCTGCGGCCTTTCGCGAAGGCGCAGAAACCGCAGCGGTGCTTGCAGATGTTCGTGTAGTTGATGTTGCAATTGACGACGTGCGACACGCCCTCGCCGACGCTTTCGGCGCGCAGCCGGTCGGCGGCGTGCAGCACTGCACGCAGGTCCGGGCCCTGTGCGTCGAAGAGCCGCACGATATCGCCCTCCGCGAGCGGCCTGCCGGACGCGGCCCGGCGCAGCACGTGCCGGATCTCGGGCGCCGCGGCAGGTTGCGTGCGGCCCCGCTTCACCCAGTCGAAGGCGGCTGCAGGCGGGTCGCCGCCGGTCCCTGCATGCCACGCGGCATCGCGCGCCCTGCCGACGGCATCGGCATTGTGGAGCACCGCCGTCTGCAATGCGGGATCGACCCAGCGCTCGAGGGTCTGGACATACGCCGGCGTGAGCGCCAGGCGCTCGACGAGGCGCCGTCCCGCCGCCTCGGTCGCATCCGCGAGTGCGGCGAGGTGTGGCCATGGCGCTTCCGGATTCACGTGATCGGGCGTCACGGGCGACACGCCACCCCAGTCGTTGATGCCCGCGCGAATCAGCGGCTCGAGCTCGCCGGCGCGCAGGTTCGGCGGCGCCTGGATCGACATCGAGGCGCCGAAGATCAGCCGCGCAGCGGCAATCGTCCAGAGATGTTCCTCGAGCGGCGGCTCGGGCGCCTCGGCCATGACCGTACCGGGCTTTGCCCGGAAGTTCTGGATGATGATTTCCTGCAGATGGCCATGGGCGTCGTGCAGGTCGCGCAGCGCGAGCAGCGCATCGATACGTTCTTCGCGGGTCTCCCCGATGCCGATGAGGAGCCCGCTCGTGAAGGCCACGTGTTGCTCGCCGGCCGCCCTGAGCGTCGCCAGCCGCACGGCCGGCGCCTTGTCCGGGCAACCCCAGTGCGGACCGCCGCGCTCACAGAGCCGCTCTGAGGCCGACTCGAGCATCATGCCCATCGAGACGGCGACCGGGCGCAGCCGCGTGATCTCCTCCGCGGACATCACGCCGGGATTCAGGTGCACGAGCAGACCCGTCTCCTTGTGCACCAGCTGCGCCATGCGTTCGACGTACTCGAGCGTCGTTGCGCAGCCGAGCGCCTGCAACGCGTCGCGCGCGGCGCGATAGCGGAGCTCCGGCTTGTCACCGAGTGTGAACAGCGCCTCCTTGCAACCCGCGGCAACGCCCGCGCGTGCAATACCGAGGATCTCCTCGCCCGACAGGTAGGCCGGCTCGGCCTCGTTCGGAACGTGGGCAAACGTGCAGTAGCGGCAGACATTGCGGCACAGCTTGGTGACCGGGATGAACACCTTGCGCGAATAGCTGACGGCATGCCCGAAGCCGCGGATCGTCAGGGCCTCGGCCGCCCCGAGCAGGTCCCCGGCATTCGCGGTCACGAGCGCATACGCATCCTGGCGACTCAACCGATCCGCACCGGCAACCCGCGGGCGCGGCTCGCCCGACACGAAGGCATAGCGCGCCCCGCCGTGCTGCGCGAGTTCAGCAAGGTCCGCCGGCTCATCGACGTCGAAGGCGAGGCCCGGTTGCCGCACCGTCCGGGTTTCCATGCCGTGGCGCGCGGCCTCCTCGCAATGTCGCGAGTAACTTCCCTCGCCGAACTGGAAACGGAAGGGTGTCGGCAAGCCCACGAACAGTGCATTGGTGCCCGTGCCCCGCTGATCGGGCGCAAGGGCGACCGCTGCCCGGCGTCCTTCAGCGATGAATTCGTCGATTTCGCCGCCGGTGAGCAGCGGCAGATCCGCGTGCACGATCAGCAATTGAGTCGCGCCCCGCGCCTGCAGCTCGCCTGCCGCCGACGACAGCGCTTCATTCAGGCCGGAGCCGGGGTCGGGCAGCACGAGTACTTGCGGTTCGGCACGGCGGGTGTCCGTCGTCACGAGCGCAATGCCGTCGACCGAGCGGCTGGCACGCAGCGCGGCGAGAACGCCCTGCAGCATCGTCTCGGCGAGTTGCTCGCGCAGCGGCGCCGACAGGTGCCCCGCCAGCCGCGCCTTGCGGTTCCTGCCGGCCTTGATGGCGACCAGCGCCCAGCAGCTCACGCCGGCGCACCTGGCGTGCCTGCGCACGTCCCGTTCGGGACAGTCAGCCGCACTGCCAACATTTCCGGTCACCTCGCAACATGGGCCATCAGGCTAGGCTATTCGTGAAACTGCCGATCAACCTCGTCCACAAGGACTACGCTCAGCTGATCGACGCGACGCTGTTCAGCAGCAGATGAATCAGCGTCGTCTGGCGCCGCACGCCGGTCTTCGCGAAGATCGACCGCAGGTGCGCGCGAATCGTGTTCTTGCGGATCTTCAGCTCCACCGCCGCCTCATCGAGCGTGTACCCGTTCGCGAGCAGCAGCGCAAGCGCGGCCTCCGCGCCGGTCAGGCCGAACAGGTGACGGACCATCTCGAGCGACAGCTGCGACTTGCGCCCCGGGTCGCGGATGAAGGCGACCGCTGTCGGACGATGGCGATCGTCGGGCCACTCGCCCGGCGGTACCGGACGCACCAGCACCCCGAGACTCGCCCGTCCGGACACCCGCGTCACGGACATGGGCTGCGGCACGACGGGTGCGGCGCCCGGCTGCGCGAGGGCCGCCTTGATGAGGCGCTGCAGTTTCCGGTCCTCGGCCGGAAACTCGGCGTGCAGGCGGCCCTGGCTGATGCGAATGCCGTCCTTCTCGGCGAGGACCTCGTCGGCGATGCGATTCGTGCGCATGATCGCGCCCTTTTCGTCGAAAATCACCGTGCCCACCAGCATGCGATCCATCGTCGTCGAATACATCAGCCGTTCGGTCTCGATGCGCTCGATCCGCGAATGCAGGGTCACCGCCCGCCGCACGTGCGGCAGGAGAATCTGGCACAGCGCCTTGTCCTGCGCCGAGAAATCGACCGCGTCGCGAGGTCGCGTGACGCGCAGGCGGCAATCCGCCCCGCCCTCCGTGACCATGTCGGCACCCATGATGTAGCGGATGTCGTTCGGCGCGAGGAACGTCTCGTAGAACTCGCCCGACATCCACGACGTGTCGATCATCTCGTCGATCGTGACCACGCGATCGACGGGCAGGCCGACGAACGGATCCATCGAGAACATTTCGAACTGGCTGTAGGCGGCGTGATATACCTCCGGGCCCTGGCTGCCGGCGCGCAGGACGAGCGCCGGCTGGTCCGCCGACGCGGGCCGCAGGATCAGCGTCGCCCAGTTGGCGCGCATGATGTCCCGCAACATGACGAGCGCCCCGCTCCAGGGCACGGTGTCGAGCGGCCCCTGGTAGATCGCACCGATCAACGCGCTCAGCTGATCGAACGAGAGCGGCAGGTCCTCGCGGCGTGCGTCAGGGGCTTGGTGGGACGCGGGTTGCCGGCTCACTCGTATACTTCAACATGCGTCCAGAACAGCTTGAAGATCATAGGCCTGCCGTCACTCGACGTCCAATCGGCATGCCGGAATCAGGATCCGGGGCTGTCGCGGGCGATCTTGGCGAGATCGAGGAACACCGGCTTCTCTCCGCCGCCGTGGACTTCGATCTTGGCGCCGCTCACGTACGCCGCGAGTGGCGAGGCGAGATAGAGGCACCCGTCGGCGACGTCCTTCGGCGTACCCATCCGCAGCAGCGGCAGCATGGCACCGACACGCTCGACCCCCTGCGCGCCGCCGTAATGCTCGAGGGAGTTCTCCGTGGCCACGAGTCCGACGATCAGCGCATTGACGCGGATGCGCTGCGGACCCCATTCCATCGCCAGCGATTCAGTGAGATTGAGCAGTCCCGCCTTCGCGGCGCCGTATGCCGCCGTGCGGGGCGATGAACGCACCGCCGAGACGCTCGAGATGTTGATGATCGAGCCGCCACCCGCCTGTCCCTTCATCACCGCGTGCGCCGCCTGCGACATGAAGAAGGCCGACGTCAGGTTCAGCTGGATCACCTTCTCGATCAGCGTCGGCGAGCAGGTCGCCGAGTCGACTTCGGGACTGCCCCCGGCGTTGTTGACCAGCACGTCGAGGCCGCCGTGGTCGCGCGCGATGCCCTCGACCAGTGCGTGGCACTGCTGCGACTGACGCACGTCGCAGCGGCGAAATTCGAGCTGTCGCAGCCGGCCCGACTGCAGACCGTCAGGCTCGTTGCGCCCGCAGACGATGACCGTGGCCCCGCAATCCCGGAACGCCTCGGCAATCCCGAGGCCGATGCCCGCCGTTCCACCGGTCACGAGGACCCGGCTGCCCGAGAAATCCAGCACTGCATTCGCCACTATCGCTCCCCGCCTCGCACGCGGCCCGTCGTGGCGCCGGCCCGAAGTTGAATCCGGATTCGATTACCATGATGATCGAAGTTTTTATAGACGCATAAGCGACGCGCATGCAAGCCCCTCTTCCTTCGACCGGCCCGGCGGCCCTGCAGCAAGCCGCTCGCAGCTACGGCAACGACCTGGCGCTCGAGGACGCCGGCCGGCACTGGACCTTCCGCGAACTCGAGGCGGACGTGCGCCGCGCGGCGGCCGGTTTCATCGCCTTTGGCCTCAAGCATGGTGACCGCGTCGCAATCTGGGCGCCGAACCAGGCCGGCTGGATCATCGCGGCACTCGGCGCCCAGGCGGTCGGCGGGGTCATCGTGCCGCTCAACACGCGCATGAAGGGGCGCGAGGCAGCGTTCATCCTGAACCGCAGCGGCGCCCGTATCCTCGTGCACGTCGAGGAACTCCTCGGCACCCGTTACGCCGACCTCCTCGCGGGCGAGGCGCTCCCGTCGCTCGAGCGCCGCCTGGTACTCGACGGCGCCGACTGGAACGCCTTCCTTGCCGCCGGCGAAGCCGTCACGGATGCGGAGGTGACCGCCCGGCTCGCGCAGCTGCGCGGCGAGGATGTCGCCGATATCCTGTTCACGTCCGGCACCACCGGCCAGCCGAAGGGCGTCATGAGCTCGCACGCGCAGAATGTGCGCGTGTTCGACGCCTGGTCGACGATCGTCGGCCTCGCACACGGTGACCGGTACCTGATCGTCAACCCGTTCTTCCACGCCTTCGGCTACAAGTCGGGTTGGCTCGCCTGCCTGCTGCGCGGCGCGACGATCCTGCCGCTCGCAGTGTTCGATGCCGAAGTCGTGCTGAAGCGCATCGTCGCCGATCGCATCTCGGTACTGCCGGGCGCACCCACCCTCTTCCAGTCGCTGCTGGTCGGCCGCGAGCGCACGCCCGTCGACGTCTCGTCGCTGCGGATTGCGGTGACCGGAGCCGCCAATGTGCCCGTCACGCTGATCGAGCGCATGCGCTCCGAGCTCGGTTTTCGCACGATCATCACCGGCTACGGCCTCACCGAGTCCACGGGCTGCGTGAGCATGTGCCGGCCGGGCGACAGTCCGGAACGCATCGCGCGCACGTGCGGCGCGCCGATCCCGGGTGTCGAGGTCCGCGTCGCCGACGAGTCGGGCCGCGAAGTGCCGCGGGGGTCCGAGGGTGAATTGCTCGTGCGCGGCTACAACGTGATGCTCGGCTATTTCGACGACGAAGCGGCGACGCGGGCGGCGATCGACGCGGATGGCTGGCTCCACACGGGCGACATCGGCGTGATGGACGAGACGGGGTACCTGCGCATCACCGATCGCAAGAAGGACATGTTCATCGTCGGCGGCTTCAACTGCTACCCCGCCGAGATCGAGAACCTGCTGGGCGCGCACCCCGCGATCGCACAGGTGGCTGTCGTCGGCGCTCCCGACGAGCGCATGGGCGAAGTCGGGCATGCCTACGTCGTGCTGCGCCCCGGCGCGAAGCTCGACGAGCCCACGCTGATCGCGTGGAGCCGCGAGAACATGGCGAACTACAAGGTGCCGCGCCGCGTGCATTTCGTCACGGAACTGCCGACCACTGCGTCCGGCAAGGTGCAGCGTTTCGCGCTGCGCGACGGGCACCGATGAGCAGCCCGTCCTGGCTCTGGAGCCGGCGCGATGGCCGATGAACCTGCAGAGCGCGCGCGCCTCAACAACCGGTTCGGTGGCGGCATCTTCCGCAGGCGGCTGCGGCTCGTCGCGTCGCCCCGGGAAGTGCGAGCCGCGCTCGAGGACACGAATCACGCGATGCGCATCGTCCTCTCGCACGACGGTGAACGGGTCACGGGGATCGAGTCGGTGATGACGCGCATTCCGATCTCGACCTGTCCGGGCGCGGCCATGCCGCTGCGCGCCTTCGTCGGCAGTCCGCTGGCGCCTTACCCGCGCCGCCCGTCCGCCGCGGTCAACCCGCGCGCCAACTGCACCCACCTGCACCATCTCGCACTGCTCGCCATCGCGCACGCCACTCGCGGCGGAACCCGCCAGTACGACGTCGAAGTGCCCGACGAATATCCCGATCCCGTGTGGTCGAGCATCGGGCGCGACGGTCTCGTCGTGCATCGCTGGCGCACGTTCGAGGGCAAGGTCCTTGCGCCCGCGGAGCACGCGGGACAACCGCTGGGACCGGGGTTTGCGCGTTGGGCGTCCGAATGCTTCGACGGCGATGACCTCGAGGCGGCATTCGTCTTCAGCAACGCCTACCTCGTCAGCTTCTCGCGGCGCTTCGACATCGCCGCATGGACCGGCGAGCAGCCGCGCGACCACAGGCCCATGCATGGCAAGTGCTACAGCTACCTGCCGGAAGTGATGCCGCACGGCCGCTACTTCGCCAATACTTCCCGTGACACGACCGCCGCGGACACGCCGCTGCTCATTGATCTCGCTTGATTGGCTCTCACCGCACTTGCTTGCAGATCGTGAGTCCGCAAAGTTCCTTCGGTTCTGCGTGCACCTCAAGCCGCGAAAGGAGTGCCGTTAATGCCGAAGCAAACCACCCATCAGCAGATCCACGTGTCGCCGCGCGACCTCCGCAATTGGTGTGCCGGGCCTGAATCGGGACCACAGTACAGTCGAGCTGATCTGCTCGAGCACCAAATCCGCAGTCAACCGCACATCCAGCCCTTCGCGAAACTCGCCCGCTCTCACGCCGGCTCGAATGACGTCGAGCCAAAGCTGACGCGTCTCGATCCAGCCTCGCACCACGTAGGAGAATTTGCGGCTCCGGGCGACAATATCCCATTGGTGCAACAGGATGGAATGCGTTGCCGGCTCCCGCAGCGACACGACGAGCCCTGCATGCACAAGATGGCGCATCGTCACGGTGGGAGAGTCTCCGCGTCTTGCGATCTCACGATAGACATCGATTGAATGCCGCAGGAAGGGCTTCACGATGTCGTGCAGCATCTCCTCCTTGGACCTGAAATGATGGTAGAGACTGCCCGGCAGTACCCCCACAGCGTCCGCGATCTCTCGAATTGTCGTTCCGTCATAGCCCTTGGCAGCAAATATGGATGCTGCAATTGCCAGAATCTCGGTACGTCGGGACTCCGACGCTCCGGCAGGCGCCCGAGCCCTTGGTCTACGTCGCACCGGACGAGTCCGCCCGCGCCCAACCGCGCTCATGGGCCACTCAACGCGTACTGCGCCTGGCGCGTAACCCGTTCATGGTCATGCATGGCGGCTACTCTGTCCCGCCAGACGTGGGAGTTCCCGCACAAAAAGCCAGCTCCTGCAGCCAACATCCCAACTGCCGTCAGGGGCCGGCATGATGGACGGACGCTCATGATCTCCTGGCGACCGGCCCGCAGAATCCCAACATTGCCCTGCGATGCTGCTACTGCCGATCCTGAACCTGCTTGAAAAAAACCACGCTGCCATCGGGTTGGGTCAGGGTTGCCAGGCATACTTGCTTGTTCCCGCCAACGACGATCTGACAAAACTTGTTCTCGAATGATCCATCCGGAAGCCAAAGCCGTGCCTCGTAGTTGCCACTCGGCAAACGCACCATCGCGGCCCTCATTCCCCCGCCCATGTCACGCACCTCGCCATCCGCTTTGGCCGAGTACGTGAACTCATACGGCTTGCCATCATGAAACCCGTGGTACGTGAAATCGAGGATTTCGTCGGCTCGTCGAACCACGACCGTATAGGGATTGAAATGGCGTCCTTGTGGCGCAATCGACTCCTCCAGATTGAGCTTCCATGTCCCGACTCCCCTCGCTGGCGAATGTCCCGGATCCTGCGCGAATGCGCCCGACACGGCGACTGCCGCAAGTACAACAATAGTCGAAAGTGCACGAGTTGCGATAATCATTCGGCCTCCTTCACTTTGGCCAGCACGCCCAACACGGAAGCGGATCCTCGAGTCGCCCTGACCGCTCCAGTGACGAGGGCCTACTGTCTGTCCTGCACCTGCTTGAAGAACACGACACTGCCGTCCGGTTCGGTAACCGTGGCCAGGCAGATCTGCTGTTGCCCGCCCGCGGCCAGCTGGCAAAATTTGTTCTCATACGTGCCGTCCGGAAGCCACAGGCGGGCCTCGTAGTTGCCACTGGGCAGACGAATCATCGCTGCCTTGATGCCGTGCTCTAGGTCACGAACGACTCCATCCGCCTTTGCCGTGTACACGAAATTGAACGGCTTGCCCTCACGAACCCCGTAGTAGCTGAAATCGAGCATATCGTCCGCGCGCCGGAGCACTACGGTGTAGGGGTTGAACTGACGACCCTGCGGGGCAATGGATTCTTTCAGATTCAGTTTCCACGTTCCGATCGATGAACTGTGATCGCGCGGCTCGTCCGCCACGGCGGAACCAAGCAGAATCATGCCAACCAGCAGGACCACAGTCTTTGCGCCAGCAAACCGAATCATTGATGTTCCTCCTCCATCTCACCATGAGGGCCACACGTTCGCGCTTGCGCAACCGATTGTGTCCTCGTCACGAGTTCGTCAACTCCGCCGCAGAAGCGGCTCACTCTTGTCGCGCGCACTACTCCCCGAAGCGATACCGCACGCGCAAACCGTACATTCTCGGCTCAAGATAGTGCAAGGTCGATGTGCCTATCGATTCCGCTACCGTCATCTGACCATAGGCCACTGCATCGTCGAGCGCGTTCGTGACATACACAGACGCGTCCAACGGCCGTCCCGCGATGGAGTTCCAGTCCGCGCTCAGATTCAACCATCCGTATGACTGTCGCATCTTCAGCGGGTCGGCCGCTTCGCCGGGAGGATTCACCGAACCCTGCCTGGATCGCCAGGCCCAGTTCGCCGCGAGCGCCACGTCTCCCAAGGATGCTCGGACCGGTAGCCGATAGCGCGCACTCACGTTGTAGGTGAATTTGGGACGCTGGTTGAGCTTGTTGCCCTCGATTCGCGCGATGTCGAGCGGCGTGAGAAAGGCTGAAAAGTTCTTGTAGCGTTCGAGCTCGATCCACGAGAGGCCGGCACGCAGCTCCAGACTCTCGACAGGATAGAAGGCACCTTCGAACTCCGCCCCCCAGATGCTCGCGGATGCGCCTGCAGTCGTAACGATTGGCACCGTGCCGTCCGGGTTCAGAATGGATCGACTGACGTGAATGTCGTCGTAGTCCTGGTGGTAGACGGCGACATTGGTCTGCCCGGGCATGCCCGCCAGATTCCACCGGGACTTGATGCCCACCTCCTGGTCCGTCAGGTGCTCCGGTGGGAAGCTGCGCGGAATATTCGGGCCACTCACATCATTGAGGCCGCCTGCACGGAACCCGCGCCGTACCGTACCGTAGATCAGGACATCCGGCGCAAGCTGGTAGTCGAGTGCAAACGTCCAGGTTGGCGACTGGAACTTGGCGAAGCACAGGGGATTTCTTCTTTCCGTCAGACAAATGGGCTGCGTTCGCACGATCATCGTGAAGCGCTCGTCCCACGTATATCGGTAACCCGCCGTTACGCGGAGTCCGTCGAGAAGGAGATCCGAGAGATCGTAAGTGAACTGACCGTAAAGCGCACGGCTGTCGTCCGCCGCTGCAAGCTGCGTCGTTGAAACGCTGCCGTACGGTGTTCCCCCGAAAACCGTGTAGGTGTAATGGTCGGGTGTGGGGCGCGGCTGATAGAGAACAAACGCACCACCGACCCACTCGAGTCTTCCCGAGGACGACTTGCCCTGCAGCTGCAACTCCTCGGTGAATTGTCTGTTTACGGTGGGAGTCTGATACGCATCCGGATAGTCAAATACACCCAATGTCGTCCCGTCACCATCCATTGCGCTACTGGTTTCGTTCTCGTAGAAACCAAAGATGTTCCGGATCGTGACCTGCTCCGTGGCTTCAAACTCGGTGATATTGGTCAGCGACCACTGCGTCATCCGGTTGAACTGGTTCACGCCGATCGGCAACTGCGTACGCGCGCCGAGAGCCTGCTGCTGCGCGAGAAGCGTGGACAGCTGCGGGTACAGGAAGTCGGCAAATCCGCCTGGCGCGATGTACCCGAGCGGCGACGATGCGTTGTGGGTATCGCTGTCGTAGTAGCTGAGAATCGTGTCATTCCGGAATGCATCTCCCGCCTTGAGCGTGAGGGATATCCGGCCAGCCCAGTTGTCACGATTGTCGAGATCGAGCCCGCCTGGATGACTCGGCGTTCCGAGGGTGCGCGTATACCCCCTGCGCTCTTGTCGCTTGCCGGCGAAACGCAGCAGCACGCGATCATCGACCACTGGAACGTTTAGTGCGAACTCGATCTCTCGATTGTCGTAGTTGCCGAGCGTCGCTTCAGCATATCCCTCGAAGCGGTCAGTCGGGCGCCGCGACTGGAAGAGTATGGCGCCGCCCGTGGTGTTGCGCCCGAACAGCGTTCCTTGCGGGCCGTTGAGCACCTGGATGCTCTCAAGATCGTAGAGTCCGCCGATCAGGAATGCCCCGCCATTGGAGCCAGCTGTTGCCGGCAGCGGCACCTCGTTTACGTAACCCACAACAGCCGGAGAGGAACCGGGATTGAAACCACCCTGGCCCCGCAGACTGATCGTCGGATCCTCGGCAAAGGTCAGCATGTTCAATGATGGGGCGAGGCTCTGCAGGTCGAGGATTGTGCTGACGCTGTTTTCACGCAGGGCGTCGGATGAAATTGCAGTGACCGAGATCGGAACGCTCTGCACGTCTTCCGCGCGACGGCGCGCTGTCACCACGACCTCCTCGATTCGCGGCCCACCAGTGTCCGCTTCCGCATCCGCACCGAGTACAGCACGGCCACCCGCCGCACCACACAGACCCGCGAAACACGCAATCGCCACACTCCAGCGCCCACCATTCGGGCGCGCGCCCGGCTTCGAGACATGCAGCGACGATTGGGACATTCGCATTCCTCCAGGCTACAGATACTGTGGCACTTGTTATCCGCTTCTCGGTACCAAACAAGCGTTTGGTTGAGACTATCCAGCCGTAACGTATTGGTCAAGCATCCCCTGTGAGTTTCCTCCGGCGATCCACTGCGGCGACGACTGCCGCGATTGCGTTTCAGCGACAGCAGTCCGACTGAGGCTGCCAAATCCCCCTCGCGCAGCGGCCCTGCTAACCTATGGAAGCGGCGACTGGAGAGCGGTGCCTGCCCTTACGTCGCGCGACATCCGGCGTGTTCTGCGCGGCAGAACCTGGCAGCGTTGGGGAGTAGACATGGGAACGGCTCAGCTCGACAGGCTCATCGACGAGGCAGCGCTGCGCCGCCTCGTCCAGCAGTATGCCTCCGCGGTCGATCGCAACGACGGTCCGCTCTTCGCCTCGCTGTTCGTCGAGGATGCCGTGGTCGAGGGCCCCGGATTCCGCTTTGCCGGCCATGAGCAGCTGCGCGCGGTGCCGGGCCAGCTCGCGCAGCAGTTTCGCGGCACGATGCACTGCGTGTTCAATCAGCTGGTCACGATCGAGGGTGACCGTGCGCGCGGCGAGACCTACTGCATCGCCTACCATGGGCTCGTCGACGAGACCGGTCACCCGATGACGCTCGACTGGGCGATCCGGTATCAGGATCGCTTCGTGCGCCGGGACGGGGAATGGCGCATTGCGTATCGCCTCCTCGTGGTCGAGTGGACACGCACGGGGCGGGTCGAGCGCCTGCCCGCGAGCTGAACCATCGCCATCCGGGGCGCGTTGAGCCACGCGCCCTGCCCCGGAATCCACCGCCCCGCGGAATCCGCCCGACGTGATGCCGGGCGTTCCCGCTATATCGCGAGTCCGATGTGCGCGCCGTGGCGCGTGGCTTCTGCCATGCGGCGCGGCAGCCACGCCGCGCCGGCCAGGAACAGTTGCTCGACCCCGCTGCCGGCCTTCAGCTCGTCATACAGCTCCGGCTGCGCCACTGCGCCATATACCAGCACCACGCTGTCGAAGCCGTCGAAGCGCGACACCTTGTCGCCGACAGCCGAAATGAACTCGAGCCCGCCCGCATCGATCTTCCGGAGCGTCACGTTCGGCACCGTCACGACGCCGAGGCTCTCCATGCGGCCGATGACCATCGCGAGCGAATACCTCGCGACCTCCCAGCCGAGGTGGACGTTCTTGTGGAAGACCGTGACTTCCTTGCCCTTGCTCGCGAGGAAGTCCGCGACGCAGGGCGTCTCGTAGTAGTCTTCCTGAGAGACGATCGCGACGCGCTTGCCGGTCGTCGCAGTCCCCTTCAGGACGTCCCAGCCCTGCACGACATGCGGCAGCTCGAGGCCCGTCACGTCGTGCGGTACACGCGGCCGTGCCCCCGTGGCGATGACCACGGCATCCGGCTTCAGCGCCTTGATCGCCGCCGCATCGGCGCGCGCTTCCAGGCGCACGTCGACACCGGTGCGCTTCATTTCGTTCTCTTCGAAGTAGATCTGGTCCTCGAACGAATCGCGTCCCGGCGCCCTCGCGGCGAGCACGAGCTGGCCGCCGAGGCGCTTGCCCTGCTCGAGCAGCGTCACCTTGTGCCCGCGCTGCGCCGCGATGCGCGCGGCCTCGCAACCGGCGAGGCCGCCACCGACAACGACGACACGCTTCGCTTTCGCGGCGGGCTGGTACTCGTTCTGCCAACGCAGTTCGTTGCCGATGACCGGGTTGATCGAGCACATCGGCGTGTAGGGGATGTACAGCGACTCCGAGGCCTCGTCGATGCAGCGCGTGCAGGCGATGCAGCGGCGGATCTCGCCGAGCCGCCCCTCGCGCGCCTTGTTCGCGAACTCGGGATCCGCGATGCCTGCGCGCACCATGCCCACGAGGTCGCAGTAGCCGTCCTTGATCAGGCTCTCCGCCAGCACCGGGTCATTGATGCGCCCGGTGAAGAGGATGGCAACCTTCTTGTCGAGCTCCGACAGGTCGGCCTTGGCAGCCTTGCCCGCCTCGCGATGTTCCGCGTGCGGATAGTAGGAGTTCGGCACGTAGGAGGGCGCGCCCCAGCAGTGGCCGGTGTCGATGTCGGCGAAATCGAGGAGACCCGTCTCCGCGATCGCGTAGAGCATCTCGCGCATTTCCATGTTGTCGTAGCCGCCCTGGCGAAACTCCTGCGCGCTGATGCGGATGCCGACCGCGAGCGCATCGCCGATGCGGCCGCGGATGCGCTTCAGGACCTCGACCACGAAGCGGGTGCGCTCCGTCGGCCCGC
This sequence comes from Steroidobacteraceae bacterium, assembly GCA_019187185.1. GTDB lineage: Bacteria > Pseudomonadota > Gammaproteobacteria > Steroidobacterales > Steroidobacteraceae > CADEFQ01. The sequence continues at coordinate 92,445 of JABAQU010000015.1, read as the reverse complement.
CGCCCCAGCGATCGGTGCGCCGGTTGCTGACCGGCGACAGGAACGCGTGACCCATCGTTTCATGGGCACAGTGCACCTCGACACCGTCGGCGCCGACCGCCTTGGCCACGGCCGCCGCGTCGGCATAGGCGTTGATGCAGAACTCGATTTCCGCCTCGCCGAGCACGTGCGGCGTATAGGACTGCGCACCGATCATCGGCACCGCAGAAGGGCCCCATGCCGAGGTGAGCTGTGTCAACTGCACGATCGCGACCGAGCCGGCCTTGTGCACTTCGTCGACGAACTTCTTCATCCCCTCGGCGAACGCCGGGTACTGGTAGGCCGCACCGTGCGAGGCGCAGCCGATCGACAGGCCGATTTCGTCCGGCGTGTTCGGCGGAAAGGGCACGTCGAGCAGCCAGGTTTCGCTGCCGATCCAGCCGGTCCCGCCGCGCGCCTTGGCGACGTGGTGCGCGATGAAATTGTCATCGATCATGCCCGGAACCATCGACGAATTGATTGTATTCGTCGTCTCGCAGATCCGGTTCGGCACCCGCATCGGCCCCACCTGCAACGGCGTGAACAGGTGCTCGAAATGCGCTTCGCTCATGCTGCGTTCCTCGAAAGGGTCGGGACTTCAGGCGGCCGGGATGCGGCCGGTCGGCGTCAGGATCTTGATTGGAAACGGGCGCTCGGTGTACTGCTGGAAATAGCCCCACGCCGGGAAGAGCTTCACCAGGCGCGGCCACAGCTCCTTGCGCTCCTCCGCGGACGCGTCGCGCGAGGTGGCGCTGTACTTGTCGAAGTCGAGCTGCACCTGGCACTTCGGATCGGCATCGAGGTTCTTGACCCAGGCCGGGTTCTCGTCATATCCCGCCAGAGAGCCGACCACGACCAGGTCGTTGCCGTTGCGCATGAACACGGCCGGGTTCGTGCGCATCTGGCCGGACTTGCGCCCCTTCGTCGTGAGGAGCAGCGTCGGAAAGCCGCCCTTCGCCGACTTGCCTTCCGCCCGGCCGGCGGGGTTCGCGAGGTAATCCGCCACGTCCGCGTGGGCGTCCTTTTTGATCAGGTCGAGCGAGGAGGTGCTCTGCTTGAACCATGCAAACTCCTCTTCCGTCATCCAGTCGGGCTTTTGCATCTTGTCACGATTCGACATGTGTCAGCTCCTCGGTTGGCCCCATCGATCAATGCGCCTTTTGCGACGGCGGGCCTGCACCGTCAACCCTCATTTGGGGTAGGCGAGATCCTCACTCGTACGCGACGAGCAGCTCGTAGGCGAGCGCCGGGCCGCTGTCACCGACGACCTGCACCTGGATCTCGAACTTCACGCGCGTGCCACGCTTGCCCGCCTGCGCCTCCGCGAGGCGCATGCGCCCGACGATCTCGCTGTCCACGGGGATCGGGCGTACGAAGCGTACACGATCGAGCCCCGCATTGAATGCCCGCCGGAAATCGGTGATGTCGAGCGGGCTCGGGGTCTTGAGAGCCGGCGCAAGCGACAGCACGAGAAACCCGTGCGCGATCGTCGTTCCCGTCGGACTGTCGCGCCGCGCGCGTTCCGGGTCGACGTGCAACCAGAACTCGTCGTGCGTCATGCGCCCGAATGCCGTGATCAGCTCCTGCGTGATGCGAAACGGCGGGCCCCAGGGCCCGAACTCGGCACTGACGCGGGCCGTGAGCGCGGGCAGGTCGTCGAAGCGGATGCGCGGTCGTTCGGTGGTCATCGCAATCTCCACTCACTGTGGCGGAACGGCGTAGCCGTCGACCACGGGCTTGTGTGCGGCCGTGAAGTAGCCTGCGAGCGTCGTGTGCAGGCCCTCGATCGTCCACTGCCCGCCCTGCGGGTTGTCGTAGAACACGTCGAGCCGCGGGCGCTGCACGATCGTCACGCGATTGCCCCACACGACGAACACCTCGCCCGAGATATGCGCCGCCGACGGCGACGCGAGGTAGCCCACCATCGGTGCGACGTTCGCCGGGCTGAACACGTCGAAGCCCGTCGCGGGTGCGGCAAACAGGTGCGCGTGCGGCATGTTCTCCGTCATCGCGGTGCGCGCGCGGGGCAGGATCACGTTGCTCGTGACGCCGAGCTTCTGCAGCAGCGCCGCCGCGCCGATCGCGAGCGAGACGATGCCCGCCTTGGCCGGTGCGTAGTTCGGCTGGCCCGGCGCCGCGAACAGCATCGCTTCCGACGAGGTGCTCACGAGCCGCCCGTAGACCGGCCCGGACTTCGCCTTCTCGCGCCAGTACTGCGCGGCATTGCGCATGTTGACGAAGTGCCCGCGCAGGTGCACGCGCACGACCGAATCGAATTCCTCGTCGGTCATGCCGTAGAGCGTCTTGTCGCGGGTGAAGCCGGCATTGTTGACGACGATGTTGACGTCGCCGAAGGTCTCGATCGCGGTCCTGAAGAGCCGGCCCGCATCGGCGGTGTCGGCACAGTCACCGAACACCGCCACGGCCTCGCTGCCGATCCCCTTGATCGCATCCACCACCGCCTGCGCCCGCTCGCGCGCTGCGGGTATGTCGTTGACGACGACGCGCGCACCCTGGCGCGCGAGCTGCAGCGCCTCCTCGCGACCGAGGCCGGCGCCTGCGCCGGTCACGATGGCCACCTTGCCGCCGAGATCTCCCATTGCGTTCTCCCTCTCCGCCTGTGCTGCTCAGAGCCGCTCGATGATCGTACCGGTGCCGACATTGGCCCCGCAGCACATCGTCACGAGCGCCGTCGTCTTGTCCTGCCGTTCGAGCTCGTGCAGCGCCGTGCAGATGAGCCGCGCGCCGGTCGAGCCGACCGGATGGCCGAGCGCGATGGCGCCACCGTTGACGTTCACCCTGTTCATGTCCGCATCGTAGACCTGCGCCCACGACAGCACGACCGAGGCGAAGGCCTCATTGATCTCCACGAGATCGATGTCGCTCATCTTCATGCCACTGCGCTTCAGCAGGCGTGCCGTCGCATCGACCGGACCGTCGAGCCCGTAGTACGGATCCGCCCCGACGAGGCAATCGGCAACGATGCGCGCGCGGGGCTTCAGGCCGCGCCGCCTCGCCTCCTCGGCGCTCATCCACAGCACCGCCGCCGCACCGTCGGAGACCTGCGAACTGCTGCCCGCCGTGATGATGCCACCCGGCACCAGGGGCTTCAGTTGCGCGAGGCCTTCCATCGTCGTGTCCCGCAGGCCCTGGTCGCGGGCCACGAGCCGGGTGGCTCCGGTCGGCTTGCCGTCCTCGCCGAGGACCGGCGCCTCGACCTTGACGACTTCCCGGTCGAAGCGCCCTTCGGCCCACGCAAGCTTGGCACGCCGCTGCGATTCGCAGGCGAAGGCGTCGGTCTGGTCACGCGTGAGGCCGCGGTTCTTCGCGATCCGCTCCGCCATCTCGAACTGGGTCTGCGCGGTATTCCACGGCCATTCCGGCGGTATGAAGTAGCCCGGCCCGTGCATCGCGTTCGCGCCGAGCGGCACATGGCTCATCATCTCGACGCCGCAGGCGATGCCGACGTCGATCGATCCTGCGCCGACCAGCGCCGAGACCTGGTGATTGCACGCCTGGGCAGAGCCGCACTGGGCATCGACCGTGTAGCCGCCGGTGCCGTAGTTCCTGCCCATCGACAGCCAGGCGTGGCGCACGATGTTGTTCGACTGCTCACCGGCCTGCGTGACGCAGCCGCCCGCCACGAGGTCGACATCGGCGTGATCGATGCCCGTGCGGCGCACGAGCTCGTCGAACGTGGCCGACAGCAACCGCGTCACGTGCAGGCCCGAGAGTTCCCCGACGACGGGTTTGCCGCGGGCGATCGGGGTGCGGCAGGCGTCGATGATGACTGCTTCAGGCATGACGTGGCTCCTTGGATGGATTCAGACACCGCAAGTCCGGTACTCGTGGCTGCCGCTCGCCGCGAGCGTGCGCGCGACGCGCCCCTGCGCGAGCAGGAAGGCGAGATGGGCCATCGTCTCGCCGATGGCCATGATCGTGTCGATCGTATCGGAACGCTTCGAAAACAGGCGACGCGAGAGGCCGTACACGGTAAGCGCCTGCTGCCCGCAGAACTCGAGCACGCGGTCGAGCACCTGGCGATGATGCTGCTGCAACTCGGCGGCGCGCGTGCGCAGGCCGTGGAAAGGCAGCTCGTGAGCGGGCAACACCAGGGTCTCGTCGGGCAGCTCGGCGATGCGGTCGAGTGACGCGAGCCAGTCCTCGAGCGGATTGGCTTCCGGCTCGAAGGGCAGCACGCCGACATTCGGGGTGATGCGTCCGAGCAGCTGGTCACCGCTCAGCAGCACGCCGAGCTCCGCGCAGTACAGCGCGATGTGCTCGGGCGAATGGCCCTCACCGGCGCGCAGGGCCCAGCGATGATCGCCGATCGCGAGCTCGCCTCCGTCACGGAGCCGCCGGTACGCCATCGCCGGCGGCGAGTGCATCGCGAACCCGGAGAGCGCCTGTGCGAACCCCTCGACCTGCTCGTCCGTCAGCCCGGCCTGGCGGAAATAGGCCCGGTATTCCCATGAATTGAGCGACGGATCGCGTGACAGGCGCATCGCGAAGTACTCGGTGCGGCTCATGTGCAGCGGCACGCGCAGCTTCTCCGTGAGCCAGCCCGCGAGCCCGCTGTGATCGCCATGATGATGCGTGCAGACGACTCCGGTGATCGGTTCGCCCAGCGCGGGCAGGATGCGCTCCCACAGCTCGCGCGTTGCGCGCGTATCGAACCCGGTGTCGATGATGCGCCACCCGGCGCCGTCGCGGACGAGGTACAGGTTGATGTGGTTCAGCGCCATGGGCAGCGGCATCCGCAGCCACTTGATGCAACCCGGCACCACGTCGACCAGCTCGCCGTTGCAGCCGGGCGGCTCGAACGGGTAGCGCAGTGCACTCATCAGCGCGTGGCTCTCGGCATGCCGAGGCCGAATTGCGACGCGATGTCGCGCAGCAGCTCATTGACGCCGCCGCCGAAGGTGTTGATCAGCGCGAGGCGGTACTCCTCCTCGAGCTTGGCGGCGAGCACTGCGCCCGGGCTGCCGCGGCGGTACAGGCCGCCGGAGCCGACCACTTCGAGCAGCTTGCGAAACACCGCGATCGGTGTCTCGGTGCCGAACACCTTGGCGGCCGACGCGAGGCCGACGTCGATGCGTCCCTGCGTGACATCGGCCGCCATGCGGTAGTTGAGCAGGCGCATCGCCTCGAGCTTCTGGTAGCACTCCGCCAGCGCGGCGGCGACCCAGGGCCGGTCGATCGGCCGCTGCCCCGCCTCGTCGGGTTCGCGCGCCCACGCGAGCGTGCGGAAAAAGCAGCCGCGCGACTTGATGCCGAAGGCCCCGAGGCCGATGCGCTCATGGTTCAGTTGCGCGGTGACCAGTTTCCACCCACCGTGCAGCGTGCCGACGAGCATGTCGGCGGGCACATGGACATCGCTGTAGTAGCTCGCGAAAGTCTGGTGCCCCACGGTGTGGATCGGCGTGAACGACACGCCCTTCGCTTTCGCATCGACGATCAGCACCGAGATGCCCTTGTGCTTCGCCTGCGTCGGATCCGTGCGGCAGGCGAGCCAGACGTAATCGGCGGCGTCGATGTCCGAGGTGAAGATCTTCTGCCCGTTGACGACGAAGCCATCGCCCGTCTGCAGCGCCGTCGTTTTCAGGGACGCGAGATCCGTACCCGCCGACGGTTCGGTATAGCCGATCGCAAAATGGATCTCCCCGGCCGCGATGCCGGGGAGGAATTTCCGGCGATGGGCGTCCGAGCCATGCTCCATGAGCGCCGGCGCCACGGTATTGATCGTGACGAACGGCAGCAGGACGCCGGCGAGGAACGCTTCCTCGAAGAAGATCAGCTGCTCGAGCGGCGTGTATCCCTTGCCGCCATACTCCTTCGGCCAGCCGACGGCCAGCCAGCCATCGCGGCCCATCGTGCGGATCAGGCCCTTGTAGCTCGCGAGGCGTTGCGGATTGCCGTAGTCGTGGATCAGCGCGCGATACTCGCTCGTCGCGATGCTCGTGAAGTAGGCCCTGATTTCCTGCTTCAGCGCCTGTTGCTCCGGCGTTAGGTTGACGTACATCGCTCTGCGCCCGGCTCAGCAGCCGGCCTCCGTGAGTGCCGGCGTGCCGAGCCATGCGCCGAGGGCCGCGAGGTTGGCCGAAATCCCGCCGCAGGCGATCTCGATGGCACGACTCCAGTAGGTGTAGCGGTGGATCGGATAGCTCACGTCGGCGCCGATGCCGCCGTGCATGTGCTGTGCGGCGTGCGTCACGCGATGCCCGGTATCGCAGGTCCAGGCCCTGACCACGGCGGCGCTGCCGGTGGCGTCGAGGCCCGAGTCGAGCTGCCAGAGCAGCTGCCACAGCGAGGAGCGCAAGGCCTCGACATCGATCAGGCAGTCGGCGGTCTTCTGCGAGATCGCCTGGAACGCGGCGATCGGCTGGCCGAACTGCCGGCGTTCGCTCGTGTAGGCCACGACACGCTTCAACGCCTCCGCGGTCACGCCGAGCTGCAGCGCACCGAGGCACGCCGCCGCGCGGGGCTCGAGCCACGCGCAGGCCGCCGCATCGAGTGCGGCGCCGGCCGGCAACACCACGTCGGCGAACACGAGATCGGCCGCCGGCTCGTGATGGGTCAGCCTGCCACTCAACTTCTCGATGCCGGGCCGGGACAGGTCGACGACCAGCAGTCGCACCCCCCCGCTCGTCAGTGCCGGCAATACTGCAACCGCCGCCTGTGCGGCGAGGGGCACGGCGACGGCGCGACCGTGCAGGCGCCAGCCACCCGCTGCCTGCTCGGCGTGCAACGCGAGCCCGCGACTCGCGTGCAGCCCCCCGAGGCTCAGCGTGGCGAGCTGCGTGGCCTCGGCCAATGCCGGCCAGGATGCGCGCGCCGCGCTGGCGGCGTCGAATCGTGACATCGCAGCCACCGCCAGCTGGTGCGACCACAGTGGCACCGGTGCCAGATGGCGCCCCTGCACCTCGAGCACGATGCACAGCTCGGTCATCCCGAGCGCGCTGCCGCCCATCGCCTCGGGCAGGATCAGCGACGCGAGGCCCGCTTCGCGCAGGCTCGACCACAACGCGGCGTCGAATGGCGCATCGCCCGCCCAGAACTGCTGGATCTGCGCGTCGCTGCAAAAGTCGGCGAACACCGTCGCCGCCATGGCGCCGATGGCCTCCTGCTCTTCCGACAACGAAAAGTTCACAGGCGCCCCAGGATCGCGCCGCCGGTCGGCACACCCACGCCCGACGTCACGAGCGCATGGTTCACGGTCTTCTTCGGCTGATTGACCGAGGTGCCGCGCACGAGCCGCACCGCCTCGACGATGCCGTTCACCCCGTGGATGTAGGCCTCGGACAACTGGCCCCCGTGCGTATTACAGGGCAGACGCCCGCCCGGGCGCAGGTTGCCCGCCCGGACGAAGTCCGCGGCCTCGCCGAACCGGCAGAATCCCCACGATTCCAGCTGCCAGAGCACGATCGGCGTGAACGCGTCGTAGATCACGGCCGCGTCGATGTCCTTCGCAGCAAGACCACACTGCGCATACGCCTCCGCGGCGGCGAGGTCCATCTCCGGAATCCGCGCGATCTCCGGGCGATAGAACGACGTCATCTCCTCCTGGTCCTTGGCGAGGCACTGGGCGACGCCGCGGATCGCGACTGCCGGTTGCCGCAGGTGCCGCGCACGCTCGGGTGTCGTGACGACGATCGCGCAGCCGCCGTCGCTTTCCTGGCAGCAGTCGAAGAGCCGCAGCGGATCGCAGATCTTCTTGCCGGCATCGTACTCGGCGCGCGTGAACGGGCGCTGGTAGAAGAATGCCGCGGGGTTCTTCACCGCATAGTCGCGCGTCGACTGCGCCACTTCGAACAGCGCATCCTGCGTGCAGCCGGTGAGGTGCATGTAGCGGCGCGTGAACATCGCCACCCAGGACGCGGGCGTCAGCAGGCCGAACGGCATGTAGTAGCCGTAGTGGATCGCGCTGCCGGTGATCAGGTTCCCCGACACGCCCGCCGAGTAGCGCTGGCCGGAGCGGCCATTCAGCGCGCGGTAGCAGACGACGGTGCGGGCCACGCCCGTCGCGACGGCCATCGCGGCCTGCAGCAGTGTTCCGGTGGCTGCACCACCGCCATAGGGTACGCGGCAGTACAGGCTGACATTGTTGCAGCCCAGCGCACGCGCGACGTCGACCTCCTCGTTCTGGTCGATCGTGAAAGTCACGAGGCCGTCGACATCCGACGGCGTGAGGCCGGCGTCGTCGAGCGCCTTCTTGACGGCCTCCGCCGCGAGCGCGAGCTCCGAGCGCCCCGAGTCCTTGGAAAATTCCGTGGAGCCGATGCCGACGATGGCCGCCTTGTCCGCAATGCTCGCAGCCATGTCTCAGGTCCCCCTCGGCAGTGCGACGCGCACCATGCCGGCCATGTGATTTCCCCAGACATTGTTGTCGCCGCTCACGCTGACATCCACCGTGCCTGCGGCCTCGTCCTTCGCGGCAACCTCACCGGTGATGGTCATGACCATTCCCGGCAGGTTTGGCGCGCCGAGCTTCACGTCGATGCGCTTGATCGTCGCCTCGGGGCCCGTCCAATCCGTCACGAAGCGGGCCATCAAGCCGTTGCTCGTCAGGATGTTCATGAAAATGTCCGGCAGTCCGGCGGCCTGCGCGGCCGCCTTTTCGTGGTGCACCGGCGTGAAATCGCGCGACGCGATCGCGCCGCCGACGATCAGGCCGGCCGTGATGTCGATCACCAGCGGCGGCAGCTTCTCGCCGACGGCCACACTGCCGAGGCTTCGTGTCGTCTTGTTCATGGTCATGGCTCGCTGTGTGGTCAGGCGGGGTAGAAATTCGGCAACACGGTCTTCGCGTCGACGCGCTCCACCCTGCCCTTCACCTTCATGCCGATCCGCACGTCCGCTGGATCGCAACCGACGATGTTCGCGACGAGTCGCGTGCCTTCACGCAGCTGGATGAGGCCGCACAGGAGGGGCGACGGGTAGCCGGGGAACTTCGGGTAGCTGACTTCCGTGTAACTGTATACCTCGCCTTCGAGCGATGATTCCACGCTGTCCCACTCGAGTGACTGGCAATTCCCGCACATCGGTCGCGGCGGGTGGCGGAGCGTACCGCAGCCCTTGCAGCGCTGGATCAGGAGCTTCCCCTGGTCGATCGCCTCCCACCACCATGCGTTGTCGTGGCCGCGCGGCGACTGGATGCGGGTCGGCACTTCGAGCGGCGCCGCGTCGCCTGCCGGGGCGCCGCCGCTCGCCGCGAGCGCCTCGGCATTCGGAGCAAATCTCAGTGTCCGGAACACCTGGCGCCCCACGGGCTCGCCATGCTGGTCGGTGAACTTCGTGACCGTCTCGATGAAGTAGCCGACGCCCCGCCCGGTCTTCTTGCGATCCGAGATGCTGTCGATGACGGTGTGCGCGGTGACCTGATCGCCCGGCTGCAGCTCGCGGTAGAACTCGGTGATCGTGTTCGTGCCGAGCACGCCCGTGTAGCCGTGCTCCTCGAACACATTGTGCAGTTCGCGCTGCGCGTTGCCGCTGCCCGACTGCGCGAACGCCATCGGGTAGCCCTCCATGGCCCAGATCGCGAGCATGGTCGGCGGCGCGATGATGCCCTTCCTGCCCGATGCATGCGCGAACTTCTCGTCGGTGTACAGGGGATTCCCGTCACCGGTCACTTCGGCCCAGTGGCGGATCATCGCGTGATTGACATCGTCGTGGCCGCGCCTGGGCGGTCCCATCTCGCGGCCCACATAGGCGCGAATCCGGGCCTCGAAGGCCTGTGTGTCCTCGGGCGTCATGCGTCGCACTCCTGCCGGTCTTGCGCCTAGGTTATTTGTAGTTGAATATGGATTCAACTATGGCACACATCCACGGTCGCAAGCGGGCGCCGGTGCGCCGCGCGCGCCTCGGCAGCCGGGGTCGCGCCACGCGGGAGCGCCTGAAGGCCGCGGCCCGCCGCATGCTCGAGCGCAAGGGCTACAGCCAGCTGACCGTGGCGGACGTGACCCAGGAAGCCGGGGTCGCCGCCGGGCTCTTCCACCGCTATTTTCCCGACTTGCGCACGCTCGCCACCGAGATCCTCGGCGAAGTACTGGCGGAACTCGGCGACACGGCGCGCCACGAACAGGGCGTGGCCCGCGGCGACTGGATGAGCCGGATTCGCGCGCACCTGCTGCCGTCGGTCGCCAATCACGCGCTGCGCCCCGGGCTCGTGCGCGCGATGAACCAGCTGGCAGACGAATACCGGCCGTTTCGTGCCCAGCTGCGCAGCTTCTACCAGGCCCAGCTCGAGCTGCTGTCGGCGCAGTTGCCACGACTCTATCGCGGCGCGGCGCTCGCACCGTCCGAGGCCCTGCTGCTCGCCTATGCGCTCGGCGGAATCTCGGAGGCGGCACTGCGGGAGCGCTACGTGCTGCGCAATCCCGCGCTGCGGGATCTGTCGCTCACGCCCGAAGCCATGGCTGACTGGCTGGCCGTGCTCTTCTACCGCGCCCTCTTCGCCGCGAATCCGCCGGGCCCGCTGCCGCGCTGGGCCGCACCGCGGCAGTGACGTCGACGCCGTCAGAGCACCTCGAACAACGCCGCGGCGCCCATTCCACCGCCGATGCACATGCTCACGACGACGTGGCGGACGCCGCGGCGGCGGCCCTCGAGGAGCGCGTGGCCGACGAGGCGCGCACCCGACATGCCGAACGGATGGCCGATCGCGATCGCGCCGCCGTTGACATTCAGGCGATCGTTCGGGATGCCGAGCGTGTCGCGGCAGTAAAGCACCTGGCAGGCGAAGGCTTCGTTGATTTCCCACAGCCCGACGTCGCCGACCGAAAGCCCCGTCTGCCGCAGCAGTTTCGGCACCGCGAACACCGGCCCGATGCCCATTTCGTCAGCGCGACAGCCCGCGACGGCCATGCCGCGATACGCGCCGAGCGGGCGCAGTCCGCGCCGGACCGCCTCGTCGCGGCTCATGACGACACAGGCGCTCGCGCCATCGGACAGCTGCGAGGCATTGCCGGCCGTGATGTACCGGCCTTCCTTGACCCACTGGCCGTTCTTCCACACGGGCTTCAGTGCCGTGAGGCTCTCGAGCGTGGTCTCGGGCCGGTTGCCCTCGTCCCGTGCGAGCGTCACGGCTTCCGTGCCCGTCGGATTGCCTTCCTTGTCGAACAGTTGCTTCACGCTCGGCAGCGGCACGATCTCGTCGTCGAAGAGCCCCGCGCGCTGTGCCTGCGCCGTGCGCTGCTGGCTCTGCAGCGCAAATTCGTCCTGCGCAGCGCGGGCGACGCCGTAGCGCTCGGCCACGAGCTCGGCGGTCTCGATCATCTGGATGTACGCGGTCGGCATGGCCTCGAGAACCGCCTTCGACTGCGCGCGGTAGGCGTTCTTGTGCTTGTTCTGCGTCAGCGAGATCGACTCGAGCCCACCCGCCACGGCTATCTTGTGTTCGCCCGTCATGATGCTCTTCGCCGCGCTGGCGATCGCCGCGAGGCCCGACGCGCACATGCGATCGATGGTCATGCCGCCGACGCTGTCCGGCAGACCCGCGGTGTAGGTGCACAGGCGCCCGAGGTTGTAGCCCTGCGTGCCCTGCTGGGCGGCGATGCCGAGGATCACGTCGTCGACGTCGGCGCCGTCGACCCCGGCGCGATCGAGCGCCGCGCGGATCACGTGCCCGCCGAGCACCGGTGCCTCGGTATCGTTGAATGCACCCCGATACGCGCGCCCGATCGGTGTGCGTGCGGTCGATACGACGACGGCTTCTGCCAGGCTCATGGACGGTCCCTCACTCGAAAAAAAGACGGCTGATCGTGTCGACGACACAGGCGGGCTTCCCGCCGCCCTCGATCTCGACCGTGACGCGGATCGTGACCTGCGCGCCTCCGCCCTTCACCTCCTCGGCAGCCACGACCTCGCCGTGCCCGCGGATGCGCGAACCTGCGCGCACGGGGGCGGGAAAGCGCACGCGTTCGCAGCCGTAGTTCACGCCCATCTTCAGGCCGTCGTACGCGACGAGCTCCGGCAGGAACTTGCTCGCGAGGCTGAGTGTCAGGTAGCCGTGGGCGATGCAGCCGCCGAACGGCCCCTGGGCCGCGCGCGCCTCGTCCACGTGGATCCACTGGTGATCGTCGGTCGCGTCGGCGAAAAGGTTGATGCGATCCTGCGTGACCGTCATCCACTCCGTGTGGCCGAGATCGCGACCTGTCGCGGCGAGGACACTCGCCACGGAGTCGAAACGTTCTGCCATCGTCCAGTCTCCCTCAGGGGTGCTGCGAACTGACCGAGACCACCTCGCCGGTCATGTACGAGGAATAATCGCTCGCGAGGAACACCATCACGTTGGCCACTTCCCACGGCTCGGCCCCGCGCCCGAAGGCCTCGCGCGCGCACAGCTGTGCCAGCAGTTCCTCCGATGCCGACTTGCGCAGGAACGCGTGGATCGCGATCGACGGCGAGACGGCATTGATGCGCACACCGAATTCGGCGGCCTCGATGGCCGCGCAACGCGTGAGCGCCATCACGCCGGCCTTGGCCGCCGCGTAATGCGCCTGCTCGGCCTGCGCGCGCCAGCCGAGCACCGAGGCATTGTTGACGATGACCCCGCGTCCGCGTGGCTGCATCAGCTTCATCGCGGCACGGGTCATGCGGAATGTGCCGGTGAGCGTGATGTCGATGACCTTCGCCCACTCCTCGTCCGCCATCTCAACGACGCGCCGGCTCGTGCCGAGGCCCGCGTTGTTCATCAGCACGTCGATGTCACCGAGCTTCGCCTCTGCAAACGCGAACAGCGCCTGGACATCCGCCTCCTTCGAGACGTCGCACAACTGGCCGTGCACCGCTGCAAGGCCGGTCTCGCGCCGTATGGCATCCACCGCCTCGCCGAGCCGGCGCTCGTGGATGTCGCTCACGACGAGACCCCGGCAGCCCTCCTCGGCACAGCGCTTGGCGACGGCGAAGCCGATCCCGGCGCCGGCGGCCGCGGTGACCAGCACGGTCTTGTCGCGCAGCAGGCCGTGCGCGGGAACGTAGTCAGGTGACGGTTTCATGGCAGCGATGCTCGCTCGTGGCTTCCGGTGCGTCATCGTCCCGTTGGACGAGCCCCGGCACCCGCGCTCAGCGGGGCATGCCGAGCGCGCGCTCGGCGATCAGATTCAGCTGGATCTCGTTGGTACCGGCATAAATGGTGTCCGAGCGGCTGAAAAGCCAGACCTGCCGCAGCTTCTGCGCCAGCGGATCGTCGTCCGGCAGCGTGGCCGCCGCGCCGAGCACGTCGGCCGCGAGCCTGCCGAAGTCCCGCCGCCAGTTCGACCACACGTACTTCGCGATATAGGCCTCGCGCGTGACGGGTGCGCCCTCGGCTTCATCGCCCTGGGCGAGCACGCGCAGCGCGTTGCAGCGCAGGGCATCGAGCGCCACGGCTGCGTGCGCGATGCGCTGGCGCATCAGCGGGTCGCGCGCGGCCCCGTTGCGACGCGCCACTTCGACGAGGCACTCCATCTCGCGCTCGAAGCCGGCCTGCTGGCCGAGTGTCGAGACACCACGCTCGAAGCCGAGCAGCGCCATCGCGACCTTCCAGCCCTCGCCCGGCGCGCCGAGGTGCAGCGAGGCCTCGGTGCGCGCACCGGCGAAAAACACCTCGTTGAACTCCGAATCGCCGGTGATCTGCCGGATCGGCCGGATCGTGACACCCGGCTGCCTCAGCGGCACGAGCAGCATCACGAGACCCCGGTGGCGCTGCGAACCCGCCTCGCAGCGCGCGACCACGAAGATCCAGTCGGACTCGTGCGCCCAGGACGTCCAGGTCTTCTGGCCGTCGATCACCCAGCTGTCGCCCTCGAGGCGGGCGCGGGTCTGCACATTCGCGAGGTCCGAACCTGCATTCGGCTCGGAGTAGCCTTGTGCCCAGTACTCGGTGCCGGCGAGGATGCCGGGCAGGAAACGCTGCTGCTGCGGCGGCGTTCCGAAGGCCATCAGCGTCGGCGCGAGCAGCGTCTCGCCGATGTGCCCGAGGCGCCCCGGGCCGCCGGCCCGCACGTACTCTTCGTGGAACACCACCTGCTGCGACAGCGGCAGCGCGCGTCCCCCGTGCTCTTTCGGCCAGCCGACGCCCACCCAGCCGCCACGCGCGAGTTCCTGCTCCCAGCGCTTCGCGAGCTTCGGGTCGTAGCGCGAATCCCCGAGGCCCCCGCACCCGGCGAGCGGTGCGAACTCCCCGCGCAGGTGTTCCTGCATCCACGTGCGCACTTCGGCGCGAAATGCGTCGTGATCCCTGTCAGTCACTGGGCCGCCTCGTCGAGCAGGGCGTGCGCGAAGCGCTCGCGCCACTCGGCGGGAGTGCCGAGCCAGCTGCGCGCCGCCTGTGCCCGCTTGAAATAGAGATGGGGATCATATTCCCACGTGAAACCGACGCCGCCGTGCAGCTGGATGGCTTCCTGGGTGCAGTAGCGGGCCGCGTCGTCGGCGAGCGACCGCGCCATCGTCGTGAGGCGGAGCCTTCTGCCCTCGTCCGGCCCGCCGTCGAGCTCCCGCGCGGCACCGAGCACTGCCGAGCGCGCGAGTTCGAGGTCGACCATCATCTGCGCGCAACGGTGCTTGAGCGCCTGGAACGTCGCGAGCGGCTTGCCGAACTGCACGCGCTGCGCAAGGTGCGCCACGGTCAGGTCGAGACACTGCTGCGCCACGCCGACCTGTTCCGACGCAAGAACGACCGCCGCGAGTTGCCGGCTGCGATCGAGCGCCCGGTCGACAGTGGCTCCGCGCGCGAGACACGCCGACTCGTCCACGCGCACAGCGGTGAGGCGCACCTCGGCGATCGGGCGCGTGGCGTCGAGATTGGCCCGCTCGCGCCGGGCCATGCCGGTTGCGTCGAGCGCCACGATGACGAGCAGCCGCTCACCATCGACCTGCACCGGCACGAGCAGCGAGCTCGCAGCCATGGCCGCCGGTATGGCCGGCAGCACGCCGTCGAGCTGCCAGCCCGCGGCGCTGCGGCGCACGGCGAGCGGCGCGCATTCGAGCAGTCCAATGTCGAGCGTGACAATCCGCTCGCCGCTCGCGAGCGGAGGCAGCCAGCGGGCAGCAACCGCGTCATCGCCAAGCGATGCGATGGCCGTGCCGGCCAGCACCGCACTCTCGAGCCAGGGCACACAGGCGAGTCGCCTGCCGAATTCCTCCGCGACGAGCACGAGCTCCGTGACGCCGAGGCCGAGCCCACCCTGCGCCTCGGGAAGATTGATGCCACAGACGCCGAGCTCGCCGAGCTGCGCCCAGAGCGCCGCGTCGAAGCCGCCGTGGTCGAATGCGGCCCGCCGCATGCTCGCCGAGTCGCTCGCGTTGGCGAGCAGCTCGCCGACGGAGTCCGCGATCTGCCGCTGCTCTTCGGTGAGCCGCAGGTCCATCGCCATGCGCCTCAGGTGCCGTAGACCTTCTGCGCGGGCCGACCCTCGGCGATCAGCCGGTTCACGACGCCGGTGAGCTCGGTCACGTCCCAGCGCGCACCCTTGTCGGTGATCTTGCCGGTGTGCCATCCCTCGGCGATCGACAGCTCGCCGCCCTTCGCTTCGAAGCACTGGCCGGTCACGTGTGCCGACAGCGGGCTGCCGAGCCAGACGACAATCGCGGCCACGTTCATCGGATCCCAGACATCGAAGCCGCTCGCGGGCTTTTTCACCATGTCCGGCATCGCTCCTTCGGTCATCGCGGTGCGTGCCGCGGGCGCCAGGCTGTTGACGGTGATGCCATAGCGCTTCAGCTCCGCCGCCTGCACCAGCGTCAGCGCCGCGATGCCGCCCTTGGCGGCCGAATAGTTGCTCTGCGCCACGGAACCTTGCAGGCCCGCGCCCGAACTCGTGTTGATGATGCGCGCATCGACCGGCTTGCCCGCCTTGCTCGCATCGCGCCACCGGCGCCCGAGCACGCTCGCGAGGCAGAAATGCCCCTTCAGGTGCACGCGCATGACCGTGTCCCAGTCCTCCTCGCTGAGGGACAGGAACATGCGATCGCGCAGCACGCCGGCGTTGTTCACGAGCACGTGCACTTCGCCGTATGCGCCGAGTGCGGCATCGACGATGCCCTGGGCCCCGGCGAGCGTCGTGATGTCGCCGCTGTCCGCCAGCGCGCGGCCGCCAGCAGCCACGATCTCCGCCACGACCGCCTGCGCCGCTTCGGCACGGATGTCGTTGACCACGACGTTCGCGCCCTGCGCGGCAAAGCTCAGTGCATACGCCCGGCCGAGGCCGCCGCCGGCGCCGGTGATGATGACGGTACGCCCGTCGCAGATACCTTTCATGCCTGCCCCAATCGTTCGATGATCGTTACGTTCGCCTGTCCGCCGCCCTCGCACATCGTCTGCAGGCCGTAGCGCTTGCCCGTGCGCTCGAGCTCGTGCAGCAGCGTCGTCATCAGCTTCGTGCCGCTCGCACCGAGCGGGTGGCCGAGCGAGATGGCTCCGCCGTTGACATTGGTGCGCTCGTGCGGATAGCCGGTTTCCTTCAGCCAGGCCATCACGACGGATGCAAAGGCCTCGTTGATCTCGACGAGGTCGATGTCCTCGAGCTTCATGCCGGCCTTCGCGAGCGCGTGCTTCGTCGCCGGGATCGGCGCAGTGAGGTGCCAGATCGGATCGTCCGCCAGCACGGACAGGTGCACGATGCGTGCGCGCGGCGTGAGGCCGTAGCGCTTCACCGCCGCCGCCGAGGTCACGAGCACCGCCGAAGCCGCGTCGCAGACGGAGCTCGATACGGCGGCCGTGATCTTCGGGTACGCCGGGTCGACCGGCTGCAGCGTCGCCATCTTCTCGAGCGTGGTGACGCGCGCCGTCTCATCCATCCTGAACTCGCCGAACGGCACCACTTCACGGTCGAAGCGGCCCTCGGCCATGGCGCGCAGCGCGCGATCATGGCTTTCCTTGGCGAAGACTTCCATGGCCTCGCGACTGATGCCCCACTTGTCGGCGATCCGCTGCGCCGCGTAGAACTGGTTCACCGGCGCGTCGCCGTAGCGCGCCCGCCAGCCCTTGCTCTCGGCAAACGGCGTCGTGAAGCCGAGCGGTTGCCCCGCCAGCATCGCCGAGGAAATCGGGATGCTCGACATTGTCTGCACGCCGCCCGCGAGCACCACGTCCTGCGTGCCGCTCATGACGGCCTGGGCCGCGAAATGCACCGCCTGTTGCGAACTGCCGCATTGCCGGTCGACGGTCGTTCCCGGCACGTTGTCCGGCATGCCGGCAGCGAGCCAGGCGGTGCGGGCGATGTCGCCCGCGAGCGCGCCGATCGTATCGACGCAACCGAACACGACATCGTCGTACTCGGCAGCCGGAATGCGATTGCGATCGACGAGCGCCTTGATGACGTGCGCACCGAGGTCGGCGCCGTGCACCTGGGCGAGCGAACCATTGCGCCTGCCGGTCGGCGAGCGCAGCGCATCGATGATGAAAGCCTCTGGCATGGGCGTCTCCGCGTTTCAGTTCAGGGTGCCCGCCGGGCCGAGCGGCGCGTCGTCGCGCAACAGCGCCTCCGCGAGGCGCGCCTTGTGGAACGCGCGGTCTCCCCAGGTCGCGTCCAGTACCCATGCGCGCTTCATGAACATCTGCAGGTCCACTTCCCACGTGTACCCGCTCGCGCCGTGGACCTGGATGCCCTTGCGCGCTGCGGTCCATGCGGCGTCGGCGCAGGCGAGCTTGGCGTGCGAGACGAGCGCGGCGCGATGGCGCTCGCCGCGTTGCAAGGCGAGTGCCGCGCGATAGAACACAGGGCGCGCGAACTCGATCTTTGTCACGACATCGGCCAGGTGATGCTTTACCGCCTGGAAAGAGCCGATCGGCTTGCCGAACTGCTTGCGCTGCGCGACGTGATCCACGGACAGGTCGAGCATGCGCTGCGCGAGGCCGACCAGCCGGCCGGCGACCGCGACGGAGGCGCGATCCAGCGTCGACTCCGCGCACTCCGCCGCCAGGGCCCCGTCCGCGAGGCGGGTCGAAGCGTCGAACTTCTGCGGCAGCACCGAAAGCCGACGCGATCCGTCGATGCTCGCCATCGCGGCGCGCTGCAGGCCCGCGCCGGGCACCGCGTGCAACTCGAGCGCGCCGCCGGCGCCGGCGCGAAATGCCAGCACCACGTTGGCGAGATGTGCGTCGGCGACGCACGGATTGACGGGATGCTCGATCGCGAGGCGCGCGGTGCCGTCGACCACTTTCGGCAGCCACTCCGCGCGCAGCGCCTGCGCCTGCGGAACCGCGCGGAGCACGTGCGTCGCGAGATAGGCCGTGTCGACCAGCGAATCCGGAATCGCGTAGTAACCGAGCTCCTCCATCACGAGCGCCCAGTCGACGTCGCCGAGACCGAGCCCGCCGAACTCCTCCGGCACCGACAAGCCCGTGACGCCCTGCGCGGCGAACTTGGCGCGCAATTCGCGCGAGCGGCCCCCGCCCGTCTCCCAGATCTCGCGCAGCAGTTCCGGCGACGCCTCGTTCATCAGGAAGCGGCTGACGGAATCGCGCAGCGCGACCTGGTCTTCGGTGAAGGTGAAATCCACGATGGTCGACCTCGTTCAGGACTTCGGCAGGCCGAGCACGCGCTCGGCAATGATGTTGCGCTGGATTTCGTTGGTGCCGGCGTAGATGGGGCCCGCCTGCGCGAAGAGGAAGCCCTCGAGCCAGTCGTGCACCTCGGGATCGTCGACGAGCTCGGCGCGGGACCCGAGAATGCGCATCGCGGTCTCGTGCATCTGCAGGTCGAGCTCGGACCAGAAGATCTTGTTGGTGCTCGCCTCCGCACCGACCCGGTATCCCTTCTGCAACCGGCCCACGGTGTGATAGCTCGCGAGGTTGTAGGCCTCGGCGTCCATCCAGGCCTTCAGCACTCCGTCGCGAATCGACGGATCACGGTCCGCGCTCGCCTGGTGACGGCGATAGAGATCGACGAGACGCTTCGCGGTGCGCTGGAAGCGTGCCGGCGAGCGCAGCAGCAGCCCCCGCTCGAAGCCTGCCGTCGCCATCGCGACGTTCCAGCCCTGGCCTTCCTCGCCCAGCCGGTTCTCGACGCTCACGCGCACGTCGTCGAAGAACACTTCGGCGAAGGCCTCCTTGCCGTTCAGCGCCCTGATCGGGCGCACGGTGATGCCCACCGCATCGAGCGGCACGAGGAGATAGGTGAGACCCTGGTGGCGGGTACTCTGCGGATCGCTGCGAAAGAGCCCGAACAGCCAGTTCGCGAACACGGCACGCGTCGACCAGGTCTTCTGGCCGTTGAGCACGTACTCCGAGCCGTCGCGAATCGCGCGGCTCGAGATCGCGGCCATGTCGGAACCCGCGTTCGGTTCGCTCCAGCCCTGCGCCCACATGTCGTCGCAGCGGGCCATGCGCGGCAGGAAGCGCGCCTTTTGCGCCTCGGTGCCGAATTCGAGCAGGGTCGGCCCGAGCAGCAGGATGCCGTTCTGATTCACGCGCATCGGTGCATCGATGCCGTGGTACTCCTCCTCGAAGATCAGCCACTCGATGAGATCGGCGCCGCGGCCCCCGAGCTCCTTCGGCCAGATCACGCTGCTGTAGCCACCCTGCGCGAGCTTCGCCTCCCAGGCGCGATGCTGCTCGAAACCCTCGCGCGTGTCGTAGCTCGCGAGCGGCGCCTTCGGGACATTGTCCCTGAGCCACGCCCGGACCTCGGCGCGGAACGCCTGCTGCTGCGGGGTGAAATCGAGATCCATGTGCCGCTCCGTCAGAATCGGGTGTCGCGCTTTTCGACGAAGGCCCGCCGCGCTTCCGCCGAGTCCTTGCTCATGTAGGCCTGCAGCGTGAAGCCCTGCTCCCAGCGGTACTTCGCCTCGAGGTTGCCGTCCTCGATGCCGGTGAGCGCTTCCTTCGCGATCCGGATCATCGTCGGGCTCTTGGCCGCAATTTTCCCGGCGATTGCCATCGCCTCGTCGCGCAGCCGCGCGCGCGGCACGAGCCGCTCGATGGCGCCGAGCCGGAACGCCTCCGGCGCACCGATCATCTCGCCGGTGAAGAACAGGTAGCGCGTCTTCTGCACGCCGAACATGCGCTGCAGGTGCGCGGCACCGCCCATTGCGCCGCGGTCGACCTCGGGCAGGCCGAAGCTCGCATCCTCCGCCGCAATGACGATATCCGCAGCGCCGCAGATGCCGATGCCGCCGCCCAGCACGAAGCCGTGCACGGCGACGATCACCGGCACCTTGTTGAGATGCACGGCCTTGAACGTCGCGTAATTGCCGGCATTGACGCCGGTGATCAGACCCGGGTCGGCGTCGAGTTCCTTGATGTCGACACCGGCGCAGAAGCCGCGACCCTCGGCACGGATCACGATCACGCGCACCGCAGGATCCTCGCCGAGCGCCGCGATTCCCGCGGCGAGCGCGTTCCATCCGGCACAATTGAGCGCGTTGACCGGCGGGCGGTTGAGTACCACCTCGGCCACTCCGTTGGCGTGCACCTCGCGCGTGAACTGATCAGCCATGGCGTTCCCCGATCGTGCCCATTGCAGCGAGCGCGGCGCGGCGCTCGCGTGCCTGGGTGATGATGCCGTCGATGATTTCCTCGCAGCTCGCAAGACGATCGATCAGCGCGGCGACCTGGCCGGCCGCCATCACGCCCTCGGCAGGCTTGCCCTCGATCATCGATCGCTGCAGCAGCATCGGCGCGTTGGCAGCCATCAGGGTCTGCGCCACGCCGCCCGCATCCTCGCGCAGACCCTGCCAGAACACGCGCAGCGCGTGGGCGTTGGTCATGCCGGTCTGCGCCTTGTACTCACGCGCGAGACGGATCGCGATCCGCAGCCGCCGCAGCGGCGTCGCCTTCTCGAGCATTGCGAGGTATTCGTTCGGGATCATGCGCTGGGGCATGCCGTCGACCAGGTAGGAGACCTGGATCTTCTCGGCGTCCCGCACCGCGACGTAGCGCTCGAGCGTCGGCCGTGGCACGCGGTTGTCGGTCGACATCAGGAAGCGCGTGCCCATCGCGATGCCCTGTGCGCCAAAGGCCAGCGCCGCCAGCAAGCCGCGCCCGTCGAAAAAGCCGCCGGCAGCCACCACGGGCACCTTCACGGCATCGACGACCTGCGGCAGCAGCACGGTCGTCGGCACGCTGCCCGTGTGGCCGCCGCCCTCCGCGCCCTGGATCGTGATGGCGTTCGCCCCCATCTCGATGGCCTTCTGCGCGTGCTTCAACGCGCCGACCGTCGGCATGCAGACGATGCCGGCATCGCGCAGGCGGCCGATCACCTTCTTGTCGGGGCCGCGCCCGTAGCTCACGGCGCGCACGCGGTGCTTCACCGCGAGGTCGAGCAGCTGCGCCGCATTCGGCTGGAACATGTGGAAGTTGAGCCCGAACGGCTTGTCGCCCGTCAGCTCCCGCACGCGGACGATCTCGGCCTCGATGCGATCGGCGGCGATGGTCGCACCGGCGAGAAAGCCGAAGCCGCCGGCATTCGTCGTCGCGGCCACGAGATCCGAGCCCGTCACCCAGCCCATGCCGGTCTGCACGATCGGGTAGCGGCTCCCGAGGAGGTCACAAAGCGGCGTGTGGAAATCCGACATCGTGTCCGACCTTCAGCGCTTGACGATGATCGTGGATCCGTGGCCGAACAGGCCCTGGTTCGCGGCGATGCCCACGCGCGCGCCCTTCACGCCGCGTGCCCCGGCCTCGCCACGCAGCTGCCAGGCGAGTTCGCACACCTGCGCCAGCGCCTGCGCGGGCACGGCTTCGCCGAAACAGGCGAGGCCACCAGACGGATTGACCGGCAGGCGCCCTCCGATGCGTGTCGCGCCGCTGCGCAGCAGCGCCGCCGCCTCGCCACGGCCGCAGAG
Source organism: Steroidobacteraceae bacterium (assembly GCA_019187185.1). Classification (GTDB taxonomy): domain Bacteria; phylum Pseudomonadota; class Gammaproteobacteria; order Steroidobacterales; family Steroidobacteraceae; genus CADEFQ01. Next base: position 70,662 of record JABAQU010000015.1, on the reverse strand, counting down.
CTGCAGGTCTTCCATCCAGTCGAGCTCGAGGGCCGTCGACAGGTCGTACACCTCGGCGACATGCACGTCGGACGGACCCAGGCCCGCCTCCTCGTACGCCTTCGCCGGCAGCGCGGCGCGAAAGCTGTGCGCCTCGGCGGCCACCGCCGAGTCCGTCGCGATGTCCGGCATTTCGATGGTCGCGGACGCGAAGGTCGGCGTCACGGTCGAGATCGCCGCGACGCGCGGCGCATCGGCACGCCCGACGCGGCGCGCGAAGTCGACGCTCGAGACGATCAGCGCGGCCGCGCCATCGGAGGTCGCGCATACATCCATGAGACGCAGTGGATTGGCCACCATCGGTGACGCCGCGACCTCGGCCGCGGAAAAGCGCTTGCGGTAACGCGCGTTCGGGTTCTCGAAGCCGTGCTCCGAGTTCTTGATCTTGACGAGCGCGAAGTCGTCGACCGTATCGCCATAGAGCGCCATGCGGCGCCGCGCATAGAGCGCAAAATAGGTGGGATTCGTGATGCCGATGCGGAAGCGCACCCAGTCCGGGTCGTCGGGGCGTTCACCCTTCGCCGGCGCGAGGAAGCCCTTGGGTGTCGTGTCGGAACCGATCACGAGCGCGACTTCGCACTCGCCCGAAAGGATCTTCGAACGCGCGGCCGCGAGGGCCTGCGCACCCGAGGCGCAGGCCGCATACGACGTGTTCACCTGCGCCCCCTGCCAGCCGAGCGCCTGCGCAAACGTGGCACCTGCCACCTGGCCCGGGTAGCCGTTGCGGATCGTCGCGGCGCCGCTGACGAACTGGACGGCGCGCCAGTCCACCCCGGCATCCTTCAGCGCCGCGCGCGCGGCCACGACACCATAGTCGATGAAGCTGCGTCCCCACTTGCCCCAGGGATGCATGCCGACGCCGATGATCGCAATGTCGCGGCTCATGGCAGCGGCTTCCACTTCCAGACGAGGTGACGCTCGGTCGCGGTCTCGGACAAGGTCGCGATCACGAGTTCCATCGGCATGCCGACCCGCAGCGCATCGACATGGATGCCGTCGACCACGGGGCCGAGCACGATCATCTTCTCGCGTTCGAGTTCGACCGCCGCGATCGCAAACGGCACGTACGGGTCGGTCGCGATGAAGGGTTCCGGCGGCTGGTAGCAGGCATCGGTGTACGACCACAGGCGGCCCCGGCGGGACAGCGGCAGTTCCTCGAACTGTTCGCCATTGCACGCGGGGTTGCGGCAGAAGCGCACCTGGCGCGGGAAGTAGAACGTGCCGCACTGCGTGCAGCGGGCACCGACCAGGTGCGCGCCGTGCTCGTCGCTCGCGAACCAGCCGTCGAGGAACGGTCGCTCGGTCTTGCCGCTCATGGCATCAGGCTCCCAGCACCGTCGCACGCTGCCCGTGCGGATCGAGTCGCGCGAGCAGCGCGAGTTGCGCCGCCGTCGGCGCTGCCGTCGTCGTGACGTCGCCCGGCACGTGCAGCGGAAAGCCCGTCGCCTCCTGCACCTGCGCCACGGTCACGCCGGGATGAACGGTGCGCACGCGCACCTGCCGGCCCGGACCGCCGAAGTCCATCACGCACAGGTTCGTGACGATCAGACGGATGTCGACGTCCTCGAGTCGCCAGCCGCGCGCGAGGCGCGCCGGGTTGTAGCCGGCGGAGCCCACCATGTCGACCTCGCCCGCGACGAACACCTTGGTGCTGTGGTTCGGCACGAAAAACGAGTTCGCGTGATTGATCGAATTGCCCGGAAAGCCGCGCACGCCGAGCATTTGCACCTTCGGCTTCCTGTGGTCGGTGCCGATCATCGAGATGTTCGCCTGGCCGTAGCGGTCCACCTGCGTGGGCCCGACCATCGCGTGGCGCTTGCCGCTCCATACGTTGTCGAAGATGCGCGCGAAACCCATGTGCGTCTCGCGCCGGATGCGGTAGTCACCGCGTGGACCGATCGGCACCGGCTCGCTGACGAGCCAGGCTTCGCTGTCGGTCATCAGCAGGTCCGGATTGCAGGTCAGCTTCGCGAGCGAGGCCGCCAGGCGCTGCACGACGCCGATGCCGGTGGCCAGCACCTCGCCATCGTCGCGCCAGGCCTCGGAGGCGGCGCAGATGATCGTATCGACCATTGTCGTATCGGACATGGCGCGCTCCGTCAGAACACCGGGAGCGGCAGGTGTCTCACCGCCTCCGCCCCGCCCACACGCCGCAGGTACTCGTCCTCGCCGACTGCGACGTAGCGATTGAAATACTCTGCCCAGCCACCGGGCTCCTTCGCGCTCGCGGCGTACTCCTTGAAGTGCTTGACGTCGAAACCGTAGAGCGGCGCGCAGGACGTGGGGTGCGCTCCGCAGGGCAGGTGCACGACGCCCGTCGTCTGTGTCCGCTCCCAGAACACGTAGCGCGCCTCCTCGCCCTGCTCGAAAAAAGCCGGCTCCACGAGCTCGTCGCAGGTGACGAACGTGCGGCTCGCCGCGCGGGCGTACCAGTCGTCCATGTACAGGTCCGGGCCCTTCACCTGGCACACGCCGCGAATGTCGGCGCGATCCACGTGCAGCAGCGCGACATCGAGGGGCAGTGCCGGCATCGCCACCCATTGCCGGTCGTCGTAGGGCGAGTCGACGAGGCGTATGCCGGGATTGCATCGCAATACGTCGGTGCCGAGGCCCGTGCGCGTCGGAATGTACGGGACGCGCATCGCGGCGGCCCGCAAGCCGAGGAGCAGCAACCCCTCGTCGATCTCCATGACGTCGATCGCGCCCGCCTGGCGCGCGGCGCGGAAGTACGGCTCGAGCGGGATGAAATCGAGCGACACGAACGCGAAGATGAGCTTTTTCACCTTGCCGGCGGCGCACAGCATGCCGACATCGGCGCCGCCGTACGAGACCAGTGTCAGGTCCTTCAACGGACTGCGCAGCATCTCGCGGATGAGCGCCATCGGCTTGCGGCGCGGACCCCATCCGCCGATGCCGATCGTCATGCCGTCGCGCAGTTGCGCCACCACATCGCCGGCCGTGATCAGTTTGTTCATGCGTGGAGCGCCTGCCACGCCGCGATCGCTGATGGGGCTGGCCCGGAACTCCGACAATCGCAATGCCAGACCATGGGTCTTCCCGCAGAGTTGGAGGGTGCTTTTTTACCCGCACAGGCGGCCGCGAGCCTACGTCCTAAAGGACTAGATCGGGCGCCCGGACGACGACGCGATTGCCAAGCCATCGCCCCGTGCCCACACTGTGCGGCGCGTCCGCAATTTCCTGGAGGGCCCCGTGCCATGGCGAGACTGACTGGCAAGATCGCGATCGTCACCGGGGCCGCCCGCGGCATGGGGGCACAGATTGCCCGCCGCTTCGTCGAAGAAGGCGCAAGCGTCGCATTGACCGATGTCCTGCCCGAGGTGGAAGCGACGGCGCGTTCGATCGGCCCGGCTGCCACCGCCTTCACCCACGACGTCACCGATGAGGCCCGATGGGAGGAAATCGTCGCGGCCGTCGTCGCGAAACACGGGCGCATCGACGTGCTCGTCAACAATGCCGGCATCCTCATGTTCAAGGACGTCCTTTCGACGAGCACCGCCGACTTGCGCCGCGTCCTCGAGGTCAACGCCGTCGGCACGTTCATCGGGATGCGCACCGTTGCGCCACACATGATCCGCCAGCGCAAGGGTTCGATCGTCAACAACTCGTCCTGTGACGGCATCTCGCCCGCCAACTCGCTCGTCGCCTACGCAAGCTCGAAGTTCGCGGTGCGCGGCATGACGAAGGTGGCGGCGCTCGAACTCGGACCGTACGGCATTCGGGTCAATTCGGTGCACCCCGGCGGCATCAACACGGCGATGGTGAACCCGGAGCAGGCGCCGGCCGAAATGGTGAACCAGGGAATGTGCTGGTTTCCGGCACAACGGGTCGGCGATCCGGTCGAAGCAGCCAACTGCTTCGTATTCCTCGCCTCGGACGAATCGAGCTTCTGCATGGGGGCCGAAATCACCGTCGATGGCGGTCTCATCGCCGGCCACTATTACTTCGGCCTGCCCGGCGCGCCTGCCGGCGTGCTCCCGCCGGCCCGGGCGCCTGATCAGCGCCCGTCGAAATGAGCGCGCCGCAGCTCGCTCTTCAGAACCTTTCCCGCGGGATTTTTTGGCAACGGCTCGCGGCTCACCACGATGCGTGACGGCACCTTGTAGGCGGCGAGGCGCTCGGCGACAAAGGCCCGCAGCTGCGCCTCGGTCGGCATTGCACCCTCGCCCGGCACCACTACCGCTGCCACGGCCTCGCCATGCACGTCGTCCGGGATGGACAGCACGGCCGCTTCGACGAGGCCCGCGTGCTGCAGCAGGCAGGACTCGACCTCGGCCGCGGCGATCTTCTCGCCGGCGCGATTGATGACGTTCTTGATCCGGTCGACGACGTAGAGGTACCCATCTTCGAGATAGCCGACATCTCCCGTGCGCAGCCACCCGTCGTGCAGCACGGCCGCAGTCGCCGCGGGGTCACCCCAGTACTCTCTCATCAGTGAAACGCCACGGACTTCGATCTCGCCGGCCTCGCCGTCCGGCAGCACTTGTCCGTCGGGATCGACGATGCGCAGCCGGATGATCGGCGAGATCGTCCCGGAGCAGGTCGGCCGCACGCGAAATCCCTCGCCCGAGATGGCCGACGTGACACCGCTCGTCTCGGTCATGCCGAACCCGACACCCGACATCGACGGCCCGAACCGGTCGAGCACCTCCCCGATCACGCGTTGCGGCAGTCCGGCGCCGCCAAATCCGATGCCGGAGAGCAGGGAGCGCATCGCATCGAAGTCGAAATCGCGGTGCTCCACCAGCTGCATGACCATCGTCGGCGCACCGTTGAACTGGGTCACACGGTATTTCGCGATCATCCCGATCGCCTCGGCCGGATCCCATCGGCGCATGAAGACGAGCCTGCGCCCGTTGACCATCGAGCTCAGCAGTTGCGCGTGCAGGCCGCTCACGTGAAACAGCGGCACGACCGTCAGCGTGGTGGGCGGCAGGCCGCGACGCATGACCGACTCGATCACGGCGGGCGACGACATCGCCGAGATTGCGCCGATGTAGTTGATGTTCATGATCGCCTGGCACAGCGCGCGATGGGTCGTCAGCACGGCTTTCGGCCGCGCGGAAGCCCCCGATGTGAACATCAGCAGCGCGGGGTCGTCGGGATCGACCTGCACCGGCGGCGGCCCCGGGTGCGCATCCCGCGTGAGTGCCGCCCACGCATGCACGCCGCCCGGGGGCGCGGGCCCCGCATCGCACAGCACGAGCTCGACACCGGGCGGAGTCCCGGCCCCGCCAAGCCGCTCGAAGCGTTCGGGATCGACGATCAGTACCCGGGGATCGACGGTCGCGCAGGCGCCACGCAATTCGTCGCCCAACCCGAAACTGTTGAGTGGCGCCGGGACGGCGCCGGCGAGCGCGGCCCCGAGGAACGCGACAGCCCATTCCGGCCGGTTGCGCATCGCGATCGCAACCCGCTCTCCCGGTCGCACGCCGAGCTTGTCCCGCAGCGCCCACGCGAGGGCATCGGCCTCGGCAAACACGCGTGCGTAGCTCCAGGTCTCGCCCTCGTAAACGATGAACGGCGCATCGCCAAAGCTGCGCGCGCCATCGATGAGCTCGGGCAGCGTCGCCTTCGCGTGGCGGTAGGCCGGAAGCTTCTCTCCGCCGATCCCGATCTCGGTGAGCTCGAAGGGTGCGCCAGGGGCGGTCAACTTCGCGCGCAGGTCGTTCAGTGTGCGGGTGATCTCGTCCATCAGAACTCCCGCAGCCGTGCGTAGCGGTCGCGATGGTAAATTCCGTCGCCAAGCGTTTGTTGCAGCACGCGCCCACGCTTGAGAAAGAGCCCGATGTCGAGCTCGTCCGTGACGCCGATGCCACCGTGCATCTGTACGGCCTCGTTGAGGGCGCGCTCACCGAGATCGGACGCGCGCGCCTTGGCGAGGCTTGCGAGCTGCGCGGCAGACTGGCCCGTGTCGGCGGCTTCGAGCGCCGCCGCGACGCAGCTGCGCAGCAGTTCGATGTCGACGTGCAGCCGCGCGACGCGGTGCTGCAGCGCCTGGAACGATCCGATCACGACTCCGAACTGCACCCGCGACTTGAGGTACGCGACGGTGCGCTCGAACGCTTCAGTGATCACGCCGAGCAGCTCGGCTGCGAGGCACGCCCGCGCCTGGTCGAGCACGGTGTCGAGCGCCGCGAACGCCGTGTCGGGCGCGCCGATCAGTGCCTCGTCGCCGAGCTGCACGCGTGAGCAGCGCACGCGTGCCGAATTGCGGCTGTCGACGACGGGCGTGCGCTCCACCTGCACGCCGGCTGCGGCAGGATCGACGAGGAACAGGCTCAGTCCGGCCTTCTCGCCCGGTGCGCCGGCACTGCGTGCCACGACGATCAGCCGGTCGGCCACGTGGCCATCCAGCACGAACTGCTTGTCTCCATCGAGCCACCAGTGACCCGCCTCCCGCCGGGCGCGCAGCGCCACGGCCGTCGGGTCGTGTCGTGGCGCTTCCTCGAGCGCGAGGGCGAAGAGCGCCTCGCCCGAGACAATTTTCGGCAGCCACAGGTCGCGCTGCGCTGCCTGCCCGGCCCGCGCAAGGAGGCCACCGCCGAGCACGACCGTGGACAGGAGCGGCGTCGCTGCAAGCGTCCGGCCGAGCTGCTCGAACACCGCACCGAGCCCCTGGAAGCCGATTCCGAGGCCACCATGCGCCTCCGGCAATGCCGCGGCCGTCCAGCCGAGGCCTGCGATGTCCCGCCACAGTGCCGGGTCGTAGCCGCGCGCGTCACACCGGTCCCGCAATGCGCGTAGCGCTGCGACCGGCGAGCGCGCCGCCAGGAACTCGCGGGCACTGCCCTGCAGCATGCGTTGCTCGTCGTTCAGCAGCAGCGCCATCGCATCCTCATCCCGGCAGCCCGAGCACGCGCCGGGCGATGATGTTGAGCTGGATCTCCGACGAGCCGCCCGCGATGGTGTACGACTTGGTGTAGAGCCACAGCCGGCACACCGCCTGCTCGTCGGCCGTGTGACCCTTGCCGTCCATCGTGAGGCCGCGCTGGCCCATGATCTGCTGCAGCAACTCGTACTTGGCGGACTCCTGCTCCGTCTGCACGAGCTTCATGATGGCGCTCAGGGGGGCGACGTCCTCGCGCGCCAGCAGCATCTCCTGCATGCGCCGCACGGTCAGCGCAAACGCCTGCTGGTCCATCAATGCGGCGGCCAGCCGGTCGCGCCACACCGGTCCGGCGGCGGCGAGGTACGGTGCGGCGGTCGCGAGCGCATCGAGCGTCGGTGCGCCGCCCTCGGTGAATTTCGACATCGCCGCCCGCTCGTGCTCGAGCAGCCGCTTCGCGACGCGCCAGCCCTGGTTCGTGCCGCCAATGACGTTCCGCGCCGGTACACGCACGGCATCGAAATGTGTTTCGCAGAACTCCGAGCGGCCGCTGATCAGCTCGATCGGTCGTACGGACACGCCCGGAGACTTCATGTCGAGCAGGATGAAACTGATGCCTTCCTGCTTCTTCGCCGCGGGATCGGTCCGCACCAGCGCGTACATCCAGTCGGCCTTGTCGCCCTGGCTCGTCCAGATCTTCTGGCCCGTCACGATGAAATCGTCGCCATCGCGCACGGCGGCCGTTCTCAGGCTGGCGAGGTCGGAGCCCGCGTTCGGCTCCGAGAAGCCCTGGCACCAGCGGATCTCGCCGCGTGCCATCGGCACGAGGTGTTCGAGCTTCTGCTCCTCGGTGCCGAATTCGAGCAGCACCGGCCCGAGCATCCAGATGCCGAGGTTGTACTGCGGCTGGCGGCAGCCGAGCGAGCGCATCTCCTGCTCGAGGATGCGCTGTTCGCGCGGGCCGAGGCCGCCTCCGCCGTAGGCCCGCGGCCACCCTGGGACGAGCCAGCCGCGATCGCGCATGCGCTCGAACCAGACACGCTGGTCCTCCGAATGGAAGACGATCCGCGAGCCGCCCCAGACCATGTCGTCGTCGTTCCTGAGCGGCTCACGCATCGACGACGGGCAATTGGCGAGGAGCCATTGCCTCGTTTCCGCCCGGAACGCATCGCCCTCGCTCACCAGTGCGTGTCCTCGTCGCCCGCTGCCTGGGTCACCTTGTACCGAAATGCATCGTCCTTATCGAGCCGGCATTCGAGGGCGCCCCGTTCGCGCAGCCAGGCGAGGTGCGCTGCGGTCTCGCCGAGCGCCAGCAGATCCTGCTCCGGGTCGCGCAGCCGCGGGTACAGCCCGAGCATGACCTCGTAGCTCGTGCAGCCATCGCCGCGGCCCACGATGCGCAGCACTTCCTCGAGCTGCTGGCGATGGTGTTCGCGCAGCTGCCTGACACGCGTGTGCAACCCCCGGTACACGCCCTGGTGCGACGGCAGGACCAGCGTGTCGTGTGCGCAGCGCTCGAGGCGGTCGAGCGAATCGAACCATTGTGCGAGCGGATTGCCGTCGGGCTCGAAGGCGTTGACCATCACGTTGGACGTGATGCGGGGCAACAACTGATCGCCCCCGATGAGCAGACGATCCTGCGCGCTGTAGAGGCAGACGTGCTCGGGTGAGTGCCCCTCGCCGATGATGACCTTCCAGCGCCGCGGACCGATCGCGAGCACATCGCCGCCGCGCAGCCGCCGGAACTGGGCGAGCCGCGGCGGCAGGTAGGGATCGCGCCGCAATGCCTCGAACAGGCGCTCGGCGCGCTCGTCCGGCATGCCCGAGCGCGCAATGAAGCGCCGCTCTTCGGGATGAGGGACCGAGGCCGTCGCGTCGCCGAGCGCGCGCATCATCAGGAACTCGCCGAGCGACATGTAGAGCGGCACGCCGAAGCGCTCGGTCATCCAGCTCGCAAGGCCCGCGTGATCGTAGTGAAAGTGCGTGCAGACGACCGCGCGCACCGGCTCGCCACCCAGCTGACCGGCCACGATGTGCTCCCAGAGCGCGCGCGTCTCATCGGTCGGCAGCCCGGTGTCGACGAGCGTCCAGCCATCGTCGCCGCGCAGCAGCCACACATTGATGTGGTTCAGCGCGAGCGGCATGCCGATGCGTGCCCACAGCACGCCGGGCGCCACCTCGACGACGGAACCATCGGGCCGCGGCGCCTGGAAGGGATACTCGAGCGCGGGCGCGCCCGAGAGCGCCATCGTGGCCGGCGTGGCTGCTTCGCTCACGTGATGCCTCCCGCGCCGTCAGCCCGCCAGGGCCCGTGCGACGCCATCCGCGGTCAGCGGCACGTACGTACGGGCCGCATCGTCGCGCACGTACAGCGGGTCGCGGCACTGCGCCGGATCGATACCCTGGCGCTGCAGATCCACCTTGCGCAGCTTGAACGTCGATGTCATGTCGGCGACCGGCGCCACACGCACGAACAGCGGTGCCGCATAGCGCGGCAAGTTCGCGGCGGCGCGCCGGTAGAACGCGGCAGGATCGAAGTCAGCGCCCGCGTGCATCACCACCGCCGCCATGCCGGCCCGACCCTCGACACCCGGCAACTGCACGCCGTAGACCGTTACGGACTCCACGCCCTGCATGTCCGCAAACACCTCGGCCACCTCGGTGGTCGATACGTTCTCGCTCTTCCAGCGAAACGTGTCGCCGATGCGATCGACGAACCAGCAGTAGCCGTCGTCGTCGTAGCGCAACAGGTCCCCCGACGACCACCAGGCGTCCCCGTCGGCGAATGCATTGCGAATGATCTTGCGCTCGGTCGCCTCCGGCGACGTGTAGCCCTCGAACCGCCCCGCAACGATGTCCGGATAGTCGTGGATCATGCCGATCGCTTCACCTGTCTCCCCCGGCCGGCACAGGATCAGGTGTCCCTGCGCGTCGCGCGGATGACTGTCGCTCTCGACGTCATATCGCACGATACGCAGGTTGGTCTTCTCCCAGTACGGCACACGGCCGCAGGAGCCCGCACGATTGTCGATGTTGATCGTGTTGGCATTCGCCTCGGTGGCACCCCAGCCCTCGTAGATGTCCATCTGCCCGAAGCGCTCGGTCCAGCGTGCCCAGCTTTCGGCGCCGAGCCCCGCGCCGAGCATCCTGCGCAGCGTGTGCTCGCGATCGTCCGGGCACGGCGGCTCCGCGAGCAGGTAACGACAGATCTCGCCGACATACTGGCAGACGGTCGCCCGGTAACGCCGTATGTCGGACCAGAACTCGCGCCGGCTGAACTTGCGGCGCAGTGCGATGCTCGCGCCGCTGCAGATGGCCGTGGCCGAGGAGGACATCGAAGCCGCCGCGTGATAGAGCGGCAGGAACGTGTAGAAGCAGTCGTCGCTGCCGACCCCGAGAGTCACCGCCATCACTTCGCCGGTCAGCATCCAGCGGGCGTGGCTGATCACGGCGGCCTTGGGCAGGCCCGTGGTCCCGGACGTGAACACATAGAGCGCCGGGTCGCCGGCGGCAAGTCCCGCACGCCACGCAGTATCCGGATCGCCCACCGGTGCATCGGCGGCGCGCTCGCCGAGATCGAGCGTCGCGAGTTCCCGAAGCGCCGGCGCGGCGGGCTTTTCGGCATCGCGGACCAGCCAAAGGGCAAGCTGCGTGCCGGCGAGTTCGGGCGCATCGAACGCGGCCAGGCATTCTTCGCCGACGATTGTCCGCTGCGCGTCCGTCACCTTGAGCGCGTGCGCGAGCGCGCGACCGCCGATCTGGGTGTTGAGAAATGCCGCCACGGCGCCGAGCTTGGCGAGTGCGAACCAGGTGAACACGAACTCCGGCCGGTTCTCCATCGCGAGCGCGACGACGTCGCCGCGGCGCACGCCGAGCGCATGCATCGCGTGCGCGTACCGGTTGATCTCCGCATTGGCCTCGGCATAGCGCCAGGTACGCGCGCCGTAGTGCAGCAGCACGCGCGCCGGGCCCTCGCGCACCTTCGATTCGAGCAGATCGGCGAGCGTGAACGTCGAAGACGCGCGGAACTTCGCCGCGATCGCGCTGCGCTGGTCGAGCCTGCGCTGCGTGACATCGCGCGGCACGGTTCCGGTCGGTGTCGTCGACGCCTGTACCCCTGTCATCCGTCGCAGTCTATGCAGCACCGCTTGTTGACCCCTCGTCCAAACAGACGAGAATGGGGGACCGCAGGAGGATCCGGATCATGGGCAAGCGGGCTGTCGTCGTGCTGGCCGAGGGTTTCGAGGAAATCGAGGCCGTGACCCCCATCGATGTGCTGCGACGTGCGGGCGTCGAGGTCACGGTGGCCGGTGTCTCCGGCACGACCGTGCGTGGCGCGCACGGCGTGAGCTTCGGCTGCGACGCGACGCTGGCAGCCGTCACTTTCGCGCCCGACGCCATCGTGCTCCCCGGAGGCTTGCCGGGAGCGGAAAACCTGGGCGCGAGCGCCGTAGTGCGCGATCGCGTCCTTCAGGTGCGAGATGCCGGTGGCGTGTGCGCAGCCATTTGCGCCGCACCGGCGTTCACCTTCGCGCGCTATGGCTTGCTCGATGGCCGCCGGGCCACGTGCTATCCGGGCTTCGAACATCATTTTCCGCCCGGCACGCAGGCGAGCGACGAACGCGTGGTGGTGGACGGCCGCATCGTGACCTCGCGCGGACCCGGCACCGCGCTCGAATTCAGCCTGACACTCGTCGACCTGCTCACCGGTGCCGACGCCGCGCGCGGATTGGGCCAGGGCATGCTCGCGAAGGGAAACTAGAATGTCTCCGGGCGCGTCAGCGCATCGACGCCGCCGTCGACGTACACCTGCGTGCCATGGACGCAGCTTGCGCCCTGCCCCAGCAGGAACTTGATCACCGAGGCGATTTCGTCGGGCCGCGCGCGTCGACCGATCGGCGCCACGAACCGGCTGATGGCAGGCCCGTAGTCCGGGTCCGCGAGCCCGGCCTGCAACAGCGGTGTCTCGACCGCGCCGGGTGCCACGGTATTCAGGCGCACGCCGAGCTTGCCCCAGTCGACCACGCGCCGTCGCACCGCCACCGTGAGCGCGTTCTTCGATCCGGCATAGGCCAGCTGGCCGGCGCGATCACCCGCAGCCGCGAGCACGCCGGCAACCTGTGCCTCATCGCCCGCCTCGAGCGCGCGCCCGATCGGATTCGCTTCCCACGTCACCTGGACCGACGACACCGAGGAGACGACGACGGCCGCAGGCGCGACACCGCGCTGCAGCGCGCCTCGCAGACCATCGAGCATCGCCACCGCACCGAAGTAGTTGACGGCGACAATGTTCACGTGTGGCTTGACGGTCGGGCCGAGGCCCGCCGAGAGCACGAGGCCGTCGAGCGTGCCACCGGAGCGATCCAGCACCGCGGCGACCGCATGGGCCCGCCCCGCGGCGGTCGACAGGTCCGCGGCGATGTCCGCGCCGCCGATGTCGATGCCGATGATGTCGTGACCGCTCGCACGCAGCATGGCGGCCGTTGCGGCCCCGATTCCCGATTTTGCGCCGCTGATGGCGATGAGTGACATGCAGTTCTCCGTCGCGTCTGCCGCCCTCAGGCGCGGCCGGCGCCACCGGCCAAACGGACGATGACCCCGGCGCAGCGTGGCGCCTAGGCTCGCGCATGAGTCTACGGTCTCCGGTCATCCTCGTCACCGGCGCAAGCCGCGGGATCGGCGCCGCCACGGCATTGTCATTCGCCCGCAAGGGCTGGCGCATCGCCATCACGGCGCGAACCGCGAACGAGGGACAACGACTGGACCATCAGCTGCGCCGCGCGGACGGCACACCGCTCGCGGGCAGTCTCGCCACGACCGCCGCTGCGGTACGCGAGCTCGGCGCAGAAGTCCTTGCCCAGCCGATGGATCTCATGGACGCCGCCTCGCTCGACGCAGCATGCGACGCGGTGTTCGCGCATTACGGGCGCGTCGACGTGCTGGTGAACAACGCGGTCTACCAGGACCGCGAGTCCAACGCCCTGCTGCACGAGCTGACCGACGAGGCACTGGAGCGCACGCTCCGCGGCAATGCCGTCGCCCCGTTTCATCTCGCGCGTCGCGTGTTGCCCATCATGGTGGCGCAGGGTGGCGGCAGGATCGTCAATGTCAGCTCGGGCGCCGCGAAACACGATCCACCGGTACCTGCCGACCAGGGCGCCTGGGGATTCGCCTACGGCGCCTCGAAAGCCGCGCTCGCGCGCCTGGCCGGTTGCATCAACGTCGAGTATCGCGGCAAGGGCATCAGCGCCTTCACCGTCAATCCCGGGCTCGTGAGCACCGAGGCCGTCACGGCGACGCTCGGCGACGGTGGCACGCTCGAGCAGCGTTACGGTGCGATGACGCCGCAGGCGATTGCCGAGGCACTTCTGTGGCTCGTGAATGATCCGGCCGCCGCCGCCATCATCGCGAGCCCGAAGATCATCGAATTGCAGCAATTGATACGCGAGGGTCGGATTCCCGCTGCGGCAACGCCCGCGCGCTAGGACGCCCGGTTCACGACGCGAGCGCCGGGCGTCGCGCCGCCCACGGCGCGGCTGCTTCGAGCTGCGCGGCGAGCCGCAACAGTGTCAGCTCGGCGCCGAAACGCCCGGCGAACTGCACGCCGATTGGCAGGCCCGCGGCGTTCCAGTGAAGTGGCACCGACATCGCCGGGTGTCCCCCCATGTTGAACACGGACGTGAAGGGACTCGCATCCATCGCAGCCCGGATATACGACTCCCACGGTTGATCGAGCGACAGTTCACCGAGTTTCGGCGGCGGAACTGCCGTTGTGGGCGACAGGATGAGATCGTAGCGCGCCAGGAATTCGTCGAGAACGATCCCGACGCGGTCGATGGTCGCGCGGGCGCGAAGCATGTCTTCGGCCGTCCTCTTCGCCACCAGTTGCAGCGTGCGCCAATTGATGGGTTCGAGATCGGCCTCGGTGGCCGCCCGCCCGAGCGCCTTCTCGCGATCACGGATCGACACCAGCATGCCGGTGCCCGTCACGATGCTCATTGCCGAGCCCATGTCCGCGACCGGCAGCTCGAGCACGGCCGGCTCGACTTCATGGCCCAGCGACTCGCACAGCTTCGCCGCCTTCAGCATCGCGTCCCGGCAATCCGGGTGAACGGTTCCCCCATAAATATGTGTATCCCAGAGCGCGATGCGCAGCTTCCCGGGCCGCTGTGCGAGCCCGGCGGCATAGGACGCGGCGCCGACCGGCGGCACGACGCGACTGCCGGGCTCCAGCCCCTGGCTGACATCGAGGATCGCGGCGCAATCGCGCACGGAGCGCGTGATCGCATGCTGGACCGACAGGCCCATCCAGCTCTCGGTGGCATTCGGTCCATGCGGGTTGCGACCGCGACTCGTCTTCAGGCCGAACAGACCGCAGTTCGACGCCGGGATGCGGATCGAGCCGCCACCGTCGCTCGCATGCGCCGCCGGCACGATGCCTGCGGCGACCGCCGCCGCGGCGCCACCCGAAGATCCGCCCGACGTGTGCGCGAGATTCCACGGATTGCGCGTCAGGCCCCACAGGCGCGACTCGGTCGTGGCGGTCTGGCCGAATTCCGGCGCGGCGGTCTTGCCGAATATCACGAGGCCGCCGCGGCGATACCGCTCGACCAGCGTGCTGTCGAAGCGCGCCACGTCGTCGCGAAAGAATGCGCTGCCACCGGTCGTCACGGTACCCGCGAGACGGATGCCGAGGTCCTTCAGCAGCCACGGCACTCCAGCGAGCGCGCCTGCCGGCGCACCACGCGCCAGTGCCGTCCGCGCCAGGTTGTAATGTTTCAGGACAACGGCATTGATGACCGGGTCGACGGCCTCGGTGCGTGCGATCGCGGCGTCGAGTACCTCGGCCGCACTGACGTCGCCATTGCGGATGAGCGCGGCGAGGCCGACAGCGTCATGGCTCGCGTATTCCTCGAACGACAATGTGCGGCCCCTGGCGCCCACCGGCAGACCGATCGCTGCGCCCGCCACCAGGCTGCCGCCGGCCCGCAGGAACTCGCGGCGGCGCATCCCGTCGTTCCGCCCGCTGACAGACTCCTGAACCGGGCGCCGATCTTTCTCGCTCATGCGGGTCTCCTGTCGATTTGCGCCAGCGCAATACCTAGTCCGTTTGGACGTGTCCGCCGTGCGGCGGCTATGCGACAACACCCGCCAAGCGTAGCGAACGCTGCGGAACACGTTGCAGCGCGGACGCAACATTGTTTACGGCGACAGTCCAGCTACTACCACTCAAGGGGAACCAGGGCATGAGCTTATCGAACATCACGCCGAAGTTGTGGCTCGGAGCTTCGATTCTGGCCATGGCGGCATCGGCGGGATCGGCCGTCGGGCAGGAAGCCGACAGTGCGAAGGCCGAGGCACCGAAGAGCACCGCGCTCGAGGAGATCGTCGTCACCGCGCAGCGGCGCGAAGAGAAGCTGCAGGAAGTGCCGCTCTCGATCACCGCGATCGGCGCGGACCAGCTCGCGACGCGCGGCATCCGCGACGTGCTCGACCTGAGCGGATCCGCCCCGACCCTGATCACGCGCCCGAGCGCGGGTGCGGCAGGCATCTCGGTCATCAGCATTCGCGGATCCTCGACGAGCCAGCCTGCCATCTGGGTGGATCCGCCGGTCGGCGTGTATCTCGATGGCGTCTATCTCGGTAAGGCGCAGGGCAGCGTGCTCGACATCGTGGACGTCGAGCGCGTCGAAGTGCTGCGTGGCCCCCAGGGCACGCTCTTCGGGCGCAACACCGAAGGCGGCGCGATCAACTATGTGTCGCGCCAGCCTTCCGGCGAGTTCCGCGGCAGGGCCGAGGTCAGCGGAGGCGACTACAACCACTGGATCGGCAAGCTGAACATGGATCTGCCCAGGTGGGGCATCCTGAGCGCGAGCTTCGGGGCACGCAAGGAAAAGATGGACGGCTGGGCGAAGAACCTGACGGGCCCGCAGGACCTGGGGGCACGTGACCAGGACGCCTACCGGGCCGCCTTGAAGTTCGACTTCACGGACGACTTCCGCGCCACCTACTCCTTCGATTACTCGAAGGCCGACAACACGCCGATCGTGACGAGCCTGATGTCACTGCGCGGCTGGGGCGGCACCTTTCCGAGCGTCTTCGGCGCAACGCTCGGCACGGCGATCGAGTCGGCGATGACGCCCTATGTCACGACATCGCGGCCCGACAAGGTGAGCACGCCCGCCGGCGAGCCGCTGTGGGAGAGGATGAAGAACCGCTCCCACACGCTGGTGCTGGACTGGCAGGCCACCGACACGGAGAACCTGAAGTACATCTTCGCCGACCGCAAGGCGAACTACGAAGACCGCCAGTCGATCAACGGCACGCCGCTCACGTCGATCACGGTCCTGCCCGGCACGCCCTTCGCGTTCCCGTTCGCGATGACGGCGCTCTACCACCGCATCACGGACTACGAACAGCGCTCGCACGAACTGCAGTGGCTCGGTGATCACGGCAGGCTGCGCTATGTCGTCGGTCTCTACTACTTCGAGGATGAAGGCGAAACGATCGACCCGCAGGACTTCGGCATGTTCGGGGGCTCGACATCCACGGTGAATCTTGCGGCCAACACCGAGGCCAAGGCTGCGTACACGCAGGTCGACTGGGACTTCGCCGACCGCTGGACTCTGACGGCAGGCGTCCGTTACACGAAGGAAACGCGTGACGGCTTCACCCACCAGTGGCAGACGAACGGATTTGGCGGCCCCTTCGTCAGCGATGATCCGGCCACGTGCGGTGTCGCGCGGGTGGCCTGTCTGCCGCTGACCACGTACAGCGCGGACTTCTCCGGCACGACACCGATGGCCGCCCTCGCCTTCCGCTACAGCGATGACCTCAACTTCTTTGCGCGCGTGGCGCGTGGCTTCAAGAGCGGCGGATTCAGCTCCGAGCTGATCAATCCGCTCGTGACCACGCCCTACCAGCCGGAATTCTCGACCGCCTATGAACTCGGCGCCAAGTCGACGCTGTGGGACGGCCGCGCCAACGTCAACCTGACGGTGTTCTACACGGACCTCACCGATCAGCAGGGCAGCGTACTGGTTCCCGGCACCACCTCGTCATACGTGCAGAACGCCGGCGAGGGCGAGCGCAAGGGCGTCGAACTCGAGACCCGCTTGCGGCTGACCGACGGCTGGACCGTCGCGCTCAACTACGGCTACCTCGAGGCGAAGTACAACAAGTACCTCGACAACTCGTTTGCGCCGGGACGCCCGGTGATCGATACGGGCAGCAACCGCCTGCCGGGCTACGCACCGAAGAACACGATCGGTGCGAATCTCGACGGGCGACTGTTCGCATCGCAGTTCGGCGATCTGCGCATGATCCTCGATTACACGTACAGCGATAAGTACTACCTGTACGCGGTCAACAAGAGCCTCACGGCACCGAATGCCGGCGGCGCCTACGTCGCGGCGCTCGACGCCGTGCCGTCGAGCAGCCAGTTGAATGCGCGCCTGCTGCTCTCGGATATTCCCGCCGGGCCCGGCTCGCTCGACGTTTCGCTGTTCGTGCGCAACGTGACCGACGAGGACAAGATGAACAACGGCATCGACTTCAGCATGTTCCGCTCCGCCAACTGGCAGGAACCGCGGACCTGGCTGCTGACGGCCGGCTACAAGTGGTGAGTCACACCTGACGCCTCGCGCCAGGGTCCACAGCCAGGGGCGCCGACTTCCGGTCGGCGCCCCTTTTCGTTGCCCCGGCAGGTCACGCGATCGACCGGCGGATCACGCCGTGGCGGACTCCGTCGCCACGCGCCTGGCCCATGCGTAGTCGGCCTTGCCGGCCGGGCTGCGCCTGATCGCGTCGACGAAGACGATGTCGCGCGGCAGCTTGTAGCCTGCAATGCGTTCACGACACACCTGCTCGAATGCGGCCCGATCGAACTGCCGCTCGGGCAGTACCGCAATCACGGCCACGACCTTCTGGCCCCAGCGTTCGTCCGGCGCGCCCACGACCAGCACGTCCTGCACCGCCTCGTAGCGCAGCGCCGCTGCCTCCACTTCCTCGGGAAAGACCTTCTCGCCGCCGGTATTGATGCACTGTGACCCGCGGCCGAGCACGACGATGCTGCCCGCGGTGTCCAGTCGCGCCCGATCGCCTGTCAGGACCCAGACCCGCCCGTCGATCCGGATGAACGTGGCGGCCGTCTTCGCCTCATCGCCGTAGTAGCCGACCGGCAGGTAGCCCGTGCGCGCCAGCGTGCCTTCGACGCCCGGCACCGTCACCGTGCGTCCCTCGTCATCGATCAGCGCGAGATCGGGCCGCGGATCCAGAACAATGCAGCCGCCCGCCCGGTCTCCTTCCGCGCGGCCGCCCAGCATGCCCGACTCCGAGGAGCCCATGCCGTTGGCGAAGGCGATGTGCGGCACGGCGGCCTTCAGGCGTGCCTGTGCGTGTTCGGTGAAGATGGCACCGCCGCTGCCGAAAATTCGCAGGCGCGAGAGATCCCAGCGCCCCGGGTGTTGTTCCAGCGCCCGGATCATCGGCAGCGCCATTGCGTCCCCGACGACGGACAGGATGTTGACGCCTTCGCGCACGACGACATCCCAGACATGCCCGGCATCGAAGTGCGACTGGTCGTTGACGACGACCGTGTGCCCGGAGAAAAGACTGATCAATGTCGCCCACATGGCCGCCCCGTGCATCATCGGCGCAACCGGAAAGAACACCATCGGCGGGCCATGCGGCACGAATTCAGCCAGCTCCTCGGGGCGCTGGACGGGCGGTCGGCGGAAGAAGATGCCGCCGCCACCGAGCGCCGCCATGAAGATCGACTTGTGCGGCCACATCACGCCCTTCGGCATGCCGGTCGTCCCGCCGGTGCAGAGCATGTAGATGTCGTCGTCCGAACGGCCCGGATCCGCAAGATCCGGCGAGGCTGCCGCGAGTACCGTCGCATAGTCTTCCACGCCTGCCGGCGGATGGGTGCCGCCCACGCGCAGCAGCGTCTTCAGCGTCGGCACGTGGGGCACCGTCGCGGCCACCTCGTCGGCGAAATCGGCGCCATAGACCAGCGCCTTGAAATCGAGTGTCGTGTAGAGGAAGCGAAGCTCCTCGCTGACATAGCGGTAGTTCACGTTGACCGGCACCGCGCCGATCTTGCAGCAGCCGAGGAACGACTCGAGGTACTCGACCGAGTTGTAGAGCTGGATGCCGACATGGTCGCCGCGCCCGATCGAGCGGGCGCGAAGTGCGGACCCGAAGCGGTTGGCGCGTTCGTCGAGCTGACGGTACGTCAACGAGTGGCTGCCGCAGCGGAACGCGATGCGGTCGGGCACGCAGCCGGCGACGATCTCGAACAGGTCGGCCAGATTGTAGCTTCGTGGTCTGCTCATCCTGACGATCTCCGCACCCGATACCGGGATTATCATGTCCGTGACGGCGTTTCCACGACGCTAGCCGTCGGGCAGCCCGAGGTCGGGCCAGCGGCCCTGTGCCCAGGTCTGACAGTTGCCGATGCCGGCCGCGCCGGTTTCATCGTCATCCACCGCGATCAGGCAATCACGGAACTGGTTGAGCCGCGCTGCGGCCTCCGGCGTCGAGCAATCGGCGAAGTGCTCGCCCTCGACGTGCAATGGTCCGCGCCACTGGCCATGGTACTTGCCATCGTAGCCATGATAGAGCCCCGCGCCCAGGTGAAATCCCGTCCCGCCGAGCGCTCGTGCGCGCAGCACGCGCGACCGGCCGTCGCCCATGACGAGCGCGAACTCGCCGCCGAGCAGGCGCTTGTTGCGCGGGTCGAAGCGCAGCCTCGGCTCGATGGTTCGCACGGGTTCGCGGCGGCCGTCGGCAAATTCGAAACCGCCCTGTACGTGCTCGTGCCGCCACCCCACGCCGGCATACAGCAGGTAGTACTGGTGGAAGGCGTAATGGCTGCCGTCCGGTCGCGTGAACAGCAGCGGGTTCCAGACTGCGAGCACGCGCGGCGGGCTCGCATCCATCGGATCGGGCTGCAGATCCGTCGGCGGCACGCCGACCGACGGGCGCAGACCCCAGGAGTGGTCGCGCGTCATGATCCACTCACCGGGCGCGACATCGAACCGCTGACCTTCGAGTTCGATCCAGCCGCTCTTCACGACGCCGGTCTGGTGATAGCGGATCTGGTCGGCGCTGCGACGGTAGCCGGTGAGTGTCCGCCGATCCTCGCGCTCCTCGACCACGCAGGGCACGCTGCCCTCGAGCAGCAGATCGTAGGCGAGCGGCTGCACGTCGTTTCGCTCGAGCACGACGCGCACCGTGCGCAGCGGCTCGACCACTTCATAGCGCAGCGGACCGACATCGATACTGTCGGGCTGGGCATCGAGCGCGCGGCTTGCGCGCACCGTCCATTGCTCGACGCCGCGGCTCGCGCCGCCATAGCCGTCGACGACGTTGCGGTTGACATACTTGCCGAAGCCGAAGTTCACCGACAGCGAGCCGTCGCGCGCGCAAGCCATCCCGCAGACCTTCTCGGTCCACGAATGGTCGCTGTGCAGGACGCTCGCGTGCGTCTCGACGATCTGGTGGTTGAAGAACTCGTCGGCGGCGACGAGCGGTCCGATGCTGCCGGCCATGTCCGACCTTCCCCCTAGAAGCCGAGCCGCGCGGCGTGCATCGCGAGCAGCGTCGCACCGCCATTCCTGATATCCATGTCGCTCTCG
Organism: Steroidobacteraceae bacterium; assembly: GCA_019187185.1. Classification (GTDB taxonomy): domain Bacteria; phylum Pseudomonadota; class Gammaproteobacteria; order Steroidobacterales; family Steroidobacteraceae; genus CADEFQ01. Next base: position 50,133 of record JABAQU010000015.1, on the reverse strand, counting down.
CGCGGCACCCAGCCGCGCTCCATGAACACCGTGCCGATGCGCGCCATCACGTAGGCCATGCGCCAGGCGGCGAATACGTCGTAGTACGGCAGGTGGCGCGCGGAGTGGCCGCTCGCGCGTTCCCAGTGCGTCACCGTCTCCTCGCGCGACGGCAGGCCGGCGAGCCGCGGCACCCCGTAGCCCGTGCACAGTGACTCGTCGAGCATCAGCCACCAGGCGAGATCGTCGACGGGGCTCGCGAGCGTGGCCTGCTCCCAGTCCAGCGCGCCGGCGAGGCGGCCGTGGTCGCCGAAGACACAGTTGCCGAGCTTGGCGTCGGCCCAGGACAGGACGAGCGGCTCATCGGCCGGCTGATTCGCGACGAGCCAGCGGTACGCGCGGTGCAGATGCGGGTACGGCCGGTGCAGGCGTTCCGCCCAGTCGACCGCGTCGCGGTAATAGTCGAGCTGCTGCGCGAGCGCGGTGCGCCCCGCCGGCGGCTCAAGGAATTCGAGCCCGCGCGCGCGCCAGTCCACGCGCGCAATCGCTGCGACCGTGTCGATGGCGTTGAACCAGTGTCGGCGCAGGTCCGGCGTCGCGAGGTCATGGAACCATCCCTCGAGATGGTAGAGCGGGTTCTCGTTCGGCACGCGTCCCGCAATGCGCCGCATCACGAAGAACGGGGCACCGAGCAGCGCCGCATCGGTTTCGAGCCCGAGCAGCTCCGGCACCGGCACGTCGCTGCCCGCGAGCGCGTGCATGACGCGGTACTGACGCTGGATGTCGCAATCGGGAAAGACCGAACTCGACTGCGGCTGCACGCGCAGGACGATGTCGAGGGCTTCGCGTCGCGCGTTCCGCGTCCACTCGAGGCGCCCGAGCACCGTGACATTGGAATAGCCGCTGTCGGAACGCGCGAGGTCGGTGACGGCCACGGGTGCACGGTCCGGGTAGCGCTGCGCGAACCACTGCCCGAGTTGCGTCGCGATGCGATCCATGTCGTCGATCATGCAGTGCCCTCCGCGGTCGCGCCGTCGAGGAATGATTTAAAGCCCGATGGCGCATGCGGGCCGAAGCACATCGTCTCGAGGATGCCGACGCCCGTGCGTTCGCCGTCCGGGGCGCGCAGGTGGGCCCGCACCAGTTGATGGACGTGTACGTGGTCCGCACGCAGCGGGTCGAGTTCATCGAGGCGCAGGCGCTCGTGCCCGAGCGCCAGCTCGCCCTTCCACAGACCGTGGCCCCATTCGGCATGCTGGTAGCCGATGCCCTTCGTCAGGAGCGTGGCGAGCGGGCGCAGTTCGATGCGCCAGTGCGCTCCGACGTCGTCGCGCATCGTGATCGTGCCGCCCGACGGGTGACGCGTGCCCAGCTTCCAATGCACGCGCAACACCGCATCGCGCATCTCGCGCTGGCCCGGATCGCGGCCCGCGGGTATCGACCCGGGGTCCGCGTAGGCCGGTTGCACGACGGCCGCGAGCTGCGTCGGCCGGCCCTGCGGATCTTCGAAGGTGTTGAACTGCGTGCAGCAGTCATCGAAATTGAGCGGCACCCACGCCCAGTAGACGACCGGCGCCCGTTGCAGCAGTCCCGGTGCACCGCCTTCAGGCTCGCCGCAAGGACGAATGCCCCACGACCGGTCGCGCACGCCCATCGCCGCCGAGACCGCGACGTGCCGGCCGTCGACGCACAGCTCGCCGTCCCAGCACCCGAACTGGACGAAGCGCGTGGTGTGCATCAACAACCGGTCCTCATCGTACAGCCGGCTAGGAGGCTCCTCGCTGGGCGCGCTGCGGGCCGTGAAGCGCAGGTCGCACGCGAGGCCGCTGGCGGCATCGTCGAGGCGCAGCCGGTGCACGCGCATCGGCTGCTCGACATCGAGCACGAACGGGCCGACCTGCATCTCGGTGCGCTCGAGCGGCGCGCGGCGCGAGCCGTGGAAGCAATGCTGCACGCCGTCGACGAGCACGGTGAAATGCGCGTCCAAGACGCGCCGCTGCGGATACAGGCCGAGCGCCGCCGCGAAGAAGAACCGCCCGTCGGCCGCGAATCCGGAAAAATACCAGCGGTCGTAGAAGTTGCGGTCGCTCGTCGCCGGACGGCTCACCGGCTCGGGCGACTGGTGGATCGCGTAGTCATCGAGCAGCGTGATCATGTTCGTTGGCAGACCTGAAAGCGCGCCACGGGCACCTCAGCCGACCAGCTGGTTGAAGGGCACGCCCTTGTCCGTGCGTGGCTCGGGCGCGAGTCCGAGCACGCGCTCACCGATGCTGTTCTTGACGATTTCGTCGGTGCCGCCCGCGATGCGCATGCCGGCCGCACCGAACCACAGGCGCTCGATCATCGCGAACTCTTCGCCGCGCCCGGCGGCGGCGAGCACGCCGCCCGGCCCCTGCAGGTCGATCGCGAGGCGCGCGTAGGCCTGGATGGCCTGCGCCGCGAGATTCTTCGCACCGCTCATCTCGGGCCCGGGTTCGCGGCCCTTGCCGAGCGCGGTGAGCGCCCGGCACTGCAACAGCCACAGTGCGTGTGCGGCGAGGTACAGGTCGGCGAGGCGCTCGCGGAAGCGCCCGTCGCGCAACGCCGCCGCCCCGAGGAACGGCGCCGCGCGCAGCCTCGCCGCGAGCGTCGCCCAAAGGTCGGGCGGCAGCACGCCGCCGATCGCGAGGCGCTCGCTCATGAGGCCCGTGAGCGTGACCTTCCAGCCGGCGCCCACGGCACCGACCCGCTGATTGTCCGGAACGAAGACGTCCGTCAGGAACACTTCGTTGAAATCCGCCTCGCCGCCTGCCTGGCGGATCGGGCGCACACTGACGCCGGGACTGCGCATGTCGATGAAGAAGCTCGTCAGGCCGTCGAACTTCGGCAGCGTCGGGTCGGTGCGCGCGAGCACGAGACCATACTGCGCAAACTGCGCGAGCGAGGTCCAGACCTTCTGGCCGTTCAGGATCCAGCCGTCGCGACCGTCGTTGCAGCGCTCGGCGCGGGTGCGCACCATGCCGAGGTCCGAACCCGCGCCGGGCTCGCTCAGCAGCTGGCACCACAGGTCCTGACCCGTCAGCGCCGGGCCGATGTGCGTCGCCCGCACTGCGTTCGACGCGTGTGCCATCACCGCGGGGATCACCATGCCGAGGCTCACGTTGAACACGCCGGTCGGTACGTCGTAGCGGCCTTCCTCCTGGCGCCAGATGAGTTCCTGGATCGGCGTGCCGCCGCGCCCGCCGACTGCCTTCGGCCAGGTGATGGCCCCGAAACCGGCAGCGGCCTTGCGGGCCTGCCACGCGCGCGCAGCGGCGATGCGCTGCTCGGCACTCGCGTCCGCTCGCTGCGCCGTCGCACCGCTCGATCGGGGCTGCGCATTCGCGCTCAACCATGCGCGGCACTCGGCGCGGAAGGTGGCCTCCTCGGGAGAATCGTCGAAGTCCATCGCGCCGGCGACCCGGGGTGGGCGCTGCGGCGTCTCCTGCGACGGCTTCGTCACGCGCGCTTCGAGTTCGGCGGCGAGCTGCTCACGCCAGGCGTGTTCGTGGCCGAGCAGTACCGCCTGCTGGCGCGCACGACGCATGAAGAGATGACAGTCCATGTCCCAGGTGTAGCCGATGCCGCCGTGGACGTGCAGCCCCTCGTGCGCGGCCTGCGTGGCGGCATGGCTCGCCGCCACGCGCGCCGCCGCGGCGGCCGCCGCGAGTTCGGGCGCGCCTGCAGGCGCCGCCACATCGGCAGACAGGGCCCAGGCGCCGTAGTAACAGTGCACGCGCGCGAGCTGGTTCGCGTTGTACAGGTCGACGAGCTTGTGCTTGACGCCCTGGTAGGAGCCGATCGTGCGCCCGAACGCGTGGCGGGTGCGCGCGTACGCAGCGGCCATCTCGAGTGCGGCCTCTGCCGAACCCAGTTGCTCGAACGCGAGCAGCACGGCGGCACGGTTTCTCACCCGGGCCAGCAGGACGCGCGCGTCGAGGGCAGTGCCGAGAGCCTCGGCCGGTGTGCCCTCGAACGTCCACGCGGCAACCGGCTTCGACATGTCGAGCGTCGCGAGCGGGCGCCGCGCGAGCCCGGCGGAAAGGTCGCTCGCGACCCAGACCGGATGATCGTCGGCACCGCTCGCCAGCACTACAGCCCATTGCGCCGCCATGCCGTCCGCGACGAGATCGACCGATCCGGTCAGACGGCCGTCTGCGAACCGCGGCAGCGCGGAATCGTCCACCACGCCGTCGAGCGGTGCTGCGAACGCGCCGATGGCGCCACCGGCAACAGGTGCGAGCCAGCGGCGCCGCTGTTCCGGCGCAGCGCCGAGCAGAATCGCCTGCACGGCGAGGTACAGCGTCGAGGCGAGCGGGACAGCGGCCAGTTGCCGTCCCACTTCCTCCGCGACAACGCACGACTCGAGTGCACCGAGTCCGGAACCGCCGCAATCGTCGGGCAGCATCAATGACGTCGCGCCGAGCTCGACCAGGCCTTGCCATACGGCCGCGGCGTAAGGCGTGCCACTGCCCTCGAGCACCGTACGCGCGACCGAAAGCGGTGACTGCTGCGCGAGGTACTTGCGCACCTCGCCGCGCAGCAGGTTCTGCTCGTCCGAGAAGTCGAAATTCATGCGCGGGCATCCTGGCGGATTGCGACCGCCGTGGCACCGTAGAACGTCTCGCCGTGAGCGGCCATGTCGCGCAGCAGCTGCGGCGGGCGCAGTTGATCGCCGAAGAGGTCGGCGAGGCGATCGGCCTCGGCGACGAACGCTGCGACCCCGACACCGTCAATGAAGCAGAACGGCCCGCCCGTGTAGGCCGGGTAGCCGACTCCGAGGATCGAGCCGATGTCGCCATCGGCCGGCGACAGCAGCACGCCCTGCTCCATCGCGCGCGCGGCCTCCACCGCCTGCACATAGAGGATGCGCTGCTTCAGGTCACGCGGGTCCGGCTGCACGGGCTTCAGCGGATAAAGCTCCGCGAGACCGGGCCACAACGCCTTCGCCGATTCCTCGTAGTCGTAGAAGCCCTTGCCGACCTTGCGTCCGAGGCGGCCGAGTTCGAACAGCTTCCGCAGCACCGGCACCGAGCGGCCCGGCCGGTAGCTGTCCGGAAACTCCCTGGCCTGCGCCTCGCCTGCGTGCACCGCGAGATCGATCGACAGTTCGTCGGTGATCGCAAGCGGGCCGACCGGCATGCCCGCCTGGCGCGCGCAGTTCTCGATCAGCGCCGGCGCGATGCCCTCGGCCACCATGCCGATCGCGTCATCGACGAACGCGCCGATGAAGCGGCTCGTGAAAAAGCCGCGCGCATCGTTCACGACGATCGGTGTCTTGCGCAACTGGCCGACGAAGTCGAGCGCGCGGGCGAGCGTGGCATCGTCGGTCGCCTTGCCGCGGATCACCTCGACCAGCGGCATCTTGTCCGCCGGCGAGAAAAAGTGCAGGCCGATGAAACGCCCCGGCCGCACGCTCGCCTGCGCGAGCAGCGTGATCGGCAGCGCCGAGGTGTTCGATGCGAGCACGCAGTCGTCCGGCAGCACGGCATCGAGCCGGCGCGTGACCTCGGCCTTGACCGCGCGGTCCTCGAATACCGCTTCGACCACCATGTCGGCACCGCGCAGCAGGTCATAGTCGGTGGCCGGCACGATGCGCGCGAGGATCGCATCGCGCTTCTCCGCCGTCATTCGCCCGCGTTCGACCTGTTTGCCGAGCGCCTTCTCGGCATACGTCTTGCCGCGCTCCGCCGCCGCCTGATCGCGGTCGATCAGCACGACCTCGATGCCCCGCTGTGCCGCGACGAGCGCGATACCTGCGCCCATCATGCCCGCGCCGATCATGCCGAGCTTGCGGCAGGTGAACGGCGCATACCCGGCGGGCCGGTGCAGGCCCTTCTCGGCCCTCGTCTTGCTGACGAACAGCGTGCGGATCATGCCGCGCGCCACCGCACCGCGCGCCAGCGTCATCAGGTACTTGGTCTCGACGCGCAGCGCCTTGTCGATCGGCAGGAGCGAGCCCTCGTAGAGGCAGCTCTGGATCGCCTGCGGCGCCGGCAGGTTCTGCTGCGTGTTCGCCTGCAGCATCGTGTTGCCGACGACGAATGCCGGGGCCACGCGCGGGTCGAGCGCGTTGCCACCCGGGATGCGAAACCCCTTCTCGTCCCAGGGCTGCACCGCCCGGGGCGAGCCGAGCAGCCAGCGCTTCGCGCACGCGACGACGTCGGCCGGCGGCGCGAGCTCGTGCACGAGTCCGGCTGCGAGCGCCTGCGCCGGGGCCACGTGCTTGCCTTCCAGCAGGAATGGCATCGCGGCCTGGATGCCGATCAGCCGCGGCAGGCGTTGCGTGCCGCCCGCACCGGGCAGGAGTCCGAGCTGTACCTCGGGCAAGCCGACGACCGCGGCCGGCGAGTCCGCGAGCACGCGATGATGGCAGGCGAGTGCGAGCTCGAAACCGCCGCCCATCGCCGTGCCGTTGATCGCGGCGACGAAAGGCTTGCCACAGGTTTCGAGATTGCGCAGCACGCGCGACAGCGAACCATACTTCTCGAACAGCACGGGCAGCGGATCGTCCGCCGTGCTGTCGAGATTCTGCTCCATCGCCAGCAGGTCGGCGCCGGCCACGAACGCGTCCTTGCCCGACGTGACGATCGCACCCCGGATCGCCGCGTCATCGCGGACACGGTCGATGCACTGCTGCAGGCTGTCCATGAACGCCTGGTCGATGACGTTCATGGTCTTGCCGGGATAGTCGATGGTCAGCAGCGCGATGCCGTCGGCATCGACCTCGCAGCGAACCACTGCCGTCGTGTTCATCGTCGCTGCCTCAGACACGCTCGATCACCATCGCCGTACCCATGCCTGCCGCCACGCACAGGCTCACGAGGGCCGTGCCCTTGCCCGTGCGCTCGAGTTCGTCGAGCACCGTGCCCACGATCATCGCGCCCGTGGCCCCGAGCGGATGCCCCATCGCAATCGCACCGCCGTTCACGTTGATGCGCTCGTGCGGCACCTTCATGACCGACATAAACGTGAGCACGACCGTCGAGAACGCCTCGTTCAGCTCCCACAGGTCGATGTCGGACGGCTGCATGCCGGCGCGCTCGAGCGCGCGGCGCGCCGCCGCCGCCGGGCCATCGAGCATGAGTGTCGGTTCCGAACCGACCGCCGCGAATGAACGCACCCGGGCCCGCGGCTTGAGACCGTGCCGGGCGGCCGCGGTGGCGCTGCCGAGCAGCACGGCCCCGGCGCCGTCGACGATGCCGCTCGAATTGCCGGCATGGTGCAGGTGTTCGATGCGCTGCAACTGCGGGTAGCGCTGCAGCGCCACGCTGTCGTAGCCGTACTTCTGGCCCATCTCGGTGAAGGCGGGCTTGAGCGCGGCCAGAGACTCGACCGTGGTGTCGGGGCGAACGGTTTCGTCGCGCTCGATCAGCGTGAGGCCGACGAAATCCTTGACCGGCACGACCGAGCGCGCGAAGCGCCCCTCGCCCCAGGCGCGCGCCGCGCGGCAGTGGCTCTCGGCCGCATACGCATCGAGGTCGCGGCGCGTCTGGCCGTGCAGGCTCGCGAGCAGGTCGGCCGAGATGCCCTGCATGACGAAGTGCGTCTTCGCCGACATCGTCGGATCCTGCGCCCACGCACCGCCCGAGCTGCCCATCGGCACGCGCGACATGCTCTCGACGCCCGCGCCAACCGCGAGGTCCGCCTGCCCGGACTTGATCTTGCCCGCCGCGATCGCGACGGCCTCGAGCCCCGAACCACAGGCGCGGTCGACCGAAATGCCCGGCACGGCCTCGCCCCAGTCGGCGGCCAGCGCGGCCATGCGCGCGATGTTGCCGCCCTGCTCGCCCACCGGGTTGACACATCCCATGACAACCTCTTCCACCGCGTTCGTGTCGAAGTGGTTGCGCTCGGCGAGCGCCACGAGGGGGCGGCTCGCGAGCCACACCGACGTGACTTCGTGCAGGCTGCCGTCGGCCTTGCCCCTGGCGCGCGGCGTGCGCACGTGATCGAAGATGAATGCTTCCATCGTGCCGCGATGTTAGCGCCGGGCCGCACCGGCCATTGCGCAAAATACCCGTTCTGGGTACTTTGATCCCCGTGCCTGACCGCCGCGCCCAAAGACCCGTGACATCGCCCAGCCTCGGCGACCTCGCCGCCCGTGTCAGCGTCCCGATGACCTATCAGACGATGCTGAGCACGTTCGTCAGCCGATTCACGATCGGCACCCTGCGTCGCGCGTATCGCCTGTTCGATGGTGACCTGACGCTCTTCCTCGTGTTCGGCGAGATCGCGCACTACAACATGTCGCGCGCATTGCAGGCGCTGAGCCTGCGAGAGGCGCCCGACTCCCCGCGCTGGCAACTGCCGATGCGCAGTCTGCAGGCGCAGCGGATCGCACCCTGCAACGCGTTGTCGATCAGCGAGGCCACAGGCATTCCGCGGGAAACCGTGCGCCGCAAGGTCAAGGAACTCGAGGAGCGCGGCTGGCTCGTCCGCCAAGGCGCGCGCAGCCTGACCCTTGCACCACAGGCCATCGAGCAGATGGGTGCGTCGGGGCGCGCGATCATGGACGACTTCCGGGAGACCGCGCGCCTGATCCGGATGCTGGAAGAGGCCTTCAGCCGGCAACAGCAGAAAAAGCAGCACTGACGCGACGCCGCCCGCTAGTCCTTACGGACGATGCTCCATTCCGCCGTTGCACGAAGCATCGCTCCTTCGCCGAAGCCGTGACCGAAGGAGCGTGGCCCATGGATGCGTACCGGATGTTCATCGATGGCGAGCACGTCGATGCCATCGGCGGCAACAGCCAGACGCTCGTCGATCCCGGCACGGGCGCTGCCTTCGCGCAGGTACCGAGCGGCGATGAACGCGACGTCGACCTCGCCGTGCGCGCGGCACGCGCGGCGTTCGACGGCGGCGCGTGGAGCGCACTCGCGCCGGCGGAGCGCGCGCGCATCCTGATCCGCTGGGCCGATCTCATCGAAGCCCACAGCGGCCGGATCGCGCTGGCCGACAGCCGCAGCATGGGTGGCACGCCGGCCTGGGTGGGCGGCGGATTGTGGGTGGCCGCCAACTCGATCCGCAATCTCGCCTGGTATGCCGCCCACAAGTTCGCCTGGGAAGAGGAAATCCCGGTGTCGGGCAGCGTCTACGCGTACGGAGCGAACGTGATCCGCCGCGAGCCGATCGGCGTGGTGGCGGCGATCGCCCCATGGAACGTGCCCTACATGATGGCGCTCTGGAAGATCGTGCACGCCCTCGTCACCGGCAACACGGTCGTGCTCAAGCCCGCCTCCTCCACGCCGCTGTCGGCGCTGATTGTCGCGGAACTCGCCAATCAGGCAGGCATTCCGCGCGGCGTGCTCAATGTCGTCACCGGACCCGGCGGCGCCGTGGGTGAGTCGCTGTGCGTACACCCGCTCGTCGACAAGATCTCGCTGACCGGCAGCAGCGAGGTCGGCAAGCGCATCATGGCGCTCGCGGCGCAATCGCTGAAGCGTGTCTCGCTGGAACTCGGCGGCAAGTCGGCCAGCATCGTCTGCGACGACGCGGACATCGACATCGCGGTCGACGGTGCGATCGCCGGCAATTTCGCCAACTGCGGCCAGATCTGCATTTCGGCCTCGCGCCTGCTCGTCGCACGGCCCATCTACGCGGAAGTACTCGAGCGCCTCGAGCGGCGCATCCGCGACGTCAAGGTCGGCTACCAGCTCCTGCCCGACACGAAGATCGGCCCGCTCGCGACGGCGCGGCAGCTCGAGACCGTCAGGAACTACGTCGGGATCGGCAAGGCGGAAGGTGCGCGCCTCGTGTGCGGCGGCAAACGCCTGACGGTGCCGGGGTTCGAGGGCGGCTTCTATTTCGAGCCGACGATCTTCGCGGACGTCGACAACGGCATGCGCATCGCGCGCGAGGAGATCCTCGGGCCCGTGCTCGTCGTGCTGCCCTTCGATACCGACGACGAGGCGGTGGCCATCGCCAATGACAGCGACTACGGCCTCGCGGGCGCCGTGTGGTCGCGCGATCCGCTGCGCGCGCGGAACATCGCCAACCGCATACAGACCGGCACGATGTGGATCAACGACGTCGCCGTGCTCTCCGACTTCGCGCCGTTCGGCGGCTACAAGTCGAGCGGCATCGGCCGCGAATTCGGCGACGAGGGCCTGAAGTCGTATACGCAATCGAAAGTCATCTATACCTCGAACGAGGCCACTGCCAACCGTGCCACGTTCAAGTCGCTGCTCAGCTATCCGCCGAATCCGTCATTCGCCTTCTGCCAGCCGACAAAGGTGGTCTGCGGCCCCGGGTCGATCGCGGGACTCGAGAACGAGCTGAGGCTGCTCGGGGCGCGGCGCGCCGTCATCGTCACGGACCCTGGCCTCAAGGCCGCCGGCATCGTCGACGAAGTGCGGCGTGCCGGTGGCAGCCGCATCGTCGGCGTATTCGACGGGGTCGTCGCCGACCCGACCTATGAATGCGTCGATGCCGCGCTCGCCTGCTGCAGGGCGGCCGGCGCCGATGCGATCGTGAGCCTCGGGGGCGGCAGTTCGATCGACACGGCGAAGCTCGCGCTCGTGGCGCTGAGCAATGGCGGCTCGGCCATCGAGAACATGGGCCTGATGCGGCTCGAGGGGCCGCTGCTGCCGCATGTCGCCATCCCGACGACGCACGGCACGGGCAGCGAAGTGACCCTCGGCGCCGTGATCACCAATGCCGAACTGCACCGCAAGTTCTTTGTCGCGGACTTCCACCTGATCCCGAAGGTCGCCATCCTCGATGCGACGCTCACCACGGGGCTGCCGAGGTCGATCTCGATCGGCACCGGGCTCGACGCGCTCACGCATGCGATCGAGGGACTCGCCACGCCGGGCGCCAACCCGATCACGACGGCCACCGGATTGCAGTCGGTCCGCATGATCGCGCAGCATCTGCCGCGTGTCCTCGCCGACGGCCGGGACCTCGAGGCACGCCAGGGCATGCTGGTCGCGTCGCTGCTCGCGGGCATCACGCTCGGTCCCGGCCTCGGGATCGCCCATGCCTTTGCGCATACCGTGGGCACGCTGTTCGGCGTGCACCATGGCACCGGCTGCGGCATCGGGTTGCTGCCGGCGATGAATTTCAACCGCGCGCACGCCACCGCGCCGCTCGCGCGGGTGGCGCAGGCCCTCGGAGTGGACACGCGCGGGCTGACCGACCTGCAGGCGGCGGACGCGGCGGTGGATGCCGTGTCGGCACTGATGAAGGGCATCGGCGCACCCATGCGGCTCGGCGACCTCGGCCTCACGGGCGAGCAGGCGCAAGCGCGTCTGCCCGACATCATTGCCGGGACCATGAGTGACCTCAACGGCAGCACGAACCCGCGCCCTGTCACGGATCCGAATGCGGTCGCGGAACTCGTCATGGCAACGATCTGACGGAATTCACGAGGCACTCATGACCACCGACATCCTCTCGCTCGCCGGCAAGACCGCCCTGATCACCGGCGCCTCGCGCGGCATCGGCCGCGCCATCGCCGACCTCTTCGCCGGGCACGGCGCCGAAGTCGTCCTGTGCTCGCGCAAGCAGGAGTCGCTCGACGAAGCGGCAACGGAGATCCGTGCGAGGGGCGGCAAGGCACACGCCATCGCCGCGCACATGGGCAGACAGCAGGAAATCCACGCACTGCTGCAGCAGCTGGCGGCCCGGTCCCTGCACGTGGATATCCTCGTCAACAATGCCGGCATCAGCCCGCCGCACGACCATGCCCTCGTCGATACGACCGAGGCGTTGTGGGACAAGATCATGGACGTGAACCTGAAGGGCCCGTTTTTTCTCTCGGCCGCACTCGGCAAGCAGATGGCCGCACGCGGCGGCGGCTCGATCGTCAACATCAGCACCACGTCGGCCCTGATGGCACAACCGGAGATCGGTGCCTATTGCGTGTCCAAGGCCGGCCTGAACATGGTCACGCGCTGCTTTGCGCGCGAGCTCGGCCCGAAGGGCGTGCGCGTCAATGCCATTTCCTGCGGCGTGATCAAGACCGCCATGGGCGATCACACGCTGAACGACCCGGAGCGTCTTGCAGACATGATGAAGGTGAATCCGCTCAAGCGTGTCGGCTTTCCGGAAGAGGTCGCGAGAACCGCGCTGTTCCTCGCGAGCGATGCGTCGAGCTACAGCTCCGGCGTGATCCTGCAGGTCGACGGCGGCGTGTTGTCCTGACGGTCATCCCCGCAGGCCTCCTGGTACTCGCGGCGCAGCCGTGCCACGAGTTCCGCCACCGTCGGCACGTCGGCGATCGAGCCGACGCCCTGGCCGGCTGACCAGATGTCCTTCCACGCCTTCGGCCGATCGTGCTCGGGATGCCGGTCGAACGCTTCGCCGTCCGACTGCCAGACGATGTTCTGCGGATCGAGCCCGCAGGCGACCAGGCTCCGGGCGAGATAGTTCGCGGAGATGCCGGTGAAGGCCGGCGAATAGACGATCTCGGCGGCCGTCGAATCCACGATCATTTGCTTGTGCGCATCGCTGACGTGCGCTTCGCGGGTCGCCAGGAACCGGGTACCCATATAGACCAGGTCCGCGCCGAGCACCTGCGCTGCGCGGATCGAGCGGCCCGACGAAATCGCGCCGCCGAGCACGATCGTCCTGTCCCAGAAGCTGCGCACTTCAGGCAGGAACGCGAACGGCGACAGCGTGCCGCCATGCCCGCCCGCGCCCGCACACACGAGTATCAGGCCGTCGACACCCGCGGCCGCGGCCTTGCGCGCATGCTTCATGCCGAGCACGTCGTGCCAGACGATGCCACCATAGGCATGGACGTGCTCGACGACCGGCGTCGGGTCGCCGACGGAGGTGACGACCAGCGGCACCTTGTGCCGCACGACCAGCGCGAGATCTTCGCTCTGGCGCGGATTGCCCTTGTGCAGGATCAGATTGACGCCGAACGGCGCAGCCTGCAGATTGGTACCCGGCGCGAGCTCGCGCGTCAGGCGCGTCAGCCATTCGTCCAGCACCTCGGGCGAGCGCGCGTTGAGAGCAGGGAAGCAGCCGACGACGCCCGCACGGCACTGCGCGAGGACGAGTTCCGGGTAGCTCGCTATGAACATCGGCGCGCCTATCACAGGCAGCGCCAGGCGGTCGTGGAGTTCCCGCGGCATCGCGCGCGCCAGCCACGGGGTCGCTGCTTCATTCATCGTCGGACTCTGCATCGGCTCGACTCCATCGCGACAACACCGACTTCAGGTCCTGGCAAGTCTGTGCCGGCGGTTGCGGGCACGCGGGCTGTGTGCGACTGAAGCGTGGCGCCGGCGCGTTCTGCATCCGGCCGCCGACTTCGACAAAGGCGCCGCGAGCGAGGTTGTGGGCGTGTGCCGGCGCTTCCGACAGCGAGAGCACCGGCGCAAAGCAGGCATCGCTGCCTTCGAGCGCTTCACACCACTCCGCACGCGTGCGCTGGCGGAATACCTCGGCCAGTTTGCCCTTCAGGGTTCTCCACACCTGTGGATCGAGTCCCTTGCGCGACATCATGCCGGCGTCCGCGAACACGGAGGCGTCGAGGCCCGCCTTCTCGATGAGCGTGGCATAGAACTGCGGCTCGAGGGCGCCGATCGCAATGAACTTGCCGTCGCGCGTCTCGTACGTGTCGTAGTAATGCGCCGCGCCGGCTAGGAAGTGCCCACCCACCTCGTCGCTCGGAAATCCCTGGTGCTGCATACCGATGAACATCGCCATGAGCGATATCGCGCCATCGACCATGGCCGCGTCCACGACCTGTCCCTTGCCCGAGCGCCGTGCCTCGAGCAGCGCGCAGACAATGCCGAAGGCGAGCAGCATGCCGCCGCCGCCGAAGTCGCCGACAAGATTGAGCGGCACGACCGGCTTGCTGCCGCGCGACCCAATGGCGTGCAGCGCCCCGGACAGCGCGATGTAGTTGATGTCGTGCCCCGCAGCCGACGCCAGCGGACCGTCCTGGCCCCACCCGGTGACACGTCCATAGACGAGCCGCGCATTGCGCGCGAGACATGCGTCGGGGCCGAAGCCGAGGCGTTCGGCGACGCCCGGGCGATAGCCTTCGAACAGCACGTCGGCGCGTTCGACGAGCTCGAGCAGGGCTGCGATGCCCTCCGGGCTCTTGAGGTCGAGCGTGAGGCGCGTGCGACTGCGCTGCAGGGGATCCGCAGCGGCCACATGGGTACCGGGGCTGCGCTCGATGGTCAGCACGTCGGCGCCCATGTCGGCCAGCATCATGCCGCAATAGGGCCCCGGCCCGATGCCGGCAACCTCGATGACCCGCAATCCCGTCAGTGGTCCCACAGGGAAACTCCTCCTTGCGCCGAGCGTCGTCAGCGCGCGTGCGCCGCAATGACCTCGGGCGGCGCCTGCACCAGTTCGATCAGCACGCCTTCGCCACCGAGCGGAAACTGATCATTGCCCTTCGGGTGCACGAAGCAGATGTCGTGGCCCGCTGCTCCGCGGCGGATGCCGCCCGGCGCAAAACGCAGGCCCTGCGCGGTCAGCCAGGCCACCGCCTTCGGCAGATCATCGACCCACAGGCCGATGTGATTCAGCGGCGTCGCGTGCACCGCGGGCTTCGCATCCGGATCGAGCGGCTCCATCAGGTCGACTTCCACGCGTGAGGGTCCCGCACCGAGGCTGCAGATGAGTTCGTCGACATTCTCGCGCTCGGAACGGAACGAGCCCGTCACCTCGAGGCCGAACAGATCCACCCACAGCGCGCGCAGGCGCCCCTTGTCCCGCCCGCCGATCGCGACCTGCTGGATCCCGAGGATGCGAAACGGTCTTTCCACTGCGTGGCTCATGCGAACTCCCGAACTCGTTTTTCCTTGCGCTCAACGCTCGAACAGGTCGAGGAGTGCGCGCGCCGCGACGGACGCGGCGACGCGACCCTCGCTGACGTCCTTCAGGGCCGCAGGCAACGCGGCCTGTACCTGCGGATGGGCGCGAAACTCCGCGAGCAGGCGCGCACGGACGTGATCCCACATCCAGGACAGCGACTGGTCGCGCCGGCGCTGCTCGAACGCACCACTCGCGCGCCGCGTCGCGGCCATCCGCTCGACTTCGTCCAGGAACTCGGCGACGCCCTCGCCCTTCAGCGCACTCAGCTGCAGCACCGGTGGCGGCGGCTCGCCGCGGCCGTGACGCGAAAACGCACGCAGGGCGCCGGCGATCGTCGCACGGGCGCGCGTGGCGGCGGCAGTGTCGAGGTCTGCCTTGTTGACGACGATCATGTCGGCCACTTCCATGACGCCCCGCTTGATCGCCTGCAGGTCGTCGCCGGCGTTCGGCAGCTGCAGCAGCACGAACAGGTCGGTCATCCCGGCCACCGTGGTCTCGCTCTGTCCGACACCCACGGTTTCCACGATCACGACGTCGAAGCCCGCTGCCTCGCACACGAGCATCGCTTCGCGCGTCTTCTCGGCAACGCCACCCAGAGTGCCACTCGACGGGCTCGGCCGGATGAACGCACCCGGGTGCGCCGACAGGCGTTCCATCCGCGTCTTGTCACCGAGGATCGATCCGCCCGACAGCGTCGATGACGGGTCGATCGCGAGCACCGCGACACGATGGCCACGCTCGAGCCACCTGAGGCCGAGCACCTCTATGAACGTCGACTTGCCGACGCCCGGCACGCCGGAGATGCCGATCCTCAGCGATTGCCCGGTCGAGGACAGCAGCGCATTGAGCAGCGCATCGGCGCGCGGCCGGTCGTCGGGATGGGTCGATTCGAGCAGCGTGATCGCCTTGGCGATGGCGCGCCGCTCGCCACGTCGCACCGCTTCGGCCATCGCCTTGTCCGCGGGCTGCAGCGTCACACGCGTCGCTTCAGGTGCGCCTTGATGTGCTCGAGCACGTCCTTCGCACTGGCCGGTATCGCCGTACCGGGACCGTAGATTCCCTTCACTCCCGCATCGAAAAGGAACTGATAGTCCTGCTGCGGGATGACCCCACCGACGAAGACGATGATGTCCTCGCCACCCTGTGCCCGCAGGCTCTCGATGATCGCCGGCACCAGCGTCTTGTGGCCGGCGGCCAGCGTCGAGACGCCCACCGCGTGCACGTCGTTTTCGATCGCGTGGCGGGCGCATTCCTCGGCGGTCTGGAACAGCGGGCCGATGTCGATGTCGAACCCGAGATCCGCGAACGCGGTCGCGACGACTTTGGCACCCCGGTCGTGGCCGTCCTGGCCGAGCTTGGCCATCATCACGCGCGGCCGGCGGCCATGCTCGGCCGCGAACGCGTCGACCTCCGCCTTGAGTTTGTCCCATCCCTCGGCGTTCCCGTAAGCGGCTGCGTACACTCCGGTCACCTTCTGCATGTCGGCCCGATGGCGTCCGTACACCTTCTCCAGCGCATCACTCACCTCACCCACCGTGGCGCGCGCGCGAATGGCCCGCACGGCCAGGTCGAGCAGGTTGCCGGTGCCCGTCTCGGCACTGCGCGTCAGGGCCTCGAGCGCGGACTGCACGGCCGCGGCATCCCGCCCGGCGCGCACGGCCGCCAGTCGCCGCAGCTGATTATCGCGCACTGCGTGATTGTCGACCTCGAGGATATCGATGCGCTCGCTGGTCGGCGGCGGATACTTGTTCACGCCGACGATCGTGTCGGCACCGGAATCGATGCGCGCCTGCTTCTCTGCCGCGCTCGCCTCGATCCTGAGCTTCGCCCAGCCCGACTCGACCACCCGGGTCATGCCACCCATCGCATCGACCTCGGCGATGATCTCGGCCGCCTTGTCGGCCATCTGCTGCGTGAGGGTCTCCATCAGGTAGCTGCCGGCCCAGGGATCGATCACGTTCGTGATGTGCGTTTCCTCTTGGACGATGAGCTGCGTGTTGCGGGCGATGCGCGCGCTGAAGTCCGTGGGCAGCGCGATCGCCTCGTCGAGCGCGTTCGTGTGCAGGCTCTGCGTGCCGCCGAACACGGCGGCCATCGCCTCGATCGTCGTGCGCACGACGTTGTTGTACGGGTCCTGCTCGGTGAGGCTCCAGCCCGACGTCTGGCAGTGCGCGCGCAGCATCAGGCTCTTGTCCTTGCGCGCGCCGAACTCCTTCATGATGCGATACCACAGCAACCGCGCGGCGCGCATCTTGGCGATCTCGAGGTAGAAATTCATGCCGATCGCCCAGAAGAACGACAGGCGCCCCGCGAAATCGTCGACGTCGAGGCCGCGCGCGAGCGCGGCCTTCACGTACTCCTTGCCGTCGGCGAGCGTGAAGGCGAGTTCCAGTGCCTGGTTCGCGCCGGCCTCCTGCATGTGATAGCCGGAAATGCTGATCGAGTTGAACTTCGGCATGTGCTCTGCACACCAGGCGATGATGTCGCCGACGATGCGCATGCTGGGTTCCGGCGGGTAGACGTAAGTGTTGCGGACCATGAACTCCTTCAGGATGTCGTTCTGGATGGTCCCGGTGAGTTCGGCCGGCTTCACGCCCTGCTCTTCGGCCGCCACGATGTAGCCCGCGAGGATCGGCAGCACCGCGCCGTTCATCGTCATCGACACGCTCACCTTGCCGAGCGGGATGCCGTCGAAGAGGATCTTCATGTCCTCGACGCTGTCGACCGCGACACCGGCCTTGCCCACATCGCCGGTGACGCGCGGGTGGTCGCTGTCGTAGCCGCGGTGCGTCGCGAGATCGAAGGCGACGCTGATGCCCTGCGCGCCGCCTTCAAGTGCACGTCGATAGAACGCGTTGCTTTCCTCGGCGGTGGAGAAGCCCGCGTACTGGCGGATCGTCCACGGCCGCACCGCATACATCGTCGCCTGCGGGCCGCGCAGGTAGGGTGCAAACCCCGGCAGCGTATCGGCGTACGGAAGCTGTGCCGTGTCGGCTGCCGTGTACAGCGGCTTGACGACGAGACCCTCCGGCGTGTGCCAGTCCAGTGTGTCGACTTCGCCACGCGGCGCGGACCTGGCTGCCGCGGCGCGCCAGGCATCGAGGTTCGCGGAGCTCTTCAGGTTGTCGTCTCGATTCATCGTTCTCGGCGGTGGGCTCAATCCGGCGCAGGTGCCGTGGGTCACTGAATTATAGGGAAAAAGACGGCTGCCGCGATGTCGGCTTGATCTTTATCTAGTGCGCCGGTGCCTGTCGGGCCTGGCGCTCCGTCCCTCGTCCGTATGGAGTACGAAAGCGGCCCCGCCCGGTGCTACGTTCGCGCAACACGGGATTGGTAACGGATGGCGCATCTGGAGCGAATGGACGAAGCGGCGCGAGCAGATCCGGCCCTTGGCGTTCATGCGTGATCAGGCGTGCAACCCCCCATCGAAAGTCCCGAACGTGCCTCATTCTCGAGTGTGTCCCAGTGTGCAGTACTGCGAGTGCATCGCGCCCGCGCGTGTCCGCGTGGCTCCGTTCCGGTGACGACTCGCCCTCATCATCAGCAGGAGTAAGGTCAATGAGTGTTCCTGTCCGCATTCCCCTCGTCCTGAGCGCAGTGGCCACTGCACTCGCCACCACTGCTGTCGCACAGACGGCACCGGACGAGACCGCCGCCGCGCCCGTCCTCGAGGAGGTCGTCGTCACGGCGCAGAAGCGCGAAGAGAAGCTGCAGGACGTGCCTGTCGCCGTCACAGCCATCTCCGATCAGCAGATCGCCTCGCGCGGCATCAACAGCGTCGCGGACCTCGGCGCTGTCGCACCGAACCTGCAGGTGAGCCCCAACGTCAGCAACAACACCGGCATGCAGATCGGCATTCGCGGCGCGCTGCAGCAAAATCCGGCGCTTTACTGGGAGCCGACGGTCGGCATTTATGTGGACGGTGTCTACATCGGCAAGAACCTCGGCTCCGTGTTCGACATCCTGGACCTGCAGCGCATCGAAGTCCTGCGCGGCCCGCAGGGCACGCTGTATGGCCGCAATACGCTCGCCGGCGCGGTGAACTTCGTCACGCGCCCGCCCTCGGGAGAGTTCCGTGGCCACGCGAGCGTCCAGTACGGCAATTACGACCTGCGCGTCGCCAAGGCGTCGGTCGATCTGCCGCGCTTCGGCATCGCGAGCGTCACCCTCGCCGGGCGCGTGGAGAAGCGGGACGGCACCATCAAGACCACGCCCGGCAGCGCAGTGAGTGAACTCGACACGCGCGATGCGACGAGCGCGCGCGCCGCGGTCAACCTCGACTTCACCGACACGTTCCAGGCGGCCTACCGCTTCGATTACAGCGACGCCGACCAGATCGTGAATCATTCGTACCTGTCGCGCGCGAACCCGGCCATCCTGCCTTTCCTGCAGCCCTACGTCGTCGACTACCGCGCGGGCCGCGTGGGCGTCGATGCGCCGACGTACGAGCTCAGCCGGGTCCAGAACCATGCGCTGACGTTCACCTGGGACGTGAACGACCGCAATACGCTGAAGGCCATCAGCGCGTACCGTGACCTCACCTGGGACGACGTGCTCGATCTCGACGGATCGCCGCTGCCGGTGGCGCAGACGTCGCGCCTGTCCACCTACGACGCGTTCTCGCAGGAACTGCAGCTCGTCGGCAATACCGATCGCTTCAACTACGTGGGCGGGTTGTATTACTTCAAGGATGACGGCTTCACGTTCAATCCGCAGAGCTTCTTCTTCAATACCGCGATCTACGATTCGCGCTACGGCTTTGGCACGAAGGCCTGGGCCGCCTACGGGCAGGTCGACTACAAGGCCACCGATGCGCTGACGCTGACGGCGGGCCTGCGCTACACGCGCGAGGAGAAGAACACGGAGCGCTACCTGACGTTCAGCACGGCGCCCGGCGCCCCCTACTTCCCGCTGATTCCGCTCGGCACGGTCGCCGACGATACCTTCAGCGACACGACACCGGTGTTCATCGTCGCCTACCGCTTCTCGGATGCGGTGAATGCGTACGCGAAGTACTCGGGAGGATTCAAGAGCGGCGGCTTCAATGGCGAAGCCAATACCACGCCCGAGGCCGTCATGCCCTTCCAGCCCGAGAAGGTGAAGGCCTATGAGCTCGGCCTCAAGACGAGCTTCGCGGGCGGACAGGGCATCGTGAACCTCGCGGCCTTCCAGAACGACGTCGACGACATGCAGCTGTCGATCTTCACGGCATCGGGCGCCTCGGCCTCGATCGTCCGCAACGCCGGCAAGGCGACCGTGCGCGGCGTCGAACTCGAGGCCATGTGGTCGCCGTCGGATGCACTGAAGCTGCAGGCCAACTACGCGTATCTCGACGGCGAGTACGACAAGTTCATCGACGAGGGCGTGAACCAGGCGGACAACCGCGCGATGATCCACGCGCCGAAGAACTCCTTCAATGCGTTGATCGACGGGCGCATCGTGCGCACCGGCTGGGGCGACCTGCGCGGCGTGCTCGACTACAGCTGGTCGGACGACTACTACACGTATCCGTACCAGCTCGCCTCGAGCGGCCCGAACTACAATCCGCTGCGCCCGATCGCGGGTGACACGCTTGTCAAGAGCTACGGAGTGCTGAACGCCCGCCTCGCGCTCACCGACATTCCGGTCGGGGGCTGGACCGGTGAGGTGGCGCTCTGGAGCCGCAACCTCACGAACGAAGAGCACATCATCAACTACATCGACTTCGGGCCGTCCTTCGGCAGCCTGACCGATGCGTACTACCTCGAACCCCGGACCTACGGGGTCGAGGTGACCTTCAACTGGTAAGGCGAGGCAGCCGGCCGGGGCATGCCCCGGCCGGCTGCGAGCCGCATTCGACACGTGCGTGTGACTGCTGGAGTGATTCGATGAGCAAGCTTCCCCGCAATCCTGTCCTTTTCGGCGCCATGGTCGTCGCGCTCGTGGCGTTCAACCCCGTGCATGCGGCCGACGACGAGACCACCGCCGCGCCGGCCCTCGAAGAGGTGGTGGTCACCGCGCAGAAGCGCGAGGAGAACCTGCAGGACGTGCCCATCTCGGTGCTGGCGGTCGATTCGGCCACGCTCGAGAAGCGCAACGTAATCAGCCTGTCGGGACTCAATGACGGGTCGGTGCCGGGCATGAACCTTGCGCCCTACCCGGGCAGCGCCGATGTGTACTTCCCGACCTTTCGCGGCATCACGACGAACACGGCATTCATCAGCGCGCCGAATCCGATCGCCGTCCATGTCGACGGCGTGTTCTATTCGCAGCTCGTCGGCCTCAGCAATCCGGCCGCGGACATCGAGCGCATCGAGGTCCTGAAGGGCCCGCAGGGCGTGCTGTCCGGTCGCAACGCCACCGGCGGCGCGATCAACATCTACACGCGCAAGCCGGATCTCACGGCGTTCGGCTTCAAACAACTGCTGACCTTCGCCGACCGCGAGCAGTTCGTGTCGAAGACCGTCGTCAACGTGCCGTTCGGCGACACATTTGCCGCGAAACTGGCCTACGTGTACGCGAAGCGCGACGGCGAAGGCATCGAGAATTCGGTGCCGGGCGGCATCGAGTTCGGCAAGCGCACCGCCGACGACGTGCGCCTCGACCTGCGCTGGACGCCGCAGGGCGGCGATGTCACGGTCGATTACAGCTACGACCGCTCGCAGTCGAAAGGCTACGACACACCGTCGCAGTGCCTGTACCCGGCGCCGGCCATTACGGCGCTCGCTGCGACGGGCGATCCGCGCATTGCCACGTTCATTGCCGGATGCACGCCGCGGAAACTGGAGCGGCTCGACTTTCCGTACGACATTCCGAAGAACAACAATCTGGTCGAAGCCCACACACTGAACATCGAGTGGCTCGCAACCGACGCGCTGACCATCCGCTCGATCACCGGCTATCGCACACTCGACACGCGCAACGGCTACAACTACGGCGTCTATGCCGGGGGCGCTGACGTGCGTGCAGACAGCTATCCGCTGCTGGTGCCCGGCACGCCGTTCGACGGCCAGAACCATCCCGTGCTGCTGAAGGACCGGGCGTTCTCGGAGGAGCTGCAGTTTCTCGGCGACATCGGCGACACCGTCAGCTTTACCGCCGGCCTCTACTACGCGACCGAGGAAGGCAGCCAGCATTCCGGGCCCAATGTCGGCATCTATCAGCCGAGCGCGGTGCCGCTCGGTGGAGGCGCATATGCCGACTTCGTGGCCGTCGACCAGAAGGGCCTGAATTCGGCCGACAGCGACTCGAAGGCGGTGTACGCGCAGGTGACATGGCGGCCCGCGATGTTCGACGGCAAGCTCGAGGTCGTGCCCGGCATCCGTTACACGGAGGATCACCGCAAGGCCGACGGCTACAACCTCGGCTGGACCACCGGATATGGCGTGATCCCGACGGCCCCCGGTCAGGGCGTGCTCGCATTCTCGTTCCCGATCGCCGCGCCGGATGTCGGCTTCGCGAGCGCGCTGGGCGACAAGACCTTCTCGAAGACCACCCCGGCGCTGTCGCTCAACTATCACTGGACCGATGCGGTGATGACCTACGTCAAGTACGCCGAAGGCTATACGAGCGGCGGCTTCGACCCGGTGTCCGGGCCCGCATCCGCGGCCCAGTTCTCGGCGGGCTTCGAGCCGGAGACCATCAAGTCGTATGAACTCGGGCTCAAGGGCGAATTCCTGAATCGACGCCTGCGCACGAACCTCGCGATCTTCGAGAGCAAGTTCTCGAACGAGCAGAAGTCCGTCGCGCTGCCCACGGGCGGCTGGCAGACGCAGAACGTGGCGGGCTCCACGTACAGGGGCGCGGAGCTGGACCTGACCGCCGCGATCACCTCGGATCTCAGGCTGACGTTCAGCTATGCCACACTCGACCACAAGTACAGCAAGTGGATCGATCCGGCCACCGGCGTCGACGTGACGGATCTGCGCAAGCTGGTCGTGCCGAAGAACGACTATTCGGCCACGCTCGACTACCGTTTCCCGGACTTCGGGCTGCCCGGCACGCTGAAGGGCATGGTGAGCTTCAGCCACCGCGACCGCACTTCCACACCGCTCAACCTGACGATCCCGAACGTCGAGACCTACTCCACGACGCCGGCCTTCGAGCTGCTCGATGCGCGGCTCGAGCTGTCGAACGTCAAGATCGGGGGTGGCGACCTGTCCATCGCACTGTGGGGCAAGAACCTCGCAGACGAGGACTACCTGACACTCGCCTACCAGGGCTGGGTCACCGCGAGCACCGGGAGCTGGGGCGAGCCCCGGACTTTCGGAGCGGATCTGAAGTACGAGTTCTAGCCGCGACCCCGCGTGCCCCATCGTGGGCACGCGGGGTTCCCCTGCATCCCCCAACCGACATTGCGGAGGCGATGACGCACCATGAGATTCGGATTTCACCTGTTCATGGTGCCGCCTGCCGAGCAGCAGGAGATTGCGCGCACCGCCGACGATGCCGGCTGGGATTGTCTGCAGGTCGCGGACGCGCCCTTCTTTCCCGAGACCACGTCGGTGCCGTATCCGTATACGCCGGACGGCACCCGATTCTGGCCGCTCGATATTCCCGTCCTCGATCCGTGGATCGCGATCACCGCGATGGCCGTGGTCACGAAGCGCATCCGCTTCATGCCCTCGGTGCTGCGGCTCGCGATTCGCCAGCCGCTCCTCGAAGCGAAGAATCTCTGCTCGGTCGCCGCGGTCGCGGATGATCGCGTCACGCTCGGCGTCGGGCTCGCGTGGATGCCCGAAGAGTTCAAGTGGCTCAACATGGACATGAAAACGCGCGGCGCGCGCCAGGACGAGGCGATCCAGATCCTGCGCCTGCTGATGCGCGGCGGCATGAACGAATTCCACGGCAAGTACTACGACTTCGACCGCCTCACCATGGCGCCGGTGCCGAAGAAAAAGATCCCGATCTACGTCGGCGGTGCGACTTCACCGGCCATGCGGCGCGCCGCGCGCCTCGGCGACGGCTGGGTGAGCGTCATCCACAACAAGGCGGATGTCCCGGGCATCGTGTCCGAGCTGAACGGCTATCGCCGTGAATATGGGCGCGACAAGGAGCCGTTCGACATCATGATGCACTGCCCGGATGCCGATTCGATCGACGACATCCGCCGGCTCGAAGAGCTCGGCATCACCGACCTGCAGGTCACGCCCTGGAGCTCTCCGGGCATCCTCGCCGAAATGGGGGTCGGCACCATCCAGCAGCAACAGCCGCCGCTCGAGGTAAAGAAAGAGGCGATCCGGCGCTATGCGGACAAGGTGATCGCGCGCTTCAGGTGACGTCCACAGAACGTCGCGGTGCCGGCCGCGACCAGCGACGCGTGGGGCGTGAGCCGCCGCCGGTCAGTCGTTGAAGCGCTCCTCGCCGGACTCCCTGTCATCGAGGCGCTCGGCCCGCTCGCGGCTCGCATCATCGACCATCACGCGATCCGCGGCCTCGTCGAGCACGATCTGCAGAACCTTCTCGGCCTCCTCTAGCTGCCGCCGCGCTTCGGCCCAGTCGCCCTTGTTCCCCGACGCGATCGCCGCCGTGACGCAGACCGTGACGGGCCCCAGTCGCTCGAGGAGCTGCATGCGCTCGCGACGCAGCGTCGCGCGCTCTGCCGCGGCATCGAGCTCGGCGAATCTTCCGTGAAATCGTCCCATGCTTCCCTCTGCGTGCGGCTCCCTACACGAGCGGCGCAATGCCGCCGAGCAGCACGCGCAGCAGTTCCGTCTGGCGGGTGACACCGGTCTTGGCAAAAATCGCGCGGATCTGGCAGCGCACGGTATTGCGGCTCACGTTCAGGCGCCGCGCGGCATCCTCGACGGTACAGCCATCCATGAGGCAGAGCGCGAGGTTCGCTTCAGCGGGTGTCAGTCTGTAAAGGCGCTGCAGCTGCTCGTGCGAGGCGAGTACACGCGCTTCGGGGTCGCGAATGACGGCGAGCGCGGCCGATCGCAGCGCCGGATCGGACAGGCCGGTCAGCGGCACGGCGCGCACCGCGACGCCGAGATTCGAGCGCCCCGACGTGCGCCGGACCGACATCCCCGTGAGGACGCCGGGCACACGCGTGCTGCCCGTCGACACGGCCTGTTCGATCAGCCGGCGAAGTTCCCGGGTCTCGCCCGGATAATCCGCGACCAGGCAATCGTTCACGACGGACAGTCCATCACGCTGTGCCAGGATCTGGCCGGCGGCCTCGTTGACCTTGACGACGTGCCCGTCCTTGTCGAGGAACACGACGCCCACCGACAAGCGGTCGAACATGCCCGTATAGAGCCCACGCTCGAGCTCGGCGACGTTGAGGCTCGCGCGCAGCTGCACGGCGATCGCGAGATGCGGCAGCAGCAGATCGCCGATGGCACGATCGCGTTCGCCAAAGCGTTCGCTGCGAGGGGTGCGTGTGACCCGCAGGCGGCAATCGGGCACCGGCCCGCTGCCGAGGTCGGCGCCCATGTGGTAGCGGATGTCGACGGGCGCGTGAAACTCGCGATAGCACGTACCGGCGAGCCAGTCCGCGTCGTCGATGAGTTCCTCGAGCATCACCATGCGCTCGCGCGGCAGGTTGACGAACGGATCGATCGCGACGAGGTCGGTACAGGACATCGCCGCGAGCGCAGGCTGCGTGCGTCCCGCGTACACCACCTGCAAGGGCTCCTCGCCGCGCGGCTGGTGCAGGATCAGTGTCACATAGTTGGCGTCGAGCAGGTTGCGCAGGTGATCGAGCAGCAGCGCCCACGGCAGGGTTTCCCGCACGCCGGAATAAACGAGCCTGACCAGCTGATCGAACTCTGGAAAACCCAGTCCCGAGCGCGCCAGGAGCGCAGCGCCCTGCCCTGACGGCTGCGTCCGGAACGGCAAGGCCACTGCGGGCACGGCGATATGGCTCGTCATCTGTCGGGTGCACCCTGTGCGTGGCAATCCCACGCGATGCTGCAGGGCACTTTAATCCATATTGGGGATGAACGAGACGCGGACCGTCAACATATTGACCGCACATGAACCATGCCGGGAGTTCCGGTGCGCCTCGATCCGCAAGCACAAGCCATCGTCGACCTGTTCGCGCG
This sequence comes from Steroidobacteraceae bacterium, assembly GCA_019187185.1. GTDB lineage: Bacteria > Pseudomonadota > Gammaproteobacteria > Steroidobacterales > Steroidobacteraceae > CADEFQ01. The sequence continues at coordinate 24,325 of JABAQU010000015.1, read as the reverse complement.
GATGCCGCAGCCGGACTACGCCACGCTGACCGCCGCCGATTACCGCGCGCTGCTCGGCGCCGTACCGCCCATGGCGGTCGGTGACGATGGGCTCGCATCCATCGAGGACCATGCGGTGGCAGGTCCCGACGGGAGCCTGCCCGTACGGATCTTCCGCCCGGCGGGGCGCGCGCCCCTGCCGCTGACGGTCTATTTCCACGGCGGCGGCTTCGTTAGTTGCAGCATCGACACGCATGCCAACCTGTGCAGTCGCCTCGCCGCGCTGTCCGGATCGATCGTGGCCTCGGTCGCCTACCGACTGGCGCCGGAACATCGGTTCCCCGCGGCTGTCGACGACGCCGTCGCCGCGGTCAGGGCGTTGCACCAGCGCGCACGCAGCCTCGGCGCCGATCCCGATCGGGTGGCCGTCGCCGGCGACAGCGCAGGCGGCACGCTCGCCGCGGTCACAGCCCATGCCTTGCGCGGCAGCGACGTTCCCCTCAGGCATCAGCTGCTGCTCTACCCGGGCACCGATGCCGCCTGCGACTCGCCATCGCAGGTCGATTCGGACGATGCGCCGTTCCTTAACCGCGAGCTGATGCGCTGGTTCTGGCGCCAGTACCTCCCGGATCCGGCCGCGGGCCTCGACCCCCGCGCGTCACCGCTGCGCCAGACCGATCTCGCCGGCGTCGCGCCCGCCACCGTGATCACCGCGGGCTTCGACCCGCTGCGCGACGAGGGTGAGGCGTATGCCCGCGCACTGATCCAGGCCGGCGTGTGCGTGACCCAGCAACGATGGGGCGGCCAGCTGCACGGCTTCGCGAGCTTCCTCGGCGCGATCGACGCGGCGGCCGAGGCGCTCGCGCTGTGCGCCCTGCAATTGAGAGGCGCGTTCGATAACTGACGGAAGCAATGGAGACCCGCATGACCGATCTCGAAGACCGACTGGCCATCCGCGAACTCGTGGAGCGCTGGAGCGACGGCACAAACAATCACGACTGGGCCGCGCTCGAGGAACTGTTCACCGAGGACGCCGTCTGGGAAGTCGGCGAACCGCTCAGCTTCAAGGTGCAGGGCCGGCGCCAGATCGTCGCCGCGCTGCGCGAGAAAATGAAGCCGTCGCAGTACGTCGTGCAGACGCCGCACGCCATCATCGTGAAGGTGCAGGGCCGGACGGCGAGCGCGCGCTCGACGATCCACGAGGTGTGCCGGTTCGGGGACGGCGCCGGACTCGAGATGATGGGGACCTACTTCGACGAGCTGGTGAAAGAGGCGAACGGCTGGCGCTTCCGCCACCGCAACTACCGTTGCACGTTCTTGAATCCGCACCCGCCGGCAGGGCAGGTCTTCCGCGTCTTCGAAGACTAGCGCTTCACGAGGCGGTCGCCGATGACGCCTGCCCGCTGCAGCTCCCCGAGCTGCAGCGGCGACACGTCGAGGAGGCCGGTCAGCACCTCCGCATTGTGCTGTCCGAGCGTCGGCGCGGCACTGCGCTGCTCGCAGCGGGCCTGCGAGAAGCGCAGCGGAAAACCCGGATAGCGGTGCTCGCCCACGTACTCGCGCGCGAGCGCGCGGTGCATGCCCCGCGCTTCCAGCTGCGGGTCGTCGAGGAGTTCCAGCGGCTTCAGCACGGCGCCCGCAATGACGCCGCGAGCCTGCAGGCGCTCCATCACATCCCGCTTCCCCTGCTCCCGGGTCCAGGCCGAAATCTCGAGATCGAGCGCGCGCTCGTGCTCCTTGCGCGCCGCGAACGAGCTGAACCGTGGGTCCCGCAGCCAGTCGTCCCTGCCCATGACCTCGACGAGCGCCGCCCACTGCGCGTCAGTCTCTACCGAAATGCTCACCCATTCGTCCTCGCCCCGGCAGGGGTAGACGTTGTGCGGCGAGAACACGGGATGGTGGTTGCCCATGCGGGGCGTGACCTGCCCGGTGAGCTGGCACTCGATGATCTCCGGCCCCAGCAGGAACGCCAGCGACTCCACCTGCGACACATCGATGAACTGACCCCGCCCGGTGCGGTCGCGCTCCTCGAGTGCGAGCAGCGCGGCATACACGGCGAAGATGCCGGACGTGACATCGGAAGCCGCCATCATGTGAGTCGGTGACCCGCCCTCGTAGCCAGACACCGCTGCCGCGCCGCCGATCTGGTCGAACACATAGCCGAAGCCGACGAAGTCGCGCCACGGGCCCGTATGGCCGAAGCACGACATCGAGATCATGACGATCCCGGGATTGATCTCGCCGAGCCGCGCGGGGCCGAAGCCGAGATTGCCGAGCACGCGGGGCGAAAAATTGTCGATGACGACGTCGGACTTTGCGATCAGGCGCGTGAAGAGTTCCTTGCCCTGCGCCGAGTTCATGTCGAGCGTGATGCCGCGCTTGTTCGTGTTGCTGGCGTTGAAATACGAGCCCATCTCGTAGAACAGCGGGTCGCCCGGCTTCGATGTATTGAAAAAGCGAAAGCCGTCGGGCCGCTGCATGGCTTCGATCTTGATCACGTCGGCCCCGAGTCCGCCGAGCAACGACGTCCCGGTGGGCCCGGAACGGTAGTGCGTCAGGTCGGCGATGCGCAGGCCGGCGAGCAGGTCCTTGACGGTTGTGGCGGTACCCGGCGCCCCGGGCTCGTGCACAGCCTGCCCTGCACCCCGCAGCCAGTCGTCGATGCGCTCATCGCGAGTCGGCGCCGCACGGCTCTCCGTGCGCAGCGATGCCGAGCGGAAGGGTGCGCACGGCAGCAGGAACTCCCCGAGCCCCGGCTGATGACCACGGCCCATGAAATCGCGCGCGCGAAACTGGTCGCAGTCGAGCATTTCCCTCGGCGTGTACGCAATGCCTGCCGGTATCTGCAATTCCTGCGCGGCGTAGAAGGCCTCCATCTGTGTCTTGTCGCTCGCCCACGCATTCGCCGCGGTCATGAACTCGGGCACGATCGCCCGCTTTCGATCCATGTCGGACAGCAGCGTGGGGTCTGCGGCCAGGTGCGGCACGCCGAGCAGGATGCAGGTGCTCTCCCATTGGCTCGGTGACAGATGGTTGAGCGCAATCCAGCCATCGCGCGCCTGCACGTAGAAGGTCTGCAGCGAGGCCGAAAAGTTCCTGCGCAGCGGCGGGCAACCGAACTGCTCGAGCACCTGGGGATAGGACAGCATGTTGAGGCACGCCTCGAGCGCCGAGACGTCGACATGCTGCCCGCGCCCGTCGCTGCGCCGGCCGCGCAGGGCCGCGAGCGCACCGATCGCGCCGTAGATGCCTGCCATGTAGTACATCACCGGAAATCCGACCTGCAGGGGCTCGCGGTCCGACTCGCCGAAGGTGCAGGCCCAGCCGCCGAGCGCCGAGATCGCGAGGTGATCCGCGGCGTAGTGCCGGTAGGGCCCGGTCTGCCCGAAGGCGGTGATCGAGACCATGGTCAGCGCCGGATTGGTCGCCGCCAGCGAGCTGTAGCCGAGCCCGAGCGCCTCGAGGGTTCCCGGTCGCGACGACTCGACGACGACATCCGATGCCGCGCACAGGCGCGCAAGTGCCGCGCGTCCGGCGCCGGTCGCGAGGTCCACGGAGGTGCGTCGCTTGTTCCGGTGGAGGAACGCCTCGAGAGCACCCATACGCTCCCTGTTGCCGCGCGCCGGATCGACGACCCTCACGACCTCCGCGCCGCCGTCGGCGAGCAGCCGCGCGCAGAACGACGCGGCGATGTCGTCGCCGAGATCGAGCACCCGAAGTCCGTCGAGCCCTGCCATCGTGCTCCGTGCGCTCGGCGCCTCAGCCTACCCTGCGAAAGCGCATCAGGGTCACCTCATCGTTCACGTCGTCGAACCCCACCTCGACCGGCAGCCCGTCGCACAACGCATCGAGGGGACCCTCGAAACTCCCCACGACGCGAAAACCCTCGTCCATCGCGACCAGCACGACCGCGTACGGGACCTTGTCCGCGAAGTACGGATGGGAGGCCCGGCGAACGACGACCCAGCTGAAGACCCGGCCGCGGCCGGATGAGCGCCGCCAGCCCCGCTCGAGGCTGCGACACGCCGGGCAGGCGGGTTCGGGCGGGAACGTGAGCGCCTTGCAGCGCGGACATTCCTGCACGAGCAGTTCATGGCGAGCGAGTCCCGCCCACCACTCCGCGTGATCGCGGTCGATCTGCGGCAGCGGACGTGGCCAGGCCTGTATGGTGTGTGTCATCGGTCACTCACCTCGAGAGGATCAGCGCGCTCGTGGGCGCGCCCCAGCAGCTCGTGACGAGCGAGAACTCCACGTCCTCGACCTGCGCCGTCGACGTGCCGCGAATCTGGCGCACGCCTTCCAGGATCAGGTTCCAGCCGTGGATATAGCCCTCCGAGAGCAGACCTCCCGCGGTGTTGAGCGGCAGCGCGCCGCCGTGTGCGATGCGTCCCTCGCCGACGAACGCCGCGCCCTCACCCTTGCCGCAGAAACCGAAGTCCTCGAGCGCCGTGAGCACGAGCGGCGCGAAATGGTCATAGACCTGCGCCACGTCGATGTCGCGCGGCGAGAGGCCGCTTTCGCTCCAGAGCTGCCGCGCCGCGGCCACGACCTCGGCACCGGTCGTGAGCGAGTCGCGATACCAGTTGGTCTGGTACCAGACGGGCGCACCGGTGGCCTGCACGGCCGTATGGATGTGGGCGGGCGTCGCACGCAACGAGCGTGCGCGATCGGCGGACGTGACGAGGTACGCGACGGCGCCATCGGTCTCGAGGCAGTAATCGTAGCGGCACAGCGGCTCGGCGAGCATCGGCGCAGCGAGATAGTCCCCGCGGGTCAGCGTCTTCCCGTGCAGCATCGCGCGCGGATTGCGGTTCGCATGTGCGCGGAAGGTCACCGGCACCTCGGCCCACTGTTCGCGCGTCTCGCCGAACTCGATCATGCGCCGGCGGGCGTGCATCGCGGTCCATTCCCCCGGCACGACGAGCCCGTAGGGCGCATGCAGCCCGAACACCCACGGATAGGCCGGCACGGCGTCCGCACTGCCGTAGCGATGCCCCGAGCGCTCGTTGAGCGAACGGTAGGCCACGACGCATTCGCACACGCCGCTCGTCACCATCATCGCCGCCTGTGCGACGGTGCCGCAGGGCGAGCCGCCCCCGTGCGGGATCGTGGCGTACGCGCGGATGTTCGCGAGCCCGAGTGCATTGACGATGTCGAGCTGGTTCGTTGCGTCGAAATCCGAATTGACGATGCCGTCGATGTCGTCGGCCTCGAGGCCGGCATCGGCGAGCGCTGCGAGCACGGCCTCCACCGCGAGGCGCCGTTCGCTGCGACCGGAGTTGGCCGAGAACTCGGTCGCCCCGATGCCGACGATGGCCGCCTTGCTGCGGAGCGCAGGGCTCACGCAGCGGCCCTGTAGCGGAAGACCGTGCGGCTGTCGGTGATGCAGAGCTCGCCCTTCTGATTGCGGAAGTTGGCCTTCACCGTCACCTGATGGCCGACGCCTACGCGGAACGTCTTCGGCACGATCGCCATCAGCGTCTCGCTCTTGAACACCCGGTCTCCGGGGCGCAGCGGCGCGAAGCACTCGATTTCGTAGTCGGTGGCGAGGAGGCGGTTGCCGGGCAGCGGCACGCTCATGAAGAACGTCGTGGTCTCGTGCGGCGGCCCCATCCACGCGGGCCGCCATACGCGGTGTTCGGCGGTCAGCACGATCACGCCCCAGGGCGCGATGCGTCCGCCCCAGCGGGTCTGCCGGCCGAACTCCTCGCTCCAGTAGAGCGGATTCGGGTCCTGGATGCCTTCCACGAAGTGTTCGATGTGCTCGACATCGACCGGATAGGGTTGCTCGACGGGCTCGGACTCCCGCCCGATCCACGCGAGGCCTTGTTCTTCCGTGCCGATGCGATAGACATAGCCCGCCGGATCGGTTTCGAGAACGGGATCGCTCACGATGCATCTCCCTGCGCATGCAGCATGACGATGGCGCTGCCGGTCGAGACCTTGTCCGCATCCTGCTTGTCGAGCCAGACGTCGAGCTCGACCAGCCGCTCGCCGTTCTCGATGCGCTTGCCCGTCACGACACCGCGCGCGTGCACGGTGTCGTGGCGCACGATCGGCCGGCCCATGCGGTACCGGATGCGCCTCGGGATCGCGTTGGGGCCCGCCCACGCACACAGCAGGCGCTGGAACAGGCCGTGCTGCCATGTGGCATTCATGAAAATGTCCGGCAGGCCCTGCGCGCGCGCGTACTCGACGTCGTGGTGACCCGGATACCAGTCGTGATGCGACGACGCGATGAAGATGAACTGCGTGTGGCTCAGCGGCCCGATGCTGATCGCGGGAATCTCCTCCCCGATGCGTACATCGTCATAGCGCGTATCCACGACCGGCGGCAGCGGCATGCGGGGCTCCTATGTCAAGGCAAGCGAATATTGCTCGTCGAGCCGCAGCGGCTCGTAGTCCAGGATCTGCGCCGCGACGACCCTCTCGTGATACTGGCTGTTGCCGAGCGTCTGCTGCAGCTGTTTCGCCCAGCGCAGGAAGGGTGTCGTCCGGGCATCCACCGTGGCACCGAGGCCGCCGTGCAGCTGCGTCGCGAGCTGGGTCGATTCGACGGCCGAGTAGCCGACGAACGCCTTCGCCGTCGCGACGGCTTCCCGGCTCGGGAGGCCCTCGTCGATGAGCCATGCGGCGTAGTAGCCGAGGTACTCGCCCATCAGGTTCCTGGCCCAGGTCGTCGCGAGATAGTTCTGGATCGCCTGGAATGCGCCGATCGGCTGGCCGTACTGCACACGCTCCTTCGAGTAGCTGACACCGAGCGCGTGCGCGCCTTCCGCGATTCCCGTGAGGTAACTACAGAGGATCGCAGTGGCCGCCTGGACGACCCGATCGAGTACCGGCCACGCGCCATCGACCTCGCCGATCACGGCGGCCGGCTCTACACGGACATTCTCGAGCGTCACCCGGCACTGGGGTTGCAATGCGAGCGTGCGCAGAGGTTCGCATCGGACCCCGGATGCTTTGGCGTCGACGAGGAACATCGTGAGCCCCTGCTCCGGACTGGCATCCGCGCGGGTGCGCGCGACCACCACCATCAGCTCGGCCTCCCCGGCGTACTCGACGAAGTGCTTGGTGCCATTCAGCACATAGGCGCCGCGCTCGGCCCGCGCGGTGGTCCTGACCGTCGCGGCGTCCGGCTGGGCGCTCGCTTCGATGAACGCGAACGACATCAGGAGCTCACCCGCGACGATGCGTGGCAGCAGCTCGCGCTTGCGCTCCTCGCTGCCGGCCTCGAGCACGCAGCGGCCGGCGAGCAGCACGGTCGGGAGGATCGGGCTCGGCAGCGCGACACGACCCATTTCCCGCATCAGGAGCGCCATGTCGAGATTCTTCAGGCCCATGCCGCCATAGGCCTCCGGGTACACGACACCCGCCCAGCCCATGCCGGCGAGCTGCGCCCAGAGCTCCGGTGGATAGCGCAACGGCAGCTGCTCCCATTGGCGCACCGCAGTGAGTGGGCAATGATCCCGCAGGAACTCGCGGGCGCTGTCCACGAGCATCTGTTGTTCGTCGCTCAGGTTGATATCCATGGACTCGCTCGTGGCGCTCGCTCAGTGGTTCGACCAGCGCGGCAGGCCGAGGCCCTGCTGCGCGATGATCTTGCGGTTGAGATCCATGCCTCCACCGCCCGACAGCTCGTGGCCGGCCCAGCCGTACTCGGCCGCCCACCAGCCCTCGAGAGGCGCGCCCGGACTGCCCTCCGCGAGCTGTCCGTGGGCGCGCATGATGTCGAGCGCGAGATTCGCCTTCTCCCAGCTCAGCATGGCGCGATACATCTTGCAGGCCGACGCTTCGAGCGTCGGGATGTAGTCCTTGTTGGCCACGCGCGCCCCGGCGATCAGCTGCAGCATCTTGCCGCCCGCGATCTTCACGTGCATGTTCGCGAGGGACTGGCGCGCCACCGGATCGTCCGCCACGCGCTGGCCATCGATTTCGGCGCTCCGCGCCCATTGCACGAGGCGCTCGAACGGCTCGCTCACGGCCTTGAAGTTGATCATCGTCATGCGCTCGCGCGCGAGCGCCTCCATCAGGTGCTGCCAGCCGTGGCCGCGCTCGCCCACGAGATAGCGCTTCGGCACGCGCACCGCGTCCAGGAACACCTCGCAAGTCTGGATGCCGTTCATCATCTCGAAGACCTGGATCGATATTCCGGGCAGGTTCGACTTCATCAGGACGATGCTGAGCCCCTTGTGCCGCACCGATCCGCGCTCCGAGCGCACCAGCGTCCACATGTAGTCCGACGTGTCGGCACAGGTGATGAACCGCTTCTGCCCGGTGATGACGAAGTCGTCACCGTCATCCACGGCCTGCGTGCGGATGCTCGCGATGTCGTTGCCGGAATCCGGTTCGCTGTAGGCGATCGCGAAGCGCAGCTCCGCCCGGAGCATGCGCGGCAGGAATTCGCGCTTCAGCTCCGCTGAACCCGCCTGCAGCAGCGTATTGCCGATGATGCCGATGATGTAAGTGACCGTGAGGGCGATACCCTCGAAATCGGCGTGGTGCAGTTCATCGATCAGGATGTACTCGACCATCGGCACGCGCTCGCCGCCGAGCCCGCCGTATTCCTTCGGGAAGGCCGCGCCGAGCCACCCCTTTTCGGCCATCTTCCTGAGGACCGCCATCTCGAGCGGCACGTGTTCGGCGTGGATCTCGTGGAAGCCCTTGAGCTCGCGCGGGCAGTGCTCGGCGATGAAGCGGCGCACCTCGAGGCGAAACTGCTGTTCTTCCGGCGTATAGCGAAAATCCATCGATCGACTCTCCGACTGGTGCCCGAACCGGATCGCGCGACCGGGCCCGGCTGCACTTGCAGGCTAGGTGCGGGGGCCACCTGTCGTCATCATCTGGCTGGATGACGCGCGGGCTGCCGGATCCCGCTATTCGGGCTTGCGCGCGGCGACCGGCAGGGTCAGGCACGAGGGGCGCTGCGCATCGTGAAAGACCTGCTGCACGGCCTTCTGCGCGTCGGCCGCACTGCCGAGCGCCGGTGTCACCCGCGCGTTCAGGTTGCGGTCGAACCGCGGGAAGTTGCTGCTCGAGATCTCGAGGCGGATACAGTGATTCGCCTGGAAGGTGTGCGCGACATCCCACAGGTCGATCGTGAACGCAGTCGGCTTGCCGGGCTCGAGGAATTCCGCGTGTTCGCGGCTGTTGCGATAGCGCGCGCGCACGATGCCCTCGGCGATGTTGGCGCAGTAGCCGCTCGGTTCGACATCGACGAGCTTGGCCGTGAAATCCGTGTCCTCGGCGCTGCTGCTCGCGTGCAGCGTGACCGTGATGGGTCCGGCGATCGCGAGCGGCTCGGCAAGGCGCGCACTCGTGTACACAAGAATGTCGGGGCGCAGCTCGACCGTCGCCTGGTCCTCGACGCCGGTCGGCACGCCGATCATGCTGCGCCCGCCGCAGGTCGGCACCGGATCGAGCGGGTCGTAGATGAAGCTGTCGCGCGGCTCGCTGGACGGCGGCTCAAGGTCAAGCGTGCCGTCGCCCGTGCGGCTGTTGGCCCGCCCTGCGCTATGCAGGTAGAAGTGCGTGGGCGCATGCGCCGGCGGCCACGACGGCGCTTCCTTCCAGACGTTCTCGCCCATCTGGTAGTAGCGCACGCCGTTGTCGGGCAGGACCTTCAATGGCTCGCCGCGCAGCCAGTGGTCGAACCAGCCGAGGGCCAGGCTGCCGAGGAGTTCGGGCCCCGTGAACACGTCGGGCCCGAAATCCCGCTGCCCCGCACAGGTCGCCCGCTTGTTGTAGTAGGCACTGTGGTCCCAGGGGCCGAGGATCAGCCGGTGCTTGTCGCGCACGGCCGGGTCGCTGCGCTCGGCCAGCGCCTTCGCGAAATCGAGATGCCCGCGCAGGCAGGTGTCGTACCACGACGTCATGTGCAGGACCGGCACGTTCACGCGATCGGCGCGGGGAATCGCATCGGCTTCGCGCCAGTACTCGTCATAGGACGGGTGCGACAGCCACTCGCGCCAGTAGGGTGCCGCCCCGTTCTGGAACGGCGGAAAATCGATGAGCGGCAGGAAGGCCGCCGACCCGTTCATGTCGCGCGAGGCGGCTGCGAGCTCGCGCAACGCCTCCTGCTCGGCCTCCGGCGCCAGTCCGAGGCGTGGTATGGTCTCGGTGGCGAGCGCCGTCCAGATCCACGACATCTGGAAACCGAGTTCGAACGCGCCGTTCGAGTAGGTCCAGCCCGACGTGTAGTCGGTCGCGGTCTCGTACGCGAACACCGCCTTCAGCGCGGGCGGCGCGGCCACGGCGCCCTGGATCGCCATCGTACCGAGCGCGCAGGCGCCATAGAGCCCGACCTCGCCGTTCGACCAGGGCTGTGCCGCCGCCCATTCGACGGTGTCCCACGCGTCCTCGCGGATGCGCGTGTACGGGCGCCAGGTGCCTTCCGAACCGTACCGTCCGCGCACTTCCTGCACCACGACGACATAGCCGCGCTCGACCGCGATCAACGGGCTGAAGATCAGCTCGTGCACGACGAGGAACTGGTCGTTGTTGTAGACGTGGGCGTTCACGAGCACCGGATGGCGCTCGTCGTCGGCGGGGCGAAAGATGTCGGTGGCCACGCGCACGCCGTCGCGCATCGTCACCATGACATCCCGCTCGATCAGGACATTCCGGGCCATGTTCTCTTCCGTTCTGTCGTATAGATCGGTATCGCGCGGCTAGCGCGGCGGGCTGCGGTCCGGGGCCGATGGCGGGTTGTCCGCGAGCGGAATCTCCGGCGTCGAAACCTGTTCGGCGTGGATCGTGATCGTGACGCGCTCGGCACCCGGCGCATCGAACGGATAAACGTCGACGTTCATGTAGTGGCGGGCGATCGAATTGATGAACGAGCGATCGGTGTCATCGTGCATCTCCGCAATGCCGCGGATCTCGACATAGCGGTTCGGATTGTTGCGATGGGGAATCGAGATCGCGACGCGCGGGTCATGCACGAGATTGCGGTACTTCTGGCGCGCCTTCACCGTACTGACGCGCACGTGCTTGCCATCCCACATGACGCTCACCGGGTTCACCGAGAGCCGGCCGTCGGGACGGATCGTCGCGATGTGGCCGATCGGCCGGTCGGTCAGGATGTCGTGGCACGAGGCCGGAATCGGCCGGGTTTGCCGTGTGCTCATGAGTTACATCTCCTGCGTCATGTGGCGCGCCGCGATGTAGGCGAATGTCGTTGCGGGTCCCAGCGTGGACCCGGGTCCCGGGTAGGTGCCGGCGATCGCCGAAGCGGAACAATTGCCGACCGCGTAGAGGCCGGGAATCGCGCCGCCCTGCTGCGCGATGACCTGCGCGTGCACGTCGGTCTCGAGGCCGCCGGTCGTTCCGAGGTCGCCCGGATAGATGGGCATGGCATAGAACGGCGGTGTCGCGATCGGCCCGAGCGTCGGATTGGGCTTGACTGCCGGGTCTCCGTAGAACCGTTCATAGGCACCGTCCCCGCGCCGGAAGTCGAGGTCGACGCCGGTGCGGGCGTACTCGTTCACCCTGGCGGCCGTGGCCTTCAGGCCCTCCGCATCGACGTCGATCCGCCGCGCGAGTTCATCCAGCGTGTCGGCCTTCGTCATGAAACTGCGCAGTCGTCGCGGCACCATCCAGTCCGGCTGCGCGCTCGAGGGCAGCAAGGGACCGAACGGATACTTCCTGCGAAACGTCGCATCACAGACCAGATACGAGGGAATGGTCGGCGCATCCGGCCGGTTGCTCGCGTACATGCCTTCCACGGTGTCGATGTACGGCAGTGCCTCATTGACGAAGCGCGCACCGTGCCGGTTCACGATGTAGCCGCCGGGCAGCGTGCGCTCGAAGAGAACCGAGGCCGGGCTGTCCCAGCCGGGCACGGGGCTCACCGGCATCCAGCAACAACTCGACATGAGATTGAGCTTCGCGCCCACTGCCTCGCCTAGCGACAGGGCATCGCCCGTATTGCCTGCGTTGCCGACTGTCCACGCGGCATCGGTCGGCTGCGGCAGGTACCGCTCGCGCAATGCCTGGTTCGCCTCGAAGCCGCCGGATGCCAGGATGACACCGCGCCGTGCGCGGATGCGCAGCGCCCTTCCCTCGCGCTCCGCCACGACACCCACGACCTGTCCGCCTTCCGTCACGAGTTCTCGCGCCGGTGTGCCGAGCCACAAGGGCAGGTCGCGATCCATCAGCGAGCGGCGCAGCGAGCCGACGAGCGCCGCGCCGGCCGCGAGATCGCGGCAGCGCCGCGACCTGAAGCGCCACGGCAGGTCAAACCAGTACCGGCCGAAGACCTTCATCAGGTTCTTCGCCCAGCCGGGATTGCGCCACAGCATGTCGTGCGCATCGTTCAGCGTGACGTTGTACCGGCCCATCATCACGGTACCGGTGTAGGTGACCATCCGCAGCAGCTCGCCGCCGAGCGGGCGTGCATCGAAATAGGTCGACTCGATGCCGCGACCGCCCCCTCGCCACCCCGGCTGGTCCGGGTAGTAGTCGGGATAGGTCGGCATGCACTGCGGCCGGAAGCGCGTGCGGTCGACGAGGTAACGCAGCATCCCGGGTGCCTGCGTGACGAAGGCGAGCAGCCGCTCCTCGGGTTCGCGGCCGCGCGTCACCGCCTTCAGGTAGTCCATCGCGTCGTTCACGCTGTCCGCGATGCCGGCCTCGCGCATCAGGTGATTGCCCGGGATCCACAGGCCGCCGCCCGATTTCGCCGAGGATCCGCCGTAGAGATCGCCCTTCTCGATGAGCAGCGTTCGCGCACCGCGGTCGTGCGCGGTGAGGGCGGCCACCATGCCGCCCGCCCCGGACCCGATCACCAGCACATCGACATCATGGTCCCAGCCTGCGGTCATCGGCGGCGCTCAGGCGGACTTGCGGGCGCGCTTCTTCGGTTCGATGCCCAGCAGCTTCGCCATGTTGAGGCCGAAGATCTTGGCCCGATCCTCGTCCGTGATGTAGCGATAGCCCCAGCCGCGATGGCCCTCCTCGTCGATCTGGAAGGTATGGAACGGCTCGACGCAATCCTTCATGCCGGCGCCGTTCGTGTCGCTGCCCCACACGATCTTGTCCGCCGTGGCATAGAGCATCGCCTCGCCGATCAGCTCCTGGAACAGCTTCGGCCGCCAGGTCGCCGTGTGGTTCAGGAAGCTCACGCTGATGTAGAGGTTCGGGAACGTCGCCGCGAGATGGTTCAGCTCGCGATGGTGCGGCCAGCCGAAATGGAACGCGACGATGCGCAGGTCGTAGAAGTCGTACAGGACATCCTCCAGCTGTGCCGGGTGGCAGTACTTGCTTCGGCCGCCGTAGATGTACCCCGTGCCGGTGTGCACCTGCATGACGAGGTTCAGCTCCTGCGCCTTCGCGAAGAAGGGCCACAGCCGCTTGTCGTTGATATAGGTGTCTTCGGGGCTGTAGAACTTGAAGATCTTGACACCGTATTCCCTCGCCATGAACTCCATTTCACGGATCGCCTCCTTGACTCCACGCTGGATGATCGGTCCGAAGTTGGGGCACATGATGAACCGGTCCGGGTACTTCTCGACTCCGGACAGCATCCAGGTATTGGTCGAAATCGGTGTCGTCCCGCCGGAACAGAACAGGAAGTTCTCCGGGATGACGCAGGCGAGGTCCGTGCCCGAGGCATCCATGTTGCGGATCATTTTCTCGAATGGCCCGGCGCCGTCGTCTTCCATGGACGGGAACTCCGCCATCACGGGCCGGATGCAACCCTGCAGCGAATGCATGAAGCGCTTCGTGCCCTCATAGGGGGCGAGTTGATGCCACATCGCCGCTGCGCTCGGGTGCGTCTCGGTATCGATGATGAAATAGTCCTTGGACATCACGCTTACTCCTTATCCAGCCTTGCCATGCAGCAACTTCCAGAGACGGTGCGGTGACGCCGGCACCTCGCGCGCCATGAGGCCGAGTGGCGCGAGGGCGTCGTTGACGGCGCACATCACCGCCGCGGGAGCCGTGTGCAGCGCCCCTTCCCCACAGCCCTTGGCGCCGAGCGGCGCGACGGGCGACGGCGTCACCAGCGCGAACTTCTCGGTTTCCGGCACTTCGTTCATCGTCGGCAACAGGTAGTCTACGAAGGTCGTCGACCGCGGTTGACCATCGTCGGCGTAGGCATACTCCTCGAGGAGCGCGGCGCCGATGCCCTGGGCCACTCCACCCTGAGTCAGCCCCTCCACCGTGGCCGGATTGAGCCGCGTGCCACAGTCGTCGACGACGACGTACTTCAGGATCGAGACGTACCCCGTGTCGCGATCGACCTCGACCATCACGACATGGCACGCGTTCGCGGCCGTCAGGTAGCTCTTCGCGCGGCCCTGGTCGTCGATCGGCTGGCGACCCTGCGCGCTCCAGACACCGCTCGCTTCGAGCCCCATCTCCATGCCGGGGGGCAGGAGGTCACTGCGTGCATGCGCGACACCCGCCACTTCCGCGAGGCTCATCCCGGTCGCGGGATGGGCAGCCATCCGCACCCTGCCGTCGACGAACACGAGCTGCGCCTCCGGCGTCTGCAACAACCCTGCGGCAATCGCGATGATCTTCTTGCGCAGCTTGGCTGCGGCCAACATCGTGGCGCCCGCGATCGCGACGCCCAGGCGGCTGCCGCCAGGGCCGAACGACGGCGGAGCACCGAGCGTACTCAGCGGCACGACCGTGATGTCGGTCAGCTCCGTACCGAAGTAATCGGCCAGCAACTGCGCAATGACCGTGTATTGCCCCTGCCCTTCGCTGGTGAACCCGACGCGCGCGGTGATACGGCCGAAGGCATCGATCGAGACGGTGATGCCCTCCGGTATGCCGATGGCCTGCGTGCCGATGATCGCGTAGGCGTTCCAGTCGAACACGCCCGGCTCGACGGTATTGGCAATGCCGATACCGACGAGGCGCCCCTCCGACCGCGCAATCTCCTGCCGTGAGCGCAGTTCGGCATAGCCTGCGATCTCGAGCGCCTTGTCGAGCGCTGCCTCGTACTCGCCGCTGTCGTACTCGTTGCCGCTCGGGATGATGTACGGAAACTGTTCCGGGCGTATGTAATTGCGGCGACGGATCTCGGCCGGGTCGAGCCCGAGGCTGCGGGCCGCGCGATCCATCAGCTGCTCCAGGACGAAGAAATGCGGTGGCGGACCCATGCCGCGGTACGCGCTCGTCGGCACCTTGTTGCTGAGCACGATCGTGAGATCGTAGGACGCCGCGGGAATGGCATAGCACCCGGTGAAGGCGCTCAGGGGCTTGCCAGCGCCTATCGCCCCGAAGTTCTCGCCGCTCGCCCCGATATCCTCGATCAGTGTGACATGGAACCCGGTGACAGTGCCGTCTCGCATGACCGCGAGGCGCGCCGTGTAGTGCCGGTCCCAGGCCTGGCTCGCGCCGCTCGTCAGGTACTCCATGCGGTCTTCGATCCACTTGACGGGTCGGCCGCCAGCCTTGCGCGACAGCAGGCTCGTGATCGCGATGCCGCGCGCATGCCCCTTGCCGCCGAAGCTGCCCCCACGCTGCGTGCTCGACAGGTCGAGCTGGTTCGACGGCACGCCCAGGGTACTCGCAGCGCCCGCCGCATACATCAGCGGCGCCTGGATGCTGCCGCGGACCGCGAGTCGGCCGTTCAGCGCATCCCACCGGGAGATGCAGCCGAAAGTCTCGATGGGGTTGCCTCCCATGCGATGCCAGCGAAAGCGCTCTTCGAAGACCGCATCGGCCCTTGCAAACTGCTCCTCGACCGCGCCCCACGTGAAGGTGCGTTGCAAGGCGATGTTGCTGCCGAGTTCCTCGATGACGAGAGGCCCGCCGGGTTTCATGGCCTCGCGCACATCCACGACGGGTGCCAGTGGCTCGATGTCGACCTCGATCAGCTCGACGGCGTCCTCGGCGACATGACGGCTCACCGCCGCGACAGCGGCCACGGGCTCACCGACATAGTGGGCCTTGTCGATCGCCACGCAGTAAGCCCCCGTGCCCTCCGGAGCACAGGTCGAACGCTGTGCCCAGCGGCGCACGTCCTCCCCCGTGAGCACGGCATGAACGCCCGGCAGGCGCTCCGCACGGGAGGTATCGATGCGCCGGATGCGGCCATGCGCGACGCCGCTGTACTTGATCGCACAATGCAGCATCCCGGGCAGCGATATGTTGTCGATGAACTCGACGCTGCCCGTGACGAGTGCCGCATCGTCGATGCGCTGCACGTCCCGGCCAAGGAAGCGCAGCGAACTGGCGGGAATATCGTCGAGACTGGGTTCCGACCGCAGCATATGAATTAGGTCAATCGATGTGTCACGGAGTATCTTATGGGCCTCGCTTCAATTGACACATCATCAATATCGATGAAGCCAACAAGGGAGAATTGAGCCCCGGCTATACTCCAGGCTGTCACTGACGCAGCTCATCGACCGGACCTGGGTGGGTGCGGCGGACCTCTGCAGCGGCCAGCGCTCCATGGCCATCTGCGCAATGGGCCTTATGTGGCGCACCCGCAGCTTCTAGAGGACAGGCCAGCTCTGTATCACTTCGTTAATGTTGAATGAACTTTGCTGCGAATCTATCCATCTCCTTCTTCTTCTCCGCGAGTGTCGAGCGTTCTCCGAGGGTGAACCGGAACGGATAGTTGACCGTTGTGTGCACGCCAAAGTCCTCAAGCTGCCGAAACGTCTGTAGATCCGGAGGCGTGCGAACAGCCCCCACAATCTCAAACGGATGATGCGCGCGACCTGCTTCCTCCCGGAGCCGGCTCAGCAATGCGATAAGCTCCGGCAGTTCTTCGGGCGCATGGCCTGCACCAATCCACCCGTCACCAAGACGCGCAGCACGGCGAAGCGCCGCCATGCTGTTCCCGCCAGTGTAGATCCGCACGGGCGCCGGTGGTGCAGGTGAAATCTCCAATGGCGGAAACTCTATGTGTTTACCCTTGTGCTCGACGATCCCGCCCTGCCAAAGTTTACGTAGAACCTCAATCATCTCGTCGCATCGGGCACCCCGGGTGCGAAAATCAACACCGTAGATATCGAACTCTTCCTTCATCCAACCGAGCCCTGCGCCAAGGAGAAATCGCCCATTACTGAGAATGGATAACGTGCCTGTAGCGCGCGCGACCTCGAAAACATTACGCAATGGCAAGATGTAAATGGCAACAGTTAGTCGAATGCGGCTCGTTACCGCTGCGAGCGCCCCAATCGTGGCCCAACAGTCCGGAAAGAAATCGTCGTGCCGCATTGGCGACTTGCCGTCAGGAGTGTATGGATACGGCGTGCTAACGTCACGAGGATAGACCCCATGGTCGCCAAGCATAACGCCATCGAACCCGACATCCTCCGCATGACGCACAACATCCAGCAACTGTTCGGGTTCAGTCCACGTTACCGCTTGCCAATATCGCATATCCTGCTCCACACATCTCGTGCCCGGCCGCAATTCGCGGACGACTTACCAGCCGCATCATCTCTGCGGCCGGCTTTGTAACGCCAGTACCAATGGATCGCGCGCTGCCTCTATTAGTCTTCAACCTGCATCGAAGCTGCATAAACAGCCACTCGTCTTGCCCATCTCCTCATTTCACGCATTGCCGTGACTAGAACCATCACAACACCGATGCTTCCCGCCCGCGAGCCCCAACCTCAATACCATCTTGTGACACAATCGAAATTCGCCAACAAGTGCGGCACAAATGCCGCACAACGCTTTGCCACTAGTGCCCCAACCACATCTCGTCAAAATGCCTCCAAAGGTGGAGATCTAGCGCCAGGCAACAAGCTCGTGTTCGCTACGCCCATGTATACCCACTCGTTGCCCGACAGTCTTACGCGACTGCATCGTCCATTGCCTCCGGCACCCTACGCTAAGTGTCGTCTATGCTCTCGCGCCAAATGAAGCACCTACTTGGTTCGGCGCGGCTTGTTAAACGAGCCCAACTCCTGCCGCCTCAAAAGGTCACCTTGAGGTCTACTCCAATCGAACGTGGCTCGCTATAGGTCGCTCCTGCGAAACCTAGTGCGCCGTAGTCGATGCCGTTTGTTCGGTAGAACTTATTGGCAATGTTGTTTGACCAAATGCTAACTTCAGCGGCTGCGTTTCCCATGTTGATATCTGCGATCGACAAGCGCCCATTCAAGATGCCCTGGCCTTGAGACGCAATAGTATTGTTGAACGGGTTTTGGCCAGGAATGCTGCTTATATGGAAGTACCGCTTGCCCACGTAGGTGTAATTCACGCTCGCAATGAGCCTGCCGCCGGCGATTGGCATCTCGTAGCTGGCATCCACACTGCCATTTAGCTTGGGCACGTACGGGAACCGACTACTGTCCGCATAGTTCGTAGGAATCCCGGTAACCGGTGCGGGGAAAATTATCCGTTCATAAGTGGGGTCCACATATCCCACGTTCACCGCGAACTTCAACCCATCCAGCGGCAGAGCGCCCAACTCTATCTCACCACCGCGAAAGGTAGCATTCGCACTGTACGTTCCTCCGCTTACTCCTCCAGAGGTGGATGCACCCGTGATCGTTGTAATCTGAAGATCTCGATAGCTTGTGTGGAATGCCCCCGCATTCAACTGAATCTTGCCTTCCCGAAATTGCGCCTTAATCCCCGCCTCATATGAGGTAGCACGTTCCGGTTGGAACAAAAACTCCTGTCTAACGGGTGTTGCGCGAATATTGAAGCCACCCGCGCGGATCCCGGTGCCGGCTCGTATGAAAGTCATGATCTCGGGCGTCCAGTTGTAACGTGCCGATAGAGACCATGTCGTGTCATGAAAGACATGGTCTCCCTCTCGAACAATTGCGGCGACCTGGTTGGCCTTCTTATGATCGCGCGAGGTGCGCAATCCTGCCGTCAACTCGAGTCTATCGTTCAACATGCTTGGCGTATAGCCAACCTGGCCGTAGGCTGCTTCGGAGGTGTTGCGCACATCGTATGTGGTAACAGCGTTGACGGTCATCGCCAGGACTGGAGACAAGGCCAACAAATAGCGCCCATGAATGTTGTCATACCCCGTTTCCCGGAAATAGAAGCCGCCAGCCGTATAGGAGATTTCTCCGATGTCTCCTACAACCTGTAGTTCCTGTGTAAATTGTCGTGTGCCAAACTCCTTTGGCGAGTTGTACGCAAGCCCTACATAGGACTGCACCGCCCCCCCCGAAGTTGTACTTATACCATGCAATCCATCGGTACCGGTCGCAGCTGCACCGCGACCAGATGCCTTTCTCCACGATGTGATTGATTTTAGAGCTACACTGTCGGAGAAATTGAACCTGCCGGTAAGCGCGTGCCCTGAGCTCTCATGGTGCTGGCGTGGCAAGTCTGCATAATCCAACGTACGCAAACGCGATGGGCTCAATTCCAATGCCGCCCCTCCTAGTGCAGGCGAGTTCGAGACATATGCAAGGAAATTGCCATTTCCCGTAATAATCTGGAGTGGAGCTGGAACGGCGCGCGTCCTGAAGTAGTCAAATGTGTACTCGAGCTCCAGCCTATCCCAGGTTCCCTTGAGCTTCGCAAAGACGGCGTCATTTGCGAAAGCTCCCGGGTCTCGCGCATCCCTTACGGTAGGATCATCAACATAGCCATCTCGCTCACGATGTTGATAGGTGAGCACGCTTGTTACCCCGGAGCCCCCGAGCCTGCCCGTATCCACCGTTGTGGCACTTAGTACTTCATTGAACGATCCGTAACGGAGCTGCTGGGTTAATCCCCACTCCTCTCGCGGCGCACGTGTCACAAAATTGATTGCTCCACCTGTTGTATTGCGCCCAAAGAGTGTGCCTTGGGGGCCGCGCATAACTTCAACACGCTCGAGCGTGGTCATGTCAACATTCCCCAGCGTCGAGGTGTGGCCCACGTAGATGCCGTCTCTATACTGAGCGACCGGCGGATCGATGGTAAGGAGAGTTTCTGTAGCGCCGATACCCCGCACAAATGTGGTACTTCCTAATGGGAATGTTGCTTGCGGCATTGAAATTACCCCAGGTATTGACCCAGAGAGATCCTTAGGCTGCATGATGTTCCTTCTTTCAAGGTCCACTGCAGTCAAAGCTGTTAGAGACACGGGAACATCCTGAGCCGACTCCTCCCGGCGGCGCGCGGTAACGACAACAGTCTCGATGTTTCCAGCACCGGCGTCGCTCGCTCCAGTCCCATCCGTATTGCTTCGCGACTCGCTACCACTTTCCGCGCTATCTGGCGGCACACTGTCTTGCGCCAGTGCAGCTGTGGAAATCCCACTCAGAAGGAGCGCCCAAACGAAAAACATCCAATGAAGCTGCCGGTAGACTCGATTGCTCACTGCTAGATTCCCCTTCAATGATGCGACCATCTGATTGGATATCGGATCTGAATCACGCCAATTTGGACATTCGACCAAGAGACCGTCTCATGAAATGTCCATTCACTGCGCCGGTGATCCACCGTCGAAATGCTGAAACGTCTGACCACCAGGTGTGAGCGGACTCGTGAAGGTGCAACGATACGTACGACGGCTAAAGCGCCACCCAACTCGCTCGCGCACAAATTCGTCGAAGTAGGTGCCTACCACTTCAATGCCAGAGTCATCTTTGAAGCGGCACGCTTCATGAATTGTTGACTTCGCAGTGGCGGCATCGCCCTGCACGTCGACAATGACAGCATGTGGCGTCTGAACCATATATCTGGTCTGTTGCAGCTTCTCCCGCAATAGCGCGACGATCTGACTCGGTCCTTGCGCATGAAAATTCAGCGGCTCGCCCACATTCCATGTCGCCTCTTCCGTAAAGAGCACTTCCAGTGCGGCCCATTCACGACTGTTTACACCATCGCTCCATCGCTCCACGAGTTCACGAATCGCATAGTGGTCATCGTACTTACTCATTGATGTCTCCTAATGCTGACTCTGAGATAGCGGTAGAAGCCCACTCCTCCTCAACGATCACCATAGAAGGCATCGTCTCCGACCGCACATGTGATCACTCTTTCGTAATGTGTACGCATCACGCAGGCTCCCCTCTCAAGTAATGCCGATACAGGATTGGCGCACCTTCTTGGCGTTTCCGCGGCGCCTACCACACCGGAGCTCACCCTTCTGCAGTTGCTGACGGCAAGAGCCAAGAGCGCACAAACACCCATTTCACTTGCCTCGTGTAGCATGGCGGTCACTTTCCGCGGAGGTGGCACAATGCGGCGATTCAATTGGTGATGCGGCTTCTCTCACGATGGCGCGGAGCTCCGCTTTCTTGATCTTGCCGGACGAGTTGCGCGGAAGCTCACTGATGACTTCAAGGCGCTCGGGTGTTTTCTGCCGTGCGAGCCCTAAATGCACGAAGTGCTTCTGAACTTCCCCGAGAGTTAGACTGGAGTTACCGCGAAGTTCGACGAACGCACAAACCTTCTCTCCGTACGATTTATCGGGCATTGCGATCGCGGCAGCGGCGCGCACGGCCGGGTGCCGGCAGAGTGCATCTTCTACCTCCTTGGACGAAATGTTTTCGCCGCCGCGGATAATGATGTCCTTTTTTCGATCGGTTATAGTCAAGTATCCTTCTGCATCGAGCCTCCCGATGTCGCCGGACCTAAACCATCCGCCACGGACGAATGCCTCACAATTCAGCTCTGGGTCCAGATAGCCTGCAAACATCTCGGGCCCTCGCGTAAGGATCTCCCCCTCCCCTCCCAATGACACATCGCGGTCCTTTTCATCGACTATTCGCACTTCGTTGCCTTCATCTACTCTTCCGTCGGTGTATGCACGCCTCTCAAATGGGGCCTCTGGATCGAGGCTCGTAACCGTTGGATGCTCTGTTGAACCATAGACGCGTGCCCCTGGAAATCCATGGCTGTCGGCGAGCTGAACAGTGGTCGGCGCCACGCTCTCCGCGCCAAGCCCAAAAGATTCAAGCGATGAGATATCGAAATGGTACTTCTCGGCCATCTCCAGAAGTGAAAAAAGGAAGATGGGCGTTCCGCCGCCCGCTTTGACCCTATGACGCTGCACTAGCTCAGCAGCAAACTGGGCATCCCATTGGTCCTGAAACACCATTGGCGCCCCATAGATCGATGGGCGAAACATGAAGCCATACCCGGTGTAGTGGCCAGCGGGCAAATTTGCCAGGTACATACCACGGTTTCGATAGCTCGGGCGGCCCCACTCATGTAACAGGCCGTGATGTGTATGCTGCACGCCCTTAGGAGCCGAGGTGGTGCCTGAGGTGTAGATCAGGAGGCTTACGGAATCTGGATCCGTAACCGTAGGCTCAAAGCAGGTTGTAGCTGACGCTTCAAGATGTTCCCAGCTCCGCGACCCCGTGGGCGCCCCGCCACCAACGATTACAATGTCTTCGAGATGAGGAAGGGAACGTAGCGTCGCATGACGCTGCAAATAGTCCACCTTGCGCCAGCTTGCGGGACTGAAGTAGAGCTTTGCCTTTGACTCTCGTAGGATGAACTCCACCTCCGCCGACCCATAAATGCTGACGATCGGAAGTGCAATAGCACCCAAGTGCACGAGCGCGAGATAGAGCACGGTGGTCTCGTACCAGGTCGGCAACTGCACAGCGACGACATCTCCACTGCGTACTCCCAACCTTGCGAGCGCGGATGCAATCTTAATGCTGGCTTGATAAAGCTCTAGGTTCGTCGTGTGACGTGGCCGCCTATCTACATAGTAGATCGACTCGACACCAGGGAACTTCCTGACGCCTTCGCGCAGCCATTCAGCAATTGAGTTGCCCCCGTAGTATCCGAGATGGCACCACTTGGCTCGGAGCATGGATTGATCTGCTGCAATCTCGGCGCGCTCCATATCTTGCTCCTTACTCCTGCAGTTCCCGGATTAGACGACCGAGCGCCACATCGTGCTCTGAATTGCTTGGCAGTTGGAGGCAGATCCCGCGCGCTAGCCCACCAAAGCGCTCACGCAGGACTCCTGCCAATTTGTGGTAGGGCGCTGTTGGCATAAACGCATCAAGCATCTCCTCGGTGAGCTGCTCTCCCATTAGATCCTCACGTCCCTCTCGCCATAGCTCCAAGAGCCGCTCCCCCGTTGCCTTCCATCCGAACAGTTCGAGCGCTGGCCAGTACTGTGGCGTCGACAGAAATATCGCAAACATGCGGCGCTGCGCTTCTCGTTGCTGATGTGCTTCGTCACTAGTTTTTCCAGTAGCGCACATCGGCATCACGACCAACTCGAAGTCCGTCAGTGATCGCGCCTTACGCCGAGCGCCCCGTTCAATCTCCTCGATTACAATCTCGCGAAGATACCGCGACGCCGAGTTTGTCGGATGTAGAAGCAACCCACTTGCGCACTCACCAGCAAGCGCGCTCATACGTGGTCCAATAGCCCCTATGTGGATCGGGATATCCGGGTCCTCTATAGGTGCTGGCCGCGACCACGAATTCTGCCTAGTTAGACGATAGTGTTTGCCTACATAGTGCAGCGGCACATCCGTTTGCCATGACTTATATACGGCCCGCAGTGCACCGATGTACTCACGCATTCGTGGCGCTGGGGGGTGCCAGGCAATGCCGTACTTCTCGATCAGCATTGCAGGGACCAGCGGGCTTAGACCCAATCGAAAGCGCCCTGCCGATAGCGCCGATAGGTTCCACGACGCAAGTGCAGTCACCAATGGACTGCGAGCGAAACAGACTGCCCCTGCGGTTGCTATCTCTATGCGCGTAGTGACAGAGATCGCTGACTGAGCGCCGAGGAATCCATCAAAGCCCGCGTCTGCAAGCGACAAAACGTCTGCGCCAAGCGTTTCGGCACGCCGCGCGTGTGACGCGATCTCGGCCAGTGTCAGCCGCATGTCCGTTATGAGCCAGACTCGAAACATGCCTAGTGGAATCCTTATGTGGAAACAACACGGACCTGCTTTCCGCAAACCCTCTCAGGTCTCAATTCATTCAACCCCATTCCCCTTCGTGTTACTTGCGTTCCGCCACACGCCAGTTACGCCGCCCAAGATGCTTCCGACAGACCATTACTAAGGGGTTCTCGGTCCGGGCATAGAGTTGCAGTTGCATGAAACGGATCCGGGTTCACGTGCGCAATGGGAGACTCTCATGGCCTATCATTCATCGGCATCATCTGAACGGATGAATTGCTGCTCGAACTTCGCACCTGGAGTTGATCCACTAGTGGATGCGCGATGCTCACGACGAGGGGATAGAGCAATGAGCCGGAAAGTCATGATCAGCTCCTAGGGAATCTCTGCACAGGTAGCCATGGCTGACGGATACTGCGTGCAGGGGACAGCAGCCATCAGGGAGCGGGGCTCCGGATGAAGCAGACGACGTTTGCGTCGGTGGCCTGGGACAGGAAGGGTAAGGTCACGCGCCGCGAGAAGTTCCTGGCGGAGATGAACGCGGTGATCCCGTGGGCCTCGATCCTGGCGCTGATCGA
>JABAQU010000001.1 GCA_019187185.1 Steroidobacteraceae bacterium | reverse complement strand
GAGCGCGCGCCGGCGCGCGCGGGCGAGCGGCGGCGCGAGTACCGCGCGCGCGGCAGCGCTCGCTACGGGCAGGATGACGACGAGGCCGGACACGATGGCGTATCGTACCGAAATGAAACTGACGCTGACCGCGACGACCGACAGTCACCTGATTCGCAGCCACGGTGCGCGCGACGTCGTGATCGGCGAGGCCACTCATGCAGCGCCGCTGATCGTCGGCGCACACGCCATCGTGACCGGCTGGAACGCGCGTGACAGCGCGACGCTCGACGCCGCGCAGATGGCACCTGTCCTCGAACTCGATCCGGAAGTCGTGATCCTCGGCATGCCGGCCCCGGTCGCCTGGCCGCCTGCAGCGCTGCGCGCCCTGCTCGGTGCGCGCCATGTCGGTCTCGAAGTGATGGAGTTCGGCGCGGCGTGCCGCACCTACAACGTGCTCGCACAGGAGGATCGCCGGGTGGTGCTCGCGCTCCTGCCGTAGCAGGCGCACCGGGAGAAGACACAGGAGGGAAAGCTCGTTAACTCCAGATCGAATCGTCCGTAGCTGACAGACCCGAACGATTGCCGTCGTTTGTTCTTGTATTTCTTCGTCTACTTCTTCTACTCGCCGACTCCCCCGAATCCCCTGTGTCTTCTCGCGGTGCGTCTGGGGGCGCCATGTTAGGCATAGCACAGGAGTTCGCGCAAGCAAGCAAATATAGTGTTATTTTTCAATTAATTAAAGCAACTATCTCATGCAGTTCCTTCTAGCAGGGGCACGAATGCGACAGGCCCGAGCGCCTGCCGCTCGACCTTGTGCTCGCGGCGCGTGAAGCGGACGAGTTCCTGCGCGCCCTCGGGCCCCACGGGCACGATCAGTCGGCCGCCGACCTTCAGCTGCTCGAGCAGTGCGTCGGGCACGCGCAGCGGCGCGGCGGCCACCAGCATGCCGTCGAACGGCGCATGTGAAGGCCAGCCGCGATAGCCGTCGCCATGGCGAAACCGTACGTTCTTGATGCCGAGTTCGCGGATGCGGTCTTTCGCGCGCTTCAGCAGCGGTTCGATGCGCTCGATGCTGTAGAGCTTGTCGACGAGCGGCGCGAGCACCGCGGTCTGGTAACCGCAGCCCGAGCCCACTTCGAGCACGTTGTACAGCGGCCCGCCCTCGAGCAGCGCTTCCGTCATCCGCGCAACGATGTAGGGCTGCGAGATCGTCTGGCCGTGGCCGATCGGCAGCGCCGTGTCTTCGTAGGCACGGCTCGCGAGCGCTTCGTCGACGAAGATATGCCGCGGCACATTGCGGATCCGGTCGAGCACCGCTGGGTTGCGGATCCCCTGGTCGGCGAGACGCTGCACGAGCCGGTCGCGCGTGCGCGCCGAAGTCATGCCGATGCCTGCGAGCCTCACGTCAGCCACGCGGCCTCCCGTCGAGCCACTGCGCGACCGTACCGAGTGCCGAGTGCCGGGTCAGGTCGATCTGCAGCGGCGTCACCGACACGAAGCCTTCGGCCACCGCATGGAAGTCGGTGCCAGGGCCCGCTTCCTGTCCCGGCCCCGATGGGCCAATCCAGTACACGGCGCGGCCGCGCGGATCGGTGGCGCGGATCGCGGGCGAGGAGCGGTGACGGTTGCCGAGGCGCGTCGCACGAAAGCCGCGCAGTTGCTCGTACGGCAGGTCCGGCACATTGACGTTGAGGATCATGCCGCGATCGAGGGGCTGCTCGATCAGGCGCTCGACGATCTCGCGCGCAACGCGCGCCGCGGTCGCGAAATGCCGCGGGCCGCCCTGCTCCGTACAGAGCGATACCGCCACGGTCGTGAGACCGAGGAAGCGCCCCTCGATCGCCGCCGCCACCGTGCCCGAATAGAGCACGTCGTCGCCGAGGTTCGCGCCGTCGTTGACGCCCGAGACGACCATGTCGAACTCGAAGCTGAAGAGCCCGGAGATCGCGAGGTGCACGCAGTCGGTCGGCGTGCCGACGACATAGTGCACGTCGTCCTCGGCCTTGTGGACGCGCAGCGGTACGTCGAGCGTCAATGAATTGCTCGCGCCGCTGCGGTTGCGATCCGGCGCGACGATGGTGAGGTCGCCGACCCCCGCCAGCGCGTGGCGCAGGTGCCTGATACCTTCGGCGCGGAAGCCGTCGTCGTTGGCGAGGAGAATCTTCACTCGGCGCGGGAACTTTCGGATCGTGGGGGCGCGTCAATATACTGAAAGCCTTCCCGAGGAGGAAATCGTCGTGAGCAACCCGGGCGACGACGACTCGCGCCTGTTTCGCGAGGCGGTACGTGGTGCGAAGACACTGCGCGCCGAGCCGCGAGCCGGCCAGCGCAAGCGCCGCCCGCCCGCCCGTGCGCGTTTTGCCCGTGCCGACCGGGCGGCAGTACTCGCGGAATCGCTCGATGCCACGACGTACGGCGGCGCCCTCGAGACGGGTGACGAACTCAGGTTCCGTCGCGCCGGCGTCCAGGACGCCGTGCTGCGGCGGCTGCGGCGCGGTGAATATCGCGTCGAAGCGGAGATCGACCTGCACGGGCTCACGGTCGCCGAGGCAGGGGCCGAACTGCGCGCGTTCCTCGCCGCTGCGATTGCGCGCGATCTGCGCTGCGTGCGCATCGTGCACGGCAAGGGGCTGCGATCGGGGCAGCGCGGGCCCGTCCTCAAGCAGGCCGTGAATGGCCTCCTGAGGCGAGTAGCGGCGGTTGTGGCCTTTACCTCCGCACGCCAGGTCGACGGCGGTACCGGCGCGGTGTACGTCCTGCTCGCGTAGGAATGGTGCCGTCGATCGCTTCCCGCAGCACCGTCGTCGCGAAGCTGCCCGCCGTCAGCCGAAAGCGCAGGACGAGTGCATCGTCCTCGAATGCATGCGCGAGGTCGCACACCGCGACCCGCAGCGACCGTCGCGCCGGCTCGACGGCCGCCGCGATCAATCCGCTGCAAAGATCGTCGAACTGCGCGCCGACCTCGGCTTCGAGCGCCGCAATCCGGCCGCGGGTGCGCCCGGCGCCGCGGCCCCACAGTGGCCCCGTCGGATGCACGTCGAGCGCGGCGACGCGTTCCGCCAGCGCCGGGTCCACGGATTCGACCTCGAACACGCTGCCCGTACCGTCGAGGTTCGCGACATCGCCCGGCTCGAGGCGCGCCCAGCTGCCGTCGGCAACCCGCCGCGCCAACACGGCATTGAACAGGAGGCTGCGCGCCGCCGACAGCGTGTGGCCTCGATCGGTTTCCCAGTCGCCCGCGGCGAGTCGTGCGAGATTCGACAGCTCGCGCCCGAAGCGCTGGGGTCCGAAGTAGTCGGGCACACCCTGCGCCTCGATCAGTGCGAGGCGCGCGGCGAGCGCCGCACGATCGCCCTCGACGCCCCGAATCCGCAGCTCGAAGCGATTGCCCGCGAGGGCGCCGCGCGGCAGCTTGCGCCGGTGCAGGTGGGCCTCGATCACCTCGTATCCGTCGCCCGTGACGGCCCGCCAGTCGTCCGGCCCGCCCTTGCCACGCGGTACCGTGAACCATTGCGTCGTCACGGCGTGGCGATCCTTGAGCCCGGCGAAGCCCACGTCGAACGGCCGACAGCACGCCCGCCGCGCAAGTTCGCGCGCCACCCATTCGGTGTTGGCGCCCCGCTTGCGCACCCGCAGCAGGAGGTGCGGCCCCTCGCCTGCGGGCTCGAAGCCGAGGATCTCGTCGACGAGGAAATCGTCCGCCGTGGTGCGCACCTGTCCGGCAACCGGCGGCGCGCCGAACGCGCGGGGCGGATCGAGCGCGAGCGTGCGCCAGTGAACCGGTACGGCCGGCATCAGCGCGACGCGGGTTCGTCCGCCAACAGCAGCACCGCGGCCTGGGCAGCGAGCCCCTCGCCGCGCCCGATGAAGCCGAGGCCCTCGGCCGTCGTCGCCTTGATGTTGACCTGCGCGTCCGCGATGCCGAGCAGCTGCGCGATCGTGTGGCGCATTTCCTCCCGATACCGGCCGATGCGCGGCAGCTCGGCGAGGAAGGTCACGTCGACATTGCCGACGAGATGGTGCCGCGCGCGCAGCAGTGACATCACATGGCGGGTCAGGTCGCGGCTGTCGGCGCCCTTCCACTTCGCATCGGTATCGGGAAAGTGCTGGCCGATGTCGCCGAGCCCCGCGGCGCCGAGCAGCGCATCGCACAGCGCGTGGAGGATCACGTCGCCGTCGGAATGCGCACGCACGCCCCGCGTGTGGGGAAGGCGCACGCCGCCGAGCGCCACGCTGTCGCCGGGACCGAAGGCGTGGACGTCGATGCCGAAGCCGATTCTCATGGGGTTTGCCTCGTCGTGCGGTTGCGCTGCAGGATCGCGTCGGCCAGCGCGAGATCGGCCGGCGTCGTGACCTTGATGTTGCGCACGTCGCCCGGCACGAGAAGCGGTGCGTAGCCCTGCCACTCCATGGCCTGGGACTCGTCGGTCGGTTGCCGGGACGCCGCCTGTGCCGCTTCGAGTGCGCCCGCCAATGCCCCGAGGCGGAACATCTGCGGCGTGAGCGCCCGCCACAGGGACTCGCGTCCCTCCGTGCGCGCGACGGCGGTCGTGCCGGTCACGGCGGCACGCTTCAGCGTGTCGGCGACCGGCACCGCGAGCAGCGCACCGACCGGGTGAGGCAGCGCCGCCGCGATGAGCGCGTCGATCTCGGCGCGTGCAATGCACGGGCGCGCCGCGTCGTGCACGAGCACCCATTCGTCGTCGTCGAGTCCCGACCGCAGCGCGATGAGTGCGCGCAGGACGCTCTCCGCCCGCTCCGCACCACCCGTGACGGCGCCGATCGGACACGTGCCGCGCTCCCCGCAGCGTGCCGCCACATGCGGCCACGCCGTATCGTCGGCCGCGATGGCGACGACGACGCGGTGACAGCGGGCATCGGCGAGGAACGGCGCGAGCGCGTGCTCGATCACCGTCGCGCCGGCGAGCGGCTCGTATTGCTTGCGCAGGACGGACGCACCGAAACGCCGGCCGGACCCGGCTGCCGGCACAACGAGCGCATACCGCATCGGAACGCCCGCCGCCGGCCGGCTACCGCTGCGCGGTGCGGGTGCGCGTGTCGGCACCCGCGGCCGAACCCGGCCGCGGCACGACCTGATAGAACGATTCGCGAGGCGCGACCATGCCGAGCTCGCTGCGGGCCCGCTCCTCGAGCGCGGTGAGGCCCTGCTTCAGGTCGCGCACTTCGGCAGCGAGACGCGCGTTGCGTGCCGAGAGGGCCGCATTCTCGCTGCGCTGCGCGGCGACGTCGGCTTCGAGGCGGTGCATTTCACCGAGGCCGTCCGCGGAGACGAGCAGGCGGTACTGCAGCAGCAGCACCACGATGACCAGAGCACCCGCCAGCCACTTCATCGCAGCCGGACTCTATCAGACCCGCACCGGGAAGGCACTGTGGCCGGCGTACTTCGCCCGGCTGCCGAGCGCCGCCTCGATGCGCAGCAGCTGGTTGTATTTGGCGACCCGGTCGGAACGGGACATCGAGCCCGTCTTGATCTGTGTCGCGGCCGTCGCGACCGCGATGTCGGCGATCGTGCAGTCCTCGGTCTCGCCCGAGCGATGCGACACGACCGCGGAATACTTCGCCGCATCCGCCATCGCGATCGCCGCGAGCGTTTCGGTGAGGGTGCCGATCTGGTTCGGCTTGATGAGGATCGAGTTCGCGATGCCCTTCGCGATGCCCTCCTGCAGGATCGCGGTGTTGGTGACGAACAGGTCATCGCCGACGAGCTGGACCTTCCCGCCGAGCTTTTTCGTCAGGATGGCCCAGCCGTCCCAGTCCGACTCGCCCATGCCGTCCTCGATCGTGAGGATCGGGTACTGCGCCGCGAGGCCCGCAAGGTAGTCGGCGAATTCCGTCGACGTGAACGACCGGCCCTCGCCCTCGAGCACGTACCTGCCGTCCTTGTAGAACTCGGAGCTCGCGGCATCGAGGCCGAGGTAGATGTCCTTGCCGGCCCGGTAGCCGGCCTTGGCAATCGCCTCGAGGATCAGGTCGAGCGCCGCCGCGTTCGACGGCAGGTCCGGCGCAAAGCCGCCCTCGTCGCCGACGGCCGTCGAGAGCCCCCGCTCGTTCAGCAGCTTCTTCAGCGTGTGGAACACCTCGGCGCCATAGCGCAGCGCTTCCGACAGCGACGGGGCACCGACCGGCAGGATCATGAACTCCTGGATGTCGAGGCTGTTGTTCGCGTGCGCGCCGCCGTTGACGATGTTCATCATCGGCACGGGCATCACCGGCGCGCGGCCGCCGCCGAGCCACTCGTGCAGCGCCTTGCCCGCCGAACGCGACGCAGCGTGCACGTTCGCGAGCGAGACGGCGAGCAGCGCGTTGGCGCCGAGACGCGCCTTCGTCGCGGTGCCGTCGAGCGCGATCATTGCGGCATCGAGGCCCGCCTGGTCGGCCGGGTCGCGGCCGACGAGTGCGGCCTTCAGTACGCCGTTGACGTTCGCGACGGCCTTCTGCACGCCCTTGCCGAGGTAGCGCTTCGGGTCGCCATCGCGCAGCTCCACCGCTTCGCGCGTGCCGGTCGATGCACCCGACGGCACGGCGGCCCGCCCGAGCGTGCCGTCGTCGAGCACGACGTCGGCCTCGATGGTGGGGTTGCCGCGGGAATCGATGATCTCGCGGCCGCGGATGTCGACGATGCGGCTCATAGCAGGGCTTCCTCGTAGGGCTGTGACTTCGTGGCGCGATCGAGCGCGAGCAGCGTGCGCAGGAGCGGCTCCATGCGCTCGAGCGGCCAGGCGTTAGGGCCGTCCGACAAGGCCTTGTCGGGGTCGGGGTGCGTTTCCATGAACAGGCCCGCGACGCCGGCCGCGACCGCGGCGCGCGCCAGCACCGGCACGAACTCGCGCTGCCCGCCGGACGCGCTGCCCTTGCCGCCCGGCAACTGCACCGAGTGCGTGGCGTCGAACACGACCGGGCAGCCCGTCGCGCGCATCACCGCGAGCGATCGCATGTCGGACACGAGATTGTTGTAGCCGAACGTGAAACCGCGTTCGCAGACCAGGATCTCCTCGTTGCCGGTCGAACGCGCCTTGTCGACGACGTTCTGCATTTCCCACGGCGAGAGGAACTGGCCCTTCTTGATGTTGACGGGCTTGCCCTGCGAGGCCACGTTCACGATGAAATTCGTCTGCCGCACGAGGAAGGCGGGTGTCTGCAGCACGTCGACCACGGCCGCAACCTCCGCGAGCGGCGTGTCCTCGTGCACGTCGGTCAGCACCGGCACGCCGAACTGGCGCTTCACATCCGCGAGCACCTTGAGCCCGGCCTCGATGCCCGGGCCGCGGAAGCTCGTGCGCGAGGAGCGGTTCGCCTTGTCGTAGGACGCCTTGAAGACGAACGGGATGCCGAGGCGAGCCGTCACGTCGCGCAGCCGGCCCGCGACGTCGAACGTGAGCTGCGCACTCTCGACGACGCAGGGCCCCGCGATCAGGAAAAACGGCCGTTCCGCGCCGATCTCGGCGCCTGCGAGCTTCACCGCCCCGCCCTCACGCGCCGGCCGCCGCCGGCAGCTGCGCCGCGCGGTAGTTGCGTGCCGCGCGCACGAAACCGGCGAAGAGCGGATGACCGTCCCTCGGGGTCGACGTGAACTCCGGGTGGAACTGCGTTGCGATGAACCACGGGTGCGTGGGCAGTTCGATGATCTCGACGAGGTCGTCGCGCGAGAAGCCGGGGAAAGCGAGCCCGGCGTCCCGATAGCGCGCGAGATAGCCGTTGTTGAACTCGTAGCGATGCCGGTGACGCTCGCGGATCACGTCGCGGCCGTAGAGCGCGCGCGCGAGCGTGCCTTCGCCGAGGAGCACGTCCTGGGCACCGAGCCGCATCGTGCCGCCCTTGGCCGAGGCGTCGTCGCGCGCCTGCGCGCCCTTCAGCGCATCCTGCCACTCGGTGATCAGCGCGATCACCGGGTGCGGCGTCGCACGATTGAACTCGGTGCTGTTGGCGTCGGTGAGCCCGAGCACGTTGCGTCCGTATTCGATGATCGCGAGCTGCATGCCGAGGCAGATGCCGAGATAGGGAATGCCGTTCTCGCGCGCATAGCGGATCGCGCGGATCTTGCCCTCGATGCCGCGCTCGCCGAAGCCGCCGGGCACGAGGATCGCGTCCATGCCCTTGAGCGCGTGCATGCCGCCGGTGTCGAGGTCGGTCGCCTCGATGTAGTGGATGTTGACGCGCGTGCGGGTCTTGAGCCCGCCGTGCACCAGCGCCTCGTTCAGCGAAATGTACGAATCGCGCACCTGCACGTACTTGCCGACCATCGCGATGTCGACCTGGCCGTCGGGATTGGCCTTCGCCGCGACCACCTGGCGCCACTCGGCGAGATCGGTCGGCGGCGCATCGAGGCGCAGCTTGTCGACGACGATCACGTCGAGCCCCTGCTCGTGCAGCAGGATCGGGATCTTGTAGATGTCGTCCGAGTCGATCGCGGAAATGACGGCCCGCTCTTCGACATTGGTGAACAGCGCGATCTTGCGTCGCTGCTCCTCGGGCAGCGGGTGCCTCGCGCGACAGAGGAGGATGTCGGGCTGGATGCCGATGCCCCGCAACTCCTTGACCGAGTGCTGCGTCGGCTTGGTCTTGATCTCGCCCGACCCGCCGACGACCGGCACCAGTGTCAGGTGCATGTAAACGCAGTTGTTGCGCCCGAGTTCGACCCCGACCTGGCGGATCGCCTCGAGGAAGGGCAGCGATTCGATGTCGCCGACCGTGCCGCCGATCTCGACCATGCACACGTCGGCGTCGCCCGCGCCGGCGAGGATGCTGCGCTTGATCTCGTCGGTGATGTGCGGAATCACCTGCACGGTCGCGCCGAGATAGTCGCCGCGCCGCTCCTTCGCGATCACGCGCTCGTAGATGCGCCCGGTCGTGAAATTGCTGTTGCGCCCGGTCGTCGTGCGCACGAAACGCTCGTAGTGGCCGAGATCGAGGTCGGTTTCCGTGCCGTCGTCGGTGACGAACACCTCGCCATGCTGGAACGGGCTCATCGTGCCCGGATCGACATTGATGTACGGATCGAGCTTCACCATCGCGACCTTGAGGCCGCGTGCCTCGAGGATGGCGCCGAGCGATGCGGCGGCGATGCCCTTCCCCAACGAGGAAACGACGCCGCCGGTGACGAAAACGAATCGGGCCATGGTGTCCGCCGCGTGGTGGAAACGGTGCCGCTCACCCCGGGCGGGGGTGCAGTTGCGACGGGCAGCTAGGTTACCAAATCGGCATCGCCCGGGCGAGCGCGGCGCGGCGCCCGATGCCAGACGAGACGGGCGCGCGCCGCGGCGGTCTCGCCGGCCTGCACGCTCGCATCAGTCCAGCGATCCGCGACGGCCAGCAGCCGGCTGTCTGCAAACACGAGCGGCAAGGCCGCGCGCTCCCAGGCCGCGATGCGTGCCTCCTGCAGCAGCTGCTTGACCGCGCGCAAGGGGCCGCCGGCGCGCGGGCGCAGCCGCTCTCCGCCGCGGCGCCAGCGCACCGACAACGTGGCCGGCAGCGCCGCGAGATCGATGTCGCCATGGATATCGGCCCGCAGTTCGAGCCGCCCGCGTGCGCCGGGCAGCCACAGCATCGATCGTTCGCGCCACGCCCACACGACGCCGTCATCGGCCGCGGGTGCGACGTCCGGCGAGCGCCGCCACACGAGGCGCTGCCCGGGAACGCGCAGCACGCCGCCGCCCTCCCACCAAACGGAAGGCCGCGCGTCACGCCGCGCGGCGAGCAGCGGCCCGCAGATCTCCGCGAGGCGCCGCGCATCGGGCACCC
This sequence comes from Steroidobacteraceae bacterium, assembly GCA_019187185.1. Lineage (GTDB taxonomy): Bacteria > Pseudomonadota > Gammaproteobacteria > Steroidobacterales > Steroidobacteraceae > CADEFQ01. The sequence goes on along the minus strand of JABAQU010000001.1, from coordinate 314,945 downwards.
GCCCGCCCTGCTGCGCGATCCAGTACCGCACGACATTGCGCCGACGATCCGGCGTGAACCGGCGCAGGACCGCGACCGACAGGTCGGCGCCCTCCGCGGCCGCCGCCTGGTCGGTCGCAGCGATGCCCGCGAGCAGCCGCTGTGCATCCGCGGCGTGCCGCGCGCTGCGCGCGAGCCCGCGCACGGCGCCCGGCCAGCGCCCGAGGAGGCGCGGCAACACCTCCCGCCGCAAGAACACGCGATCGAAGCGCAGGTCGCCATTCATCGGATCCTCGATCCACTCGAGGCGGCGGCGGCGCGCGTAGTCGCGCAGTGCCGCGCGCGGCACATCGAGCAGGGGTCGCAGCAGCCATCCTCGGCCGAGGAGTGCCCGTGCCGGCATCGCCGCGAGCCCCGCGAGCCCCGCGCCGCGCAGCAGCTGCAGCAGCACCGTCTCGGCCTGGTCCTCCAGGTGATGCGCAGTGAGGAGACATTCGCCGGGCGCGAGCATGCGCGCGAACGCCGCATAGCGGGCCGTGCGGGCCGCCGCCTCGAGCGACTCGCCGTGGCCGGCAATGACCGACACCCGACGCACGGCGATCGGCACACGCTGCGCGCCGGCGAGCGCGCGGCACCGCCTTGCCCAGCGGCGCGACGCGGCATCGAGCCCGTGATCGACGTGCAAGGCGCGCAGCACGAGCCGCGGCCGGCGGCGCGCGATGGCCGCGAGCGCCGCGAGCAGCGCGAGCGAATCGCCGCCGCCCGAAAAGGCGACCGCGACGCGCGCGTCGGGAAAGGAACCGATCAGTGCGGCGAGGCGCGCAGCGAGCGGCACCGGGCCGAATGCGGCCGCGGACGCCATGGATCAGGCCGTGGTTTCGGAATAGACGCCGAATCCCGCGATGCGCTCGTTGCGGCTCGCCCGCAGCGCCTCGGGAGTGGCGGCGGACAGCGCATCGAGGTACCGCAGCAGCGCCGTACGCATCGTCTCGAACATCGCCTGGGGATCGCGATGGGCGCCGCCGAGCGGCTCCTTCAGCACTTCATCGACGAGACCAAGCCCGGACAGGCGCGCTGCCGTGAGGCCCATGGATTCGGCGGCGATTTCCTTCTTGTCCGCGTTCTTCCACAGGATCGATGCGCAACCCTCCGGTGAAATCACGGAGTACGTCGCATACTCGAGCATCAGCAGGCGATCGCACACGCCGATGGCGAGCGCGCCGCCTGACCCGCCTTCGCCGATCACGACACTGACGATCGGGATGCCGAGCACCGACATCTCGTAGAGATTGCGTGCGATCGCCTCGCTCTGGCCCCGCTCCTCGGAGCCGACGCCGGGGTACGCTCCCGTCGTGTCGATGAACGTCACGAGCGGCAGGCGGAATCGTTCCGCGAGACGCATCAGGCGCAGCGCCTTGCGGTACCCCTCGGGCTTCGGCATGCCGTAGTTGCGCCGTACGCGTTCCTTCGTGTCGCGGCCCTTCTGGTGACCGATGACCATCACCGGCCGCCCCTCGAGCCGGGCGAGCCCGCCGACGATCGCGAGGTCGTCGCCGTACATCCGGTCGCCGTGCAGCTCCTGGAAATCGGTGAACACCGCCGCGATGTAGTCGAGCGTGTACGGCCGCTGCGGGTGCCGCGCGAGCTGCGTGATCTGCCACGGCGTGAGATTGGCGAAAATGTTCTTCGTCAGCTGCCGGCTCTTCGCCTGCAGCTTCGAGATCTCGTCCTTGATGTTGACCTTCGATTCCGCCGTGACGTGCCGCAACTCCTCGATCTTCGCTTCGAGTTCGGCGATCGGTTGTTCGAAATCGAGGAAACTGACGGCCATGGGATCCGGGTGAGTGGCAGGGCAGCGGGCGAGGTTACGGGCCGGGGGCCAGGACCGCAAGGATCAGCCGGTCAGCGAGGTGACGCCGGGCGGCGCGCCGTACCGCACGCTGACATTGCCGCGCCCGGCTATCTGCTCGAGCGATTCGAGGAGCTCGCGGGTCGCGCGCACCTGCCAGTCGGCGCCGAGCGTGAAGACGCCGCGGGCGCCCTCGCCCTCGTAGTCGACCGACACCGCGCACGAGCCGGGCCGCCAGGGTGCGAGCGCCCCGGCAAGGCGCTCCGGCAGCTCCGTGCGTACGGCCGACCCGGCCGGGCAGCGGATCACGATGCGCCGCGCCGCGTCCTCGCGTGCACGGTCGAGTTCGCCGACGCGGCGCGCAGCAAGACGCCAGCCGTCGAGGAATTCGTCGAAGCGCACCTGGCCTTCCACGACGAGCAGGGCGTCCTTCGCGACGAGCTCGCGAAACTGCTGGAAGACGTCCTCGAAGAAGTCGACCTCGATGCGTCCCGAGCGATCGTCGAGCACGATCGCGACGCGCGTGCCGCGACGGCGCACCTCGGTGACGAGCCCGGCGATCGTCGCGGGCCGCCCGCCCCGAAATCCCCTGCCCGCTTCCGGCGTGCCGACGGGACGATCCGACGTGAGATCACCGATGCGGTGCGTGACGAAGCGCGGCAGGTCGGCGAGATAGCGGTCGATCGGGTGGCCGGTCAGGTAAAGACCGAGCGTCTCGCGCTCGCCCGCGAGACGCACCGATTCGCTGAAATCGGGCTGCTCGGGCACCGACTGGGCGACGGGCCCGGCCTGGGCGACGCCGCCGAGACCGAAGAAATCCTCCTGGCCCATCGCCTGCGCGCGCGTCGCCTGTTCCCCGAGCGCGAGCGCCGCGTCGAGCCGGCTCATCATCGTCGCGCGATTCTCGCCGAGCGCATCGATGCTGCCGGAGCGCACGAGCGCCTCGAGCACGCGACGGTTCACCTTCGTCAGGTCGAGGCGACGGCAGAGGTCCTCGAGGCTCGAGAACGGTCCCCGCGCGGTGCGCTCGGCCAGCAGCGCCTCGACGGCGCCTGCGCCCACGCCCTTGATCGCGCCGAGCCCGTAGCGGATCGCCCGCTCGCCCGCGACCGTAAACGCGTAACTGGAATGGTTGACGTGCGGCGGCTGGATCTCGAGTTCGATCTGGGCACATTCGTCGATCAACGTGACGACCTTGTCGGTGTGATCCATGTCGGCGGACAGCACGGCCGCCATGAAGGCCGCCGGATAGTGCGCCTTGAGCCACGCAGTCTGGTACGACAGCAGCGCATAGGCCGCGGAATGCGACTTGTTGAACCCGTAACCCGCGAACTTCTCCATCAGGTCGAAGATGTGCGCCGCCTGCGGCGCCGGCACGCCGCGCGCCGTCGCACCGTCGACGAAGACCGAGCGCTGCTTCGCCATCTCCTCGGGCTTCTTCTTGCCCATCGCGCGGCGCAGCAGGTCGGCGCCGCCGAGCGTGTAGCCCGCGAGCACCTGCGCGATCTGCATCACCTGTTCCTGGTAGAGGATCACGCCGTAGGTGGGCGCGAGCGCCGGCTGCAGGTCGGGATGCAGGTAATCGATGACCGTGCCCGCCGGGCTGTGTTTCCTCGCGATGAAGTCGTCCACCATGCCCGACTGCAGCGGGCCCGGGCGAAAGAGCGCCACGAGCGCGACGATGTCCTCGAAGCAGTCGGGCTGCAGGCGGCGGATCAGGTCCTTCATGCCACGCGACTCGAGCTGGAACACGGCCGTCGTGCGGCAGGACTTGAGGAGCGCATAAGTCGCGGCGTCGTCCATCGGCAGGTCCGCGATTGCGAGCGGCGCCTCGCCACGGGCGGCGCGCAGGTCGTTGATCGTCGCGATCGCGCGATCGATGATCGTGAGCGTGCGCAGGCCGAGGAAGTCGAACTTGACGAGCCCCGCGGCCTCGACGTCGTCCTTGTCGAACTGGGTGACGACGCTCTGCGCACCCTGTTCGCAATAAAGCGGCGCGAAGTCCGTCAGGATGGACGGCGCGATCACGACACCGCCCGCGTGCGTGCCGGCGCTGCGCGTCAGGCCCTCGAGCGAGCGCGCGAGGTCGATCAGGTTCGCCACTTCCTCGTCGGTCTCGTAGAGCCGCCTGAGTTCGGGCTCCTTCTTCAATGCATCCTCGAGCGTGATGCCGAGCTCGAACGGGATCAGCTTCGCGATCCGGTCGACGTGGCCGTACGCGAGGCCGAGCACTCGGCCGACGTCGCGCACGACCGCCTTGGCGGCCATCGTGCCGTAGGTGATGATCTGCGAGACCCGGTCGCGACCATATTTCTGCGCGACATAGTCGATGACGCGATCCCGTCCCTCCATGCAGAAATCGACGTCGAAGTCCGGCATCGACACGCGCTCGGGATTGAGGAAGCGCTCGAACAGCAGGTCGTAGCGCAGCGGGTCGATGTCGGTGATGCCGAGCGCCCACGCGACGACGGACCCGGCTCCCGAGCCGCGCCCGGGGCCGACCGGCACGCCGTGGCCGCGCGCCCAGCGGATGAAATCGGCGACGATCAGGAAGTAACCGGCAAAGCCCATCTCGCAGATGACATCGAGCTCCGTCGCGAGCCGCGCGCGATAGCGCGCACTGTCCGCCCCGGCCGGCAGGGCGGCCACGTGCGCCTCGAGACCGCGTGCCGCCTCGGCATGCAGGAATCCGGCGACGGTTTCGCCCGCGGGCACCGGGTACTCCGGCAGGCGCGCCTCGCCGAGCTTGAGCGCGAGGCTGCAGCGCCGCGCGATCTCGACCGTGTTGGCGAGCGCCTCCGGGATATCCGCGAACGCGCGCGCCATGTCGGCGGGCGTGCGCAGCGACTGCTGCGCCGTGTAGCGCCGCACACGCCCGGGATCGGCGAGCAGCGTGCCCTCCTGGATGCACACGCGCGCCTCGTGCGATTCGAACTCGTCGGGCGCGAGGAATCGCACATCGTTCGTCGCGGCCACCGGTACACCGCGCCGGGCCGCGAGCGCCACGGCCGCGGCGATGTAGGCCTCCTCGTCCGGTCGGCCGATCCGCTGCAGCTCAATGTAGAAGCGATCGCCGAACAGTGCGAGCCACGCATCGAGGCTGCGGCCGGCCTCCCGCTCCCGCCCGCCGGCGAGCGCACGGGCGATGTCGCCCTGCGTCGCGCCGGAGAGCGCAATGAGACCTGCGCAACTGTCGCGATCGAGCCAGTCACGTTCGATCAGCGGCACGCCCTCGCGCTGCCCTTCGCGGTACGCCCGGCTGACGAGCCGCGTGATGTTGCCGTAACCGAGTGCATTGCCGCACAGCAATGTCACGCGACTCGGCGGCACACGCTCGCCGGCCTCGCGCACGAGGAGATCGACACCGACGATCGGCTTGACGCCGGCCGCGGTCGCCGCCCGGTAGAACTTGACCATCGCGAAGAGATTGCACTCGTCGGTGACGGCCACCGCCGGCATGCCGGCGTCCGCGACGGCTGCGACGAGCGCCGGGACGCGCACGACGCTGTCGACGAGCGAATATTCGGTGTGCACCCGCAAGTGCACGAATCCGGCCGTGGCGCTCACGTGCCCTCCGCGCGGCACGGTGCGAACGTGCGCCGATGGATGGCCGACGGCCCGCGGGCCTCGAGCGCCGCCCGGTGCGCCGGCGTCGGGTAACCCTTGTGAAGGGCGAGGCCGAAGTGCGGGTAGCACCCATCGAGGCGTCCCATTTCGGCATCGCGCCACGTCTTCGCCAGAATCGACGCGGCGCTGATCGCCGGCTCGCTCGCGTCGCCCCGGACGATGGCGCGCGCCGTGAGGCCGAGATCGGCGAGTGCGGGCAGGCGATTGCCGTCGATCAGCACGCCGGAGGGCCGCACGGGCAGGCGCAGGAGCGCCCGGCGCATCGCGAGGTGCGTCGCCTCGAGGATGTTCAGGCAGTCGATCTCGCAGGGATCGGCCCATGCGACGGCCCAGGCGATCGCGCGCTCGCGGATCCGGCGCGCGAGCCGGGTGCGCACATCGGGCGCGAGCACTTTCGAGTCGGCGAGCCCGCGCACGGGGCGCCGGGGATCGAGGATCACCGCGGATGCGACGACGGGACCGGCGAGCGGCCCTCGCCCGGCCTCGTCGACTCCGGCGATGCGCAGCGCGGGCGTCACGGCGTCACGAGCGCCAGCACGGCGTCCGCTGCGCGTCGCGCGGCATCGACGCGCAGCGACTCATGGATCTGCCGGAACCTCGCGGCAAGCATCGCGACGCGGGCCGGGTCCGTCAACTCGGCCTCGAGCGCGCCCGCGAGTGCCTCGGGCGTCACGGCCTCCTGGAAGAACTCCGGCACGAGCCTCTCGCCGGCGAGCAGGTTGGGCTGCGAAAAGTACGGCACTTTCACGAGTCCCAGGGTGCGAAGGAGCAGCGCCGTGAGCGCGCCAAGGCGGTACGCGACCACCATCGGCCGCTTGCACAGCGCTGCCTCGAGCGTCGCGGTGCCGGACGCGACCAATACTACATCGGCGGCGATCAATGCGGTGTCGGCGCCGCCGTCGGTGAGCAAGACCGGCAACGTGCCCGCCGCCCGGCGCCATTGGGCCGCAAACAGCTCGCGCGTCGCGGCATGGGCCATCGGTGCGACGAAAGCCACGTCCGGGCGGCGCGCCGCGAGCAGCGCACAGCCACGGGCGAAATCCGCGCCGAGGCGCGACACTTCGCCCGCGCGGCTGCCGGGCAGGACCGCGACGATTGTCGCCGCGGCAGGCAGCCCGAGTGCGTGCCGCGCCGAGGCGCGATCGACATCGAGCGGGATCCGGTCGGCGAGCGGATGGCCGACGAAAACCGCGCGCACGTGGTGCGCATCGTAGAAGCGCGTCTCGAACGGCAGCAGGCACAGCACGAGGTCGCACGAGCCGCCGATCGTGCGCACCCGCCCCTGCCGCCAGGCCCAGACCTGGGGACTCACGTACTGCACGGTGGGCATTGCGCCCTTCAGGCGCCTTTCCAGGCCGAGATTGAATTCCGGCGCGTCGATGCCGATGAAGACATCGGGACGCGCCCCGAGAAACTCCCGCGTGAGTCGCCGGCGCAGCCGCCACAGCCGCGGCAGATGGGCGAGCACCTCGGTGACGCCCATCACCGCGAGTGCATCGGACGTCTCCCACGCCGTGCAGCCGGCGGCCGCCATTTTCGGGCCCGCGACGCCGAAGAACTCGGCATCGGGCACGCCCGCGCGCAGCGCCTCGATGAAGGCCGCGCCGAGCGTATCGCCCGACGCTTCGCCGGCCACGATTCCGACGCGAAGCTGCACGGCGGCGCCCCGGCCCTACCGGACGAGGCTGCGCGTCGACGCCGCGATGAAGTCGATGAACGGCGCGATCTCGGGTTGCGCGGCAGCGAGCTGGCGCAACGCCTCGAGGGCGTCCGCGAGCCGCCGGTCCTCGCGATAGAGCGTGCGGAAGGCGTTCCTGATATTGCGGATGTTTTCCGGCGTGAAGCCGCGCCGCTTGAGACCCTCGGCATTGACCGAATGCGGCGTCGCCGGCTGCCCGACCGCCATCACGTACGGCGGCACGTCGCGCGTGACTGCGGCATTGTTCGCGATGAACGCGTGCGCACCGACCTTGCAGAACTGGTGTACGCCCGAGAAGCCGCCCATGATCACCCAGTCGCCGAGGTGCACGTGACCGCCGAGTGTCGCGAGATTGGCGAGCACCACCTTGTCGCCGATCACGCAGTCGTGGGCGACGTGCGAATAGGACATGAAGAGGTTCTGGTTGCCGATGCGCGTGACGCCGTGCTCCTTTGTCGTGCCGCGGTTCACCGTGCAGAATTCGCGGAACACGTTGTCGTCGCCGATCTCGAGTCGTGTGGGCTCGCCCTTGTAGCTCTTGTCCTGCGGGGCGCTGCCGAGCGACGCGAACTGGTGGACCTTGTTGCGGGCGCCGAGCTTCGTGTCGCGCTCGATCATGGCGTGCGCCCCCACGGACGAGCCCGGCCCGATTTCGACGCCGGGACCGATGATCGCGAACGGCCCGACCGTGACGTCCGCGGCGAGCTTCGCGTCGGGCGATACGATGGCACGCGCGTCGATCATGCCTTTGCCGCCTTCGTCTCCGCAGCCACCATGATCCGCGCGGTCGCCGCCTCGCGATCGCCGACGAGCGCCACCGCCGAGAACCGCCAGATGCCCTTGAAGGCGCGCTCCACCTCGGCCGTGAGGATGAGCTGGTCGCCAGGCTCCACCGGGCTGCGAAAGCGCGCCTCGTCCACACCGACGAGATAGAGACCCGCGTGATCGCCCGGCGACGCGTCGACCGTGACGAACGCGAGCAGGCCTGCCGCCTGCGCGAGCGCCTCGATGATCAGCACGCCCGGCATCACGGGGCGATCGGGGAAGTGCCCCGTGAACTGCGGCTCGTTGCAGGTCACGTTCTTCACCGCGCGGATCGACTTGCCCGGCTCGCAGGCGAGCACCCGATCGACCAGCAGGAACGGATAGCGGTGCGGCAGACGGCGCAGGATGCCGGCGATGTCCATGAATGCGGGATCAGTCATCTTGTTCCTTGCCCAATTGCTGCTCGATCGTCCGCACGCGCCCGGCGAGACGGTCGAGCCGGTGCAGGCGCGCCACGGCACGCCGCCAGTCCTGCGCCGCGATCACCGGCATGCCGCTCGAATAGACTCCCGGCTCGGTGATCGAATGCGACACGAGCGAATAGCCCGTGACGGCCACATCGTCGCAGATCGTCAGGTGGCCGGCGACGCCGACGGCGCCACCGAGCTGGCAGCGCTTGCCGATCGTCACGCTCCCCGACACCCCGACGCAACCCGCCAGCGCCGAATGCGCCCCGATGCGCACGTTGTGCCCGATCTGGATCTGGTTGTCGAGCTTCACGCCGTCCTCGATCACCGTATCCCCGATCGCACCCCGGTCGATCGTCGTGTTCGCGCCGATCTCGACGTCCTCGCCGATCAGCGTGCGGCCGAGCTGCGGCACCTTTACCCACGTGCCCCGCTCCGGCGCAAAACCGAAGCCGTCGGCGCCGAGTACGGCACCCGGTTGCACGAGCGTCCGCGCCCCGATGCGGGTACCGCGACAAACCGTGACGCGCGCGACGAGCCGCACGTCGGCCGCGAGCTCGCAACCGTCCTCGATCACGCAACCCGGACCGATGACCACCCGCGGGCCGACCTGCACGCCCTCGCCGATCGACACGTGCGCGCCGATGTGCGCGCTCCCGTCGACCTGTGCGAGCGGCGCGATCCATGCCGTCGGGTGTGCCCCCGGCGCGAAGCGCGGCGCGGGATGCAGCACCGCGGCGATGCGCGCATACGTTGCGTAGGGATTTGCCGCGATCAGCACCGGCCGCCCGGTCGCCTGCGCGGTCGCGGCATCGACGATGACCGCGGCGGCACGCGTCGTCGCGAGCTGCGCGCGGTACTTCGGATTGGCGACGAAAGCGACGGCGTCGGGCCCCGCGGTCGCGAGTGTCGCGACCCGCTCGACGGCAAGGTCCGGGTCGCCGCGCAGCTCGCAGCCGAACCGGACCGCGAGCTCGCCCAGCGAGACCGGCATCCGGGTGCCCGGTTTACTTGCCGGCGGGCTTGGGCACGGCGGGCGCCGCCGCGGCCCCCGGGGCGCGCGCCTTCAGGTTCGTCAGCACCGCCGCGGTCATGTCGAGCGACGGATTCGCGAACAGCACGCCGTCGGCGAGCACCAGGTCGTACCCTTGCGTCTTGGCGTAGCTGCGCACTTCCTCGATCAGCGTGCGCTGCAGGCGCGACATTTCCTCGTTGCGCCGCGCGTTGAAATCGTCCTGGATTTCCTGGCGCTTCCTCTCGAGGTCGCGGTAACCGTCCCGCAGCTCCTTCTCGGTGCGCGCACGCTGGTCCGCCGACATCGTGGCGGCATCCTTCTGCAGCTTGTCTTCCTTCGCCTTCAGGGTCTGCTGCTGCGTCGTGAGCTCGCGCTGCTTCGGCGCGAATTCGGTGCGGATCGCCTCGAGCGCGGTCTTCGCCTGCGGCGATTCCTCCATCAGCCGACCGTAGTCCACGACGCCGATCTTCGACTGGGCCATGGCCGGGGCCGCCGCGAAGGCACCGAGTGCCGCGAGGGCAATGAATGTCGATTTGAACACGGTCACGCTGTTGATTCCTCTGGATGTGCTGTCGTCAGAACGCCTGGCCGACCGAGAACTGGAACGATTCCTTGTCGTCCGGGAAGAGCACGCTGTCGCCCTTGTAGGCATTGAGTGGGATGGCATAACTGAAGCGGAACAGCCCGAGTGGCGCGAGCCAGTTCACCGACAGTCCCGCCGAATGCTTCAATTTATCATAACTGAAGCTGTAATCGACCGGTGTCACGCCGTCCCGGCCCAGGAACGTGTAGCGATTGCCCGTCTGGAACACGTTGCCGATGTCGTAGAAGAGGCTCGCCCGCGCGGTCGTGCGGAATTTGGCCGGCATCGGCAGGATGAGTTCGGCGCGGCCGATCACCTTCAGGTTGCCGCCGAACGGCCGGCCGAAATTGTCCTTGGGGCCGAGGCGGCTCGACTCGTACCCGCGCACCGTCTCCGGGCCGCCCGCGAAGAACTGCCGGTACGGCGGCAGCGCCGTCGTGTCGCCGATGTCCATGCCGTAGGCGACCTCGGCGTCGAGCGAGAGCGTGAACGGCCCGAACAGCGGCACGAACTGCAGGTAGCTGTAGTTCGCGACGTAGTATTCGACGTCGCTGCCCGGCGCCGTATACGCGAGCGACACCGCGTGGCGCATGCCGCGATCGGCGAACAGCGTGCGATTGCGCGTATCGAAGCTCCAGCCGACGACCAGCTCGGCGGTGTCGAACTTCGTGCGGTAGATGTCGTAGTCGCCGTAGTACGGGTCGTCCTCGATGTGGGTCGAGCGCGAATTGCCGTTGTTGCGCACCCACTCGGTGGCTTGCTCGGCGCTGCCGATCGAGGAAGTCAGCAGCGACGAACGCTGCAGCGATACGCCCCAGCGCACCGCCTGGTACTCGGTGATCGGGTAGCCATAGTCGACCCCGGCGCTCAATGTCTCGGACGAGAAGTCCGACGACGCCGACACGAACTGCGTGACGTCGCGATAGGTGAACGACAGCGTACGGGCGATGCCGTCGATCGACCGGTAGGGATCGGTCCACGAGATGCCGTAGACCTTGCTGTACCGGCCGGTGTTCAGGTCGATCGCGACGCGCTCGCCGCGGCCCATGAAGTTGCTGTCGGCGTAGTTCGCGTTCAGCACGAACGACTGCGTCTCGGAATAGCCGATGCCGCCGCCGAGCTGGGCGGACGGCCCCTCCTTGATCGTGTACGTCACGTCCACCATGTCGGGCACCCCAGGCACCGGCGTGGTTTCGGACTCGACCTTCTCGATGTACGGCAGGCGCTGCAGGCGCTGCTTCGAGCGTTCGACCAGCGCGTTCGACAGCCAGCCGCCCTCGAGCTGGCGCATCTCGCGGCGCAGCACCTCGTCGTTCGTCTTCTCGACGCCCTCGAACCTGATGTGGCGCACGTATACGCGATTGCCCGGATCGATGAAGAAGGTGAGTGAAATCTCCTTCTTCGCCTCGTCGGCGGTCGGCACCGGGTCGATCTTCGCGAACGCGTAGCCCTCTTCGCCGAGCCGGTTCTGCAGCAGTTCCTGCGTCGAGGTGACCCACTTGCGGGAGAAGGTCTGCCCCGGACGCACGATCAGGTACTTCTTCAGCACGCTTTCGGGCACGACGAAATTGCCCGCGAGCTTCACCTCGGAGATCTTGTAGACCGTGCCCTCGGTGATGTTCACGGTGATGAACATGTCGTCCTTTTCGGGCGCGATCGTGACCTGCGTCGAGTCGATCTGCATGTTCGCGTAACCGCGGTCCTGGTAATAGGAACGCAGCTTCTCGAGGTCACCCTGCAGCGCCTCCTTCGAATAGCGGTCGTCCTGCTTGTACCAGGACAGCCAGTTCGGTGTCTTCAGCTCGAAGTCTTCGGTCAGCGCCTTGTCGCGATACACCGTGTTGCCGACGATGTTGATCGCACGGATCTTCGCGCGCTTGCCTTCCTTGATGTCGATCTTCACCTTCACGCGATTGCCCGGCTGGTCTTCGACCTTGGTGTCGATGCGTACGCCGTACTTGCCGCGGCTGAAGTACTGGTCGGTCAGGAACTGCTTGACGTCCTCTAGCACCGAACGATCGAAGGTCTTGCCCGTCGCGAGGCCCACGTTGCGCAGCGACTTGTTGAGATCCTCGGTCTTCACGTCCTTGTTGCCGGTGATCTCGAAACTCTCGATCGACGGCCGTTCGAGCACCACGACGACGAGCGTCGAGCCGTCGCGGCGGACCTCGACGTCGCGGAAGAAGCCGGTGGCGTACAGCGCGCGGATCGCCTCGCGCACGCGCTGCGGGTCCACACGGTCGCCGATGTTGACCGGCAGGTAGTTGTAGACCGTGCCCTCCGAGATGCGCTGCAGGCCCTCGACCCGGATGTCGCCGACCGTGAACGATGCGTCGTCCGACTGGGCGAGCGCGAGGCGCGACTGCAGGGCAAGCGCGAAGAGGACGAGCGCGACGCTACGCTTCATGCGGGACCACCATGTTTCTTGTCGGGGAGCGTCAACCGAACTGCCGCGCGAAGTCGTTGAACAGCGCAACGCCCATCAGCACGAGCAGCAGCAGTATGCCGAGCTGCTGCCCGAACGCCTGGGCGCGCTCGGACAGCGGGCTGCCCTTGGCCGCTTCGATCAACTGGAAAACGATCTGGCCGCCGTCGAGGATCGGGATCGGCAGCAGGTTCAGGAAACCGAGCGACAGGCTGATCAGCACGAGAAAGCCGACGAATGCGCTGAAACCGGCCGCGGCCGATTCGCCGGCATATTCCGCGATCGACAGCGGGCCCGAAAGATTCTTCAGCGACACCTGCCCGGCGAGCATGCGCGCGAAAAGGCGCGCCTGCAGCACCGTCATGTCCCACGCCTCGAGGGTGGCCTGGCCGAGCGCGCCGAACATCGACAGGTCGGTGTGGTGCAGCATGCTGTCGGGATACCCGACACGCGCAGCCGGCGTCACCTGGATGCGCCCGACCGCCCGGCCGTCGACCTGCTCGGTGCCGATGGTCAGGCGCACGCTCGCCGTGGCTCCGTTGCGGCGATACGTTACGGCGACACTCGCACCCGGCGAGGACGAAATGCGCGCGACCAGCGCGCGGAAATCAGGGATGGGATCGCCGTCGATCGAGACGATTTCGTCGCCCGTACGCAGGCCGGCCGTGTCCGCGGGCCCGCCCGGCGTCACGGTACCGACGACCGCCGGGATCACCGGCTGCCAGAACTGGAACCCGATGCCGTCGAACAGCAGCTCCGGCTCGGTCAGGCGTCGCCGTGCATCCGCGTCGGCAACGACCAGCGCCGTGGTGCGCGTCGCCCCCTGCGCATCGCGCAGCGTGAGCCCGGCACGCCCGCTGCCGCTCAGGTCGTCGAGCAACCCGAAGAGCACGTCCCGTTGGCCCGAAACCGGCCGGCCATCGATCGCGACGATCTCGTCGCCGTGCGCGATGCCAGCCGCTGCGGCGGGCGAGCCCGCCTTGACGTCGCCGACGACCGCGCGCACTTCGGTGATGCCCGATGCCCACAGGAGGCCCCACAGCAGGAGGATGGCGAAGCCGACATTGAAGGCAGGGCCGGCGAGCAGCACGAGGATGCGCTGCCAGACCGGACGCCGCGTGAACGAACGGTGCGCCTCGGCCGGTGCGACATTGCCTTCGCGTTCATCGAGGAGCTTCACATAGCCGCCGAGCGGGATGGCGGCGAGCACGTATTCGGTGCGATCGGCACCCCAGACCCGCTTCAGCAGCGGGCGGCCGAAGCCGACCGAGAACCGCAGCACCCTGAAGCCGAGCCGGCGAGCGACCCAGTAGTGACCGAACTCGTGCACGGTGACCAGCAGGCTCACCGCGACGAGAAACCACAGCAGCTTGCCGTACCAGAGCGCACTCACGGCAATGCCTCACGGGCGAGCGCCCGCGCTTCGCGGTCGGCGCGCAGCACGTCGTCGATTGAGCCGATCGGCCCCCTTGCCCCTCTCGTCATGACCGATTCAATGACCTTGGCTATGCCGGTAAAGTTCAGTCGTCCGGCGAGGAAGCCCTCGACCGCGACCTCGTTGGCCGCGTTGACCGCGGCCGGCACCAGCCCGCCGGCCCGCGCCGCCGCCTGCCCGAGCGCGAGGCACGGGAATCGTTCGAGATCGGGCGCACCGAACTCGAGCCTCGCCACCTTCACGAGGTCGAGGAATTCTACACCGGAGGCGATCCTCTCCGGCCACGCGAGTGCGCAGGCGATCGGCGTGCGCATGTCGGGCGCCCCGAGCTGGGCGAGCAGCGAACCGTCCGCGTATTCGACGAGCGAGTGCACGATGCTCTGCGGGTGCAGCACGACGTCGACCTGGTCAGGGCGCAGTCCGAACAGCAGGCAGGCCTCGATGAACTCGAGCCCCTTGTTCATCAGGGTGGCGGAATCGACCGAGATCTTGGGCCCCATCGACCAGACAGGGTGCGCACAGGCTTCCTCCGGCGTGACCGCGGCGAGCGTCTCGCGTGGACGGTTGCGAAACGGGCCGCCCGACGCCGTGAGCACGACCCGACGCACGCCCGCACACGCACCCGCGGCGCGCGGCAGGCACTGGAAGATCGCGTTGTGCTCGCTGTCGATCGGTATGAGCGTCGCCCCGCCCTCGTGCACGGCCTGCATCAGCAGCGGGCCGGCCATGACGAGCGATTCCTTGTTCGCGAGCATGACGCGCTTGCCCGCCCGCGCGGCGGCGAGTGTCGAGGGCAGTCCCGCGGCCCCGACGATCGCGGCCATCACGAAGTCGACCTCCGGCAGCGTCGCGATCGCGGTCAGCGCATCCGCGCCGGCGAGCACACGGGTCCGGGCGCCTGCGCGCGCGAGGTCGGCGGCAAGTTCCTGCGCGGGCCCCGGATCCGCCAATGCCACGACGTCGGGCTCGAAACGCACCACCAGCTCGCGCAGCCGCCCGATACTCCGCTGCGCGCCGAGCGCCACGACGCGGAAGCGATCGGGATGGCGCGCAACGACATCGAGCGTGCTCGCGCCGACCGACCCGGTCGCGCCGAGGATCGCGAGCCCCTTCACGTGAGCCTCCTCATGCGAGCCCGAGGACGTTGAGGCCTGCAAGCAGGACGGGCGCGGCCGCGGTCAGGCTGTCGATCCGGTCGAGCATGCCCCCGTGGCCCGGAAACAGCGTGCCGCTGTCCTTCACTCCGGCGCTGCGCTTCATCTGGCTCTCGAGCAGATCGCCGACGATCGAAAAGACGATCACCGTCGCCGCCAGCATCACGAAGGGCCCGGGAGGCAGGCCGAACCACGCGGCGCCGGCGATCGCGGCGACGCATCCGGCCACGAAGCCACCGATGACGCCCTCCCAGGTCTTGCCCGGCGATACGCGTGGCGCGAGCTTGACGCGCCCGAATCGCCGCCCCGTGAAATACGCGCCGGAATCCGTCGCCGTCACGAGGATCAGCAGGAATAGCACCCACTGCGCGCCCGCGGCGACGTCGGTGCGCAGGTGCACGAGCGCATACCAGGCCGGCACGAGCGTCAGGAACCCCGCGATCGCGCCGGTCGGGCGCGGCGCCACGGCCGGCGCGAGCGTGATCCAGCCGAGCGCCACGACCCACCAGGCGATCGCGATCGCGAGCACGCTGCGGCCGGGGAGCGGCGGCGCAGCCGGCAACGCGAGCGCCGCGATGAGCGCGATCACGACGGCAACGAACGCGAGTCGCGCGATCGTCGACACCCGCCCGCCCGATCCGATGAAGGCCGACCATTCCCACGCGCCCGCGAGGATCGCGGCCGTGATCACGGCAACCGCCGCCCACGCGGGCAGCAGGAAGAGCACGACGATGATGAAGGCGCCGAGCGCGAGTGCCGTCACGACACGCTGTCTAAGCACGATCGCGCTCGCCTGGCGCCGCCGCGAGACCGAAGCGCCGCTCGCGCAGCGCAAAGGCCTCGAGCGCGGACTCGAATGCAGCCACATCGAAGTCGGGCCACAGTGTGTCGGTGAACCACAGCTCGGTGTACGCGAGGTTCCACAGCAGGAAATTGCTGATGCGCCGCTCGCCGCCCGTGCGGATGAACAGGTCCGGATCCGGCAGGTCGGCGAGCGCGAGCGCGCCGCCGAAGCGCGCTTCGTCGATGTCTGCCGCACGCAGCGAACCCGTCGCGACTTCCGCCGCGAGTTTGCGGGCCGCCTGCACGATGTCCCAGCGCCCGCCGTAACTGACCGCAATCTGCAGGTCGAGCCGCGTATTGCCCGCGGTGCGCCGCTCCGCCTCCGCGACCCGCGCCTGCAACCGCACGCTGAGCGCATGACGATCGCCGATGACGCGCAGGCGCACGCCGTTCGCATCGAGCTCGGCGACCTCCCTCTCGAGCGCGTCGAAGAACAGGGTCATCAGGTTCGCCACTTCCACCTCGGGCCGGCGCCAGTTCTCGCTGCTGAACGCGAACAGTGTCAGCGCCCCGATGCCGCGCCGCACGCACTCCTCGACGCACAGGCGCACGACGGGCACGCCCTCGCGATGGCCGGCATGGCGCGCGAGCCCGCGCCGCTCGGCCCAGCGGCCATTGCCGTCCATGATGATCGCGACGTGACGTGGCAGGATCGCGCCCACGCGCTAGACCTGCATGATTTCTTTTTCTTTGGCGGCGAGCTGCTGGTCGATGTCCGCGACGTGCTTGTCGGTGAGCTTCTGGATCTCCGCCTCGATGCGCTTCTCGTCGTCCTGCGTGATCAGCTTCTCCTTCAGCAGTTCCTTCGAGTCCGCCAGCACGTCGCGACGCACGTTGCGCACGGCGACGCGCGCGTTCTCGGCATCCTGACGCACCACTTTCGTGATGTCGCGGCGCCGCTCCTCGGTCAGCGGCGGCAGCGGCACGCGGATCACCGCGCCCGCCGTCATCGGCGTGAGTCCGAGGTCCGACTTGTGGATCGCCTTTTCGATCACCTGCACCATGGTCTTCTCCCAGGGCGTGATGGCGATCGTCCTCGCATCCTCGATCGTGATGTTCGACACCTGCGACAGCGGCACGTCCGTGCCGTAATAGTCGACCTTCAGGTGTTCGACGAGGCTCGGGTGGGCACGGCCCGTGCGCAGCTTCTTGACGTCCGCCTGGAAGGTCTGGACGCATTTCGCCATGCGTGCCGCGGCATCTTTCTTCAGGTCGTCGAGCATGTCCGCTCCCGTGTCAGTCGTTCGTGACCACCGTGCCGACGTCCTCGCCGCGCACGATGCGCATCAGGTCACCGGCATTGTTGAGATTGAACACCTGCAAAGGCAAGCCGTTGTCGCGGCACATCACGATCGCCGTCGCGTCCATCACGTTCAGCCGCTCCGCCAGCACGCGATCGAACGTGAGGCGCGCGTAGCGCTGGGCACCCGGATGGGTGACGGGGTCCGCCGAGTAGATGCCGTTCACCTTGGTCGCCTTCAGCAGCACGTCGGCCTCGATCTCGATCGCGCGCAGCGACGCGGCGGTGTCCGTCGTGAAGAACGGATTGCCGGTGCCGCCCGCGAAGATCACGATGCGCCCCTTTTCGAGGTGGCGCACGGCGCGACGGCGGATGAAGTCCTCGCAGACCTCGTTGATGCGGATGGCGCTCTGCACGCGTGCGTGCATGCCGACGCCCTCCAGCGCGTCCTGCATCGCGAGGGCGTTCATCACCGTCGCGAGCATGCCCATCTGGTCGGCCGTCACTCGGTCCATGCCGGAGCGTGCGAGTCCCGCGCCGCGGAAGATGTTGCCGCCGCCGATCACCACCGCCACCTGCACGCCGAGGCCTGCGACGTCCTTGATCTCGAGCGCGATGCGCTTCAGCACCACCGGGTCGATGCCGTAATCCGCGCTGCCGAGCAGCGCCTCTCCCGAGAGCTTGACGAGGATGCGTGCGTAGCGCGCTGTGTGGCTGGCTGTGGTCACTTGCATTGCTTCCCCATGAAAGAAACCCCGCTTGCGGCGGGGTTTTCTCGTCGGGCCTCGCCCGTCAGTGCTTGCCGCCCGCGGCGCCCTTCACCTGGGCCATGACCTCGGCGACGAAGTCGTCCTGCCTCTTCTCGATGCCGGCGCCCACTTCGAAGCGCTCGAACGAGGCGACCCGGGCCTTGGCACCCGCGAGCAGCTTCTCGACGGTGACCTTGTCGTCGCGCACGAACGGCTGCCCGTGGAGCGTGATCTCCGAGAGCGCCTTCCTGACCTTGCCCTCGACGATCTGCGCGAGAATGTTGTCGGGCTTGCCCTGGTTCTTCGGGTCGGCCTTCGCCTGTTCGGTGAGGATCTCGCGCTCCTTCGCCACTTCGTCCGCCGGCACCTGCGCGGCCGACAGGTACTTCGGATTGCTCGCCGCGACATGCATCGCGAGGTCGCGCGCGAGTTCGGCGTCGCCGGCCTCGAGGGCAACGAGCGAACCGATGCGCGTGCCGTGGACATACGCGCCGAGGGGGCCTTGCCCCTGGACGAAGACGACCCGGCGCACCGAGATGTTCTCGCCGATCTTGGCGATCAGCGCCCGACGGCGCTCGTCGACGCTCTCGCCGGACGGCAGTGTCGCCGCAAGCAGCG
The DNA here is from genome assembly GCA_019187185.1 of Steroidobacteraceae bacterium. Lineage (GTDB taxonomy): Bacteria > Pseudomonadota > Gammaproteobacteria > Steroidobacterales > Steroidobacteraceae > CADEFQ01. Next base: position 296,497 of record JABAQU010000001.1, on the reverse strand, counting down.
CTTCGAGCGAACTCGTGCGCGCAGCGAGCGCGGCGCGCGCGACGTCCGCGGCGAAGCCCCGGAAATCCTGCTCGCGCGCGACGAAATCGGTCTCGCAGTTCACCTCGACCATCGCGGCCGCGTGGCCGTCGGCCGACTTCTCGACCACGATCACGCCCTCGGCCGCGACCCGCGCGGCCTTCTTGTCGGCCTTCGCGAGACCCTGCTTGCGCATCAGTTCGGCGGCGGCGTCGAGATCGCCGCCCGTCTCGACGAGCGCGCGCTTGCACTCCATCATGCCGGCGCCGGTGCGCTCGCGCAGCTGCCTGACCGTTTCTGCAGTAACGCTCATGATCAGGCCTTCGCGCCGGGACGGCGCGCTCCGCCGGCAGGCGCGCGGCGGCGCGTGGCCGAGCCACTCACGCTGCGTTCGCCGTCGTCCTGGCCGACCACCACGTCCTCCAGCGCCTCGGCCTCGCCGATGACCGCGTCGATGGCCTGCTCGCTCGCCTCGCCGGCAGCCGGGACCTGCGCCGAACCGGCGGCAGGTGCCGCGCCGACGGCAGATGGCGTCGCCGCCGGACGACGCCGGGCCGGAGGCGCCTTGCGGTGACGCACCGCGGCGGCGGTCGGTCTGCGGCCGCGGCCGGATTTCTTCTTCGGATTGCCTTCGGCATCGAGTTCGACGAATTCGTCCTCGCCGACCGCGACCTGAGGCACCGAGGCCTTGCCTTCGAGAACGGCATCCGCGATGCCGCTCGCATACAACTGGATTGCGCGCATCGCGTCGTCGTTGCCCGGCACCACGAAGTCGATGCCGTCGGGCGAGCAGTTCGTGTCGACGATCGCGACGACCGGAATGCCGAGCTTCCTCGCCTCGTGGATCGCGATGTTCTCGTGACCGACGTCGATTACGAACAGTGCGTCGGGCAGCGATTCCATGTCCTTGATGCCGCCGAGGCTGCGTTCGAGCTTGTCCATCTCGCGCCGCAGCTGCGTCGCTTCCTTCTTGCCGCGCTTGTCGAGCAGGCCGCTCTCGCGCATTTCATTCAGGTCGGCGAGCCGCTTGATCGACTGGCGGATCGTCTTGAAGTTGGTGAGCATGCCGCCGAGCCAGCGCTGGTTGACGTACGGCATCGTGCAGCGCGCGGCTTCCGCCTGCACCGCGTCGCGCGCCGAGCGCTTGGTGCCGACGAACAGCACCGTGCCGCCGTCGGCGACGACGCCCTTCACGAAGTTCGCCGCTTCCTGGTAGAGAGGCTGCGTCTTCTCGAGGTTGATGATGTGGATACGGTTGCGCTCGCCGAAGATGAAGGGAGCCATCTTCGGGTTCCAGAAGCGGGTCTGGTGTCCGAAATGGACGCCCGCTTCCAGCATCTGTCTCATGGACACGCCGGACATACATACTCCTGTCGGGTTGGGCCTCCGCGCCGCCCTTCCGGCCATCCCCGCGGGAACATGCCTGCGGGAACACCCAACCGGAAGTGAAATGGTTGCGCGTGTGGATTGCGTTGCCAAAAAAGGCCGCGCTTTATACCATGTGTTTCTCGCGAAAACAACGCCTTACACCAATCCTGCCCCGCTGATGCCCGTATCGATCAAGACCCCGGAAGAACAGGAGAAAATGCGCACGGCCGGCCGCCTCGCCGGCGATGTCCTCGACATGATCGCGGAGCACGTGCAGCCCGGCATCACCACCGGCGAACTCGACCGGATCTGCCACACGTTCATCGTCGACGTGCAGCGCACCGTGCCGGCGAACCTGAATTACCGCGGCTTCCCGAAGACGATCTGCACGTCCGTGAACCATGTCGTCTGCCACGGCATCCCGAACGACAAGCTGCTGAAGGCGGGCGACATCGTCAACATCGATGTCACGGTGATCCGCGACGGCTTTCACGGCGACACCAGCCGCATGTACTACGTCGGCAAGCCCGGCATCCAGGCGCAGCGGCTCACGCAGACCTGTTTCGAGGCGATGTGGCAGGGCATCGGGCAGGTGCGGCCCGGCGCGCGCCTCGGGGACATCGGTCACGCGATCCAGTCGTACGTCGAGGAACGGAATTTCTCGGTCGTGCGCGAATACTGCGGTCACGGCATCGGTCGCGTGTACCACGAAGACCCGCAGGTGCTGCACTACGGCACCCCGGGCACCGGTCTCGTGCTCGAGCCGGGAATGACGTTCACGATCGAGCCGATGGTCAACGCCGGCAAGCGCCACGTCGCCGTGCTGAAGGACGGCTGGACGGTCGTCACGAAGGATCATTCGCTGTCGGCGCAGTGGGAGCACACAGTGCTCGTCACTGAAAGCGGCGTCGAGGTACTGACGCTCGGTGCCGCGGACCGGCACTGATGCCCTCCGCAGACAGCCTGGAAGACAGCGGGCCCGCCGCCGCCCGGGAGCTGCACTGGCCGTTGCTCGAGCGGCTGGCAGGGCGCCTCGCCGCCGATCCGCTCTCCGCGCCGCTCTATCGCGACGCGCTGCGCGAAGCGCACGCCGAGCTCGCCGCGCGATTCCACGCCGAGGAATCGGTCGAGGCGATCGTGCATGCGCGCGCGCAATTGATCGATGTCGTGCTCCGCGCCGCCTGGCGCGCGCACCTCGGTACTGCGGACCTCTGGGCACTGGTGGCCGTCGGTGGCTACGGTCGCGAGGAACTCGCGCCGTGCTCCGACGTCGACGTGCTGATCCTCGTGCCGGCGCCCCTTGCGGCCGCCGAGCGCGGTCCCGTCGGTGCGCTCGTCGCGTTCCTGTGGGACATCGGCCTCGAGATCGGCAACAGCGTGCGCACGGTCGCCGAGTGTGTCACCGAGGGCGCGGCCGACGTGTCGGTGATGACTTCCCTCGTCGAGGCGCGGCATCTCGCAGGCGACGAGGCGCTCACGCAGGCGATGCGCGCGGCGCTCGCGCCGCAGCGGCTCTGGCCGGTACGCGAGTTCTTCGAGGCCAAGGTGCGCGAGCAGACCGAACGGCACCTGAAGGCCAACGACACCGCCTACAATCTCGAGCCGAACGTCAAGACGGCACCGGGCGGGCTGCGCGACATCCAGACGATCGCCTGGGTCGCCAAGCGCCACTTCGGCGTCGCGACGCTCGACGAGCTCGTCACGCACGGCTTTCTCGCGCCGTCGGAACTGCGCAAGCTGAAGCAGGCACAGGCCTTCCTGTGGAAGGTGCGCTGCGGACTGCACCTGCTCACCGGTCGCCGCGAAGACCGCCTCCTCTTCGATCACCAGATCCGTCTCGCGAAGGATTTCGGCTACGAGGATGCCTCCTACACGCTGGCGGTCGAACAGTTCATGCAGCGCTATTACCGCACGGTGATGGACGTGAGCCTGCTGAATGAACTGCTGCTGCAGCTCTTCCGCGAAGCGATCCTGACCGAAGGCGCACCGCCCACGCCGCTCAATGCGCGCTTCCAGGTGCGCAGCGACTACCTCGAGACCGTGCACGACGATGTGTTCGCGCGCTCCCCGTCCGCGCTGCTCGAACTGTTCGTGCTGCTGCAGCAGCATCCCCAGATCCGCGGCGTGCGTGCCGAAACCATCCGCGAGATCGGCCGCTCGCTGTGGCTGATCGACGAGGAGTTCCGCCAGAACCCGCGTCACCATCGCCTGTTCCTCGAGATCCTGCGCGCGCCGGTCGGCGTGACCCACGAACTGCGGCGCATGAATACCTACGGCGTGCTCGGCCGCTACATCCCGGCTTTCGGCCGGATCGTCGGCCGCATGCAGTATGACCTCTTCCACACCTACACGGTGGACGCGCACACGCTGTTCGTGGTCAGCAACCTGCGTCGCCTCGCGATCTCGCGCTACGACCACGAACTGCCGCAAGTCTCGGCCGTGTTCCGCGAACTGCCGAAGCCCGAACTCGCCTACCTCGCCGCGCTCTTCCACGACATCGCCAAGGGCCGCGGCGGCGATCACTCGGAACTCGGCGCCGTCGATGCCGAGGCGTTCTGCCTCGAGCAGGGGCTCACGCGCTACGACGCGCGGCTCGTCGCCTGGCTCGTGAGGAACCACCTGATCCTGTCCGTGACCGCGCAGAAGCAGGACATCTCCGAGCCGGAGGTCGTGAACGATTTCGCGCTCCGGGTCGGCGACGAGACCCACCTCGACTATCTCTATGTGCTCACCTGCGCGGATGTGCGCGGCACCAACCCGAAGCTGTGGAATTCGTGGAAAGCGTCGCTCTTCCACACCTTCTACGAGCGCACCCGCAGGGCGCTGCGGCGGGGCCTCGAGACGCCGATCGACCAGGACGAGCTGATCCGCGACGCACAGGCCGCGGCGCGCAGCGCGCTCCTCGCGGGCGGCTGCAGCGAGGCGCAGGTCGACGCGGTGTGGGCACGACTGACGCCCGGCTATTTCCTGCGCAACAGCGCCGACGAGATCACGTGGCACACGCGGCTGCTCGCCGACCGCGACGCGCGCGACGAGGCGCCGGTCGTCGCGCTCGATCCGCGCAGCGTCCGCGGCACGACGGCCATCTTCACGTTCGCGCCGCATCGCCACCATGGCTTTGCACGCGCAACGGCCGTGCTCGACCAGCTCGGGCTCACGATCGTCGATGCGCACATCTCGCCGACGGAAGACGGCCACAGCCTCGACGTCTACCACGTCCTCGAGGACGACGGCGCGCCGATCAACGATGTGGAACGCCTCGGCGAGATCGAACAGGCGCTGTGGCGTTCCCTGCAATCGCCCGCAGGCGAGACGCCCGCGGTGTACCGGCGCGCGCCGCGACAGACACGCATGTTCCACACCCCGACCCAGATTGCCGTCAGCACGGACGAGCGCCACCGTCGCTCCGTGATCGAGCTGACCGCCGGTGACCGGCCCGGGCTCCTGTGCGATGTCGGCAAGGTCTTGATGGAAGAGCGCGTGCACCTGCTGAATGCGCGCATCATGACGGTGGGCGAGCGCGCCGAGGACGTGTTCTACGTCACCGACGCGCTGAACAAGCCACTCGACGCGGTCGCGGCGGAGCGGCTGCAGCAGCGCCTCGCCGATGCGCTCGAACGCAGGCGCGCGGCATGAACCCGCGCATCGCACGGCTGCACACCTATCCGTTCGAGAAGCTCGCGGCGCTCCTCGCCGGCAACCAGCCTCCCGCCGACCTCGCGCACATCGCACTGTCGATCGGCGAACCGAAGCACGAGCCGCCCGCTTTCGTGGTGGAGGCACTGCGCGGCGCACTCGGCGCACTCGGCAGCTATCCGTCGACGGTGGGACTGCCCGCGCTGCGCGCGGCCGCGGCACGCTGGCTCGAACGCCGCTTCGCGCTCGGCGCGGGGACGGTCGATGGCGAGACCATGGTGCTGCCGGTCAACGGCACGCGCGAGGCGCTGTTCGCATTCGTGCAGGCCGCGATCGACGGCACCCGGCCCGCCCTCGTCGCGATGCCGAATCCGTTCTACCAGATCTACGAGGGCGCGGCGCTGCTCGCGGGCGCGACACCCTACTTCCTCAACACGACCGCCGCGACACGTTACGTACCGGACCTCGATGCCGTGCCCGTCCACGTGTGGCGCGACGTGCAGATCCTCGTGCTGTGTTCCCCCGGCAACCCGACCGGCGCCGTGCTGTCGCGCGCGTATCTCGAGCAGGCGCTCGCGCTCGCGGAGCGACACGACTTCGTGATCGCGCTCGACGAGTGCTACGCCGACCTGTGGCTCGACGAGGCGCGGCCGCCGCCGTCCCTGCTCGAGGCAGCGCGCGCCACGGGTCGCGACCGCTTCGAGCGTTGCATCGTCTTTCACAGCCTCTCGAAGCGCTCGAGCGTGCCCGGGCTGCGCTCGGGCTTCGTGGCCGGCGATCCTGCCCTGATCCGGGCATTCCTCCGCTATCGCACCTATCACGGCTGCGCGATGCCGGTGCCGACGCAACTCGCGAGCATCGAGGCGTGGAGCGACGATGCGCACGCGGCGGCAAACCGCGCACTGTACCGCGAGAAATTCGCACGCGTCGTGCCGCTGCTCGCGCCGGTGCTCGACGTGGCGGCACCCGATGGCGGGTTCTACCTCTGGCCCGACGTGCTTGAAGACGACACGACCGTCACGCGCGCGCTGCATGCGGCACAGAACGTCACGATCCTGCCGGGCAGTTACCTCGCGCGCGAGGCGCACGGCGTCAATCCGGGCGCCCGGCGGGTGCGCATTTCACTTGTCGCGCCGCTGGCGGAATGCGTGGAGGCCGCAGGCCGCATCCGGGCCTTTTTCGACCGGTAGCACGCTCCCCGCCGGAAATTCGTGACTCGCGTCGCGGTCGCCCTCCGCGGACAGGCCGCACAATCCGCTTGTCATAATTCACATGGACGGGATGCCTTGGCGGCGCAGCCCTTCGACGCAGCCCCCCACGCACAGATCGTGCGTTCGCTGTTCCCGCGCACCCGTCGCGTCATCCTCTATGGGCCCGACGGGCGCCTGTGGTGGAGCGAGGACGGCACCGATGCGCTCGACCTGCGCGCAGGCCTCGAGCAGGTGCTCGCCCTCATGCGCCAGCGCGACATCGCCGCTGCGCTCGCGCTCGCCCGCAGCGCCGACCCCGCGACCGGCCTGCTGCTGCCTGTCGGCGAGGAAGGCAAGCCACCGCTCGCCTGGCTCGGCCTCATCGGCCCCGCATCGCGCAGCGCGGCCGACCCGGACGGCGCCGCGCTCTCGCAGTCGCTGCGCCCCGTCCTCCTGCTGCTCGCGCGTGAAGTGGCCGCTTCCGCCCAACTGCGGCGCCAGCGCTTCGCCAGCCTGCAGGCCGCCGAACAGACCGCGGAGCTGCGCTGGCTGCTCGCCACCTCGAGTCATGCCGGCCGCAGCGCCGGTGCCGACCGGCTCGAGGCGACGCTCGATGCCCGCGCCGCGCACCTCGGCTGCGACGGCGTGCTGCTCTGGCTCGCCGACCGCCAACTCGAGCGCTGCGTGACCCGCCGATCGATTCCGCAGACCGAGCTCGAAACACTGCGCCGCCTCGCGCGCGGCTCGCTGTCCGAAGAAGTCGCGGCCCGTCGTCGCACGACGATCGTCGCCAGGCTGCGCGAGACGCCCGATTCCGACCTGCTGCCCTGGACCGTGATCGCCTCCCCCGTGGAGTCCGGCGGCGTGCATCACGGCCTCATCATGGCCTTCGCGCTGCGCGAAAGCCGCCGGCTCACGCCTCGCGACGCGCGCCGCCTCGAGCACATCATCCCGCGCGTGCTGGCGGCGACCGAGATCGAGCACGACCCGCTGACGAGTCTGCCCGCGCGCCACGTGTTCGAGGAGCGCCTGCGCGGAGTGCTCGCGGCGCCCGGCGCGAATGTCTGCGTCGTCTACGCCGACCTCGACCAGCTGCACGTGACCAACGACCTCTTCGGCTTTGCGGCCGGGGACGAGATCCTGCGCAGCGTCGCCGCACTGTGGCACGACTACGGCGGCCTGCGCGTCGACATGGCGAGCCGTTTCGCGGGCGACCGCTTCGTCGCGCTGCTGCGCGACTGCACGCTGAACCAGGGCCGCGTCTGGGCCGAGGCGGCGCGCCAGGCCGTCGAAGCATTGCCGCCGCCGCCGGCGCACTCGGGACTGCGCGTCACCGCGAGCTTCGGCGTCGCCGCGGCAGTTTCCGGCGAGTCGCCCGAGCACGTGCTCGCGATCGCCGAGACGGCCTGCAAGGCGGCCAAGGATCGCGGCCGGAACCGTGTCGAGCTCTTTGCGCAGAACGATGCGAGCCTCGTGCAGCGGCGCGACGACCTGCAGGTATTCCGCGACCTGACCGACGCGTTCGCGCAGAACCGCTTCGTGCTGTACGCGCAGCCGATCGAATCGCTGTGGGACCCGACGCGGCCGCGACGGCACGAGATTCTGATCCGCATGCGCGACCAGGCGGGGGCGCCGGTCTCGCCGTCGCGCTTCATCTCCGCGGCCACGCGCTATCAGCTGCTGCCGCAACTCGACCGCTGGGTGGTGGGCCGCGCGATCGCGATGCTCGATCCGCACGCGGCGGTGCTGCGCTCCCGCAATGTCTGCTTCTCGATCAATGTCTCCGCGCAATCGCTCGTGCAGCCGGATTTCGCCGACTTCGTGCGCACTGCATTGAAGGGCGCCGCGGTGCCGCCGGAACTCCTCGTCTTCGAGTTCACCGAGAGCGCCGCCATATCGGACATCGCTGCCGCGCAGCGCTTCATCGAGCGCGTCGGCGCGCTCGGCGTGCACTTTGCGCTCGACGATTTCGGCACCGGCTTCTCCTCGCTCGCCTACCTGAAATCGCTGCCGGTCTCGGCGCTCAAGATCGACGGCTCCTTCGTGCGCGACATCCTCACCGACGACCGCTCCGAGGGCGTGGTGCGGGCGGTGCTGCAGATCGCGGGTCAGCTCGGCCTCGACACGGTCGCCGAGTATGTCGAGACCGACGCGATCGCCGAGCGCCTGCGTTCGCTCGGCGTCACGTACGGCCAGGGCTATGCATTCGGTGCGCCGGTACCCCTCGACATCGTGCTCGCCGGGCTCGCGGACGCAGCATCGCAGCCGCCGCCCGCCCGTCCCGCCCGCGTCGCGCTGCACCCCTGAGACGCACCGGCTCACGACCGCCGGCGCATCGATCCGCCCGCCCGGGTTGCGACTCGCCGCCGAGGTCGGCACGATGCGCGCTCGCCCACCGGAGCGCGCCATGCCCGACCTCGACACCCTGAAGTCCACCATCGATGCCGCGTTCGAACAGCGCGCCGGGCTCGCACCCGGCCGGGTGCCGGATGACATCTCGACCGCCATCGACACCGCGATCGCGCTGCTCGACCGTGGCGAGGCCCGTGTCGCGAGTCACGACGGCCACCGCTGGGTCGTCAACGAGTGGCTCAAGAAGGCCGTGCTGCTCTACTTCCGCACGCACGACAACACCGTGGTCGATGCCGGCTACACGCGCTTCTACGACAAGGTGCCGCTGAAATACGCAGGCAGCGACGACGCGGCGTTCCGCGCGGGCGGCGCGCGCGTCGTGCCGCACGCGATCGTGCGCCGCGGCGCCTACGTCGCGCCGAACGTCGTGCTGATGCCGTCCTACGTCAACATCGGTGCCTACGTGGGTGCCGGCACGATGGTCGACACCTGGGCCACCGTCGGCTCCTGCGCGCAGATCGGCCGCAACGTGCACCTCTCGGGCGGCGTCGGCATCGGCGGCGTGCTCGAGCCGCTGCAGGCGGCCCCCACGATCATCGAGGACGACTGCTTCATCGGCGCGCGCTCCGAGGTCGTCGAGGGCGTGATCGTCGAGCGCGGCTCGGTGATCTCGATGGGCGTGTTCCTCGGCCAGAGTACCCGCATCTACGACCGCGAATCGGGCACGGTGCTGCAGGGCCGCGTGCCGGCCGGGTCTGTGGTCGTGCCGGGCACGCTGCCGTCGAAGGATGGCAGCTGCGCGCTCGCCTGCGCGATCATCGTCAAGCGGGTGGACGAGAAGACCCGCGCAAAGACCGGCATCAACGAACTGCTGCGCGCCGACTGACCTGCAACGCCGGGGCTGCGCGACCGCGCGCAGGCCGCGCGGCGACTCGAGCCCACCCATCTCGAACACCCCGAGGCGGAGCATCGAGACCGCCGCGTCGACGGCCGGCAGGGGCCGGGACGGCAATCCGGCAGCAGTGTCAGCCGTAACGGCCCGTGATGTAGTCTTCCGTCGCCTTCCTGCCGGGGTTCGTGAACAGCCTGCTCGTCGCGTCGAACTCGACCAGCTCGCCCAAATACATGAAAGCCGTGTAGTCCGACACCCGTGCGGCCTGCTGCATGTTGTGCGTCACGATCAGCACCGTGACACGCTCGCGCAGCGTGCCGATCAGCTCCTCGATGCGCGCGGTCGCGATCGGATCGAGCGCCGAGGTCGGCTCGTCGAACAGCAGCATTTCGGGGCTGGTCGCCAGCGCCCGCGCAATGCACAGGCGCTGCTGCTGCCCGCCGGACAACGAAAGACCGGACGTGTGCAGGCGATCCTTGACCTCGTCCCACAACGCCGCCTCGCGCAGCGCCTTCTCGACCTCTTCCTCGATCAGCACCCTCGAGCGCATGCCGCGCACGCGCAGCCCGTAGGCGACATTCTCGAAAATCGACTTCGGGAACGGATTCGGCTTCTGGAACACCATGCCGATGCGCATGCGCACTTCGATCGGGTCGAGGCTGCTCGACACGAGGTCGACCCCGTCGGGAAAAAGGTGGATCGACCCCTCGTAGCGCGTGTGCGGCGTGAGGTCGTGCATGCGGTTGAAGCAACGCAGCAATGTGCTCTTGCCGCAGCCGGACGGTCCGATCAGCGCGGTCACCCGCCGGTCGCGGATCTCGAGATCGAGGTCCTTGAGCGCGTGCCGGTCACCGTAGAAGAAATTGAGCTTGCGGGTGCGCGCCTTGACGGGCGCGTCCTGCGTGACGGGACGCGCGACCGGCGGAGCCGGCGCCGCTATGCGGGTCGTCGTGGACATGGCCTCACCAGTAGATCCTCTTGCGGAAACGGAAGCGCAGCCAGATCGCGAGGCCGTTCATCAGCAGCGTCATGCCGAGCAGGATGGCGCCCGCGGCGGCTGCATTGACGCGAAAATCCGGGTCCGGGCGCGACACCCAGTTGAACATCTGGATGGGCATCGCGGTGAACGGATCCTTCAGCCATGCGAATGACAGGAACGGGAACTCGCTCGTGAACGGCGAGGCCGGCAGGAACGCGATGAACGAGAGCGCGCCGATCGTGATGATCGGCGCGGTCTCGCCGATGGCGCGCGACAGGCCGATGATCATGCCGGTCAGCACGCCACCCATGGAATACGGCAGCACATGGTGCGCCGTGACCTCCCAGCGGGTCGCGCCGAGTGCGTACGCGGCTTCGCGGATCGGTCGCGGCACGGCGCGGACCGCCTCGCGCGTCGCGACGATCACGATCGGCAGTATCAGCAGCGCGAGCGTAGAGCCGGCCGCGAGGATGCTCTGGCCGAAGTTGAACCTGTAGACGAACAGGCCGAGGGCCAGCAGGCCGTAGATGATCGACGGCACCCCCGCGAGATTGGTCACGTTCACCTCGATGATCGCGGTGAACCCGTTCTTCGGCGCGTACTCCTCGAGATAGATCGCGGCGGCCACACCCAACGGCATCGCGACGCATGCGGTGACCAGCATGATGAGCGCCGTGCCCACCCAGGCCGCGAGGATGCCCGCCTCCGCCGGCTTGCGCGACGCGAACGAAGTCAGGAAACCCGCGTCGAGCCGCGGCGCGCCCTGCACCACGAGGTCGGCGAACAGCGCGAACAGCACCGCCAGCGCAGCGATCAGCGCGAACAGGCCGACGATCACGAAGACCCGGTCCATGAGCTTGCGGCGCTCGATGTTCCCCATCAGTACGTCTCCCGGAACCGGCGAGTCAGCACGAAACCGGCAATGTTGAAGGCGAGCGTGATGACGAGCAGCACGAGTCCCGCGGCAAAGATCGACTGGTAACCGATGCTGTCGTGCGGCAGGTCGCCGAGGCTCACCTGCACGATGAATGACGTGATCGTCGCGGCAGGCTCGGTCGGGTTCCAGGTCAGGTTCGGCTGCAGGCCCGCGGCCACCGCGACCACCATCGTCTCGCCGACCGCGCGGGAGATGCCGAGGATATAGGCCGCGGCGATGCCGGAGAGTGCCCCGGGCACCACGACGCGTGTCGCGGTCTGGAAGCGCGTCGCACCCATCGCATAGCTGCCCTCGCGCATGTCATTCGGCACCGCGCGCATCGCATCCTCGCTCACGGAGGCGACGTACGGCACGATCATGATGCCGATCACGAGGCCGGCGGACAGCATGTTGAATCCCGGCAATCCCGGTATCAGCTTCTGCAGGAACGGCGTCACCATCGCGAGCGCGAAGTAGCCGTAGACGACCGTCGGCACGGCGCCGAGCATCTCGAGCGCGGGCTTCACCACTTCCCGCAGCCGGTGGCTCGCGAACTCGGACAGGTAGATGGCGATCACGGTACCCGCGGGCATCGCGACCAGCAGCGCGACGAAGGTCGTGACGAGCGTGCCGGCGACGAGCGGCATGATGCCGTAGCGCGGCTCGGCGAACAGCGGCGTCCAAAGGGTGTCGGTCAGGAAGTCCCTGACCGGCACGTGCTCGAAGAACGGCAGGGCCTCGCTGACGAGAATCCAGACGATGGCGGCGGTCGCGAAGACGGCTGCGAGCCCCGCGGCGAGCAGCAGCGTTTCGATCACGCGGTCCCGCGCCCTGCGCCGCCGGATCGAGGCCCGGAACGACGCAGGGATGGTCTGCTGCGGATTCACGCGGCGCCCGTGCTCAGAAGTTCGCTTCCCGCGCGAGCAGTTCCTCGACCGTGAGGCCGACTTCATTCCGGCCGCCAAACGCGGTGCCCGCCTTGCCGGCGCGGAAGTTGGCGAGCGCCTTCTCGTACGCGCCCTTCGCAAGCGGCACGTACTTCACTTCCTCGACGAGCGGCGCACCCTGCGACAGGTAGAACTCGACGAACGCCTTCACCTCGGCACGCTGCGCCGACGCCTTGTTCACATAGATGAAAATCGGGCGGGACAGTGGCTCGTAGCTGCCGTCGAGCACGCCGCGCGGCGACGGGGCGATGGCCTGTCCCTTCGAATTGACGATCTTCACCGCCTTCATCTTCGCCGCGTTCGGCGCGTAGTACGCGTAGCCGAAGTATGCAAGCGCGTTGACATCCGACTCGACGCCCTGCACCAGCACGTTGTCGTCTTCGCTCGCGGTGAAATCGCCGCGGCTCGACTTCGCCTTGCCGACGATCGCCTCGGTGAAGTAATCGAAGGTGCCCGAATCGGCGCCCGGGCCGAACAGCGCGAGCGGCTGCGCCGGCCACTGCGGATTCACCTGCTTCCAGGTCCTGATCGCGCCCTGCGCCGCCGGCTCCCACATCTTCTTCAGCTCGGCGACGGTGAGCGTGTCGACCCAGGTGTTCTTCGGGTTCACGGCGACCGTCAGCGCGTCATAGGCGACCGGCAGTTCGATGTACTGGATACCCGCCCTTGCGCAGGCCTCCATCTCGGACTTGCTGATGGGGCGCGACGCATCCGCAATGTCGATCTCGCCACGGCAGAGCTTCTTGAAGCCGCCGCCGGTGCCGGAGATGCCGACGGTGACCCGCACCTTGCCGCGGCGTGCGATCTGGAACTCCTCGGCCACGGCCTCGGAAATCGGGAAAACGGTGCTCGAGCCGTCGAGCTTTATGGTCTGCTGGGCCGCGGCGTCCTGCGGGACGAGGGCCAGGCCTGCCGCGAGCGCGGCCATTGCGGTCAGTACCGGAATCGATTTCATGAATGCTCTCTCCATGTTCGGGTCAATGCTAGGGCCGGTCTGTGACGGTTCCGTGACAGTCGGCCGTCAGAATCTGTAGTTCAGGTCGAATTGCACGCGGTCGTAATCGCGCCATGTCTCGGTGACGGATCCGGCGCCGGCGAGCACGCGCTCGTTCAGGAAATACGTGCCGTTGATCGTCCAGTTCTTGGCCGGGACCCAGGCCGCCTTGATCACACTGCCCTTCGACCAGGTGATGCCGCCGCCGAAGTCGGAGTCGACGAACTGGCCGAACTGGGCGTTCTGCTCCAGGTCCTGGTAGATCCACGAGATCTCCCAGCTGCGGGCATTCGATGCCTTGCCGAGCGTCAGCCCGAACGAATAGCCCGTGTCGTTGTCGAGCGCACCGTGGTTGCGGATGTAGTCCGCGAACACCGCGAGCGGCAGTCTGCCGACCTCGACGTCGACCTGCGCCAGCGCTTCGACCATGTCGTAGTCGTCACGCAGGCGCCGGCAGCCCCCCACGACCTCGGTACGATTTCCCTGGGCGCCGCCGAAGAACAGGCTGTTCGCCGTGCAGGCGGGTGTCGCCGATGTGAGCGTAACCTCGTCCTGCACGGCACCTGCATCGAAGTAGCCGATCGCCGCCGTCAGGCCGAGCCGCCCACCGACCTTCGACTTGAAGCCGATCTGGCCGCCGAAGAGATTGGCGTCGGCACCCGAGTCGGACTCGGAGAGCCACGCGCCGATGGCGCTCGCGAAGAACGGGCCGCGCGCGAGCCGCGCCGCGCCGCCTTCCCAGGTGATATCGCCGTCCCAGAAGTAGCTGCCCACGCGCTGCCAGGCGTACGGGATCTTGCCGAGCTGCACGTTGAAGCCCTGCACGGGCGTCCAGTCTGCGTAGGCGAGATCGAGACCGAGCGCCTTGCGTGTCGCACCCTCCCCGAGCGTCTGGTTGGTCGAACGCGGGTCGCGGTCGTCGCCGGCCGTCGCGACCTGCACGACCGCCTTGACCGTGTCCGTGACCTTGGCCTCGACACCGAGGCGCACGCGCACGCGATGGCGCAGCCGGTCGCTGGTTGCGCCGCTGGCGAGTTCGTTCTCGATCCGCTCGTGGCGGTAGCGAAAATCGCCCTTCAACCGGACCTTCGATGCCCAGTCGACCGCCTTCGCGTCCTTCTCGATTGCCGGGAGCTTTGCGAGGGCGACATCCGCCCCGGCCATCTCCTTGCGGGTCGCCCGGGCATGGTCCCTGAGATAGGCATTCTCCGACTCGACTCGCTCGAGCCGCTGCGTCAGTGCCTCGAGGTCGCGACGCAGGTCGTCGATCGTCGCCGCTGCGGGCGTCTGCTGGGCGATGGCAGGCGCCGCGAGCAGGGCGCCGACGGCGAGGGCGATGGGTGTTCTCACGAGTGTCTCCGGATGTGTGGTGGTCGGCCGGTTTTATACGGAGCCCGCATGGCAGCTCCGTGACACTCGCGCGGCAACTGGATGACAGCGGGACTTGCGGCGCGGCGGCGCGCCCCGTATAAGGCGCAGCCACTGCCCTATGTCCGACACCCTCGACCTGACCCTCGACCTGATGTCGCGCCCCTCCGTCACGCCGGCGGACGGCGGCTGCCAGCAGGTGATGGCGGCAAGACTCGCGGCCGCCGGATTTGCCGTCGAGCCGCTGCGCTATGGCGTGGTCGAAAATTTCTGGGCGAAGCGCGGATCCGGCGGGCCCGTGTTCTGCTTCGCCGGCCACACCGATGTCGTGCCGACCGGCCCGCTCGAGGAGTGGTCGTCGGACCCATTTCGTCCCGAGATCCGCGACGGCATGTTGTACGGGCGGGGCGCCGCCGACATGAAAAGCGGTCTTGCCGCGATGGTCACGGCGACCGAAGCATTCGTGCGGGAGCACCCGCGCCATCGCGGCTCGATCGCGTTCCTGATCACGAGCGACGAGGAAGGACCGTCGGTCGACGGCACCAAACGCGTCGTCGAGACCCTGCGCGACCGCGGCGAGCGCATCGACTGGTGCGTCGTCGGAGAACCCTCGAGCGAACAGGCGATCGGCGACACGATCAAGATCGGCCGGCGCGGTTCCCTGTCCGGCCGGCTCACCGTGCACGGAATCCAGGGCCACATCGCGTATCCGCAGCTCGCGGAAAACCCCGTGCACACCTTCGCGCCCGCGCTCGCCGAGTTGACAGGCCGCGCCTGGGATGCCGGCAACGAGCACTTCCAGCCGACTTCCTTCCAGGTCTCGAATTTCAACGCCGGCACCGGTGCGCCGAACGTGATTCCGGGCGAACTCAAGGCGCGTTTCAACCTGCGCTATTCACCGGTGCAGACGATCGAGGGCCTGCGCGAGACGGTCGAGGGCATCCTGAAAAAGCATGGCGTGCGCTACACGCTCGAATGGTATGTGTCGGGCGAGCCGTTCTTCACGCCCCCTGCCGAGTTGTCCCGCGCAGCCGCGGCGGCGGTCCGCACCGAATGCGGAGCGGAACCGAAGCTGTCGACCGGTGGCGGCACCTCGGACGGGCGCTTCATCGCGCCGCTCGGCGCGCAGGTCGTCGAGCTCGGCGTCGTCAACGCGACGATACACAAGGTGAACGAGTGCGTGCGCGTCGCGGACGTCGACGCCCTGCACCGGATCTATCTCGGCATCCTGCGGTCGCTGTTGACGTAAGCGCCGTATACCCCGAGCGCAGTCGACGCGATGAGCACCCACGCCGGCATCGACAGGCCGACGAAGCGCCAGTCGATGCGCGCGCACTCGCCGCCGCCGGTCATCACCTTGCGTATCACTTCGAGCAGCGGAAAGGCCTCGAGCAGGAAATCGAGCGTCGCACCGCAGGCCGGCACCGTGCCGGGCGGCAGCGCCTGCACGTAGACGTGGCGCGCGGCGACCGCGACCGTGGTCGCCGCCGCGAGGACCAGCAACACGGCATAGACGCGTGCGCCGGCACGGCCCGGCCCGTGCAGCGCCGCCAGCGCGAACACGACCCCCACCGCCGCCACGCCCACGCGCTGGAACATGCACAGCGGACACGGCGCGAGCCCGAGCACCTTTTCCGCGTAGAGGGCGTAGGCGAGCATGGCGGCGCAGGCCACGGCGCCCAGGAGGTTCCCGGAGCGACCCTGCAGCGGCATCACGCGGCTCCCGCGTTCGCGCGCGAGCGCAGCCGATCCTCGACCTCTTCGGGCCTCGTGTGGCGAATGTCCTGTCCGTGAACCATGTAGACGACATACTCCGCGATGTTCTTGGCATGATCCCCGACCCGCTCGAGCGCGCGCGCCGCCCAGGTGAGGTCCAGCATGCGGCGTATTTGCCGCGGGTCTTCCATCATGAACGTGACGCACTGGCGCTGGATCGACTCGTATTCCTCGTCGACCTGGCGGTCGTGGTGCGGCACGCGCAGCGCGGCCTCCACGTCCATGCGCGCGAAGGCATCGAGCGCTTCGTGCACCATCAGTTCGACGAGGCGGCCGAGATGCCGCACTTCGCGGTAGCGGTCGGCAGGGCGCTCGAGAGATGCGAGCCGCAGCGCGATGTGGGCAATCTTGCGCGCCTCGTCGCCGATGCGCTCGAGGTCCGTGATCGCCTTGATGATCGCGACGATCAGCCGCAGGTCGCGCGCCGCCGGCGCGCGCGTCGCGAGGATGCGCAGGCATTCCCCGTCGATCGCGAGCTCCATCCCGTTCACCTGTGCGTCATTGCGCACGACTTCGCCGGCGAGCGCACTGTCGGCGTCGGCCAGGGACGCAAGGCTGCGCCGGAGTTGCTCCTCGACGAGGCCGCCCATGCCGAGCAGGTGTGCGCGCACGGCTTCGAGATCCTCGTTGAACCGGCTCGATATGTGGGGCGACGGATCGTGCTTTTCCATGTGCTCGATGATATCTCAGCCGGACGGGCCGACGCCCCGATCGGCGACGACGCGCTGTGGCGGGAAATGACAGGTGAAAGTACTGCCTCGCCCCACGGTGCTCACGATGTCGAGCGTCGCGCCGTGGCGCTGCAGTACGTGCTTGACGATCGCGAGCCCGAGTCCCGAACCTCCGGTCGCCCGCGAGCGGCCGGCATCGACGCGGTAGAAGCGCTCCGTGAGACGCGGAATGGCTTCGTGGGGAATGCCGGGGCCCGTATCGGTGACGGCGAAATGGGCGCCCTCGTTGTCCGCCCACCACCGGAGCGCGACACGGCCCTCGGGCGGCGTGTACTTGGCGGCGTTGTCCACGAGATTGGCGAACGCCGAATGGATTTCGGATTCCTCGCCGCGAAGCCAGGCATGCGTTTCGATCGACAGCGCGACTTCCGCGGGGTGCTGCACTCGTGCGAGCACGTCCTTGCGCAGCAGTGCGAGCATTGCACCGATGTCGATCGGTTCACCCTCGACCCGGCCTTCCTTCGCCTCAAGTCGCGAGAGCACCAGCAGATCGCCGATGATGGTCCCCATGCGTGCCGCCTGACGACGCATCTCGGCGACGGGCGGGGCGAGCGTCGGATCGAGCGCCGCGTCGTCCGCGAGTTCCTCGAGGTAGCCTGCGATCACGGTGAGCGGCGAGCGCAGTTCGTGCGAAGCGTTCGCCACGAAGTCCTTGCGCATTGCCTCGATCCGCGCCTGACGGGTCACGTCGCGGACGAGCAGCATGCGACGCCCCTCGCCGTAGGGCAGCACATGCAGCGACAGATCCACGTCGGGCGATGCGTCGACGTGCAGCACGAGCGGCTGCGCGTGATGGTCGCCCGCTAGGTAGCGGGCGAACTCCGGCTGGCGCACGAGGCTGTCGATGCGCAGGCCGACATCGTGACGGGCGCGCAGCCCGAGGAGTTGCTGCGCCCGCAGATTGAACCACGCGATCTGCCCATGCTCGTCCAGCGCGACCACGCCGTCCGGCAGTGCCGCGGTCGAATCGCGCAACTCGCGCAGCAGCGACACGAGCCGCTGCTTGTGGTAGCGCTTGCGCCGATAGATGCGCACGACCTGCGTCACGACGTCGTCCCACACGCCGGTGAGCACCGGCGGATCCATGAGGCTGCGATGGCGCAGCCAGTGATCGAGCCGCAGCAGATTGACGAGCTGCCAGCCCGCGTACAGAAGGAGCACCGTGCACAGCCCGATCCAGGGTCGACCTGCGATCAGGCCGGCGCCGAATCCGAGGCCGAGGGCAATGGCCAGCCGAACCACGGCGAAGCCCCACATCCGCAGGGTCAGCGCAAGGCGCGGCCGGGATGCGCGCGGCGCTGTCAATGGGCGAGCGCCGAGAAGCGGTAGCCCGCGCCGCGCACGGTCTGCACGAGCCGGTCGCAGCCGTGCTCCTCGAGCGCCTTGCGCAGGCGTCGGATATGCACATCGATCGTGCGCTCATCGACGTAGACGTTGCCGCCCCAGATCCGGTCGAGCAGCTGGTCGCGCGAGTACACACGCTCGGGATGCGTCATGAAGAACTCGAGCATCCGGAACTCGGTCGGTCCGAGAGACACCGTGCGGTCACCGGCGGTCACGCGATGACTGCCCCGGTCGAGCACGAGACCCTCGAACTCGATGCGCTCCTCGCCACCCGCGGGCTCCGATCGCCGCAGCACCGCATGGATGCGCGCGACGAGTTCGCGCGGCGAGAACGGCTTCGTCAGGTAATCGTCGGCGCCGGCGTCGAGTCCGGCGACCTTGTCGCTCTCCTCGGCGCGCGCGGTGAGCAGGATGATCGGCAGCTCCCGCGTGTCCTTGTCGCGCTTCAGCTGCCTCGCGAGCTCGAGCCCGCTCATGTCGGGCAGCATCCAGTCGAGCACCAGGAGGTCCGGCGCGCGGTTGGCGATCTCCGTGCGCGCGGTGCGGCAATCCTCCGCCTCGCGCACGTCGAAGCCCGCGCGCCGCAGGCCGTAGGCGATCATTTCACGGATCGGGCGCTCGTCTTCGACGATCAGGATCTGTCTGCCGGCCATGCGCTGCATTACAGCGCGGGATTATTGCAGAACCGTGACAGCCGGGACGGCGACGTTGTCGCGCAGATAGACGGGTTGCAGGCTCTCGGGCGGGCCCGCCCGACCTGCGCGTACCGCCGCCGCGGCGAGCGTTGCGATCGCCCCGGCATCGGGGAGGATCGCATCGTCGATCGCATCGAGCTGCCCGCGCAGGCGACCGGCGAGCTGCGGGTACGCGCGAAAGCCCCGCCCTGCCCCGACGATCCGCGCGCCACGCGGCGCCTCGATCGTGACGCTGTCGGGGCTCGCGACGCGCTCCGTGCCCACGAGCGCCGCGAGCCCGTCCTCGCCGCGCCGGTAGAGCGCCGTGTACACCTCTTTCATGCGGGCATCGTTCGCGACGAGCACGTGGGTCACCGCGGCATCGCGCGCGAGCATCGCCTGCGCGACGGCCGCGAGATTCGAGATGCCGATCGCCGGCAGATCGGCGCCGAAGGCGAGCCCTTGCGCCACGCTGACCCCGAGGCGCAGGCCCGTGAACCCGCCGGGCCCCCGGCCGACGGCAATCGCGTCGAGATCGGCGAGACGCAGGCCGTGCGCCGCAAGGCGCGCGTCGATCATCGGCAGCAGGCGCGAGGCGTGGCCGTGCGCGAGTTCGACCGTGTCGACGTCGAAGCGGCCGTCGAGCCACAGCGCCACCGAGCAGGCCTCCGTCGCCGTGTCGAGCGCGAGCAGCTTCATGCACGCGCGCCCGCGGGCGCGTGCCGCGCGAGGAAGCGGCACGATTCGTCCTGTTCGCGAGTCACCGTCAGCGGCGGCAGGCTCGCACGCAGCACGCGGCCGTAGCTGCGCGACACGAGGCGTGGGTCGCAGATCGCGACGACGCCATGATCCTCTTCGCTCCGGATCAGGCGCCCGACGCCCTGCTTCAGCGCGAGCGCCGCCTCGGGCAGCTGGTAGTCGCGAAATGCATTGCCGCCCGTCGCCTCGAGATGCGCGATGCGGGCCTTCACGATCGGGTCTTCCGGGGACGCGAACGGCAGTTTCTCGATCACGACGAGCCGCAACGCTTCGCCCTTCACGTCGACGCCTTCCCAGAAACTCGCGGTTCCGAGCAGGACGGCGTTGCCGAGCGCACGGAACTCGCGCAACAGCTGCTCGCGCGGCGCGGTTCCCTGCACGAGCAGCGGATACTCGAGCGGCCCCTCGGCGCGGGCGCGCAGGAGATCCGCGATGCGGCCGAGGGCCCGGTGGCTCGTGAACAGCAGGAACGCCCCGCCCCGCGCCGCCGCGATCAGCGGCAGGGCCTCGGCGAGCACCGCCGCGAGATAGTCGGCCGAGGCCGGCTCCGGCATGTCCTGCGGCAGGTACAGCAGCCCCTGGCGCTCGAAATCGAACGGACTGTCGATGCGCAGGGTCGCCGCGTCCGCAAGACCCAGGCGCGACGCGAAGTGGCTGAAGTCGTCGCCGACCGACAAGGTCGCCGACGTGAAGATCCAGGCGCAGGGGCGCGCATCGACGATGGCGCGAAAGCGCGGCGCGACATCGAACGGCAGCATCGACAGCGTGAACCCGCGCGCGTCGCGCTCGATGCTGCGCGCCGCCTCGTCATCGCGGGCATGGGACATGCGCTGCAGCGTCTCAGAGAAACGTGCGGCGCGCAGTGCCGCATGTGCGATGGCCGGCGCATCGGCGTCCGCTTCTTCGGCGAGCGCGCTGTGCAGCTGATCGAGCGCCGCGGCGAGTGCATCGAGCGCCGTCTCGAGCGCCACCGGCGCCTCGTTCCAGGCTGTCCGTGCATTGCCTGCTCCGCCGCGTGCGGGCAGGCAATCCCGCGCCGCAGCGAGCGCCGCCGCGGCTGTGTCGAGGTGTGCCGCGAGCGCCGCCGCGCCGCCCACGCGGGCGAGCTCGGCGCGCGCGTCGGTCAGCAGGTGCTCGATCTGCCGGCTCGCGAGCTCGATGCCGAAGAACTGCGTCACGAGATCGGGCAACTGGTGTGCCTCATCGAGAATGACGGCATCCGCGGTGCCGAGCAGGTCGCCGAAACCGTCTTCCTTGAGCGCAAGATCGGCGAGCAGCAGATGATGATTGACGATCACGAGGTCGGCGTCGTTCGCCGCGCGACGCGCCGCGACGACATGGCAGCGCGACCATTCCGGGCAACGTTGTCCGAGGCAATTCTCGCGCGTCGACGTGACGGCGCCGCGGACGGCGCCGGCATCGGCGAGTGCAGGAACCTCCGCGAGATCGCCCGTGACGGTGACCGCGGCCCAGCGCTCGATCGGCGCGAGGCTCCCGCTCTCGAAGCCGGCGAGCGCACGCTGCGAGGTGGCGAGGTTCAGGCGATGCCGGCACAGGTAATTCGCCCGCCCCTTGAGGAGCGCAACGCGCATGGGCCGGCCGATGGCCGCCGCGACGAGTGGCAGGTCCTTCGAGAAGAGCTGGTCCTGCAGGGTGCGTGTACCGGTCGAGATGATCACGCGGCGGCCCGACAGCAACGCCGGCGCGAGATAGGCGAACGTCTTGCCGGTCCCGGTGCCCGCCTCGACGAGCAGCGCCTCACGGGCCTCGATCGCCTCGGCAATGCGAATCGCCATGCGTTGCTGCGAGCGCCGCGGCGCATACCCCGGCAGCGCACGGGCCAGTGGCCCACCGGCGGCAAACAGTTCTCCGATGTCTGTCATGCGGGTAACGCTAGCCGGGGGAGCAAGGGCTGTCGAGGCGCAAACAGGGGCTGCAATCGGTGCATGACCCGCTCCGGCGGGAGCGATCCATTGACGTGTTGCGCTGCACCATTCATACTGCTTCGATCGCGTCGCTATAATGCGGAGCTCACCTTCACGAGGACTCAGGATGGCCACAGCGCCCCGCACACTCACCGCGCTTCCGCAACTGTCATCGGCGGTAGCCGACTGGGTGGCGAGCGTCGCCAGCCTCACGAATCCCGACCGCATCCACTGGTGCGACGGGTCTGCCGAAGAGATCCGCCGCCTGCGCAAGGAACTCGTCGCCTCGGGCGAACTGTTGCCGCTCGACCCGAAGTCCTTTCCCGGATGTGACCTCTACCGCTCGAATCCTTCAGACGTCGCGCGCGTCGAGAAGGTCACGTTCATCTGCACGTCGAAGCAGGAGGATGCCGGGCCGAACAACCTGTGGCTCGCCCCTGCCGAAGGCCACGCGCGGATGCGGGCCCTGTTCAACGGCTGCATGAAGGGGCGCACCCTGTATGTCGTGCCGTACTGCATGGGCCCGATCGACTCGCCGCACGCCCGCTGCGGCGTCGAGATCACCGACAGCGCCTATGTGGTGCTCAACATGGCGATCATGACCCGCATGGGTCGTGCCGCACTCGAGCGCATCGCCGGCGGCGAGACCTTCGTGCGCGGCCTGCATTCGATCGGCGAACTCGACCCGAATCGCCGCTTCATCATGCATTTCCCGGAGGAGCTCACGATCGAGAGCTTCGGTTCGGGCTACGGCGGCAATGCGCTCCTCGGCAAGAAGTGCCATGCGCTGCGCATCGCGAGCTGGCAAGCGCGCCAGGAGGGCTGGCTCGCCGAGCACATGCTGATCGTCGGGCTCGAGAGCCCCACGGGCGAGCAGCACTACATCGCGGCGGCCTTCCCGTCCGCCTGCGGCAAGACCAATCTCGCGATGCTGATCCCGCCCGACTCGCTGAAGGGCTGGAAGGTTACGACCATCGGCGACGACATCGCGTGGCTGCACCCGGGCCCGGATGGCCGCCTGTGGGCGATCAATCCCGAGGCGGGATACTTCGGCGTCGTGCCCGGCACGAACCCGAAGACGAATCGCAATGCCTACGACATGATCCGCCGCGACACGCTCTTCACGAATGTCGCGGTCACCGCCGACAACGAGCCGTGGTGGGAAGGACTCGAGAGCGGCACACCGGTGACCGACTGGCAGGGTCGCCCGTACGACGCCAAGCACGGTCCTGCGGCGCACCCGAATTCGCGCTTCACGGTCGCCGCCACGCAGAACCCGGCCTGGTCGCCGCACTCGGAAGACCCGCAGGGTGTGCCGATCTCGGCCATCGTGTTCGGCGGCCGCCGCCGCAGTGTCGCGCCGCTCGTGTACGAAGCGCGCGACTTCACGCACGGCGTGCTGGTCGGTGCGGGCATGGCCTCGGAACAGACCGCGGCCGCCGAGGGGAAAGTCGGCATGGTCCGCCGCGACTCGATGGCGATGAAACCGTTCTGCGGCTACAACTTCGGCGACTACTTCGCGCACTGGATCGAAGTCGGCTCGAAGCTCGCGAACCCGCCGCGCATCTATCACGTCAACTGGTTCCGTCGCGACGCCGACGGCAAGTTCCTCTGGCCGGGTTTCGGCGACAACCTGCGCGTGCTCGCATGGATGCTCGATCGCTGCAGCGGCCGCGGCGGCGCCGTCGAGACGCCGATCGGCAATCTGCCGCGCCCCGGCGACCTGAACCTCGCGGGACTCGACATCGCCCCGGCGACGCTCGATGCGCTGCTCAGGGTCGATGCCGGGGAATGGCGCAAGGAGGCCGCGGAAATCCGCGCCTACCTCGGCGAATTCGGCACCCACGTACCGAAGGCGATGCTCGCGGAGCTCGACCGGCTCGACGAGAAGCTCGGGGCCTAGGAACTCCTCACCACCCGGCACGAGACTGCGCGCGCCCGCCGCAGCCGGCGAGACGACGCGTCGCGGACTGCCCCGGCCCGAGGCGGGCCGGGGTTTGTGCACGCGATCAGAACACGCTGATGCGCTTGCCGCCGCTGTCGGCCTTCTTCGGCAGCGTGAGGTTCAGCACGCCGTCCTTGTACTCGGCGCGTGCGCCCTGCGAATCGACCTCGTGCGGCAGCGTGAAGCTGCGGCTCACGAGGCCATAGCTGCGCTCGCTGTAGATCACCTTCTCGCCCTTCTTCTCTTCCTTGTCCCTCTTCGCCTCGACGCGTACGGACACGACGTTGCCATCGAGATCGACCTGGATGTCTTCCTTCTTCACGCCGGGAATGTCGGCATGAACGGTGTAGGCCTTGTCGTCCTCCTTGACGTCGATCTTCAGCGTCAATTCCTGGCCGCCCTGCATCGTCAGCGGCTTGACGAAAAAGCCTCTCGTCATCTCATTGAACAGGTCCTCGAACGGCGTATAACGGGTCACGTTGGCCATGGCACTCCTCCTGGGCAGTTGCACAACTCCGACGGAGCAAACCCTCCGGCCGGACCGTTGATCCAGATCAAGGCACGGCCACACGTCCGCTCCACACTTGCGCCATTAATGGAGGCATTTTTCCGATGTTCAAGAACATCCTGATTCCGACGGATGGCTCGAAGCTCGCGCTGAAGGGCGCAAAGGCCGGGATCCGGCTCGCGAAGGCACTCGGGGCACGCGTGACAGCCGTGTATGTCATTCCGCCATTCATTCCCGTCGCGTCCAGCGAGGCTTCCGCCTATGCGCCGATGTTCACGCTGCCGGACTACCGGCGGGCGTCCGAAGCGGCGGCGCGCAAGGCGCTCGAGGCCGTGGCAGCCGAAGCCGAACAGGCGCACGTGATGTGCCGCACGCGCTTCCTCACGGCGCCGAAGGTACACGAGGGCATCCTGAAGGTTGCGCGGGGCTCGAAGTGTGATGCGATTGCGATGGCATCGCACGGTCGCGGGGCTGTCGTGAGCGCGCTGCTCGGCAGCGTCACGAACCGCGTGCTGGCGCATTCGAAGTTGCCGGTGCTGGTGACACGCTGATCGCAGCCGGACACTCCGGCCAGGAGGAAGGTGACATGACGGATCGCCTCTTCCCCGACGGCGCGGTGCTCGTCGTCGGCGGCAGCGGAGGTATCGGCCGGGCAGTCTGCGTCGAGTTCGCGAGGGCCGGCTCGGACGTTGCGCTGACCTATCACCGGAAGCGGAACACGGCCGATCAGGTGGCTGCCGAGGTCGAGGCGCTCGGCCGCAGGGCGAGCGTCCATCAACTCACGATCGGTGATCCTGTGCGCGTCGAAGCGGTCGTCGACGAGGCGGCGCGCGCGCACGGGCGGCTGCACACGGTGCTCGCTGGTGCCGGTACCCTCGCGACCCAGGTCCGGGTCGCGGACATGAGCCGCGAACAGTGGACGACCGTCGTCGAACAGGACCTGAACGGTTTCTACTACATCGTGCATGCGACCCTGCCACGCCTCAGGGCCTGGGGCGGCGGCTCGTACGTGCATCTCGGCTCGGCCGGGCAGCTGCGCTGGCCCGACGGCGACGTGTTGTCCGTGGCGCCGAAGGCGGCGATCGAAGCGCTGGTCACCGGCATCGCGCGCGAAGAAGGCCGGCACGGCATCCGCGCGAACAGCGTCCTGATCGGCGTCGTCGAGGCGGGCATGTTCCTCGAACTGACGCGGCGGGGCGAGTTCGACGACAAATGGGTGCGTGCGGTGCGCAAGTCGCTTGCACTGAAGCGCTGGGGCAAGCCGGAAGAGGTCGGCTACGCGGCCGTATTCCTCGCCTCGACGCGTGCCGCCTATGTCACGGGGCAGCGCATCGCGGTCGCGGGCGGCTACGGTGTCTGATCATCCGACCGATGCCCGCGAACGCCGATGACGGGGCTGCGCGAATCCGTGCCCCCGCTTCGGTGCCTCAGCCCTCCTCGCAACTGAAGCGGATCACCCCCGGCGCGCCCGGCTCGGGTGTGCGGCCGAGGCCGATGAGCCCCTCGCCCTTCAACTGCATGCTGTCGCGCCGCACGAAGGCTTCCTCGCCCCCCGTGCCCTGCACGAACGTGCCGTTCGTGCTCTGGTCGATCAGCACGAACTTGCCTCGATTGATCTCGATGCGGGCGTGCAGCCGCGAAATCAGGTTGCCCTTGACAACGAGATCGTTGTCCTCCGCGCGGCCGAGCGACGCGTAGGGCCGCTGCTCATCGAGCATCACCTCGCTGTCCGGCGTGCGCAGGCGCAGCCGCACGGGTCGGCGCGCATCGCGCCCCGCGAGTGCGATCGCCGGGATCATGCTCGTCACGTCCTCGGTCTGCCACAGCACCTCGAACAGCGTGACCTCGTTGCCCTGGCCCTTCAGCATCGCGACGTCGATCTGGCGCACCGAGGCCCGCCACTCGGGCGAGAGCTGGTCGACGGTGGTGGCCGTGGTGACGATCTGGCCCGCCTTCGCCTGGCTCGTCATGCGGTTCGCGGTGTGCACGGTCGCACCGAACACGTCCCGATTCTCGAGTACCACGGGCCCGAAATGGCAGCCGATGCGGATCGCGACCGGATGACCGTCGTGCTTGAGGTGCGCGTGCACGGAAATCTGCTGCTGCATCTCGGCCGCGGCATTCAGCGCCTCGTCGGCCGACGGGAAGGTCGCCATGACCTCGTCGCCCATCGTCTTGATCACCGTGCCGTTGTGCCGCTCGGTCGCGGTACGCATCACGTCGATGCAGGTGGCGATCGTGTCGCGCGCGCGCGCGTCCCCGAGCTCCTCGAACAGGCGCGTGGACCCGACGACGTCGGCGAACAGTATGGCGAGCTCGATATCCTTGCCCATGACGCTTTCTTATGCGGGCGCGACGCGATTATAGCAAGCGATTTCGGCCCGTTGGGCCGCCGCGACGAACAAGGAGGCATTCGCATCGGGCGCGCGTGCCCCCTCGCTCAACGCGCGACGGAACTCGCGCGCCCCCGGCTCGTGTGCGTAGAGCCCGAGTGCATGGCGCGCAATCGCGCTGAGCCGCGCCCCGCGCGACAGCTCCCGCGCCGCATATTCCGCCATGCGCTCGGCCATTGCGCGGCGCGACGACGCGCGCCAACTATCGTGCGGCCACGCGAGGTGGTGCAACTCGCTGAGCACCTGCGGGCGATGATAGGCCTCGCGTCCGAGCATCACCCCGTCGCACCACGCGAGTTCCTGCGCGGCCGCCTGCGCGATGCGCAGGCCACCGTTCAGCACGAGCGGGACGCCAGGCAGCGCCGCGCGCAGCCGCCGCACGACGTCGAACCGCAGCGGCGGCACCTCGCGATTGTCCTTCGGCGAGAGCCCGCCGAGCACGGCCTTGCGCGCGTGGACGATGAGCGCCGCCGAACCCGCATCGACGACACCGCGCGCGAAGTCGTGCAGGCGCGCGAAATCATCATCGGTGTATGCGGCCGTGGCGGCGAGCGCCGCGGCGCGCCGTCCCGCTTCCACGATGCCGATGCGCAGCTTCACGGTCACGGGGATGCCCACCGCCTCGCGCATCGCTGCGACGCAGTCGGCGACGAGCGCCGGCTCTCCCATCAGGCACGCGCCGAACGCGCCGGCGCTCACGCGATCGCTCGGGCAGCCGCAATTGAGATTCACCTCGTCGTAGCCCGCGTCCTCTCCGGCGCGCGCGGCCGCCGCGAGCTGCGCCGGATCGCTGCCGCCGAGTTGCAGCGCGAGCGGACGCTCGTCGGGATGGAAGCCGAGCAGGCGCCGTCGGTCACCGCGCAGCACGGCCGCAGCGGTGATCATTTCCGTGTAGAGCAGCACGCGCGGCGAGAAGCCGCGCAGGAAATAGCGGCAGTGGCGGTCCGTCCAGTCCATCATGGGAGCGACGGAGAGGCGGCGATCAACGCCCATGAGGTCTGCGTCTTTTAGCGGCATCTGGTCTGTCGCATTTCTGCGCATCCGCGAAAGTGTACCGGTTGCTGCGAGACGACTCGATCGACAATGCCAAAAGACATAGGGCGCCGCCGCCCCGTGCTTGCACCGAGGCGACCCAGACCAGTAAGGGCCAGACAACGATCCCGACGGTCATTCGCGACAGCCTGCAAATGCAGCCTGGCGACCGCATGACTTTCACACTGATGCCGGACGGGGTCGTGCTCATGCGCGTGAAGAACCAGCGTGCCGCAGATCTGGCGGGGCCGCTGCACAGGAAAGGCCGGAAGCCCGTGCCCATCGAGCAGCTGTCGCGGTAAATGCTCGGTCTGGACACCAATGTCCTGGTTCGACATCTGGTTCGCGATGATCCGCTCCAGTTCGAAAAAGCCAGGAGACTGTTCAAGCGCGCATCCGACACGGGCACACGTGTCCTGATCAGCCCTCGGGTACTGCTCGAGACCGAGCGGGTGCTGCGCAGTCGGTACGGACTTCCGAAGCCCGAGATTGCCTCGGCATTTTCCGCGTTGCTCGAAACGACAGATCTGGCGTTCGAGGACGAGCCATCCGTCGAGCAGACCCTCTACTCCTGGAAGGATTCTGTCGCCGACTTCGCCGATTGCCATCTCGAAGCGCGCAATCGACGGCTGGGCTGCGAAGCCACGGCGACGTGCGATGTGAAAGCGCTGAGGCTCGCCGGATTTGCGACGGTCTGACCGTTTGTCTTCGCTTCCGTCCATCGTCGGCTCTACGCCCTCGCTGACTGGCGTCGCGTATGGAGAAGGGTGTATTCGAGAATCTCGCGCACGCCCAGGGATTCGAGGGGGCGCGCAGTGCCGCTCGCGCATGGCCTTCGAGGGAATCTTTACGCCACACTACATGCCTGCGCAACAGGAGACACGAACATGACCGCGAACATTGAGCAGCGACTGCGAACGATCGAGGACCGCATCGCCCTGCTCGACCTGGAGGCAGCGTACGCCGCCGCCTGGGATTTTGGCCGTGCCGAAGCGTGGGCAGGACTCTTCACCGAGGGCGGCACCTTCGAAATGCTGGCCGCCGGCGACATGCAGCCGCTGCGCGTGGAAGGCCACCTTGCCCTGCGGGGCTTCTGCGAAAAGATCAACGAGGAGTGGCAGGGCCTGCACTACATGCATCCGCCCAGGCTCGAGATCTCGGGCGACGAGGCGTCGTCACTCGTCTTCTTCGAGTTCCGACACTCCATGAAGGACAAGTCGGGGCACGTCCGCCAGGGCACGACGGCCGGCTACTACCGCACGCGATACGTCCGGACACCGGCCGGGTGGCGTATCGCGTCGCGGGTGGAGAAGGCCGTGTTCGAGAATCTCGCACACGCCTACGGCCTTTGAGCGGGCGTATATCGTGACGACGCCGCGCGACCACGGCCGGCGCCCCCAAGATCGACCGCGAGCCGGTAGACGTGATCGAGCCCCTGGTAGAACGACGCGACCGGCAATCGCTCGTTGAGCCCGTGCGCGAACATCTCGGAGGGCTTCGAGAACAGCCCCGACGACGCGAAGGTCGGTATGCCAGCGGTCCGGTAGACTTTGCCGTCGGTGCCGCCCGATTCGAGGTACGGGACGACGGCGACGCCCGGATGATCGATGTGCACGGCGCGCGTGATCGCGGCCATCACGTCGGGACGCATGTCCGATACCGGGCTCGCGGCCGGCGTGTCGCGCACGGTAACGTGGACCGCCGGATCGGCGATCGTGCGCACGAGTTCGTCGCGCACCGTGTCGACGGCCACGCCCGGGAAAATGCGGCAATTGATCGCCGCAGTCGCCTTCTGCGGCAAGGCATTCTCCGCGTGGCCCGCCTCGACCATCGTCGCGACACAGGTCGTGCGGGTCGTGCCGACAAACTCGGGTGACTGCGCGAGGGTATCGGCTGCCGCCGCGTCGTCGGGATTCGCCGCGAAGCGCCGCAGCGCCTCACCAACTGCGCCCGATTGCGCGCGACCCATCGCGCCGAGGTACGCGCGCGTCAGGTCATTCGCCATCACGGGAAAGTGGTGCGCCTCGATTCTGTCGAGCGCGTGCGCGAGCTGGTAGATCGCATTGTCGGCGCGCGGTCGCGAACTGTGTCCGCCCGGGTTCGTGACCGTGACATCAAACGTCGCGTAGGTCTTCTCGGCGCCCTGCACGAGGTAGATGAGCGGCTTGCCGGTCGCGTTGTCGAGTGCGCCGCCGCCCGCATCGGTGTTGATCGCAAACTCGGCATCCTTCACCCAGGGATGCGCGGCAATGGCGCGGGTCGTCTCCATGCCCGTTTCCTCGTCGCCGACGAAGGCGAACACGAGCGTGCGCGCGGGCTGCAACCGCTCCGCGGTGAAGCGCAGGATCGTCGATACGAGCGCCGTGACACCGGCCTTGTTGTCCATGGTGCCGCGCCCGTAGAAGTTGCCGCCCTCCTCGATGAGCGTAAAGGGATCGCGCTGCCAGTCGGAGGGCCGCGCATCGACGACATCCATGTGCGCGGAAAAGAGGATCGGCCGCGCCGCCTTTCGGCCAGGCGCCGTACGGCCCGGAATGCGCACGATCATCGCGGTCGCCCCGCCCGCCTCGAGCGTCGCGACGTCTGCGGCCGGTACCCCGCCCGCCTTCAGCACGCCGGCGAGATAGTCCGCCATTGTGGCCGTCTGATGCTGCCCGGCTGCCGTGCGAAACCCGATGATCCGCGCATAGACCTCGCGCGCCTCCACCTGATAGTGCGCACCTTGCGCGACGAGAGGTGCCGGCAGTGCCGTGACCGCCAGTGCTGCAATCCACGACAAGCGGGCCGACGGGTTTTTCATGTTGTTCTCCTACAACCGATGGCGGCAAGCATACCCGATGCCCGATCCATCTCCACGGCTTGACGTCATCGCGCGCCGCGTGGCGCAATGCGCTCGTGTCCCGGCTCGAAGGTCGTTCGAGCCACGGCAGATGTGGATCTCCTGGTCGATGCCACGCCGGACCCAGGATCTGGAGGACATCCGTGCCCTGCTACGCGCCAATGGCGCGTCGCTCAACCTCGACGAAGTTCGCGAATACTTCGATTGTTCGTGCGCGAAGACGCGCTCGCCGAGCTGTCGAATGAACAGGATTGAACAGCAAAAGAACCTGGTATCACCAGTCGAGCGCGACCCCTATGAAGCGCTGCAGGACCTGATGTGCGTGGTCGAGGAACTGTGCCCGCGGTGGCCCCCACACGCGCCGCCGCGGCGCACACAGTGCCAGGTGGCGCGCCAACTCTCCGCCATTACGACCGCATCTGCTCCTGCAGGTAATTCTCGAGCCCGACACGCGCGATCAGGTCGAGCTGTGTCTCGAGGAAATCGATGTGTGACTCCTCGGATTCGAGGATGCGCTCGAAAATCTCCCGCGAAACGTAATCCGCCGCCTTCTCGCAGTCCGCGATCGCCACCAGCAGGTCCTTGCGGCCCGCGAGCTCGAGCTTCAGGTCGCACTCGAGGCATTCCTTGACGCTCTCGCCGATCAGCAGCTTGCCGAGGTCCTGCAGGTTCGGCAGGCCGTCGAGGAAGAGGATGCGCTCGATCAGACGATCGGCGTGCTTCATCTCGTCGATGGATTCGCCCTTCTCGTGCGACTCGAGCCGCTCGAGGCCCCAGTTGCCGAACATCCGCGCGTGCAGGAAATACTGGTTGATCGCGGTGAGCTCGTTCTTCAGCGCGCGATTCAGATGCTGCAGGATCCCGGGATCACCCTTCATGGCCCTCGCTCCTGTCGCAATACGGAGCTTGGCATCGTGAACCCGGACGGGCGGCTTCGCAACGCCGGTGAGGTCAGGCGGCCTGCGCGCCGCGGCGCTCCTCGACGCATTCCTCGACGAATTCGCGCGCCGTGCTCTCGCAGCGCCCGCAGCAGCTGCCCACCGGCAATCTGCACTGCACGTCGTAAAACGACGATGCGCCGTTGTCCACGGCTTTGCGCAGGTCCCGATCGCTCACGGCATGGCACACGCAGATATACATGGCGGCCCTCTCCAGAGGCCGCCATTCTGAACGCTAATGAGAATCGTTGTCAATTGACACGCAGGGTCACCGAACCGACACCCTCGATCTCGCCCACCACGGTGTCCCCGCGGGAGATCGGCCCCACGCCAGCGGGGGTTCCGGTAAAGATCAGGTCGCCCGGTTCGAGCCGGAACAGCATCGAGAGCTCTGTGATGATTTCCGCGCAACCCCATGTCATATCGGCAATATTTCCGTCCTGCCGGCGAACGCCATTGACGTCGAGCGTGATCCGGCCAGATGTGGGCAGTCTCGCCGTGGCCGGCCACTCGACGATCGCGCCGACGGGTGCCGAGGCATCGAACGCCTTGGCGCACTCCCAGGGTCGCCTGGCCGCCTTCGCAGCGTTCTGCAGGTCGCGGCGCGTGAGATCGATGCCGACGGCCACGCCGAACACGTGGGCGCGTGCCGCCCCTGGTGCGATGTCGACCCCGCCCACGCCGATCGCCAGCACGAGTTCGACCTCGTGGTGCAGGTCCTGCGTCGCGGGCGGATAGGCAATCGTGCTGCCGCTCGCCACCACCGCATCGGCGGGCTTCTGGAAGAAAAACGGCGGCTCGCGCGCATCGTTGCCGAGTTCGCGTGCGTGCGCGGCGTAGTTGCGACCGACGCAATAGATGCGGCGCACGGGGAAAACCGCGTCGCGTCCCGTGACCGGAACGACAGCCTGCGGCGGAGGCGCAATGACGAACTGCGGCATCCGGCGATTCTATATGATCGAGTCTCATGCGCATCGCCAAGCCCTTCTTCATCGTCACGACTCCGATCGGGCTCGCGCTCGGCCTGTACGAAGGCTGGCGCCTCGCGGGTGGGCTCGTCGTGATCATGGCCGCGATGATCGCGCTCGTCGGCGCGGCCATGTTGAGCGTCGTGCTGACGGTGCGGCGCGAGAAGCGCGCGGACGCTGAGCGTGCGGCCGCAGCGCGCGCGACGGCGGCCCACCCCACAGCGCAAGGCGCCGACTCGCGTACGCCGCCGAGCCCCCCGTGAAGGCATTGATCCTCGCACTCGACCTCGTCGGCACCTTCGTGTTCGCACTCGCCGGCGCCACGGCCGGCGTGCGCCGCCGCCTCGACATCTTCGGCGTGCTCGTGCTGTCCTTCGTCACCGCGAGTGCGGGCGGCGTGGCGCGCGACCTGCTGATCGGTGCCGTGCCCCCGGCGGCGCTCAGCGACTGGCGCTATTTCGCCACCGCCATGCTCGCGGGACTCGTCACCTTCCTGTGGTACCCGACCATCGAGCGCCTGCGCACGCCCGTGCGCATGTTCGACGCCGCGGGTCTCGCGCTGTTCGCGGTGGCCGGCGCGGGAAAATCGCTCGCCTACGGCCTGCATCCGTTTGCGGCGGCCCTGCTCGGCATGCTGACCGGCATCGGCGGCGGCATGCTGCGCGACATCCTGCTCGCCGAAGTGCCCGCGGTGCTCCGGTCGGACCTCTACGCCGTCGCGGCGCTCGCCGGCGCCGGCGTCGTCGTGATCGGCGCGGCCCTTGCGCTGCCACAAACGGCGACGGCACTCGCCGGTGCCGTGCTGTGCTTTGCGCTGCGGATGCTCGCGATCCGTTACGACTGGCACCTGCCGCGCGCCTGGTCGCGCGACCGGCGGTTGCCGTAGCTCACTTCGTCAGGAACGTCGCGAGGTCCGCGATCGGCAGCGGCTGCGACAGAAAGAAACCCTGCGCGAAATCGATGCCGATCCGGCCGAGTGCGGCGAGCACCGCCTCGCTCTCGACACGCTCGGCGACGGTCGCGATGCCGAGCGTGCGCCCGACCTGGCTGATCGCCTCGACCATGCTCCGGTCGACGGCGTCCTGCGCGACATTGGCGATGAAATCGCCGTCGATCTTCAGGAAGTCGACCGGCAGCGTCTTGAGATAGCGGAACGACGACAGGCCGCTGCCGAAATCGTCGAGCGAGAAGCGGCAGCCGCGCGCGCGCAGCTCCTGCATGAAGTAGCTCGCGCTCTGCAGGTTCGCGACCGCCGCCGTCTCGGTGATCTCGAAGCACAGGCCGCGCGCGATCGCGTCGTCGTCGATGCGGCCGAGCACGTAGTCGAGGAAGCCCTGGTCGTTGAGCGACGTACCCGAGAGGTTGACCGCGAACAAGGGAGCGGCGCCGCGGTGCTCGCGCAGCAGGTCGACCGTGCGCTGCACGACCCAGCGGTCGATCATGCTCATCACGTTGTACCGCTCGGCCGCGGGAATGAACTGGCTCGGCGGCACGATGTCGCCCGTGTCGTCGCGCAGGCGCACGGTCAGTTCCGCGAACGGTTGCGAGAGCGGCGACGGGCCGATCGGCCGGATCGTCTGGAAGCACAGGTCGAGGCGCCCCTCGTCGACCGCGCGCGTGACCTGTGCGACCCAGTGCATTTCGCGGTGGCGGGTCGCGGTGCCGCCACCGTCGTAGAGATGGATGCGGTTGCGGCCCTGGTCCTTGGCCGAGTAGCAGGCGATGTCGGCGGCCGACAGCACGCTCGCCGCACTCTCGGTCTCCGTGCCGATCTCGACGACGCCGATGCTCGCGCCGACCGACAGGCTCGCCGAGCCCCAGACGAAGCGGTAGTCGCGCACGGCCTGGCGCACGCTCTCGGCGATCACGCCCGCCTGCTCGAGGGTGCAGTTCTCGAGCAGCACGCCGAACTCGTCGCCGCCGAGGCGGGCGATCGTGTCGGACGCGCGCACGCGCGTCTGCAGGAGCCCGGTGATGTCGCGGATCAGCCGGTCGCCGGCCGGGTGGCCGCAGGTATCGTTGACGAGCTTGAACTGGTCGAGGTCGACGTACAGCAGCGCATAGTGCGCCCCGCTCTGACGCGCGGCCTGCACGGCCTCGTGCAGGCGGTTGTCGAACTCGCGACGATTGATGAGGCCGGTGAGCGCATCGTGACTCGCCTGGTACGCGAGCGCCCTCTTCAGCCGCCGTTCCTTCGTGACATCGTGGAACACAATCACGGCGCCGATGATCTTGCCGAGCCGGTCGCGAATCGGCGAAGCCGAATCCTGGATCGCGATCGACTGCCCGTTGCGGCTCGTCAGCACGCTCTGTTCGCCCGGGCCCACCTGCTCGCCCGAGCGCAGCGCGACGAGCACCGGGTTCTCGATCGGCGTGCGGGTCGCCTCGCTGACGATCGACAGCACATCGCCGATCGGCCGGCCGCGCGCCTCGTCGACGGACCAGCCCGTCAGGGCCCCCGCAATCGGATTGAGGTAATCGATGTTGCCTTCCGCGTCGGTCGAAATCACCGCGTCACCGATCGACTGCAGCGTGACCTGCGCGCGCTCCTTTTCGGCAAACATCGCCTGCTCGGCCTGCTTGCGCTCGGTGATGTCGGCGATCGTGCCCTCGTAGCCGATGATGTGGCCTGCGTCGTCGCGCATCGCATGCGCGCTCTCGAGCACCACGATTTGCTGGCCGTCGCGCCGGCGCAGGCGGAACTCGGCGTTCCTGATCTTGCCTTCGCTCTCGAGGCGCCGCGCGAACTCGGCGCGGTCGGCGGGGTACCAGTAACACATCGCGGCGCTCGGCAGCGCGTAGAGCTCCTCGGCCGAGGAATAGCCGAGCATGCGCACGAAGGCCGGGTTCACCGACAGCAGCCGCCCGTCGCGCGAGCTCTGGTACACGCCTTCCATGGCGTTTTCGAACAGCTGGCGGAACTTGGCCTCGCTCGCGCGCAGCGCCGCATCGCTCGCGCGCCGCTCGATCGCGATGCCCGCGAGCTGCGCGGCATCCTCGATCAGCTGCAACTCGCCGCGATTCGGCAGCCCAGCGTCCTGGCGATAGGCGCCGAGAGCGCCGAGCACCCGGCCCGAGCCCGCCTTGATCGGGATAGACACCGTCGAGCGCACGCCGCACTCGAGTGCGACCGCGCGGCGCGACTGCCAGAACGGGTCGTTCGCGAGGTCCGCGACCAGCACCTGGCGGCCGAGGTACACCGACGCGGCGCACGACCCGTTGCGGATGTCGACCGACGAGCCGTCGAGCACCGCGCGCAGCCGCTCGGGCAGGCGCGGCGCGATCAGGTCCTCGAACGATCGGCCATCGGGCGCGAGCACGCTGATCACGCAATGGCGGCGATCCCCGACCGATTCGACCATCTCCACGATCGAGGTCAGCACCGAAACGAGCGGCGAATTGCCCGCGATGTGTTCGAGCACGGCCCGCTCGCCGCGCGCAATGCGCTGGGCGCGCTGGCGCTCGGTGATATCGGTGATGCTGCCGCGAATGATCTGGCGCTGCGAATCCGGCAGGCGCACGAGGCGCACTTCGCACGGAATGTCGTTGCCGAGCGCATCGCGGTGGGTCCATTCGAACGTCTGCGGCTCGCCCGCGAGTGCGCGCCCCACGTTGCCGCGGGTCGGGCCCTGCGACGGCAGGCCGTCGGCCTGCGTGGGCGGCGACAGCTGCTCGGGGCCGGCCGCGAGCAGCTGCTCGCGCGTCATCTTGAAGAAGCGCTCGGCGTTCTCGTTGACGTCGATGAAGCGCAGCGTGTCGGCGTCGATCACGACGATCGCCTCGGGCGCGTGATCGACGAGCGTGCGGTAGCGTGCCTCGCTCTCCCTGAGGGCGCTCTCGGACTGGCGCCGCTCGGTCGCATCGCGCACGCACACGACGAACAGCTCGCGGCGGTTGATCCTCGCGCGGCTGACCGCCATGTCGACCGGAATCGGGCTGCCGTCCTTGTGCCGTGCCCAGGCCTCGCTCGCCGCGAGGTCGATGTGCGTGTCCTCGCTGCTCGCGGCGAGCCGGCG
This sequence comes from Steroidobacteraceae bacterium, assembly GCA_019187185.1. GTDB lineage: Bacteria > Pseudomonadota > Gammaproteobacteria > Steroidobacterales > Steroidobacteraceae > CADEFQ01. Next base: position 259,989 of record JABAQU010000001.1, on the reverse strand, counting down.
CAGCCCCGCCACGACGCTCGCATGCTGCTCGGCGAGCGCCGGCAGCAGCAGGTCGATGCGCCGGCCGATGACCTCCGTCTGCGAGTAGCCGAACACGCGTTCGCCGGTCGGATTGAACGACTCGATCGCCCCGTCGCTGTCGACGGTGATCACGACATCCTTGATGTTGTCGAGGATCAGCTGCAGGTGGCCGCTCGACTGTTCGGTGATTTCGCGCGTCAGCGAGCGCGCCTCGTCCGACATCAGCTGCATCGAGCGCACGATGCCCCGGCGCTCCTCGTCGACCTGCTCGTAGTAATCGCTCACGACGGCGAGCAGCGCGCGCAAATCGACGTCGCGCTCGGTCCCGGTACGCAACTGCTCGACCTGGCGGCGTAACTGCGGATGCACGTCGCGCAGGAAGGCGTCGACGGCCGGCGCGGGCACGGCGCCCGTGCGCACGACGGTCGTGGTCGCATCCAGTTCCTTGCTCCGCAGCACCGGGGCTGAATTTGACATAATGTCAGTCGCCATCCATACGAAAAATCATAGGGGTGGCCGCGCATCCTGCGCGTGACCTGCCTCCCGATTTCACAATATCAGTCGGCTTTGGCGGCCGGAGCTTCGGGCGTGAGTTCGGCGGGCGTGACGCCTTCGCCGACGATGATGGGGATCGCGAAGGTGCGGGTGACCGACGACTTGTCGGTGTCGACGAGCGCGACCGCCGACAGCGAGAACACCCCGTCGCGCGCGGGCACGATCGTGACGCGATGGATCAGCGGAACACCCGCCTCGGCGTCGCGCGGCACGGTCATTTCCTGCCCTGCCGTGATCGTGAGACCGTCGGTGTTCTGCACGATCACGCGGATGGTCGCAGACCGGTCGAGCGGAATCACGGCGAGGTCGATATCGAGGGCGCGCCCCGGTTCCGGCCGCGACAGGAGCGCAAACTTGAGATCGACGGCGGCATCGGACTTGCTGCCGGACACGGCCGACACCATGTCGGGCGACAGTGGCGCCTGGCGCGGCGCCTTGGCGGACGCGGGCGTGGCGGCGGGCGCAGCGGCATCGGGCGTACGGTCGCACGCGCCGAGGCACAAGAGCGCGATCAGCGTTCCAACGACCCTGTAGGACATGCAGAAACCCGCCCCCTCGAACTGCGCGCACGTTATCACAGGCACCCGGCCTTCACATCGCAAGGAGCGGCGGTTCGTCGATCGCCGCGCGCTGCTCGAGCAGGTCGAGGATATGCCGTTCCCAGTACCGCCGCTCGCCGAACCACGGGAAGGCCCGCGGGAACGCCGGGTCGTCCCAGCGGTGCGCGAGCCAGGCCGTGTGATGGATCATGCGCAGGGCGCGCAGCGGCTCGACGAGACGCAGTTCGCGATAATCGAAGTCGGCGAACTCCCCGTAGCCGGCCGCGAGCGCTTCCCAGGCGCGGCGGGCGTCCGCCCCGCCGGGGAGCAGCATCCACAGGTCCTGGATGGCCGGCCCGGTCATGCAATCGTCGAGGTCCACGAACACCGGCCCCTGCTCGCCCCACAGGAGATTGCCGAGGTGGCAGTCGCCGTGCAGGCGGATGGTCGCCACGCCGGCGGCCGCCTCCCAGTCGCGTTCGACTGCTGCGAGGAGCTCTGCCGAAACCTCTGCATAGCGGTCTTCGAGTTCGGGTGGCACGTAGCCGCTTTCGAGGACCTGTTCCCGGGCGGCCGCGCCGAGCCGTTCGGGCGTGAGCGTGGGCCGCACGCGAAACCGGCGCACGGCGCCGACGGCGTGCAGCCGCCCGAGCGTGCGCCCGAGCAGCGCGAAATCCGCATCCGAATCCAGCTCTGCGCCGCGCCCGCCCAGCCACGGGAACAGGGCGAAACGGAACTCGTCGTGCCTGAGCAGCGTCGCGCCGTCGAACGCGATCGGCACGGCCACCGCGAGGTCGCGCGCGGCGAGTTCGCGCGCGAAGTCGTGTTCCTCGACGATCTGCTCGTCGGACCAGCGCCGGGCCCGGTAGAATTTCGCGACGAGCGGCGCCCCCTGCGCGGTGCCCACACGGTAGACGCGGTTCTCGTAACTGTTGAGGGCGAAGAGCCGCCCGTCGACATCGATGCCGCACCCCGCCACCGCGTCGAGAACGAGGTCCGGGGTCAGGTTCGCAAACGGAGTCGGGGACACATGGGACATCGGGGAATTCTAGTCACCGGCGGCGCCGGTTACATCGGCAGCCATACGGCGCTGCTCTTGCGCGAACGCGGCGAGCGGGTTGTCGTGCTCGACAACCTCTCGACCGGCTTTCGCGAGGCGGTGCTCGATACGCCGCTCGTCGTCGGGGATGTCGGCGACGGCGCGCTCGTGCGCCGCGTGCTCGCCGAACACGACATCGACACCGTGCTGCATTTCGCGGCGCACACGATCGTGCCCGAGTCGGTCGCGGATCCGCTGAAGTACTACCGCAACAACACCTGCGCGACGCGCTCGCTGCTCGAGACCTGCGCAGGCGCAGGTATCGCGCATGTCGTCTTTTCCTCGACCGCGGCGGTCTACGGGATTCCGGCCGGCGGCTATGCCGACGAGGCGGCGCCCACGGCGCCGATCAACCCGTACGGGACCTCGAAGCTGATGTCGGAGTGGATGCTGCGGGACCTCGCCGCGTCGTCGGCCCTGCGCTACGTGGCGCTGCGCTATTTCAACGTCGCCGGCTCCGACCCGAAGGGCCGCATCGGCCAGTCGACCCGCCAGGCCACCCTGCTCGTGAAAGTGGCCTGCGAGTCGGCCGTCGGCAAGCGCCCCCATGTGTCGATCTTCGGTACCGACTACGCGACGCCCGACGGCACCGGCGTGCGCGACTACATCCATGTCGAGGACCTCGCGCGCGCGCACCTCGACGCGCTCGATTACCTGCGCGCCGGCGGCCGGTCCGAGACGCTCAACGTCGGCTACGGCCACGGCTACAGCGTGCGCGAGGTGCTCGCGAGCGTCGCGCGCATTGCGGGCCGACCGCTCGCGGTACGCGAGGAGCCACGCCGCGCGGGCGATCCGCCGCAGCTGATCGCACGCGCAGATCGCATCCGCCAGCTGCTCGGCTGGCGTCCGGCGCTCGATGACCTCGACACGATCGTCGGCACGACCCTCGCCTGGGAGCGTCGCCTGATCGAGACACCCTGGGGCTGATGCGGGCGCGGCGCACGGCGGGCGCACGGGCTAGAATGGGGGGATGCGTTGGGCTCGTCCCAAGTCCCTTTCCAGCCTCATGCTGCTCGGGCTCGCGCTCATCGCGATCCCGCTGCTCGTGGCCGTGCTGAATGCGGCCGTGCAGATGCGCCAGATCGCCGCCACCAGCGAGAAACTGGTCGTCGAGAGCGTGCGGGCGACACGCGCGACGCAGGAACTCTTCGCCGAGATCGCGGCGGTCGAACGCGGCACCCGCGTCTACCAGGTGCTGCGGGACCCGAAGCTGACCGAATCGATCACCCGCAGCGAGTCGCGGCTCACGGCGACGCGGACCGAGCTCGATCGGCACCTGCGCAGCCCCGAGGCGACGAAGGCACTCGCCGATCTCGCCGCGGCCCAGCGCGAGCTGCGTGACGGGCTCGCGCAACCCTCGCCCACCGACGCGACCTTCGCCTCGCTGCTCGGCCTCCTCGACCTGATGCAGGACTCCGCCGCGCGCATCGCCGCCACCGGCAATGCCCAGATCGATGCCGAGCTCACCGAACTGCGCGAGCAGACCCGGCGCGCCCAGCGCCGCCTCCTCGTGCAGAGTTCCCTGCTCGTCCCACTGTCGCTCATCGCGATCCTCGCCCTCACGCTGTCGATCGCCCGACCGCTGCGACAGATCGACCGCGCGATCAGCGAACTCGGCCGCGGCACCTTCACGCACCCGATCGCAGTTGCGGGCCCGCGCGACCTCGAGCGCCTCGGCCACCAGCTCGAATGGCTGCGCATGCGCCTGCTCGAACTCGCGCAGGAGCGCAACCGCTTCCTCCGTCACATGTCGCACGAGCTCAAGACCCCGCTCGCGAACATCCGCGAGGGCACGGAACTGCTGATGGACGGCGCGGTCGGCGAGCTCGACAGCGCCCAGCGCGAGGTCACGGCGATCCTGCGGGAGAACGGCATCAAGCTGCAGCGGCTCATCGAGAACCTCTTGTCCTTCAGCGCCTGGCAGAGCCAGAGCGCGACGCTCGACGTCAGCGAGTTTCGCCTGCGGCCACTCGTCAAGCAGGTGCTCGAGAACCAGCAGCTCACGTTGCTGTCCCAACGGGTGCGGCTCGACGTGCACATCGACGACCTCACGCTCGTCGCCGATCGCAGCAAGCTGCGGCTGATCCTCGAGAACCTGTTGTCGAATGCGATCAAGTACTCGCCGAAGGGCGGCGCCATCCACCTGCACGCGCGCGCCCACGACGAGAACTGGCAGCTCGACGTCGCCGACAGCGGCGTCGGCATCCCGCTCGAGGAGCGCGCGCGCATCTTCGATGCGTTCTACACTGGCCAGCGTGTGCCCGGCGGCCACGTCAAGGGCACCGGCATCGGGCTCTCCGTCGTGCTCGAGTTCGTGAACGCGCATGGCGGCATGATCGAGATCGTCGACGGCGAGTACCCGGGCGCGCATTTCTGCGTGCGCCTGCCGCAGCGCGCTGTGCAGACCGAGGCGACGGAGCAGGCCCATGCCGCGTAACGCGTCCCGTGCCTGCCTGGCCGCCACCGCGCTCGCGCTCGGCGGTTGCGGCTCGCTCGGCGGCCTCTCAGGCCGCTCCGCCCCGCCCCCGCCGGTCGTCGATCGCGCGCAGGCGCAGGCGCTGCTCGTCTCCGGCCACCTCGAGGTGCTGCAGCGCCTGCTGTCGAGCCGGCCCGCCGAACAGGCGGAAATCGTCGCGACGGCGAAGCGCGAGTTCGAGGAGGCCGCGACACCCAGCCGCCAGCTGCGCTATGCCCTCATCCTCGCCACGCCCGGGCATGCCTCGACCGACACCACCGAGGCCGAGCGGCTGCTGCGCGAACTCACCGCCACCCCCGAATCGCTGGTGCCGGCCGAGCGCGCCCTCGCGCGTCTCGAGCTGTCGCAGCTCGAGCGCCAGTCGCTGCTCGCCGCCGAGAATCGCCGCCTGCAGGCCGCGGTCGATCGGGCCGAGCGCGACCGCAACACGACGGCGAGCCGGCGCCTGCAGGCCGAGCTCGACGAGAACGCGCGCCTCCGGCGCGCGCTCGAGGACGCCCAGAAAAAGCTCGATGCGATCGCCAACATCGAGCGCACGATCACCGAACGCAAGCCCCAGCCCGAAGGACGCACGCCATGAACCAGGCCGCCCGCAACGACACATCCGGCAAGCGCAAGGCCAGGATCCTCGTCGTCGACGACGATCCGGGGCTGCTGCGCCTGCTGACCATTCGGCTGCGCGCCGAGAACTACGAGGTCGAGGCCGTCGAAAACGGGGTCGCCGCGGTCGCGGCCGCGAGCCGCTTCCGGCCGGACCTCGTGATCACCGACCTGCGCATGGACCAGATGGACGGCATTGGCCTCCTGAAGGAACTGCAGAGCCGCTGGCCCGGGCTCAAGGTGATCCTGCTCACTGCCCACGGCACGATCCCCGACGCGGTGCAGGCGACGCAGATGGGCGCATTCGGGTTTCTCACCAAGCCCGTCGACAAGCAGGAGCTGCTCGATCACGTGCAGAAGGCGCTGCGGATCTCGGGGTTCGCCGGGTCGGACGAGGACTGGCGCGCGGGCATCGTCACGCGCAGCTCGCTGATGGAGGAAAAGCTCGCGCAGGCGCACATGGTGGCGGGCACCGATGCGCGCGTGCTGATCACGGGCGAAAGCGGCACGGGCAAGGAACTGCTCGCGCAGGCAATCCACGCGGCGAGTCCGAGGCGGAACAAGGCCTTCATCGTCGTCAGCTGCAGCGGCAGCGACGAGGCGGCGCTCGACACGGCGCTCTTCGGCGAGGGCGGCGCAATGGCCGCCGCCGAGGGCGGCACGCTGCTGCTCGACGAAATCGCCGACCTGCCGCTCGCGCTGCAGGCGAAGCTGCTGCGCTTCCTGCCCGACAGCCCGACGCAGGACACGGCCGGCGCCACCGCGAACGTGCGCGTGATCGCGAGCACCGCGAAGGATCCACAGGCACTCGTCGCGGCAGGCACCTTCCGCGAAGACCTCTACTACCGACTGAACGTCGTGCACATCGAGGTGCCGCCGCTCGCGCGCCGCCGCGAAGACATTCCCCTCCTCGTCGCGCATTTTCTCGCGCGGCTCTCGGCCGAGACCGGCATGCGCCGGATCTATGCCCCCGAGGCGGTCGAACTGCTCGCCACCGCCGAGTGGCCCGGCAACGTGCGCCAGCTCGCGAACGTGGTGCGGCAGAACGTCGCGCTGTCGCAGACCCCCATCATGCCGGTCGAACTCGTGCAGCAGTCGCTCGGTGGCTCACCGGGGCGCATGGTGTCGTTCGACGAGGCGCGCGATGAATTCACGCGCAGTTATCTGTCGCAGATCCTGCAGATCACGGGTGGCAACGTGTCGCAGGCGGCGCGGCTCGCCAAGAGGAACCGCACCGATTTCTACAAGCTCCTCGGGCGGCATCAGTTGACGCCGGAGGATTTCAAGCAGCGGTGATCGGCTCGTCTGCGCTCAATTGCCGATCGACATTTGCCCACACGAAAGCATGGCGTTCACTTCACGCCGGGAGCAATCGCAGTCCGGTGAAATCACGGACGTACGCGGTCGAATACGGTCCAGGTTCCCAAATCGTACAGATCCTGTTCGACCCTGCCCAGCAGTCGCTTTGCCATCTGCTTGATCCTGAAAACCTGCCTTGAGGACTTACCGTAGCGCGCTCGCGGGGGTTGGTCATTCTTTCTCAGCAACGGCATGAGCTCGCGGTGGAGATTCCGTCGCGCCTTGGCCTGATCCGCGTACTCGAATATCCCGCCGGAGCCGACGAACAGGACTTCATCGCCAAATTCTCTCACGAGGCTCCGCCTGAGGTACGGCAAGCGCGTCGTATAAGTCACGTCGTAGCTTGCGGCATCTACCGCTTCTCCACTGACAACAGCCAAGTCGACCGACCTCCCCTTCTTCTCGACACAAATGCCCCATTGACTATTGCGCAGCCCAATCAGGAACCTGTAGTCACCCACGTAACTGAGGAGATAGTCCGAGCAGATGGACAGGTTCTCCCGAAGCAATTCGGCCACTGAATTGACATCCGACTCCCTGACACTGCCATAGCGATTTGCGCGCTCGATCTCGTCTGTGCAATTCGCTCGAAGGTCCGCCGCGCGTACCGGCTGACGAAGCACTGCATTGACTATCACGCCATCGTCGATCACAAACCCAGGGGCGATGTCGACAACCTTGACAGTAGACTCTGGGCAGAGGGCACCAAATGCAGCTGTTGGGCGCTCACTATTGTGAGTGGGCTCATTCACCCAAAAGAGGTCCTCTTCGAGGAATACCACATCTGCCGCGAACGGAAATGCATATCGTGGCTTCAGCCCGGCGACCAATCGCACCCATTGCCGATTGAAATATGCCTGGCGCCGCGCTGCCGTCGCCACGCGGCTCTTGCCGGGAATCTGGTAGCAGTTTGGGAAATGGGAAGCTACGCCGTAACCACAGAACACGTAATCGATTGTCGGATAGAGCGCCCTCAAATGCTCAATGAAACGGGCCTGGACGTCCTGTGGTGCAGAATGAAGTGCGTCGTTGAGGTTGATACAGACTTCCTTGCCGTCGGTCACCGCCATCAATGTGTCTCCGGCGTGTGTCTCCATTACACGGCAAGTGACGCCCGCGGTCAGTGAATACTCCTCGTCGTCGTCGAGCTCGACGACCTCGAAACCCAATTCCCTCGCCGCCGCGCCGAGACCTGTCTTGCGCGACACCAGGATCCTGGCGTCGCGATTCAAAGTATTGAGCGTGCCGGAATGGAAGTGATCGTGATGCCCGTGCGAGATATATATGAAGTCAATATGGCGGCCCGAGATGGCATCGATATGAGCTGGAGGATAATTCCACCACTGCGCACCAAAGCAGGGCGCCCGCCACCAAGGGTCTGACAAGATCGTTGCGCCTCCTACGTCAATCAGGATGGAGGCATGTCCGACGAAACTGACTCTCATGACGCTCCCCGTCCGCTCGACAATACCACGCCTTCCGGACACCGTCAGGCGATAGTCATGTTAGTCCGCGCTGACGGAGCATCCCATCAGGATCGGCGCGCCGCCGAGGTACTTCGTCGCACGCCGCTTCGCCTCGATATCCGCGTAGACCGCTTTCGCCGCATCGGCGGAAATGCCGAGCGCCGCGCCGAGCGTGGCCGTGCTCTCGCCGTGCTCGTAGGCCCAGAGCGCGAGGTCCATCTGCGCGTACGGCAGGCCGAAGTAGAACTCGTCCTGCCCCTGCGCAAGGCTGTAGGTATCTGTCGTCGGGATTGCATTGCAGATCTCGTCCGGCAGCTTCATAAAGCGCGCCATCGCGTAGACCTGCGACTTGTAGAGGTGCGCAATCGGCTTGACGTCGGCCGACCCGTCGCCGTTCTTCACGAAGAAGCCCTGGTCGTACTCGAGCCGGTTCGGCGTGCCGACGACCGCGTAGTTCAGCCGGTCGGCGTGGTAGTACTCCATCGTCTTCCTGACGCGCTGCTTGAAGTTCGTCGCCGCGACGATCTGCAGGTACTGGCGGTACTCGAGCCGCGCCTCGTGCAATGCGCCCGCCGGATCCTGCGCAACCAGCTTGAAGTGGTTGTAGCGGCCCTGCAGGCCGCCCTCGAGGACGATCTTGTTCTTCCACCCGGCGCCGTAGTCCGGATGCACCGCCTTGCACACCTCGTCGATGCGCGCATAGCAGCCGAGCGCCTCGAGCGCCGGCGCGATGTCGAAGACCTCGTGCTCGATGCCGAGGTGCGTCGCGAGCAGTCGCCCGCGATGCGTGCTCTGGGGCGAAGACACCCTCTCCGGCAGCAGCAATCCGTAGACCCGCTTCGGGCCCACGGCACGCACCGCGAGCGCTGCGCTCACCGAGCTGTCGATACCGCCCGAGATCGCGACCACGAGCCCGCGGCGGTTGAGGTCCTTCGTCAGCACCTCACGCAGACGCGCTTCGATGCGGTCGGCCTCGGCCGTGTAGTCGAGCGCGAACGCGCGCTCCGCGCTGAGCGGCTTCGTTGCCATCATCCTGCTTCCTTCAGCATGAAACGTTTGACCTTGCCGGACGCGGTTCGCGGGAGGCCCGCGACGAACGTCACTTCTTTTGGCACCTTGTACGCCGCGAGCCTTGCGCGGCAATGGGCCTGCACCGCTCGCGCATCGAGCGCGGCACCAGCGCACGGCACGATGAATACCTTGATGACTTCTCCCAGGATTTCGTCCGCGATGCCGAGAGCGGCACATTCGCTGATCCCATCGAGTTCGAGCAGGACTTCCTCGATCTCGAGCGGGCTCACGCGATGGGCGCCCGTCTTGATCATGTCGGATGATCGACCCACGAGCGACAGGTAACCCTCTGCGTCCATGCGGCCGATGTCGCCGGTGTGCAACCACCCGTCGCGCAGGACTCGAGCCGTGGCCTGCGGATTCTCCCAGTAACCGAGCATCACATTGTCGCCGCGCACACAAACCTCGCCCGCAGTACCGGCCGGCACGCGCGCATCGGCTTCGTCGCGCACCTCGATCGTGACGCCCGGAATGCCGATGCCCACCGTGCCCATCTTGTCGTTGAGGCGCTCGGGTGGCAGGTAGCTGATGCGCGCTGTCGCCTCCGTCTGGCCGTACATCACGAAGAGGCGCGCGCGCGGCAGCGCCGCGCGCAACCGCTGGGTCAGCGCAGGCGCCATCGCACCTCCAGCCTGCGTCAGGTAGCGCAGCGACGCAAGATCGTAGTCGGCGAGTGTCACGCGCTGCAGGAGCAGTGCAAAGGTCGACGGCACGCCGGAAAAGCCGGTCGCACTCTCCTGCGCCATCGTCTGCACGACCAGATGCGGGTACGTCAGCGAGTTCTCGAGCACGATCGAACCGCCGACGGCCAAGTGCGTGTGCAGGACCGAATTGCCGTAGGAGTAATAGAACGGCAGCACATTGACGATGCGGTCCGCCGCCGTAAGCCCGAGGTAGCCGAGGATCGACTGCGTGTTGGCGACGAGGTTGCAGTGACTCAGCGTGACCCCACGGGGATCGCCGGTCGTACCCGAGGTGTAGATGATCGCCGCAGGATGCGATGCATCGATCGCGGGCGAATCGTCGGGCGCATCGGTCGCACTCGCCCAGTCACCCCACGCATGCGCGCCCGGTGGTGCTGCCCGATCGGCCTGTGAAGCGGTGCACGAAACCATGCGAATCGTATTGCCTGCACCAACGACACTTGCGAGATCCGGATGATCGGGCGCGGCGATCAACGCCGCAGCTCCGCAGCTCCTGATCTGGCGCGCGAGTTCCGCGCCGCGCAGCGCCGTGTTGAGGCCGACGACCACTCCGCCCGCGTGCAGCACCGCATAGTAAGCCGCCACATACTCGGGTGAATTGTCGATCAGCAGCGCAACGCGCTCGCCCTGCCCGAGCCCATGGACACGCAGGGCGCGCGACACCGCGAGTACACTGCGCCAGAGCTCCCCGTACGTCGTCGCAGTTCCACGATGGCGGATCGCCTCCCGGTCCGCAAACCGCCGCGCCGACTCGCGCAACAGGTCCACGAGGCCGGTCGGGCCGGTGATCATGGGTTCATGCCTTCTTGCGCGCGACGAAAGCCGCGATCCGGTTCACCGAGTCCAGGTTCTCGGGGACCATCTCGTTGTCCGCCACCTTGATGCCGAACGTCTCTTCGAGAAACAGCAGCACCTCGAGCATGCCCGTCGAATCGATGAGTCCGCGTCCGAGAAACGAATCGTCCATTCCGAGCAGCGATGTATCGGTGCTGAAAAGGAAGTTTTCGAGGATGTATTGTCTGACCTGCTCGCCTGCCGACATCGGCTGCTCCCTTGCCACGAACATCGCATTTGACTATAGCCTGCCGCCCCCGGGAGTGACGCCCTCCACAAATAGGGCGTGCCAGACCTGCGTGGACAGGACACCGATGAACGTCATGCTGTCCTTATAGCTTACCGCACGCCCGGCCCGAACTTTACGCACGAGCAGCTGCGTGCGAGCTGCATCGAAATAGCCTGCCCGCCGCAGGCTGGCCTCCGACAGCGCCTCCGCGACGAAATCGTCGCGTACGGCCTCGAAGGCCCGGCTGTCGGGGCTGCGATACGGCTGCTTCTTGCGGGCGAGTATCGCCGGTGGCAATCGCGCACCCACCGCCTTCTTGAGGAGGTATTTCTCGTTCAGCACATGCATCTTCAGGCGCGGATCGAGTGCATTCGCGAATTCGATCACGCGATGATCGAGATACGGGAACCGGCCCTCGACACTGTTCGCCATCAACATCCGGTCGCCCTGTGTCGACAGCAGGTAGTTCGCGAGCAGCGTCTTCGCCTCGACGTACTGCGACTGGTTGAACGGGTCCCAGCTCGCGAACTCCCGTGGCAGTGAACGCCCGAACTGTCCTACGGCATCTTCGCGAATCGCCTGCCGCGTCTCGTCCGAGAACAATGCCTTGCCCTGCGCGGTCGTCCGCCAGCGCGGCTCGTGGGCAAAAAACGCCGCGCCGGCCTCGGCGAGACCCGCCCCGAAAAATGCTTCACTGTAGGCCTGGCCACGAGCGGACGTGATATCGAGGTATGGGTAGAGTCGCTGCAGGAGCCGTGGGCGCCACTTCGACGCCGACTGCCGCGCCCAGAAGCGGCGGATCTTCGCTTCCTTGAAAAGATCGTAGCCGCCGAAGACCTCATCCGAACCTTCGCCCGTCATCACGACCTTGCAATCATTCGCGTGCGCGAGACGTGACAGAGCCATTAACGGGATCGGCGCGCAGCGCAGGAACGGCGTCTCGGCGCGGTAGACGGTCTCGACGAAGCCCGCCCGGATATCGCCCTCACCGACGCGGATCGTGCGGTGGCGCACACCGAAGAAATCTGCCGCCTCGCGTTGGAACGCGCTCTCGTCGAGGCCCGGGTCCTCGAACGCGAGCGAGAAAGTGTTCGGCGCAATGCCGCCTTCCCGCATCAACGCGACCAGCGCCGTCGAATCGAGCCCGCCCGAGAGATACGCGCCCACAGGCACATCCGCGCGCAGGCGGATGCGGGTCGCATCGCCGAGCAGCGCGTCGAGCTCGCGCGCGAGATCGGCCACCGATCCCCGCCGGTACTCACCCGGCAGACCGAATGTCCAGTCCCAGTAGCGTTCCATCGTGATGCGCCCACGCTCTGCGACCAGCAGATGTCCTGGCGGCAATTGCTCGACACCGTCGAACAGTGTCGCCGTTCCGACCGGTGACCAGAATGTGAACACCTGGTCGAGAGCCGCGCGGTTCATGCCGGGCCTGCGCGACAGCCCACGCAGCAGCGATTTTATCTCGGACGCGAACACGAGCCGCCCGCCGTCGCGGGCGTGAAAGAGGGGCAGGATTCCCGCGCGGTCCCGAGCGAGCACTAGACGCCGCGCGTCGCCGTCCCAGAGCGCGATTGCAAACTGCCCGTTCAGGCGATCGACGAAGCGCAGGCCGTGCTCTTCGTACAGGTGGACCAGCACCTCGGTGTCGGTGCGCGTATAGAAGCGGTGCCCGGCCTGCTCCAGTTCGGCGCGCAACTCGATGTAGTTGAAGATTTCGCCGTTGAATACCACCTGTACCGATCCACTTTCGTTGCGGATCGGCTGCGCGCCGCCGGCGAGATCGATGATCGACAGGCGTGCGTGGGCAAGCCCCACCTGCTCCGGCTCGGCAAGAAAGGTCCCAGTGCCATCCGGCCCGCGATGGGCGAGCGGCACGAGCATGGCGGCGAGTTCGTCGGGGCGCACGGGAGCGCCCGGTTCGAGGTTCAGGATTCCCGCGAGTCCGCACATGTGACTGACTTTCCGGCTGCGTTACGTTCGAATGTTACCGTTCACGCATACGGCATGCGGGCCAGGCTGGCTGCGCAGCACGACCAGTGACGCGCCGGAGTCGGCATTGAACGTGCGCGACGATACCCGCGAACAGGGTCATCGACGGAATATGTCCACAGGACACGCAGGGAAAGGGTACATCCGGGAATCATATCGCGCAGGTCGCCGGCAGACAGGTTCGCTATACTTTGGGATTCACACGAGATGCTGGCCGCGGGGGCGGGTCAGACAACATGATCAGACGTCACTATTGGTGGTGGCGCCAGGAGATTCCCGAACTGGCCCGGTGGTATGCGGCACATCTGCCGGGCAACATCGGCGACTGGGCGCGCAGCAAGGTATTGCGGCGCCAACTCGGCGGGCTCGGCGAACGTACCCGGATCGGCTATGGCTTTCGGGTCACGAACCCGGAGCTGGTGCATATTGGTTCGCACTGCGACTTCAACGAGGGGGTGTTCTTGACCGGAGGCGGCGGCATCACGATCGGAGACTACGTGGGGCTTGGGCCCGGCGTGAAGATCTGGTCGGTGAATCATCGCTATGAGGACGCGGACACGCCGTGGCTGTTGCAAGGCCACGAGAAGCTGCCGGTGACCATCGAGGACGATGTGTGGCTCGGTGCAAACTGCTTTGTCATGCCCGGCCTCACAATCGGCAAGGGTTCGATATTGTCCGCGGGCACGATCCTGATGAAATCCATCCCCGCCTATGCGATCGTTGCCGGCAATCCGGGGCGAATCGTCGGCTGGCGCAAGCAGCCTCCACAAATCGAGAGGGTTTGACCGATGCAGCCTCGACATGTCCTTACACGAGCCGCGGGTACCGTCGTCGCACTGGTGATCGCAATGGCGGGACCGAGCGGCTGCAGCCGTGAACCCGGCGTGGAGAAGCCAGTGCAGATGGATCAAGTCCGGGCAGACCTGCTCACTATCGCGCAGGCCAGAGTGTTTTTCGGCCACCACTCCGTCGGCAACAACATACTGAAGGGCGTGCGTACCCTCGCCGACAAGGTAGGCGTGCCATTGCGCATCGAGGAAGTCGCCGCCGATGGCGCGACTCCCGAAGGACCAGGCCTGTTTCACGGCAAGGTCGGCGAAAACCTCGACCCGGACCTCAAGATCACGGACTTCGCCGCGCGGCTCGGCCCTCCCGGCGAGCACCGCTACGACATTGCAATGTTCAAGTTCTGTTACGTGGATCTGGACGAAGGTTCGAAGGAGCGATCGCCGGGCAAGCTGTTCGAACGCTATGCGAACAGCATGAGCGTGGTCGAGAGGACGCACCCCGGCGTGACGATCCTGCATGCGACGATGCCACTGATGGCGGAACCCCCGGGCAGGAAAACGCGCCTGAAACGCCTGCTCGGCCTGTCGATCGACACCGATGCGGCCAATGTGGATCGCAGCGAGTTCAATCGCCTGACACGGGAACGCTATGCCAACGGCACCCTGATAGACGTCGCCCGCTTCGAGGCGACGCGCCCCGACGGCAGTATCGCGGAGTTCAAGGATTCCGGACGCGAAATCGAGATGCTCGCGCTCGAGTACACGAGTGACGGCGGGCACCTGAACGCGATCGGCCAGGAGCGTGTTGCCGCCGAGTTCCTTCACCGGATTGCGGAAGCCCTCCGGGCGCAAAGCACTGGCTGAAAGGGCCTCGACGTGTTCCCCCGCCGGCTGTTGCGGCGTGGGAGCACCACCGCCGTAAAGTCCCGATCGCATGAGTCAATTACTGTTCGAGCTACCGCTCGCCGCCGCCGAACGATCTCCGCATGCGCGCGCCCTGACCCACAAGGACACGGTCGTCGACTACACGGGGCTCGCCCGGGCAATCGAGCACTTTGCCGCCGCCACGGTCGGCCATCTCGCGACAGGAAGGCTCGAACGCATCGCGGTCTTCCTGCCCAAGGTGCCGGAAACCGTCGTCACGATGTTCGGCGCCGCGCGCGCGGGCTGCGTATTCGTGCCCGTCAATCCGCTGCTGAAGCCCGCACAGGTCGGACACATACTCCGTGACTGCAATGTACGCGTGCTCATCACCTCTGCCGAGCGCGCCGCTGTGCTCGAGGAGGAACTCCGTGCCTGTCCGGACCTGAAACATGTCGTGCTCACGGGTTGTGACGAAGGTCTCACTGCCACCGGGCATCTTTCCTGGCATCGCTGGCACGAGCTCGTCAGCGACCGCGCAAGCGCACCCTTGCATCGCGTGATCGATACGGACATGGTATCGATCTTCTACACCTCCGGCAGCACCGGCAAGCCGAAGGGGGTCGTGCTGTCGCACCGGAACATGGTGACCGGTGCACATAGCGTCGCGAGCTACCTCGAGAATGTACCCGAGGATCGATTGCTCGCGGTCCTGCCCTTCAGCTTCGACTACGGCTTCAGCCAGCTGTCGACCGCATTCCACGTCGGCGCGAGCGTTACGCTGATGGACTATCTGTTCGCCCGCGACATTCTTGCACTCCTCACGCGCGATCGGATTACCGGCCTCGCTGGCGTGCCCCCGCTCTGGTCCCAGCTCGCGGATCTACACTGGCCCGGCACGATCACCGGGCACCTGCGCTACATCACGAATTCCGGTGGTGCGATGCCGGGCGCGACGCTGCAGAAGCTCCGCGATGCGCTGCCCCGCACGCAGGTGTTCCTGATGTACGGCCTCACCGAGGCATTTCGCTCCACCTATTTGCCGCCGCGTGAGATCGATCGGCGGCCCGGCTCCATGGGCAAGGCCATTCCCAACGCCGAGATCATGGTGGTACGGCCGGACGGCAGCGCATGCGAGCCGAACGAGCCGGGAGAGCTGGTGCATCGCGGCTCGCTCGTTTCGCTCGGCTACTGGAACGACCCTGCGAAGACGGCGGAGCGCTTCAAGCCTTGTCCGGGGCAGGACAGTGGGCTCGTGCTCACGGAGCTCGCGGTATGGTCAGGCGACACCGTAAGGCGCGATGAGGACGGCTACCTGTACTTCATCGGACGTCGCGATGAAATGATCAAGACATCCGGCTATCGCGTGAGCCCGGCCGAAATCGAGGAAGTCGCGTTTGCGACTGGCCTGGTCGCCGACGCGGCCGCCATCGGTGTCCCGCACCCCACGCTCGGTCAGGCTGTCGTGCTGGTCGCGGCAGCAGCCAATGGCCACGCCGCCGACGATGCGCCTCTGCTCGACGCTCTGCGCAAGGATCTGCCTGCTTTCATGGTGCCCGCGCGGATCGTCTGGCGCGAATCGCTGCCGCGCAACCCGAACGGAAAGTACGACCGCGCGAACCTCGCGTCCGAGTTCAGATCCCTTTTCTCGGAAAGCACGGCATGACCGTCGCAAACTTCATGCAGCACGCACCCCATCCATGGTTTGCGGTCGAGAACGACCAGCTGATGATCGGTGGCCGATCGATCGGCGATCTGGCCGCGCAGGCGGGGCAGACACCGTTTTACGTGTACGACCGCAGCGTGATGACACGCAAGGTACGCGAACTGCGCGCGGCGCTGCCGCACGCCGTACACGTGCATTACGCGATGAAGGCGAATCCGATGCCCGCCGTCGTTCGCCACATGCTCGATCTCGTCGACGGCATCGACGTGGCCTCCGCGGGCGAGATGCAGGTGGCGCTGGACGCCGGCGCAGCACCCGCGATCGTGAGCTTTGCTGGCCCGGGCAAGACGGATATGGAGCTGCACCGTGCCGCTGTGGCCGGCATCACGATCAACATCGAGTCGGAGCGCGAGATCCGCGTTCTCGATAACTTCGGAGCGCGGAACGGCCGGCGCCCACGGGTCGCGCTACGCGTGAATCCCGATTTCGAACTGAAGACCTCGGGAATGAAGATGGCTGGCGGCCCGAAGCAGTTCGGCATCGACGCCGAGCGCGTGCCCGATGCGCTTGCGCGGATCGGCGCGGCCGCGCTCGATTTCCAGGGGTTCCACATTTTCAGCGGTTCTCAGAACCTGCGCCCCGACGCCATTGTCGAGGCACAGCAGAAGTCGGTGGCACTCGCGATCGAGCTCGCACGGCACGCACCCACTCCGGTGCGCACGCTCAACATCGGCGGTGGCTTCGGCATTCCCTACTTTCCCGACGAGCGCCCACTCGACCTCGCGCCGATTGCCGACAATCTGCATGACCTCGTCCCGCAGGTTGCACGCGCATTGCCGGGAGCACAGCTCGTGCTGGAACTTGGACGCTATCTCGTCGGCGAATCCGGCGCCTACGTGTGCCGAGTGATCGATCGCAAGGTGTCACGCGGACAGGTTTTCCTCGTGTGCGATGGCGGACTGCACCACAACCTCGCGGCGTCGGGCAATTTCGGGCAGGTCATACGCAAGAACTACCCGGTGTTGATTGGCAATCGCGTTCAGGGTACGGAGCGCGAAACGGCGTCGGTCGTCGGGCCGCTGTGCACACCGCTCGACCTGCTGGCCGATCGCATGAATCTCGCCCGTGCAGCGGAAGGCGACCTCGTGGTCGTCCTGCAGAGCGGCGCGTATGGGCTCAGCGCGAGCCCGCGCGCGTTTCTCAGTCATCCGCCCGCGATCGAACTGCTCGTCTAGTCCCGGTGGCCGACCGCACTGCCCTCCTGATCGCGTTTCAATTCCCGCCGATGCGTGGAACGAGCGCCATTCAGCGGACACTGCGATTCGCGCAGCACCTGCCGAAATTCGGTTGGCGCCCCATCGTGTTGACGGCGACGCGTGGGGCCTACGAGGTTGCGAACCCGTCGACCGAGCGGGACGCGGGCGCCATCGAGGTGCACAGGGCATTGGCACTCGATGCCGCCCGACACCTGAGCATCTTCGGCCGCTATCCGCTGGCGCTCGCGCCGCCCGATCGATGGCGCACGTGGAAGTACGCAGCCGTGCTGGCGGCACTGCGCCTCATTCGCGAGCAACAGGTGCGGGTTGTCTGGACCACCTTCCCAATGGCTACAGCGGACGAGATCGGGCTTGCGGTCGCGCAACGCTCGCGCCTGCCCTGGGAGGCTGAGTTTCGTGACCCAATGCGGCAGGGTGACTACCCACCCGACCCACGCGTCAATCGTGCGTGGAAGGGCATGGAAGAACGCATCTTCAGTCGTGCGAGCCGCGTCTTCGTGACGACGCCGGGCGCCGCACGCGACTACCGCACCCGATTCCCGGGATTTGGCGAAAGCCGAATCCGGATCGTGGAAAACCGCTTCGACGAGAATGCGTTCGCGGGCGCGCAGTCACGGATCGACTCGCGACCGACCACTCCAGCGGGCCCCGGCCGCCGGCTTACACTGTTGCACGGCGGAGTGATCAATCCAAGCGAGCGCGACCCCACCTGCCTGTTTGACGCGCTGCCATCGCTGAAGGCAGGCAATGACGCCGTGGCAGGGAGACTCTCCTTGAGATTGCGGGCAGCAGGTCGCGATGATCTCTACCGGACAATGATCGCGAAGCGCGGAATCGACGATATGGTGAGCCTCGAACCCGCGATCGATTGCGTATCGACCCTCGAGGAAATGCTCACGGTGGATGGACTGCTGATCCTGCAGGCTGCGAATTGCAATTCGCGGGTCCCCGCCAAGCTCTACGAGGATTTCCGTGCCGGGCGGCCCATCGTCGCGCTGACCGATCCGGCGGGCGACACCGCGGCAACAGTGCATGCCACCGCAGCCGGCCTCGTTTCACCACTGGATTCGATTGCCGCCATTGCCGCAACATTGCGAGAGTTCGTGCGTCGCAGCGATGCGCAGGAGTGGCGAGTCATGAGTCGCGCTGCAGCCGGATGCTATTCCAGGGAGCATCGCACGGCAGAGCTCGCCGAGCTGTTTGCCGAGGTCAGCACGCGATGATGGCCGCTGGATGCACACCAGCCACCTACCGGATCTGGCTCGCGCTGATCGTGCTGGGTGGCCTCGCCGTGCGATTCGTCCATTTCTCGCTGACGCTCGGCAGCGACGATCAGGTCTGGATCACGGTCGCACGCGAGATCTCGACCCATGCCCCGCATACCGACGAACCGGTCTATTACACCCGAATTGTCTGGTCCTGGCTGCTCGGCCTTTGGGGCCGCATGGGCTCATTTTCGCTCGAGTGGACGGCAGTCCTGATGTTCGGACTGAGCGGCCTCACGACCGTGTTCATCGCCGAGGGCGCGCGCTCGGCATTCGATCCGCGCACGGCTCTCATCGCTGCCGCGGCATATGCGATCCATCCGCTCGCCGTCACATTCGACACCTTCACGTTGCCTGACGGCCTTGCGGTGTGCATGCTGTCCGCCTGCACCTCGCGCTTCCTGCACTACCTGCGCACACCGCAGGCGCGGCAGCTCCTCGTCCCGGGCATACTCATTGGCCTGCTCTTCGGCGTGAAGAACTACTTCATGCTGATCAGCATTCCGTGTGCAGCCACGATACTGATGTTGCCCCTGCCCCTCCGGACGCGCATCACTCACGCAGGGCTCCTCGCCGGTATCTCGAGCGCTTCACTCGTGTTTGCATTGGCGCTTGGCTCGATGTCTGGTGTGGAGGCGACATCGCACATCGTCAGTGCGGGCAACTACGTGAACTACATATCCCAGGGATCGCTCACCGGCCAGGGCATCGACGACACGAGGGAACTCGTCACCACACTGATCGACCGCACCCGGAGTATCACCGTGATCTTTTTCGGTTACGGGTCGGTGGCCGGTGTGCTGACCTTGTTCGGATTTGCGCTGTCGGTTACCCGTTGTCGCGCTTTACCCGCACATCTGTTCCTTGCGTCCACCGTGACAGTCTTTCTCATGTTCCTGATGTGGATGCCCGTGCGACTTTCGCCCCTCCTGTTCACCCAGCTGCACGAGCGTTACCTCACGGTAATCCTGCCGGCACTGTGCATTTCCACCGGTGCTGCCATCGCGGAAGCATGGCAGGCCTTCGCCACTCGTACACTCCGCACCGCGGCCACCTGCAGCTTGATTGCCGTCGTCGGCTACAGCCTGTGGATCCCGAGTGGCCTGCACGATCAGTATGGCAGGCTGGAGATGAGGGGCGTCGCGCGGGTTGTGGCGGACGCACCCGAACGCGGCACCACGACCCTGCTCATGCCCGCCTACCTTCGTCGCCTGGTTCCCGACAGCTACCGTGATCGCGGCGTGCAGTTGCGGTTCGTTGACCTCGAATCGCCGGCAGGTGTAACGGCGGCGCTCGAGGGCATGGCGACCAGTGCCAACACGGCAACGTATGTCGTCCGGACACCCTATCGAACGCTCACGGAGCGACTCCGGACGGGGGACTACAGCAATGACCTCGCGGCCGGACCGTATGCTGCGCTCATGAATGAGGCGACATCGCACGGCTTCGTCATCACCGAAGTGCGCGTGCCCTACGACACGTTGCGCGTGTGGCTCGCGCGCGCTGGGATCGCGACCCGCGGGCAGCTGGTGGGGTGGGTGATCACCCGTCCGGCACCGTGACCGTTCTCAGGCAATTTTCACGTTATGTAACGATCGGCGTCGTGACAAACGGGCTGCTGTACGGCGCTTACCTGTTGCTCACCGCGACGGGCGCCGCTCCGGAGGTGGCGATGACAGTCACATACCTCACAGGAGTTGCGCTCAGCTTTCACCTGAACCGTCGCTGGACCTTCGAAAGCGGCCTGCCTTACCTGCATACGCTGATCCGCTTCATTGCCCTTTATGCCAGCGGATATGCCCTCAACTACGCGGGCCTTGCACTCCTCCCGGACCGGCTCGGGCTGCCGCACCAGCTGGTTCAGATCGCGATCATGGGAGGACTCGTTGTATACTTTTTCGCAATGTTCCGCGTCTGGGTGTTCAGATCCCCCTAGCGACATCCGCCGCGGCCGGGGGTTGCGATGGCGCAGGTCACATCTGGGATACGCGCGGTCCTGTCGGTACCCGCCGTCTATGAACTGTTCGAGAATCTGGTCGGCGCGGCCCGCTGCCGTGCGACATTCGTCAGCGATCATGCGCGCCCGAGGACGGGCGATCGCGTGCTGGACATCGGCTGCGGAACAGCGGCCATTCTCGCGCACCTGCCCGCTGTCGATTACTGCGGGTACGACATCAGTGAGTCCTATATCGCGGCGGCGAGGCAGCGCTTTGGCACACGCGGCCGGTTCTTCGCGGCGCCCCTCGATGAGCACTCCCTCGCGGCGGAGCGCCCGTTCGATCTCGTTCTCGCCATGGGCCTGTTGCATCACCTTGCTGATGACGAGGTGGTGAGGCTACTCACCATCTGCGGCGCGGCGCTCGCGCCAGGCGGCAGGCTCGTGACGCTCGACCCCTGCTTCGACGACGAACAGTCGCGCATCGCGCGCAGGATCATCTCATGCGATCGCGGCCAAAATGTCCGTCCGCTGGCGGCCTATCGCGAGCTCGCATCGACAGTGTTCAAGCGAACCGCGGCCAATCTGCGCAATGACCTGCTGCGCATTCCCTACACGCACGCAATCCTCGAATGCAGCAGCTGAATGCGCTGCAGCCGGCGCCCGCCTCGCGCATAATGTGTGCCCTGATGATCGATCGTCTCGCCGACAATCATCTGCCGACCCGCCCCCGTACCTCCCGCCGGAAGCGCTGACGAATGTCGAGTATCGAACGCCGCGCCCTCGTGGCGCTCAAGTGGGCGAGTATTGCCAAGTTGACCGGTCAGCTCGCGAGCTGGGCGTCAACACTGGTCGTCATGCGCCTGCTCAACCCCGAAGCCTACGGCTTGATGGCGCTCGTATCGGTTGTCATTTCCGTGCTCGGCAACATCGCCGAACTCGGCATCGGTGCGGCGGTGGTGCAGGCGCGCGACATTGGCCGCGACGATCTCGGCAAGATCAGCGGACTGATTCTGCTCGTGAACGGCGCACTCTTCGCCACACTGGTGCTCGGTGCCCCGCTTGTATCGCTCGCCTACGGCGAGCCTGAACTGACGGCGTTGATCCAGGTGGCCGCGCTGCAACTGCCGATCTCGGCGATTGCCACCATCCAGCAGGCGCTTGCGCAGCGCGAGCTGGATTTCAAATGGCTCGCGTGGGTCGAATTGTCGACGATTCTGGCCACGGCCGCCGTGACGCTGCTGCTCGCGTGGTTCGGTTTCGGGGTCTGGGCGCTCGTACTCGGCACGGTCGCCAATGCAATCGTTCGGGCAGCTGTCGTGCTGCAAAGGGGATTCGTCTGGCCGTCGTTCCGGTTGCGCGGCGTGGGGCAGTACCTGCGCGTCGGTGGCGCCGTGACGATCGGCCGCGTGTTGTGGCAAGTGATCTACCAGACCGATGTTCTGATTGGCGGGCACCGACTCGGTGCAGGGCCCATCGGCGTGTATTCCGTGTCACTGCAGCTCGCGACGTTGCCCCTGCAGAAGATCATGATGACCCTGAACCAGATCGCACTGCCTGCCGTCGCGCGCCTGCAGGATGAACCTGAACGACTGCGTCGGCGCATGATCGATGCAACACGCCTTCTCACGGTGCTGAGCGTACCCGCATTGTGGGGCCTGTCCGCGGTTGCACCGGAACTCGTCCATGTGATTCTTGGTCCGAAGTGGTCGGAAGCAGTCCTGCCCATCCAGTTCATTGCTCTCGTGGCACCCTTGCGCATGGTCAGCGCCACATTCGCTACGGCAGCCGTAGGCATGGGTCGGGTCGGTCTCGACATTCGCAACAACATGCAGACGGCCATCGTGCTGCCGATCGCCTTCTTCATCGGCACTTACTGGGGGGTCAATGGCCTCGCCGCTGCGTGGCTGTTCGCTGTACCACTGCTCTTTGCGCTGAACGTACCGCGCATGGCCGGCTCGGTCTCGGTCGGGCTCAGTGACATCGTGCGCGCTCTGATACGCCCCGTGGTCGCCGGCGCGGTGATGTTCGCCGCAGTGGCCGGAGGACGCGCCACACTCGACTTTGCGCCCGGCCTGTTGAGGCTCGTAGTCCTCATCGGCATCGGCGCAATCAGTTACCTCGGTACGCTGCACTGGCTACAGCCCGGAATCTGGAGCGAACTGCGCTCGCTTGCGCGTGCGGCCAGGTCCTGAGCCGGCGCCGGCCGATCAGCGCCAGTCGAATCGGCCCTCACTGCGAACCCAGATGTCGCGCAGCGTCCGGGCGACGTCGACCGCATAGCCGTAGTCGGCGCCGAACGTGCGACGCAGACGCACGTACCTCAAGTATGTGCGATTCAGGACCTTGGGAAATGGCCGCGTCGTGAGGACGTCCTTCAAGGGTCGAGTCCATGCTCGGCGATTCGAAAGCTCATACACGCTGGACTCGTCCCACTGACTCGGCGCCGAGTGTGGTGCCGGAAGCGGGCACGGCTTGTGCCCTGGATACACCTGCCACGGCACACTGCGTGCCGCCGGATCGAACTGCGCCATCCATTCGTAGTAGAGGTCGTGATAAAGCGTCCAGTCGAGGGGGATCGACAGCATGCGCTCGAGAAACTGCGCGTCGAAAAAAGGGACGTGAAACTGCATGCCGTGCACCGAGGCCATGTCCCAGTGTGGATGCAGATGGCGTCGCTGGTCATTCATCATCTCGAAGAGGTGGAAGCTGCGGGCCGGATCTTCGCACGGAAACTCCCGCAGCTGCTCGAGCACGCCTTCGACCATCGCTTCGCGCAATTTCGCGACATATTCGCGCCGGTAGAGCCGCTCGATCAGTCGCCAGCCCATCCTCTCGATGAAAAACTCGACCCCTTCGCGCGTGCGCCCGGAGCGGAAATGGTCGATCAATCGCTCGTCCCAGAACACTGCACCGAATCCCGTGCTGCCGCCCACTCCGACAAAAACCCAGTGTGGCCTGTCAATCGGGCCGCCACTGTCGATGAGCCCTCCGCGCCAGGCATCGCTCAGCTGTACGTAGAGATTCGGAGTGCGCCCGCGCACGAGCGGCAGCGATGAATAGCTGCAACCGAGCGCCCGTGCCGCCGCGCTGCTGTAAATCTGGTCCTGCGTCCCCGGGGGCGAGAAATTGCAGGCCACGACCTCGCTACCCTGTTCCCGCAGCGCCGTCGCGATCATGCGCGAATCGAGGCCACCGCTCAGCAAGCTGAACACGCGCGCCTCGCCGTCGCGCCGGCGCCGGATTGCGGAGCGAAACCGAGCTGCCAGATCCACGACGCAGTCAGCGCGATTGCCGCGCCAGGCGGGCAATGTATTCCAGCGCCAGTAGTAGTCTGCGCGCACCGCGTCGCCGTCGACACGCAGACGCTCACCGGGGCGCAGCACGCGAACGTCCACGTAAGGAGTCCGATCCCCCAGCGGCCAGCCGAAAAATGCCATTTCGCCGACTGCGCGCAGGTTCATGATCTTGCTGACACCCGGTAAACGTTCCATGACCCGCAGCGAGTTCGAAAACCACACGCGATCTGCGCTGCAGTAGACGTAGAGCGGACGTACACCGAGCTTGTCGGTCAGCAGACTCAGGCGATTGCTTGCGGCATCGTAGTGCACGAACCCGAAGTCGCCACTGATGTCCTGCAAGCGCGGTGCATCCCTGCCCGCCTCGCCACGGAGCAGTGCCAGATTTGATTCGGCCCCGTGCCCGTCCCGGTAAAGGGTCCCCCACAGGAGCGACAGCGATCCTGTCGTGTCGAGCACCGGAGACCCGACTGACCCATCGAGCGAAATCCACGCCAGCTCGAGGCGCGAGGTGCCCACGCGGCCGGACGTATCCATCGGACCGATCTGCAACGCTCGACGCAGCTCTGCCCTGTCATGCGCCCGCAACGCCGCGCTCTCGTTGCGCGCACAGGTTCCGACCACGATTGCCATCGCCGAACGAGCCTCACCCGCCGAAATTGATGTGAATCGTGTATTCGGAACTCGCCAGCCTGAATCCTTCCGAGACCCAGACGCGCTGGACTGCACGATTGTCGATCTGCGTCGCGATGACGGTCGTCGGCGCACCCGCATCGATGAAGGCATCGATGGTCGCACGCAACAGGTCGCGATAGACGCCCTGGCCACGGTACTGCGGCCGCACGCCATTCAGCACAACCTCACCGGCGGTGCGGCTCACATGTACCGTCGTGAACGCGCAAGGCACCCCGGAGATCTCGCCCACCATGCACCACCGCTCCCCCGCACCGATATGAGCGCGCGTCCACTCCTTGTAGCCCTCCGTGACGGGAATGGCAGCCAGCCGGGGATTTGTCGCGTAGTGGGTGCGATACCCCGCGAAGATCTCGTCGACGAGCGCATCGAGCAGTGGCGCATCGGCCGCATCCGCAATTCTCATGCGAAACCCGTGAATGCGGCTCCCCGCAGTTCGTCCGGCCGCTTCGTTGTCGCGTGTGTAGATGACACGACAATCACCGAGCACCAACTGCCCGCCCACTTCCGCCAGCGCCGTGACCAGTTCCGCGCGCGCAGTTGGAATCCGGACAATTGCCAGATCGGGTCGCTCCGTGCGAATCGCTTCGATCAACGGCGCCCCGGAATCGCCCGTGAGCGAGTAGCGTCGCACCTGCAGGCCAAAACGCGCCGTTTCGAGCGAGGAATCGGCAGCCGTGTAACTTGCGGATCGTTGCGGCGCGTGCATCGGTCAGGCAGCGTCCCGGCACTCGACGCCATAGAACGCGCAGACCGCGCGCGCCACCGCCTCGACATCCGCCATGGCCATGTCGCAAAAGAGCGGCAGGCGCAGGAGTCGCGCGCTCAAGTCCTCGGTGACAGGCAGGCTGCCCGCGCGCCAGCCGTACGATTGCCCGACCGGCGAGGTGTGCAGCGGGACGTAATGGAAAGTCGCCATGTAGCCTGCGCCGCGCAACTGATCCATCAGAGCTGCGCGCTGCGACGCATCGGCGGTTATCAGGTAGAACATGTGATGATTGCTGACGCATCCTTCCGGAACGCCCGGCAATCGCACGAGCCCCCGCTCTGCCAGCGGCGCGAGCATGCGTGCGTACGCAGCGCACAGCTCGCCCCGTCGCGCCGTGATGCGCTCGCCTGCTTCCAGCTGCCCGACGAGGAACGCCGCGAGAATATCCGCGGGGACGTACGAAGAACCGACGTCGACCCACGTGTACTTGTCCACCTGGCCGCGCAGGAACTGGCTGCGGTTGGTGCCTTTCTCCCGCAGGATCTCTGCGCGCCTCGCGAAACGATCGTCGTTCACGAGCAGCGCGCCACCCTCGCCACATGAAATGTTCTTCGTCTCGTGAAAGCTGTAGCAGCCGAGGTCACCGAGCGTACCCAGTGCACGGCCCTTGTAGCTCGCAAACACACCCTGCGCCGCATCCTCGACGACCACGAGCCCGCGACGCCGTGCAATGGTCAGGATCGTGTCCATTTCGCAGGCGACGCCGGCGTAGTGCACCGGCCAGATCGCGCGCGTGCGCGGCGTGATGGCGGCCTCGATCAAGGCCTCATCGAGATTGAGCGTGTCCGGCCGGATATCCACGAACACCGGGCGCGCACCCCGCAGTGCGATTGCGTTGGCCGTCGACACGAAGGTATACGAGGGCAGGATGACCTCGTCGCCCGGGCCGAGGTCGCAAAGCAGAGCGGACATTTCCAGGGCGGCGGTACACGACGTAGTTAGCAGCGCGCGCGGCGCGTGGAATGTCGTCTCGAGAAACGCCTGCGCGCGCCTGCTGAATGGCCCATCGCCGCACATGTGGCCCGAGGCGATCGCCTCGCGCACGTAGGCCGCATCCGGTCCGAGGGTACAGGGCCGATTGAAGGGCACCTTGACGGTCATGAGCGCACTCTCGTATCCAGCCGAAGCGGGACTCCTCCGGTCTCCGCAGACGCTGTTTCACGCACCACGTACGCAGGACGGTCCATGCTGCGAAAATGCATGCGCGCCAGGTATTCGCCGAACACGCCCAACGCAAACAGTTGCGCGCCGGAGAAAATCGTCACGATCGACGCCAGGAACGGAAAGCCCGGAACCGTCGAACCGTGAACGACATAGTTGACGAGCACGTAAACCATCGTCCCGATGCCGACCAGCACAAAACCGAACCCGACGACGCTCGCAATCTGCAGCGGCAGCGTACTGAACCCGGTCATGAGGTTGACGCCATGTCGTACCAGGGCACCCAGCGTGTAGCCGGACTCCCCGGCAGCGCGCGGCCGGTGCGCCACACGCACGGTCGCGAAGCGCGTCGTCGCCCAGGTCAGCAGGACATCGATCGACACGGATGGGCTGCGGTAATCCCGGAAGCCCTCGCGCAGGTGCGTACGAAAGGCGCGAAATGCGCTGACATGACGCGCGGTCTCCGCTCCCATGGCGCTCGCCAGTGCGAGCTTGGTCAGCTGCGACGCGAGGCGCCGCATCAGGCCGTGCCGCTCACGCTCCGGAAAGCCGTAAACGACATCGACATCGTCGGTCAGCGCCGCGAGCAGACGCGGTATTTCCTCGACAGGATGCTGCAGGTCATCGTCCATCGTGACGATTAGGTCACACTTCGACGCCCGGATGCCGCAGAGGAGCGCATTGTGCTGGCCAAAGTTGCGGTTCATGCGGATGCCGCGCACGCGCGGGTCGGCTGCGGCAAACGCCGCAATGAGCGACCACGACCCATCGCCCCCGCAGTCCTCCACATAGATGATTTCGAATGCGCTTGCCAGCGTCTCGAGCGCAGACACGAGCTGCCGGTGCAGCTCGGGCAGCGTCTGCTGTGCACGGTAGACCGGGATCACGACCGACAGCGAATTCACGCACGCGCTCCGTACTGTTGCTCGTAGTATTCGACGTACGTCCCGGACCGTATTCTGTCCGCCCATGCCCGGTTTTCCCAATACCAGCGGACGACCGCGGGCAGCGCCGACTCGAGATCGTGTCGCGGGCGCCAGCCGAGCTCACGCTGCAGCGCCATCGCGTTCATCGCGTAGCGCCGGTCGTGCCCGGGCCGGTCCGCGACGTGGCGAATGAGTTTCGCCGCCGAACCGGGCGAGCGGCGGAGCAGCGCGTCCGCCTCCAGCGCAATTCGCTGCACGATGTCGAGGTTCGTGCGCTCACAGGCACCGCCGACGACATAGGTGCGCCCCGCCTGGCCGCCCGCGAGGATGGCGAGCAGCGCGCGGCAATGGTCCTCGACGTGCAGCCAGTCGCGCACCTGCCTGCCGTCACCGTAAACGGGCAGCTCGCGCCCATCGAACGCGTTAAGGATCATCAACGGGATGAGCTTCTCCGGGAACTGCCAGGGCCCATAGTTGTTCGAGCAGTTGCTGATGATCGTCGGCAACCCGTACGTGTGATGCCAGGCCCTCACGAGGTGATCGGCTGCCGCCTTGGAGGCGGAGTACGGGCTGTTCGGCCGATACGGACTGTTCTCCGTGAACGGCGGATCGTCGGGCTCGAGCGACCCGAAGACCTCGTCGGTCGATACATGCAGGAACAGGGGCTTGCCCTGCCGGTCCTGCCAGCTCGCGCGTGCGGCCGCGAGCAACACCGCGGTCCCCTGGATGTTGGTACGGATGAACGGCTCGGCACCGAGAATCGAACGGTCGACATGGCTCTCGGCGGCAAAGTGCACGACGCGATCGAAGCGATGGCGACCGAACAGCTCATTGACCAGATCGATATCGCAGATGTCGCCGCGGTGAAACTCGATCTTGCCGGCCTCCACGAGGTCCGCGATGTTTTCGAGATTGCCTGCATAGGTCAATGCATCGAGCACGACGAGTCGCGCCTCGACGCTCGCGGACGCGAGGCGCACAAAGTTTGCGCCGATGAATCCGGCGGCCCCCGTGACGAGCCAGGTACTCATGCGAGTATCGCGTTGCCGTTCGACAGCAGGAGCTCGTTCGCCTGCTGCAGTGATTCGAACGTGCCGGCATCGGTCCAGCGCCCGCTCACAAAGCTGTATTGCAGCTCACCGCGCGCAATATAGCGGTTGTTGACGGCAGTGATCTCGAGCTCACCACGCGCCGACGGTTCGATGTCGTCGATGATGTCGAATACCCGCTCGTCGTAGGCGTAACAGCCGACCACCGCGTGATTGCTCTTGGGTGCCTTCGGCTTTTCCTCGATCTCGAGGATCAGCTTCTCGTCGAGCGCCGCGACGCCGAAGCGTTCCGGGTCGCCCACTTCCTTGAGCATCACCCGCGCACCGCGTTCCTGCACGCGAAACGCGTCGACGAACGGCGCGATCGAGTGTTCGAAGATATTGTCTCCGAGCATCACGATGCTCGCCTCGCCCGCCGCAAAGCCGCGCGCGAGCCGCAGGGCATGGGCAATGCCTCCGGCCTCTTCCTGGACCCGGTAGGTGAACTCACAGCCGAATCGTCGACCCGAGCCGAGGGAGTTGATGATCGATCCCATGTGATGGGTGGACGTGATCACCATGATGTCGGTGACACGCGCACCGACCAGTTGTCGCACCGGGTGCCAGATCATCGGCTCCCGGCCGACCGGCAACAAATGCTTGTTCGTGATCTCGGTCAGTGGATTGAGGCGCATGCCAAGGCCACCCGCCAGAACGATTCCCTTCATGACTTATTCTCGGACCTGTCCGCCCCCGTGACAGAGAGGAAGATAATGTTTTCCGCATCGTGGCGAAAGCGGGATGCCACGTGGAGGCTAGAGAGCGGCCAGCCTTGCCTTTCTTACGTGAAATGCCTCGGCGAACCCACTGGGCGCACGGCACTCGATGCCCCGCATGCGCGCCAGTCCCGTGAATGTTTCCGCGGTAAACCAGTCGCGGCTTCGCTGGCTCGCGTAGGCTGCCAGCAGATGCCTCACTTTCCGGTCCAGCTGGGCACGCGAGATCGGGACATAGATGTTGGGCTCGAACAGGTTGCCGTCCCACTTTGGGACCTCATACTCGAGTACCAGCTGGTCGCGGAACGTGTTCCAGACCATCTCGTTCACGATTCGGTGATCCTGGTGGCGGTCGGCGCGCTCGTGGCAAAAGACGAGATCGGGCGACGGGCGGCCCTTCAGCGCCTCGAAGAACGCCTTGATTGCACCGTAGTGGGCAGGAAACGAGCCGTCCGGAAAGTCACCTGTCTCGAGCACTCCGCGTTGGCGCGTCCCGAGCAAGCGGCGCATCGACTCACCTGCTTCCTGACGTCGGCGCGTTGTGCCGCTCAGGATGACCCAATCGACCCGCGATGCAGGTCGCCGCCGCAACAACGCCAGCAACGTGCCCGCACAGCCGATCTCGATGTCATCGCAATGCGCGCCTATGCACAGGATTCTGGCCCTGGATGATCTCGGCAGGTTGCCGACCAGTTCGAGCATCCGCGCCCCTACGCCCGTCCGGCAGGCCCATTGGCCGGGTGGCGTTGCCAGATCATCCACGGGCACTCGCCGCGAGCCTCCATCCGGTCGAAGCTGATCTTGTCCTTGAACGTGTCCATGCACCGCCAGAAGCCATCCCACGTGTACGCACCCAGCTTGCGCGCTGCAATCAGGCGTGCGAACGGTTCCTCGACCAGTTCCTCGCCTTCGTTGATGCAGTCGAAGATGGAATTGCGAAACACGAAGAATCCGCCATTGATCAGCAGGCGCTGGTCGGGCATCGCCCCCAGTCGGGTCACGATGCCGCGATCATCGGTATTCACCACGTGAAAACTCTGCGCACTCGGCACGGCGGCAAAGGTGCCGGTGAGATCAGGCTGGGTGAGAAAGCGGCCAACGTGGTCATCGAGCGGCAGATCGGAGAGACCATCCGCATAGTTGGCGAGGAACACGGCGTCATCGCCTATGTACTTGCGAACACGCAGCAGCCGCTGGCCGATGTTGCTGTGTAATCCAGTGTCAACGAACGTGATCTGCCAATCGTCGATTTCCCGCTCGTGAAGGGTGACATCGCGTCCATGGGTGCGCAACGTGAAGTCAACGGACATTGCCGAGTCATAGTTGAGGAAGTATTCCCGGATGAGATCACCCCGGTAGCCGAGGCAGAGAATGAACTGGGTATGACCATAGTGCGCGTAGTAGCGCATCAGATGCCAGAGGATGGGACGATAGCCGATCGGAGCGAGTGCCTTGGGGATTGTGTCGGAATGCTCGCGCAAGCGCGTCCCGAGGCCACCACAGAACAGTACGACCTTCATGAAAATCCTCTCAGGGACGGCACGGCCCGCATCGCCGTGCCATCTTAGCGCCATTCACCACGACCTTCGCACTGCACCCAGACGTCCCGCAAGGTGCGCGCCGGCCCGATGGCGTAGCCGTAGTCGCCACCAAACGCCCGACGTACTCGCACCAGACGCAGGTAGTTGCGATTGAGCAGCGCCGGAAACGGGCGGGTCCCCAGGATCTGGTCCAGCAATGCGGTCAGAGCCGCCCGATTAGAGAGCACATATCCGGCCGACTCTTCCCATTGCGTCGGAAACTTGCGAGTGGACGGCACCGGACACGGTCTGTGCCCGGGATACACCTGCCAGGGTACGCTGCGTGCCGCGGGGTCGAAGTGCTCCATCCAGCTGTGGTACAGATCGTGGTGTAGGGTCCAGTCGATGGGGATAGACAGCAGATGCTCCAGGAACTGCGAATCGAGATATGGCACGTGAAACTGCATTCCATGGACGACGGCATCGTCCCAGTGGGCGTGCAGATGGCGACGCTGGTCATTCAACATCTCGAAGAGATGAAAGCCGCGTGCCGCGTCGTCGCAAGGGAACTCCCGGAAGTGCTCACGCACGCCCTCGATGATCACGTCACGCATCCGTCCCAGGACGTCTGGCCGATACAGGTGCTCGACCAACCGCCATCCCCGGCGCCAAGCAAAGCGCTCCAGCCCCTGCTGGATCCGTCCCGCTCGAAAATGACCGAAGATTTCCTCGTCGTGCAGAATGGGCGCGACGGCCGCTCCACCACCCATCCCGATGAAGACCCAGTGCGGTCGATCGACCGGTCCGCCGCCATCGATGGCTCCTGCGCGGCAGGCCTCGCTCAGCTGCACATAGAAATTCGGCTTGTGCCCCTGCTCCAGTGGCAGCCACGAATACTCACAGCAAAGCGCGTGCGCGACTTCCCGACTGTATACCTCGTCCTGCGTGCCGGGCGGCGAGAAATTGCAGGCAATGACCTCCGTGCCCTGCTCTCGAAGTGCGCACGCGATCATTCGCGAGTCGAGACCGCCGCTCAGCAGACAAAGCACGCGTGCGTCGCCGCCGCGACGTCGCCCCACCGACGTGCGAAAACGCGCCGCGAGCTCAACGAGACTACCGGCTCGATCACCCCGCCATTCAGGAAGGACATTCCAGCGCCAGTAGTAATCCGAACGGACACGCCGGGCATCCACACGCAGGCGTTCGCCGGCGCGCAGGACCCGGACATCGAGATAGGGCGTTCGGTCGCTGAGCGGCGCGCCGAAAAACGCCATCTCGGTCGCCGCGCGAAAGTCCATGACCCTCGGCACGCAAGGAAGCCGCTCCATCGCGCGCAGTGAACTCGAAAACCAGACGCGATCTGCCGTACAGTGCACGAACAGCGGACGGATGCCCAACTTGTCGGTGACGAGTTGCAGTGAATCCGTCTCGACATCGTGGAATGCGAAACCGAATTCGCCGCTGATGTCTGCGAGCGCCGGCCGCTCGCTGCGAGACTCCCTCTGAAGCAGACCCTGGCAAGCGATACCCTCGCGCCCGCCGCCGTAAAGCGCCCCCCACACCAGGGACAGCGATCCATCGGCACATTCCTGCGGCGCACCGACGGACCCATCGAGGTCGACCCATGCGAACTGAAGGCGCGAGGTACCCGTGAACCCCGCGGTGTCCATCGGGCCGATCCGCAATGCCCTGCGCAGTGTGGCCAGTTCCTGCGGCTGCAGCGGCGTGGCGGCCGAACGTGCGTAGGCTCCAATCACGAATGCCATGGGTCTCCACCTCGCCGTGCCGTGCCGTGCCGTGCTCGAGTGGACCAGTACCTGCATGTCGTCAGTACGTGCCCCCGATGACACCAACCCCCTGAGGGTACGACCGCCGAACTGCGTCGCGGGTGTCGTACCTCTACCAGCGCCGGTGCCGTCGTCGATCGTAGCCCGTGTCAGCCAACGATGCACGCCTTCGCGCAGGACCTATAATCGCAGCGTGGTCATGAGCACGCGAATATGTAGCATGGATCCTCCACGGTCCGGTCGCCTGATGCCGAGATCACGCATGCAGGGTCGCGGATGAAGTTCACGGCTTGCTGCGTCGAGGACGCCAGGCTCATCGAGCCGACCCCGCACCAGGATTTCCGGGGTCGATTCATGCGCGCGTGGTGCGCGCACGAATTCGCGCAGAATGAGATCGACTTCACACCCCTTCAGGCGAACATGGGTTTCAGTCGCCTGCGGGGAACGATCCGGGGCATGCACTATCAAACATATCCCGCCCTGGAGGCAAAGCTCGTGCGCTGCACCCGCGGTTCCATGTTCGATGTCGTCCTCGATCTGCGTCGGGGATCACCCAGTTTTCGAGCCTGGTACGGCGCCGTGCTGAGTGCCGACAACGGGCACATGTTGTTCATCCCTGAAGGTTGCGCGCACGGCTGCCAGTCCCTCGAGGACGACACGGAGTTCCACTACATGACCTCCGCTGCATTCTCGCCGGCGCATGCCACCGGTGTGCGCCACGATGATCCGGCGTTCGGCATACACTGGCCGATGCCGGCCACCGCGATTTCCGACCAGGATCGCGGTTGGGCGCTGATGGGTTCGTAGCAGAAGCCCTGCTCCAGGAGAGCACGATGAGCACATTCGACAGCCAATTGCCACCCGCGAACCAATCCGTATACCACCTGCTTCAGGTCCGCGAAGCCGCGGGCCGCCCGATCCAGGTCGGCGTTGTGGGAGCAGGTGCGACTGGTCGAGCGATTGCGCTGCAGCTCGGCACACCCGTGCCTGGCATACGACTCGCGGGCATCGCCAATCGCACACCGGCGCATGCAGAGCGCGCCCTGCGTGAAGGGGCGATTGCAGACTGGGCAACCGTGGACACCGCGGCGCAGGCCGACGCGGCGATCGCGCGCGGCCGGACCGTCCTCACAGATGACCCTGCCGTACTCACCCGATCCGGCGCGATCGACATCGTGGTCGAGGTGACCGGCAGCGTCGATTTTGGTGCAGGTGTCGTGCTCGACGCCTTTGCGCACCGCAAGCCTGTCGTGATGGTCAATGCCGAGCTCGACTCGCTGATCGGCCCGATCCTGAAGGCCCGTGCCGACGAGGCCGGCGTCGTGCTGACGCACACCGACGGCGACGAGCCGGGCGTTGCAATGACGCTGGTCCGCTATTGCCAGTCGGTCGGTCTGCGGCCGGTCGCCGCGGGCAACATCAAGGGCATGGTCGACTACTACCGCAACCCCGACACGCAGGCGGCATTCGCGAAAACGCACGACCAGGATGTGCGCAAGGTCACGTCGTTCGCCGACTCGACCAAGTTGTCCATGGAGACGACCGTACTCGCCAACGCGACGGGCTTCAGCGTCGCCAAGCGCGGCATGTGCGGCCCCGCCTGCCAGTACGTTCGCGAACTGGCCAGATTGCTGCCCCCTGAGCCCATGCTGCGGGGTGGCATCGTCGATTACTCCGTCGGTGCCTCTCCGCACACCGGCGGCTTCGTCGTCGTCCACGAGGAAAACCCGCTAAAGCGCACGCAGCTGGCGTACTACAAGCTCGGCGACGGGCCCTTCTACGTTTTCTACACGCCTTATCACCTGCCCCATATCCAGCTTCCCTCGACGATCGCGCGTGCGGTACTGCATGCCGATCCGACCGTCGCACCCCTGGCGGGACCTTCCTGTGAGGTGGTCACTGTGGCGAAGCGCGACCTGCGGGCCGGCGAGCGTCTCGACGGCATCGGTGGATTCACGAGCTACGGCCTGATCGACAGTCACGCGGCGGCACGGGAGATGAACGCACTGCCGATCGCGCTGTCGGAGGGTTGCGTGCTGCGACATGCCGTACGCAAGGACGATGCCATTTCGTTCAACGATGTCGAGATGCCGGCCCCGCGCCTGAGCGACGAACTGTGGCTGGAACAGATGCGCCGCTGGCCGATGGATGGCGCGTCGGGTCTCGGCCCCACGCAGGATTTGCGGCGCGTCGCGGCAGCCCGCTGAAGCGTTACTGGTACCCCATGTCCAATATCGTCGTCATCGGCACGGGAATGGCCGGCTTTGGCGCCGCACATCGCCTGAACGCCGCAGGCGTGCGCCCTGTCGTATACGACCAGAACGGCTATTTTGGCGGGCACACGGCGTCTTTCCGGGACGAAGCGAGCGGCTTCCTGTTCGACCTGGGGCCGCACATTTCCTTCACCAAGGATCCGCGCATCCAGGAGTTGCTGGCGCGTTTCGTCAACCAGGAATTCGAGGCGCTGCAGGTCAAGCTCGACAATTACTGGCGGGGCCTGCGCCTCACCCACCCGGTACAGCTGCACTTGAACGGCCTGCCGAAAGACCTGATCGTCGAGATCATCGCTGACTTCGTGAAGGTGCACGACCAGCAGGAACCCCGGATCGCCAATTACGAGGAGTGGTTGATTGCGAGCTACGGGCGCAGGTTCGCCGAACTGTTCCCGATGCAATACACGCGCAAGTACCACCTGACCACAGCGAGCAACATGAGCACCGACTGGCTCGGGCCGCGGATGTACCGGCCGAGCCTCGAGGAACTGCTGCGCGGGGCCCTCGCGCCGTGGGCCCCGGAAGTCCACTACATCACGCATTTCCGCTATCCGAAGGCCGGCGGATTCCTGTCCTACCTCGCGCCATTTCCAGGGTTGGCGGACATTCGCCTTCAGCACCAGGTCGTGGCGGTCGATCCCGCGGCGCGAGCGCTGCGATTCTCGAACGGTCAATCCATCGGCTACGGTGCATTGGTCTCCTCCATTCCGCTGCCTGTCCTGATTCCGATGATTGCCGGAGTGCCGGCGGATGTGATCGCTGCCGCGAAACGCCTCGCGTGCTCCACCTGCGTGCTCGTCAACGTGGGGCTGGATCGTGCGGACCTGTCGGAGGGGCAGATCACCTACATCTACGACGAGGACATCTGCTTTACGCGCCTCAGCTTCCCGCACATGCTGTCGGCGACGAACGCGCCGCCCGGCTGCGGCAGCATCCAGGCGGAGGTGTACTTCTCGGACAAGTATCGCCCCCTGACCCAGTCGCCCGAAGCCATCATCGACCAGGTCATTGCTGACCTGCATCGCTGCGGAATCGTCCGCGACAGCGACAGGATCCTGTTCCGCGGCGCCAAGATCGTCCGGCACGCCAATGTCATCTTCGACCTCGATCGCAGTGCCGCGCTCGCGACCGTACACGGCTACCTCGACGACGTCGGGATCAAGTACTGCGGTCGTTACGGCGACTGGGGTTACATGTGGACCGACGAGAGCTTCATCAGCGGTGAGCGCGCCGCCGAGGCGGCACTTACCTCCGTCTCCCGTGCGGCATGAGCGAGACGACCAGCCCGATCACGATCGTCATCGCATCGCTATGTAATGACCAGCGAGCTGATCTCCTTAGGCGCGCGTGTGAATCCATACGCACTGCTGCCGGCGATCAAGGGTACGCGATAGTCGTCGTAGCGAACGGCCCGCATGTGAGCCCTGCAATGCTCGACTGGCTTGCAGCCCGTCCGGACACGCGAGTGGTTCGCATCCGATCCGGGTCGCATCCGCTGGCCCGGCGAGTCGGCGCTGAGATGGCCAACAGTGAACTCCTGGGGTTCCTCGACGACGACGACGAGTTGTTGCCTGACACGTTGGGCAGGAAAATCGCCTGGTTTCGCGAGCACCCCGGCGCCGACGTTCTCGTCACGAATGGCTTTCGGGTCACCGGCTTGGACAGTACTCCGGTATTCCCGCCTGCAGACGATCGCAATGATCTCGTTGAACGCATGATGCAAGTCGGTTGGAGCGCCTGTTCCCTGACGTTGAGGACAGGCAAGATCGACCTTGCATTGCTCAGCACCGAGCAACGCCACCTGGAATGGACAATGATGGCACTGCTGCTGGCCCGTCGCTATCACACAGGATATCTGCACGAGCCCATGTATCGCTATTACGGCGATACGCCCGGGTCGCTGTCGAAGAGTATCGAACACAGCCTCGCAGCGCCGGAAGTCTGGAGGCGCTTGAATGTGAGCTACGCCGATACGCCTTACTTTTCCGCAATGCGTCGCCGTTACGGAATCGAGTGCCACAATGCGTCATGGCAGCACGCGCGCCTCGGCAACCTGCGCGAGGCATGGCGCCTGCATTGGCAGTCGATGCAGTCCCCCGGCGGATTGAAGGCCTACCTGCCCTATTCGAGAAAGCTGCTGCTCGCGTCGCTTCGCCGTACCCCTGTATGAGATGAACCCATGAGCCAGCGCAAGGTCATCGTCGGCTTGCCGGTCTACAACGGCGAGAGGTATCTCGAGGCCGCCATCGAGAGCCACCTGGCGCAGTCGTTCGGGGACTTCGAACTCGTGATCTCCGACAACGGCTCGACCGACGGTACGCAGGACATCTGCGCACGCTACGCGAGCCGTGATGACCGGGTGACCTACCTGCGATCACCGGTCAACCGTGGCATTCTCTGGAACCATCGCCGGGTCATGGAGCCTGTCACGGGCACGACGGCGTATTTTCGCTGGGCGGGCGCGGACGACATCATGGAGCCCGGCCTTCTCGCCGCCATGGTCGGTGTACTTGACGGACGCCCCGAAATCGAAGCAGTCATGCCGGCGACGAAGAACATCGACGAAGAAGGCGTGATCATTCGCACGATGGAGCGCACACTGAACCTCGAGTCGGCGGATGTCCGCCAGCGGGCGCGCCAGATTCTCCTCGCCAACTATCAGCACGTCATTGCATACGGGCTGCTGCGCGCCCCGTCGCTCAGGCGCATGCGCACGGGCCCCAATTACATCGGCTGGGACCCGGTCTTCATCTGGGAACTGGCGCTCAGGGGACAGGTGTTCCAGCTCGTCGAGCCCGCATTGCTGCGGCGTTTTCATCGCGGTTCCATCTCCCGCGTCAAGACGGTCAAGGAAATGCGCAAGTGGGTGGAACCCAACGCGCGCACCGGAATGTCATTTCCGCACTGGAAGTGGGCGTACGAGCACGGGCGCGCACTGCTGTCCACACCCATGGCCGTGCGTGACAAGCTTAGGATCGGTGCACTGCTGATGCGCTCCACGCTCTGGCAGCGGTCGCAACTCGCGCGCGATCTCACGCAGGCAGTACGCCGCGGGCTCCGGCTCTCGGACGAGTACACGTTCTAGCGACCCGGCATGTCCGCGGCACGCAAGAGTTACCTCAAGAGCACCGCCCTCAGCATCGTGCTCCTCGCCGCCAGTCTGATCACGGCCGCGCTTGCCTTCCTGTCCGTACCGAACCCCGCAGGACCGCTGCTCGGCGCGCTCGCCGCAGGCGCGGCGATCCTCAGCGCCGTACTAGTCGCCGCCTGTCTCGTGGTGCTCGCGCGATACCACGGCAGCCTTCGCGGGCGGCGCGACCTGTTCCTCGCACTGAACGCCTCGCGTGACCCCGACGCCATCGAGCACGCGCCCGTATGCCGCAGGACACGATGGCGACGCTGGATGGCACGGCGCACCCTGGGACACGACCTCATCGTGGGCGACCTTGTCGAGGTCAGACCCTGGGCCGAGGTCCGCAGCACGCTCGACGCGCAGGGTTGTCTCGATGGGCTGCCGTTCATGCCGGAAATGCTGGCAATGTGCGGCCGGCGCGCGCGCGTTTTCCGCGGCATGCACCGTCTGTTCGACTACCGCAAGTCCCGGCGGATGCGGCACATGCAGGGCAGCGTGCTGCTGGTCGGGACCGTCTGCGATGGCGCGAGCCACGGTGGCTGCGAGGCGGCGTGTCACACGATCTGGAAGGCAGACTGGTTGCGACGCGTCGAGCCCGACGAGGCGTTCGCGACGATGCCTGCCTCGTCAGGCGAACCGGTGGCAGCGGACAATACCGCCGTCCTGGAGCACGGTACGAGGCCGCCCCTGTATGCGTGCCAGCTGACCCGCCTCAATACCGCATCGCAGCCATTGCCGAAATGGAGCCTGGTCGACATCTGGAGACCGTTGATTGCCGGCAATGTGGCGCCGGCTGCATTCGTCACCGGCTGGCTGACGCACTTTTTCAACGAACTGCAGCACCATCGCGGTGGCATCGGGTTCCCCGCCTTCGAACCCTTCCGGGACACCGGCCATGCGTCTCCCGCAATACCTCTGGCACCCGGCGATCAGGTCATCGTCCGGTCGCCGGGCGAGATCCGCGCGACACTCGACGATCGCCTCATACACCGCGGCCTGGGATTCGAGCCGGATATGCTGAAGCATTGCGGTCGCCGCCATTGCGTGCAGTCCGAGATCCGCATGCTCATCGACATCGTGAGCGGCGAGATGCGCACGATGAAGACTCCGGCATACCTGCTGCGAGGCGTGCATTTTTCCGGTGAGCGGCAGCTGTTCAACGCGCAGTACGAACCCCTGTTCTGGCGGGCGCTTTGGCTGCGGCGATCGCAGCCGGGCCCGGTGACCGACCATGTCGATTGAACGCCGGGCGATTTCGGCCCTGAAGTGGGCGACCGCGGCGAAGCTCGCGGTCCAGGTCGTCAGCTGGGCGGGCACCCTGCTGGTCGTGAGGCTGTTGTCGCCCGAAGACTATGGTCTCATGGCCAAGGTGGCGGTCGTCTGCGCCATCGGCAGCGCGGTCGCCGAGCTCGGACTCGAGGCCGCGATCGTGCGCTGGGGGGACCTCGCCCGCGAAGACGTGCGCAAGATCTACGGTGTGTCGTTGCTGTTCAGCGCCGGTGTCACGTTGCTCGTGGCAGCGGCGTCGCCACTTTTCGCGTTCCTGTTTCGCGAGCCAAAGCTGACCTGGCCCGTGGCCGTTGCATCGCTGCAGATCATGATCTCGGCCTTTGCCATCGTTCCGGGCGGACTGTGGACGCGCGAGCTGAACTTCAAGCCGCTGGCGACGATCGAGGTGCTCGTCGGCGTCATCAACATCGGCGTGACGCTGCTGCTGGCACTGCTGGGCCTCGGAGTCTGGGCGCTGGTGATCGGCACGCTGGCCGGCGCGGCGACGCGCAGCACGACCATGCTGTCTTTCGGCAATCGCGTGTGGCCGCACTTTTCGGCGCGCGGCATCGGCGAACAGCTCAAATTCGGCCTCACGCTCGTCGGCAACCGAGTGAGCTACATTGCGCTCGTGCAATCGGATGTGATGATCGGTAGCGCTTTCCTCTCGACCACCGAGATCGGCCAGTACGCCGTCGCATTGCAGCTCGCCACGCTGCCGATGGCGAAGGTGATGGGAACGATCAACCAGATCCTGCTCCCGGCCGTGGCGCGCCAGCAGGATGACCTGCCGCGCGTAAGGCTGAACCTCCTGAAGTCGATCGGCCTCGTTTCCACGATGGCGTTTCCTGCGCTCTGGGGCATCTCGGCCGTGGCGGGCGAGCTCGTGCACGTGCTGTTCGGGCACAAATGGGAAGCAATCGTGCCGGCACTCGCGATCCTGCCGCTCATCGTGCCGGTGCGCATGGCGTGTACGCTCCTCTACACGACTTCGCTCGCGCTCGGCAATCGCACGCTCGATTTGCGCAACACGATCATCAACTTCGTGCTGCTGCCTGCGGGCTTTTACGTCGGTGCGCACTGGGGGGTCATCGGGCTGTGCGTCGCATGGCTGGTCACGGTACCTGTTGCGTACTCATTCACGGTACCGGCTGTCGTACGATTCATCGGGCTCCGGGCCAGAGACCTGTCGTCCGAGTGCCTCGCGCCAGCGGCTGCCGCGGGCATCATGTACGCAGGCGTCGCTGCCTTGCGGGGCGTCGCCAGCGCATTGCCCGACATCCTTGCGCTCGCGGCCCTGAGTGCGGGCGGTGCGATACTCTACTTCGTCGCCTTGGCGTTGATCTCGCGGCGCCACCTGCTGGCGGTCGGCCAGTTCATCCGCTCGATGCGTGGTGGCTACACGCTCCCGGCCTCATAGTGCTTCCAGCCGTAACTGGCCGGCATCGACGAGTCGACCGGCCAAAAGCCGATCCCCGGCTGACCTTCTGTCCACGTCGAATTGGGGGGGCTCGCGCCCACCATCAGGCCGTTCTTGTAGACCGTGATGAGATTGCCGGTGATTTCCGCCCGCAGCACGTCGCCATCGACGGCGACCCCGGGGCCAGGGCCGTTGAACCCGAGATCCGTATAGTCACCGAGCGGCCCATTCCATCGGACGATCGCGAAGTCGCCGTCGTGCCCCCACAGGACCTCGTAGCCTCGCGCGTTGTGCGCCGTGATCTGGAACCGCAGCAGCAGTTCGATTTCGTGCTTCGAGCCCGCAGGCGAATAGCCGGGCGCGCGATACACGGTTCCCTGCGCGTACTGATTGGCCGTAAACGCGCCAAAGCTCGCGTTCAGGTGCGCGATGCTGTCATCGTAGCGACTGCCCGTCGCGCCCGAACGTACCGAAGCACACGCCCTGCCGGACAGTACCTGCGGGTTGTTCCAGTCGATCCCTGCCGCCTTGCCGCACACCCATCGGCCACCCTCCGACAGCGGGTTCTCGGCGAGAGGAAAATTGGTCGCGTAGGTGCCGGCCCGGCACGCAGTCGTGACCGAACTACCACCAAGTGCCGCCGTCGAGGGAGGTGGACAGGGCCTTTGTGCACGACCCAGGAGCGGCACGAGGGCCCCGGCGGATCCCAGCAGAAAGTCCCTGCGCTTCATGGTGCCTCCAGGTTCAGATAGGCATCGATCTGCGACTCGCACAAGCCACGCGCGTCGTCCCCTGCAAGATGCGCGCGAAACCAGGTCGACGTCCAGGCGAGCGCCGTAGCCAGCGACAGTCGACCACTCCAGCCGAGCTTGCGGTGTGCCTTCTGCGAGTTCAGGCGCAGCTCCATCGCCTCGTGCGGCCACGTCGCCGTATCCTGCACCCAGGCCGGCTGAACGCCCCAGGGTGCCGCGATTTGCTCGACCACGCTCGACACCGGTTGCATGTCGGCATCCGCCGGTCCGAAATTCCAGCCACCAGCAAAGGCGGCGGGTTCGCGATAGAGCGCTTCGGCCAAGGTAAGGTAGCCACCCAAGCAGTCGAGTACATGCTGCCACGGGCGGGTAGCCGTGGGGTTGCGCAGAACGACGGATTGCCCGCGGGAGAACGCGGCGATCGCGTCCGGTATCAGCTGGTGCGGTGTCCAGTCGCCGCCCCCGATCACGTTGCCGGCGCGCGCGCTCGCGAGCCCGACCAGTCGCCCCGACGGGCCCGGATCGCGGAGCCAGGATTCCGTGAACGCGTGCGCGACGAGCTCTGCGCACGCCTTGCTGTTCGAGTAAGGATCGCGGCCGCCGAGCGTATCGTCCTCGCGATAACCCCACACCCAGCCACGGTTCTCGTAGACCTTGTCCGTGGTGACATTGACCACGGCGCACTTCCCGGTCAGACGTCGGACCGCGTCGAGAACGCTGGCGGTTCCAACGACGTTG
Organism: Steroidobacteraceae bacterium; assembly: GCA_019187185.1. Classification (GTDB taxonomy): domain Bacteria; phylum Pseudomonadota; class Gammaproteobacteria; order Steroidobacterales; family Steroidobacteraceae; genus CADEFQ01. The sequence continues at coordinate 217,707 of JABAQU010000001.1, read as the reverse complement.
GTCGAGTAAGTCTCGATCGGGTCGTCGTAGGCGTCGAGCACCACGGACCTGGCCGCCAGATGCAACACGATGTCGGGCGCAAACTCGCGCATGATCTCAGCCAGCCGGCGCGACTCGCGGATGTCGCCAAGCGTCGACTCGATGATCTCGCCGACACGGGCCCGCTCGAAGAGGCTGGGCTCGGTGGGCGGAGGCAGCGAATAACCCTGCACCCGCGCCCCGAGGCGATGCAGCCACAGGCACAGCCAGCTACCCTTGAAGCCTGTGTGGCCCGTAACAAATACCCTCTTGTTGCGCCAGAATTCTTGGCTCATATGTCGCCCTGTGCGTCAGTATTCGCACAGTTTTCCCACTGCCTGCCAGAATGCTGAAGAGCCTCGCCTAAACATCACAAAGTCCGCGCGCCGAGTCTAGCCATGTCCGCGTCCTTGGAATTGTCGCCTGCGGCAGATCGCATGAAGAGTACTGGGTCGCCACTCCTGCGATTCTCTATAGCTGGTACAGTCGATGTGCCAGGCGAGCTGCCGCAGACCTGTAAACATTCACGTGAAATAGCGTCCGCACCTTGTCTGTCCACCTGTAGGTCCAATCCATGGCAGGGCCAAAAAACTCGAGGCGTCGAATCTGCCGTTCAGCAAAGAGCACCTCTAGCAGCTCCTTGCGCATCATTGAAGAAGGTGAGAGTCCACCAACCGACTCCTTGTATGCGGTCTTCAGGAGAACAAGTGTGTCATCAAGTGAAATATGAAGGTCAACGGCTACTGGCTCCTCATCTAGCAGGTAGACGCACAGGATTGCTAACCCCCTTTTGCAGTATTCACGCAACACATCTCTATAGAATTTCCCCTGTGTGGTCCCATACTGCACTGCCGTGCCTTCTTTCCCTTTCCAACCAGAGCACTCAAGGTCAGCGAACACTCGAACAACATCGTCGACCTCCGCCGCATCGCGCACAATCCGGAGCCGCGCATCGATATTGTCTCGTGCCAACTTGGTCCGCTGCGTGCGCATATTCTGACGCAGACCCTTGCCTCGCAGCCTCCAATAACCGTCAAAGTCACTGTCCAGGGCAATCCAGCCAGTCTTAATGTAATCGATCGTAAGTAAAGTTGACCCATCGGATGGGCGGGCATGAATCGCGGGATCCTGCTGCGTAATAGCAAACAGTTGTCCCCACCCAGGTAATGCTCGTAAGAGCCCCTGGCCCGCCATTGCATAATCCATGTCCGAATGCATCAACCACGCCCCAAGCGGCATTTGGGACGGTTGAAAAGTTTCCCAAACACCAATGCGTCTCTGCGTGACGATCGCCATTGCCAACGGAGCAGACTCTGGGCCGAACGTTGCAAGAAGCTCACTTCCCTGACCGAAATACTCTATAGCCTTCTGAACAAAAATTGATTGCAAGAAGGGAACAGACCCGGTACGGCGATTAAGGGAATCCCAAACACCAGCAACCCTTTCCAGATACGAAGTCGGCTTGATTTGCCACTGCCCATCGCTATCGCGCATGTCGTTTCGCTCTTGGATTCGCACTTTGACCAACAACCCGCATTCCAGTATTCTGCCCACATTAGCAACGCAGCGCACCGCACGTCACAATCATCGCAGTTCGCCAACTGCAATACGGCAAGCGAATCGCAGTCAGTCGCCAATGCGGGCGCGACGCGAGATCCGCGATAGTAATGCAGTACTCACCCCATCCTCTCCTCCGCCTTAGTGATATAAGGCCTTCGCCTGCTGAAACTCGATTTGCCGCGCTTGCCGAATCCAGCAGGTTGTTTGAGTTCTACAACGCGCGCGGAGCCTTGTTTCATCTGTTCAAGCAGTTGAAGACAGTTCAGCGTCGTCGGGTTCTCATGCCCGCATTCCACTGCATTTCTATGATCGAGCCGGCATTAGCCGCAGGAATGGAGGTGTCGTTCTACCGCATCGATAGATCTCTTCAAATTGATGAGGAAGACGTAATCGCGCGCGCCAGCAACGAAGTGTGTGCGTTTCTATATGTGAACTTCTTCGGCTTTCCAGCCAAGGTCGACGCGCTACTAACAGACCTGCGACGACGAGGCATAGCTGTTGTAGAGGACAGTTCCCACTCCTTTCTCGAATTGCAGCCGCTACGACTCGCAGGAGGATCCGGCGACTATATTGTTTATAGCTTCGGTAAGCTCGTGCCATGCGGCGCTGGCGGCGGGTTACGCGTGAGAGCCGGGTCAATTGACCTCCCTCATCTCACAAGCCTCGAATGGAAAGACTCTCTAGTACTAGCGAAACGGTTGATTGAGCAGGTATTTCTCTCAAGGAATGAGCAATCAGTAGTCCGGAGATTTTACTTTTCACTGGAGGCTGCGAGAGTTAGCCGAAAGCAGCATGGCCCAAGGGAGCAATCGAACGGAACCTCTCCGAGTCAGCGCCCGCCGAAAGATGGAGCCTTTGTACCGGGAAATTTGGCTTTCGACGCTCTTCACGCGCGAACCCGTTTCCCAAGTTTCCCAAGATGGATACTCCACGCTGCCAATCTCCATGAGATCGTCTTCCAACGCCGGAGAAACTACTCCCACTATTCGACAATATTGGCTTTCCCCCGCACACCACTTAGCGTCCTCCCACAATTGCACGACTCTGTGTGTCCCTGGGCATACCCGATACTCGTAGCAAATCGAGCGCAACATGATCAACGGCTGCGAAGCCTTGGAGTTCCGGTATGGACCTTTGGAGATGTGTTGCACCCAAGCGTTGACCAACACGCAGGCACCCAAGCCGCGGCAGATGCCCGATTTCTATCAACGCACCTACTTTGCTTGCCAGTACACCAAGGTCTGCCGTCGGAAGCAGTCGCCTCCTTTGCGCAGGTAATCGCCAAGGCCAACTTTCTGCGCTGATTTACCAAATGTATGTGAATGAATTCGATCTCGCTGCCGACCTGCCCCTTTTTCTCGTCGAATGGTGGCGACACTCAGCGACGGCGACCACTGAACCGCCATCCGGAACAGATGCCACAATGGCTCCAGAATGGCACGTGGCGCTGCATCGTGCCTTCCTCCCAAGGCAACGCTCGATCGTGCTTGTGGCACAAAGTGACGCTGGGCAGATGCAGGCTGCCCTCCCAGTCTATCGACGAATGACGCGTAGTCTTGCTCGCGCCGGAGAAACGATCTCCATACTCTCCGAACTATACGGTGGCCGCGTCACGTTTATCACAACCACCGCGGCCCGCGACGTGGTTGTCGCTTTGCTAGAGCGACTTGGACAGAACTTTCCTACCTGGTCATGTCTCGAGATGACGCTTGTCGATGGGAATGCCCATACGGATAGCTTCCTCTCCGCGGCGCGTGGCTGCGGCTGCCACATAGAGTCAGAAGCGCTTCCCGCATCCCCATACATCGCCTTGCCAGCATCATTTGACGAATATCTCACTACACTCAAACCAGGATTTCGCACCGAGATGAGGCGTGGCGAACGCCGATTGCGTGAAATCGGAACCCTTACCCAGAAGATATTTTCTCATCCGAACGAAGTCGACGAGTTCTGGGCAGCAGTATGCCGAGTTGAGCGAGAATCTTGGAAGGAAACGGCCGGCACGTCGATTACGACGAACCCGTCCCAAGAGCGCTTCTATCGGGAATACTTGCCCATCGGCGCCGCGGCGGGTCAACTGTGTGCTCCAGTGCTATATCTGGATGGTCGTCCAATCGCGCACAAGATCTGCGTTCTGCAGCACGGCGTCGCGTCTATACTCAAAATGAGCTACGTGGACGAATTTAGACGATATTACCCATCGACTGTGCTACTCGCTGGTTACCTGCGTAATATCACCGGAGCTCGAGCACGTTATCTTGATTTCATGGGTGTTCGTGACGATTTCAAATTGCGCTGGACAAACCTCACATACACGCGCACGCGACACCTGATTTATCGCCCATCGCTCCGCGGGCAAATTGATCGCACTCGACATCTTCTCATGCGCCGGATTAGCACGGTCCGCAGTCGTGTTCGCGGACTTAACGCGACGCCAGACCATGCCTAGTATATTGCCCTGTAAGCGCAAGCGCGCGCTATTAGTCGCGTTTCATTTTCCGCCCTACAAGGGCAGCAGCGGCATCGAGCGAACACTCGGCTTTTGCCGGTCTCTATCGCGCTTTGGATGGCAGGCAAGCATCTTGTCTGCCAACTCTCGCGCATACGCCTCCGTTTCCGACGAGCGGCTGCGCGACGTTCCGCAAGATGTAATTGTGCGACGCGCATTTGCGCTCGACACGGCGCGGCACCTCGCGATTGGAGGTCGTTACCCTAGATGGGCCGCGTTACCTGATCGCTGGATTACTTGGTTCGCAGGTGCCCTATTGAAAGGCATGCGCGCAGTAATACGCGATAGACCTCATGTGCTGTGGTCAACCTACCCCATTGCAACTGCACACCTGATTGGTTACTGGCTATCACGATTGTCCGGAGTTCCGTGGATTGCAGATTTTCGCGACCCAATGGTTGAACATGATTTTCGAACGGGTATTGACTACCCGCTCGATAAGCTTGTGCGACGCGCCTTCTTGACAGTTGAGAGACTGGCTATGGAACGTGCGACTGCTTTTGTGTTTTGTACGCACGGCGCCGCAAGAATCTTTCGGGATCGCTATCCGCATGTCGCGAGCAATCGCATTTGCGTAATTCCCAATGGATTCGACGAAGAGGCGTTTTCACAGGCAGGTTTGCATCGCGAGTCTGTTGTCACAGCGAGGCGGATTCACATGCTCCACAGCGGCATACTTTATCCCGGCCCCGATAGAGATCCCACAGCATTCTTAGAGGCGCTGCGCACGTTGCTAGATGCTCAACCCGAATTGAGGCACGTGCTAAGAGTTACATTGCGCGCGACCGGTCATGACGATGCATTCCGGCCAATAGTCACCGGACTCGGATTGTCAAGTATTGTTGCACTCGAGCCCGCAATTCCCTACCGTCAAGCCTTGGCGGAAATGCTTTCGGCGCAGGTGCTCTTGGTTTTCCAAGGCTACACGTCGAATCCCGCGGTACCTGCCAAGCTCTACGAGTATTTCCGCGCTGGAAGACCGATTCTCGCGTTGGCCGACGCGGACGGAGACACCGCCGCATTGATGCGCAATGAAGGCGTCGGGTGCGTCCTGCCGATCGACGATTCCAACGCAATTGCGCTGGGCTTGAGAACTTTCTTGATTGACGTCGAAGCTGGCACAGTCCCCATTATGTCTCGTGAGCGAGTTGCGACCTTTGAACGCGGCGTACAGGCTGGCGAACTGGCAGCTTTGTTCTCAAGGGTAGCGAAATCGTAGCAAAGCCGCTCCAGTGCATGCGTCGCCACCCTGCGGGTCTCTTTGTAACAGGCTGTCGCTCATCGACTCGGCCTGTGTACTGCATGAGCTTCGGCTTCTTCGATCTTTCTCTTCAATCCGGGCAATGGATACCCTTTGCCGTACGCAACTGCCGCCAGCTTCTTGGCGCGTGCGAGATCGTTAGTTGCCAAGAAAAATAGCCCCGCGACGTAGTTGATATCGGCAGAATCCGGGGCCAGACGCAATGCCTCCTCGTACTGAGCGCGGGCCTTCTTCCAGTCCCCGATTTTGAATAGATAGTTGGCATAAACGACGTGAACAGCCTCGTCGTCTGGGCGAAAAGTGATCGCCCGCACGAAGTAGCAATCGGCATTGGGGATCGAAGACTCAGACATTCTTCGGCCGCTAAGGGCATACCTCGCGATTGCTTCCAACGCACGAATATGGTTCGGAATCGCACGAAGCGTGTAGGTCAGATCCGGCAGCGGCCCCCCTCCGGTGAAACCACGCTGCAGAGCCTCGATTTCTGGCGTGAAGTGATATGCCTCCACCATTGGGACCTGAACACGCTTGACGTCCGGGTCGCGATAGTCAAACGGGCCGAAGGCGTTCTTGAGCGTGCCGCAGCCTGGCACTTCTTGCGCCTGTAACGGCGCACTACCTACCAGGAGGGCGCATACGAGCGATAGAAAGACCGTAGATCTCAACGTACGCCTCCTTGCCACAAAGTGACGGCTACCGTCTCGTTCCTGCTGCGATTGCACAAGCACCTAACGGAGTGCAAGTGTGAAGCAAGTCACGCTCAAAAGGTTCTATTGACATCTTGCACCATGACAAGCGCCTCATGCTGTGTCGTTGGATTGAGACATCGCCACATGCCGGTCCGGGCGATTATAGTGTCCAGCGATTGGGATGATGCGTTTAGCCTCAAACATTGGCAAAGCAATTTCATGGAGACGGGTGTATGTCCACGCGCAGGGAATTCTTAATGGGTGCAACCGGAATCCTTGGTGCTGCGGCGCCGTTACTCGCGCGATCGCAGGCGCGTCCATGCCCGCCGCCGCAGATATCTGCGGGTGAATTCGGCAATGCAACCACCGCATGCACATCGTCAAACGTGCCAGCTTATATTGCCTCCCTTGCTCCGTTCGAAGTGCGCTCCTTGAGTGGCAACTACTCACCTGATAACGGCACTACGACGTTGCGGTCAGTGATGCCTTCGATGTGGGCAGGCAATGACGACATCATACGCCCTTGGAGTGGTGGACCAAAATCACTTGCCGGCACGAAGATGTACGTTCACGGAGGCGGTCATGGTGATTCATCCAACAACGGCCTCTACAGCTTCGATTTTGCTGGCGCGTCACGCCCCACTGGCTGGGCGATCGAGTACGCCGGCGTCCCGAACACTTCAAGCAGCTTTCCTATAGGTTCGGTCGGCGCACCCGTCGCCGTTCACACGTACGACGGCATGATCGACATGGGCGCTGATATTTACAGAATCGGCGGCGCTGTATGGCCGTCTGGGCACTTGACTCCAGATTTGCTTCGCTACTCCAAGGCTACTGGAGAATGGACGCGGCTAGCGGATTATCCAGACACTGGTGGTGCGGGAATGGCCCTCGGTGAAGCATCGGCAGGAAAGCTTCTCTTTCTGGAGCGTGAGGGGAAGTATTTTGCGTATGCGTTCTATCGCATGGGATCCAATTCCTGGTCTACACGGAAGACCGTCGGTTCCCAATGGAACAACAACGGTGGCGCTGCATGGTCGCCCTCCTTGAAGATTGCCGTAACCATAGGTTCCAATGGGTACGGCACAAACATGTTTTCAGTTGGGATCGACTGGAGTGGCGAGACGATCACGCAGACTGCCCGCTCAGCGCCAAACGTTGGCGGTGGCTCGGCAGTGATGTGGGATGCCACACTTGGGCGCTTCTGGGCCTTCGGCGGGGCAGGCAACAACTCCACAATTTACGAGATAAATCCATCCAGCTGGGCAGTAACGGCACACCCGCTGAGCGGCGATTCAATTTCGCCCGAAACGCCCTACATGGGCGCGTTCGGTCGATGGGTCTTTATGGAAGACTGGCGTGCGATAGGCTCTGTGGCGAGCCGCAATGGCGCTGCGTACATCATCCGCCTTCCCTGAATTGATACTGCCACGTGAGGTGGTAGCGTAGTAGCCTTCGAGACTGGCCAGCAGACCGAGCAGCCAGATCTGCACCTCAACCTTCAGGAAATCGGCGAATTGCCCTCCGATAAGAACCACAATTAGACCTCCACTCACCGCAGCGATCAGACTAACCTCTAACAACGGCCGTGTTCGCTTTGCCCAACCACGAGCACGTGCACATTCCTTCAGTACCCATGCCCACAGCAGAGAGTACATCACCGCACCTGGCACGCCCTGTTCAACGAGCGTAGTGATGAACGTATTGTGCGATGATCGAGCTCCTGCGCTCGTAAGATATTTCTGTTCCAAGTAAGAAGGGCTCAATACAACGAATCCCCGATGCCCGACACCAAGCGGGTGCGCAGCAAACATACGGATACCAGCCTTGAATTGTTCAATTCGGCCTTCGGCGCTATCGTCAATGTCCGCATCTTGCTTGACAGCAGACTCGATAGTCTGCATGCGTTCCCAAAACGTCGCAGAAGCTACATATCCGAATCCCAACACCGCCACAATTGCAAGCGCAAGGAACAGTCGGGTTTTCTCCCGCGGACGTAGCACAAGTAAGGTTACGCCACCCGCGAACAACGCTAAAAATGCGCCGCGGCTGCCAGTCTGGACGATCATGTTGAGTATGAATGGCGCGGATATGACAGCTGCGGCGCGACGCCACCCCCGTGTCGCAAATATGAGCATGGCTCCGACAATAGCCGCGGTCGCGGCGTGCATGCCAAGCGTGTTGGAGTCGTCAATGCCCGGTCCCCCGACACCATCGAGCCTTCCCCCAGGTACATCCATGCCAAGAGCTATCAATCCGAGGTAGAGGCACCCGAGCACATGGGCGAGCAGAAAATCTGCGACTCTTGCGGGCGTATCAATCAATCGATATACAAGAAAATATACAATGGTGAACTTCGCAAACAAAATGAGGCATTCGCGATGCTCCGCGGGATCCAACGCCCACGGAGATTGAATTAGCAGCCACGTGGTATATGCGATTAGCCAAACCGCGGGCAAGGTCCTGTACCAAGGCGGTCGAGCCGAATCTGCCGTCACCCGTAACAGCGAGACCGCCGTGACACCTGCCGCGATCAACGACCAGCGAAGATCTGGCAAGCCCGTACCCCACCAGCGATGTGGCGCATCCAGATAGAAAACCGCAACGTACGTGTATAGTCCGTAGATCGGGTTGCGTAAGACCGCCAACCCGAGTCCTGTAGCGAATGTGAGCAGGAAAGCTGCGGCCGTCAGTGACATGCTCAATGGCCAAAATGGCGCTTGAGCCAGTTGGCGCAATGCTCATTGAGTTCGGCAAGATCAGCTGCCTTGGAAAAGGTGTGATCCGCGTCCCTCGCGCTGACGACCTTTACACTGTCCTGTGCGAGAGCCTGATCCCACTCTGGGTTGCTACTGCAGAGTGACCGAAACTCATCCGCGGTGAGATCGCGCCCGCTTAGCACGAGCAGCACCGGGCCGCGAAATTCTTGTAGGCCAATTCGCATAGCCGTGATGAAGCTTGAGCGTACCTCTCCATCCTTGTGCATAAACGCTCGCGTCAGATGCCCAAGTGCCGCGCGAAGCGAACTGACAATGCGCAGGCTACCGCTAAACAGCTTCACCCAGAAGGCGATGTGCAGGAGGCGCGCAGCATAATAGTGCTTGACGATCGCAGAGGAATGCGACTGCCCTGTGCGCACCCATGGATTCATCAGGATCAAGCCTTGAACTCTGGAATCCGACATGCAATACATCAATGCCGCCGAGGCGGCATCGCACAATCCGAGCACCACGACACCACGCTTCGGTCGACACGATTCGCACAGCGCGTCTATGGCCGCGCGGATGTCCTCAGCCACGTGCTCAAAGCCCACAAACTCGCCTTCGCTGTCTCCCATACCCCGCATATCGAATCGCAACACCGAACACCCTTCGGCTGCCACGGAGCGGGCGATCAAGACAAACTGTCGATGGCTGCCAATTCGATACTGTGGCCCACCTACAATTATGAGCACGGCCACATCACACCGGGCGACAGGACGGTGAAGAATGCCGACCAGCATGTTCCCCCGGCATGGAAACAACAACGGCTCTTCCATACTTCCATTCACGACGCCGCCACCAGTGCAGGATTCCTCACGACTTCAGTAGCCGTCCAGAAGGGCTCCCCTGTCACGCGAACGTGCTCTATCTCACAACCGGCCAAACGCAAGGAGTCGACCACGCGCTGGGTACCGGAGGGCACGGGCGCTGATGCGTCGACGACCACATCGACCCAGCGAGTCTGTGGAAATGGCGTCCCCGTCTCGCCCGCTAGGTCAAGTGCGTCTATATCTGCACAGAGCGCCCGAGACAGGCAATAACCTGCAATCTCCACCGTCCCACCTGCAAGCAACTTGTTTCGCAAATCGCTTACGGACTCAGCTGGACCTGGCGTCATTCGGCTCGCCATTGCGCGAAGCCGAAGAAACTGATCCATGAACCGCGCTCCATTCATCACAGGTTGCCAGTAGACAACACTCGAGACTTCCATGGCACGCATTCGGACCAGTTTCGCAGCCAGAATCGCACCTAGCCGGATGCCTAGTAAGCGCGTGATGGGCCACCCCGCGGCACGGCTCCAGGCTGCCGCGATTGCGAGATCCTCTATCCAGCCTTCAATACGCGCAGCCGCAAACTCACCGTCGCTGTCACCGGTCCCTGATAGGTCGACGCTGAGCACACCCCTTCCCAGGCATCGCTCGCGATTTGCGAAGTCTGTCACGAGTCGCCGACTCTTGTTCATTTCCTCAGCAAATGGCGGCACGACTAGCGTGCATTCACCACTACCTTCAGCGGGCGTGCGTAGAAGTACGAACAGCCGTCGTGTCGGTGCGCCAATGAATTCCGCGCGCATGCTGCCTGCGGTCACTGTGCGAGCTTATTCGCCAAGAAGCTGCTCAAGGTGCCAACCGTCGCGAATGTATCCGCCGAAATTTCGTCGTCCTCCACCTTGATGTCGAACTGCTCCTCCATCAAAGTGATCACGGTGACCACTGCCATTGAGTCGAGCTCGGGTATCGCCCCTAGCAATGGGCTCTTCTCCGTCAGGTGATCAGCCCGATCACCGAGCTGCAATGCAGCCTTGAGCAGCATTCTCACGCCATCCAATGTATCCAAGTCCTACCTCGCTCCTTATCAAACGAACATATTGTAACGAGCGCGACCTGATCTACCGCAGAGTGATTCAAAGTTTGCTAAGGTTTCCAAACTTACAGTTGAGCCACAATAAATGACTCAGATATTCGGGATTGCGGGTCCTTGGGCGACCATGTACGGCTCGGCCACTCCACGGCAGTCCTTTCCGGTGAATCTCGATGTTACCGAGATTGGTCCTGCTGGCGGACTAGTCGCTGCCCCGCACACGAAACGCGCCGGCAACCTCATAGTTGCTATCCATGGTCGGCCAGTGTGGAGCCGCGCGGGAGAATATACACGCGATGGCGCAGACTGCGCAGGCATTTTGGCAGCTTACAAGGCACGGGGCGCTTCCTTGCTGGAGGAACTGCGTGGTCGATTTGCACTCGTCATCGTCGATGGCGAGCGACGTCGAATCCTGCTTGCCGTCGACCCCATGGGAATCGAACGGCTCTGTTGGGCGACATCTGGCGACAGTATCGTCTTCGGCGGCTCCGCGGAGGCTGTAGCAGACTTTCCTCCCGTACGGGCAGTATTCCGCCCGCAAGGCGTGTACGACTTCTTGCTTATGCACATGATCCCTGCGCCGGACACCGTTTACGAGGGCGTGAGCAAGCTCGAGCCGGGTACTAAGCTCTTGTTTGAGGATGGACGCGTAGCCCTGACGAAGTACTGGGTTCCTCAGTTCAACGAGCTTCGCGCTGAATCGCCCGATGAGTTACATGAAGAACTACGAAACGAACTATATGCTGCCGTTCAGCGCTGCGAACCTGACATGCAGACCGGTGCGTTTCTAAGTGGGGGGCTCGACAGCTCCACCGTCTCCGGAATGCTTGGCATCGTGAGTGGTCGACGACCTCGTACGTTCTCCATCGGCTTCGGTGTCGAATCGCACGATGAAACGCGCTACTCGCGCATTTCAGCGCGACACTTCGGCTGCGATGCTACTGAGTATCATGTTACGCCGGAAAATATCGTGTCGACATTCGACCAGATCGCAGCCGCCTACGACGAACCCTTCGGAAATTCTTCTGCGGTTCCAACCCTCTTCTGCGCGCAACTCGCCGCCAAAGCCGGAATTAGTCACATGCTTGCTGGCGACGGCGGTGATGAGCTTTTTGGTGGGAATGAACGCTATGCGAAACAGCAGATATTCGAGTCCTACGCCAGATTGCCGGCATGGGTGCGACTGCGCATTCTAGAGCCAGTGAGTCAGCACATCGGTGACGAGAACCCGATTGCCCCACTGCGTAAGATGCGCAGTTTTATCAACCAAGCGCGCATCCCGCTCCCAGAACGGCTAGAATCGTGGAATCTTATCTATCGCACACCACACACCGAGATCTTCGAACCAGACTTTGCGGCGCAGATCGAAGCACGCAGGCCCATCGACGCGATGGCGCGCGTATTCAACACGGTGCCTGAAGGCACCCTTCTAAACCGCATGCTGCACTACGACTGGCATTTCACGCTCGCCGACAGCGATCTGCGCAAAGTGGTCACCATGTGTGACCTCGCCGGCGTGCAAGTGTCTTTTCCGATGCTGGACCCGGGATTGATCGATTTGTCACTGCGAGTCCCGACGATCATGAAAATGGATGGACGAGAGTTGCGCAGCTTCTACAAGCGCGCGATGGCGGGCTTTCTGCCGCGGGAAATCATCGACAAGCAGAAGCATGGCTTTGGTCTGCCATTCGGTGTATGGCTCAAGGAGCACGCGGGCCTTCGCGAACTCATCTTCGGGCATCTGCAGCGACTTGGACAGCGCGGCATCATCCGTCCTGCTTTCCTCGACAGGATTGCGCTCGAGCACCGTAGTGGCGAGCCCGGTTACTACGGCTATGCGATCTGGGATTTCGCGATGCTCGAATCTTGGCTCGCTGCACACCGTCCTCGCGGTATTTAATCCAGCGACCCGATTCGCTCAAACGGCCGGGCACGCAATAAATTGCTTGGAGAAAATGATCTGATCGAAGCGTTGCCAGAATGTGCTCATGTTGGCGCCGTTGTGGTAAATCCAGCAAAGCATTGCATTCCAGCCCGGACGCGCAATTGCACCGACAGTGTTTGTGCCCCCGTCGTAATACGCAGGATAGGTAGCATCCCATATCTTTGTGTAGACGGATTCACCTGGATGTGCCGCCCAAACTTCAAAGCGTGTCTCGTTAACTCCGTGACGGCCCGGAGTGACGTGGTAGAGCAGCGTATCCCAACCACCGGAATAGGACCATTGTGGACTTACAGGATTGCGCACACCGGTTGAGACTTGATCGAGAGGTGTGTAATTCATTCCTTGGTAAACGTTGTGGATGTTGGGAACGCCCACCCCCGCAGCGCCGGTCCAGTATCCGCCATAAGTAACAAGCTCCTGGGCGGTATAGGAATTTACCGTTGTAGTAAACGATGTAAATTTGCCGACGCGGATATTTCCAGATGCGGTCCGACGAGGATCGGCCATTACGCGAATCTGCACGTAAAAATCGTGGCCATCATAGAAACTGTTTTGATCCGATGGATGGCCGTACCAGCCCGGCTTTGGATTGCTAGATACGGCCCAATTGTAAAGCTGACCTCCACCATCGGTTGCGACCAATGTCTGAGGCACGAGTGTGCCATTCGCCCCTGGGTCATCGACACCACGCCCGTTACTTGCACCCGTAAGCGGCGCAAACGGTCGGCACCAGTAGTTACCGTCCATCGACGGGGAGTTACGCGTAAGCTGCAAGTATCCGCCGCCATCAGCGCCACCCGAAGGTACCCACTCGACGTATCGAGCGTCGGCGTCACCCACCGCGAGCGGGTCGTTGCCGCCACGATAGCCACCCGTCCACCGAAATGCGTCCACTTCGGCCTTCGAATCGAAATTGTGGTACCAGACCACGCCGGCGCCGGCGATACGCGAAGCCCAGTCAGCTGCCGCGGTCGGTGAGGCACAGGGAGTCGATGCTGTGCCGCCTCCAGCCGCGCTCATGCTCGGCGGCGGGCACGGCTTCGACTGGCCAAACCCGACACCCGGAATCGCAGCTCCCGCCATCGTCGCGGTAGTCACCAGAAAATCTCTGCGCTTCATCGATTCGCTCCTACGACGGTACGTGCGGCCGCCAGCACAGCAGGAAGTTTCCTCCGTACCCAGCCATACTTCAAAGTCGATTCCGTGCAAAGGTTAGTGAACCAGTCCACAAATTGCACCATGTCGCCAGATGCAAACAGTATCTTCATGTCAAATGGACAGCCCCCTGCGCGCCGACAGCACCCAAATAAAGAGCCACGTCAGTCTCGGGCTACATTCCGACGCACTCTGATGTCGCTATAGTGATTGCAGATGCCCGTCACTCAACTTTCTGCGTTCCAGACCGGACTGATCCGCAGCAGCGCTAGAGTGCTGTCGCGCCGCGGCCCACACGCCTCGCTTCTGGTGCTGATTTATCACCGGGTCTTGCCGGCATGTGACTCGATGCTGCCGAGCGAGCCGGATGCGACCGAGTTCGCGAGTATCCTGGACCTGCTGGCAACCAACTTCAATGTGCTGCCGCTGCGCGAAGCGGTCACGCGGCTGCGTGGCGGCACACTCCCCACACGATCCGTCTGCATCACCTTCGACGACGGTTACGCGAACAATTTCACGGTTGCGCTACCCTTGCTCCGCGAGCGCAATCTCCCGGCCACCGTTTTCGTCGCCCCCGGCTACCTGAACGGCGGCTGCATGTTCAATGATGTGATCTTCGAAGCGTGTCGCGTCGCGCCGCAAGTGATCGCCCTGGATGACATCGGTCTCGGGACTTTCGAGCTCCCGGACGCCGCATCGCGCGTACGCGCGGCACAGAGCATCGTGGCTCGGCTAAAGTATCTGCCGCTCGGCGAGCGACAGCGCCGCACCGATCAGTTGTCGGACCGCATTGGCAGGCCGCCACCTGCAGACCTGATGATGACTGATGCGCAGGTTGAGATGATGTCACGCAGCGGCATCGAGATCGGCGCACACACGATGACGCACCCGATACTCGCCCGCGTGCCCGAGGACGAAGCCCGCAGCGAAATCGTCAGGAGCCGACAACGCCTCGAGGAAATCACCGGCACCCCTGTGCTGAGCTTCGCCTATCCCAATGGCAAGCCGGGGCGCGACTACGAATCGGCGCACGTGCGCATGGTCCAGGATGCGGGATTTGAACTGGCCGTCTCCACGAGCTGGGGCGCGGCCACGGCGCAAGCGGACGCCTTCCAGATTCCGCGCGTCGCGCCTTGGGACAGGAGCGCGCTGCGATACGCGGCGCGCATGGTCAATGCGTATCGCCAGCGGACATTCGACTGCGCGCGCTCATGAATTCGAGCACCTGATCGGCAACGTCGCTCCACGAACCGACGGGCAATGCCCGGGAAATCGCCGCATGGTCCCAGTCACGATCGAGCACCCGATCGAGTGCGAGCGCCGTGCCTTCGGCGTCCCCGACTGCCACAAGCCGTCCGTTCGCGTCGTCGGCAACGAAGCGGGCATTGTCACCCACTGGAGTCGTGACGACCGGGAGGCCCACTGCGAGCGCCTCGAGGACCGCGTTGCAGCACCCTTCGCGCTCCGTGCCCAGTGCAAATGCGTTCGCCGCCTGCAGCCAGCGGGCGATCGTCTCTGGCGATACCGCACCCGCAAATCGCACGGCGCCATCGAGTCCGAGTTCCTGGACCAGGGCTTGCAACTCGCGGGGATGATCGGGCTCATAGGCAGAACCACCGATGATCACGAGCTTCGCGTCGGGCCGTCTGGCGCGTAGCGACGCGAGCGCGCGAATGAGCACATGATGCCCCTTGCCGGCGATCAGATGTCCCACGCTCACGATCAGGCGAGCGTCCTGCCGCAACCCGAGTTGCCGCCGCGCTGCCGCGCGATCACCAGGGCGAAAGAGCGCGCGATCGATCGCATTCGGTGCGACGAGGATGCGGAGCGGATCGACGCCCGCCTCGACGGCAAGATCGCGCAGGGAATGGCTGACCGTGATGCAACCCGTGGCACCGCGCATCGCACGCACGAGTTGCGGCCGGATCCGTCGCGTGCGAATGGCGTCGACCTCCATGCCCCGCAAGGTCACGAAGACGGGCACGCCAAGACGCCGGGCTGCGCGTACGCAGCCAACCCCATCGGGATACCCGAAGTGCGCATCGATCGCCTCCAGGGCCCCTGCAGAGCGCAAGGCAGCGAGCCTGCGGAATACCGCAAGTTCGAGCCATCGTCCATCGAGCCATTTCAGTGCGCCCGGCACGTAAAGCATGGGTGCGTGCTCGATTGACAATTGGCCGGCACCGTGCGAGTCCTGATGTGCCCACGCCGGCAGCGGGCGCGCAATCGGCAGGTAGGGCAGTGGTTGAATGACCCGCAACGCGGCCTTGCCGGCCATCGCCTCGAGTCGCCGCAACACGAATGCACCCGCTGCCGGATGGTCCGGCGTCGGCAATACACGGCAGACGCTGACAATCTTCATTGCGCACGGTGGCGCGCGATCGCGGCTGCGTAGACGCGCTCGTAGGCGTGCACGGACTGCTGCCAGGTGCGCTCGTTCTCGACGTAGCGTCGTCCTGCGTCAGCGCTTCGTGCCCATGCCGAGCGATCCGCGAGCAGTCCCGCGACCACGCGCGCGAGGTCATGCGCATCGCCCGCACGAAACAGCCGGTCGCGAAACCCAATTGGGACCACCTCGAGGTGGCCGCCGACGTCCGACGCCACGAACATGCGGCGCATCGCCATGGCCTCGAGCGGCTTCAGCGGAGTCACCGTCTCCGTCAGGCGAATCGAATGACGCGCATACACCAGCACGTCGATCAGCGAGTAGTACTGCGCCACGCGCTGATGCGGTACGCGGCCTGCAAAATGCACGCGCGCAGCGATGCCCAGCTCGTCGGCAAGGCGCCGCAGTGACTCTTCCGCCGGTCCGCCGCCAACCAGCAGGACCTGCGCCTGTGGTGAGGCTTGAACGATTGCGGGCATCGCCCGAAGCAGCACGTCGATTCCTTCGTAAGCGTAGAACGAACCGATGAACCCGAGAACCGGCCCGGGCGCGAGACCGAGTTCGCCGCCCAATGAGTCGCATCGACCTGCCAAAGGCTCGAATGCCGATGCATCGACGGCATTCGGGACGACGGTAATCTGCATCGCCGGGATACCGCGCCCGAGAATGTCCTTGCGCAGTCCCTCGCAGATGGTCGTGATCGCGTCCACCCGCCTGAACACGAAAGTTTCGAGTGCGCGCGACACACGGTAACGCAGGCTGCGCGCCCCAGCCGTACCGTGGTCCACCGCGGCGTCCTCCCACGAAGCGCGCATCTCGTACACCACCGGCAGGCGCAATCGCCTGCCGACCCTGAGCGCCGCGAGACCGTTCAATGCCGGCGAATGCGCATGGATGAGATCGACGCCCACTTGCCGCGCGACCTCTTCCACCCGCGCCGCGGTATCGATCGACACCATGACCTGATTCGTCACGGGAAGACGCCGCAGCATCGATTGTCCAGGGCGGGTCCGGAAGAAGGTCAGTCCGTCCACTTCCTCCACGTCTGCGGACGCTCCATAGTGCTTCGACGACGTGACATGCACGGTCTCGTAGCCCATGCGGCGCTGCTCCCGAAGAATCGCTAGCGTGCGGAACGCATAGCCGCTCTGCAGCGGCACCGAATGGTCGAGCACGTGCAGGACCTTCAAACCGCTCATGCGTTGGCTGGACCCTGACGCAGAAACGCCTCGAACATCATCAGGGTCCAGAGCGGCGCGCTGTAGTCGCGGCGACCGCTTTCGTGCGCGGTCACGATCTCCTCGAGCACCCGCGGCTCGAAGATACCCGTGTCGCGCAGCGTCTGCCCGAGCACCGCACTCCTCACCCGTTCGCGCAGCGGCCCGCGGAACCAGCGGATGAGCGGCACCGCGAAGCCCATCTTCGGGCGATACAGCACGTCGTGCGGCAGCCAGGGTTCCATGCCCTTCTTCAGGAGATACTTGGCCTCGCCGCCGCGGATCTTGTTGCCCGATGGCAGTGTTGCGAGCCATTCGACCAGCGGGTGGTCCATCAGCGGCTCACGCACCTCGAGCGAGTGCGCCATGCTCGCCCGATCGACCTTCGTGTTGATGTCGCCGACGAGATAGGTCTTGAGATCGAGGTACTGGATCAGCGCGAGCGGATCGTCGGTGCCGGCGCGTGCCGCGTGGCGGGCAAACACGTCATCGGCGCGATATCCGCCAAGTGCGCGCTGCGCCGATGCGGAGAAGAGTCGCGCCCGGATTGGCGCGCGGATGATCGATACGCTCTGCAGATAGGCTTCGACGGAAGTGCGCGCGAGCGACTCGAACGTCGTCTTGGCCCGAAACACGCGCGGCGCCCAGTCCGCCTTCGGATAGAGACGGCCGAGCAGTCCGAAGACCGGCCTGCGAAAGCCGAGCGGCAGTACGGAGCGCAGCTTCTCCTCCATCAGGTGCAGCTGGTAGCGCCGATAGCCGCCGAAATTCTCGTCGCCCCCGTCGCCCGAGAGTGCCACGGTGACATGCTGGCGCGCGAGCTGGCACACGCGGTAGGTCGGGATCGCGGAGCTGTCGGCGTACGGCTCGTCGTAGGTCGCGGCGAGCGTGTCGATCAGGTCGAAGTCGTCGCTCGCTACCCGGTCAACAAAGTGGTTCGTGCGGTAGCGCTCGGCCACCATCTGCGCGAAGCGCGTTTCGTCGAAGGCCGGGTCGTCGAAGGAAATGGAACAGGTGTTGACCGGTGCGTCGCTGATGCGCGCCATCGTGGCGACGACCGCGCTCGAATCGACCCCGCCGGAGAGGAAGGCGCCGAGCGGCACCTCCGAGATCATGCGCAGGCGGATCGAATCCTGCAGCCGCCGGTCGAGCTCGGCCTTCGCGTCCTCGAAGCCGATCGGATTGTCGAGCGTGAAGCGCACGTCCCAGTATTCGCGCGGCGCGGGCGGCGTCATGCCGCGGCGGAGCACGAGCGTGTGCGCCGGCGGGAGCTTCTGCACCGAAGTGTAGATCGTGCGCGGCTCGGCAACATAGCCGAGTGCGAAATACTCCTCGACGGCGCACGGGTCGATGTTGCGCGTGACTCCGGGGTGCAGCAGCACGGCCTTCAGCTCCGAGCCGAACACGCACTGGCCGTCCGGCAGCAGCGCGTAGTAGAGCGGCTTCACGCCGAGCCGGTCTCGGGCGAGAAAGAGGGTCTCCTTGTTCCGGTCCCACAGCGCAAACGCGAACATGCCGCGGAAGCGCTCGACGCAGGTCTCGCCCCACGCTTCCCACGCGTGCACGATGACTTCGGTGTCGCTCTTCGTGTGGAACACATGCCCGAGCGCCTGCAGTTCGGGGATCAGCGCCTGGTAGTTGTAGATCTCGCCGTTGTACACGACGACGACCGAGCCGTCCTCGTTGTAGAGCGGCTGCTGGCCGGTCGCGATGTCGATGATGGAGAGGCGCCGGTGGCCGAGCGCGACGCCGGGCTCACAGTGCTCGCCCTCGCCGTCCGGCCCCCGGTGCGCGATCGAATCGTTCATGCGACGCAGGAGTGCGCGGCCGGGCTCGCGACGGCCCCGCAGGTCGACAAATCCCGTCATTCCGCACATCGCGTCAGTTCCGTCTCATGAGCTCATCGTAAAGGGCGGTGTAGCCCTGCACCATCGCGCCCATCGAGAAGCCGGCGAGACAACGCTCGCGTGCAGCACCACCGTGCGCGGCGCACAGCCGGTCGTCGTCGAGATAGCGCTGGATCGCCGCGTCGAGGGCGCAAGGGTCGGCAGCATCGTAGAGCGTGCCTGTGTGCCCGTCCTCGATCAGTTCACCATTGCCGCCGACGCGACCGGCGACGACGGGTCGCGCCGAGGCCATCGCCTCGAGGATCGTGTTCGAGATGCCCTCGTTCACGGACGGCAGCACGAATATGTCAAAGCCCCTGAGGAGCGCCGGCGCATCGCCGCGGGCCCCGGCGAGCCACACGCGAGGCGCGATCCCGAGCGCCTGGGCCCGTTCCCTGAGCACCCCCTCCTCCGGGCCACCCCCCACGATCGCGAGGCGCAGGCGGGCCGCAGACGCGCCTGGCGCCGATGCGAGCCGGGCGAAGGCCTCGAGCAACGCGCCCTGGTTCTTGATCCGGTCGAGCCGCCCGATCGTGCCGATGACGAGCGGCCGCTCGGGCCCCGCCGGGGGCCAGGGCCAGTCGTTGGGAAGGGGGCCCGCCGGATTGAAGCGCTCGGCATCGACGCCGTTGTAGATCTGCCGGATCCGCGCGGGGGCCACGCCCACCCGGTCATGCAGCCAGCGTCCAATGTCCTTCGACACCGCGACATAGCGCCCGATGGCCGGGCGGCACGCGCGCCGGATTCGGAGCGCCCGTACGCTCTCGCCCCGCGGATCGGACGCATCCCACCCGTGCTCGCCGTGCACGCGCCGGCGCACGCCGGCCGCGAGCGCCACCCATTGCAGGTCGACCGTGCCGAGGTTGCGCGTGTGCACGATCGCGGGACGCAGCCGCGTGAACTGTCGCCACACGCGCGCATAGGCGCCGAGGTCCTTGCCCGGCCGCTTGTCGACCGAGACGACCTCGACATCGTCGCGCGCGATTCGGTCGCGAAAGGCGCTGAAGCCCGCGAGGCACACGATCGCGTGTCGATACTTCTCGCGCGGCATGCCGTTCAGCAGGTTCACGAGGCCATTCTCGAGGCCGCCAAAGTCGAGCCGGTAGATGACATGCGCGATGAGCGGGGCCATATGCCTCGCTACCAGCAGATGCCGTGATAGCGGCTGCCCGCAGGCCCGCGCACCGTGATGCCGACCACGTCGACCACCGCATGCCGTGCGGTGAGTTCCGCGGCGAGCACGGTCTCGATGTCCCTGCCGCCGAGCCCGACGAGAATCGTATCGCCGTGACGCACGGCCTCTTCGCAGGAGCCGACCATGAGGTTCCCGATGTGCGGAATGCTCTGTTCGATGAAGCGTTTGTTCGCGCCGATCAGCCGCGAGAGGTTCACTTCGGGGTCGTAGATGCGCAGGTCGTAGCCCTTGCCGATCAGCCGTTCGGCGACCGACACCAGCGGACTTTCGCGCAGGTCGTCGGTGCCCTTCTTGAAGCTGAGGCCGATCATGCCGACGCGCCGGGTCTCACCCTGCATCACCGCGTCGATCGCGGCGTCGATGTGCGCGCGGTTGCTGCCGAGCACGCCGCCGAGCATCGGGGTCACGACATCGTGCGTCTTGCCCATGTAGGTGAGCGCACGCAGGTCCTTCGGCAGGCAGGAGCCGCCGAACGCGAACCCCGGGCGCAGGTAGGCGGGTGAAATGTTGAGGTGCGTGTCCTTGCAGATGAGCGCCATCACCTCGCGCGCATCGACATTCACCGCGCGGGAGAGCCGGCCGATCTCGTTCGCGAACGTGATCTTGACGGCGTGGAAGGCGTTGGCGGCGTACTTCTGCATTTCGGCGACGCCGACCGAGGTCACGACGAACTCGCACGGCAGGTGGCCGAACACCGCGCGCAATGCATCGGCAGCGCGGGGCGAGCGCGTGCCGACGATCGTGATCGGCGGGCGGTCGTAATCCTTGATCGAAGTGCCTTCGCGCAGGAACTCCGGCTGGAACGCGAGCCCGAAGTCGCGGTCGGCCGTCTTGCCGCTCGCCCTTTCGAGCGTCGGGCGCACGAGTTCGTCGAGTGTGCCGGGCTGTACCGTCGAGCGCAGCACGACCGTATGGAAGGCGGTCTTGCCCGCGAGCGCTGCGCCGATCGATTCCATCACGCGCCGGATCGCGCTCATGTCCTGGCTGCCGTTCGGGCTCGAGGGCGTGCCGACGCAGACGAACGACAGCTCCGACTCGCGGATCGCCACCGCGACATCGTTCGTGACCCGCACGCGGCCCGAGGCGACCACCTCGCGCGTCAGGTCCTGGATGCCCTCCTCGACGATGGGCGACTTGCCGCTCCGGATCAGGTCAAGCTTGAGCGGATCGAGATCGACGCCCGTCACTTCGTGGCCATCCCGCGCGAGGCACGCCATCGACACGGCCCCGACATAGCCGAGCCCGAAAATGCTGATCTTCATTGCGCTCCCTTCTCCACGATCCCGTCGAGGCGACGCATCGACGCCGCCCAGCTGTGATGGCTGAGCACGCGCTCGCGGCCGGCGATCGCGAGTTTCTGCCGCAGTGCCGCGCTGCCCAGGATCTCCTCGATCGCCGCGACCCAATCGGCCGGTTTCGACGCCACGCGGAGGTGCTCGCCCGCGACCGCATCGACCCCGCCCGACGCCTCCGGGCTGCACACCACCGGCACCCCCATCGCCATCGACTCCAGGATCTTGTTCTGCGTGCCGCGCGCAATCGCGAGCGGCGCCACGGTGAGGGCGGCGCGGCGCACGTGCGGGCGCACGTCGGGCACTGAACCGGTGACCGTGACGCCGGGCAGATCCCCGAGCGCACGAATGTGCGCGGGCGGGTCCGCGCCGACAATCGCGAAGCGCACGCCGGGCCGCTGCGCGCGCAGTTGCGGCAGCACGTCCCGGCAGAAGCCGATCACGCCCTGCTGGTTCGGGTAGTAGTCCATGCGGCCGACGAAGGCCACGAGGTCGGGCTCGTACGGCGCGCCGTCCGGTGCAAAGAACTGCGCATCGACACCGTTCGGGAACCAGTCCGAGGGTTTCGTGACGCCGAGCGCCCGTAATGATTCGAGTTCGGCGCGCGTCGTGCAGGTGCAGAGATCGAAGTGCCCCGCGATCAGCCGCTCGCGGCGCTCGAGCTTGACGGCCTCGAGCCAGTAGCCCGCCGAGAGCGGGAACGCCCGATGCTGCGCGTACTCCCGCCACTTCTGCGAGTCCATGTCGCCGTAATCGATGATCTTGAGCGGCGCCGGCAAGTGTTCGACGTAAGGTGCAACCGACGAGCAGTGCACGAACACGAGATCGAACGGGGTTGCCGCTGCCGCCGCCGAGATGCGCTGCGCGAGACGGCGCGACCAGAAATAACCGAAGCTCGAGGGTACGGGTGTCGGCAGCCGCGCGACCATCTGCGGCAACGCAACCCGCGCAGGAATCACCTCGACGAGCACTTCCTTGCAATGCTGCGCGAGGTCTCGTGCCTCGTCCCGCTCGGCCGCGGAGCGAGCGAGCGAGGCGACCGTCACGCGGTGGCCCTGCTCCGTGAGGTGGCGGATGATGTTGAAGGGGCGGATCTTGCCGCCGCGCTTCGGCGGATACGGCACGCGGTGGCAGACGAACAGCACGTTCATGCGGCGAGCCGCGCTTTCAGATCGGCGGTCACGGCATCGACACTTGCGCCATCGAGGTAAAGGCGCGCCCAGATCTCGAGATTGACGAGCGCGAGCAAATGATCGGTTCGGTCGGCCTGCTGCGCTTCGTGCTCGGCGATCGTGCGCGCCACGGCATCGGGGTCGAGGAGCCCGCGGCGGCGCACGGTGTCGGGCGACAGGAGGTCGGCGACGAGCGGCGCGAGTTCCTCCCGGAACCAGGCGCCGATCGGCGCGCCGAAGCCGCGCTTCTCGCGCTTCAGGATGGCGGGCGGCAGCACGCCGTCGAGCGCCCGCTTCATCGCGTATTTCAGGTCTCCGCCACCCACCTTGAACCGCGCGGGCATTTGCGCGGCGAGTGCGACGAGTCGCTGGTCGAGGAGCGGCACCCGGCATTCGAGCGAGACCGCCATGCTCATCTTGTCGGTGAGCATCAGGAGATCCTCGGGCATCTGCGTCGCGAGATCGACATCCATCAGCCGCCGCAGCGGATCCGCCGAATCGCTCGCGGCAAACGCCCGCGCGATGCAGTCGTCGACCGGCGCGTCGCCGTTCAGCAGTGCCGCGCGCTCGTCGGCGCCGAACACCTCCATGTAGCGCCGGTAGCGATCCTCGAACGGCAGCGCATCGGCGAGCACGAAGGCCTTCACGAGGCGCAGTTCGTTGAGCAGGCGCTGGTGCCGGTCGCTCGGCAGCCGGCGCGCGACGGGGTCGATCAGCCCGCGGCGCAGAAAGCGCGGTATGCGCTGGTAGCTGCGCCGGTAGTGCTCGTCGAGGTAACGACGATAGCCGCCAAAGAGCTCGTCGCCCCCGACGCCGGAGAGGATCACGGTCACATCCTCGCGGGCAAATTTCGATACGAGGTAGGTCGTGATGAAGGCCGCATCGGCGACCGGCTCGTCCATGTGCCACAGCAGTTGTGGCAGGAGCGCCGCCACATCCGGCTGCACGAGGATCTCGCGATGGCGTGTGCCGAAAGCGTCGGCCACGGCGCGTGCGTGCGGCAGTTCGTTGTAGAGCGCGGCGCCCGAGGAACCGGCAAAGCCGATCGAATAGGTGCGGACGGGCTGTTCCGTGTGGCGCGACATGTACGCGACGACGGCGCTCGAGTCGAGGCCGCCGGACAGGAACGCACCGATCGGCACGTCGCTGACCATCTGCTCGCGCACCGCGCGCTCCATTTCGCTGCGCAGTGCGTCGATCCACGACTGTTCGCTGCGGCCCGCATCGACATCGGGCGGCCTTGCCGCATACGCGCGCACATCGACGCGGCCGTCCTCGACGAGGAGGCGATGCCCCGGCGCGAGCTTCTTCATGCCGGCAAAGAGCGCATTCGGCGCGCAGACGTAGCCGACCGACAGATACTGCGCGAGCGCGGCCGGGTCGATGCGCGCGTCGATGCCGGGCACACGCAGCAGCGCCTTGGCCTCCGAGGCGAAGGCGAGCTGGCCCGCGCTTTCGTGGTAGTAGACCGGCTTGATGCCGAGCGGATCGCGGGCGACGAGCAGGCGACGCCGGCGCCGGTCCCACACGGCAAGCCCGAACATGCCCTCGAGGCGGCCGAGGAAGGCGTCGCCGTATTCCTCGTAGCCGTGCACGATCACTTCCGTGTCGCTGCGCGTCGCAAAGCGGTGCCCGCACGCCTCGAGTTCGCGGCGCAGTACCTCGAAGTTGTAGATCTCGCCGTTGCAGACGACGACCACCTGGCCGTCCTCGCCCGCGATCGGCTGGTGACCGCCCGCGACGTCGATGATCGACAGGCGCCGCATGCCGAGGAGCATCGGACCTTCCGCAAAGGCGCCCTCGTCGTCCGGGCCGCGGTGCACGATCGCGCTGCCCATATGGCGCAGCAGGTCCTGCGCGTGGCGCGAGGGCCCGGACAGACTGAGCACTCCATAGATGCCACACATGGCGCTAACCCAGGTACTTCGCGACCGGCGGGCCGATGCGCTGCGTCAACGCCAGCGGGAGCTTGCGCCAGAGCCGGATCATCGCCTCGTATTTCGGGTTCGTCGGGCTCAGGTTCGGCATCTCGCGCCGCTTCACGAGGTAGTACTCGTAGAAGAGCGGTTCCGGCTCGAACCCCCAGTAGGTCTTGAAGTCGTACGAACCGGTGCCACGCTTGCTGCGCCCATAGTCGAAAAGCCGGTGCCCGCCCTCGCGCGCGCGCTCCATCACGCTCCAGTACATGAAGTCGTTGCCCGACACACTGCGTGCCGCCGTCGTCCCGCCGCCGTAATACGGCAGGACCTCGTCGCGGAAATAGAAGCTCAGCACGCTCGCAACCGGCGTCGCCTCGTGCATCACCGTGAGGATCTCGCAATCGTGGCCAAAGACATCCTGCAGGATCGCGAGGTAGCGCTTGGCGAACACGGGCGTGCCGAGGTTGCGCAGGCTCTCCGAATACATCGCATAGTGGCGGTCCGGCGTCGCGTCGATCTCGGCACGCAGCCCCTTCTGGATCCCCTTGCGCACCATCGCGCGCTGCTTGCGCGGGATGGCGAGCATGTTGGCTTCGCTGTCGGCGGAGATCGCCTTGCGGAACGTGACATAGAGGTCTTTCACGGGCCAGTCCGGGTGCTGGCGGCGGCGACCGCGCATCTCGAGGTAATCCACGCCGAGCTCGCGCGCGAGCGTGCACGCGCGTGCTTCGAGCGCGGCCTTCGACGCCTCGTCCGCCGCGACGATGCCGCCGTAGACGCAGAATGGGGTCGACACCAGCGAATGGCCGAAGAGGAAACTCTTCACTTCGGCCAGCGGGAGCACGCCACTCACCGCGCCGTTCGTGCGCGCAACGAGGAAATGGGTGCGATGGCCGAACGCGCGCTCGAGCACGGCTCGCCAGCCGGCAAGATGGAAGAACGTGCCGTCCGGGTGGGCGCGCACGAAGGCATCCCACGCGCCCTCGAGGTCGCGCGTGAGTGGCAGTACCTCGGGTTCGTGTGCACGGGACGAGGCCCCCGTGCTAAGCGACACCAAACACCTCGTCCATGCGGCCCCAGCGAAAATCCCGCAGCAACCGCTGGAGGCGACCCTCCATGCGTCCAAGGTTCGTGTAATGGCGAAACCGTGATTTCGCCGACACGCCCGCGACGCGCGGCTGGCCCGGGTCGATCTCCCACGGGTGGCAGTAGAAGACCGCCGCCTGGCAGTCGTGCTCATTGACACGGCGCACTGCGGCACGGAAGAGCGCATAGGGCAACAGCCGGAAATAGCCGCCGCCGCCCGCGGGCAGGCGCTGTCCGAGGACCTGCACCGTGGTGATCGGCACTTCGAGCAGTGCGCCCGATGCCACGCGGTAGGCAAACCGCGGCGAACCCGGGATGCCGTAGAGATCGTGGCGGATCGGAAAGATGCTCGAGTCGTAGCGAAAACCGAGCTCGGCCAGGATGTCGAGCGCCCACAGCGAGGCATTCGTGATCGAATAGGTCGCGGCACGATAGCCGCGCACGGGAGCACCCGTCGCGTCTTCGAGGCGCTGCTTCGCCTCGCTCGTCTCGGCGCGAAAGACTTCCCGCGTCTGCGTATACACGGTGCGATGCGTGAGCCCGTGGCACGCGACCTCGTGACCGGCTGCATGAATCTCGCGCACGAGCCCCGGCGATCGCTTCGCGACCCAGCCGAGGACGAAGAAAGTCGCCCGGATGCGCTCCTGCGCAAGGATCTCGAGCACACGCCGGGTATTGGCTTCCGCCCGATACTCGAGGGAATCCCACCGGGAGCGGTCGATGGCCGACGACAGCGCCTCGACGTGGAAGTAGTCCTCCACATCGATGGAGAACGCGTTCGTCACCGCCTGTGTCACCGTATCCCGCATCGACGACTCATCGGCGCCGCGGCGTGTAGGTGAGGCGGACGGTGATGCGGTTTTCCTTGTAGTCGCGCCCACCGAAACCAAACGGCGTATCGCCCGAACCCGAGAAGTGATCGCCGGCGAGCGTCACGCCGATGCGCTCGCTGAAGGCCCAGTCGAAGCCGAGGCCGGCATTCCATTCGTCGAAGTCGGTGCCTGAATTGTCGAAGTCCTGCGTCGTCCAGCCGCCATACAGCCGAGCGGACAATCGCGGACTCACACGTCGCGACACGAGCGCGGTGACCCCCGACGCGTTGCGGTCGAGCGTATCGACGCGTTCGTAGTGCTCCTTGCGCCAGTTGACACCGAGGTTCGCCGACGTGCGTGCGCCCTCGAGGTCGAGCGCGAGCGATACGAAGTCCGACTGGAAAGAATCGGTCGAGACGATCGCCTGCCCGGCGTCGATCTCGATGCCGACGATCCCCTGGTCGCGACGCATCGCCTCGGCGGAATCCGTGAGGTTCGTGCCGGCGTTCAGCGTGAGTCTCGATCGGGGCGACAACTGACGCTCGATCGTCAGGTCGAGGAGCGGGCCTCCGGTCGTGTCGCCGTAGTCGTGCAATGCCGTGTAGCCGGCCTCGAGACTGAGTGTGGTGCGTGCACCCTGCGTCGCATAGCCGACATACGCGGACTGGCGGTCGAAGTTGCTGCCAAGCAGTTCGTTGTCGTATTCGACCCGCTCGGCCGTGCCGTTGAGCGACAATGTGGTGCGCTCGTTCATCTGCCGCTCGAGGCCGATGCGGCCCGACACACGCTGGTTGTCCGCGTCGGTTTCCTCGTAGGCGGCATCCGACCAACGGCCGCTCACGAGCAGATTCGTTCGCGCGCCGAAGGGGATCACGAGGTCGGGGCCCGTACTGAAATAGTTGGCACCCTGCTGGTTGCCCGGCGTGTCGACACTGCGCGGCTCGATCAGCGCCTGGCCGTAGTTTTCCTCGACCACCCAGCTGAATCGCTCCGGCAGAAACCAGTAGGCGAGCCGTGCGTCGAGCCCGCCGAAAAGGTCGTCGTCGTACGCATCGTCGAAGAAGGTGCGGTACGCGAGGTTCGCGTTGACGTGGGAGTTGAAACGACCCGCGTCGCGCTGAATGCCGAGCCGCAGGCCGACTTCACCGACGGTCTGCGATTCCTCGTCGGTGAATGTCCGTCGCACGTTGTCGGTGTGGTATGCCCCCACCGTGATCCCGAGATCGATGCCTTGCGCGCTGGCGGCGCCCGCAAGGACCAGCAACGCCGCGCCCGCCGCGGACCGACCCCACCCTGTTGCGATGTTCATTGTTGTTCCGTCTGTGCAGCCCCGGTGAAATTGTCGCCGTATCCGTAGCCGTAGTAGCTGCCGACGCTGTTGTCGTGCAGCGCCTGGTTCAGCACGATCCCGACGCGCGGGCCTTCGCCGATGATCGCGAGCGCATCCGTCACGGCCTGCTGGGGCGTGACACCGGCGCGTACGACGAGCACGACCTGCCCGAAGAGCGAACCGAGCACCTGCGCCTCGCTCGTCAGCAGGATCGGCGGGGAGTCGAGCAGCACGAGGCTCTGGCGATCGAGCTGCTCGAGCTCGCCGATCACCTGCCGCATGCGCGCGCTCGCGAGCAGCTCGGTCGCCGATTCGGCACGCCGCCCGATGGGCAGGACATACAGGCCCCGGACATCGGTCGGCAGCACGACGGACTCGACTCGCATCTCCGGATTGGCCAGGAGGTCGAGCAGACCGGGCGCGGCGCCGACATTGAGCACGTGGCTCACGTGCGGCTTCGGCGCATCGCCATCGACCAGGATCACGTTGTGATCCTTCTCGAGCGCGAGGCTCAATGCGAGATTGAGCGACGTGAACGTCTTGCCCTCACCAGGGAGCGCACTCGTCACCATGAGGGTACGTGGTGAGGCTGTGCGCGATTCTTCCGCCGATGGATCGCCGCCAAACGCAAATTTCAGGATGGGCCGCTTCAATGTCCGGTACTGGTGCGCGAGTTCGCGTTGCTGGTGCTCGGGTGGCAGGAGACCGGAACGCCGCAGCGCCTCGAAGTCGACGTGGACCGTCTTGCCCGGATCGCCCGTGAACTTGCGGGCCGGCGCCTCGCGAGACGCGGCGTGGGGTGCCGTGGCGCGCGCCATCGGTTCCGCGCGCGGCTCGCGGCTTTGCGCGGGCGGCTGACCGCTCTGCTGCAGTCGTTTCAGGGCACGTTCGACGATGCTCATGCGGGGCTCATCCAATCAGTTTCTGCAGGTGACGGGCCAGCGTGTCCTGCAGGGACAGGAAGACTCCGAACACCAGGAACAGCAATACCGTCACGGCCGAAAACTTCAGCAACTCCGTGCGACGCTGCTGGCGATGCCGGTCGACCCAGGTGCGACTGATGGCGCCGAATACGGTAACGCCAGTGACCTCGGCCAGCTCGCGCACGGTGTGAAACACGGGCCGCAGCTGGTTCAGGAGCCAGGCGCCGCCGCCCGCGACGGCCAGCGCCGCGAGCAACACCATGAAGAGCAACTGTGGGCGATTCGGCGACACCGGCTCGATGGGCGCGGCCGGTGGCTCGATGATGTCGAACTTCACCGTGCCGGTACGGTCGGCCTGCTCGGACAGGTTCGCCGTCTCGCGCCGCTGCACCAGCTCGTTGTACTGCTGGCGCACGCCTTCGTAATCGCGGTTGAGGCGCGCGAGCTCCGCCTCGACTTCCGGTACGGAGTTCACCTGCTGGCGCAGCGAGGCGATCTTCCCCTGGCGCTGCGCGAGCTCCTGGCGCAGCTCCGCAACCTGCACCTGCGTGCGCTTCTGCTCGATTTCGAGACTCTGGTAGACCGGGTTCGCCTTGAGCGACGAGGAGAGGCTGCCGGTCGCTTGCTGGCCCGCCTTGATGCGGGCCAGTTCCTCGCTTTGGCGCTGCTTCAGTTCCTCGATCGTCTTGCGGGTCGCGATCACTTCCGGATGCTTGTCGGTGTAGCGCAGCAGCAGCTCATCGAGCTGGCGCTGCAACTCCTGGATCCGGAATGTGAGATCGCCGGAGCCCTGGGTCGCGGCCGGCGCGCTGTTGCCCGTATCGAAGCCGAACAGGAACGGCTCCTCGCCGTCGAGCTGGCGCGCGATTTCCCGCGCACGGCTCTCGGCCACCGCGAGCGCGGTGCGCACGCGCTCTGCTTCGGTATTCTCCTGCTGCAGTCGCCCGAAGTAATCGCCGGTACTGTCCGGCATCAGGCCCACGTTTTTCTTCTTGAAGTCCGCGAGACGCGACTCGGCATCGCGCAATCGCTGCTCGTATTCCGCGATCTGCTCGTCGATGAAGCGCTGCGCGGTTTCCTGCCCGGTACGCTTCTCGCCGAGCGCATTCTCGACGAACGCATTCAGCATCTTCTGCACCACCTCGACCGACTTGGCACGGTTGTGGTCCTCGAAACTGATGACGTAGAGGCCCTCGCCCTGTGTCGTGCGCGCGCGCAGGTCGGCGGCATCGATCGAGATGCGTTCGCGGATGCCGCTGATCAACGCTTCCTTCTGCTCGGGTGTCTTCGCGCGCAGATCGAGGTCGGTCTCGCGCGCCACCTGTTCGAGCTGGGGGCGGCTGAGCAGTGCCTGGCGCACGAGGTCGAGGCCCGAAGCGACGTCCGGATTGATCGCGAGCCCCTCGAGCAGCGGCCGCAGGATGCCGCGCGTATCGACGTAGACTTTCGCGGTCGCCTTGTACGTATTCGGCATCGTCATCACGACGAACCAGCCGATGAGGCAGATCGCCCACGCCGCCGCGATGGCGAGCCAGCGAAAGCGCCAGGCGCCGCGCAGTTCGTCGAGGATCTTGTTGAGCAGTTCACGCAGGTTCATGCGGGCGGTCCGTCAGAAATACGACTCGGGCACGATCAGTACGTCGCCCGGCATCATCGCGACGTTTTCCTTGAGCCGCCCCTTCTTCATCAGGTCCTCGAGCCTGACGCGCTTCTCCACGGTCTTGCCGTTCGCATCCTTGCGCACGAGCTTCGCCCGATTGCCGGCGGCGAACTCCGCGAGGCCGCCCGAGGCGAGCACCACGTCCATTACGGTCATGCCCTCGCGATACGGGACCGACCCGGGCGTGCGCACCTGGCCCACGACGGTGATCTTGCTGAACGAACTCTGCGGGTTCGTGACGATCACGTTGACCTGCGGCGTGCGGATGTACTCCGCGAGCTTTGCTTCGATGTCGCGCGCGAGATCCGACGGCGTCTTGCCCACGGCGACCATGTCCTCGATCAGGGGCGCCGAGACCTTGCCGTCGGGCCGCACAGGCACGACGACCGAGAGCTCGGGATTGCGCCACACGAAGATCTGGATCGTGTCGCCCGGCCCGATGATGTAGTCGGGGCCGGTAGTCGCGACCGATGGCGCGACGTCCGCAGTCGGTGCGGCCTGCGACGCTGCGTGGGCCGGTGCCGATGCGGGCACATCCGTCTGCGCCACGACAGGCGTCGCGACGCCAAGCGCGATCAGGAGCGTGACGAGTGGCCGCCAGGAGTTCATGTGATGGCTTCCAGCGATGGTCATGTCAATGTCTTCAGCAGTGCCTCGGCCGCGCGCCGCGAGGGAAAGTCCGCATTGTCCGCGATCAGCTTGCGCAACACTGTGGCCGCTGCCTCCTTTTGCCCCGCCCGCGCCAGCGCGGCCGCGTGGTGGTACTGGATCTCCGGGGACCCGGGTGCCGCCTTCGCGGCCGCCTCGAGCACGGGGAGCCCGTCGCCGATATTACCCGATTCCACGAGAATCCAGCCGTAAGTATCTGCAATGTCAGGATTTTCTCTTGCAGCTTCATGGGCGTGGCGCGCCAATTCGACGGCCCGTGGGTCTTTGACCTCGTAGTAGAGCCACGCGAGGTTGTTGAGGACCGCCGGCGACTTCCAGACTGCTGTCGCCCGCTCATATTCCCCGATCGCGGCGGCGCGTTCGCCCTTGCGCTGGTGATACTCGGCCAAGGTGACGAGCACCATGGCGTCCTTGGGGTGGGTGCGGAGCCAATCCTCGAGCGGCGCTTCTGGCGAAGCACGGCCCGCGGCAGCAGCGGCCCGATAGGCGCGGATCGCGAGCGCGGCGCTCGGACGAACATCCGCCGCGCGCGCATAGGCGGTCACGGCGTCGGCCGCGCGACCCGCGGCAATGAGCACATCGCCCCGCAATTCGTCGGCGGATCCCGCCGGGGCACCTGCTTTTTCGAACGCGGCGATCCGCGCGAGGGCCTGGTCGTAGCGCTTCTGGCGCATGTCGATCTGTGCGAGCAACATGGTCGGCGCAGGCCACGCGGGTCGCTCGCGTACTGCAGCCTCGAGACGCACGCGCGCATCATCCAGTTGCCCGAGCGCGAGCAGTGCGACGGCCGCGTTGACATTCGCCTGGGTGTTGCCGAGCCCGGCCGACTCATTGAACCGCCGTAACGCCGCATCGAACTGCGAGGCGCGCATCAGCACCTGTCCGACGCGATTGAGGGTCGCCGCGCGCGAGCGGGTGACCGCGAGCGCCTGGTCGAGCAACGCATTCGCCTTGACCGTATCGCGCCCGGCAAACGCGAGTTCCGCCAGCCGCAATCGTGAATCGACGGCCGAGGGATTTGCACTGATCGCCTGCTCGAGCCACTTGGCGGCGGCCGTCCGGTCGCTTTTCGCGAGCGCGACCGTTGCAAGACCAATGTAGGCGCGTTCGTTCGCGGGTTCGAGCTTGATGACCTGCCGGAATCCGTCTTCCGCCGCCCCCGTATCGCCCGCCTGCAGGTCGAGTGCACCAAGACCCAGCAGGGCCCCGACGTTGCGCGGCTCGGCGGTGAGCGCATCGCGGAAAAGGCCCCGCGCCGCATCGGGTGCATCGGCCGCGAGCAGGTAGTAGGCACCCACCACCTTGAGCGATGTGTCGTTGGGACTGTCTTTGGCGAGATTCAGCACCGCCTGGCGCGCGCTGGCCGCATCCTTCCCCGACACCTGCGCAAGGACCAGCAACTGCCGGCGGCGCAGCCCCCCTGCGTCGGGCGCCAGCGCCTGCAGTATGCGCAGCGCATCGTCCCGGCGCCCGGCCATCAGGTAGGCATTGGCGAGATCGAGCTGGATCTCCGCATTGCCCGGCGCCTGTGCGGCGCTCTGTTCGAGCAGGGCGATTCCCTCGTCGGTCTGTCCGCCCGCCATCAGGATGGATCCGCTCAACCAGTCGGCACCCGCGTCCCGCACCCCGTCCGCCGGCGCCTCGGCGAGAATACGGCGCGCACCGACGGGGTCCTTGCGCTCGAGGTACACGCGCGCGAGCAGCTTGCGGGCCTCGATATTGTCCGGATGCTCCGCGACGAGCCGTGAAAGCAGCGCGCCGGACTGCTCGAGCGACCCCTGCTCGATGAGCACCGCACCGAGCAGCAACCGCACAGGCACGTTGTCCTCGTCGGTGGTCAGGGCACGCCGCAGTTCCGTGGTCGCCGTCTCGTAATCGTGCCGCGCATAGGCGATGCGACCCCGCAGGAAGCGCGTCGGCAGGGCGTCCGGCGCGACGCGTGCCAGGTCGGCGAGATCCTTGTCGGCGCCGGCGAGATCGGCCGCGGCGATATGGGCCTCGACGAGCCCGACTCGCACGGCGAATTGTTCGGGCAGCGTGAGCTGGCCGGCCATGTGATCGCGTGCGGATGTGAGCCCGGCGAGCGCTCCCTTCGCGTCACCGATCGACATGGCGAGCCGGCCGCGATTCAGGGCCGCGCGCGCGTCCTGCGGCCGTGATGCAATCAATCGATCGAGGACCTTGGCGGCATCTGCGATGCGCCCGGCAGCCCAGTACCAATGTGCGTCGGCGAGGAGCACGTCCGGATCGTCCGGCGCTGCCGCCAGCGCGCCGTCGAGCGATTGGCGCGCCTCCGCACTCTGCCCGAGGCCCATCTGGGCGTTTGCCATGGCCAGCAGCCGTTTGGCGGGCGGGCCCGAGGTGTCGGCCTGCGCCGATTTGAGCAGGTCGGCGTACTTGCCCTGCGCGAGCAGGATCGCCCGGTCGAGTTCACGAACCGCATCGTGTTCCGCCCCGGCGGCGATCGCGCGGTCGAGTTCCTTGCGCGCGCTCTCGGCATCGCCGATGCGCAGAGACAGGCGCGACAGCAGCACGCGCGCGGCCGCATTGCCGGGCTCTCGATCGAGCACGCCTTTCACATCCGCCATCGCAGCCGGATCGTTGCCGGCCTCATAGGCCGCTTGAGCGCGAGTCAGGCGCTGCTCCGTGCTCATCAGCCGGTCGCAACCGGCAACGGCCACCATCGCAAGAGTGGCTGCCAGCAGGATCCTCACCGTCGGTTTCATCAGTTGCCTCTCCCGGAGGGCAGCATGCCCAGGATCTGTGACGACATATCGTCCCAGAATGCGCCGGCTCGTGCCCGGGCCGCTGCACAATCGTCGCGGCAACGCACTGCGAGCGCCACGACACCCGATGGCGCGGGCCGCCGGATCGAGCGCAGGCCGTACGCCAGCTGCGCGAATGCGGGGTTGCTCGTGTACCACCCGCCGACGTCATACAGGTATGCGAGCAGCCAGCGCGCGCCATCGCCGGACTGCGCCTCGAAGGAAGCGAGCGTGGGCCCACGTGTCCGCAGCGGCTGCGTGACACTGGGCCATGCGCGATGCCACGTGCCCGGCGCGAGCAACGTATTGCCGTACTGGATGAGTTCGCTTCCCTGGCGTTGCGCGCCGTACGTACCGATGTAGATCTCGACGACGCCCGATTCCGTGCCGGCGGCCGAAAGATACGCCGCGCGTTTTTCGCCCAAGGCGCCGCCGAACAATGGCGCCCAAGTGGCTCCTGCGGGGAGCGGTCCCTGCCATTGGTCGGTCGCCAACGGGAACACACCCGGGGTCGCATCGTCGTCCGGTTCGCTCGCCCGCGAGAGCGTGATCACCCACACGAGGCACAGGAGCGCGAGCGGCAGCACGGACCTCCAAGCGGGCATTGGTCCCGTTGCTGCTGCCGATACGGCGGGCGCGACGCGCCCCGCGTCCTCCGTGCGATGCGGCGGTTGCTGCGGTTGCGCCACCGAGCGTGACATCCATCGCGCGAGCGCGAACACCGTGAGCAACAGCAACACGAAAATGACGTTGCCGAGCGTCAGATGCTCGACCGCCACGAGATAGCTCTGCATGTCGGTCACGTAACCTGCATAGATCACGATCACGATACGAAGCCAGTTCGCGATCAGCGACAGCGCACCCGCGACCATCACGAGTGCGATCGCGCGCCGGCCGCTGAGCCTGTTGACCGCGGCCGCGAGCACCGCGACGGCGAGCGTGACCATGAAGTAGCGCTTGCCGCTGCAGCCCTCGATGATCTGGAAGGTGCCGTTCGGAATGCGCACTGTGAACTCGTGCACTTCGGCGGTGACGCCGAGCCAGCCAAGACTGGTTTCAGTAACGTACACGCTGAGTCGCTGCAGCACGGGCAACGCATATTCCCAGATGGGTGTGGCGAAATAGAGGTACGCGACCGGCGCGATCGCGTCGCGCGCCGCCGTCCAGCCGCACGCGGCCCAGATCGCCGTCCAAAGCACCGCGGGGAAGAGCAGCTGGTGCGCGATGAGGCTGTTCGAGGTGAGCGCCACGATCCAGCCAAAGAGCAGCGCAGCGAGCGCGGCGAGGCCCCACAGCGAGGGTCGTGCCGCCGCGGACCACCTTCGGCGCGCCACGAAGGCGAGCCAGGCGGCCGACACGACAGCGATCAGGTAACCATGCTGATAGTCGTGGATGTCGTGCCAGACTTCCGCGAGCGAGGCGACACTCGGCCAGAGGACCACGACCGCGAGCGTCGCGATCGCCGCGATCAGCGGACCGATCCTGGGTTCAATCCTCACCGTCGTCCCGGCGGATGCCATAGCGGTCCATCAAGTCGTACAACGTCGGCCGGCTGACACCGAGGAGGTCCGCGGTGCGCGACACCTTGTTGTCCGAGAGCGCGAGCGCCTGCAGGATCGCCTGCCGCTCGGCCCGGGCGCGCACCTCCTTCAGGTTGAACAGCAGCTCGCCACCCGATGCGCCGGCAAGGCCGAGGTCCTCGGCAGTCACCAGCGGGCCCTCCGCCAGTATCACGGCGCTTTTCACCTTGTTCTCGAGCTCGCGCACGTTGCCGGGCCACGCGTACGCCTGGATCGCGGCGATCGCTTCCGGCGTGAATCCCCGCCGGGGCATGCCCTGCTCCGCACCGTAACGCCCGAGGAAGGCGTGCGCCATCACCGTCGCATCCCCCGGACGGTCGCGCAACGGCGGCAGCGGGATCGACACCTCGCTCAGGCGGTAGAACAGGTCCTCGCGAAAGCTGCGTTCCGCGATCATCGCCTTCAAATCGCGATGCGTCGCGCACACGATGCGCACGTCGACCGGAATCTCCTCGCGGCCGCCCACGCGTTCGATGACGCGCGCCTGCAGGAAGCGCAGCAGCTTCGCCTGCAGCGGCAGCGGCATGTCACCGATCTCGTCGAGGAACAGCGTGCCGCCATCGGCCAGCTCGATCTTGCCGGGCGTCGTCTTCACCGCCCCGGTGAATGCACCCTTTTCGTGGCCGAACAGCTCACTCTCGAGGAGCTGCTCCGGAATCGCCGCGCAATTGATCGCGACAAAGCGCGCCTTGCGGCGCTCGCCGAGGTCGTGAACCGCGCGCGCGATGAGCTCCTTGCCGGTGCCGCTCTCGCCGAGCACGAGGACCGAAACACCGGTCGGCGCCACCTTCTCGACCATGCGGCATACGCGCAGCATGCTCGCGTCGGTCGCGATAATGCCCTTCAGCGGCGAGCTCGCAGCCCCCTCGCGCAGCGCCCGGTTCTGTTCTTCCAGCGCATGGATGTGGAATGCGCGGTCGACGATCAGGCGCAGTACGTCGGTATCGAGCGGCTTCTGGTAGAAATCGCAGGCGCCGAGCCCGACGGCGCGCACCGCGTTGTCGCGGTCGGCATTGCCGGTGACGACGACCACTTTGCTGCGCGGCGCGAGACTCAGGATTTCCTTCAGCGTCGCCATGCCTTCCGCCACACCATCGGGATCGGGCGGCAGGCCGAGGTCCTGCAGCACGACCGGCGGCTCGCTGCGCCGCAGATGCGCGAGCGCTTCAGCGCGATTGCCGGCCTGCAATACCTCGAAGTCGTCGAAGGTCCACTTGAGCTGCTTCTGCAGGCCCGTGTCGTCCTCGACGATCAGCAGTTTCTTCTTTTCGTCAGGCATGTCGGTGGTCGAAAACCGGAAGGATAATGTCAAAGCGCGTGCCCGAACCGGGACTGCTTTGCACTTCTACGTCGCCGCCGAGGCTGCGGACATATTCGCGTACCTGGAAAGCGCCGATTCCCATGCCCTTCGAGCCCTTGGTGCTGTCGAAAGGCCGGAAGAGTCGCGTGCGCACGAAGTCCGGCTCCATACCCCGTCCCGTGTCTGCGATCGTGAGGCAGGCGCGCACGCCGTCGTTCGACAGCGAGACGACGATCGAGTTCGAAGGCTCACAGGCGTCCTGCGCGTTGCGGATCACGTGCTCGAGTGCGGTCGTGAGCCGGTCCGCGTCGGCGTGCACGGTGACCGGCTCCGCGATACCGTCGAGCCGGGCCGCCGGCGAGCGGTCGGCGCAGCGCGATGCGGCGGCACGCACGAGCGCGGCGAGATCGAGGGCCTGCGCGACGGGGGCCTTGTCGCGGTCCCGCAGCTGCTCGATGAGGCGTGTCATCCGCTCCGCCGCATTGCCGATCGTCGCGATCGTGTCGTCGACGAAAGCAGGGTTCTGCCGGTGCTTCTCGGCATTGCGCACGATCAGCTGCAGCTGTGCCACGGCATTCTTGAGGTCGTGCATCATGAACGCGGTGAGGCGATGGTAGGCCTCGAACTGCCGGCTCTCGGCGAGCCGCCGGTCGGCATCGTGCTGCACGACGATCGTCGCCACCTGGCGGCCGATCGTTTTCAGGAGATCCCGGTCCTCGTAGGTCAGCTCGAAGGGCGGCGGTGGATCGTACAACAGCACGAAGCCGGCCAGCCCCTCGGGCCGCAGGAGCGGCAGCAACACGCGGATCGCCGGCGCGCTGCGCAGCCCCGCCGGCAACGATACGTTCTGGTAGAGATCCGGCGCCGCGTCGTATTCCTTGAGGTCGATCACCCACTGGCGCGCCGCGAGAAAACGCACGAGTTCATGGTCCACCGGGACACCGCGTTGCGCGCCGACTTGTGCGAGTTCCATGGGCCACGCCGCGACGGGCACGTACTCGGCGGCCGTATCACTGCGCGTGTACATGATGGCCCCAGGGCTTTCGAAGATCTCGGCCATGGCCCGCAGGCTCGTGCGCCGGCTGTCCTCGCCGCCACCTGCCGACAGCGTCTCGATGAAGCGCAGCCACTCGATGCGGTAGTCGTACTTGTTGCGATAGAAATGCTTCGAGACGAAGACGCGCAGCCGCCGACGCATCGTGCCCGACAGCAGCATCACCGCGAGTACGGCGAGCGCGAGCGTGAAGAAGATCACGTTGGCGGCCGTGCCCCAGTGCCCGCCGGCCTCGCGCAACCAGTAACCACCGGCGGACATCAGGAGGAGATACACGCCGACCGCCATGATGACCGTCGTGAAGACGACCGCCTGGCGCGAGACGAACACGTCGAGCGACCACTGCGGGTTGCGCCGCGCGGCAATCGCAATGAGCGGCACGAG
Source organism: Steroidobacteraceae bacterium (assembly GCA_019187185.1). Classification (GTDB taxonomy): domain Bacteria; phylum Pseudomonadota; class Gammaproteobacteria; order Steroidobacterales; family Steroidobacteraceae; genus CADEFQ01. Next base: position 179,318 of record JABAQU010000001.1, on the reverse strand, counting down.
CAGCGCATTGACGATGCCGCGCACGCTCCACACGTCGGCAGGGATGCCGCGCAGCAGTTCCGACTGTGAATAGAGGAAGAGATCGAACGCGAAGACGCCGCCGAGGCCGATGGCCAGGAACTTGAAATCCTCGCGGCCGCTCGCGTTGGCGTTGCGATAGTTCTGCTCGATCAGGACGAGCACGACGAGCGCCAGCACGATGCCCGCGAGCGCGAGCAGGCGGCCGAGCGCGGCCGCGAAGAGCCAGCCCGCAGCGAGCAGCACGATCCAGATCGTGTGCGCGGCGAGACCGACGAAGCGTGGCAGGACGCCGTGCGCGAGCGCGAGCAGCGCCGCGATCCAGGCGGCCGAGCGCAGCACCTCGAGCGTGTACACGACGATCGCTGGCAGCCCGCCGCGCCACGCCTGCAGCGCGAGGACCGCGGCCCAGATGGCCGTCATGGCGCTCGCGGCGATCAGGCGCACGCCCTGCGCCCGCCCCCGCCAGCTCGTCGCCAGCAGGAAGGTGAGGACGACAAAGGCGATTGCCGCCGCGGCATAGCTCGCGGCGCCGACCACCATCGGGCCCGGCGTGCCTTGCATCGCGAGCTATGTCTTGCGGCGAAGCCGCAGGCCGATCACAAAGATCATCAGCATGGTCGAGATCTCGAGCAGCCGACCCGGGCTGTATTCGTGGCCGATCAGCGAGCGGCCTGCGAGACCCGCGAGGCCCTCGACGAGCGAGAGCGCGAGACCGAGGCCGGCCAGCACGAACAGGGCGCGGTAAGCGAAGCGCAGGAATGGTTCCATGGTTCCTCCCTTCCGGTGACTGATCTTACGACTGTCGGGTGTAGAACTTGTAGGCGAGATGACGCATCAGCATCAGGGGCGGCATCCGCACCCAATGAGAACGGATATAGAGCAGAAGGCGGGCCACGGACGCGGCCCGGCACGGGCGATCGGGATGCGGTGGAAAGAGCGCGTACGGCACGAGTCGATCCATCAATGCGACAACCGGCGCGGGAGGTGCGAAGGCGCGCGACGCAGCGCGGACCGCGCCCGGAATCGGCGTGCCGAGCAGGCGCTCCGCGTAGCGCAGGCCGTAGAACGCCGGCCGCGCGAGGTCGAGTTCGACCGCGCGCGATGCAAACTGCTCCCAGAAGTGCGGTTCATGGGCCGCGAAATGCCGGATCAGCGCGTCGATGTCCACGAGTTCGCGCAGTGCATCGTCCATCTCCCCGCCGTGAAAGAGATGCGTCATCGCATGCAGCGTCATGTCGACCGGCGCGAGAACCGAATAACCGAACAACCGAAAACCCGGCACCGCGCGCGGCACCGCGCGGGCGGCGGAGAGCAGCAGGGCCGCGTCGGGCTTCAGGCGCGAGGTACGCATCTGCACGTTGTGGTGCAGGTCGACCTCGACTTCCCGCTCCGCGTGCGTGAGCGGCGGCAGCTCGTGCGTCCATTCGCGGTAGTACCGTTCGTCGTACGGCGTCAGTGGCGCGGTGCGCCAGCCCTGTGCGAGGAGACGCGACTCGACCTCCGCGAGCCGCGCCTCGGGCACGAGCAGGTCCACGTCCGCGAACATGCGCCCCTCCGCGTGCGGCAGACCCGCGAGGAGGTACGCGCAGCCTTTCATCGCGACGAGCGCGAGCGACGGGTCGTCGCGCAACGCGTAGGCGACGCGGTCCAGCTCCCAGCGTGCGAGCCTTGCCCGTGCGCGGGTGGTCACGAGCGCACTCGCGAGGATCGTGCGGGCCGCATCCGGCAGCGCGCGATCGAGCCCCGCCGCCTCGAGGCTCGCCGCGAGCCGCCCGAGAAGACGCGCCCGGCGCAGCAGGCGCAGCGCGAGGTCGAGGTCGCGCGCGGGCCACGCCACGACATCGGCCGGCTGCGTGAGGGCGGCCACGAGCAATGTGCGTTCCGGGTGCTTCGTCACGTCGCCTCGTCCGCGACGGCATCGAGCGCCGCCACGGCCTCATCGAGGTCCGAATACACGAGGCGAAAACACCGCGTGCCGTCGACCAGGCCGCGCGCGGTCGTGAAGCCCGCCTCACCGAGCATCTCGTAGTTGAACGCATTGGTCGCGAGCTGCAGGTAACCCTCGGACTTCGGAATTTCCTCGAGCACCAGGCGCGCGCCCGCTTCCCAGCGCGGATAGACGATCCACGCGGCCGGTGCGGTCTCCCCGGCGCGCAGCACACTGTCCCCGGGCGGGCGCACGTGCGCGATCGTGCCCTTGCGCGTATTCGGTATCGTCGGGCCGAGGCAAGCGTCGGGCGCGAAGCGACGGATCACGTCGATCGACGCGTTCTTCAGCGGCATGGGCCGCGGGATCGGCACGAGATCGCGCGTGCCGGGCCGCACGAGGCCGAACTCGTCCGAGAAAAGGCGCCAGCCGCGATGGGCGAGCGCCGCGCAGAGCGTCGTCTTGCCGTGGCCGGGCCAGGCCGGCAGCAGCAGCGCCCGGCCGCCCCGCTCGAGCACGGCCGCGTGCAGCATCAGGTAAGCGTGAAAACGCAGTGCGACGACGAGATTGATGCCCCACTCGAGCACCGGCAGGGCCTGGCCCGCGGGCATGTCCTCGTGCGGCGCGCGGCCGTCGACGAGAAAGCGCACGCGCCGCCCGGGCCGCGGCCAGAGCCGCAGGACGTCGCGCACCTCGACGTGTCCGTGCAGCACGCGATCGCCCGGCAGCAATGCATAGTCGCGGTACAGCGACTGCAGCGGCACCGCGAGCCCGCGGGCGCGGGCACACACGCGAAAATCGAACGGGCCGATGCGCACGACAATGCCTGCGCCCCCCAGACGTTCGCCGAACTCGGCCGTCGACAGCGCGCCGACACGCAGCGTGGAATCGCGTGGGTCGCTCACACGCGTTCGATCAGGCCGAGTTCCTCGAGGCGTTGCGCCATGCCCGCCACACCCTCGCGCAATTCATCGTCGATGGCGCGACCCTGCGCCTCCGCGAGCGCACGGGCCACCGCATCGAGGGTCGAGGGTGCCGCGCTGAACTGCTCGAGCAGGAATGCCGTGGGTGCGTTGATGAAGTGGGTCTTGCCCGACGCGCGGTGATAGAGGACCGCGAGATCGTCCCAGTCAGCCCACAGGCACTGCGCGCTTTCTGCGCGCCAGCACACCGACTCAGACGTCGGTGAAGTTGATGCCACTGCTGAACGAACCGATCGCCGTGCCCGAAATGAGCCCGCCGCGACTGACGCTCACCTGCGTCGAGCGCCAGCGGTTCTTGCGGATGTACGTGCCGCCGTCGGCGCACATTCTCGCCGGGGACACCTCGGTATCGCTGTCGTGATCGTGACCCCAGCCCGACGACGAGCCTTGCTTGTAATAACGCGAATCGGCGTCGATGCGCGTGACATGCGCCATCGGCGGGCTGCCGAGGTCGTACACGTTCGGCCGGTCGGTGCGGTCGATGCCGTTGAAATCGAGGCAGTTGTACTTGCCGTTTGAAGGACCGTTACGTGGATTCACGCCGATCAGGTTGCTCGAACGGGCGAGCGCAGCACCGCTTTGCAGCGTGAGGATCGCCGGAACGGCCGCGGAAGCACCGCGGAGCAACAGGCGACGACTGACTTTACGCTCGACTTCCATCCGCTCGACCTCTCCGTCCGCACGCACAAGCTTCCCACCACGAAGTCTATCATGCAAGAGTCTGGCCGCACGTCTGTTTGCTTAACTCAATCAGCGAGTTAGCGCGCACTTTACATTGTGTTCCGATCCGCGCTGTAAACAAATCCGACACTCAGCGCCCACCCTTGCCGAAGACAACGACTTCCACGGTCTGCAGCAGGATCATGAGATCGAACAACAGCGTGTGATTCTTCACGTAGTAGAGGTCGTACTGCAGCTTTTCCATGGCGTCTTTCTCCGATGCGCCATAGGGGTAGCAGAGTTGCGCCCAGCCGGTGATCCCCGGTTTGGCGCAGTGACGCTCGTCGTAATACGGCACGGTTTCGCCGAACTGGCTGACGAATTCAGGGCGCTCGGGTCGCGGACCGACGAAACTCATGTCGCCGCGCAACACATTGAACACCTGTGGCAGTTCGTCGATACGGACCTTCCTGATGAAGCGCCCCACCCTGGTCACGCGGGAATCTCCCGACGTCGCCCAGCGCGGTCGGCCGTCCGGTTCGGCGTCGACTGTCATGCTGCGAAACTTCATCACGTTGAACACCTTGCCGTCGAGACCGACGCGCCGCTGCCGGTAGAAGTACGGCCCGCGGATCCCGTCCTCGATCGCGATGGCGAGCATCGTCAGGACAATGAACGGCAGCGTCACGAGCAGCAGCGCGAGCGCGGCGAGCACATCGAAGAGGCGTTTGGTGAACTGGCGGACAGGGTCCCGCCGAAAGCCTTCGCCGAAGATCATCCAGCTCGGGTTCAGCACATCGAGCCGCACGCGCCCGGTCTCGCGCTCGAGGAAGCTGACGAGGTCGATCACTTCAATGCCGGCGAGGCGGCAGTCGAGCAGCTCGCGCACCGGAAACTCCCGCCGCCGGTCGTCCATCGCGACGACGATCTCGTCGACATCCAGCCGCTCGGCGAGAGCCGGCAGCCGTTCGTCCGGACCGGGCGCGAGCACGTCATGTCCGACGAGCACCGCCTCACCGGGCGCGGCGACGTAGCCTGCGACCCGGAAGCCGCGCTGGTCGGAGCGGCGACGGAGCGTCGACAGACTTTGTGCGCGCTGGCCGGCGCCGTACACCAGCACCACGCGCTTGAAGGCGTCCTCGTCGAGCAGCCGATCGCTGATGAGCCGTACGATCGCGATGAGGACGAACGACAACGCCGCCCACTCGGCGAGCTGGCGCGGCCCCGGGCGCAGCTGTTCGACGAAGAACGACACGATCACGACGATCGCCATCGCGAGCAGGTGCGCGAGCCCCGTGCGCAGCATGACGCCCGTAAACCGGGCACGTTGGCGAACGCTGTAGAGCCCCATCGCGAGCAGCGTGACGACGCCGGCGGCTGCGAACGCCGCGATCTTGTGCAGCTCGGGTGCGCGGCCGTGCAGCCCTTCGACGATCATCGGTGCACTGACGAGGACCAGCACTTCGACGATCGCGAGGAGTGCCGTCGGCAAGTGAACGTAATGGCGGAAGAGTCGAAACTTCATCGGCACCCGCGATCAGAAATGCGACGCAGTCTAGTCTGCACAATCAGGCCGAAAGAGTGACTGGAATCACGCGCTTCACGACCATTCTTCGAAGCACTGCGTGAAGAACGTCACCTAACTGCCTGCCGGGCAGCGATATTCGACCTGCAGCACACGGATTATCGCCGCGCGATGCGCATCACGCTACTGAAAATGTCTCCGAATACAGACGCTTAAGTGTATTGCTGGCGACGCTTCCTCACCCTAAGGTGCACCACGACCGCGGGTCCGCAATCCGCGGACGGACACGGAGCTTGCAAGCGATGCGACTGATTCCTGGTGCAATGGTGATGCTGGTACTCACGGCCGCCCTCACGGCCTGTGGCGGTGGCGATTCGGCCACGTCGAATGCCAACCCGTCGCCGCCCACCACGCCGCCCACGAACAGCGCACCGACGATCTCGGGCAGCCCGGCAACCCAGGCGGTCGCGGGCCAGGCCTACTCGTTCACGCCGCAGGCCTCCGATCCGGAAGGCGCGACGCTCACGTTCTCGATCACGAACCGCCCGGCATGGGCGACTTTCGATTCCGCGACCGGCCGGTTGTCGGGCACACCTGCGGCGGGCAACGTCGGCACGACCTCGGGCATCGTCATCAGCGTGACGGACGGCACGACCTCCGTCAGCCTCGCGGCGTTCAGCATCACGGTGTCTGCCGGCACCACACCGCCGCCCGTCACGGGCAGCGTCACGCTCAACTGGCAGCCACCCACCGAGCGCACGGACGGCAGCGCGCTGTCGAATCTCGCGAGCTATCGCATCTACTACGGCAACTCGCAGGGCAACTATTCGAACACGGTCAACGTGACGAACCCCGGGCTCACGAGCTACGTGATCGACAATCTCGCGGGTGGCACCTGGTATTTCGTGATGACCGCGATCGATGGCGCGGGCGTCGAGAGCGCACGGACGAATCCGGTCTCGAAGACCATCAGCTGATCACGCCGGGCCGATCAACCGGTTAGTTGCATGGCGCCATGCGCACGGCGCCAAGCGCACGGAATGTGCGCGCGATCGACGATGGCGTCCCCAAGGGGATTCGAACCCCTGTTACCGCCGTGAAAGGGCGATGTCCTGGGCCTCTAGACGATGGGGACGCCGGGAAAATCTGGTGGAGCTAGGCGGGATCGAACCGCCGACCTCTTGCATGCCATGCAAGCGCTCTCCCAGCTGAGCTATAGCCCCACGAAAGGGGCGCGAAACTACGCAAGCCACCGCGCTATGTCAAGGCGGTGCGAAATTTGCCGGAATCCCGCCGATGCGACAAAACCTGATGTCGTCACCCTGAGACATTATGCGCGCGAATTCCACGTGCTATTAATGCGCCGACATTGAAAGGGCATACCCGCCGAGAGGCGGGGACGCAAAGCCTCCGGTCTTGGGTACTGACAGACTCGAGATAGCGGGGTTGCCGGCCGGCCTCGACGTCGCGAGCGCTGTCGTCAAACCCGTTGTTCTTGAATCCGCCTTCCTCGAGGCCGCAGTCGATGCGGGGAATCGAGGAATACGCGGCAATGAAACAGTATCTCGTCTGTCTGCTCGTGGGTGCGACACTGGCGCTGGGCGGCTGTCTCGACGAGGAGAAATCGGCGAACGCCGAAGTGCCGGGCGACCCGTTCACGCCTCCGCCCGCGAATGCCGCCCCGACGATTTCCGGCACGCCTGCTGCCACCGTGCAGGCCGGCACTGCGTATGCCTTCACGCCGAACGCGAGCGACGCCAACGGCGATCCGCTCACGTTCTCGGTGACCGGCCTGCCTGCATGGGCGAGCTTCAATGCCGCGACGGGCCGTGTCAGCGGCACGCCCGCCGAAGCGAACGTCGGTACGTCCGGCGACATTGTCATCTCCGTGACCGACGGCACCGCGACCACATCGCTCGCCGCGTTTCGCATCACGGTGACGACCGGGACCACCCCGCCGCCGGCCAATACGCCGCCCGTGATCTCAGGCGTTCCTGCCGCGAGCGTGATCGTCGGGACTGCGTATTCGTTCCAGCCGAGCGCCAGCGACGCCAACGGCGATACGCTCACCTTCTCGATTTCCGGCATGCCCGCATGGGCGAGCTTCTCGACGAGCACGGGCCGGCTCTCGGGCACGCCGAACGCGGTCGGGACGTTCTCGAACATCGTGATCGGCGTGAGCGACGGCAAGGGCGGCAGCGCGTCGCTGCCTGCCTTCAGCATCCAGGTGCAGGCACCCGCCAACCGCGCGCCCACGATCGGCGGCTCGCCGGCGACCAATGCGACGGTCGGCACGGCGTGGTCCTTCCAGCCGACGGCCAGCGACCCGGACGGCAATGCACTCACGTTCAGCATCGCGAACCGTCCCGCCTGGGCGAGCTTCAGCACGAGCACCGGGCGCCTGTCCGGCACGCCGACGACGGCCGCCACGCATACCGGCATCGTGATCAGCGTCAGCGATGGCGCGGCGGGCGCGTCGCTGCCGGCCTTCACAATCACCGTGACAGCCACGGCGAATCGCGCACCGACGATCTCGGGGACGCCCAGCACCTCCGTGAACGCAGGCAGCGCCTACAGCTTCACCCCGACCGCCTCCGACCCTGACGGCGATACGCTCGCTTATGGCATCGCGAACCGGCCCTCGTGGGCGACGTTCAGCACGAGCACCGGGCGACTGTCCGGCACGCCGTCGACCAGCGATGCGGGCACCACGTCCAACATCGTGATCAGCGTCAGCGACGGCCGCGGCGGCAATGCCACACTACCGGCGTTCTCGCTCACAGTGAATGCCACGAACCGTGCCCCCACGATCTCGGGTACGCCCGCGACGACCGTGAATGTGGGCGCCACCTACAGCTTCACGCCCACCGCGTCAGATCCCGACAGCGGCGACACGATCGCCTTCGGAATCGCGAACCGGCCGTCGTGGGCCACATTCGACACCGCCACCGGGCGCCTCTCCGGCACGCCGACCGCGGCGGACGTCGGCACGACCTCGAACATCGTAATCAGCGTGAGCGACGGCAAGGGCGGCAACGCGACGTTGCCGGCCTTCTCGATCACGGTCGCGGGCACGACGACGGGCTCGGCGACGCTCACCTGGACCGCGCCGACGCAGAACGAGGACGGCAGCGCGCTCACGAACCTCGCGGGCTACCGGATCCTCTACGGCACGAGTGCGGCGGCGCTCACGCAGACCATCCAGGTTGCAAATCCTGGCCTCACGACGTACGTAATCGACAACCTCGCGCAGGGCACGTGGTACTTCGCGATGCGCTCCTACACGAGCGCAGGGCTCGAGAGCGCGCAGACGAACGTCGTAAGCAAGGTCGTTCAGTAACGGCCGGGTTCGAGCCGCGCGAGCGTGCGCGCGCGGCCGAGCAGCGCAAGGGTCTGGTCGATCGGCGGCGACACCGTGCCGCCGCTCACCGCGACGCGCAGCGGCTGCGCGATCTTGCCGAGCCCGAGGGCCAGTTCCGCGGCGAACGTTTCGATTGCGGCGTGGATGGCCGGTGCATCCCACGTGGCCAGCGCGGCGAGACGCTCGCGCAAGGTGACCAGCATGGCCCTCGCGTCGGCAGTCAGGTGCTTGGCAACCGCCTTCGCGTCGTAGTCCACCGCATCGGTGAAGAAGAAGCGGCTCGCGAGCGCCATCTCCTTCAGGGTCTTCGTGCGCTCGCGCTGCGCGACGATCACGCCCTCGATGAGCGCCTCGTTGTCGGTCGGCAGGCCGAGCCGCGCGAGGTGCGGCTTGAGATAACGCGCCACGGCAGAAGGCCGTGCACGCATCAGATGCTGCTGGTTCAGCCACAGGAGCTTCTCCGGATTGAACGCCGACGCCGCCTTGTTGACGTCGCCGATGTCGAAGAGCGCGATCATCTCCTCGCGCGTGAAGATCTCCTGGTCGCCGTGTGACCAGCCGAGACGCACGAGGTAGTTGAGCAGCGCATCGGGCAGGTAGCCCTCCTCTTCGTACTGCAGCACGCTGACGGCGCCATGGCGCTTCGAGAGCTTGGCGCCGTCCGGCCCCAGGATCATCGGCACGTGCGCATAGGCCGGCGGCACGTGTCCGAGCGCGGTCAGCATGTTCATCTGGCGCGGCGTGTTGTTGATGTGGTCGTCGCCGCGGATCACGTGCGTGATGCCCATGTCGGCGTCGTCGACGACCACGCAGAAATTGTAGGTCGGCGTGCCGTCCGAGCGCGCGATGATGAGGTCGTCGAGTTCGGCGTTCCGGAACACGATGTCGCCGTGCACGAGGTCTTTCACGACAACCTCGCCGTCCGTCGGGTTACGGAAGCGCACGACCGGTGGAACACCCGCGACGGGCGCCTGGCGATCGCGGCATCGGCCGTCGTAGCGGGGCTTTTCCTTGCGCGCCGTCTGCTCTGCGCGCATCTGTTCGAGTTCCTCTTTCGAGCAGTAGCAGTGATACGCGGTGCCCGCCGCGAGCATCTCCCGGATCACCGCACGGTAGCGATCGAAGCGCTGCGTCTGGTAGTAGGGCCCCTCGTCGGAGTCGAGGCCGAGCCAGTGCATGCCGTCGACGATCACGCGCACCGCCGCGTCGGTCGAGCGCTCGCGATCGGTGTCTTCGATGCGCAGGATGAACTTGCCGCCGTGGCGTCGGGCCTGGAGCCACGAGAAGAGGGCGGTACGTACCCCGCCGATGTGCAGCAGACCGGTGGGGCTCGGGGCGAAACGGGTGACAATGCTCATGGGGGCGCGAATGGTAGCAGAGCCCCGCCCGCGCCCGCCTGCGTCCACCCGCGCCATCCTGCGCCGCCGCGCGCCGGGCCCCTCGCCCCGGTTGCGCCCCTTCCCCGGCGCCGATCCTCAGCCCATGTGCAGCCCGCCGTTCAGCGAGAAGTCCGCGCCGGTCGAAAATCCCGCCTGTTCCGACGCGAGCCACGCCACGATGCTCGCGACCTCGTCGGGTTCGCCGAGCCGCTTGATCGGGATCGACGCGACGATCTTCTCGAGCACGTCCGGCCGGATCGCACGCACCATGTCGGTCCCGATGTAGCCGGGCGAGACCGTATTGACGGTGATGCCATTTCCCGCCACCTCGAGTGCGAGCGCCATCGTGAAGCCGTGAATGCCGGCCTTCGCGGTCGAGTAGTTCGTCTGGCCGAACTGGCCCTTCTGGCCGTTCACCGACGAGATGTTGATGATGCGTCCCCAGCCGCGATCGATCATCCCGTCGATCACCTGCTTCGTGACGTGAAAGAGGCTGTTGAGGTTCGTCTCGATGACGGCATGCCATGCTTCGCGCGACATCCTGCGAAACGTGCCGTCGCGGGTGATACCCGCATTGTTGACGAGTACATCGACGGGCCCGATCTCCTCCCTCACCTTTCGAAAGGCGGCTTCCGTCGAGTCCCAGTCCGCGACGTTACCCTCGGACGCATGGACATCGTAGCCCGCCGCCCGCATATCGGCGATCCAGCGGTCCTTGCGTGCCGAGCCGGGCCCGCAGCCGGCCACGACCTTGTGGCCGCTCTCGCACAGTTTCCGGCAGATTGCGCTGCCGATTCCGCCCATTCCCCCCGTGACATACGCAATCCGGCGATCTGGTGTAGTCATGGCGCCCTCCTGTCCCCTCGGGACAGGCTGCACCGAAAAAACACAATCGTAAACTCTGGCGCGACTCAGCGCGTGCGTACATACTCGCCGGGTGCTGCAGCGAGCGGCGCGTACCCTGCCGCCGCATTGCCGGTGGGCGGCGGCGCGACGAGCTTTTCGCTCGAGCGTTCCGTCAGCCAGCGCTCCCACACCGGCCACCATGCACCCTGTTCGATCGGCGTCGTACGCTCCCATTCGGCCGGCGGCAGGGTCGACTTCGCGTCCTTCCAGGTGCGTACCCGGTAACGGCGCTTCGGGTGCTGCGGGCCCGTCACGATGCCGGCATTGTGTCCGCCGCTCGTCAGCAGGAACGTGTAATCGGCCGAGCGCGTGAGACCGCGCAGCTTGTACACCGAGTGCCAGGGCGCCACGTGATCCGTTTCCGTGCCGACCACGAATATCGGCAGCGTGATGCGTGCGAGGTCGATCGTCTTGCCCTCGAACGTGAATTGCCCCTGCGCGAGTTCATTGTTGAGATAGAGGCGCGTCAGGTATTCGGTGTGCATGCGCCAGGGCATGCGCGTGCCATCGGCGTTCCAGGACATCAGGTCGTTCGGCCGGTCGGCCTCGCCGCGCACGTATTTCTTCACGCCCGGCGACCACAGCAGGTCCTGCGAGCGCAGCATCGTGAACGCCGCGCCCATCTGCTTGCTGTCGAGCACGCCGGCCCGGTGCATCAGGGCCTCCAGCATGTCGATCTGGTGCGGGCTGATGAACAGCGAAAGCTCGCCCGGTTCCGAGAAATCCGCCTGCGCCGCGAGCAGGGTCATGCTGGCGAGACGCTGGTCGCCCGCCTGCGCGAGCGCCGCCGCCGCGATCGTCAGCAACGTGCCGCCGATGCAGTAGCCGAGCGCGTGCACCTTGCGTCCCGGTACGACGGCGCCCACGGCGTCGAGCGCGGCGAAGAACCCGTCGCGCACGTAGTCGTCCATGCCGAGTTCGCGGTCTGCCGCGGTCGGGTTTATCCATGACATCACGAACACGGTATGGCCGCGCTCGACGAGGTAGCGCACGAGCGAGTTGTGCGGCGAGAGATCGAGGATGTAGTACTTCATGATCCACGCCGGCGTGATCAGGATCGGCTCGGCCTGGACCTCGGTGGTCTGCGGCGTGTACTGGATCAGCTCGATCAGGCGGTTGCGCAGGATCACCTGCCCCGGGGTCACCGCCACCTGCTCGCCGACCTTGAACGCCTCGGTGCCCGCGGGTGGCCGATCCTCCACGAGCCGCGAAAGATCGTCGATGAAGTTGCCGAAGCCGCGCACCAGGTTCTGGCCTGCTTCCGCCCGCGTCGCCTCCAGCAATTCCGGGTTCGTCGCGAGATAGTTGGCGGGCGAGGCGAGGTTCGCGGCCTGGCGGCCGATGAAATCCATCAGCTTCGCGCTGCGCTCCGGCATGTCCGTCGGGGCCGCGAGCGCTTCGCGCCACCACGCGTCCCAGTTCGAATAGGCGCGCGCGTAGAGATTGAAGGGCCACACGTTCCAGGCCTCGCCTGCAAACCGCGGATCGGCCGTCTGCGGCTCGCCGCCGGCACCGCCACGCACCATGAAGAGCCAGTTGTCGATCGCCTTCGCGAAGGCACTGCCGGCGAGCGCGACGCTGCGATCCGGCGAACGCGACAGGCCGAGAAACCAGTCCCACCACGCCTGCCCGTAATCCTCGGGCGCCAGCCCGCCGGTGAGCGCGGCGAGCCGCACGCGAAACTCGCGCTTGAGGTCGCGTTCGAGATCGCGCGCCGCATGCGGGACTTCGTTGGCCGGGGTCGCGTCGGCGCCCTTGCGCGCCTGTCGCGGGTCGTTGCGTGTCGAGCGGGCGTCATTCACGTGGGACACTCCGAAATGAAATGGGTCGGGGCGGTTATCCCGCCCCGACCCATATTACTCGATCGATCCGTTGCAGCCGGATTCGATCAGGCTGCCTTCTTCTTCGCAACCGTCGTCACCGAGTCAGCCGCCGCGGCAAACGCGTCCGTCAGCGAATTCTGCGTCTCGGTCGCGATCGTGGCGAGTTCCTCGGCACGCTTCTGCAGCTTCGCGCCGAAGTCGGCGCCCAGTTCGCGCTGCGCGGCAGTGAACTCTTCACCGCTCTTCACCGCGAGCGCCACCTTGGTCGCATGCAGCGAGAACTCCAGGACGTCGCCTGCGACGGCGTACTGGTGGCGGGCAAAGCGCTCGAACGCCTTGAAGCCTTCGGCCTGCGCGCGCTGCACCGGGGCGAACGCGTCACGGTAGGTCTTGAGCCAGCTGTTCACATCGAACTTGTCGGTCATGTCATTGCTCCTGTACGGGGGGTCGGGTCTGTCAGTGGGCGTATCCTAGCGCATTTGTATGCGCTGCACAAGAGGTACGTACGTACAGGATGTTTTCAGTATTATATTGATTAATAAGACATTTCTCGCACAATGATCGTGTCGTCACCAAATTTTTTAATGCAACGCGTACAAATCTTCCTAGATTCGTAGCCCGCCGTCGAGATCGAGGCAGCGCCCCGTGAAGAAGTCGTTGCGGGCGATGAACAGCGCGGCCTCGGCGATCTCCTCGGGCTCCCCGAGGCGCCCGGCCGGGACCGGCGCGACGATGCGTTCGAGCAATTCCGGCTTCATCGACGAGAGGATATCCGTGCGCGAATACCCCGGGGCGATGGCACCGGCGCGTATGCCGAAGCGCGCCAGTTCCTTGGCCCATACGACTGCCATCGACTCGACCCCGGCCTTGGCGGCGCTGTAGTTCGTCTGCCCGGTGTTGCCGTGGCGCGAGACGCTCGAGATGTTGATGATCACGCCGCCCTGGCCTCGCTTGACCATGTGGGTCGCCGCCTCGCGGCCGCACAGGAACACGCCGGTCAGGTTCACGTCGATCACCGACTGCCAGTTCGACAGCGACAGCTTGTCGACGATCTCGCCATCCCTCACCTTGATGAGCAGCGCGTCCTTCACGATGCCGGCATTGTTGACGAGAACGTCGATGCGGCCGAAATCGCCCACGATGCGCTCCATGACGCCGCACACCGCATCCTCGTCGGAGACGTCGGCCGCGTAGGCACGCGCCGCCACGCCCTGCGCCTGCGCGAGCGCCTGGGTCTCGGCGATGTCATCGACACGCAGGTCGATCAGCGCGAGATTCGAGCCCTCCCTGGCGAAGCGCAATGCCATCGCGCGACCGATGCCGCGTGCGGCGCCTGTGACCACGGTGGTGCAACCCGTCAACTGCATACAACGACTTTCAGCAAGAGCTAGCGCTTGCGTCGGTTACCGGAGGGGGGGTCGGCGGGCTCGGCGCCCTGGGGTGGCGTGACACTCGAGAGCATCGACGCCTGCATCTTCGCCCACAGCTCCATGTTCTGGCGGGCGAGTTCCGCGAGCGGGGCCATGGGCGTCTTGAGCGCGCGGGACATTTCGTCCTGCATCACGCGCTGCTGCTGCATGATGCCGCCGAGGCTCTGCTCGATGTAGCGCGTGAACACTTCCTGCACCGGATTGCCGTAGAAGCGCACGATGGCCTCGAGCAGCTCGGTGGACAGGACAGGGGTACCAAACTGCTCCTGTTCGGCAATGATCTGCAGCAGGATCTGTCGCGTCAGGTCTTCACCCGACTTGTCGTCGACGACCTTGATCTTTTCGCCGCCGACGATCAGCTTGCGCAGGTCCTCGAGCGTGACGTGACGGCTCTCCGTTGCGTCGTAGAGGCGCCGGTTGGAGTATTTCTTGATGACGCGTGCTTCGGTCATGGCCACTCGCAACGTTCAAGATCGCTTTGCACCGCAATGTAGCATGGCAGGAATCCGGCAGACCAGAGCTGCTCGGATCCATGAATTGTGAATTACATCATACAGTTAAAAATAAACAACTCCCCGGTTGCTCGACCAGGAACCGCTGCCGATGACTTCTTGCAGTGCATCCTGCCAGAGTATCGACCGGCATGGACAAAGGAGCGGCGCGATGACGGCAGCATTTGGTGATCTGCCCGACTGGTGGACGATCTGGGCGAAAGCACCTTTCGCGAATGCCGGCGTCGATGCGAAGGCCGGCGGGGGTGCCGACCCCGTGAAGCAGTTCCTCGCCGCCTGCGAACAGCACATGGGGCTGATGCAGGCCTATGCCAGGGCGGCCGGCCAGGGTGTGCCGGGCGAACACGCCGCGTCGCTCATGGAGCGCCTCGCCGAATGGCAACGCGGCGCCGCTGCCGGCAGCGCCGATCCCTTCGCGTTCCTGCGTGACGGCGCCTTCGGGTTTTCCACGGGGCATGCCGATGCCGATCGCCTGCGCCGGCTCTCCTCGCTGCAGTCACGCGCGCTCGAGCTGCAGGCACGCATGCTCACGCACGGCAGCGATATCGCGCGCGATGCGATGCAGCGCTTCGCCGCGCGGGCTGGCGACGCCGGCCCAGGGCCCGCGTCGCTCTACGCGACCTGGGTCGACTGCGCGGAGGAGGCCTATGCCGCCCGGGTCCATCGCGAGGACTACTGCAGGACGCAGGCTGAACTCGCCAACACCGTGAACGCGTTGCGCGTCGAACAGCGTGCCCAGGTCGAGGAGTGGGCGCGGCTTCTCGACCTGCCGACGCGCACCGAAATCGATGCGCTGATCCGGCGCGTGCGGGCACTCGAGAAGGCGCGTGCCGAACCGCAGGCTGCGGCGCCGCAAACCTCGAAGCGCAACGCGCGTGCGCCCGGCGCAATCCGGCGCGCCGGATCGAAGCGCCGCAAATGACCAGCCCGCCGTTCGATCCTGCGCAGATCACCGCGGAGCTCGTGGAGTTCGCGCAGCGTGCGGCACTGCTGCTGCCGCAGCTGCGCGCAGCCGGCAGCCATGCGGCCGACGGGGCCGGGCGCGACGAAGTCTGGCGCTGCGACAAGGTCCGGCTTTACCGCTACCGCCCGATTGCGCAGCCCGCGCGCGTGCCCCCCCTCCTGCTGGTATTCGCACTCGTCAATCGCCCCGATATCCTCGACCTCACACCCGACCGGTCGCTGATCCGCGGCCTGCTCGGCGCCGGCCTCGACGTGTACCTGGTCGACTGGGGGCGACCGGATGGCGCCGACCGCGACCTGCGGCTCGTGGATTACATCGACGGCTACCTCGACGGCGCCGTGCGCGAAGTGCTCGCCACACACGGCATTCCGGCACTCAACCTGCTCGGCATCTGCCAGGGTGGCACGTTCTCGTTGTGCTATACGGCGCTGCACGGCGCGCGCGTGCGCAATCTCGTCACGATGGTGACGCCGGTCGATTTCAAGACGCCGGAGAACCTGCTGTCGCGCTGGGCGGCGGATCTCGACGTCGACCTGATGGCAGCCAACGGCAACATCCCGGGACAGGTGCTGAACCAGGCGTATCTTGCGCTCCAGCCCTTTCGTCTCGCGCAGCAGAAGTATGTCGACCTCGTGCGCAATGGCCCGAGCGCCGCACAGCTGGCCGATTTCCTGCGCATGGAGCGCTGGATCTTCGACAGCCCCGAGCTGCCCGCGGAGCTGTTTCGCGAGTTCGTGAAGGGCCTCTACCAGGAGAACCGCCTGGTCGCAGGCACACTCGACATAGGCGGGCGCAAAGTCTCGCTGCAGGCCATCACGCAACCCGTCCTCAACATCTTCGCGACCCAGGACCATATCGTGCCGCCGAGCGCGAGCCTGCCGCTCGCGCGCCACGTCGCGACGCGGGACTACACCGCGATGCCGGTCGATGTGGGCCACATCGGCATGTACGTGAGCTCGCGTGCACGGGGCACGGTGCCTGCGGCGATCGCCGCTTGGCTCGCGGCCCGGGCCGTGGATTGATTCACCCCGGCCGCCCCCTTAGAATTCGCGCCCTCTTCCCCCGGGGACGGTTAGCTCAGCGGTAGAGCACTGCTTTCACACGGCAGGGGTCGCAGGTTCAATCCCTGCACCGTCCACCAGAATCGGAAATGGTGCCGGGTTTTCGGTTATTCGGTTTTTGCCGTCGTTCGGCGCGGCAGTAACCGAATAACCGAAAACCCGGCACCATGCCTCAGCCCGGCTTCGCGGCGCCGAGATACCCGATGATCGCGAGGAGTGTCCACAGCACCCACAGCACGTACGTGCCGCGCCACATGGCCTTGCGCACGAGTTCTTCATCGCCTGGCTGCGCCGCATCGGCCCAGATCCGCGGCCAGGCTTCGTACGAGCGGCGGATGTAGTAGCGGATGCCGATGCCGCAACTGAGCACGCCACCGAACAGGATCACCTTCCAGGCGAGCCAGGGCGCCGTGTAGGGTCGCCCTGTCACCAGCGACAAGGCGCCACTGCCCACTGCAGCGGCGATCAAGACATAGCGCAACCGCCAGTCCCATTTCGCCCAGGCGTGCCCCTGCGGACCCTTGTGCTTCAAGTGTGTCATCCACATGAACCAGAACCAGAGCGTGCACAGAAGCCACAGCGCGACGAGCCCCGCGCCGTGGATCGGCACGAGATCGAGCATCGATGCGAGCGTGAAACCGAGCGGCACGCTGAGTATCAGCGCATTGCGCGGATGCTGGTCGACATCGAGCAGGAAGTCCCACAGGCGCCGGCGTTCGACACCGCCGAGGCCCGCGGCGCGCGCAGTGAAGTGCGTCAGCTGGTTCACCACTAGATCGCTGCCGATCCAGTAGCCCATCACGAGGACATGCAGCCACAGTGTCAATGTGTAGAGACTCATTGATGTCGCCTGGTTTTTCCGTGTGGAGTCACGATACCTTGTCCGGAAGCATTTCCTGGCTGCGCAGCGTCCGCCCGCAGCTTCGGATCGGGGTCGCCGAATCAGGCCCGTTCATGATGCGCGCACTCAGCACAACGCACTGATCACGCGCCTGTATGACTTCTGTCCCAAGATCAGCAGCCCGCACGAGAGCGTCGCGCAACTGAAAAAGGTGATCGACATTGCGGTGGCCACGCCACCCCAGGCGGGTGTCACGAAATCCGAGAGTACGCCGATCGTCACGGGCCCGAGGCCTGCGCCTATCAGACCGACTGCCGAAGTGTAAACGGCGGTCAGCTGGCCGCGCATCTCATTCGGCGCCAGGCGATTGACCGCGCCCAGCGCGCCGACGGAGGGCCAGTTCGTGAAGAGGCCCGACAGCGCGAAAAAGACCAGACTCCATTCTGCGGTCGGCATCAGCGGTGCGATTCCGCCCGTGATCAGGCTACCGGCGGAACCGGCCGTGCAGATGATCCAGTCGCCATCCGAGCGCCCGCGGCGTGCAAGCCGCGCCGAGATCCAGCCTCCAAGCATCGAGCCAAACGCACCGGCGAACACGGCGATCACGCCGAAAGCAATCGCCAGTTCGGCCGCGCTCCACCCGTACTTGCGTGAAAACATCACCGGCATGAACGCAAGCTGCCCGTAGGGAGCGAGAAAACACACTGCGACGCCGAGGCTCAGCGCACCAACCACGCGCCACTCGCGCCGCATGAACGCGAGCGTCGCCTGCACGCTCGCCGATCCTTCTCCACCCCGCCCCCGGCGCGCTGGTTCGCGGACGAACGCCATGGCAAGTGGCGCGCCGAGGCCAATTACGGCCAGTGCGAGAAATGCCGCGGACCAGCCCTTGATGCCGGCCGTCGTTGCGACCCATGCGCCAACGCCGATCGCGATGGCACCGAACCAGTACGCCAGGGCAGTCCCGAAACCGGTGCCGGCGACGTAGACCCCGTAGGCTCGCGGGCGGGCGTTCGCATCGAAATTGTCGGCGATCATCGAGGCCGCCGCAGGTTGCAGCGCCGACTGCGTGAGCCCGGCGCCGACACGTGTGGCGGCGAGCGCCGCAAAGGAGGTGAGCAGGCCGAATGCCGCGGTCGTGGTGCTCCAGCCGGCGGCCGCGATGGCGATCAGCGAGCGGCGGCTGTAGCGATCCGCGAGCCACCCACAGAGAGGCCCGCCGATCGTATACGGCACGGCGAACAGTGCTCCTGCAAGCCAGCCAATTGCGGTATCGCTGAATTGCAGGTCCTGCTGCATCGGCTCGACGAGCAGCCCCAGGCCGATGCGATGAACGAATGCGATCGAATAGACAAACGTCAGGACCGCAACCGTGCTCCACGCCGTGCGCGCGGACGGCCAGGCGTTTGCCGCGGCCGATCCGCCCGGGTGCATGGCGCCCGTCACGGAACCTGCCGTTCCTGCACCCGGCCGAGCAGCACGAGGCCGAGCAACATGAAAGTCAAGGCGACGCCGAAGACGCCCATTGTCTGGTTGCTGGATGCCGTTGTCGCCAGCGCCACGAGCAATGGCGCCGCGAAGCTCGAGGCGCGTCCTACCATTACGTAGAGGCCGAAGAATTCGCCCAGCCGATCCGCAGGCGACAGACGGACCATCATCGATCGACTCGCCGCAAGGATCGCCCCGAGGCAGGCGCTGGCGACGATCGCGAGCGCGAGAAACACGAGGTCGCCGCGCGCCGCCAGCAGCGCGGCACCTGCTGGGCGCGGCGCTGGCGCCGGCAGCACGAGCAGCATGACGACCGACACGAGCAGCATGACCGCCAGCGCGAGCAGGAGAGTGCGCTTCGAGCCGAATCTGCGGTCGAGCGCACCACCCGTGACGCCGCCCGCTGCTCCGGCGAGCAGGCCGAGGAGACCGAACACCGAGATCTCGCTGGCGCGCCACGCGAGCCTCGACGACGCCAGAATCGCCATGAACGAGAACAGCCCCATCATCCCGTCCCAGTAGATCATGCGGGCGAGCAGGAAGCGGCCGACTTGCGGCACCCGGACCAGATCCTGCAGGGAACGGCGCAGCCGCGCGAGGCTTTCGCGGCGACTCTCGGCCCACGAGCGCTCGACGCGCGGAAAATCGGGGCAGAAGCACAGCAGCGGCAGGATGAACACCAGCAGCCAGGCGCCACTCAGCACCGAGACGTTGCGGCCTCCGAGGCTATCGAATGCAAAGGTGCCGAGAAGGTACAGGAAGCTCGCGACGAAGCCGAGCCCGACCGCGAGGCCGCTCAGGTCCCCGACCCGCTCCCGCGGCGCAACGCGCAACACCATGCTGTCACTGAACACGCGCGACAGCTCGATCGCGAGTTGTGCGAGCGCGCAGGACACGAGCACCCACGCGAGCCGCCCGGGCGTCGCAGTGGCCCACCAGAGGCTCGCGAGCGCGGCCACGGCACCGGCGACGCAGGCCACGATCCACGGCTTGCGGCTGCCTGTACTGTCGGCTGCGGCGCCCGCGAAGGGGCTCACGAGGACGAGCAGCGCACTCGCCGCCGCGAGACCGTAACCCCACAGTGCGGTACCGCGCACCGGATCGGCCGCAACCACGGCGACGAAGTACGGCGGAAAAATCAGGCTCAGGACGATGGAGAAGAAGGGTTCGCGCGCCCAATCCGCCATCGCCCATGACCACTGGGCGCGCGACCAGCCGGAAGCCTGACGGAGCGTCACGCAGGTTTCACGACCCCGAGGACGGCCATCACGGCCGAGAGCGACCACATGAGGTACGCGACGTAGCGCGCGCGCCGCAGGGAGCCCCGGAATATTGTGTCGACAGCCGCGCTCGGCCCCTCGGCGGCGAGTCGGCGAAACCCGACCGCCCAGTTCTTCATGATCGCGCGCAGCACGAGGCCGACGATGATCATGATGCCGAACACCGCGACCTTGAACGCGATGAAGAGCGGCGCAATGGGGGAGCCGGTCACCAGCGACCACAGCCCGATACCGACCAGCACCGGCGCCATCACGAGCCGGATGCTCTGGTCCCACCCGCGGAGGCGGTCACCGGTGGAAGTACCGGCCCTCAGGTAGCCGAGCACGTTGAGCAGCATCCACACGATCGCGAACAACCAGACAGCCGGGACAAACGCGGCCGTGAACGGCCAGGCGCCATAATACGCGGCGATATGTACGCCGACCGGCAGCAGCATCGTGAACGAGACACGCGGCAGCAGGTCGATGCGGAAGGCGGCTTGCAGGAAGCGGCGGCGTTCCTCGAGCGACAGCTTCGGGTCGGCAACATAGCGCGAGGTGACGTACACGCCCCAGTCGGCACCGAGCCAGTACGCGAAGAGGAGCACGTGGGCGACGACCAGAAGCAAATAGGGACTCGGCATGCCGGTCCGCCCTCAGCGTCTGAGCTCGGTCAGCCGATAGGTTGTCGACATGTACCCATCAACGCGAATCTGCACGAAGATGAAGTCGCCCGGGATGCACCACAACTGCTCGCGAGGGTGCTCCTGTGGCAGGCTGCCTTCGAGGTGGAACTGGTAGTGGTGCGTATCGAAGGTACCGGCCGGCACGGTAATCGTCTGCGGGCCCAGGAACTCGATGCCGAAGCGCACGGGATGAAGCATCGGACCCGAACAGCCGTCGTGCTCGAGCGAGCTCAGTGCGGAATCGAAGAATTGCACCTTTTCCCGACTCGCATGGTCGTAGCGCGCGAGGTGCCAGATGTCGCAGGTGAGCGGGTGAGGCCCGAAGCTCGGGAATCCGCCCTCCTGATCGACTCGCTGGGTGACGTGGCCGAGCACGCGACTGTCGCAGTCGAGACTGCCGCCACGTCCATCGAACTGGAATCGGCCCGAGCCGAGTACCCTGCCGTCCTTGATCAGGCGCACGTAAGAGTCGAGCGGGCGGAACTCCCGGTCGACGCTGTAGATGATGTCTTTCGACACATTGCGGTCGAAAATCTCGCAGGTCGCGTGCAGCGTGCGGCTGCCGTCCGGCGCCACCGACACCGAGAATCGCTCGCTGCCGCGCAGACCGGCTTGATCACCGTGGGCCTCGATCACTCCCGCGTAATACCGCCGTCGCATCGTCATCTGTTCACCTCGGTCTCGAAGCGGTCGGTCTCGACAAGTTCGACGGGATAATACGCGACCTCGCGCCAAACGCCCGCGCGTGAATAGGGATCGTCCTGCACGAGGCGGCGTGCCGTCGCGGCATCCGGAACGTCGACGAGCAGGAATGAACCGACCGTCTGCCGACCATCCTCGTCGACCAGTCGGCCGGCGAGGCGCAGCTTCGGGGCGATCTCGTCCGCGTGCAGCAGATGGTCGTTCATGGTCGCCTCGCGCCGCGTCCTCGCATCCTCCGCGTCCTTGCAGACCACCAGCATCAGCATTGCATCAGAGCTTGTCTTGCGTGTGCTGGTCCAGATCCTGGTAGACAGTCCAGCGACCATCGGTGTGCTTGCGCAGCAGGATGAAATAGCGCCCCGCGTCGCCCTCCTCCGGCCCGCCGTCGCGCGGCTGGATGCGGATCGAGAACAGGCCGTACTGAATCGCCCAGTCGCCGTTGACCTCGAGCTTCTCGAGCCGGCTTTGCATCGTGAGGCGGCCACGGGCGAACAGACGCTCGAAGTATGTCTTCACTGCCGCCACGCCCGAGATGCGCTCCCGGCCCCGCGGCATGATCACCGACTCCTTGTCGTACAGTGCCAGCAGCGCCGCAACGTCGCCCGTGTTGTAGTAGACGATCCAGTCGTCGTGGATCTTCTGCAGCGCCTGCAGGTCGGACTGTTCAGCCATCTTCCCACCTCAATTGATCGTGTAGCGCGCCGTGATCGACCAGTTGCGCGGCGGATTGAAATAGATCGCGTCGAAACCGAGTCCCGGAATGAAGAACTGGCCTGTCGAGTATTCTTCGTCGCCGAGATTGCGCACGGCAGCCGCGATGCGCCAGCGTGCGTCGTCGGTCTCGAAGGCAATTTGCGCGTTGAACAGGTCATAGCCATCTTCCTTGCTCGGCACGGGATTGCACGAACTGTGGAAATAGCTGCTCTTGTGTGTCCAGTCACCACCGATCTCGAGCGCGCCACCGAGCCCCGTGATCGGCACGCGATATGCCGCGCTCAGGAATGCCGAGACCTTCGGCGAGAACTTCAACTGCAGGTCCGCCGTACCGGTGCCGACTGCACCGCAATCCGCGACCTGGTCGAAGTTGATCTTCGTGTACTTGGTGTCAAGGAGGCCCACGACTGCCGTGAGCGTCAGCGGCGCGACCGGCTTCGCGGTGATCTCGATTTCGGCACCGCGCGTTTCAGCGTCGCCGACCGAAAACCGCGTAAATGTACCGGTCGCGAGATTGGTGCCCGTACCCTGCAGGTCGTCGATCTCGTTGATGAAAAGCGCGATGTTCGTTCGCAGGCGCCGCTCGAGCCACTCGGCCTTGCCGCCCACTTCATACGTCAGCGTAGACTCGGGTGCTATCGGCTGCAACGTGTACAGCGCGATGCTCGATTCCCGGCCGTCGAAGGCGCCCGACTTGAAGCCCTTGCTGATCGAGGCATAAACCATTGCATCGGCGGTCAACCGGAAGTCGGCTGCCGCGCGCGGCGTCACCTTTGACCACGACTGGTCGATCTCGCGCGCGAGACGGTCGGTGACGGCGCCCGCTGGCGAGCCCGCCGTGCAGGCGCCGCCCGCATAGACCTGCGTGCGGTCGGCCGACACGCACACCTGCTGCGCGGCGCCTGAAGCGGCGAATGCGGCGGATCTGAAGTCCTTCGAATCTTCCGTCCATCGCAGGCCGGCCGTCAGGTTGAGTCGCGGGGTCACGGCCCAGGTTGCCGAACCAAAGAACGCAACGCTGTCGGTATCGAGGGAGGTATCCGAGTACGGATTGCTGCCGAAGGGCGCCAGAATGATGTTCTCGGTGCGCTGCCAGTTCGATTCCGAGAAGTAGTACGCGCCGAGGATGTAGTTGAGCCGGTCGCTGAGCGCCGTACCCTGCAGTTGCAGTTCCTGGCTGAACTGGTCCTGACTCTGGTTCTGGTACAGGTGCAGGCACGGCAGCGCAAGACCGAAGCAGGTGTCCTGGCCATCGGCGTCGAGAAGCAGCGTGTTGTCGAGCCCGCGCCATGCCGTGATCGAGTGCAGCGTCACGCTGCCGACTTGCCAGCCGATGTTGACGCTTCCGCCGCGCTGATCGAGGTCGTTCTGCGGATCGAGCAGATCCGATCGAAGGGTGTGCACATCGGTATCGCCGTCGTACTGCTGGTCCGGATCCCACGGGCCAAGGCCACCGGGCGGCTGCAGCAGCACGCCGGTCGCATAGCCGGGCGTCGAGCGCTCGCGGCTCTGGTCGTACGAAATCAGGATGTCGAGCGTCTCGGACGGCTGGTAACGCAATGCGGTGCGCCACGAGAAGATGTCCTGGTCATTGACGCGCGAGCCGTCGACGAGATTCCTGTCATATCCGTCGCGCTGGCGCGAAAGTGCGGCCAACTGGCCCGACACGTGCTCCGACAGCCCGCCGGACAGGCTCGCGCGCGCGTCGAAGCGACCGTAATCGCCGCCCGTCAACTCGGCCATGAAGCGACGCTCCTGCGAGGGCCTGACGCTGACGAGCTTGATCGCGCCCGCCGACGTATTGCGCCCGTACAGTGTGCCTTGCGGCCCGCGTAGCACTTCGATGCGCTCGACGTCGTACAAGTCGAACAGCGCACCCGTCTGGCGCGGAATGTAGACGTCGTCGATGTAGATGCCGACCGGCGGATCGGAGGTGAAGAAGCTTTCGTCTTCCCCGACACCGCGCAGCGCAGCGCGTGAACCGCTCGAAAGGCCGGTATTGGTCTCCATCCAGAGGTTTGGCACGACATTGGACACGTCGCGCAGCGTGAGCACCTGGTGGGCATCGAGCGTTGCCGGGTCGAAGGCGCTCACGGCCACCGGCACGCTCTGCAGGCTTTCACTGCGCCGCTGGGCGGTAACCGTGATTTCGGTCAGCGCGCCCGAGTCCCCATCGGTCGGCGCCTGCGCAGGCGCCGTACCGGCTGCACCGAGACTCAAGGCGAAGTAGCAGCCAATATGTTGTGATAGCTTGCTTGCTGGGCGCATACGACCTCCTTGCCGACCGAGTATCGGTTGCCGGAATTCGCCGGGGCCATCAACTTGCGGTCTTTATCGGCAACCGGAAGTTGATTGCGTCAATACGTACTGCGCTCCACGATGCGCTTCAGTTCCTTCAGGAAAAGAATCGAGTCGGGCGACCGCGTGCTGTTCTTGCGGAAGAACACCACCGTGGGACGGGTCCATCGCTCGGTGTGCACGTCGATCGCGGCCAATTGCCCCGAGGCGACGTCCCGACGCACGGTCTCTGAGGGCAGGATGAACAGCGCATCGCACTGCATCACGAGGTTGATCGCAAACGACACGGAATCCGTGCGGAATACCGGCGCCGGCACGTCGAGCCCGGCCGCGCGAAAGCTCGCCGCCACGTCCTCCGAGACACGATCCTCGTCGGCGCCGGCGATCCACGGAAAGTCGAGCAGCCGCGCGAGCGGCACCTGCTCGAGGCCCGCGAGCGGATGACCGGCGCGCGCGAAAACGCGGTACTGTTCGACCTGCAGCACACGGTAGTCGATCAACCTGTCGACCACATCTGTCGTCATTATGCTGACGACCACATCGACCTTGCCGTTCATCAGCAGCGGCACCATCGCCTCGAAAGTGCCCTCGAGAACCGTGACCGCGAGTGTGGGATTGCGCGCACGTACCGCGAGCACGGCCTCGACGACGATCTTGGTCGCCGCCGCAGCACCTGCCCCCACGACCAGCTGGTTGGTGCCGGCGCCGAGCAACGTGTCGAGCGAGCGGCGCAGGCTGCGCGCCTCGGCGTCGATGTTGCGCGCGTAATTCGCGATCTGCTCGGCGAACAGGGTCGGCTTCACCGACCGTGTATCGCGGTCGAACAGCCGCACGCCGAGCTGCTCCTCGAAGCGCCGGATGCTCTTGCTGAGCGCCTGCGGAGTGATGCCGCATGACTCGGCCGCACGCCAGTAACTCTTCGTCTCCATCAGCGCCAGGAAGTGGCGCAGTTGCCTCATCTCCATCGGGTGTCGAGTCCGGTCAGCTGAAGGGCGTCGTCTGCATGCTGGCAGCAGTCGGCCTGTTTTCGATCGTGGACGTCGCGCTCAAGATGCTCGTGCAGTACTACCCGCCGATGCAGGTGAGCTGTATCCGGGCTGCCACGTCGCTGCCGGTCGTGCTGTTGCCGTTGCTCCTTGCGCGGCGCTGGCGGCAGCTTCGCACGTCGCGACCGGGATTTCACCTGCTCCGCGGCGTGCTCGGAATCGGGTCATTGCTCGCGTACGTGCAGGCGCTGAAGCTGCTCAGCCTCTCGAACATGTACGCGATCTTCCTGTCGGCGCCGCTGATGATCGCCGCCTTGTCGGTCGTGGTACTGAGGGAGCGCGTCGACTGGCACCGCTGGCTGGGCATCACCGCCGGGCTCGTCGGTGTGGTGATCATCCTTCGGCCCGGTCTCGCGGGTTTCACCGGTCTCGGCGGCCTTGCTGCGCTGCTGGCGGCGCTCTGCTACGCGCTGAATGCCATTTCGATGCGCGCGCTCGGCCGCACCGACAGCACCGCGTCGATGGTCGTGTGGTATCTCGTCGTGATGGCCGTAGTCGCGGGCATCCTCGCCGCACCGGACTGGGTGACAATGGATCTCGCGCACCTGCACTGGATCGTGCTGCTCGGCATCACCGGCGCGCTGGCGCAGCAGGCCCTCACCGAAGCATTCCGCCGTGCACCGGCATCAGCGGTGGCACCGTTCGAGTACACCGCGCTATTGTGGGGCATCGGGCTCGACTTCGCGCTGTGGGGCGTACTGCCCTCCCCGCTCGTACTTGCGGGCGGCACCGTGGTCGTGGGCGGCGGGTTATACGTGCTCCACCGTGAACGAAAGGCGTCATCATGAATCGGACGGGTCCTGTCAAGCGCGTCACAATTTGGGTGCGTGACATCGATCGATCGCTCGCGCTGTATCGCGACCTGCTCGGCCTCGAGATCATCGAGGACAAGACCATCGCGGGTCCGGCGATCATGGGCATGGTGGGCTATCAGGACGGCTCCGTGCGCATGGTGCACCTTGCGCCCTCTGGCGCTCAGTTCGGATGGATCGGCCTGTACGCACTGCAGGGTGCAGTTCCCGCGCCCGATGCGTTGCCGCCACCGCGCAAGGACCGGCTGTCGTTCGGCCAGGCAACTATCGTGCTGACCACATCACAGATCGACATGATCGCGCACGACCTCGAAGAGCGTCGCTACGAGTTCGTGCTGCGCCCGCAGGGATACGTCAAACCGACAGACAGCCCAAATATGCCTGCCGGTCGCTACACGGAGCTGATTTTCCTCGACCCGGACGGTATTCCGGTCAGTATCATGGGCTACGAACCCCTCCGCTGAACCCGCGCCACGCAAGAAAAAGTGACGCGACGATCGCGAGATAGCTGCCGACCCCGAGCGAGACCGCCTTGCGCATTTCCGCGGCGAACTCTTCCGCGCCTGCGGGGACGTCCGGCATCTTGCTCCACGCAATGACCAGCACGAGCAGCATCAGAGTGAGCGGCGCCATCATCCCGAAGCGCGCGCGCGGATGGCGCCAGACCTGAGGCAACAGCACGGCCGCGAGCGACGCGATGCAAAGAAGCCCGTAGAACCCCGCGCTGCCGCCACCCATGGCCGCGACACCGCCGCTGTTCAGGAACTTGAGCCCCTGCCAGAAGGTCACCGAGTTCTTGCCGAGGAAGCCGAGATCGGCCGAGACGGCCGGCAGGAAGAACCAGCCGATGATCACCGCGGCGAGCGCGCCGAGCACCGGATAGCCGATCCGCTCCGCGTATTCCCGCAGCACCGGCAGGCCCTTCGCCTGGAACTCCGCCGCGAACTTCTTCGCCGATTCCTGGGCAGCCCCGAGCGCCTGCGCGGCCTGTTCGCCCGCGACACCGGACGCACTCACGCTGCGCAGCGCGACGAGCCGTCCCGCCTCGTCGAAGTCGACGTCGACGGCCATGTTCGCCTTCGGCGCGAACTCCGACTGCCACATGCCCTCGAGCCTGAACGCGTACTGCTTGCCCTCGACGAACACGAGCCCTTCGCCCGCGCTCGTGTCCCTCAGGATTCGCCCCCGTTTGCTCATGATCACCCCTCCCCCCGGTAGTTGCCGCTGAACCTGCGGTGCACGGCTGCCGGCCCGCTCACGACTTGCAGCGGATCTCGACCGCCTTCTTGTTGCAGCGAGTCTCGCCGGTGAACTGGCCCGCGCTGCTCTGTGTGCACACGCCCTGGAGCATGCCGCGCGCGAGGCTGAACTTGTCGGCATTGGCGAGCTCGGTCTTCATGCCGAGATCGTCGAGGTCACTGCAGGTCATCAGCATCGGCGGCAACTCGATCCATCGCCCCTGGTCGCAGGCAGTCACCGCGAGCAGCGCGGCGAACAGCACAGCCTTGTACGTGTCCATGGTCTCCCCCGTTCGTGCAATGCCTGTCGTGGCATAGACGCACGACGGAGACGACTGTCAGGCTGACCGGAAAAATGCCTGACGGAACAGCGCGATTCCCGTCTCACAGGCATGAGGACACGCTGCGGCACCTCCGGTACGCTCCGCCCGGGGGATCCTTGGACAAAAGCGAATTCATGCGGGCCTGCCGCGAGGGCGGCGTGGCACTGGAGCGCGCGCTGCGCACGCTCGATCGCGAGCACTTCGCGGCGCTCTATCGCGATTGCCGCCGCCATGTGCGCGACGCGGCCGAGGCACGCGATCTCGTGCAGGACACGTTCATCCGTGTGTGGCAGCGCTGCGCGTCGTTCCACGGTGACTCGGAGCTGCTCCCGTGGATACGCGCGATCCTGCGCCACGCGATGCTCGATCACTTCCGGCGGCGCGACCCACTCGTGCCGCTCGACGAACCCATGTTGACCACCGCGATCGAGGCACGGGCCGGAGACTTCGCGCCGCGCGGCTCCACGGCACCCGAAGACGACGCCCATGACGCGCAGGCCGCGGAAGCCTTTGCACACTGCTGGGCGCGCTTCGAGCGCGACTGCCCCGCGCAGGCCGCGGTCATCGCGTGGATCGCCGAAGACGGGCTCGACACTGAAGCCATCGCGCGGCTGCTCGAGCGCTCGCCCGGCGCGACCCGCGAGTACATTTCCCAGTGCCGCAAGAAAGCGCGCGTCTACCTCGCCGACTGGTACGATCTCGCCTTCGGAGCGCCGCCCCGTGAGTGACGACGACGATCAGGCCTGGCTCGATGCGCTCGGCGGGCGCGCACCGCAGGGCCACCCTTCCAGTGCGCAACGCGAAGGCGAACGGCTGCGCGCAGCACTGCGCGCCCTGGCGCCGTTGGACGAGATCGGCCTGCGCCGCGAATTTGACCACGATGCAGATGCGCGGGCGGTGCGGCTCGTGGCGCGCGCGCGGGTCGACGAGGTGCTCGGCCCGGCGCTCGCGCGCCGCGGCGCGCTACGCAAGGCATTTGGCACCGCCTGGAGCGCGCTGCTCGCCGCGGGCATCGCAGGTATCGCGATTGCGCTCGCCTGGACATGGCGCCCGGGTGCCGAACCGCCCGCCCATCGCGGCGCACCGGATGTCGTCTACCGCATGACCGCCGGTGATCCGGTCGCCTTGCGCGACGAGATTGCACAAGCCTTGCGCGGCGCAGGCGTTTCGGTCGTCGCGTATCAGCGGTTCGGACGCGAGGGCATCGACGCCGAGTTGCCGCACCCCCTCACTACCGGCGTCCGCGACGTCCTCGCGCACTATCACATTCCGCTGCCGGTCGACGGGGTGCTGCGCGTCGAGATCGGGCCGGCCATGCCGCCATGACGCGTCGCCCGACCCTGGCCGCCGCGCTCGTCTCACGCATTGCACTCCTCGCACTCGTCGCGCGAGGCGCGCCACTCGTACACGCCGCCGGCCCGAACGCCACGCCGGTTGAATTGCCGTCGATCTGCGCACAGCAGCCGGCGCCGGCGAACACCGCCTCGACCCCGATCGCGGAACTGCGCGCCCGCGTCGATACGATCGGCGAGAGCGATCCGATGGCCGCCGTCGGCATCCTCTGCGCGACCATCCCGCGCGTCGCTCGCGAATACGGGGCCGATTCACTCGAACTCTCGTGGTGGGTGCAGACGCTCGCCACCCCGCTCATCGCCTATCGGGATGAATTCGTCGAAGCGATCCCGCTGCTCGAGTTCGCGCGACCGATCATCGAGCGTGACCTCGGTGCCGACAGTGCGCGGCTCGCCGACCTGCACGTCGCCTGGGCGTGGATCGGCTTTCGGCGCGGCCGCCTCGGCGAGGCCGGCGACGAGTGGTCTGCGGCGCTGCGCATTCGCGAAAAGGTGCCGGGCGAGAGACAGATCGAGCTGCAGAAGGCACTCGTCGGGCTCGCGCAGGTGCGGCTCGCCCAGCGCAGCTTCGGCGAGGCGCGCGCCCTGCTCGAACGCGCGCAGGGGATACTCGCGGCCGATGGCGAGACGACGAGCGAGGCAGCGGGCGCGATCGAGAACGCGCTCGCGAACGTGGCCCTGCGGGAAGAGAACTATCCGCTCGCACGCCGGCACGCCGAAGCGCAGCTCGCGATCGAGTTGCAGCTGCGCGCCAGGAATGGTCCGGCCCAGCCCGTGACGGCGTACCTGCTGTACGGCCAGGTGCTGGAGAAGCTCGACGAGTATGAGAAGGCCGAACAGGCCATGCGTGAGGCCGTGCGTCTGTCGGAAGCCCCCGATGGCCCGCTGCAGCGCCAGCACTTGCGCGCCCTGACCGCGCTCGGCGTACTCCTCAATGCCCGCGGCAAGCCGCGGGAGGCACTGCCCTTTGCGCAGCGCGCGCTCGAGGTTGCAACTCAGCGCCTGGGTGCGCAGGCGCCGAATCTCGTCGGCGTGCTGCTGAGTCTCGCCGAGATCGAGCGCGTCCTCGGCGACCTGCCCGCGTCTCTCGCGCACTACCAGCAGGCCGGCCGCATCGTTGCCGCTCACCCCGCCGATGTCGAGCAGCAGGTGCGCGTCAACTACTTCCGCGGGCTCGGGCTCCTGCAGGCGCTGCTCGGCGCCACTGCCGATGCACTCGCGACCCTGGCCCAGGGACTCGACATCGCGGGCCACGGCACCGACATGGACACCGAACGCGCCGGCGTGCTGCTCCTCATCGCGCGCCTCGAGGTAGCCACCCATCCGTCGCTCGCGCGGACCCAACTCGGCGAGGCGCTCGCGCTCTATGCGGCGCGCCTGCCTGCCAGCCACCCGACCCTGCTGCGCGTCGTCAACGAACTGTGCGCCATCGACGTGCGCACGACACCCGCGAACGCTCCGAATTGCGCCGAGGCACATCGACGCCTCGCGACCGCCCGTGAAGTCGACCCGGCCCTGCGCCACGCGGTCTTCGCCAACGAGAGCGCGCTCGCGGAGGCACGCAGCGATGCCGACAACGCCTGGTCGCTGGCCGTGCGCGCGCTCTCCGCAGCGGCCACGCTCGGCACGCCAGACCCCGAGTGGCAGGCGCAGTTCCGCGTGGCGCGGCTCCTGCACGCACGGGGCGACGACCCGCTCGCGATCTTCTTCGGCAAGCAGGCGATCGGCCGCATCGAGGGCCTCCGTTCAGCCTTCAACGAGGCCGATCGGTCCCTGCATGGCGCGTTCCTGCACGACAAGATCGGTGTATACCGCGCCGTCGCCGACTGGCTCATGGAAGCGGGCCGCCTGGACGAAGGTTTGCAGGTGCTCGACCTGCTGAAGGGCGAGGAGCTCCACGATTTCGCGCCGCGGGCCGGTCCACCTGCGCGTGCGGGTACGGCTGTCCAGCTCACTGACAGCGAACGCCGGCTCTGGACGCGCTATCTCGAAGCGCTGCGCATCGACCCGCAGGCGGGGGCCGAAATCGACATCCTCGCCCGCCGGCGCGAGGTCGAGCGCATCACGCCTGAGGAGCACCGCCAGCTCGACGAGTTGCTCGCGGCCCAGCCCGGCGAAGAAGCCGCACGCGCGCGACGCATCGATGCCTTCATCGATGCATCAACCGGGCACGTCCGCCCAGGCCCCGGCCGTGCGATTTCCACCGAACGACTGGCGCGCGAGCTCGACCGATATGGCGACGACAGTGCGATCGGCGTATATCTCCTGACCGACCAGCACCTGCGTCTTCTCGTCGCGACGCGCAACGGCCAGGCCGAATACCGCATCGACATCGATGCCGCAGCGCTGCGGCGCGAAATCGGCGATCTCCTCGACGCCATCAGCCGACGCGACGATGTTCGCGCGCGCTCGCGCGCGCTGTATGACACGCTGATGCGTCCACTCGCCGATGCCGCAGCGGCTGCCGATGCCCACCGACTGATCCTCTGGCCCGATGACGCCCTGCGCTACGTTCCATTTGCCGCGCTCCACGACGGCCAGCAATACCTCGTCAAACGCTTTGCGATCCAGCTGTACGCCGACGCGGCTGCCGGTGATCGCCCGAATTCAGCCGGGATGTCGATGGCGCAACCCGATGCATTGACCGTGCGAGGCCTCGGCGTCACGCAGGCCGTCGCGGGCTATCGCGCGCTGCCCGCCGTCGCCGACGAGCTCTGCCATATCGTGCGAGGGCCGATCGCCGGGCTCGCGACGCCCGGCAACGCGTGCGACGCGCCCGTACCCGGGCCCGCAATGGGCCATGGAGCCCTCCCCGGCAAGGGCTTTGCCGATACCGCCTTCACCGAGGCGCGGCTCGATGCAGTGCTCCGCGCGCCGCGCGATTTCTCGATCCTGCATCTCGGCACGCATTTCAACCTGCGGCCCGGCAATGCGCTGCGCTCCTGGTTGCTGCTCGGCGATGGCGGGCATCTCACGCTCGACCGGATCGGCGCGCTCGACTTTTCCGGCATTCTCCTTGCGACGCTGTCCGGCTGCCAGACCGGCATGGGCGGCGCGATCACTGCCGACGGACGCGAGATCGAAGGCTTGAGCGCGATCGTGCAGCGACGCGGTGCGCGCAGCGTGATCTCGAGCCTGTGGCGCGTCGAGGACCGCAGCACCGCGAGCCTGATGCGCCGCATGTACGATGCGATCTCCGCCAACGCATCGACGCGCGGCGAAATTGCGCAGGCGCTGCGGGCCGCGCAGCTCTCACAGCTCGACCGCCACCCGTACTACTGGGCGGGCTTCCTGCTCACGAGCCGGTAGCGATCAGGGTACGACCGGCACGCCGATCCACTTCAGGTGCAGGTAGACCGCAAAGACCACGTAGGCGCCAAGCCCGAGCACGATCGCGATCGCATCGTTCCACTTTCCCGCCGGCGCCGACGGAATCGCGCGCTGCACGCGCTTCTTGAACGAGATGCGGTCGAACACGGCCCACGCGAGCAAGCTGCCGAACAGCACGACATCCGCAAGCGTGCCGTTGGCGAGCAGGTGCGCGAACGCCCACAACTTCACCGCGACGAGCATCGGATGCTTCATCTTCGTCTTGATACGGCCCGGGAGGTATGCCGCAAAGAGCAGCGGAAACACGGGCAGCATCAGCAGTGCCGTGAGGCTGCGCATCCAATGCGTCGGCTGGTAGAGAATCACCGGCTCCTGACGCGCGATCCCGTAGCCCCAGATGAGCAGCACGAAGCCGCCGATCGACAGCAGCGAGTACACCGCACGCCACGCGTTGCCGAGCCGCGCGGCCGTGCGATCACGCCAGGCCGGCGCGATAATGGAAACCGAGTGCACGCCGAGAAACACGACGAGTCCGACCACGAGCCATGTCATCTGCGATCCCCCCTGTGCCGGTGCCTCTGCATCCTACCCCGGAATCGCCCGCCAGCGAACGCAACAAGCGCCCCATCCTCGAGGTGATCGCGCCGGTGTTTGCGCAAACCCGGCTCGTCCTCGAGATCGGCAGCGGGACGGGACAGCACGCGGTGTTCTTTGCGCGCGCCCTGTCCCACCTGCGCTGGCAGCCGAGCGATCGCGCCGATTGGCTGCCGATCCTGCGCGAGCGCTGCGCGCGGGAAGGACCCGCAAATCTCGCCGTGCCCATTGAACTCGATGTCAGCCTGTCGCGCTGGCCGGCCGAGGGCGCGGATGGCGTATTCACGGCGAATACGCTCCACATCATGGCGTGGCCGGAGGTGCAGGCGCTCTTTGCCGGCGTCGGGCGCGTGCTGCGGCGGCCGGGATCGCTCGCGGTCTATGGCCCCTTCAGGTACGCCGGCGCGTTCACGACCCCGAGCAATGCCGCGTTCGACGAGAGCCTGCGCGCCCGCGATCCCGCGAGCGGGATCCGCGACTTCGAGGCCGTCGACGCACTCGCGCGGGCCGAGGGCCTCGCGCTCGTCGCCGATTACGCGATGCCTGCGAACAATCAGTTGCTCGTCTGGCGCGGCAGCTGATCGGTGCCTTGCGCCTGCGTCTGCGCATGGCGCTCGAGGCGCCGGCGCTGTGCGCGGCGCGCGAGCATGTTGAGCCCCTCGACGAGCGCCGAGAACGCCATCGCCGCATACACGTAGCCGCGCGGCACGTGCGCGCCGAAGCCGTCCGCGATCAGCGTCGTGCCGATCATCAGGAGGAACCCGAGCGCCAGCATCACGATCGTCGGGTTGGCGTGGATGAATTTCGCGAGCGGATCGGCCGCCAGCAGCATGGTCCCGACCGCGACGATCACCGCGATCACCATGATCGGGATGTGCTCGGTCATGCCGACGGCCGTGATGATGCTGTCGAGTGAGAACACGAGGTCGAGCACGAGGATCTGCGCAATCGCCGAGGCAAAGCCGATCGTCGCCTTCTGGCCGACGAGCACGTGCGGCGCGGCGTCCGGATCGACGCTCTGGTGGATCTCGGTCGTCGACTTCCACACGAGGAAGAGGCCCCCCGCGATCAGGATCAGGTCGCGCCACGAGAAGCCGTGGTCGAACGCCTCGAACAGCGGCTCGGTGAGGCGCACGATCACCGCGATCGTGCCGAGGAGCGCAAGGCGCAGGATCAGCGCGAGCGCAATGCCGATGCGCCGTGCCCGGCTGCGTTCGCCCTCCGGCAACTTGTTCGTGAGGATCGAGATGAAGATCAGGTTGTCGATGCCGAGCACGACCTCCATCGCGACCAAGGTGGTGAGCGCCGCCCAGGCGGCAGGTTGCGCAAGCAGTTCGAGCAGCTGATTCATGGGCGCGTAGCCTATCAGGGCGCCTCGCCCGCGCGCACGCGCTCGAGCGTGACACCGGCGAGTTCGAACGTCGCGCCCCGCGAGCCCGGCGAGAGGAACAGCACGACCCGGGTGATATGCGAGAGGTCGAGCAGGCGGCCCTGCGGCCCGCGCGCGATCTCGGCGAGCGGGATCTCCCAGCGCAGCGATGCACCCGGCGGCACCGTACGCTCGCGATTGAAACGGTCCTCGTACTCCGTATCGCGCGGCAGGTCGTCGATGCGCACATTGAACGACAGCGGCGTCGCGCCCGGATTCGAGACCGCGACGACCAGGCGATCGTAACCGCGCCAGTCGGGCGGCGGCTCGCGCAAGCCGATTCCTGCGAAGGAGTCGCTCGTCGCCGTAAAGCGCAGCACGTGACGCTCCGGATCTCGCGCGACCGTGCCTGCGTTCGTTCGTTCGATGAACACCCGCCAGGTGACGCGCCCCGGATCGAATACGATATCGGGGTGCAGCGCGCGCCCGGCGTACGCCCAGCCGACGAAAGCGAGCGGCAGCAGGCACACGAGCAGCAATGCGCCGGCTGCGAGGACGAGGCGCGGTCGATGTCGCCGCACGCCCAGCCACGCGAGCACGCCGATGACGCTGCCGGCGAGGTCGCGGCCCACGTCGCCCATCGAAGCAATCTCGATCGATCCGGCGCCGGCGAAATAGGGCTGCGCCAGTTCGGTGCCAACGGCGAAGACCGCCGCGACCGCAAAGAGCGCGAGGTACCCCGCGCGCCGCGGCGTGATGAGACTGCACAGAAGTGCGGCGATGATCGCGAACGTGACGACATGGGCCGCGTCGTGCGCCGCCGCGAGCCACACGCTCGCCTCGAGCACCGGCGGCGCCACGACGAGGGCGAGCAGGAGGGCAATGGCACAGACGGCGGCGGCGCGCATGAAGCGGCGAGTATGCAATAAACTCCGCCCATGCAACGTATCACCATTTCACTCGACGATGAGCTGGCCACCGCCTTCGACCGGCTGATCGCCCGTCACGGCTACGACAACCGCAGCGAAGCGGTGCGCGACCTGATCCGGGAGCGTCTCGGCCGCGAGGCGCAGGACCGCAAGCCGCGCGGCCACTGCGTCGCGAGCCTGTCGTACGTCTACAACCACCACGCGCGCGAACTGGCCGAGCGGCTCGCCGAGCACCAGCACGCGCACCACGATCTCGTCGTCGCGACGATGCACGTGCACCTCGACCACGACAATTGCCTCGAGAACGCCGTGCTGCAGGGACCCGTGGGCGCCGTGCGATCGCTCGCTGCGCGCCTGACGGCCGAGCCGGGCGTACGCCACGGCTCGCTGAATCTCGTCGCGGTCGAGCACGCCGACCACCACGCGCACGGTGGCGCGAGCCATCGGCACCTGAAGCCTAAGTATTGACCGCAGCGGCCTTGTATGACGATTTTACAGATCGTCATACTGAGGCCGCCATGGAACACCTCCCGGCCTCCTTCAGCGGCCTTGCCGCCGTCGCATTCCTTCTCGGGCTGAAGCACGGCTTCGACGCCGACCACCTCGCCACGATCGACGGCCTGACACGCGTCAACACGCGCGCCGGACGCTCCTTTGCACGCTACTGCGGGGCACTGTTCTCCATCGGCCATGGACTCGTCGTCGTCGCAATCGCGCTCACCGTCAGCTCCGCGGTGACCCGCTGGCAGACGCCCGCGTGGCTCGAGACCACGGGCGTCGGCATCTCGATCTTTTTCCTGACGCTGCTCGGCATCCTGAACCTGCGCGCGGTGTGGCGCGCCGCGCCCGACGAGGTCGTGAGCCCGGTCGGGCTCAAGGGCCGCTATCTCGGCGCCCTCGGGCGCGTGAAAAACCCGGTCGTCGTCGCCCTGGTCGGCGCGCTGTTCGCAGTCTCGTTCGACACGATCAGCCAGGCCGCCTTCTTTGCCCTTGCCGCCGGGCAGTTCGGGGGCGCCGTCTACGCCGCGATACTCGGCGTGCTGTTCGTATTCGGCATGCTCGTCACCGATGGCGTCAACGGGCTCTGGATCTCGCGCCTGATCGTGCGCGCCGACGAGACCGCCCGCATCGCCTCGCGCGTGATGAGCCTCGCCGTCGGCTCGGTGAGCCTGCTGGTCGCGGCCTTCAGCGCCTCGAAGCTGCTGTTGCCGCGCATCGATTCGTGGGCGGACGGCAAGGAACTGGCGTTCGGTGCGCTGGTCGTGGCCATCGTCCTCGGCGGCTTCCTCTGGGGCCGCGTGGCCGCGCAACGGCGCACGGCGCAGCCATCGTGATACGAGGCAGCGCGCTCACACTGAGCGCCGTAGTCGCCACCGCGCTGGCCGGCCCGCTTCTTGCCGGCGGCGTGACGGGCGCCGGGCTCGACGAAGTGACGGTGCATGCGCGGCGACTCACGCTCGGCGGCGCGCCGCGTGCCGCGAGCGAAGGTACCGTACTCGGCGAACAGCTCGAGCATCGCCCGTTGCTGCGCGTCGGCGAGCTGCTCGAGACGGTGCCCGGGCTCATCGTCACGCAGCACACGGGCGACGGCAAGGCGAACCAGTACTTCCTGCGCGGCTTCAATCTCGATCACGGCACCGATTTCACGACCCATGTGGACGGAGTGCCGGTGAACATGCCGACACACGGCCACGGTCAGGGTTACATGGACGTGAACTTCGTGATTCCCGAACTCGTCGACCGCGTCGTCTACCGCAAGGGCACGTACTACGCCGATCTCGGCAACTTCTCGGCCGCGGGCGCCGCCGATCTGCGCTTCGCCGAGGCCGTGCGGCCGTTCGTCGCGGTGAGCGCCGGCGAGGCGAGCTACGCACGCGCGGTGGCCGCCGGTGCCGTGGCGTTCGGCCCGGGCACACTCCTCGCGGCTGCCGAGTATGACGGCAGTGACGGCCCTTGGGCCCTGCCGCAGGACCTGCGCAAGGCAAACGCCGTGCTGCGCTGGTCGCAGCGCACCGAAGACTCCGGCCTCCAGGTATCCCTCATGGGCTACGACAGCGAGTGGACCGCGACCGACCAGATTCCACGGCGTGCGGTGCTCGACGGCCGCCTCGACCGCTTCGGCTTCATCGACCCGACGGCAGGGGGTCGCTCGCACCGCTACTCGCTGTCAGCCGCGGGTCATCGCAGCCTGGCGCCGGGGCGGCTCGAGTTCAGCGCCTATGCCATCGACTATGCGCTGCAGCTCTACTCAAATTTCACCTACGCGCTCGATCCGGTGAACGGCGACCAGTTCGAGCAGTCGGATGACCGGCGCGTGTACGGCGGGGCCCTCACGTGGTCTCAGCCGCTCGCGCTGGGCGCGGGCGAAAGCACCTGGCACATCGGCATCGACGTACGTGCGGACGATATTTCCCCCGTAGGCCTGTACCTCACGACCGCCCGCGCGCGCCGCGAGACGATCCGAGAAGATCGCATCGCACAGGCGCTCACCAGCGCGTGGACCGCGATGGCGACGCGGTGGTCCCCGTGGCTGCGCAGCGAGGTCGGTGTGCGCGTCGACCGCCTCGACTACGACGTCGCGAGCGATCGCGCTGTAAACTCGGGCGCTGGTCACGACTCGCTCGTGAGCCCGAAGGGCTCGATCGCGCTCGGCCCGTGGCGGGACACGGAATTCTTCGTCGCGGCGGGCCGCGGCTTTCACAGCAACGACGTGCGCGGGGCGACGATCGCGGTCGACCCGACTGACGGAGTTACCCCGGTCGATCGCGTCACGCCGCTCGCCCGCGCGGACGGCACGGAACTCGGCCTGCGCACCGCACTCGTCCCGCGCACGCAGGTCTCGCTGTCGATCTGGCGGCTCGATCTCGCCTCGGAGCTGCTGTTCGTCGGCGATGGCGGCACGACCGAGGCGACGCGGCCGAGTCGTCGCGAAGGCGTCGAGCTCGGCGTCTACTCGCGGCCCCTCGACTGGCTGATCCTCGATGCGGATTTTGCGGCATCGTCAGCACGATTCCGCGACCAGGACATCGTCGGCAACCGGATTCCGGGCGCCATCGAGCGGGTCGCCTCGCTCGGCCTCACCGTGACGCGCGATTCGGGCTGGTTCGGTGGCGTGCGCGTACGCTACCTCGGCCCCGCCGCCCTCATCGAGGACAACAGCGTCCGCGCGCCCGGCTCGACGCTGGTGAACGTCGAGGCGGGCCGTCGCATCGGCGATCACTGGCGCATCGCACTGCAGCTCTTCAATGCGTTCGATCGCAAGGTCGACGACATCACCTACTACTACGAGTCCCGACTTCCGGGCGAGGCTGCGCCGGTCGAAGACCTGCACTTCCACCCCGCCGAGCCGCGCACGCTGCGCGGCACCGTGCACTATTCCTTTTGACCGGAGCGATATTGCGCGAGCGCGATGACGCGCACTTCGCGAACGCGACACCAGGACGCGTCGTTGGTGACCACTGCAGTAGCGCCGCCGTGAATCGCGGTGGCGAGATGTATCGCATCCGGTGTGCGCAACCCATGGGCGGCGCGCAGAGCGGCCGCGTCGAGCAGGATCTCGCGAGTGGCTGGTACGAGTACGAGATGCGGGAACTCGGTCAGCAGCAGCTCGTAGTCGTCGGCGACATCCTGCCGACCGAGGCGCAACGGGTGCACTGTCAGCTCGAGCAGCGACAGTTCGGACACGAGCCCTTCGG
Organism: Steroidobacteraceae bacterium; assembly: GCA_019187185.1. Lineage (GTDB taxonomy): Bacteria > Pseudomonadota > Gammaproteobacteria > Steroidobacterales > Steroidobacteraceae > CADEFQ01. Next base: position 140,090 of record JABAQU010000001.1, on the reverse strand, counting down.
CCACGCCGGATTCGATGTCGTGCAGCACCCGATTGGCGGCCGCGCCAAACTCCGGGTGCTGCTGGAAGTGGTAGATCCAGACGCTCGTATCGAGCAGGAGGCGGCTGCGCCGCTTCTCCCGAACCAGAGCGGGCCTACCAGGTGTTGCGCTCATCCTGCAAGTAAGCCCGCGCACCCTGCCAGACTTCACCGTGCAAACCGGCGGTCTTCGCCCGGAAACTGCGTGGCTTTGGAATCATCACGACGCGGTCCGGCTTGCAGAGCACGAGCAGCTCGTCGCCCGCCTCCAGTGACATCGCCTCGCGTGCCGCGCGCGGGATGACGACCTGATACTTGCTGCTCAACGTGACGACGTTTCGCATGTGGGCATACTCGGTAAAGCGATTTACGCCAGTTACTTTACACCTGATCCAGGTCACGGTTCAACAGGCCAATGCACCGACGCTTGCGGTCCTGCTCAGTCGAGCCCGACGGAGTGCGTGGTCGCGACCTGGGCCTTCGACAGCGTCCGGAACGCGATCAGCGTTTCCGAATACGAAATTCCCTCGAGGCGCCGGATGCCGTCACTGACGATTCCGGCGAGGCCTTCATTGTCGCGGGCATGCACGAGCGCGACGAGGTCGTACTGGCCGGCCACGGAGTACACCTCGCTGACGCCCGCGACCTCGGCGATGCTCCGGGCGAGGCGCGACACCTGGTCCGTCTGCGCCTTGATGAGGACGATTGCCTTGACTGACATTCGAGGAACCTGCCTGTCGATTGCCGCTCAATGATCCGCCGCGACCGCGCCGAGCTTCGCCAACTCGCCGAGCACCTCGTCGGTTTTCGCGCGCATCAGCGCCGCATCGCCGCGGCTCTCGACATTCAGGCGAATCAGCGGCTCGGTGTTCGAGGTGCGCAGGTTCATGCGCCAGCGGTCGAATTCGAGCGACAGGCCGTCCGTGAAGTCGACCGAGGTCGCCTTCGGCTGATACATCGCCTGAATGGCCTTGATGGTGGCCGGACCGTCGGGTACACGGCGGTTGATCTCGCCGCTCGCGGGAAAGAGGCGCATGCGCTCACCGACGAGTTCGGAGAGCGACTTGCCCGATTCGCACATCACCTGCAGCACGACGAGCCACGGGATCATGCCGCTGTCGCAGTAGGAGAAGTCGCGGAAGTAGTGGTGCGCGCTCATCTCGCCGCCGTAGATGCCGTCGACGTCGCGCATCACCTGCTTGATGAAGGCGTGGCCCGACTTCGACAGCACGGCCTTGCCGCCGTTTTTCTCGACCACGTCGAGCGTGTTCCAGGTGAGGCGCGGGTCGTGCACGATGCGCCCGCCCTTCTCGCGCTTCAGGAATACCTCGGCGAGGAGCCCGACGAGGTAATAACCCTCGATGAACGTGCCCTGCTCGTCGAAGAAGAAGCAGCGGTCGTAGTCGCCGTCCCAGGCGAGGCCGACGTCGGCGCCGTGCTTGCGGATCGCCTCGATCGTCGGCGCGCGGTTCGCCTCGATCATCGGGTTCGGCACGCCGTTCGGGAACGAGCCGTCAGGCGCGTTGTTCAGCTTCACGAACTCGAACGGCAGGTGCGGCTCGAGCTGGTCGACGATGAGCCCCGCTCCGCCATTGCCGGCGTTCACGACGACCTTGAGCTTGCGCAGCTTCGAGCGGTCGACGTAACCGAGCAGGTGCTCGAGATACTTCGCGCCCGTCGCCAGCGCCCGCCGCTTCCCCGCCGAATAACCGAAAGAATTGGTGCCGGGTTCCAGCTTTTCGGTTATTTGCGCGGCGATCCAGTCGCGCATCTCGAAAAGGCCCGTGTCGCCGCTGATCGGGCGCGAGCCCTCGCGCACGAACTTCATGCCGTTGTAGTCGGGCGGATTGTGGCTCGCGGTCACCATGATGCCGCCATCCATCTTCTCGGCGAAGGTGGCGAAGTACACGCCCTCGGTGCCGCACAGCCCGATGTCGTACACATCGACGCCGCTTTCGAGCAGCCCCTCGGTGAGCGCCTGGACCAGTTCCTCGCTCGAATGGCGGATGTCGCGCCCGACGATGACCTTCTTCGGCTTCACGAACGCGGCGTAAGCGTGCCCGAGCCGGCGCGCGAGATCGGTGTTGATCTCGTCCGGGATGCGGCCGCGGACGTCGTAGGCTTTGAAGGCTTTGAGGTTCATGAGCGCGATTATGACATCGCCCGCGCGCAGGCCCGAAGCGCCGCCTCGGGCAGCTCGTCGCCATAGAAGCGTTTCAGCACAGCGTAATGCCGTTCCTCGCCCTGGATATTGGCGGGAATGGACGCCTCGACGATCGCGCGGGCCGTCTGGTACATCGACGCCGCCGCGCGCACGCGCTCCTCGACGGTCATCGCCGCGTGCCGAGCGGCCACGCGCTTCGCCATGTCCGGCGTGGTATCGATCATGGCCCGATCTTCGACAGTTCACCGAACACGGTCAACTCGCGAGCCCAGTGGCGCAGATACGCCAGATCCCGATGCTACGCCGCAACGCCACTGCGCCGCTTCAGGCTCGCCACGGCACGATCCGCCGCGTGCCCGTCCCAGAGTTCCGGAATCCGGCCCGCGCGGCCCGGCCGCGCCAGCACCGCATCGAGCGCCGCGACGAGCGCACCCGGCTGCACCAGCCGGTTCGACCCCTCGGTCACGGTGACCGGACGCTCGGTATTCTCGCGCAGCGTGAGGCACGGGATACCAAGATACGTCGTCTCTTCCTGCACGCCGCCCGAATCGGTGATCACGACGCGGGCACCGGTGACGAGATTCATGAACTGGATGTAGCCCAGCGGGTCGACCACACGGATCGTGCCGCTGCCCGCAAGGCGTTCCATCAGGCCAAATTCCTGCAATTTCTTGCGCGTGCGCGGATGCACCGCGAAGACGAGCGGAACGCGCCGCGAGACTTCGAGCAGCGCCCCGACGAGCGGCGCGAGCGCCTCGCGCGTGTCCACATTTGACGGCCGGTGCAGCGTCACGACGCCGTAGCCGCCCGCCTCGAGCCCGAGCCCACCGCGCGTCGCGTCGGCCTCGATCGCCCCGCGCATCATCTCGTAGCTGTCGATCATGATGTTGCCGATGCACTCGATGCGTTCGGCCGGCACGCCCTCGCGCAGCAGGTTCTCGTCGCCGTCGCGCGACGGTGTCCAGAGCACATCTGCGATCGCGTCGGTCACGAGGCGATTGATCTCCTCGGGCATGCGCCGGTCGCGGCTGCGCAGCCCCGCCTCGAGATGCACCACCGGGATCCACAGCTTCGCGCCGACCATCGCGCAGGCGGCGGTCGAGTTCACATCGCCCACCACCACGATCCAGTCGGGCTTTTCTGCGACCGCGACCTTCTCGTACGCCATCATCACCCCGCCAGTCTGCTCGGCGTGCGAGCCGCTGCCGATCTCGAGGTGGAAGTGCGGCTTCGGCATCGCGAGATCGCGGAAGAACGCATCGGACATGTTCGGGTCGTAGTGCTGCCCGGTGTGCACGATCGACGCGCGGCACCAGGACTCGCGGGACAGGGCATGGTAGAGCGGCGCGATCTTCATGAAGTTCGGGCGCGCCGCCGCAATCAGGTGAATGTTCTTCATCGGCCGTAGATGTCCTCGAAACGCACGATGTCGTCCTCGCCGAGATAGCTGCCCGACTGCACCTCGATCATGTGCAGCATGATCTTGCCGGGATTCTCGATGCGGTGCTTCGTGCCAATCGGGATGTAGGTGCTCTGGTTCTCCTCGAGGAGGAACGTCTCCTCGCCCCGCGTTATGCGCGCGGTGCCGGACACCACGATCCAGTGCTCGGCGCGGTGGTGATGCATCTGCAGCGACATCGAGGCACCGGGGTTCACCGACAGGCGCTTCACCTGGTAGCGCTCGCCGTTCTCGATGCTGTCGTAACTGCCCCACGGGCGATACACCTCGCGGTGCAGCGAGTGCTCGTAGCGGCCGTCCTTCTTCAGCCGCTCGACGATCTTCTTCACGTCCTGCACGCGGCCCTTCGGCGCGACGAGCACCGCGTCCTTGGTCTCGACCACGACGTGATCGCGCAGGCCCACGGCCGCGACCAACCGGCTTTCCGAGAAGAGGTAGTTGCCGCTCGAGTCCTCGGCGATCACGTCGCCCTGCGACACGTTGCCCGCCCCGTCGCGGTCGATCGCTTCGTACAGCGCCGACCAGGAGCCGACGTCGCTCCAGCCCGCATCGAGCGGCACCACGACGGCGTCGGCGGTCTTTTCCATCACCGCGTAGTCGATCGAATCGCTGCGACAGGCCTCGAACGACTTCGCCTCGACGCGCGTGAAGTCGAGGTCGCGCTTCGCGCCGGCGAGCGACTTCGCACATGCTTCGGCGATATCGGGCGCGTGCCGGCGCAGCTCCTCGAGGTAACGTGAGGCGCGGAACACGAACATGCCGCTGTTCCACAGATAGTTGCCCGATTTCAGGTACTGCTCCGCGACCGCCCGCGCGGGCTTCTCGACGAAGGCGGTAATGCGCGCGGCGCCCGCGAGCGGTCCGCCGCGCTGGATGTAGCCGTAGCCCGTCTCGGGCGCCGTCGGCACGACGCCGAAGGTGACGAGGTGCCCGAGGCCCGCTGCCGCGACGGCGGTCTGGATCGCCTTGTGGAACGCCGGCACGTCCCGGATCACGTGGTCCGCCGGCAGCACGAGCAGGATCGGATCGGCACCCGGGAGCGAGTCGAGCGCGGCCTGCGCGGCGAGCGCAATGGCCGGCGCCGTATTGCGGCCGGCCGGCTCGAGCAGGATCGCGCGCGGCGCCACGTCGATCTGGCGCAACTGCTCGGCCACCATGAAGCGGTGGGCCTCGTTGCAGACGACAATGGGGCCCGCCGCGCCCGTCCCGGCGAGGCGCCCCACCGTTGCCTGCAGCATCGTCTGCTCCCCCACCAGGGGCAGCAGTTGCTTGGGGTACAGCTCGCGCGAGAGGGGCCACAGGCGCGTACCGGCGCCGCCGGAGAGAATCACGGGAATGAGCACGGAAATCCTTGTCGTTCAGGGGCTTTTCGGCGGTGCATGATACCCATGAAGGGCGCTTGCGCACGGGTACTGCATGGCACAACGTAGAGATAAACATCTAGCTGGAAGCTAGCTTATTTCGTGATAGAATGAACCATGAAGCAAATCGGTGCATTTGAAGCAAAAAACCGGCTCAGCGAACTGCTTGCGCTCGTCGAAAGTGGCGAGGAAGTGGTCATTACCAAACATGGCAGGCCGGTTGCACGCTTGGTGCCGGCAGAGCATCTGTCCCAGCGCATTGCGCAGGAAGCCATCGACGAATTGCAAAGACTTCGAACCGGCCAAAAGCTGGGTGGTCTCGACTTGAAGGCGCTGATCAACGAGGGGCGACGATATTGATGATCGTCCTCGATGCGTCTGTAACGCTCGGCTGGCTGTTCGAGGACGAGGCTACGCCCCAACTGCTCGAAGTGCTCGAGAGCCTCACCACAGGCGCGGCTTGGGTACCCGTGCATTGGTCGCTCGAGGTTGCGAATGCAGTACAGGTGGCACAGCGCCGCGGCCGAATGACGCGATCGCCGACCGAACTCCTGGGCCCCCTGGCGAAGCTGAGGATCCGGATGGACACCGAGAGTTTCACGCGCGCTCACGACGCAACGCTCGAACTCGCCGGCAAACATGGCCTGACGACATACGACGCCGCTTATCTGGAACTGGCAAAGCGACGCGGATTGCCACTCGCCACTGCAGACAAAGGATTGCGACTTGCGGCCGAGAAGGCGGCTATTCAGGTCCTGCCTGCGTAGCTACGGGCTGCCCCGCCCCACCGCGTAATAGGTGAAGCCGAAACGCCTGAGGAGCTGCGGGTCGTAGAGATTGCGCCCGTCGAAAATCGCCGGATTCTTCAGGCCCGCCTTTAGGCGATCGAAATCGGGACTGCGAAACTCCTGCCATTCCGTCGCAATCACGAGCGCGTCCGCGCCTTCCGTCGCCTCGTACGCCGACGCGCACAATTCGAGATCACCACGCGCGCCGTAGATCCGCCGCGCCTCGTCGGCCGCCACCGGGTCGTAGCCGCGCACGCGCGCGCCCGCCGCCCAGAGCTTTTCCATGATCGTGCGGCTCGGCGCCTCGCGCATGTCGTCGGTATTCGGCTTGAACGCGAGCCCCCACAGCGCGAACGTGCGGCCCTTCAGCTTGCCCCCGAAGTGCTTCGCGATCTTGCCGACCAGGAAGGCCTTCTGGCGCTCGTTCACCGCCTCCACCGCCTCGAGCAGCGCGGGCTCGTGGCCCGCCGCATGCGACGAACGGATCAGTGCCTGCACGTCTTTCGGGAAGCACGAGCCGCCGTAGCCCGTGCCGGGATAGATGAAGCTGTAGCCAATGCGCGGGTCCGAACCGATGCCGACGCGCACCTTCTCGATGTCCGCGCCGACGCGCTCGGCGATGTTCGCGAGCTCGTTCATGAAGCTGATCTTGGTCGCGAGCATCGCGTTCGCGGCGTACTTCGTCAGCTCCGCCGAGCGCAGGTCCATCACGATCAGCCGGTCGTGATTGCGCGTGAAGGGCTCGTAGAGCGCGCGCATCAGCTCGCTGACGCGTGGATTGTCGGTGCCGACGATCACGCGGTCCGGCTTCATGAAATCGCCGATCGCCGCGCCCTCCTTGAGAAACTCCGGGTTCGAGACGATGTCGAACTCGACCTGCGCGCCGCGCTGCTCGAGCGCCTTGGCAATCTCCGCCTTCACCTTGTCCGCCGTGCCGACCGGCACGGTGGACTTGTCGATCACGACGCGGTACTCGGAAAGGTGCTCACCGATCGTGCGGGCGACCGCGAGCACGTACTTCAGATCCGCCGAACCATCCTCGTCGGGCGGCGTGCCGACCGCGATCAGCTGAAAGAGGCCGTGTTTCACTCCTTCCACCGCATCAGTGGTGAAGCGCAGCCGCCCCGCTTCCGCGTTCTTGCGGATCAGCGCCTCGAGCCCCGGCTCGTGGATCGGGACCTCGCCCTGCTTCAGCCGCTCGATCTTGCCCGCGTCGACATCGACGCAGAGGACATCATTGCCGGCGTCGGACAGGCAGGCGCCCGTGACGAGGCCGACATAGCCGGAACCGAAGATGGTGACTCGCATGGGGGCGAGAGGTTAGCCGAAATTGCCGGGGTCCGCAGAACCCGTATCACAGTCGTCGGTCCGCTCAACCCTCGCTCGGAACCTCGTGCGCGGGCTTGCGATGCCACTCGGGAGGCATGCGGGCAACGAGCTTCGGCGCGCGGTACATCAGCATCACCGTGAAGATGCCCGTGAGCACGAACAGCGCGAACTGCAGTGATTCAGGCAATCCAACCCTGTGAAACACGAAGCCTGCCGCGGCCAGCAGGGTCGCGTACAGCACATAGACAATGAAGGCACCGCGCACACCCAGGCCCGAGTCGACCAGCAGATGATGGAAGTGCTCCCGATCAGCCGCAAACGGCGACTGCCCGCGCGAGAGGCGCCGGATGATCGTCCAAAGGAGCTCGAACACAGGTAGCGCAACAAGCCAAAGCACTGACACGGGCGCCATGATCTGCGAATCACCCTGGGTCAGCCGCATGCAGAGCAGCGCGAGGATGAAGCCGATCAGCGTGCTGCCGGCGTCGCCCATGAAACAGCGTACGCCGCGATTCCTGCGGATCGGCAGATTGAACAGCAGAAACGCGCCGACCGCCCCGGCCAGGGTGAGGCTCACCTGCAGCGAAAACTGCAACCCACCTCCCCAGGCCAGCAACGCGATCCCCGCAAGAGCCACCATGGACACGGCCCCCGCGAGACCGTCCATGCCGTCGAGCATGTTGAAGGCGTTGATCGCGCCAACCACGAAGAAGAGGATCACGACGTAGGCGACGACCCCGTGAAAATCGATGTCGCCGAAACCCAGGGGATTGCCGAAACTGAACCCCGCCCCGGCGAACAGGTGGGTCACGAGCATGATCGTTGCCGCCGCTTGCGCCGGCAGCCGCAGCCAGGGCGACAGCTCGAACCGGTCATCGAGCAAGCCCGTGACGACCAGCAGTGCGCAGGCCGCGATGAAGGTATCGGCTCGCATTGCGTCGGCTGGAACGAGCCCGATTCCCACGGACAGGCCCAGAAACATCGCTATCCCGCCGACAATTGGGACCTCGCCGTGGTGAGTCTTGCGACCGCCCGGTCGGTCGACTAGATCCACAACCACGGCCACCGGGCGCAGCGCGATGATCGCCAGAACGCAGACAAGAAAACTCGCTGCCGCACCGAACAAGACTGTTGACACCGCCACCTGCCAATTCTCTCCAGGTGGCACCCTGCCCGCCACCCACTTGACTTCGGCTCTGACTCTGCCTGCGTGACCACGCCGGCGCCGGCATGATACCACATTTCTCGTGCTCTCGCAGACACCTGTCTGTATCAAGAGACAGGGCGTGTGATCAAGGGCCGGCGCCAGATTGCCGTTCAACATTGTCATCTCAATCAATCATAAGGCGCACTCTAAAGATACGCGGCACTAGCCTGCTTCACACAACGCAATCAATACGCCCAGCCGCCAGTGCAGACTCATCCGAACTCGCACGTCTCCAGAGGGGTCTGGAACAATCACTGCAATGCATAGTTCCACAAAATCTCGATAGCGGCTGAATCTGGCGATCCGGGTCACCTGTTCGCTCGCGGCCCCCGTCCTGCATCACCCGGTTAGTTTCTAATTTTCGCGGAATAGTTTGTCTCGGTGTAGCGAATTGTCGTCCCGCCCCACTTGAACAGAGAACCATTTTCACCCGCGCCCGAAACAGCGGCACCAACTCCATTGCCCTGCCGACCTGCTTGATCGAGACAGTGCCGATGCGGGTAGGCGCGACCTGTGTGCGGTATAGTCCGCTGCAAACTGGGGATCACCAGGAACAACAGCCGCCTCATGACTCGTCAAGCCCCAAGAACCAGCATAATCATGCCTGCATACAATGCGGCACAATATATCCGCGACGCTATCCGATCAGTCCAATTGCAAAGCGACCGAGACTGGGAACTGGTTGTCGTCGACGACATGTCTTCGGACTCAACACTGGAAATTGCACGGAATGCCGCATTGAGCGATTCGCGCATTCGAGTATTTCAGAACACGAAGCAGAGTGGCCCAGGTCCGACGCGCAATCGTGCGATTGATGAAGGCAGGGGACGATACTTAGCGTTCCTCGATGCTGACGATCAATGGCTCCCGGAGAAACTCTCCAAGCAGCTTGAACTAATGCGCGATCGCTCTGTAGTACTAAGCTTTGCACCCTACGAAGTAGTGCGTAATGATGGTGCACGGTCTGGCCAAATTGTGGACGCTAAAGCCCCCCTACAAATTGGCTACAACCAGCTCTTGCGCAAGGAAGCGACAGTCGGATGCTTGACAGTAGTGATCGATCGCCAACTTGCTGGCAAGGTGCGCATGCCTGACATCAAACGCGGCCAAGATTATGCGTGCTGGCTGGAGATCTTGAAACGTGGCGGTACCGCGGCACGATGTGCAGATGTGCTCGGGTTATATCGTCTCACACCTGGATCGATATCGCGAAACAAGTTTAGAAAGGCTTGGTACCAATGGAGAATCTATCGCGATTCCGAGAAGTTGAACGTGCTAACGAGTATCTGGCTACTTGCACACTACGCATTCCGGGCGATAGTCAGACGGTGAAATCCACTTGCCTGACCTGCTCCCAATTTTCAGTGCCACGGCGAGGTGAGTAGAGTCCGATTTCCGAGGGGAGATCGGGCATGAAGAAGTCGAGGTTTACGGACGAGCAGATCATCGGGTTCCTGAAGCAGGTGGAGTCCGGCGTGGCGGTGAAGGACTTGGGACGCAAGCACGGATTCAGCGATGCGGCGTTCTACAAGTGGCGCGGTAAGTTTGGCGGGATGGATGTGTCGGAAGCGCGCCGGCTTCGGGAGCTGGAGAGCGAGAACAGCAAGCTGAAGAAGCTGCTGGCCGAGGCGATGCTGGACATTGAAGCGCTGAAGGTGGTGGCGCGGGGAAAACGGTAAGCCCGCAGGCCAGGCGTGAAGCGGTGATGGCCATGCGGGCGAAGACGAAGATCTCGGAGCGGCGGGCCTGTCAGCTGATGGCGATCTCGCGCACGGTGTTGCACTACGCGCCCGGCCGGGAAGCTGACGGTGGGCAGCTGCGATGTCGCATCGTGGAACTGGCTGCGCAGCGGCGCCGGTTTGGCTACCGGCGCATTCACGCCCTGCTGCGCCGGGAAGGGGCTGAGGTCAACGTGAAGCGCGTGCATCGGCTGTATCGGCTGGAGAAGCTGCAGGTTCGGCGCCGCAAGCGCCGCGAAGGCGTGGCCGTAGAGCGTCGGCCGCTGCAGAGACCCACGGCGCCCAACCAGGTCTGGTCGATAGATTTTGTCAGTGACAGCCTGGAGTACGGCCGGCGGCTCAAATGTCTGACCATTGTCGATGACTTCACGAAAGAGTCGATCGACATCGTCGTGGACCACGGAATCGGTGGGGCGTACGTCACGCGGATCCTGGATCGCATCGGTCAGTTCCGTGGTCTGCCCCAAGTCATCCGCACCGATCAGGGGCCGGAGTTCACCGGCAAGGCGCTGGATCAATGGGCGTGGCAGCGCGGCGTAGCCTTGCGGCTGATCGAAGCCGGCAAGCCCACACAGAACGCGTACATCGAGAGCTTCAACGGCAAGTTCCGCGACGAATGCCTGAATGAGCATTGGTTCCGGTCACTGGTCGAAGCGCGCGCGATCGTCGCCGGCTGGCGCCAGGATTACAACCAGCGCCGGCCGCACAGCGCGCTGAAGTACCGCACACCGGCAGAATTCGCCGCTGCCTTTCGGGCCCGGCATGCCGGGCCCGAAAGGCAGGAAGCATGGAGTTGAGATAGTGTCGCAACCAAGGACTCTACGAACCGAAGCCCGGCACTAAAGCTGGGGGCAGGTCATTGGGCGGCAGATATCAGCCGGGGCTATCCGCAACCGGTCAAAGCGCTTCTTGACGTCACTGATGGTCACCGTTTACGCGCTCGTCCGGTAAACTCGGACTGCCCCGCCCCTAGTCACCATCGTCCAAGGATAAACGTCGTGAATGAGTTGCACACGTCAACAGCTGCTGCCGAAGATGAGATCGATCTTCGCGAACTCATTAATGTGCTGTGGGCCGGTAGGCTATTGATCATCTTGTGCACGATCGCTGTCGCCGTAGCCTCCCTCCTCTATGCTTTGTTTGCCACCGAGATTTACCGCGCCCAAGCATCTGTGCAGATACGGGACGAGAACGCGGCCAGCTTGTCATCGCAGATGGGCAGCTTGGCGGCGTTAGCTGGAATTTCGGTAAGCACTCAAGACCAAAAGCGGGATTTTGCACTTACAGCACTGAAATCGAGGGCCGTGATCCAACGCATGATCGAAGAGGAACACTTGCTGCCGATCCTGTACGCCAACTCCTGGGACGCTGCTAGCAAGCGCTGGACCATTGCAAAACCGCCAACGTCTTGGAAGGCCTTTGAGCTGTTCATAGAAAAAGTCCTGCGCGTATCGGTCGACAAAACATCAGGCATCGTTACGATCGCCATTGAGTGGAAGGATCCCACTCTAGCCGCCAAATGGGTCAAGACGCTGATAGCGCGGGTCAATTCTTTCGTCAACGCAGCCACCGTACGCGAAGCCGAGCAGAACCTCACATTCCTCAATCGGCAAGCCCAAGCAACTAACATGGTCGAATTGCAGAAAGCGATCTTTTCCATGATGGAGAGCGAGATCAAGAGGCTCATGGTCGCCCGCAACCCAGAAACTGCGCCGCTGCGCGTTATAGATCCCGCAGTCGTGCCGGAGGAGCGTATCCGTCCCAAGCGCATACTCATAGCAATACTCGGAATTCTTGCGGGTGCACTACTGGGAGGGGTGATTGTCTTGGCGCAGTTCGCGATGAAAGATTGATCCATCCGTGCACAGCAGCTTCCTACGAATCAGATCTTCACTTCCCACTTGCAGTGCAAATACCAAATGCGCACGGTCAATTCTTGGATCTCATTGCAAACTACAATGGTCTACTCCGATGACGAGCGGTCCCACACGGTATAGGTGTCATGGCAAGTCAGACGCCAACCGCAAAGCGATTTTCTCAGCGGCATCGCCCGAACCATACGGAGAAACGTCTTGTCCGGTAGAGCCCACAGCACCTTCGATCGTCTGAACAAGGTTATCCACAACTTGGGGAGCCGCGAGGCGATTCCAGCCCGCATCGACGATCTCGACCCACTCGGTCTCGTCTCGCAGAGTCACGCAGGGAACTCGATAGAAGAAAGCCTCCTTCTGCACGCCGCCAGAGTCCGTGGCAATAAGCGCGGCGTACTTTTCCAATTGCACCATGTCTAGGTAGCCCACCGGATCGATCAACCGTGCATGCTGGCTCAACTTCTCCAAGCACCCAATCTGTCGAAGAGCTCCGCGCGTGCGAGGATGCACCGGCCACACCACGGACATCTGGCGCGCAACCTGGATTAGGGCATCCACGATCACCATCAGGCGCTCAGGCACATCGGTGTTTTCTGCGCGGTGAATCGTCGTCAGAACGTAACTCGCCGGCTTGATTCCGAGCCCGCCCAAGATCCTGCCCTCGGCCTTCACCCGCGCGCCGTAGTGCAGAGCCACATCGTACATGACGTCGCCAACAGGAATGATCAGCTCTGCTGCGACGCCTTCGGCACGCAGGTTCCGCTCAGCCACCGCGGTCGGCGTGAACAGCCAGCGCGACACGCGATCCGTCAAAACGCGGTTAACCTCTTCGGGCATGCGCATGTTAAAGGATCGTAGGCCCGCCTCTACATGAGCCACCGGGATGTGCAGTTTCGCTGCCGCCAGCGCTCCGGCCAGCGTGGAATTAGTATCGCCGTAGACGAGAACCACGTCCGGCTTTTCGGCCAGCAACACCCTTTCAATCTCGATCAGCATGCGGCCGGTCATGTCGCCATGACGACCGCTATTTATGTTTAGGTGATAGGCCGGCTTGGCCATACCCAACTCCTCGAAGAACACATTCGACATATTTGCGTCAAAGTGCTGGCCGGTATGGACGATGATCTCGGTAAGATCATCCTGGGCGCCGATCGCGACCGAAACGACGCTAGCTTTTATGAACTGTGGGCGTGCACCGATTATCGTCAGTAGCTTCACGCTGCCGCGACCATTCGATAGAACTCGAGGAGCTTCTTCTCCTCAACCGACCAGTTGTAGCGCTCCTTCACCGCCGCCTGGCCATTTCGGCCCATATGCTCGCCATCGGATGGATGGCTCGCAAGATAGTCGATGGCCTCGGCGATTTCCTGCGGCTTGGACGGATCCACGCAGATCCCACACCTGCTGCCCTCGATTATCTCGAGCCACAACGGAAAGTTGGAAGCAATGACCGGAACGCCAGCGCTCATGTACTCGAACATCTTGTTAGGTTGTGCATCCACGTGATTGGGTGCTGGGTGATACGTAACTAGACCTGCGATAGCACGTTGCAGCACTGCTGCCACGCCAGCGCGGTCGACAAACCCCAGCTCATCCACCAGCTTCCAACCCGGCTCGCCCTTTACCTGTCGCTCTAAACTAGGCTCCGAGAACGTTCCTGCCACTTGCAATCGTACGCCTGTACGCACCAGCGTCATGGCCTTAGCGATCTCCTGGATACCGCGAATACGCGTGATGCCGCCAACATAAGCGACCTGCAGTTGCTTGTCCCGCCAGTCGATTGGAACAGAATCTAATTCCCCTATCAGCGGAAAATTGTTGATGTCGATTGCGTCAGGATTTATTCGCTTGAACCGGTCCCGAATGCTCGGTGTCGCAGCAACGATCGAAAAGAAGAAACGTGCACCTAACCACTCGATGGCCGCAACGAGACTACTAAGGGGCGAACGCAGAAATGCGGGAATCCACGCCTTGGACAGAATCTGCTTGGGCACATCCTCGTGCACGTCATACACCACCTTCTTCCCCATGAACACTAGCAACATCCCCCAAGGAATCAGCTCGGGGTCGTGAAAATGATAGATAGCCGCGTCGATGCGACGCGCCAGGCTAAAGCAACGCCACGTTTGCTTCACCATCCGTTCGAATCGACTCGATACTCCGGCCAACCGATGTATATGCACACCTTTCAGCGCCGCTTCCTTTGCAGCCTCTTGACCGGCACAAATCACTAAGTGCACTTCGTAACCTGCAACCGCAAGGGAGACGCACTCTTTCGGCAGTATCCGCACATCGCGTTCCATTCTATGCACGGACGACACATGGCAGACGCGGATCATTGCGAGCCCGGTGCAGTCGGTACCGTCATGCCGACTCGCGATACCCGGCTTGACCGCTTCGCGCTACTTCTGATGAGGAACACCAAGACAGTCAGAAGTCCAATCCCAGATGAAACAAACGCGACCGTATATGATTGCTCGGTAAGGAGCAGGCTATACAAAGAAACAACGAGAAACACTTCTCGGTTATTGGACGATCGGTACAGCGCATCCATAGCCGCGAAATACACGCCGACGAACAAGACCGAAACGACAAAGCCGAACAGCCCATTCGCTGCAAGAGCCACCAAGAATGCATTGGTATTGGCGTTAATGGCCGGGTTCCCCAGATACTCTGAGCCGACAAAAAATGTGACACCTTGATAATTGGAAAAGTCCCAACCGAGCATGAATGAATCGAAACCAGATTCCATGGCTCGTCTAATAACATCCCAGTAGTAACTCTGCAGCGCACCTTGCACAACAAAGGCTCGGCGCACGACTACTTCGGCGATTAGAGAGTTCTCGAAGAATTGCCGCTCCAATAGCGCGAGCGCACAAACCCCCAAGACCGCCCCAATAACGAGCCGCGGCAGGCGCTGCATGCGACCGGAACGCATTAAATAGCCCAACACCGCGAACAACAGTGACATAACAGCTGGCGCCTTAAGTCCCAGCAGCCAAAATGAAAAACATCCCATTCCGACGCCGAGTGCCACCAAGGCAGTGCTCCTGCGGGTGCCTCCTACAAACGCAACGAACGGCGTCAATCCGTTGGTCGCCATATTCAAGAGGTAGGCTCCGAAGCTTCCCGACTCAAACTGCTCGCGGCCCTCCAAGCGCCTTTCGTACATGGCAGTCCAGTCAAATCCCCCCGCGCCCCCATATGAGTACCCATAAGTGAAGGCCACGGCAAGTAACATGAGAACTCCACCATAGACCACCACGGGCGGAAGGCTAAGGAGCGGAGCGATTCTCAATGTAACGCCGCGCAGCACCAATACGGCCATTACCGGGACAAGCAACGTCACAAATAGGGCCACTGACTCCCCGCAGCCCAAGGCACCGGTCACTTGACTAAACACAGCACAAGACATCAGAACAATCACACCGTAGAAGAGCAAGAAGACGTCGGACGGACGCGAAATCTTGTGCGGCACTATGCAAATCACCACCAGTACCATCCCCATCGAGGTTAGGATCTGGCACGGCGAGCCAGCGTAAATTTGATAGCCTAAGTACGAGTTGGTGTATTGTAGTTGGACGATGTAAATTGCCTGAAGCAGCCCGGCAACTACGACTACGCATGCTGCCATCCACAGCCGCGCCCTACTAACGACTAGCGCATTCAACAATCCCCTTTCGACCATACTACGAATAAGTTCCTACGCGCCTTCCCGTCACTGCCTCCACTGCACCTTGCAGGCGTTTCAATAGTCGGTGCCGACTATCCCAATTTCGAAATGCCGTGTAGTGCCGCAAAGGCGCAGCCATTAGCTCCTTGAATTGAGATCTCGACACCCTGACCTTCTTGCAAAAGTATTCTATGTCGCGCTCCAGCTCCACTTTGTCATACAGCGGCTCCTCCAGCTCCGCGATCGCCTGTTCCCGCTTCATCTGTCCCGACACAATCAAACTCGACAGATGCGGCCGACGCTTGTCGTAGCCGAAGCGGGTTGGGAGATAGTAGTTCTGGAAGAATTTAGTGAACACAGATTCGCCATGCTTTCGTCCGTACGCACGCCAACCAATAGCCTCCAGCTGCTCAATCGCCTGCGTCTTCGTGTAGGGAATGAAGTTCAGAGGTCGAATCACCCGCATCCGCCGCAGAAACGGGAAAGCGATGTAGTACTCGAAGAAGCTGATCGTCGAGTAACTCTTTAGCTTGCGCTCTCCAAACTGCCGATGAATTGCCCGCAGGTTGATGGAATCCATCGCGGAGCCATGCCAAGAAGTTGGGAAGATCCCTTCAGTAGCGAAGTTGCCACCAGAAATTACGAACCGTATGCCATTGCGCACTGCGTACTGATACAGTGATGCAAAAAAAACATGGTCTTGTGGAACATCCTGATTTGCCACTCCCGACTTCAGATACGCAAGCTGCAGATCGCGCATCTCTTCCCAATCCACGACGTGAGTATGCAAATCAAAGTTGCAGTGTTTCACAACCTTTTCAATGTTAGCGACAGCAAGTTCGCTATTCCAACCCGCATCGACATGCACGACTAACGGGCGCAGATCCCATCGATGCAACATGAGTGCCAGAAAGGAGCTGTCCACGCCGCCACTCAACCCGAGAATGCTGTCATAAGGCTTACCTTTGCCTTCAGCCTTGATTGTGTTGAGCGTCGCGGCGAGGCGGCGCGCCCCTTCCTCGTTCGGAAACCAGCGTCTCGGCGCTTCAAGGTCGAACTTGCGGCAATGGTTGCATACGCCCTGCCCGTCGAACTCGATCTCCGGATCGCTGGTATCCATCACGCAGCGTACGCAGATTGTGTAGTCGCCCATCATCGGTCCAATGCACTAATTAAGTCGTGATATCGTGGATATGTGATTAGAACCGCCCGATGGGGCCCGTGGAAAACAAACATCGCGCCAGCGGCTACAGCGCTTGCACCGGCGTCCACTGCCGCCCGCATGTGCGCCAGCGTTGCCGCACCGCCAGCAGCGATAATGGGTACGGAACAGGCCGCAGTCGCTTCGCGGATTATCTCGACATCCATACCCGACAGCGTTCCGTCGCGATCCACCGCATTTAGAAGAATCTCGCCTGCGCCCGCATCCGCCGCAGCTCGGATAAACTCCGTCCACGAGCCAGCCAACGTCCGCTGTCGCGCCGCAGAATAGTGACGGGCGCCTCCAAGAAGGCTTTTCTTGATATCGACAGAAACAACGATACTTTGGCTCCCAAACCGGTCCGCGATCTGCCGAATCAGCGACAGGTCCGCCAACGCCGCCGTCTGGATGCACAGCTTTTCCACACCCCGCGCAAATAGCTCCTTTGCCTGTTCCACTTTCGACACACCACCGCCGTACGCCAGAGGCATAAAGCATTCGCCCGCAAATTCCTCGATGAGAGCGTAGTCAGGTTCGCGCCCCACCCGACTGCACTCGATATCCAGGACGATCAATTCGTCCACTTCTTTCTCGTTGAAGATGCGAATCGCGTTGAGAGGATCGCCAACGTACTTCGGATCCCTGAATTTGGTGGTTTTGACCAAACCTCCATTCCTCAGCAGCAGACAAGGAATCACGCGATGCTTCAACATGTCACATTTCCAAAAAGCGCTTCATCAGCCGGAGACCAAAGCGGTGGCTCTTCTCCGGATGGAACTGTACGCCAACGACGTTGGCTTGTGCGTACGCAGACACGAACGGCCCACCGTAGTCGGTGGTCGCCAGCACATCAGCCGGGTCCTCGCAGAGCGCATAGTAGGAGTGGGCGAAGTAGTAACGATCCTCCTCGCCGATGTTATCCAGCAGCGGATGCTTCCTGGTAACGTTCAATGTGTTCCAACCCATGTGAGGAACACGTAGATCCGGGCGGCCAAATCTCTTGAAGTTAGCCCTGATCAATCCGAGTCCAGGCTGCACTCCCTCCTCGCTTCGCAAGGCAAGGAGCTGCATTCCCAGGCAGATGCCGAGAAGCGGGACGCCGGCCACCACGCGCTCCCTCATGACGGATGGCAGACTCTTAGCCTGCAGATGAGTGATTCCATGATCAAACGAACCGACACCAGGTAGAATTAGCTTACTGGCTCGCTTGATGTCATCAGCTCGCCCAGAAACGATCGCGTCACCGCCCGCTTTCCGAATCATATTGAGGACCGAGGCGATATTGCCAGCCTCGTAGTCAACAATGACAATCATGGACGTGCTCCCCGCGCTGCGCCATATGAGATGACAAGATACGCCAGGTAAAGCGCGGAGTATCCGGCAGAGTAGACAACGATCAGCTCAATCAAGTCTGCGTCAAAGGTGAAGATTGTCACCGTCATTATCAAGAGCGCAATCTGCCACATAAGATCATGAACCTGACGGTTCGTGATGTACAAAGTGTAGCTCAATGGGCTCGCCACAAATTTCAACGCGAACATCACGGCAAGAATCTGGGCGAAGCGACCCGCTTGTACCCAGTCGTGTCCAAACACGACAACAAATGCCCACTCACCAAAAACACCCACCAGCGCAAAGGGCACCACTGCCAGCGCGCTCAGCGAACGAAGCGCTTGCCAGTATGCGCCCATGCAGTTGCCTGTCTCGCGAAACTCTCGTGATGCTTGTTCCTTGAACGCGGCCAATACCGAGTTCGCGAGCAACCCGACCGGACCGGCGAGGATCCTGAATGTGAGCGCATAGGCGGCTGCCTGTGCAGCCCCGAAACGTTGCAAAATCAGGAACAGTGGAATCTGTGCCGAAAGCGAGCTCGCAAGATCCGATGGCAATGAGAATACTGGAAAACGGTAATACGCTTTCACTGTGGCTCGCACTTCTTGCCAGCTGAGTTCTCTCACCACCCGACTCACTGACAGACCGAGCTCCCGCAACAGGATCAGTGTCACAACCAACGCAGCTCCGACATGAGCGTAGACCAAGCCGGCGAGGTCGGCGCCCACCACGCACAGAACAAGCTGCGCCACAGATACGCCCGCTGCCAGAAGAATCTTGGCCCGCGCCATCCGTCTGAACTCCGCCCGATAGACGAAGATCGCCACAAGCGTCTGGTTGATGGCGAGGATCCAAGCCAAGACCACGCCGGAGACATAGTAGCCCGTTGAGAAGTCAGAGAGCGGGAGGGTACCTGTTGCGCATGCGTAAACAAAGGTCGCCACTAGCGCTGCGCAAGCCACCATTGCACTGACAGCAATGACTGTCCGAAGCAATGCCTCGACTTCTTGCTGCGTCCGCGCCGAGAAGATTGCAATGTCGAGCCTTGCAGTGGCAACCACCAACAGCACGCTGACCGCGCCGAACCAAACAAAATAGTGGCCTAGTGCCTCCGAAGGCAGGATACGAGTCAGTATCGGCAATATCCCCAGCGGGAGAGCCTGAGCCAGCGCCGTGCCAACTAACACTGTCATGACGTTCGCCAGGAACGCCGAAAGTTTCGGCACAGCGAATCCCTCAGTGTGGGACAACACCTAAACTCGAATCATCCTCCGAACGATCAGATGTCTCACTTATGCTACTGACGTGCATGCCTTCTCCGACGCCTCGTACCGAGCACCACACGCTTCGCAGCTGACGAATGGGCCGCGCCCCGGCAACCGCGTGCCGCACCGACACATCCATGCTACCCGCCTTGCCGGGACACCCATCATCAGCGCGTAGGGTGGGACATTGGACGTAACAACCGCACCGGCGCCGATAAATGCATGCTCGCCGATGTCGTGACCACAGACGATGGTCGCATTGGCTCCGATCGATGCCCCACGTCCCACACGTGTCCGGCGGTACTCGGACTTCCGACTGACGGCGCTGCGCGGGTTCACGACGTTCGTAAACACCATGCTCGGCCCACAGAAAACGTCGTCCTCAAGAATCACTGCGTCGTAGATCGAGACGTTATTCTGCACCTTTACGTTGTTGCCGATGACGACATCATTCCCCACGAAAACATTCTGACCGAACGAGCAGTCCTCGCCGATCTTGGCTCCGGCACAGATGTGCACCCAATGCCATACTCGACTGCCATTGCCGATGCTCGCCCCTTTGTCGACGATCGCAGTTGGGTGAATACTGACACCCACGTCAATACTCCAGCGGCAAGGCTACGCGGCGACCGTCTCGCGCAGATATGTAACTGGCTATCAATAGCTCGAGCGATCGCAATCCCTCTCTCCCGTCTGTCTCTGGGTCGGCCTCGCCGCGCAAAGTCTTCACGACGTTCTCGTAATAAAGCGGGTGCCCAAAACCATAGACCGATGTAGTTTCGTAGTTTGCACTCTTGACCTTCTCGTCCTCCGGAGACTTGTCAGCAAACTCCCAGTGTTGAATTTCGTTCACTGCGACCCCACCAATTCGCACGGATCCCCGCTCACCGAGGATGGTAATTGAACCCTCCAAATTTCGCGGCCAAGTCAGCATCGTGACATTAATGGAACCCAGCGCACCTGAGCGCCAGCGCACTCCGACCGTCGCCGTGTCCTCAACTTGAATGTTTCGGGCGAGTGTAGCAATGTAGGCTTGCACACTCTCCACGGGACCTATGAGCCAATCCACGAGATCGATGTAGTGACTCGCCTGATTCATGAGTGCTCCGCCATCGAACTCCCATGTGCCGCGCCATTTCGCGCTGTCGTAGTACGATTGCGGCCGCGCCCAGAAGACATTGATCGTAACCATGTAGATTCGGCCAAACCGCTTGCCTTCCACGGCGCGCTTCAAAAGCTGCAATGTCGCATTGCGCCTGTTTTGCTTCACAACGAACAGGTGGACGCCTGCCTGATCACACTCTCGAACCATTCGTAAACCGTCATTCCAGCGCGTCGCCATAGGCTTTTCTGTGATCACATGTCGCCCGGCGCGGGCGATCTCGATCGCCTGGCGAGGATGTTGTCCACTCGGTGTACACAGGACCACAACGTCTGTTTCCGAGTGACGCAATAATTCCGTGAGGCTCCCAAAAGCGGGCACTTTGTATTGTTTGCTCGCCGCCCCTAAGGTTGCAGCGTCCGTGTCGCATACCGCCGCAAGCTCCAGTTCGTGGCCATGCGCCTCGATCGACCTAAAATGGTTAGCGGAAATGCGCCCGCAGCCGATCACTCCTATTTTAATACGACGGCCTTTGATTGTACTTTCGACTTCGCGCTGAGGCGCGGATGTCCGGCGCGTTCGGCGCAATGCATTAGAAGGGATGCTTTGGTCGTTCATCATTTTCTCCACGAGCCGACTGCAGAATCGGAACTTCGAGACTCGTACTTAATTGAAGATCCGCTCCTTCTGCAACTCGAGCATGGGTCTTGACCCAGCGCAGATTCGATGAAACCTCGCAGGTTGAGTTGCCCCCCCAGCAGCAGCCGGCATTGTCAACTAAAAAGAATTGACTGCAGCGACTGAGACGGCCACGTTGTAGAGAATCTGCGTCACCGCCTGCCAAAGCGGCAGTCGCGGCAGGCGCTCGGTATCGAGCGGAACGACGACAGTATCACCAGGCTCCATCCGTACCTGTGCGTCACGGCTGAACCAGCGGTTCGAAGATCGTGCAACGACGCTGCCATCGGCACGCACAACATAAACGCGGTTCTCGTCTGCCTGGCGCGTTACGCCGCCCGACAAGGAAATGTAGTCGTCGCGCGACAGGCCAGGCTTATAGAAGTGCGACGTGGAGTTCTGCACTTCGCCGAGCACTGTCACTTCCTGGCGCTGCTTCGGCACGAGCAGCCGATCGCCATCCTGGAGTACGATGTCATCGGGGGATCCCTGCGTCGCGGCAATGGCAGAAGGCAGGTCGATCACGAGACGCCCCACGGCCCTGGCGGCGCGCAGTTGGGTCAGCAGCGACTGCCCGACCGACAGCGCCGTACTCGCGCCCGTCTGGTTCATGTTGGCGGCGCGCAGGGCGGCGGTCGCAAGATTGACCTGCAGGCGCTCGGTGAGCTGGTCCATCTGCACTTGCTCGCGCTCTCGCAGGCTGTCCCGCGTGAAGACAGCCGCCCGTGGCGCTGCGAATCGGGTCAAACCGCCGGCGCGCTCGAGCACCGAGCGAAGCGACTCGCCGCGTCGGATCGGGTATTCACCCGGGAACTGCACTTCGCCTTCGATGCGCACCACTTCCTGTTCGCGCCACTCCGGCGTTTCCTTGACGACGAGGATGTCGAACGGCTGCAGCGGCAGATTGGCTGCGGCGTCGCCTCGCAATGCGGCCTCGAGATCGATATCGATCGTCTCGGTCTCGCGGACATTGCCGACAACCCGGAAGCGCGTGAGCTCGGCGCCCGAAGGATAGGCGGAATCGTCGAGGCCGCCGCCCGCACGGACGAGATCCGCCACGCGCATGTTCTGCTCGAGCGGATAGATCCCTTTCACCTTCACCGCACCGTCCACCCGCACCGATTCGGTCGGGCGCGCGGCGCTCGACTGCAGTTTCAATTCATCGAGGAGCGGTGTGATCACCGCTTCACGGCCCGACTCGAGATCGAACACGGTCAGGCGATCGCGCGGCATCAGTACAACATCTGCATCGGAGCCGGGCGCGCGCAGGGCTGCGGCGAGGTCTGCCGACAGCACGACGATGCGACGATCCGGTGGCAGTTCGCGGCGGATCAGCACGTAGTGCGTGTCGGCGTTCGGTTTCAGGTCATCGATCGACGGAATGATATCCGACAGCCGCAAGCCGTCGCGGTAGGCGACCGCGCCGGGCTGGTACACATGGCCGGCAACCGTGACTCCCGAATCGAGCGTGGGCCGCAGGCGCGGCACGCGCAGATCGTCGCCATTGCCCACCGGCTGCGCACGACCTACCGCCGCCGCGAGGTCGACATTGACGACGACGCGTCGCTTCGCTGCATCGAGGCGAGTGAGTGACGCTGTGCGCGGGTCGGCCTCGGGGGTGAGCCCGCCCGCAAGCGCGATGACATCGGCGGCGCTCGGCGTTCCCTTCAGCTCGTAGATAGCCGGACGATGGACTTCGCCGTCGACCGATACGGTGGGACCGACCGGCGGAATGAAAATGACGTCGCCCGGCAGCAGCCTCGCGTCATCCCGCGTGTCGCCGCGCAGCAGCAGGTCGTAGAGGTCCATGCGCCGAACGACCGCGCCCTGGCGCTTCAGCTGCACATCGCGCAACGAGCCGATCGGCTTGACGCCGCCCGCCGCGTAGAGCGCCGAGGTGATGGTCGCGAGTCCGCTCACCGTGTACGTACCGGGGCGCATCGCCTCGCCGAGCACGAATACGCGGATCGCGCGGATGTCGCCCATCGACACGCTCGCCGTGACGCCGATCATCTGCTTTGCGACGCGTTCTTCCAGCGTCGCCTGTACGCCGCGAAAGCGCTGCCCGGCGACGCTGATGGGGCCGAGTTCCGGGAAATTCACGCGGCCGTCGCGATCGACCGTGAGGCGCAGCGTGCGGTTCTGGTTGCCGTAGAGCTGCACGACGAATTCATCGCCCGGGCCGACGACATACTCCGCCGGCACCGGCACGTCGGTGACGGGTGCAAAGGTGGAAACCGAATCGTCCTTGAACAGGTCGTAGCCGAAGGGCTTGAGGCCCGCCGGGCCCTGGCGCTCGAGCGGCAGCCGCGTGACCTTGACGATCAGCCGGTTCAGTCCCGGCTCGGCGGACAAACGCAGCGCCGCCTGCTCTTCAGACAAGCCCGCCAGCAGCATTGGTGCGAACCCCGGCATGAGGAGCTCGCCCACGCGATTCAGCCGGTACGGGTTCTTCGCGCGGATGCGCTCGATCGTCTTCGCGAGCTTTTCCTTCTCGAGCGGGTCCCAATCCTTGGTCGGATCGATGATGAGCGGCGGCTGACCCTCCTGCGTCGCGGGTTTCACCTGCGGCTCAGGAAAGCCGACAGAAACGATCACCGTGTCTTCGCCCTTGAGCGCAGCCTCACGCGCCAGCGACTGCGCGATCTCGGCGCTCGCCTGCGCGTTCGTCTTCTGCCGCTCCGCTTCCGGCGACTGTCCCTCGGCTGACTTGGCGCTGGACTTGGCCTGCGAGCCCTGCGCACCAGCACCGAGCTGATCGAGCAGCATCTGGCGCTGCTCGGGCGTCAGGTTCTGCAGCATCTGGATCTGCTCGGCGGTCGGCATCTGCGCAAGCGCCGGCAGTGTCATGAGACCGAGCAGGAAGGAGGCAAGTCTGCGCATCAAAGCCCTTGTCGCCATTCAATGAAGCCGGTGAGGTCCGCCCCCTCCACCGGCTCGGTGTCGAAATCGCTGTAGCCGAGGCCGAGCCGCAGCTCGCCCCGGGCGAAGGCGCGATTGTACTGGACCTCGACGTTCCTGACTTCATTCGGCGTGGCGGAAAGCGTGTGGGCGGGCTCCGGCATCGCGCCGCCGCGGTTGAGTTCAGTCTTGCGGACGAGCACGCTCAGCGCATCGCCCGCCGGGCGCACGAGCAGCACGCCGAGCGAATACATCCGCCCATCGCTGTCCATTGCGTGCCCGATCGAATGCCCGCGAAACGTGTAGCCCTGCGGATAAATCTGGTTTCGGTAAGCGCAGTCGAACATGGGATGGCGGCGCGAGAAATTGCAGCTCGTGTCCGAGTACTCGACATGCGCGCGCAGCGCGCCCCAGCGTGTCGAGGCCCAGCCCTCCGCACCGACCTGACCGAGGAACTTGGCCGGGAGCCCCCCAGCCTCATCCTCGCCGATGAACTGGCCGTAAAATGCAAGCGGTACGGATTTCCACGGCGAGCTGACGCGGAAGTCGTAGCCCGCCAACTGATTGCCGGGTTGGTCATTGGCGCCACCGCTCGCATCGACCGCGTTGTCGTGGCCGATCAGGAGATCCCGGAATGTCCGCCACCCGCACGGCCGCCCCTCACCACACCACTGGGCCGTGCGGCTGAGTCCCAACTCGAGCCACTGCCGCGGCCTGAAGTTGACGCGCGCGGCCAGAAAGCGCACGTCGGGCACGGGGACATCGCTGCCTTCGAGCTGGCCGAGTTCGAGGCTTGCACGCCAGGGCCCGATCCAGCGGAGCCATTTCGTCCCGAAGGCGTCGGTGTAATTGCGCTCCACACGCACGCTCGGGATGGGCCGCGCCGCAGTGCCGAGGATGAGGCTCCCCTCCCAACCGGGCCCCCACCAGCGCTCCATCCAGCCGGCCGAGATCATGAAGTTGCCGACATTGAGCCCGACGTAGCTACCGTCGAAGCGCGCGCTCTGATCGTCGCTCGCATCCGTGACACCGGTGACCTGCAGGTTCGCCGCGAGCCGGTCGCCCATCCAGCCGGCGCGCAGTTCGAGTTCGCCCTCTTCGCGGGGCGTGTCCGAAAAAGTGCGCAGCGGATCGGGATCGCGCGCGCCCGAGACACGGTAATCGAGTCCGCTGGGTCCCGAGCGGGCCTCGCGCCTCGCCGCGCTCTGCACGCGTCGCAGCGCTTGTGACAGGGCCGGGCTGGCGTCATCCGGCAACTGCGCGCCATTGACTTCGCGGGCGATGTCGGGCCAGGAGATCGGCCAAGTGGTCACGGGGCCGCGGATCACTCCTGCGTCTGCGAGCAACTCGATATCGTGGCGCATCGTCAGGTCGCCCGGCGCGAGCCAGGGCGCCGCGTGGACGCCCGGCACAGCCAATATCATCGCGAGCGCCAGCAGGTGCCGGGCACGGCTAATTTTGACCATACTCGAAATTACTCACGGCGGTTTTCTACCGGCAGCCGCCGGAAAGGTGCGAAGATTACCCGATTCGAACGTGAAGATGTCGTCATAGTCTGACATCACGCGAGGGTAGATTTCAGGGTACGCTTTGCACTGCATGCGCATCCTTTTCATCCCGGTCTCCGCGCCCACCGGCTCGGGTGAATATTCCCGCTCAATCGCCATCGCCCAGTCGCTGCGCGCGATGAACGGCGGCGCCGACATCTCCTTCGTGCTGAACCGGCACGCACCCTATGCCACCTCGGTGCCGTTCCCGAGCGTATTGTTGCCTTCGTCGCCGACCTTCCACCCGCGCGAAGTCTCGGCACTGATCCGGGAAAGAAGTCCGGACCTCGTCGTGTTCGACAACGCCGGGCGCACGGCGCAGCTGCGCGCGGCCCACGAGAGCGGCGCACGCGTCGTCTACATCAGCTCGCGGGCGCGTCAGCGGCGCAAGGCTTTTCGCCTGAAGTGGCTGCCGCTGCTCGACGAGCACTGGATCGCATGGCCCGAATTCATGGCGGGCTCGTTGAGTGCCACCGAGCGGATCAAGCTGCGCTGGGGCGCACGTCGGCCCACGGTGCGATTCATCGACGCCATTATCCCGAACCCTTCCGCCGAGGAATCCGCGCACGTAGCCGAGCGCTACGGCCTCGAGCCCGACGGGTTCACACTCGTCGTGCCGGGCGGAGGCGGCGCGCATCCCGGGGCCAGTGAAGGCCCGCAGACCATGGCCGCGGCGGCCCTGCGGCTTGCACGACGCGGCCAGCCGACCCTGCTCGTCGGGCCGCACCGGCTGGACGACACGGCGGGACTGCGCCACACGCCGCATCTGCCGCTGCGCGATCTCGCGGCTCTCATGGCGCGCGCACGCGTGGTGGTGGCCAACGGCGGCGATACGCTGCTGCAGGCGCTCTCGTTCCGGCGTGTGTGTGTCGCGGCACCGCTCGCGCACGACCAGGAAAACCGCATCCGGCATTGCGCGGACGTGGGCATTGCGACCGGAGTCGAGCTCGATGATGTCGCCCTCGCGCTCGCGGCGGAGGAGCTCTACCACGACGGTGCGCGGCGCGCGCAGCAGGAGGCTCGGATTGCAGAGCGGCCCATTCGCAACGATCTCGATACCGCGGTGGAAGCCCTTGCGCGCCTGGCTGCTTAGTTTCCTCGCGGCCCTGTCGTGTGGCACCGCGCTGGCGCGCGGCGTGTCACCCTACCTGCCCCTTAATCTCGACCCGGAAATGGAGCGACAGATCGAGCAGGTGCTGGTGCTCGCCGACCAGCCGTACCTCACGCGGCCGATCGCCGCCGCGGTTGTCTGGGATGCCCTGCCCGCCGCCTGCGCGCGGGATGAGGCGCTGTGCCGCAGCGTGGAGCGTTATCTCGGGCGCTACATGCAGCGCGCCGGCGTGACCGACCTGTCGATCTCCGGCGCGGTTACCGATGGCGCCGAACGTGCCATCCCGAACCGGCACGGACTGGCAACCGACAGCGCGTGGGAAGCCTCCGCTCGCGTCTACTGGCAGCCATTCGACCACGCGCTGCTCGCGCTCGGCGGCGTGGCGTACGACGGCGAGGCGACGCCCACAGGCTCGTTGCTGAGCCTCGGCTGGAGCTTCGCGCAGCTCGACGCCGGCTTTCGCGATCACTGGCTGTCGCCGTTCGCCGACAGCGCAATGCTGCTGTCGACCGAGGCGCCGACGATGCCGTCGGTGACGTTGTCGAACTACGTGCCTATGACGCGGTTCGGTCTGCGCTACGAGGCGTTCCTCGCGGAGATGTCGACGTCCGACCGGATCCTGTTCGAGGGTGGCTACACGTCGGGCCATCCGCAGCTCGCGGGTATGAGCCTCTCGATCGAGCCCGCAAGTGGCTGGTCGCTCGGCTTCAACCGCATCATGCAGTTTGGGGGTGGCGCCCGCGGCGGCAGTTCGCTCGGGGATGTGCTCGATGCGTTCTTCAATCCGTCCGGCCAGGACAATGTCAGCAATGCAGGCGAGCCGCAGTTCGGCAACCAGGCCGCGTCGTTCACGAGCCGCTTCGTGTTTCCCGGCGCCGTGCCCTTCTCCGTGTACGCCGAGTACGCGGGCGAGGACACCTCGCGCGGCCGCAACTATCTCCTCGGCAATTCGTCCCTGTCGCTCGGCATCGACTTCCCGCAGCTGTGGCGCCGGTTCGACCTCACACTGGAAGCCTCCGAATGGCAGAACGGCTGGTATGTCCACGGTGTGTACCAGGACGGTCTCGTCAACGAGCGGCGCGTGATCGGCCATTGGGGCGCGGACCAGCGTGAGCCCGGCGATGGAGTGGGTGCGCGCAGCGCGATGGCGCGGCTCGGCTGGCAACCGGCGTTTGGCGGGCAGTTCGCGCTGCGCGGCCGCGTGATCGAGAACGCGTCGTACTCGGCCGTCGACTACGCGCGCGGTTACGACCTCACGTTGAGCTATGCGCGCCCGGTCGGTGAATTCTCCGTGGGCGGCGAGGTGTATGCCGGCCGCGATGTATTCGGCGAGGACTACTCGCGTGTCGCGGCCTTCGTGCGTTATGCGCCGGGCGCTGCTGGTTCCGCGCATGGCGTGACGCCCATCGAGCCGGCCGCACGACAACGCGCCGACGGCGCCGAGCTGTTCGTCGACATTGGCGCCAACATGAACGAAGTGAGGATCGATCTCGACGACAACCTTCCCCGCACGACGACCGACCGCGAAGCCGCCCCGCACTTCGGCATCGGTGCACGCCGCAGCGTCACGGCGCATCAGGATCTCGGCGCGCGAATCGAGTACGACGACATTGACGGCCACGCGCTCCTCGGCGTGCGCGCACTCGACTACCGCTATCGCTTCGCGGGCCCGATTGCGCTCACCGGCTTCATCGGCGCCGCGCGCTACGACCTCGCGACACCGGCGTACGGCGTGTACCTCGGTGCGGGCGCGCAGTGGCGCGATCTGCTGCCGCGCCTCGACCTGTCACTCGACCTGCGCTACGCATCGAAGGTGGCGCGCGACGATCTCGTCGCCGGCGACCCGGTGGGCGGGCGGCCCGACAGTTTCTATGACATCGCGAGCGCGGCGCTGTATTTCAGCTTTCGATTCTGAGAGCATCGCGACGTGGACCGCGTCGACCGAACAGCGTTTTCCGTGGCCTCTCTGGGGCAAGAGATCGACGATCGTGCCTATTGGCGATCGTTGACCGTCGTCGAGCGCCTTCGTGTCGTGGAACAATTGCGGCGTATCAATTATGGCGATGACGCTACCCGGCGACTTCAAAGAATTCTTGAGGTTGCTGACTTCAAACCGCGCTGATGACTCCGTAGCGCGCACAGAGAATCTCGAACGGCGAACTCTCGAACCGCGCGTTCTTGTCGAAGTGCGTGGCCCGCGCGGCCATGTTGTTCCACAGGTGCACGGCGCGGCTCTCGTCACGCCACGGCAGCATGCCACCGCGCGTGGGCTCGAACAGCACGCGCCAGTCCTCGCTGCGCACCGGGTAGAAGTGCGTGCGCGGCAGCGCGCGGTCCAGATAACCCAGGTGCCGGGCTGCGGCGGTCAGGCCCTTGGGCCCGAGTTCGCCCCAGCGCACACGTTCGCGGCGATCGCCCTGGAGGTGCCGGCGCCGCCACTTGCGTAGCCGCAGGCGCCAGCTGTCGTACGGCAGGACGCGATTCGGGCTCTCGCAGCAAGCGGCGAGCCAGCGCGCGAGCGCGTGCCCAGCGGGCAACCCGAGGATGGCGTTGTTCACGCAGCGCTCGTCCTCCCAGCCGAAGATCTCGGCCTGCGGGTAGTCGATCGGCCTGAGGCAAGCCACATCCATGTCCGACCAGATGCCGCCGCGCTCGGCAAGGAGCCGATAGCGGAACCAGTCGGCGAACACGGCGACGGAACCGGTACGCCGATGGATGAACAGCGCCTCGCGCGGCAGGATCTCGCCGGCATCTCGAATGCACGCGCCGTGCGGCACGCCGCGCGGCTCATCGTAGACATACAGGTCGACCGGGTGGCCGTGGTGCAGGAACGACGCGATCGCGAGCTGCTCCATGCGCGACAGCGCAGGGCCGTGCCAGAACATCAGCACCGTGTGGGCGCGAGCCGCCACGTTACCTGCCTGCTCCGTCCGCCCGTCAACAGGCGGACGAAACGCGCGAACATGTCCGCCTGTTGACGTCGCCGGCGACCGGCCGCGAAAAACCGGTCAACGCTTCCACCCGCGCAAAGTCTCGAGCAGCGGGCCCAGATGCGGCGGCGCCGCGCCCGCTGACGCCTCGGTCCCCTGCCCCGTCACCGCCGGCACGAGACCGGCGCACATCTTCTTGCCGAGTTCGACGCCCCACTGGTCGAAGGCGTTGATGCCCCAGATCACGCTCTGCGTGAATACCTTGTGCTCGTAGAGCGCGATCAGGCGACCGAGCGTCGCGGGGTCGAGCGCGTCGAACGCGATGATCGACGCGGGGCGGTTGCCCTCGTGGACCTTGTACACCGAGCCCGCGACATCGAGCGGCTGGCCGAACGCGAAGGCCTCCGCCTGCGCGAGGCAGTTGGCGATCGCGAGATCGTGCTGGCCCTGCCGTCCGCAGGAGCTGCGCGCCGGCAGCAGGAAATCGAGCGCGGCGCGCGGCGTGCCCTGGTGCAGCAGCTGGAAGAACGAATGCTGTGCGTTGTTGCCGGGCTCGCCCCAGATCACGGGCCCCGTGCCCCACTGCACGGCCGTACCGCCCTGCGTGACCGACTTGCCGAGACTCTCCATCTCGAGCTGCTGCAGGTAGGCGGGAAAACGCGCGAGACGCTGGTCGTACGGCAATACCGCGAGGGTCGGCAGCCCGAGGAAGTTTGCGTTCCACACGCCGAGGAAGCCCGCGATCGCCGGCAGGTTCGCATGCCATGGCGCCGACGCGAAGTGCTCGTCGATGTCGCGCCCGCCGTCGAGGAACGCGAGAAAATGCTGCGCGCCGATGGCGATTGCGAGCGACACCCCGATCGACGACCAGATCGAGTAGCGGCCGCCGACCCAGTCCCACATCTCGAAGCGGTAATCCGGGTGGACGCCGAAGGCGTTCATCGCGGCGGTGTTCACCGACACCGCTGCGAAATGGTCCGGCACGGCCGCTTCGCCGAGCGCGCCCGCAATCCATTCGCGCGCCGCGTGCGCGTTCGCGAGCGTCTCCTGCGTCGTGAAGGTCTTGGACGACACGATGAACAAGGTCGTGACGGGATCGGACGAGGCGATGACGTCCGTGATCTGGCACCCGTCGACATTCGAGACGAATTGCAGCCGCGGGGCGCCTTCGCTGTAGCGCGCGAGCGCGCCGACCGCCATCGCGGGCCCGAGATCCGAGCCGCCGATGCCGATATTGACGACGGTCCGGTACTTGCGGCGCATCCGCTCCGCAAAATCGAGCATGCGCGTGCGTTCGGCGAGCACGAGGCGTTCCACCTCGGCGCCCCCGAGCTGCTGTCCAGCACGCTGGCGCAGCGCGACGTGCAGGACTGCCCGCTTCTCCGTCGTGTTGATCGCATCCCCGCGGCGCATCGCGGCGATGGCGCTGCGCAGGTCGACCGCGTCCGCGAGCGCCGCGAACGCGGCGAACACTTCGGCGTCGATGCGCTGGCGCGAGTAGTCGAGCAGCAGGTTGCAGGCACGCGCCGAACAGTGCTCGAACCGCTCCGCATCGCTCGCGAAGAGATCCCGCAAGTGCTGCGCGCCGACCGTCGTCGCGAGTTCCCGCAGCCGCTGCCACGGCCGCGTTTCGGGCCCGGCAATGCGTGGCGGCTGCGGGTTGCTCATACCCTGCCGCTCACGCGTAGAACCCCGCGATGCTGTCGACGACGTGCTGCAGTTGCGCCGTCTCGAGCTCGGGGAAGATCGGCAGCGCGAGCGTTTCGGCAGCCGCACGCTCCGACTCCGGGAAATCTCCCGCCGCGTGGCCGAGGTACGCAAAGCACTTCTGCAGGTGCAGCGGCACCGGGTAGTAGATCTCGGTGCCGATGTCGCGCGACGCGAGATGCGCGCGCAGCGCGTCGCGACGCGCAACGCGAATCACGTACTGGTTGTAGATGTGGCGCGCGCCTGCCATCGCCACCGGAGGCGCGACCTGCGCGCCGAGCGCGGCCTTCGCAAAGGCCGCGTCATAGTACGCCGCATTCCGCTGCCGCCCCGCGGTCCAGGCATCGAGGTGCGGCAGCTTCACGTTGAGCACGGCGGCCTGCAGCTCGTCGAGGCGGAAATTGCCGCCGATGAACGCGTGGTAATACTTGGGCTCGCCGCCGTGTACGCGAAAGATCCGCAGGCGCTCCGCGAGCGCGGCATCGTTCGTCACGCACATCCCGGCATCGCCGAATGCGCCGAGGTTCTTGGTTGGAAAGAACGACAGGCAGCCGATGTCACCGAAGGCGCAGGCGCGCCGGCCCTGAGCGTCCGCAGCGCCGATCGCCTGCGCGGCATCCTCGATCACGCGCAGCTTGTGCTTTCGCGCAATCGCCACCAGCGGATCCATGTCGGCCACCTGGCCGTAGAGATGCACGGGCATCAGGGCCTTGATGGTGCCCTTTGTCCGCCTGTTGACGAGCCGGCCGCCCTGGACCTCGCAGTCGCGCGCAATGAAGCGCTCGACGGCGGCCGGCGACAGGTTGAAGGTCGCTGGATCGATGTCGCAGTACACGGGCCGCGCGCCGGCGCGCGCGATCGTGCCCGCCGTCGCGAAGAAGGTGTAAGGCGAGGTGATCACCTCGTCGCCCGGCCCGATGTCGAGCACCATGAGCGCAACGAGCAGCGCATCGGTGCCCGAGGACACGCCGACGCCGAACTGCGTGCCGGTATACGCCGCCACGTCCGCCTCGAGCTGGCGCACGGCGGGGCCGAGGATGAAATGCTGGGACTCGCTGACCGCTTCGATGGCGGCGTCGATGCCGGCCTTCAGCGCGCGATACTGGGGTTTGAGGTCGAGCAGCGGGACTTTCATCCCGCGAGTTTAGCCGAGATTGGTCACCCGCGATTCGCCCGGCGCCCCACCCCGGTAGTATTCGAGGTACCAATCGATGAACCGGCGCACGCCCACCTCGATCGGCGTGTCGGGCTTGTAGCCGACCTCGTCGATCAGCTCCTGCACGTCCGCCTCGGTATCCGGTACGTCGCCCGGCTGCAACGGCAGCAGGTTCATCGCGGCCTTCCGGCCGAGGCAGTCCTCGATCACCTGGATGTAGCGCAAGAGCTCGACCGGCCGGTTGTTGCCGATATTGTAGAGGCGGAACGGCGCGCTGCTCGTCGCCGGATCGGGGTTCGCGCTGTCCCACTGCGGGTTCGGCTGCGCGATGCGATCCGTCGCGCGCACCACGCCCTCGACGATGTCGTCGACATACGTGAAGTCGCGCTTGTGGTGGCCATGGTTGAAGACGTCGATCGGCTTGCCCGCGAGGATGTTCTTCGCGAAGAGAAACAGCGCCATGTCGGGCCGGCCCCAGGGGCCGTAGACCGTGAAGAAGCGCAGCCCCGTGACCGGCAGCCGGAAGAGCCACGCATAGTTGTGCGCCATCAGCTCGTTCGCCCGCTTGGTCGAGGCGTACATCGACAGCGGGTGGCCGACGTCGCCGTGCACGCTGAACGGCATGTTCGTGTGCGCGCCGTACACCGAACTCGTCGATGCGAACACGAGATGCTCGACGCCATGATGACGGCAACCCTCGAGCACGTTCAGCGTGCCGGTCACGTTGCTCGTGACGTAAGCATGCGGATTCTCGAGCGAGTAGCGCACGCCGGCCTGCGCGGCGAGGTGGACGACCCGCTGGAATTTCTCGCGCTTGAAGAGGTTCGCCATGCCGCCGTTGTCGGCAAGGTCGAGCTTGACGAACCGGAAGCCCGGCTCGGGCTCGAGGCGCGCGAGGCGCGCGCGCTTGAGGTTCACGTCGTAGTAGTCGTTCAGGTTGTCGAGCCCGACGACCTCGTCGCCGCGCGCCAGCAGGCGCTGCGCCGTGTGCGACCCGATGAACCCCGCGGCGCCGGTGACGAGGATCTTCATGCCGCCTACAGCCGCCCGTCGACCTGGTCGGCGCTGAAGACGTACTTGATGTCGTAGACGACCGCATTCCTGCGGCCGAACCGGCGAACTGCCGAGGCGCCCAGGTCCTTGAACTGCTGATGGCCTACGGCCAGCACGACCGCATCGTAGCTGCGCGCCTTCGGCGCCTTCACCGGACGGATGCCGTATTCGTGCCGCGCCTCGCGCGCATCGACCCACGGGTCGTGCACGTCGACCTTCGCGCCGTACTTCTCGAGCTCGCGCACGACGTCGACCACCTTGGAATTCCTGATGTCGGGGCAGTTCTCCTTGAACGTGAGCCCGAGCACGAGCACACGCGAGCCCTTCACGTGGATGCGGCGCTGGGTCATCAGCCGCGCGACTTCGCCCGCGACATAGAGCGCCATGTTGTCGTTGAGCCGTCGCCCCGCGAGGATCATCTCGGGGTGGTAGCCGATCTCCTGCGCCTTGTGGGTCAGGTAGTACGGATCGACGCCGATGCAATGCCCGCCGACGAGCCCCGGGCGAAACGGCAGGAAGTTCCACTTGGTGCCGGACGCGAGCAGCACCTCCTCGGTGTCGATGCCGAGGCGGTTGAAGATCAGCGCCAGTTCGTTGATGAGCGCGATGTTGACGTCGCGCTGCGTGTTCTCGATCACTTTCGCGGCTTCGGCCACCTTGATGCTCGAGGCCTTGTGCGTGCCGGCCGTGATGATCGAGCCGTAGAGCTTGTCGACGAATTCGGCCACTTCCGGCGTCGAGCCGGAGGTCACCTTCCTGATCGTCGTCACCCGGTGCTGCTTGTCGCCCGGGTTGATGCGCTCGGGGCTGTAGCCCGCGAAGAAATCCTTGTTGAACGTGAGCCCCGAGACGCGCTCGAGGACCGGCACGCATTCCTCTTCGGTGCAGCCGGGATAGACGGTCGACTCGTAGATCACGATGTCGCCCTTCTTCAGCACCTTGCCGAGCGTTTCGCTCGCCTTGACGAGCGGCGTGAGATCGGGGCGCTTGTAGTTGTCGATCGGCGTCGGCACCGTGACGATGTAGACGCGGCACCTGCGCAGTTGCGCGAGGTCGGATGTGAACGACAGGCGCTTCGACGCCTTGAGTTCCGCGCGCGAGACCTCGAGGGTACTGTCGCGGCCCTTCGAGAGTTCCGCGATCCGCTCCGGCTTGATGTCGAAGCCGACCGTCTCGTAGTGCTTGCCGAATTCGACGGCGAGCGGCAATCCGACATAGCCGAGGCCGACCACGCCGATCCGACATTTGCGCATGCTGAAGTCCATAACGGTCAATTATTGGTGGTTCACGGCCGGCCGAACGCGATCCAGGTCGCATTGCCGGAAGACACAGCGCCCGCCGCTCGCCTTGTCGATGAGGTCGAGCAGCCGGTCGTGCTCGGCGAGTTCCTCCGCGGACGCCCCCCGGACCACGAGGCCGGCGGCGGGACGGACGAGCGCGTGGACACCGCCGCTGCGGGAATCGGCGGCGGCTGTGCCATGCGAGGCGTCGAGCGCCAGCGTGCTTTGCCCACCGGTCATCGCGAGGTAGACGTCGGCGAGAATGCGCGCATCGAGCAGCGCGCCGTGCAGGTCGCGGTGCGAGTTGTCGATGCCGTGGCGCTTGCAGAGCGCGTCGAGATTGTTGCGCTGGCCCGGGTGCATTTCGCGGGCGAGCGCGAGCGTGTCGAGGACCGTGCACAGGGCCGAGATCCGGCGCGCGAGGCCCGCGGCCTCGGGCAGCCGCGCGAGTTCGGCGTCGAGGAAGCCGATGTCGAAGGGCGCGTTGTGGATCACGAGCTCGGCGCCCGCGAGGAATGCGAGCATTTCGGCGGCAATGTCCGCGAAGCGCGGCGCGCTCGCGAGATCGGCGCTCGAGATGCCATGAACCGCCCGGGCGCCCTCGTCGATGTCGCGTTCGGGATTGAGGTAGCGATGGAACGTGCGGCCCGTCGCACGCCGGTTCACGAGCTCGACCGCGCCGATTTCGATGATGCGGTGGCCGCGCTCGACTTCGAGGCCGGTGGTTTCGGTGTCGAGGACGATCTGGCGCATCGCGCGCGATTCTACTGCAAGCCGCGCGCGAGCATGGCATCGATCGCCTCGTTCGCGAGCGCATCGACGCGTTCGTTCCCCTCGATGCCCGAGTGGGCCTTGACCCAGTGCCATTCCACGCGATGGCGACTCGCAGCCGCGTCGAGCGCTTCCCACAGGTCCTGGTTCTTCACGGGCTTTTTCGCCGCGGTTTTCCAGCCGCGCGCCTTCCATGCCGGCAGCCATTCGCCGATGCCACGCCTCACATATTCCGAATCGGTGTAGAGCCGCGCGGCCACCGGGCGCTTCAGGGCCTCGAGCGCGCGGATCACGGCCGTGAGTTCCATGCGGTTGTTGGTCGTCGCAGGCTCGGCGCCCGACAGCTCGCGCCGGTGCGCGCCGGCCAGCAGCAGCACGCCCCAGCCCCCCGGGCCGGGGTTGCCACGACAGGCACCGTCGGTATAGATCGTGACCGCCGTCATGAACGCGTGCGCGACGTCGGCTTGACGAGGCTGCCGAGGACGGCGGCGCGTTCACGCGGTCGGATGCGGATGGGAGTCATCGTGTAGAGGCGCTTGCGGGCTTTCAGGATATACGCGCCGTGCAGGCAGTGACGGGTCGCGATCATCTCGTACCCGAGCAGCCCGAGCCAGTCGCAGATGCGTCGCTCGGCGAGCAGGCGCTTGGGCGCGACCGGAAATGTCCCGCGCGACAGGCGCGCACGCAGGCCCCACACGCTCAAGGGCCGCAGCCCGGCGATGATCAGCTTGCCGTCACCGGCCAGCACACGGTCGGCTTCACGGATCATCGCCTGCGCGTCCGACAGGTTCTCCAGCGTGTGCGGCAGGAGCACGGCATCGACCGTACCGCCCGCGATCGGCAACTGCGGGAGACGCGTCACCAGGTCGACGCCCCCGAGCGCGCGCTCGGCGATCACGGTGCACTGTCGCGTGCGCGACCCGCCGAGCAGGCCGCGCGGCGGCCCCCAGAGCCCGACCTGCAGCAGTTCCCAGCCGAAAACATCGTCGAGCATCTCCACGAGGAGCGCCGTTTCGGCCTCGAGCAGTACGGACGGCGGGGCGATCGACATGGGTTACGTGAACCGGGACACAAAAATGCTAGCCAATATGTGAACTTACAGGTTAAATACGCCGTTTCAAGGGGGTAGCTTAACGCTGCAGCCACCTCGCCGACGGGGGATGATCTTTGAAACGGATACTGGGCCTGCTGGCCGCCCTGGCACTCAGCGCTTGCGCCACGATGCGCGAGCCAGCGCCGCCTGCCCCGACCCCCGCCCCGACCTCGCCCGCTGTCCTCGAGACTCCCGCTCCACCGCTCGTCGCGCCGCCGCCCGAAGTGCCGGTCACCGTCGCGGGCATCACGCCGGAAAAGTATGCCGACCTCTTCGACCGCATCAGGGCCGGCTACCAGCTCCCCGACGTGGAGTCGGAGGCCATCGACCGCGAGTTCCGCTGGTACGCGAACAACCCCGAATACCTCGACCGCGTCTTCGGCCGTGCGGGGCCGTACCTCTATCACATCGTCGGTGAAATCGAAGCGCGGCAGATGCCGCTCGAACTCGCACTCCTGCCGGTGGTGGAGAGTGCCTTCGAGCCCTACGCCTATTCGCGCGCGCGCGCTTCGGGCCTCTGGCAGTTCATTCCGCCGACCGGCTCGCGCTTCGGCCTCAAGCAGGACTGGTGGTACGACGGTCGCCGCGACGTCATCGAATCGACCCGCGCGGCGCTCGATTACCTGCAGTTCCTGCACGACGAGTTCGACGACTGGCTGCTCGCGGTCGCGGCCTACAACTGCGGCGAAGCCAATGTCGCGCGCGCCATGCGCGCCAGTGCGGCCGCCGGCCACGACACCGATTTCTTCTCGATCCGGTCGCGCCTGCCGAAGGAAACGCGCGCCTATGTGCCGAAGCTGCTGGCGATGGCACGCCTGTTCCTCTCGCCCGAAGACTACGGCATCGAGTTCAGCTCCGTGCCGAACGAGCCGTACTTCGTGAGTGTCGACACACTCGGCCAGATCGACATGAAGCTCGCCGCCGACCTCGCGGGCATTTCGTATGACGAGCTCTATACGCTGAATCCCGCGTTTCACCGCTGGGCCACCGATCCGTCCGGCCCGCACCGCCTGCTGGTGCCGGCCGACACGGCCGATCTCTTTCGCGAGAGCGTGCAACAGCTGACTCCCGACGAGCGCATGCGCGTCATCCACCATCGCGTGCGCGCCGGGGATACCGTGGCGGAGATCGCCCGCGAATACCACACGCAGACCCACGTGATCCGCGAGCTGAACGACCTGCGCGCGAACGACCGCCTCGCCGTCGGCGACGACCTGCGCGTACCGTCGGGCGTCACCGAGTTGCCGGCGAAGGTGCAGCTCGCCGCACTGCGCGTCGACCGGGGTGTGCGCGGCGGGCCGGCGCGCGGCGGTGTGCACGTCGTGCGTCGCGGCGACACGCTGTCGGCGATCGCGCGGCGCAACCGCATCGATGTGCGCACGCTCGCCGCGCTGAACCACATGGGCGTGAACGACACGATCCGCGCCGGCCAGCGCCTCGTGGTCAGCAAATCGGCGGCGTCGTCCGCAAGCAGCAGTCACAACAGCCGCGGCAGCGCGAGCGGCAGTGCCGGCGGCAGCTACACGGTCCGCTCGGGCGATACGCTGTGGGCGATCGCGCGCCGCTTCGGCATCACGGTCTCGCAGATCGTCGCGTGGAACGGGATTTCCGCGCAGGAAGCGATCAAGCCGGGACAGAAACTCACCGTCAAGAAACGCGGGTAAACGCATGGGCTTCATGACCGGCAAGCGCGCGCTCATCGTGGGCGTCGCGACCGACCGCTCCATCGCATGGGGCATTGCACAGGCGATGCATCGCGAGGGCGCGCAACTCGCGATGTCTTACGCGAACGACAAGCTGAAGGAGCGTGTGCTGCCGCTCGCCGCCGAGCTCGGCGCACTCACGCTGCCGCTCGACGTCACGGTCGACAGCGAGATCGACGCCGCCTTCGCGCTGCTCGGCCGCGAGTGGGGCAGCCTCGACGTGCTGGTGCACGCGGTGGCGTTTGCGCCGCGCGAGGCGCTCGCCGGACAGTTCGTCGACGTGACGACCCGTGAAGCGTTCCGCATCGCTCACGACGTCTCGAGCTACAGTCTCACCGCCCTGACGCGGGGCGCCGCACCGCTGATGGCGGGTCGCCACGGCGCGGTCGTGACGCTCAGCTACCTCGGTGCCGTGCGCTCGATCCCGGGCTACAACGTGATGGGCCTCGCCAAGGCGAGCCTCGAGGCCAATGTGCGTTTCCTCGCCGCGGACCTCGGCCCGAAGGGCATCCGCGTGAACGGCATTTCGGCGGGTCCCATCAAGACGCTCGCCGCGGCAGGCATTGCGGGCCTTCGCAAGATGCTCGGCCGTGTGGCCGATGTCGCACCGATGCGCCGCAATGTCACGCCGGAGGATGTGGGCAATGCCGCCGCCTTCCTCTGCTCGGACCTCGCCGCCGGCATCACGGGCGAGATCCTCTACGTCGACAACGGCTACAGCAGTGTCGGCATGAACTTTTCGCTCGACGGCGACTAGGCCCGGCGCCGCGGCCGGACGCGCGCCGTGCGGCGCGCTACTCGAACGCGGAGGGGTTCACTGTCACTTTGGCCTTGCGCCGCGCCTCGGCGACATAGGCCGCGATGTCGGCCGTGCCGAGCCGGCTGACGACGTTCTGCACACGCTCCTGCCGCGCCTCGGCGCTGAGCGGTGCCGGGTCGGCCCGCGACTCGAGCACTGCGACCACCGCCGCACCGTCGTCGGTCGGCACGACTTCGTAGATCGGCTTTCCCTGCGGCCGCGGTGTCGCGAAAACCCGGGTGCGGACGGCCGCCGGCGCCGACGGGTCGGTGCGCCCGATGTAGCGCGGTCCTTCGATCCTGCGGCCCGCGAGCGCGACCGCGAATGCGTCACCCGCCTGCAATCTTCCGAGCGCGGCCTGTGCCGCGGCGCGCGCTGCATCGAGGCCCTGCTGATGCTTCAGCGTCGCGACGACCTGATCGCGCACGTCGGCGAGCGGGCGCGCCACCGGCTTGCGGTGCTCGAGCACCTTCACGACGACGACGCGATCTTCGCCGAGCGCCACCGGACCGCCGACGCGGCCCTGGTTCAATACCGCATCGCTGAACACGACGTCCTGCAGCGCGGGACTGCCGCCGAGCACGCCACCGCCGGCACCGCGTTCAAAATTGTCGACCACGCCGGTCGCGAGACCGAATTCCTTCGCGAGCGACTCGATCGTCGCGCCCGGGAGTTCGAGACGGGTCTGCAACTGCTCCTCGGCGTCACCGAAGCGATCCGCCGCCTGCTCGCGCCGATACTGGGCCTCGAGGTCGGGGCGCGCTTCCTCGAAGGTCTTCGTCTTGCCGGGCTCGATCGCCTCGAGCTGGATCACGTGATAGCCGTACTGCGTCTTCACCGGCCCGCGAAGCTCGCCGACTTTCATGCCGAAAACCGCGTCGGCAAACGGCGCGACGAATGTTGCGCGCGTCGCGAAGCCGAGGTCGCCGCCGTTTGCGGCCGACACGGCATCCTTCGAATACTGCTTCGCGAGCGCCGCGAAATCGCCGCCCGCCTTCAGCTTCGCGAGCACGTCGTCCGCGGTCTTTTCGTCCGCGACGAGGATGTGGCGCGCGCGCCGGCGCTCGGGCTCGACGTAGCGATCCTTGTGCTCCGCGTAGAGCTTGCGCAGGTCCTCGTCGACGACCGTGATCTGCGCGGCAGCCTGGTCGAGCCTCAGCTCGCCCCACGCGAGCCGCACCGACTCGGTGGTCATGTACTGCTGCGTATTTGCGTCGTAGTACGCGCGCACGGCGGCTTCGTCGATCCGGGCCGGGGCGAAATCCGCGGCCGTCAGCAACGCCCAGGTCACTTCGCGCTGCTCGTCCTCGAGACCAACGATGCGATCGAGTTCCTTTTTCGTCACGAACTCCGACACGCCGATCGCGCGCTGCAACTGCTGGCGCGCGAGCGAGGTGCGCAGGTCCGCCTCGAAAGCCTGGACGCTGAGGCCGACCTGCGCGAGGCGGGCCTTGGCGATCGTCGCGGAATACTTGCCGTCGACCTGGAACGCCGGCTCGTGCTCGATCGCCTCCCTGATCTGCGCATCGGTCACGCGGTAGCCGAGATCGTGCACCCGGGCGTCGATCATCGTGCGTGCGATCAGGCCCTCGAGGACGCTCTGCTGCAGTTCCGCGCGGCGCTCCGCGGGGATCTCGCCACCGAAGGCCCGTGCGACCTGCGCCTGCTGGTCGAGCCAGGCCTGGCGGGCCGTCTCGAGCGGGATCTTCTCGCCGTTGACCTTGGCGGCAAACGCGCTGCGGCCGATGCCGACGTCGACGATGCCGTAGGCGCCCCACGCCACGAATACGAGCGCGATCGCGCCGAGGATCGTGTAACCGATGGCACCGTGCAGGTGATCGCGGATCTTCTGAAGCATCTGTCAACCCGGAGACGCGGAATTTTGCGGGTCGCGTAGTCTACTGGGGTGCGCCCGCGCTGTCATGCGGCAGAGCCCCGGCAGCACGAGCAGGGTGAGCACCGTCGACGAGAGGATGCCCCCGATGACGACCGTGGCGAGCGGGCGCTGGACCTCGGCACCCGTCCCGGTGTTCAGCGCCATCGGCAGAAAGCCGAGCGCCGCCACGAGCGCGACCATCAGGATCGGGCGCAGCCGCAGCAGGGCGCCCTGCCGGATCGCGTCTTCGATGGCAGCACCCTGCTGCAACCGGTCGCGGATCGCGGAGACCATCACGACACCCGTGAGCACCGCGACGCCCGAGAGCGTGATGAAGCCGACGCCCGCGGAGATCGACAGCGGAATGCCGCGAAGCCACAGCGCAATGACCCCACCCGTCAGCGCGAGCGGCACGCCGCTGAACACGAGCGCCGCGTCGCGCGCGGAACCGAAGGTCATGAACAGCAGGCCGAAGATCAGCAGCAGCGTGACGGGGGTCAGCAGGCGCAGCCGGGCGCTCGCCGATTCCAGCTGCTCGAACGTGCCGCCGTACTCGGGCCAGTAGCCCGCCGGCAGCGCAACCTGCGCATCGATCAGCGTCTTCGCGTCCTGCACGAGAGACCCGAGGTCGCGGCCGCGCGCATTCGCGGTGACGACGATGCGTCGCTTGCCATTCTCTCGGCTGACCTGGTTGGGACCCGGCGCGATGTCGAAGCTCGCCACTTCCGCGAGCGGTACATGGCCGCCCCCTTGCGGCAGCGGCACCGGCAGGCGCTCGAGCGCAGCGATGTCGCGGCGCAGGTGCTCCGGGAGGCGGACCACGAGATCGAAGCGGCGATCGCCCTCGAAAATCTGCCCCACCGTCTGCCCGCCGAGCGCGATACCCACGACCTCCTGGATATCCGCCACATTGAGGCCGTACCGGTAAAGCGCTTCACGTTTCGGGTGGATCGACAGCATCGGCAACCCGGCGACCTGTTCGACGTGGATGTCGGCCGCACCCGGCACGCGCTCGAGCAGCGCGGCCACCTGCTCACCGAGCGCCGCGAGCGTCTCGAGATCCTCGCCATGGATCTTGACCGCGAGGTCCGATCGCACGCCCGAGATCAGCTCGTTGAAGCGCATCTCGATCGGCTGCGTGAACTCGTAATTGCTGCCCGGCACGCCCGCCGCGACCGCCTGGAGCTCGGCCACGAGCGCGGCCTTCGTCTTCGACGGGCCCGGCCATTCTTCCTGCGGCTTCAGCATGACGAACGTGTCGGCGACCGATGGCGGCATCGGATCGGTCGCGACCTCCGCCGTGCCGATCTTCGAGAACACGCGCGCGACTTCCGGGCGCGCCTTCAGGTGCCGTTCGAGCTGCGACTGCATGCCGACCGCCTGCTCGAGTCCGGTGCCCGGAATGCGCAGCGCGTGCAGCGCGATGTCGCCTTCATCGAGGCTCGGGATGAACTCGGTGCCCAGGCGCGTCGCGAGCAGCGCACAGCCGATCACGAGCACCGAGGACACTGCCACCACGACCCACGGCGCGCACAGGACAGCGCCCAGCACGGGTTCATAACCCCGCCGCAGGAACGCGACGATCGGGTTCTCCCGTTCCGAAACGCGACCCCGCAGCGCAAGCGCCAGCGCGGCCGGCACGAACGTGAGCGACAGCACGAGCGCGCCGAGCAATGCGGTCACGACCGCGAAGGCCATCGGGTGGAACATCTTTCCTTCGACGCCGGTCAACGCGAAGATCGGCAGGTTGACGAGCACGACGACGAGCACCGAGACCAGGCTCGGCGTGAACACCTCGCGGGTCGCCATGTAGACGGTGTGCAGCCGTTCCTCTGTGTCGAGCGCCCGCCCGAGGCGATGCTGGCGCTCCGCGAGGCGCGAGAGGCAGCTCTCGACGATGATGACGGCACCATCCACGATGAGGCCGAAATCGAGCGCGCCGAGCGACATCAGGTTGGCGCTCACCTTCTGCTCGACCATGCCGGTGATGAGCAGCAGCATCGACAGCGGGATGACGAGTGCGGTGACGAGCGCCGCGCGCAGGTTGCCGAGCATCGCGAACAGCACGACGATCACGAGGAGCGCGCCCTCGAACAGGTTTTTCTGCACGGTCGCGATCGTGCGGTCGACGAGGTGGGTCCGGTCGTAGACCGCTTGCGCGCTGACACCCGCCGGGAGCGTTCTGCGGATGTCGGCGAGCCTGCCCGCGACGCGCCGGCTGACCGTGCGGCTGTTCTCGCCGGTGAGCATGAACACGGTACCGAGGACGACTTCGTCGCCGTCCTGCGTCGCAGCCCCCGTGCGCAATTCCTTGCCGAGCACCACGTCGGCGACGTCGCCGACACGCACCGCCAGACCGGCGCGCCGCGCGACGACCACGCGCGAGATGTCCGGTATGTCGCGCAATTGCCCCGGAACCCGGATCAGGTACTGCTCGCCGGCACGCTCGATGTAGCCCGCGCCGACGTTCGCATTGTTGCGTTCGAGCGCGGCGGCGAGATCCTGCAGCGTGAGCCCGTACGCGAGCAGTTTTCCCGGATCGGGTGTCACGTGGTACTGGCGGGTGTAGCCACCGATGCTGTTGACCTCGCTGACGCCTGCCACCTGTCGCAGCTGCGGCCGCACGATCCAGTCCTGGACGGTGCGCAGCGCCGTCGCGTCATACGGGCGGCCGTCGGGCTGGAGGGCCCCCGGCTCGGCCGTCACGACGTACATGAATATCTCCCCGAGGCCGGTCGCAATCGGGCCCATGCCCGGTTCGATCCCTGCCGGCAGCCGGCTCCGTGCTTCCTGCAAGCGCTGTGCAACGAGATTGCGTGCGAAGTGGATGTCGGTCCCGTCCTTGAACACGACCGTGACCTGCGACAAGCCGTAGCGCGACAGGGAGCGCGTGTAATCGAGATCGGGCAACCCGGCCATCGCCGTCTCGATGGCAAACGTGATGCGCTGTTCGGCCTCGAGCGGCGAGTAGCCGGGTGCCTCGGTGTTGATCTGCACCTGGACATTGGTGATGTCCGGCACGGCATCGATCGGCAGGCGCTGGTAGCTCCACACGCCGACCGCCGCGGCGAGCAGCACCAGGAACAGGATGATCCAGCGGCGCGCCACCGCGAAGCGGATGAGTCCGTCGACTGCCTCAGTGCTCATGTGACGCTGCCGATTTTTCGATGTCGGCCTTGATCAGGAAGCTGTTGCGCGCGACATGGGCCGCGCCCGCCGCGAGGCCGGCCGTAACCTCGACCCATTCGCCGTCGCTGCGGCCGAGTTCGACCGGCTGCACCTCGTAGGTGTCGCCGTCGTTGCGGAACACGACCTGCACGCCGCGAACGCGCTGAACGGCATCGGTGCGCACCGCGACCGGTACCGTCGTGCCGCCCACGAGCAGATCCGCGTTCACGTAC
This sequence comes from Steroidobacteraceae bacterium, assembly GCA_019187185.1. Taxonomy (GTDB): domain Bacteria; phylum Pseudomonadota; class Gammaproteobacteria; order Steroidobacterales; family Steroidobacteraceae; genus CADEFQ01. The sequence goes on along the minus strand of JABAQU010000001.1, from coordinate 95,575 downwards.
ACGCCCGGTGTCCAGTGCCGGCCGGCGTTGTCGAGCTGCACGCGCACCGTGAGCGCCTGGTTCGCACCCGCGCCTGCGGGACTCACGAAGATCACGCGACCCTCGTGTGCGACGCCGCCATCGACCGATCGCACGCGCGCACGCTGGCCCGGTCGCACGCGGGCGATGTCACGCGGAAACACGGCGAGATCGGCCACGACCCGCGACAGGTCCGCGATCACGAACAGCGGGCCATCGCCCGCCATCTCGCCCGGATTGGCGTGGCGCGCGGTCACGACACCCGCGATTGGTGCGGTGACGGCATAGGTCTGCAGGCTCTCGTTCGATTCGACCGTCGCGAGCACGTCACCGCGCTTCACCGTCTCACCGGGCGATCGGGCGATCGTGCGGATCGATCCGGGGAAGCGCGCCGATACGGCGCGGACCGCTTCCGGATCCGGCGCGATCACGCCGTAGAGCGGCAGCAGATCCTCGATCGTGCGGGGGCCCGCCGCTTCGACGACGACACCCGCTTCCTTCGCGGTCTCCGCAGGTATCGTGACGCGCCCCTCGCGGTGGTCGTCGACGGCCCCATGTTCCTGCGATTCGGCAGGCGGTGTGGGTGAGGAATCCGAGCAGCCACCGGAGAAGATGGCAATACCCATCAGGGCAGCAATGAGATGCTTCATGGCACAGGTGCCTCGGAAACGCGGGCAGTCAGCGGCTCGCTCGTGATGCGTTCCAGCTCGGCGAGCAGGTGGTGGTAGTCGGTGGCGGCGTCGATCGCGGCGGCTTCGAGATCGAGCAGATCCTGCTGCGCCGTCACGAGCTCGAGAAACGAGAAGCGGCCGCGGTCATAGCCGTATCGGGTCTGCTCGAGGGCGATGCGTGCCTGCGGCACGGCGTGATCGCGCAGCGCATCGCCGCGATCGCGGGCGGCCGACATCTGCTCATGGAGCCCGAACAGCGTGGCGCGCAAACGAATCAGGGCGGCCTCCCCGGCGGCCGCGGATTGCGCCCGCCGGGCCTCTGCCTCGCGAATCGCGCCCTGGTTGCGATCGAAGACCGGCAGCGCCAGCGAGAACCCCGCTACCAGTGCCGTGTCGCTCGTCTCTCCGAACCGTCTCACGCCGAGCCCGAGCGAGAGGTCCGGCCGCGACCCGGCTCGCGCGAGCGCGAGCTCCGCGTCGCGCAGGCGCGCCTCCGTCGCAAAGCGCGTGATGTCCGGATTGCGTGCGACGCGCGCCGCGAGTTCCGCGAACGGCGCGACTTGTGGCAGCGCGTAGAGATCCGCCTGAGCAATTCCGAACCCCGGTTCGGCATCGCCCCACAGGCTCGCGAGCGCGTGGCGCGCGCCGCGCAGTGCGCTTTGCGACTGCCGCTCGTCGATCTCCGCGCGCAGCAGCGCGATCTGCGCCCGGCTGCGTTCGGCCTCCGGCGTGCGGCCCGCGGCAACGCGCGCCGCAATGGCTTCGAGCGTGCGCGCCGCGAGGTCGCGCGAGTGGCCCGCAAGGCGCACGCGCTCCTGCATCGCCACGACGTCGATGAAGCGCGTCGTGACCTGTGCCAGCACGTCGAGCTGGCGGGCCTCGCGCTCCACACTCGCGAGATCGAATGCGGCGCGCGCGGCCGTCACGCGCCGGCCGCGCTTGTCGCCGAGTTCGATCACCTGGCTCAGGCTGAGCGTCGCTTCGAGCGCGTCCGTGCCCTGCAGCGCACCTCGGCCGGCGAAGTTCTCGAGATCGATGGCGAGTCCGGGGTTGGGGCGCAGGTTCGCCTGCGCCACACGCGCCTGTCCGGCAACGAGGTCCCAGGCGCTCGCCGCGAGCTCGGGATTGCGTTGCAGCGCCAGTTCGACGGCACGGTCGAGCGTGAGGGCATGGCCGGCGCCGGTCAGCCAGATACCTGCACACGCGACGAGCGCGCGTGCGACGAGCGGATTCATGAAACCTCCAGGGCCGGTGCGCGAGGCGCCGCCGGCGTCAACTCAAGGCAGGAGCAATGGAGGTATCAGCGCGGGGGCGCGTGCGCAGGAGGCAGGAAATGACGGGGCGGAGAGAACGGGACGCACGCGCGTGCGCGCGCAGGCCGGACGCGCGAGGGATACCGCGCGAGCGGGAAAAACAGGGACAGCGCGAGCAGCGCCAGGCCTTCGGGATCCGCCAGCGCCTTCGACGACTTGGCGAGCGCCTCGGCGACGATCGGCACATCGACATCGTTGTGCGACGTGCCCACCTCTTCCGCCTCGTGCTGGCCGGTGTGCCCCTCGACATGGACCGTGACGGGCGCCTCGAGGCCATCGAGGCACAGATGCAGGTGCGCACCGCCCGCGCGCGCCGCGAGGAACGCAACGCACAGAATCCAGATGAGCGGGGTGACAACCCTGAACCGATGCATCGGCTCGCACCTTACACGAAGTTGCGGCACCGGGAACGCGGCGGCGTGTGCGCCGGTTCACAATGACCAGGTGGCGGAGCGGACGGGACTCGAACCCGCGACCCCCGGCGTGACAGGCCGGTATTCTAACCAACTGAACTACCGCTCCACATGGTGGGTGCTGAGGGGATCGAACCCCCGACCCTCGCCTTGTAAGGGCGACGCTCTACCGCTGAGCTAAGCACCCTTCAAGCGTCAGAAGGGCGCGGATGATAGCCGTTCAGGGAACAGGCGTAAACTCCGTCCATGCAGACCCCGCAAGGACGCGCCAGACGGTTTCTGGACCAGTTTCCGGCCCTCGCCGCCACCGTCGCCACCGCTCTTGCCGCCGGCGTTGCAACCGCCCACGACGATGTCGCCGGCACGCGCTACGTCGCCCCGGAGGGCGTCGACAGCGACGACTGCGACCATCGGGATGCGCCTTGCCGAACGCTCGAATACGCGTTCTCGCAGCTGCGCCCCGGCGATGCGATCAAGGTGGGCGCCGGCACCTACGACCTCTCGGGCTTCAACCTCGAGGAACTGCTCTTCGGCAAGCAGGGGCTGCGAGCCGGCTACAGCGCCGCCGACGACTTCGCGACCGACGACCCGGTCGCGCATCGCGCGTACGTGCGCGGCGCGGACCCGCGCTTCGTCCAGACGCTGATCGCCTTCGGATTCACGCCGGTCGATGAAGCGGGCGTGCCGATCCCGCGCGAAAAAGTGCAGGCGCAGGCCGCGACTCCCTGCAGCGGTGGCCTCGCGGGCACGTTTCCCTGCTGGAATATCGACTTCCTCGCCCAGATCCCGCTCACGTCGTTCTCGACGCAACCGCTCAGCGTCGCGAACCTGTGGGGTTTCGTCGACCGCGACGACAACCGCGAGTACGTGATCGTCGGACTGCGCAACGGCACTGCCGTGGTCGATGTGACGACTCCGGAAAGCCCGCGCGAAGTCGCGACGATACCGGGTGTCACGAACGCGTGGCGCGAAGTGAAGGTCTACCAGGTATTCGATGCCGCCGCGAACCGGCACCGCGCGTATGCGTACATCACGACCGAAGGCGCCGGTGCGGGCCTGCAGATCATCGATCTCTCGGACCTGCCGGCGACGGCCACGCTCGCGAACACGCTGCACGACCTGTCGACTTCGCACACGCTCTATCTCGCCAATGTCGACTACGCGACCGGCATGGCGCTGCCCGGAGCAACCCCGTTCCTGTATGTCGCGGGCGCCGACCTGCTCGGCGGCCGTTACCGCATCTACAGCCTCGCGGACCCCGTGAACCCGACGCTCGTCGCGACGAACCCGGGCGCGCCGGGCGCGCCGACTCCGTACATGCACGATTCGACGAGCGTGCTGCTCACCGACAACCGCACGACGCAATGCGCGGCGGCACACAACCCCTGCGAGGTGCTGATCGACTTCAATGTCGAGCGCGTCGACCTGTGGGATGTGACGGACAAGGCCGCACCCGCATTCCTCGGATCCGCGACCTACCCGAACGCGCGCTACATCCACTCGGGCTGGCCGACGGCGGATCAGCGCTACGTCATCGTGCACGACGAGCTCGACGAGCTGCGCATACCCGGCCTCCACACGTCGATCTACACGCTCGACATCGGCGACCTGCGCGCACCGACCATCACGACCTCGTTCACCGGCGCCGATACCACGACCGACCACAATGGCTATACGGTCGGCGACCGCTACTACCTCGCGCACTATCGCCGCGGCCTCGTGATCCACGATCTCGCAGACCCGCGCGCGCTGCGCGAAGTCGGCTGGTTCGACACGTTCCTCTTGCCCGCGGCCAATGTGGCGGGCACCGACGGCGCATGGGGCGTCTACCCGTTCCTGCCCTCGGGCACGCTCGCGGTGAGCGACATTTCGAACGGGCTCTTTCTCCTGAAGCGCAACGAGACGAGCGCGACGCCACCGGCCACGCCGGCTCCGTCGCCGCCCGGCCTGGGAGGTGATGGCGGCGGAGGCACGCTCGGCGGCGCGACGGGTGGCGCCCTGCTCGCGCTCTTCGCCTGGCTCGTCACGCGGCGCGCGTGGCTCGCGGTGCACCCTGCCGCGTGCTGCCGCCGCCGGCGGGGCACGTCAACAGGCGGACGAATCCGCGAAATCGGTCCGCCTGTTGACGTGGCCGGAATGAACCGCGCCAACTGACGACGGCCACGACCCATCGCGGCCCGCGGGGTGGCGCGGCCGATCACCGCTCACCGCTCCCCGCGCACCACGCGCTGTTCGCTTCCTAATGCGCTCCGGCCCTTCGCGCCGCGCGCCGCGCGCGCTTCGGGTCGGCGGCTGGCGGAGGCGTGGCGGCATCGGCCGCCGCGGCGAGCGGCACCGGGCGCGCCGCGAGCGCGATCTCGAGCACCTCGTCGATCCACTTCACGGGCTTGATCTTGAGGTTGCCCTTGATGTTGTCGGGGATCTCGGTGAGGTCCTTCTCGTTGTCGATCGGGATCAGCACCGTCTCGATGCCGCCGCGATGCGCCGCGAGCAGCTTCTCCTTGAGACCCCCGATCGGCAGCACCTCGCCGCGCAGCGTGATCTCGCCGGTCATCGCGACATCCGAGCGCACCGGGATCTTGGTCAGCGCCGACACGAGCGCGGTGCACATGCCGATGCCGGCGCTCGGGCCGTCCTTCGGCGTCGCGCCTTCCGGCATGTGCAGATGCACGTCGTGCTTCTGGTAGAAGTCGGGCTCGATGCCGAGCACGTTGGCGCGGCTGCGCACCACGGTCATCGCGGCCTGGATGGATTCCTGCATCACCTCGCCGAGCTGGCCGGTGTGCTGCAGCTTGCCCTTGCCGGGCACCACGGCCGCCTCGATCGTCAGCAGTTCGCCGCCGACCTCGGTCCACGCGAGCCCGGTGACCTGCCCTACCCGGTTCTGCTCTTCGGCCTTGCCGTAGCGGAAGCGGCGCACGCCGAGGAACTTCTCGAGACCCTTCGACGTGACGGTGACCGCCTTCTCCTTCTTCGCGAGCAGTTGCTGCTTGACGGTCTTGCGGCAGATCTTCGCGATCTCGCGCTCGAGATTGCGCACGCCCGCCTCGCGCGTGTAGTAACGCACGATGTCGAGCAGCGCCTCGTCGCTGACCTTCAGCTCGTCCGGCTTCACGCCGTTGTTCTTCATCTGCTTCGGCACGAGGTAGCGCCGCGCGATGTTCATCTTCTCGTCTTCGGTGTAGCCCGGCAGGCGGATCACTTCCATGCGATCGAGGAGCGGCGCCGGGATGTTCAGGCTGTTCGCGGTGCACACGAACATGACCTGTGAGAGATCGAAATCGACCTCGAGGTAGTGATCGTTGAAGGCCGCGTTCTGCTCGGGGTCGAGCACTTCGAGCAGCGCCGACGACGGGTCGCCGCGGAAGTCCATCGACATCTTGTCGACTTCGTCGAGCAGGAAGAGCGGGTTGTGCACGCCGGTCTTCGCCATGTTCTGCACGATCTTGCCGGGCATCGAGCCGATATAGGTGCGGCGGTGGCCGCGGATCTCGGCCTCGTCGCGCACGCCGCCGAGCGACATGCGCACGAACTTGCGGTTCGTCGCGCGCGCGATCGACTGGCCGAGCGAGGTCTTGCCGACGCCCGGCGGGCCGACGAGGCACAGGATCGGGCCCTTCAGCTTGTCGACGCGCTGCTGCACGGCGAGGTACTCGACGATGCGCTCCTTGACCTTCTCGAGGCCATAGTGGTCCTCGTCCAGCACCTTCTCGGCGCGCGCAATGTCCTTGATGACCTTGGTGCGCTTCTTCCACGGCACCTTCACCAGCCAGTCGACGTAGTTGCGCACCACGGTCGCTTCGGCCGACATCGGTGACATCAGCTTCAGCTTGCCGAGCTCGGCCATCGCCTTGTCGCGGGCCTCCTTCGGCATGCCGGCCTTCTGGATCTTCTGCTCGATGTCGGCCAGCTCGTTCGCGCCGTCCTCCATGTCGCCGAGTTCCTTCTGGATGGCCTTCATCTGCTCATTCAGGTAGTACTCGCGCTGGCTCTTTTCCATCTGCGACTTGACGCGCCCGCGGATGCGCTTCTCGATCTGCAGCATGTCCATCTCGCCCTCGATCGCGACGAGGATGTGCTCGAGGCGCTGCTTGACGTCGAGGATCTCGAGCACCTTCTGCTTCTCGGGAAGCTTGAGCGCCATGTGCGCGGCCACGGTGTCGGCGAGCCGGCCGGGCTGCTCGATGCCGGCGAGCGCGGTCAGCACCTCGGGCGGCACCTTCTTGTTGAGCTTCACGTACTGCTCGAACTGCGAAATCACCGAGCGGCCGAGGACGTCCATCTCCTTCTCGTCGTAGATGTCGCCGTCCGGCTGCAGCGTGACGTCGCAGCCGTAGAACTCGCCCGCGTGGATGCGCTCGATGTGCGCACGATCGACGCCCTCGACGAGCACCTTGACGGTGCCATCGGGGAGCTTGAGGAGCTGCAGGATCGTCGCGACGGTGCCGATCCGGTACAGGTCGTCGGCCTTCGGGTCGTCGATGTCGGCCTGCTTTTGCGCGACCAGCATGATGCGCTTGTCCGCCTTCATCGCGACATCGAGCGCCTGGATCGATTTCTCGCGCCCGACGAACAGCGGAATCACCATGTGCGGATAGACCACCACGTCCCGCAACGGCAGGACCGGCAGGTTCTCGATGGCGGTGATCTTGACGCTCGACGGGGAGGATTCGGACACAGGGGGGCCCTCGCGCAGTACGCAGATAGTCTAGCTCAGAGGTGGGGGCGCGCCGCGGCCATTTCAAGCCGCCCGGCCGGCCGGAGCCGGGATCAGCTCGCGATGCTGTGGGCCCGCCGCTGCGTGTCGTCGCCGGAATCGGACTTGTAGACGATGTAGGGCTTCGTCTGGCCGTCGATCACGGTCTCGTCGATCACGACCTTCGAGACGCCGCGGAGAGACGGCAGCTCGTACATCGTGTCGAGGAGGATCGTCTCGAGGATCGTGCGCAGGCCGCGGGCGCCCGTCTTGCGCTGCATGGCGCGCTGCGCCACGGCCTTCAGCGCGTCCTCGCGGAATTCGAGCTCGGCGCCTTCCATGTCGAAGAGCCGCCGGTACTGCTTCGTCAGCGCATTCTTCGGCTCGGTGAGGATCGACACGAGCGCCGCCTCGTCGAGTTCTTCCAGGGTCGCCACCACCGGCAGGCGGCCGACGAACTCGGGGATGAGCCCGTACTTGATCAGGTCCTCGGGCTCGACTTCGTGGAACACGTCGGGGCCACCCCTCGCGTTCATGTCGCGTACTTCGGACGTGAAGCCGATGCCGCCCTTCTGCGTGCGGTTCAGGATGATCTTCTCGAGACCCGAGAACGCACCACCGCAGATGAACAGAATGTTCGAGGTGTCGACCTGCAGGAATTCCTGCTGCGGGTGCTTGCGTCCGCCTTGCGGCGGCACCGAGGCGATCGTGCCCTCGATCAGCTTCAGCAACGCCTGCTGCACGCCCTCGCCCGAGACATCGCGCGTGATCGACGGGTTGTCGGCCTTGCGCGAGATCTTGTCGATCTCGTCGATGTAGACGATGCCCGTCTGGGCCTTCTCGACATCGTAGTCGCACTTCTGCAGCAGTTTCTGGATGATGTTCTCGACGTCCTCGCCGACATAGCCGGCCTCGGTGAGCGTCGTCGCATCGGCGATCGTGAACGGCACGTTCAGCAGCCGCGCGAGCGTCTCGGCGAGCAGGGTCTTGCCGCAGCCCGTCGGGCCGATCAGGAGAATGTTGCTCTTGGCGATCTCGACGTCTTCCTTCGAGCGCCCGCTGCCGCCGCGTGTCTGCAGCCGCTTGTAGTGGTTGTAGACCGCGACCGAGAGCACCTTCTTCGCGCGCTCCTGGCCGATCACGTACTCGTCGAGGACCTTCTTGATCTCGTGCGGCTTCGGCAGCTTGTCGCGTGCGCGGTCGGCGCGGTCCTCGAGCTCTTCGCGGATGATGTCGTTGCAGAGCTCGACGCACTCGTCGCACACGAAGACCGAGGGGCCAGCGATCAGTTTCCGTACTTCGTGCTGACTCTTCCCGCAGAAGGAGCAATAAAGCAGCTTGCCGTCGTCGTTGCGGCCGCGGGACTCGTCGGTCATTCAGGGGCACCTGTCGCCATGCTGCCGGGATTTATAGCATGGGGGGGCCGGGGGCGCAAAAGGCCCCGGTCACATCCAAGCCATTGATTCACTTGGCCGGCGTGGCCGCCGGGGTGGGCATCCGCTTGTTGAGCAGCTGGTCGACGAGGCCATAGGCGATGGCCTCCTCGCCGCCCATGTAGTTGTCGCGTTCGGTGTCCTGCTGGATCTTGTCGATCGGCTGGCCCGTGTGGCGGGCGAGGATTTCGTTCAATCGCTCGCGCGTACGCAGCATCTCGCGGGCCTGGATGCTGATGTCGGTCGCCTGCCCCTGGAAGCCGCCCAGCGGCTGGTGAATCATCGCGCGCGAATTCGGCAGCATGAAGCGCTTGCCCTTGGCGCCGCCCGCGAGCAGCACGGCGCCCATCGAGGCCGCCGAGCCGACACAGATCGTACTGACGTCGGGCTTGATGAACTGCATCGTGTCGTAGATCGCGAGCCCGGAGCTCACCACGCCACCCGGGGAATTGATGTAGAGCGAGATGTCCTTGTCCGGGTTCTCGGACTCGAGAAACAGCAGCTGTGCGACGATCAGGTTCGCCATGTAGTCCTCGACGGGACCCACGACGAACACCACGCGCTCCTTCAGGAGTCGCGAGTAAATGTCGTACGCACGTTCGCCGCGGGCCGTCTGCTCGACGACGATCGGCACCAGGTTCAGGGCTTGCTCGTTCATGGCGCGCTATTCTGCCCGAAGCGGGTCAGTTCCTTGAAGGATGACGGTTTGTCCGTGACGCGGGCCTGCGTGACGATCCACTCGATCAGCTGTTCCTCGAGCACCGACGCCTCGATCTGGCGCATCGCGTCCGCATTCTGCAGATAGGTGCGGCGCATCTCGTCGGGGTTCGGATAGGTGCTGGCGAGATCGGCGAGGCGCGCCTGCACGCGCGCGCGATCGACCTTGAGATCCGCGCCGCGCATCAGCTCGCCGATCACGAGCCCGAGCGCCACGCGCCGACGCGCCGGGCCCTCGAACTGCTCGCGCGGCGGCAGCTGACTCACGTCCTTTGCGCCCATGCGCCGGCCGATGTCGATCTGCATCTCCTGCACGGCCTCCTCGACCAGGCCCTGCGGCACCTCGATCGGGTTCTCGCGGTGGAGCGCATCCATGACCTGCGTACGCAGCTGATTGCGCACGGCATCGGCGAGCTCGCGCTCCATGCTTTCGCGCACTTCCTTGCGCAGTTGCTCGAGACCGCCTTCCCTGACGCCGAACTCGGCTGCGAACGCATCGTCGAGCGCCGGCAGGCTCATTTCCTCGACCTTCTTCGGGGTGATCGTGAACTCGGCGGTCTTCCCGGCGACGTCCTTGCCGTGGTAATCGTCGGGGAAGTGCACGACCGCCGTGCGCGTCTCGCCAGGCTTCGCGCCCGACAGCGCCTGCTCGAACTCCGCGAGGACCTGGCCGCCCCCGAGCACCACCGGCACGTCGCGGCCTTCGCCGCCCTGGAAGGCGGCACCGTCGATCCGGCCGTCGAAGTCGAGCACCACGCGATCGGTCGTCTTCGCGCCGCGCTCGACCGGCGTGTACACGGGGCGCTGCCTGCGCAGCGACTCGAGCATTTCGTCGACGTCGGCTTCCGTGACGCTCGCCGTGGGGCGCTCGATCGCGAGCGACTCGAGCGGTGCAGGCCGGATCTCCGGCAGCACCTCGAAGGTGGCGACATATTTGAGGTCGGCACCCGGATCGAGCGCGATCGGCTGGATGCGCGGCCCGGTGGCGGGCTTGAGGTTCTCCTGGGTCACCGCATCGGCGAACGAGGAACGCAGCAGGTCGTTTACCACTTCGGAGTGGACCTGCGTCCCGTATTCGCGGCGCACCACGCCCATGGGCGCCTTGCCGGGGCGGAAACCCTTGAAGCGCGCCGTACGCGCGAGCTTCTTCAGCCGCTCGTCCACTTCGGCGGTGACCTTGTCGGCCGGAACGGCCACTTCGAGCCTGCGCTCGAGACCACCGGTGGCGGTCAATGAAACCTGCATCTTTTGCTACCCTGCCTGACTGGTGCGAAAGGAGAGACTCGAACTCTCACGGGTTGCCCCACTGGAACCTAAATCCAGCGCGTCTACCAGTTCCGCCACTTTCGCCCTGGCTTCCCGGTCGGCTCTGCGCGAGGGGCGCGGATTATAGCGGATTGCCGCCGGGTTCCAGAATCCGGCATGCTGGCGGCACAAGAACAGGGGAAATCATGCCCAAGGCTGCCGGACTCGCACTGGTTCTCGCGCTCACGCTCGCGTCGGGGCTCTTCGACGCACGGGGCTTCGTCTACGCCGCACGGGCCTGGCCCGGCGGCCGCCTCGATCCCGGTGCGGCCACGGCGTCGCTGGCGTCCTTCGTCGTCGGCGTGTCCCTTTATGTGGTCGCCGTCCGCTTCATGCAGGGCATCGGCATCGCGGGAGTCGCGCTGCAGAGCGCCGTGTGGTTCGTGGCCACTGCGATCGGCATCGCGCTGATGGACGGCACCATCCTGCAGTGGACCCGCCTGCAGCAGCTGACTGCGATCGGCATCGCGATCGCGCTGACCTGGCTCATCGCGACGACGAGCGCCGCCAGCGGTCATTGACGGGTCCCCGGGGCGCCCGCGCCGTCTCACTTCATCATGCGGTCGATGACGGCACGATAGCGCGGTCCGTACGGGGGCCTGAGCCCGAACAGGTCCGCGAGGCTGAGCCTCGACTGGACATACACGGCGCGCGCGTGCGAGAAGCGCTTGAAGCCCTCGAAGCCATGGTAGGCGCCCATGCCGCTCGGCCCCACCCCGCCGAAGGGCAGGCTCTCGCAACCCGTATGCGCAGCGACATCGTTCACGGTCACACCACCGGACTGGGTGCGGGACAGCACCTGATCGAGTTCGGCGCTGCCCGGGCGGCCGTAATAATAGAGCGCGAGCGGGTGGTCGCGCCGGTTGATGAAGGCGATCGCCTCGTCGACATGCCGATACGGCAGGATCGGCAGCAGCGGACCGAAGATCTCGTTGCGCATGACCGGGCTGTCGGCCACCGGGTCCACGATCAGGCAGGGCGCCATCCGGCGCGCCGCCGGGTCGGACAGGTCCTCGCCGGCGGGATTGAGTTCGATGACCTCGGTGCCTGCCGCCACCGCGGCGTCCCGGTAGCCCTTCAGCCGTTCGTAGTGACGCTCGTTGACGATCGACGTGTAGTCGGGGTTGTCCTTGAGCCGCGGATACATGCGTGCGAACGCGCGCCGCAGGGCGTCGATCAGCGGCCGCAGTGACTCCTCCGGAACGAATACGTAATCCGGGGCGATGCAGATCTGCCCGGCGTTGCTCATCTTGAAATCGAGCATGCTCGTCGCGACGCGGTCGAGCCCGAAGGGCAGTTCGCGGCTCACGATCACGGGCGACTTGCCGCCGAGCTCGAGCGTGACCGGCACCAGGTGGTCGGCGGCGGCGCGCATCACGTGCCGGGCAACCGAGCCGGCGCCGGTGAAGATGAGGTGATCGAAGGGCAGCGCCGAGAACGCTGCCCCGACCTCGAGCCCGCCGGGGAACACCGCGATCTCCTCCTCGCTGAAATAGCGCGCGAAGAGCTCCGCGAGCAGCGCCGAGTTGTGCGGCGTGAACTCCGAGGGCTTCACCATCGCACGATTGCCCGCCGCGAGGATATCGGTGAGCGGGGTCACGGTGAGGTTCACCGGGAAGTTCCAGGGCACGATCACGCCGACGACGCCGAGCGGCTGGTAGCGCACGCGGGCGCGGGCGCCGAGCAGCGCCGGCAGGAACGGCACCTTGCGACGCTCGTCCCGCATCCACGTGCGCAACTGCTTTTTCACGTGGTTGATCGCCATCACCGGGAAGGCGATCTCGGTCATCGCCGCATTGGCGAGCGAGCGCTGGCCGAAATCCGCACGCAACGATTCGCACAGCGCCTGCTCGTTCTCCGTGAGCAGCGCCGCCAGGCGCGTGAGCCGGTCGATGCGCGTGGCGTGATCGGGAACCCCCTCGGCGAGTTGCGCGGCCTGCTGGCGCTCGAGCACCGCGCGCAAGTGGGCGACGGGATCGATGTCGTTCATGAGGGCATGCTCCGGTGGGGTTCACGCGAGGCCGGCCCATGGAGCGCCTCGAGCTGGCCGAGATCGGCATCGAGGCACTGCTCGAGCAGGCGCACCAGCGCACGATAATAACGTGGTGGCGCCTGTCGCTCGAGCTTCTCCCGCAGCATCGGCACCCAGCGCCCCGGGTGGCGCGCGATGAAATCGCGCCGCCCGCGCTGCCACGCCGAGGCATCCTCGCCGCGCGACTGCAGGTCCGTTTCGCCCCAGGCGAGCACGTGCAGGAATTCCAGTTCTGCCGTGAGGTGATCCGGTGTCTCGCCGCCGGTGTTCGCGGGCGCGAGCCCGAAGTGCTGGTAGAAGCGCAGCACCTCTTCCATCGTGGTCATCTGCGGCGCGACGTGGAGACCTCCGAACAGCGGGCACGGCGGCGCCGAAGTGCCCGGGTCGAAGAGCCGCGTGTATTCCACGGCGAGCGTGTCCGGCGCCTCCCCCGCATCCTGCAGCGCCTGCCAGTCGACCGGCTCACCGAGTGGCGGATCGAGTGCCTCGGCACGCAGGCGCAGGCTCTGCGCCACCACGCCGTCGCGGATCGCGTCCAGCAGCTCGCCGCGCGGATAGCCGAAGGCCTCCCGCAGCAGCGCGTAGAGCGCGCTGCGCACGCCGGAGGGCGCCATCCCCGCGTCCGCGCGGCTCGTCACGGTGTCCGGGTTCGCATTCACGACGGCAACCGGACGACCCGCGACTCGATGGCGGGGACCGGGAGTGCGGTACGCGACCAGCGCAGCATCATCATGCCCTCGCGGTGCCCGCGCGTGTCGATCCAGTTGCGGGCATCGGGCCGCCGCGCGGCGATCACGATACGCGTCGAGCCGTCGGCCTCGCGCGCGGCGGTGCGATTATTGAGGTGGGAACGTGGCGTGCCGTACGACATCGGCTCGAACCAGTAGTTCGTGATGTCCATGCCCCAGTAGGGTACCTCCGCCGGCCGGAAGGTCACTTCGAGGCCCTCGTCCGGCGCGAGCCGGAAATGCCCCGACGAGAAGCGGTGCCCGGTCGGCATCTCGGGCGAAGGCTCCTTCTCGATGAACGGCACGAAGCGGTTCGGCGGCGCCTGCCGCGCCTGGTCAACGATGGCGGCCCAGATGGCTGTCGAGCGCGCCACGTAGGCGGCGGTGCGCGGCAGCGCCTCGACGACCTCGGCGAGCGTGACATTCGGTCGCTCACCCCCGGTACCGAGCGGCTGGATGTCGAACGTCGCGCCCCGGGTCCGGCTCCAGTCGTGCGCGTACTGGCGGATGAACAGGCAACTCGTCTCCGGTGTCGTGCGAAGCCAGTTGCCGGGATGCGGGTCGGGCGACAGGATGATCTCGTAGCGGCCGTCGGGCGTGACCGCGAGGTCACGCTCGGTGAGCGCGCCGACCTGCGCGCTGTGGCTGTCGAGCCCGATCTTGCCCGCGTAGGCCGTGAGCTCGATGAAGGGCGCCTCGCCGCGATGGCCGCTCAGTCGGTAGCTCCTGCGGCCATCGATCATCGCCTGGCAGTAGCGCGCGTCGGAGGTCTCGCCCTCCCCCAGCGTCGTCGGCGTGACGAGTGCATAGACCTCGGGAAACGCGGTGTGACCGTACTCGAGGGTCGCCTCGAGGCCCATGCGGATCATGCGCGCGAGCTTGCGCAGGCCCTCGGCCTGAGTGAGATCGTCCTGCGGTGTCGTCGGGCGCGCGAGCACGGCGCCCGCCGCCTTCAGTCGCTCGCAGAACTCCTCCCACGCGCGCACGCTCGCCAGGGTCTCGCCGCTCATTCTTCGGCCACCTTGAAAAAGTCCTGATAGAAGCGATATCGCTCGTGTTCGCGGGAGCGATCGAGACCGAACTGCTCGAGCGTGTAGCGATGGGTGCCGTGACGATCGCGCGGATTGCGCTCGATGAAGGTGTGCATGCGTTGCAGTGTCTCCGCGCTCATCGGGATGCCGAAATGATCGTAGATGCGCTGAGCCATGCCGACCTGGTCCTGCAGCATCACGGAGAAATGCATGTCGAAGGCATTTTTCGCCTGCGGCCGGTCGCTGCGGCGAAACGCCACGCAGCGACGCATCGCCTCCTCCCAGGACCGGCCCCATATCTGCCCGATCTCGAAGCGATCCACCTCGTCGCTGCCCATCGTGCAGGCCATGGAGACCAGCGAGCAATGCGAGGCGATGAGCTTGAGCGGGTCGCGGTGGGTCATCACGATGCGCGCGTCCGGGTAGACGTCGCAGATCGCGTCGAGCCCCCAGTGATAACCGACGCTCTTCAGCACCCAGCGTTCGCGGGGATTTCTCCACTGCATGTACTGGAGCTGGCGCTTGTGGGTACGGTAGACGGACGTCTGGTCCGCCTCCTCCACCCAGCGCTCGTAGCCCGGGATGCGGAACTGATTGGCGAAGATGATGCTCCTGAAGTCGAAGGCATTCAGCATCACGCATTCCTGCGCGAGGCGCGCGCCCATCTCGTGCAGTGCCTGGAACTCCGGGATCAGCGCGCGGGACGTGCGTTCGAAGTGCGCCTCGCAGATCGCGATGCGGGGATCGGTCTCGAAGGTCGCCGCCTCCGCCGGCGGCGACATCAGGTGGCACTCCCAGGTCATCGGTACGCGGTTAGAAGGATCCTTCGCCAGCAGGTCGTGCATGATGGTCGAGCCCGTGCGCGGCAGGCCGACCATAAAGAGCGGCTTGACGATCTCGACGTCGAGGATCTCCGGATGACGCCTGAGGTCGTCGGTGACCCGCAGCCGGTTCTCGAGGTGGCGCAGCACTTCGTTGAACGCGATCAGGCGGCCGACGGCGTTGAGGCGCGCTTCCTCGTTCAGGCTCGCGACCAGGCGCGTGAACCCCTCGCGCCAGTCCGCCTCGTCGCCGAAGTCGGCGAGCCCGGTGTTGGTGCGCGCGGTATCGAGCAGGGCGCCCTCGGTCAGCTTCACCTCGGGAATCGACGGCGCCGGATCCCTGATCGTCGCTGCGGCGATCATGGGGCCCCCACGCGTTCGATTTCGACACGGGTCGCCCGATCGGTCGAACCGGGACTGAACAGCGCCGGCATCGGCTGCAGGTGGTAGTAGCCGCCGGCGAGCTGCACGGGGTTGATGGGGTTCGGCGTCAGTGTCTGGAAGCCCTTGCGGTTCTTGTACATGAACGGTTCCCATGCGTGATAACAGGTTGCCTGGCCCGGCCGGTGGGCCGCGGCCACCTTGACGAGCATTTCGGACGAGCTGATGTCGTTGAACACGCGCACGCGATCGCCGTCCCTGATCCCGCGCGCCTGCGCGTCCTCGACACTCATGTAGATGTACGGTTCGCCGCGATTCAGCTGCAGCATGTATTTCTGGTCGCGCCAGCTCGCATGGATCGACCAGCGCGTGTGGCCGCCGGTCATGTGCAGCGGATACTTGCCGCCGATGTCCGGCGGATCCTTGTGCACGGGCAGCCGTTCGCCCTGCTCCTCGTAGAACGGGTGGTCGATGCAGAACTGCATGCGCCGCGTCAGCGTCGGCCACGGCATCTTCTTCTCCGTGTGCCAGAGGCCCGCGGTGATGGTCTCGTTCTCCTTCACATCGGTGGCATTGCCGATGTTCATGAACGAGTTGTCACCGATCGCGGTGAAGCGCTGGAAGCCCTTCTGTTTCAGCTTCTGCCAGTCGACATCGCCGACGTTGGTGGACAGGTCGAGGATCAGGTCGAGCAGCTCCTCGACGTTGTCCTCGGTGTACCGCCCGCCGAAGGTGAACTGGTCGTAGACATCGAAGCTGCGATCCTCGCCATGCCGGTCGCGGAACGTCGCGATGCCACGTTCGGCCGCGCGCCGCTGGATGGTCTTCAGCAGCAGACAATGGATCTCCCAGTCGGGCTTCGCCTCGGCGATCGGATTCGTCGCGCGCGTGATCACCTGCGAGAACGGGGACAGCGGCGTCGCCCAAGTGATGTCGTCCTTCTCGTACCACGCAGCCGCCGGCAGCACGTAGTCGCTGTAGAGCGCGGTGTTGCTCATGCGCCAGTCGATGGTCACCATGAGATCGAGGGTCGGCAGCAGCTTCTCGATCATCACGTCGTAGCCGCGGAAGCGACGCAGCACGTTGCCGCCCGCCTCCATGAAGATGCGCGGGCGCGTGGCCGGGCGCATCTGCCAGCCTTTCTCCTCGGCCTCCTCGAGGAACGCCGCCAGCGGGCGTTTCATCGTCGGGTCCCAGTCCGCGGAGGCGCCGTAGAGCTCCTCGAGGCCGCCCTGGTGATAGAGCCACAGCAGGCTCGGCGGGAACGTGCCGTGCCGGAACTCCTCGCGCGCCAGGTCGTAGATGATCATTTCCTTCGTCTGGCCGCGCATCCCCTCCTTGATGAAGTGCGGCGCCATCTTCAGGCCGAGCGCCGCGAGCTGCAGCTTCGGGTGACCCTTGCCCTTGAGGTTCGCGAGCGCATCGGCGCCATCGACCGACAGGTACGGGAACGACATGTAGCCCGCCCCTTTGCGCCCCATCTGCCCGGCGAGCGCGAAGCACAGGAGCTGCGCCCGCTCCATCTCGACGCCGTGGTAGTACTTGGAGAAGTTCGACTGCGAGATGCAGGTCGCGGCGCGCGCCTTCGCGAGGCTGCGGGCGAGCTGGCGGATCGTCGCGGGCGGGACACCGCAGACCTCGGCCGCCTTCTCCGGCGTGTACTGTGCGAGATGCTCGCGCAGCTGCGCGAAGACCGGGCGCACCTTGACCTTGCCCTGCCAGGTGTCGATCTCGAACTCGCCTTCGAGCGCCGGATCGCTGTCGCCGAGATCGAGCGTCTTCTTCGACACCTCGCGCCGCTCCTTGCGCGCCTTGTCGAAGATGAAGAAACGGTCGTCCGCGCCGTCCTTTTCGAGGTCCGACCCGCGGAGGAAGCGGCCGTTGTCCACGCGCGTCAGCAGCGGCAGGTCGGTCTGCTCCTGCACGTAGCGGCGCGCGACGAGTCCTTCCTCGATCATCACTTGCGCCATGGCGAGCGCGAGCGCGGCATCGGTCCCGACCTTCACCGGCACCCACTGGTCCGCGTGCACGGCCGACGCCGAATAGTCCGGCGCGATCGTGATGATGCGCGCCCCGTTGTAGCGCGCCTCGGTGATGAAGTGCGCCTGCGGGATCTGCGTGTAGATCGGGTTGCCGCCCCAGATCAGCACCAGGTCGGCGTGGAACACATCGTCAGCGGAACTGCAGTGGACCATCTTGCCCGTGGTCACGCAGAAGCCGGGACGGTGGTCGCCGATCTCGGTGTTGACGTCGAGCACGGGCGTGTCGAGCACCAGCGACGTGCGCATCATCGCAAAGCCCGCGCCGCCGTTGGTCTGCGCGGTGCCCTGGTCCCACACCACCGAATCCGGTCCTTCCTTCGAGACCATCGCGTCGATGATCCGGTCGGCAATGTCGGTGAGCGCTTCGTCCCAGCTGACGCGCGTCCACTTGCCGTCGCCGCGCGCCCCGGCCCGCTTCAGCGGATGGCGCATCCGCGCCCCGTCGTACATGCGCTCGGAATAGCAGGCGCCCTTCTGGCAGCCCCGCGGGTTGTAGTCGGGGATCTTCGGATCGATCGGCTCGTAGGTGCCGGACTGCTCCTCGCGCCACACGATGCCGTTCTTGACGTAGACGTTCCAGTTGCAGCCTCGCTGGTACCAGCAGTTCACGAAGTGCGTGCCCTTGGCGACGCTGTCCCAGCGCCATTTCGCGCGCCAGATGTCCTCGAAGCTCTGGTAGGCGACGGCGGGCGCCGCCGGTGGCGGGGGCACCCCGACGCCCGCAGTGACCGGTGCGCCGTTGCGGCCCGACCGCCATCCGAGGTAACCGAGCGTGAGCACCGCGGCGCCGCCGCCTGCCGTCGCAATGAGCGCGCGGCGCGAGATCTTCTCAGGCATCGCCCTCTCCTCCCCGATGCAGCGTCGCCGGGTCTTTCGTGAAGTCCGGGAACAGGTCGTCGGGCCACTTGTAGCCGATCAGGATGTCCATCAGCTCGGACGGCTCGCCGCGCGAGCGCTTCGCCTTTTCCGCCTCGACGACCGCGAGCGCGTCCCTGACGCGGGGCCCGAACAGGCTCTCGAGATACCCGAGCGGGATGCGCGGCTCGTTCGGAATCGGGTTGCCGTCGGCATCGAGCTTCGGCGGCGAGAGCGGCGGAACGTAGTAGACGTTCGGCTGGGTGCCGAACTCCTCGTGCAGCGGCAACGCGACCTTCCACTGCGCAACGAGCTTGTTGATCGGCCCTTTCTCGTCGTCGAGATAGCCGACGAAGCGCAGGCGGCCCGGGCACTGGCGCGCGCAGGCCGGCGCCACGCCCTGCTCGATGCGCGGGAAGCAGAAGATGCACTTCTGCGAGACCAGCCGCACATGGTTGTAGTAGATGCGCTTGTACGGGCAGGCTTCCATGCAGAAGCGGTAGCCCTTGCACTTCTGGTCGTCGATCAGCACGATCCCGTCCTGCTCGCGCTTGTGGATCGCGCCGCGCGGGCAGGCCTCGAGGCAGGCCGGATGCGTGCAGTGGTTGCACATCCGCGGGAAGTAGAAGAAGTAGGAGTTCGGGTACTCGCCGGCGCCCTGGTCCTCTTCCCAGTTCGGTCCCCAGGAGGGCTTCTCGCCCTTGAAGTTCTTCGGCGTCAGGTGCGCTTCCTTGCCCGCGCCTTCGTAGAGGACTTCGCTCTGGTTGAACTGCCACGCATCCCCGAACTCTTCACGCCCCGGGATGCGGCTCGGGCGGGCGTTGCCGTTCGGCGTGAACCCACCGCCCATCGCCTCCCAGCCCTTCGGCGTGCCCTGGCCGGGCACCGTGTTGACGACGTTCCACCACATGCCCTCCATGCCCTCCTCGCGCGTCCACTGCGTCTTGCAGGCGATGGAACAGGTGTGACAGCCAAGGCACTTGTTGAGGTCGAACACCATGGCGAGCTGGCGCTTCGGGCGCACGATCTCGCCGCCGATCTCGCGTCCGACCTGCCAGGCGGCGATTTCCTTGGAATCCATTGCGATCAGGCCTCCAGTTCCAGTTCCACCCACTCGGGCGAGTACGCCTTCAAGCCAGCGCGCTCGGCGTTCGCGCCGCTCCACACCGCGACCGCGAGACGGTGATGGCCGCCCGGCGTGAACTTCGCTGCGTCATCCGCGGGCAGTCTGGCTTCGAGCGCGCGGCGGTACACGAGGGCCCAGCGGCCGCCGTGGTGCACGGCCTTCGTTTCGACCGGTGTCGTGGCGTTCCTCGTGAGGCTCGACGTGCCGATGCCCGTCGCGACATTGAGGCGTGCAGCCTTCGGGCGATCCGCCCGCCAGTGCCAGATGCTCACCGGCGCGCCTTCCGCCCCCATGATCAGCGGCGCGAGATCGGACAGCGGAAAGAGCAGCGCCGCGGCGTCGGCGAAGTGATCGTTGTCGATGACCGAAGCCGCCGCCTTCTCGCACTCCCATTCGAGGCGGAATGCGATCTCCGTGCCGTTGTGCACGCACTGCAGCCCGGCGGCACGCGCATGCCCATACTCGCCGTCGCGCCACTTGGCCAGCACATACTTCGAGTTCTGCAGGCCGACGGGCGTCGGCACGAGCGACACCTTGCGCGCGGGGAACCGTCCCCAGAACGCGGCAGCCGGGTCTCCGAGCGTGTCGGCTCCGATGTCGATACGTTTCGCGAGCATCGCTTCAACTCCTCGGCACGTAAGTGCGCGCCGTCATGTCGAGCACGTAGACAGGGTCAGCGCGCGGACCCGGCTCGATCCCGAGTTTCTGCAGGTCCGTCCGGCGCGGCTTGAACGTGGAGGTCAGGTCGGCTTCGCGCAGCAGACGCACGAACACGGGTATCGCGTAGGACGGCAGGCGCGCCCGTGCCAGCTCGCAGAAGGCTTGCGGGTCGAACGGCACGCCCGGACTCATCGCGATGGCCGCCATGCCGGCACGACCTTCCTCCCCGGGGACTTCGACGCCATACACCGTCAGCGATTCGAGGCCGGGAAAGTCGCCGAGCGCTTCGGTCACTTCGGTCGTCGAAACGTTCTCGCTCTTCCAGCGATAAGTGTCGCCGGTCCGGTCGACGAACCAGTAGTAGTCGTCCGCGTCGCGTCGAAAGAGATCGCCGCTGCGAAACCACGCGTCCCCGGGCGCAAACACATTGCGCAGGATCTTGCGCTCGGTCGCCTCCGGGTCGGCATAACCGTCGAAGCGCCCGGCCGCAATCCCGGGCAACCTCACGATCAGGGCGATCAACTCCCCAACCTCGCCGGGCGCACACTCGATCAGCGTTCCATCGGCGCTGCGCAGATGCTCCCCGGTATCAGGATCGCAGCGTACGAGCCGCACGTTGCTGCGCTCCCTGAACGGGATGCGTCCGCAGCTGCCGACCGGTCCATCGAGATTCATCAGTCCGGCGTTGATCTCGGTGCCGCCATAACCCTCGATGAGGTGTGGCACGGCAAAGCGCTCCTGGAAGCGGACCCAGACGTCGCGGTTGACGCCGGCGCCCGACATCATGCGCAGCGTATGGTTGCGATCGTCGGGTCGCGGCGGCTGATTGACGAGGTAGCGGCACATCTCGCCGCTGTACTGGGTCACCGTGACGCCGTGGCGACGCACATCGTCCCAGAAGCGGCTCGCGCTGAAGCGGGGGCGCAGCACCATCCGGCCTCCGCAGGCGAGCACCTGCGACAGCAGCGACATGCCGGCCGCCACGTGATAGAGCGGCAGTACGCAATAGAAGACATCACCTGCACCGTGATTGAAGAGCGCTGTCCAACCCTCACCGACGCCGAGCCAGCGCGCATGCGTGATCACGGCCGCCTTGGGCAGCCCCGTGGTTCCCGAGGTAAAGACGAGGCAGAAGCTGCTCTCGCCGCGCACGTCCGCGCGCAGTGCCGGTGGTGGATTCTCCGCATCGGCCTGCCGGAGCGCGGACTCGATCCCGCCTTCGCCTCCGAGCCTGTGGACGGGTACGGGCATGCCTGCGGCGCCGCCCACGGTCGCGAGTTGCGCGAGGCACTCCTCGCCGATGAAGAGGGCGCGACTTTTCGTCGCGGCGCCGGCCGCGTGCTGCAGGGCCGCGCCGCCGATATGCGTATTCAGCAGTGCCGGGACGCAGCCGATCTTCGCGAGACCGAACCAGAGGTAGAGGAACTCCGGCCGGTTTTCGACCATGACCGCCACGGTATCGCCGGGCGCGAGGCCCTGCGCGCGCGCGAAGTGCGCGTGGCGGTTCATCGCGCAATTGGCCTCACCGTAACTGATGGCGCGATCGCCCCAGACGAGGAACGTACGCTCCGGATGCGCGGCTGCGAGCGCCTCGAAGCGATCCGTGACGGTCAGGGCCTGCTCGGGCGTGTGCCGCAGCACGGCGGCCGAGAGCACGTCGAGCCTGCGCTGCGTGTCCTCCCGGCTCGGGACCGTCGCGGCGTTCACAGGCTGAGGCCTCCCCCGCAGACCGCGAGCGTCTGGCCCGTGACGAAACTCGACGCCTCGCTCGCGAGAAAGACCACGGGGCCGACGATCTCCTCGGGCTCCGCGATGCGCTTCAGCACCGTCGTCTGGATCGTGTACTCCATGAAGCCATCCGTGCCTTCGGCGAGACCTTCCAGCATGTCGGTGCGGAAAGGACCCGGGGCGATGGCATTGACGCGGATGCCCTGCGGCGCCCATTCCTCGGCCATGACGCGGCTGAGTGAGCGCATCGCCGCCTTGCTTGCGCAGTACATGGACAGGAACCCGCCCGCCTTCACGGCGCCGAAGGTCACGATGTTGACGATCGAGCCGCCCCCGCCCTGCGCCATGCGCTGCGCCACGAGGCTCGCCAGGTGCATCGGCCCCTTCGTGTTCACCTGAAAGAACCGGTCGAACATCGCCTCGTCGACGTTCGCGATCGGCAGCAGATCGTGCGCGATGCCCGCGTTGTTCACGAGCACGTCGCAACGCCCGAAGTGCTCATAAATCGTGCTCACCAGCGCGTCGATATCCGGCCACCGGCCGATGTCGCAGGGCACGGCGAGTGCGCGGCGACCCCGGGCCTCGATCTCGCGTGCGACCGCCGCGCCGCCGACGGGGTCGCGACACGCCACCACGACATCGCCGCCCGCTTCGGCCAGCCCGATCGCGATGGCGCGCCCGAGCCCGCGATTGGCGCCTGTCACGAGGCACACCTTGCCGGTCAAGTCGAACAGCGTCTTGCCCGTTTTCACATCGCCCCCGATTCGCCCCTGTGTCAGTCGAACAGCACCAGGCCGCGCGCATTGCGGCCGGCCTCGAGATCCTCGAATGCCCGGGGCGCCTCGCCGATGCGATACGTGCGAGTGATCAGCCCGTCGAGATCGAGCCGCCCGCCGCGATACAGCGCGAGCAGGTTCGGCATGTCCGCACGGAAATTCGCGTTGCCGTAGAAGCAGCCCGTGATGCGCTTGCCCTCGCTCGCGAGCAGCAGGGCATTGAACTGCACGGCCTCCGTATAGCGGCCCACCCCGACGATGCACACGGACCCGCCGCGCCGCGCGGCCGCGTACGCCTGCTCCATCACCGCAGGGCGCCCGGTCATCTCGAAGCTGTAATCGACGCCAAGCCCACCGGTGAGCGCCTTCACGGCCGCGACCGGATCATCGTTTGCGTCGACCAGGTCGGTCGCGCCGAAGCCCTGCGCGTAATCGAGCTTGTTGCGGGCGAGATCGACCGCGATGATCTGCTTCGCACCGACGAGCCGTGCGCCCTGGACGGCGGCCAGCCCGACGCCACCGCAACCGAAGATCGCCACGGTCGAGCCCGCCGTGACCTGCGCGGTATTCGCGACGGCACCGACACCGGTCATCACCGCGCAGCCGACGAGTGCGGCGGCGGGAAACGGAATCGCGCGATCGATCGACACCACGTTCGCCGCCGGCACGACCGCGTACTCGGCGAGGCAGCCGAGCTGGGACATGCTGCCGAGTTCCTGTTTGCCGAGGCGCAATCGCGTGGTGCCGTCCCACATGCGCCCCGAGGCGTCACAGTGCACGCACAGGTGCGGCTCCTTGTGCTCGCAGAACCAGCAGCTGCCACAGGCCGGCACGAACGAGAGCACCACGTGATCGCCGGCCGCCACGTTCGTGACGCCTGGTCCCACTTCGGTGACAACCCCTGCACCCTCGTGACCGAGCACCATCGGCAGCGGCATGGGAACCGTGCCGTTCGCCACCGAGAGGTCCGAGTGGCACACGCCGGCCGCCTTCATGCGCACGAGCACTTCGCCCGCACGCGGCGGCTCGATGTCGACCTGCTCAACCGAGAGCCTGTTCAGCTCGAGCGCGACGAGAGCCTTCACCTCACCCCTCCGGAGGCCGCGTGCCTCGCGACACGGTGTGCCGGATAATACGTATGGAAGCTGGGTGCGCCTTACGTAGATACCCGCTCATCAATTCAGATGAGTCGTTGCAGACCCTGGTGATCCAGAGTTTCCTTAAAAAGACAACTGTTTGGTGGCTCAGGATTTGATCCAGATCAAATCTGCGCCCCGTTTCTCGCGGCGGGGGCTACCCGCCGCTCAGGCCGCTGCGAGGATCAGCCCGCTCGTCGGCACGCCGGTACCGGCCGTGACGAGCACGTGCTCGACATCCTTCACCTGGTTCACGGAAGTGCCGCGCACCTGGCGCACCGCCTCGGCGATGCCGTTAACGCCATGGATGTAGGCCTCGCCGAGCTGCCCGCCGTTGGTGTTGACGGGCAGGCGCCCGCCGAGATCGATCTGGCCGTCGCGAACGAAGTCCTTCGCTTCGCCGCGCTTGCAGAAGTCGAAGACTTCGAGCTGCGGCAGCACGAACGGCGAGAAATGATCGTAGAGGATGGCCGTCTGGATGTCCTTCGGGCCGATGCCCGCCATCGCATAGAGCTGGGTCGCGACGAGGCGCATTTCCGACAGCGCGGAAATGTCCTTGCGGTAGAAGCTCGTCATGTTCATCTGGTCGTCGCAGGCGCCCTGCGCCGCTGCGCGGATCAGCACCGGCTTCTGCTTCAGCTGTCGCGCACGATCGGCGCGTGTCACGACGATCGCGACGGCGCCGTCGGATTCCTGGCAGCAATCGAGCAGCCGCAGCGGCTCGACGATCCAGCGTGAGGCCTGGTGATCAGCGAGCGTGATCGGCTTTCGGTAGAACCATGCCTTCGGGTTGTTCGCCGCCATCCTGCGCCCCGCGACGCTCACGCGACCGAAGTCCTCGGTGGTCGCGCCGAAGTCGTGCATGTAGCGCTGCGCGGCCATCGCCACCCAGGACGCCGGCGTCACGAGACCGAAGGGCATGGTCCAACTGAACGTCGCGACATCGGCCGTCGGCATCGGGGGCGGCACGTAGGCCGAACCGAAGCGGTACAGCGAGCGCTCGTTCATCGCGCGATAGCACACCACGACGTCGGCGACGCCGCTGTGCACGGCCATCGCGGCCTGGTGGACCGGCGCGCACGCGCCCCCGCCGCCGTACTCGATGCGGCTGAAGAACTTGAGATCCTTGCCGCCGAGATTGCGGAAGATCTCGATCTCGGGGTTCTTGTCCATCGTGAACGTGGACAGGCCGTCGACATCACGCGTGCTGAGGCCTGCGTCGTCGAGCGCCGCCTTGATCGCTTCCACCGCGAGCTGCAGTTCGCTGCGCCCGGAGTCCTTGGAGAACTCCGTCGCGCCGATGCCGACGATGGCGGCCTGGTCTTTCAATGGATGGGTCATGGGGGTTCGCTTCCCTTGTCGTTCAGGGCAGGGCCACGCGCACCGTCGCGGTGACGTGCTCGCCGAGGCTGTTCGTGCCGCTCACGGCGACGTCCACGAGCTTGTCCGGGCCGACCACTTCCTTGCCCTTGACCGTGCCGGCCAGCTTCATCGTGTCGCCGGGAAAGTTCGGGGCGCCGAGGCGCAGCTTCACGCTCCTGATGCGGGCCGCCGGACCCGCCCAATCGTTCACGAAGCGCTGCACGAGCCCGTTGCTCGTCAGGATGTTCATGAAGATGTCGGGCGTGCCGGCCGCCTGTGCATGCGCCTTGTCGTGATGCACGAGCGAGTAGTCACCCGTGGCGATCGCACCGGCCACGATCAGCGAGGCCGTGATCGGGATATCGAGGCCGGGCAGCTGCTGGCCGGCCTGGACGCCGTCGTAAGTCATCGCGCTTGCCATGGATTCGTGCTCCGGTAATCAGCCAGTGCGCCGCTCGCGAAATGCGGGCAGCACGAAGTCTTTCTCGTACTCGACGTACTGCACCTCGACCGGCAGGCCGATGCGCACCTTGTCCGGCGCGATGCCCTGCAGGTTCGCGACGATGCGCGCGCCTTCCTCGAGGTCGATGAGCGCCACCGGCAGCGGGTACTGGTGGCCGGGAATCTGCGGCTGGTGCATGACGACGAAGCTGTGGATCGTGCCGCGCCCGGAGCACTCGCGTGGCGTCCACTCGAGCGAATTGCATTCCGGGCACATCGGGCCCGGCGGATGGTGCAAGCGCCCGCATTGCCCGCACTGGCGAACGAGGAGTTTGCGCTCGACAAACCCGGCCCAGAAAAACTCGCCATCCTTCGTCATCGGCGGACGGGGCGGCGAGGCCTTCGCCGCGCGAGGCGCGTCGGCGGCCACGGGAGCGGCTTCCTTCGCCTTCGCCGGGGGGCGGAACTTCAGCACGCGGAAGATCGTGCGGCCGACCAGCTCGCCCCGCTGGTCGCTGAACTCGTAACGATAGGTGACGAAATGCCCGACGCCGAGCCCGGTCTTCTTTTCGTCCGAGATGCCGTCGAGTGTCACGCGCTGCGTGATGAGGTCGCCGCAGCGCAGCTCGCGGAAATATTCCTCTTCGACATTGGTCGCCACCACCGAAGTGAAGCCCGCGGCATCCACGAGATCGAGCCCGAGCAGCGTGCCGCCTTCGCGCTCGCCGTCGGGACTGAAGTGACTCATGGTCCACGCGAACAGCATGGCAGGCGGTGCGACCACGCTCGCGCGGCCCGAGCGCACCGCAGCCTGTTCGTCGAGGAAGGCCGGCGTGCGATCGCCCATCGCCTCGCACCAGCGGCGGATCATCGGCAGGTTGACGGGGTCGGCCGCCGTCTGCGGCGGCAGCGCCTCCTGGCCCACCATGGCGCGCACTTTCGACAGCCAATCCTGCGATCGAACCTGGGACATGGGTTTACCCTCTTCGGCACGCGAGTGCGGCGACCGGGTGACTGTAGCTGCGCGGACTGGCGCTTGCCAATTCGCATTCGCTCCCGGCGAAACCTGCAGGAATTACCGGGAAGAAGCCGGCTTGCGCGGCGCCCGCCGGCGCGTGTTCGCGTTTCGTGGCCTCGCGACAGGGGCCGGCTGCACATCGAGGATGGCTGCAACGACACGCCCCAGGATCGATTCGAGCCGCCGCGAGTCGAGGAGGTCCGGGCGCTCCGCCACCAGCGTTCCGAGCAGCGACGTGATGCCGCGGGTCAGGAGCCAGGCCGCGAGCGCGAGGTCGGGCTCGCCAATGGCGGCCGCGTGCCGTGAGAACGCGCGCAGCGAATCGCGGATCAGCGTGTCGGTATCGAGTACCTCGCCGGCCTGGCGGCTCCCGGCGCGCTGCGCGACGTGGAAGTGCTGCGCATAGCGACGGTAGAACTCGCCGCCGAAAGCGAACATGCGCCGCTCCGATTCGACGATGCAGGCGGCAGTCTGCGCGAGTGATTCCGCGAACGGCAGATGGCGCGCTGCCGCATAGCGCTGCTGCAGCGCCTGCGACTCGCGTCGTGCCTCGTCTTCCGCGAGACGTGCGAGGATCGCGTCCCGGTTCGGGAAGTACTGGTAGAGCGAGCCGACCGCGACACCGGACCGTTCGGCGACGCGGCGCGTGGTCAGCGCGCCGACGCCCTCTTCGTAGAGGATCCGTCGCGCCGCATCGAGGATGAAGCCCATCGTCGCCTGCGAACGCCGCTGGCGGGGCGCCTTGCGCAGGGGTGGGGGCGCAGAAGTGGGCACGTCAGTTCCTACCCTGGTCTCGACGCTCGTGGCCCGTGCCCGCGTGGCATGACGCCCTCGCGCCCGGCCGCCAACATCGCAGCACTGGTGCGCTTCATGGCGTCGACGGCAACGGCACACGCCGCATCGTTCGCCGGATCGGCCGGCACGGTGAGCGTAATGCGATCGACGAGCCCGCCGAAGCGGCCTGCAAGCAGGTCGGGGAGTTCCGTGTAGCGGCCCGTCACCAGAAACTCGTTGAGCACCTGATCGGGGAGCGCGGCGGCCATGTCCGACCAGCGCCCCTCTCGCGTCAGCGCGAGCAGCCGCTCGCCGACCTCCCGCCAGCCGAACAGCTCGAGACTCGGCCAGTAAGCGGGCGTCGAGAAAACGAATGCGAGGGTGCCACGCATGCGCTCGCGTTCGGCGGCGACGGTGGCGGGATCCGGGCCGGTTGCGACGAGATCGTTGGCGCAGATGAGCGGCTTCGACAGTGCCGGGTCACGCCGCGCGGCCCCGGTTGCGATGCTCGGCAGGATCACCTCGCGCAGATAGCGCGTCGAGGTGTTCGTCGGATGCGTGTGCAGGCCGTCGGCCACCTCGCCCGCCGCCGTGAGCATTCTCGGCCCTACCGCCCCCAGCATGATCGGCACATCCGGCGCGTCGATCGGGCCAGGATTGAAGAACGGCTGCAGGCGCGTGAAGCGGTAGTAATCGCCGACGAAATGCAGCGGCTCCCGCGGGTTGCGGAAGCTGCGGAAAATGGCCCGCAGTGCGCCGACGTATTCCTTCATGCCGGCGGCCGGCGGCAGCCAGCGCGCAGAGTAGCGATCTTCGATGTTCTGCTTCACCTGCGTGCCGAGCCCGAGCTCGAAGCGCCCGCGCGACAGGCGCTGCAGGTCCCACGCGGCGAGCGCCACGTTCATCGGGCTGCGCGGAAACGCCACCAGCACGGAGATGCCGACGCGGATATGCGACGTCGCGGCGAGCGCCAGCGCGGCGAGCAGGAAGCCATCGTGCACCGCGTCGGGCACGAAAAGCCCGTCATACCCCATCGCCTCCACACGCTGCGCGAACGCCTGGATCTTCTCGGGGCCGAGGTTCTCGGGTGTTGCGGCGAAGACCTCGAACATGCGGGTCCCTACGGCGGCAGGATCTTCAGCGCCTGGTAGCGCCGCACGTACTTGCGCACCATCCCGAGCGTATCGACGCAGCCGTGAAAGCCGGCGTGGCGCAGCTTGATCGTGCTCACGAGGCCCCAGCGCAGCGGATTGCCGCCGGGCGCCTCGACACCGACATTGCTCATCGCCATCGAGCCGCCGAAGAGCGCCGCGACGTCCTCCGGCGCCTGCAGCGCGTGGCGGCGCACGAGATCGCGCCAGAGGCCCGACATCTGCGTGACTTCCTGCACCACGTCGAAGCGGGATGGTTCCCCGAGGCGCATCCCGAAGCTGTCCGCGGCGACGGGAAACCATTCGCGCTGGGACGTCACGTCGCCGTTCGAGATGTTGAAGGTCTCGTTGCGGGCAGCCGGCGACTCCGCGCCCCAGGCGAGCGCCTCGGCGATGAGATCGGCATCGGTCGCTTCCGTCGCGAGGCACACACCGGCCGGCAGCGGCAGGTCGAGCCCGGCTTCGCGCCGCAGCGCCGCGAAGACCGCGAGCATCAGGAAGGCATTCAGTGGCGAGCCGATCGCGGCGCCCGCGATGCCGACCGGGCGCCACACCGTCCAGCTCCAGGCCTGCCCCTGCTGCTTCGCGCGGATGTAGTCCTCCTGTTCGAAGTAGAAGTTCGGATGCGGAGGGCGCGGCAGGCTCTCGCGCATCGGCACCGGCACCTCGAGCTGCGGCAGGTGGGCGCCATAGGCCTTGGCGCCGTGCACGAGCGCGACGTGCCGCAGGTTGCGCGCCGCCGTCGACAGCGGCTCGAAGAGATGGCGCAGCATGGCGGCGTTCTTCGCAATCTGCGCGGCATCGAACCAGCCGCCGTAGATGTCCTCGATCTTCTCGCTGAGCGCGGCGTAGATCACGTGCGTCACGTCCGGCATCGCCCCGAAGGCGCGCGCGCAGGCCTGCGGATCGGAGAGGTCGACCGCGACATGCCGGACGGTGGCAGGCACGTCGAGGGGTGGGCGACGGGAGACCGCGACGACCTCCCAGTCGCCTTGCGCCGCGAAGTGCCGCACCGCCGCGCTGCCGACGAGCCCGGATCCGCCCGCGATGACGACTCTCTTCTTCAAGAGGCTCACGGCTGGCCGAGAAAGTCGCGTTTGCCGATCGCGACGCCGTTGTGGCGCAGGATGTTGTAGGCGGTCGTCACGTGGAAATACACGTTCGGCATCGAATGTCCGAGCAGCAACTGCAGGCCCGTGTAGCGCGTCTCGTGGCCCGCGACCGGGAGCACGACTTCCTTCTTCGAGAAGGGATACATGTCGAGTGCCAGACGCGCGCCCATCAGAACGGCCACGTCGACCTTGCGTGCGTCGATATGGGCCTGCGCCTTGTCCAGGATCGCAGACAGGTTCTCGAGGATGGCCACGAGCCGCGGAACGCTGGCCTGATACATCGACAGGGTCATCTCGGGCTCCCGGGTGGATGCGAGGGCGGTCAGGATTCCGGCAGCTGCGGCGCCCACGGCACGCCATTGATGTGGCCACCGCCGTCGGCGAACAGCGTGTTGCCGGTGAGGTAGCGGCAGTCGTCGCTCGCGAGAAACAGCGCCACGCCGCCAATGTCGCTCTCCGGATCGCCCATGCGACCCATCGGGTTGAGCTTCAGGATCGCCGCGGCGTTGTCGGGACTGGCGGCGGCAAAGCCCTTGTAAGCCTCGGTCGCGGCAGCGGGGCATATCACGTTGCAGCAGATCTGGTAAGGCGCCCACTCGCGCGCCGCCGTGCGCGTGAGCGCACGCAACGCCTCCTTGGCCATGTTGTAGTCCACGGTGTACGGATGGGCGTTGACCCCGTTCAGCGAGCAGATATTCACGATGCGTCCCCAGCGCCGCTCCCGCATGCCGGGAAACACGGCCCGCATCGCCCACATCGCCGACATCGTCCCGATCTGCCACGCGAAATCGAGGTCGGTGTCCGTTTGCTGCTCCACACGCGCCGCGAACGGCGCGCCCTGGCGCCGGCTCCACGCATTGTTGACGAGGATGTCGACCTTGCCGAAGCGCTCGATCGCGGCGCCCACCATGGCGTCGACATCCGCACGGCGCGAGATGTCTGCACGCACGAACAGGGCCTGTGCGCCGAAATCGCGCTGCAGTTCGGCGGCGGTGGCCGTGCCGGAATCGACGTTGTACTCGGCGACCACGACCGCCGCACCTTCCGCTGCGAAGCGTCGCACGATGCCCCGGCCGATTCCCGCGCCGGCGCCCGTCACGATTGCCACACGACCCTCGAGCCGACTCATATCTCCATCTCCTCGAAAGAGCGCATCCGCGATGCGCCGTGGCATTATGATAGCCCCATGGGCAGTGCGGGCGTCGGGTTCAGGGGTCGCGCAGGCGCAATGCTCGCGACGGGCTTCATCACGCAGAACCTCGCAATGGGCGCCACCTTCGGCGCCTACGGCCTGATCATCGGCACGCTCACGCGCGAGTTCCAGACCAGCAATTCGCTGGTCGCACTCGGCATGGGCATCATCACTCTGTGCCTCGGCGTACTGGCGCCCGTTGTCGGCACGCTGCTCGATCGTTGGTCGGTGCGCGCGGTGATGATCAGCGGAACGCTGCTCGCCGCCTGCGGCTTTTTCGGCGCCGCGCTCGCGACCTCGATCTGGCCGTTCCTGTTCTTCTTCGGTGTGCTCGGCGGAATCGGCATCACGTTCATCGGCCCGCTGCCGTCGGCGAAGCTCGCCGGCGGCTGGTTCCCCCATGCGCCCGGCAAGGCCATCGGTTTCATCGCCATCCCGTTGCTGATCGCCGTCGGACCACCGCTCTACAGCCGCTGGATCGAGTCGCACGGCTGGCGATCGCTCTTCACGCTGCTCGGCGTCGTGTTTCTGCTGCTCCTGCCGCTCCTGTGGTTCATCCGGCAGCCTCCGGCGGAGGCGCATGCACCGGCTTCGTCCGGCGCTGCCGCGGGCGCGGGCGGCAGCTTTCGCGACCGGCGGGTCTGGCAGATGGGCGTGATCGCGGGCCTGCTGATTGCGAGCGGCGTCGCGCTCAGCACGCACATCGTCAATCACGCCGTGCAGCGGGGGATCGGCGTACGCGAAGCGGCCGTGTTGCTGTCCGTTCTCGGCATCGCGGCCTCGGTGGGCTCGCTCCTGTGGGGTGGCATCGCGGACCGCTTCGGTCCCGCGTTCGCCCTGAAGGCCCTCGCCGTGGTGCAGGCCGTGCTCTGGGTCATCCTGCTACAGCAACGCGGGTTCATCGCGCTCGCCGCGATGGTGGCCCTGCTTGCGATCTGCACGGGCGGCGCCTATCCGGCCGTGTGCAGCCTCGTGACCGCAGCATACGGTCAGGCCCATTTCGGTGCCGTGATGGGTCGCGTGATGCTCCTCGTGACCCCGTTCAATTTTGCCGCGGCACCGCTGCCCGGGCTGCTGTTCGATCGCGACCAGAACTACACGCGGGCGTTCTACCTGATGGCCGCACTCAACATCGTGGCACTCGTGATGCTGATCATGCTCGCGCGGCACCTGGGACCGGGCTTGCCTCGAAAATCCGGACTTCAACGCAGGTAAACACGGCGGCACGGGCCGCGGCGTGCGTGGCAAAGTCCCGCAAGCTCCACAACCTCCCACCACCATCCATGAGACTCGGACTGCAGAAGACCGGGCTCCATCAGGGCGACGACCATTCTGCCGCGCGGGGACCCTTGGGCGGCGGACGGCTCGATGCGAGAACGCCCTGTCCGCTGCGTCATCGAAAGACGACCAACGGGTCGTCGCTACGCACCGGCGCTGCGGTGATCGGCGCCTTCCGCATGGCAAAGCCTCGATAACCCTCGTCCAGCGCCCTCGTGCACAGCGCGGAATATCGGGGATAGCCGCCCACGTAGACCATGAACGAGCGGGGTTTGCCTTCCACGTTCGCTCCCGTGTACCAGGAATCGGCGGTCTTGTGCAGCGTGTAGCCCGCGACCGTGGCGAGCTCGTCGGCCCAGCTCTCTTCCGCCTCCTTCGTCGCGTCGATCCGCTCGAAGCCGCCCTTCTCCATCTCGTCGATGACGCGGGCGATCCAGTTGACCTGCCATTCCCCGCCCATGATCATGCCGGCAAGCACCGATGGGCTGCCGGGCCCATGGACCATGAACAGGTTCGGGAAGCCCGAGACCATCATGCCCAGATAAGTGGTGGGGCCCTCGCGCCACTTCTCGCGCATCGTGACACCCTCGAATCCCTTGATGTCCATGCGGGTCAGCGCGCCGGTCATCGCGTCGAATCCGGTTGCGAAGACAATCACGTCTAGGTCATAAGTCGCCGCGGTCGTCCGGATGCCGCTCGGGGTGAAGCCGGTGATGGGGTTCGTCCGCGCGTCCACCAGCGTGACGTTGTCGCGGTTGTACATCTGGTAATAGCCCGAATCGATACAAAGCCGCTTGGCTCCGATGGCATACGTCGTCGGGCACAACAGCTCGGCGACTTTCGGATCCTTGACGGTGGCCCGGATCTTGTTCCGCACGAACTCCGCGACGATATCGTTCGCCTTCCGGTCGGTCATGATGTCCTTGAACGCGACCAGCAGCTGGAACGCGCTTTGCGAACTCCACGCCTTCTCCAGAATCTCCTGCTGCTCCTCGGGCGAATACTCGAAGATGGACTTGTCCGACGGCTGGATCAGCGAAAGGCTGGGCGTGTGCCACATCCGTTCTCGGCGCTCTGCGTAGTTCGCCTTCCACTGGCGTTCATATTCCTCGGACAG
The DNA here is from genome assembly GCA_019187185.1 of Steroidobacteraceae bacterium. GTDB lineage: Bacteria > Pseudomonadota > Gammaproteobacteria > Steroidobacterales > Steroidobacteraceae > CADEFQ01. The sequence continues at coordinate 62,248 of JABAQU010000001.1, read as the reverse complement.
GGGCCGGTTGCCCGACGGCATGCTGAACGCGGGCGTACGCTGGAACACGAACAGATGACCGGCCGTCTGGGCGAGCATTGGCGCGGCCTGGATCCCCGTCGAACCTGTTCCGATGATGCCGACCCGCTTGCCCGCGACGTCGACGCCCTCCCTCGGCCATTGCGCGGTGTGATAGAGCTTGCCCTGGAAGCTGTCCTTGCCCGGCCAGTTGGGAATGGTGGGAACGGCCAGGCTGCCGGTCGCCGCAATCACATACTTGCAGATGACATGATCGTTCCGGTCGGTGAAGACATGCCACAGGCTTCGCGACTCGTTGAACTCGAGCCGTTCGACGCGAGTGGAGAAACGTATCTGGTCGCGCAGGCCGAACCGGTCGGCGACATGGTTGGCATAGGCCTCCAGCTCGGGCTGGGCGGAGAACATTTCCGGCCATTTCCATTCCTGCTGAAGCGCCTCGTCGAAGTCATAGGAATATTCCATGCTCTCGATATCGACGCGGGCGCCGGGATACCGGTTCCAGTACCATGTCCCGCCGACACTTTCGCCCGCCTCGAAGCAGATCAACCGGTAGTCGTTCCGAAGCCGATGCAGCGCGTACATGCCGCTGAAGCCGGCGCCGATGACGACGATGTCGACGACCTGGCTTGCGCCGCCCTGCAACGAATCACTTTTGTCCGGATAGTCAGCGGTCATTGTCGTCTCCTGTTCACTCAGGCTTCCCATGCCATGATTCGAAGCCGGGCTGTAGTATGCGGAGAATCCCGGCTTCACCCAACTGAGTCCCGATGCCGTCGGACGGCACGGGTCCGTCCGGTCGCCGCGGTTGCCTTCGTCGAGGGCCAGCGTGACCTCTTCGCTGCCGGTGACGTTGTCCTCCTTGTCGAACAGCAGGCGACTGATGGTTTCGACCACGCAGCCTGGTTTGTCGGCACCACCGAGCCTGGCCGGCTCGGCCGAGAATACCTCGCCGCGGCCGCGGATGCGCGCATCCACGCGCACCGGCGCCGGAAAGCGCACGCGGTCGCAGCCGACGTTGACACCCATCTTCAGCTTGTCGCAGCAAAGGCGCCGAACGGCCCCTCCTTCGCACGTTGGCCACTTCCCACGGCCGACGTCGTGAGATTCAGTCGAGCAGCGCGATCGCCGAGATCTCCACCAGCATGTCCGGATGGGCGAGCCGTTCGACACCGATGAGGCTCGCGGCGTTCGGCGGGAACGCGCGACCGTCGAGCGCCTGGTTCATCGCGCTCGTGAACCGCTCCAGCACCGCGGGCGTGAGACCCACCACGTACATCGTGCTCGAGACGATGTGCCCGGGCGTGCCGCCGAGCGCCTCGACCGCGGCGCGCAGATTGCGAAAAGCCTGCAGCGTCTGCGCGAAATGATCGCCCTGCCCGATCAGGTTGAACTGCGCGTCGTACGCCCCCTGGCCGGCGATGAACGCGAGACGCTGGCCGGTGCCGACGACGATCTGGCTGAAGCCTTCCGCCTTGAAGAGCCCCGCGGGCTGCACGTGTTCGATGGTCACTGGGTATCTCCGTTGCCGAGCAAGGTCACGCTGTCTCCCTGGCGTACGGGCCCTGCGCGCAGCACCCGCACATTGACGCCGAGTTCGCGTTTCACGTGATCGACGATCGCGCGGGTCATCGGCTTTTGTTCTTCGAGCCCGAAGAGGGGCTGCGCGCGCGAGGGCATCGTGCAGCGCACGGTGGCCGACTCGATGCGCAGCAGCGCATCGCCCACCGCGAGATCCCGCCCGATCCACGCCGCCTCCGTCAGCTCGGCGGCCTCGACATCCGGGCGCACCAGCAGGTTCGGGCGGAACCGTCGCACATCGGTATCGAGGCCGCTGCGTTCGCCGAGGAACCGCAGGCTGTTGGTCGTCAGCACGTGCAGCGGATAGGCGTCGTAGTGAAAGCCCGGCGGAGTCGCGTACTGGCCGAGCAGCGCCAGCAGGTCGGCCGGCACCATCTCGTAGCTCGGCATCGCCTCGCCCGGCTGCAGGTCGATCTCCGCTTCGATCTCCGCGATGCTCATCTTGCCGGCGCGCAGATAATGTTCACGCTCGGCAGGGAGCGTGCGCGGCTTGAGCTCCGCGGTCTTCTGCAGCTGTGCGCCCAGCCAGTCGCGCATGCGCGGATCGTCGCTGCGACACGAGCTGCCGTCGGGCGAGCTGACTTCGACGGGCGCCACGGCCGCGCCAAAATCGTCCGCCGCGGGCTCGCGCAGGTAGCGCGCGCGCAGCTTCATCAGCGCGGGCCACTGCTTGGCGCTGCGGATCTGCCGCTCACGCACTGCCCAATGCCGGTCACCGGCGAGGCCGCCGGCGATCAGCGACGCTTTTTCGATCCGCTCGCCACCCAGGCTCTTCACCGGGTAGCGCCACAGCTCCACGACTTCTCCCACCCGCACCGTCTGACCTCCGTTCACCGACGAGGCGCTGCGCGCCGAAGACTGCGACAATAGCAGGCCAGGGATGGCCTGCGATGCCGAGAGATCGAATGACCCGTGATCGCCACAGGACCTCGCAAACGATGAAGCGCCGGCGGCAGGACGGCGACGGGCGACAGGCGCCTCGCAGCGGCCGGGTGCAGAACGCCGGGACCCGACTGCAGCAGGCGCAGCGCGCGCTCTACCGGGAGAAGCTGCTGCAGGCCGCGCAGGATGTGTTCAGCCGCAAGACCTACAGCGCGAGCAGCATCGACGACATCGCCCAAGCCGCCGACGTGAGCCGCGCGACCTTCTATCGCCATTTCGCGAGCAAGATCGAGATCGCGTCCGCGCTGACCGATCGCCTCGTCGCGGTGCTGCATCCCGCGTACGAACAGCTGGGCAACGCCCGGGTCATCGACGAGCGCGCGCTGACGCATTGGGTCAGGGCCAACGTGGCATCGTGCCGCGCCGCGGCGCCGCTCGTGCGCACCATCCGCGAGGCGGCAGCCATCGAGCCGACCTTCTTCCGTGATCACACGACGGCGAGTCACGAACGTGCCATCCGCGCGCTCGGCCGGAGAATCCGGGCGTTCGACCGCGCAGCCACCGCGCCGGCCGGCAGTGCCGTACGCATCCGTGCGCATCTGCTGTTGAGACAGCTGGACATGTTCTGCTATGACGTTGCCATCGGCCGCTGGACCGAGAGCCTGCCGGTCGGCTCCCGGGCGCTCGCAGGACAGTTCCTGCGCTTCATCGAGGAGTTCGACCGGGAGGGCTGACGCCGCTCACAGGTCGACCACCAGGTCCGAGGCGGGCTCGGCGCAGCAGAGCAGGACCGCGCCGCGCTGCGCCTCGATGCCGTCGGAAGGATAGACCACCTCACCCTCGAGCAGCGGCACGGAGCACGCGCAGCAGGTCCCGTACCGGCATCCGTAGTCGGCCCGGATGCCGAATTCCTCCGCCAGCTCCAGCAACGAACCCTGCCCGGTCGTCCAGGTGGCCTCGACGCCCGCGCGCGCAAACCTCACCTTGCGTTCGGCCACAGCGGCACTGGCGGCATCGGCCAACCTCGCAGGCCGTGTCCTCGTCGTACCGAAGGACTCCGTGCGTATCCGGCCGGCATCGATGCCGAGACGCTGCAGCAGCGTCTTCACCGAGGCCATGAAGGCCGTCGTGCCGCAGAGGAATATCTCGGCCCCGCGCAGGCGCGCCACGGGCGCCAGGTCGTCGAGGGTGATGTACTGCGTCGACTGGTAGTCCTGCCCGGGAATGTCGCCGCCTTCCGGCTGGCGGTAGACCGTGAACGATGCAAGGTTTCGCAACCGTGCCGCGAGCGCCGCGAGCTCGCGCCGGAAGACATGTGTCCGGCCGCTCTTCGTGGCATGCAACCAGACGACCTGCCGATCCGGCGTGCAGGCAGCCACGCTCTGCAGCATGCTGAACAGCGGCGTGATGCCGATGCCGTTGCTGATGAGCGCGAGGGGCGTGCTCGACGATGGCAGGACGAAGAATCGTCCCGCCGGCCAGCGCGCCTCGAGCTCGTCGCCGACGCGAATGTCGTCGTGCAGGAAGACCGACGCGGCGCCGATGCGTTTGACGGTGATGGCGTAGTCCTCGCCTGCCACGCCCTGCGGCGCACAGCTGATCGAATAACTGCGCAGCAGCGGCGCCGGATCACCGGGTCGCTGCAGCCGGAAAGTCAGATGCTGGCCCGGGACGAAGCCCGGAGGAGCTGCACGCTCTGCCTTCAGACCCAGCGAGACGACATCCTGCGCCACGAACTCCTTGCGGGTGACGCGCAGCCTGCTGAAGTCGCCCCGCTCGCTCGAGCGGGCCTCGGTGGGCGCACTCGCGATGGGCGCACTCGCGGAGGCGACCGGGGGTTCCGGCGCGGCGGTGACCCGGGCCGGGTGACGGCGCCGACGGGCCGCGAGATAGACCGCATCACCGATGGCGATGGTGCCGCCTTCGCGGACCGAGGCATACGCGCCCATGTTGTATCCCGTATGCCGCCTGAGAACGGCGCCGATGCGCGATTCGGCGCGGACACCGTGTTGGGCCTGCCCCGGCATCGCGCATCGAACGGTTCGCGGGCCGCATTGCAGGACGACCTCGCCGATGATCAGGTCATGGCCAGCCCATTCGTGCTCCGGGAACCCCGCCGCGAACTCGCCCTCGATCACGAGATTCGGACGAAAGCGCCGCGCGTTGATGTCGAGACCGGGCGCGAGCCCCTGCAGCGTCTGCACCGATCCCGAGGTGATGAAGTGGACCGGATACGCGTCCTTGTACGATCCGCGCGGCGTCGCGTACTGCTGCAGCTCCGCCATCATGTCCGGATCGTAGACGGAGAAGTCCGGCAGCGGCGCATCGGGCGGCAGGCCCATGCGATGCCGCATGACGGCGAGCGTCATCGGGCGGCGCAGGCAATAGTGCTCCGCGTTCGCTGCAGGCTGCAGGGGCCAGAGGGTCAGCGGGCGTCCCGCAATGGCCGACAGGGCGGCTTCGATGAACGGGTCATCGGTTCGCAGGGTCCTGCCGTCCGGCAGCTCGATAAGCGGATGGACCGGGTTCAACCCGGGCCGAGGCGTCTCCGGATAGCGTGCGGCGCAGCCGAGCAGCGCGGGTATGACCTTGCAGTTCGCGATCTCGTCGGCGAGGACATCCTTGAGGGCCCAGCTGCGATCGCCGGACAGGCCCGTGCGATCGACCGCCGTTTGCCAGATCGGCTCGCCGGCCAGCGACTTCACTGGATAGCGCCACAACTGCCCGACCTGGCCAATTGCCCGTCGCACCACGCACCCTGTCCCCGGGGAATTCCGACCGCCCGACCCTACCAGCAATGCATTGGCGAGTCAATGTGTCCATGCCAAGACACTCTGTCTCGTCATTGCCGCCTGCGCTGCCGGCGCACTGCCGGTGCGGCCATCGTCACCCGCCTGCTATCCTCGTGGCATGGAGAAGCTCATCTATGCCTGGTGGGGCGGTGCCCGCTCCGGGGAAGCCGTGCGGCGTCACTTCCTCAGCGAACTGCAGCCGCGTCTCGTCGAACTCGGCGTCGAGCGCCTGCAGTTCAACGTCGCCGACCTCGATCTCACGGGTGCAGTCGAGCACATGCGGCTCGCGACCGGACCCAACCCGAAGCCCGGCGGCATCGTCAGTTTCTGGCTGACGAGTGCCTACCGGCGCGCGCCGGTCGAGGCTTTGCTCGCGCAGGCCTTTGAGCGGATCGCAGGCTACGTCGTGACCGAATCCACGATCCTGCCGAACATCGAGCACCCGGGGAAACCCGGCGAGCGCACCTGGGGCTTCTCGCAGGTGAGCTTTCTCAAGGTCGCCGCGCGGCTGTCGTTTGACGAATGGCGACGCGACTGGTTCGAGCGGCACACGAAGGTCGGCATCGAAACGCAGGCGAACTTCCGCTACATACAGAACGTCGTCGTCATGGCGCTCACGCGCGACGCGCCCGCGTGGCGCGGCATCGTCGAGGAGTGCTTTCCGATCGAAGCCATGCGTGATCTGCACGTGTTTTATGACGCGGTCGGTGACGAGCCGAAATTCGAGCGCAATCTCGCCGTGATGATGGAGAGCTGCGGGCGCTTCCTCGACGCGGATGGCGTCGATGTGGTCGCGACGAGCGAATACATCCTGCACCCGCACGCCGAGCCCACGCTCTAGCGCTTGACGCATCACGCCTTGGCGTATCATCCGGTCATCAGGAGGTCCGCCACCCATGGCAACAACGGCCGATTTTTCCGTTTCACGTCCTTGCCCGCTGTCGCAGGTGCCACGCTTCGACTTCGAGACCGATGTCGCCATCGTCGGCTTCGGCGCCGCGGGCTCCTGCGCGGCGATCGAGGCCGCCGCGGCCGGCGCGAAGGTGATGCTCTTCGAGGTCAGCTCCGGCAGCGGCGGCGCAGCTGCCCTCTCCGGTGGCGAGATCTATGTCGGTGGCGGGGGCGGCTCGCTGCAGCAGCGCACGGCCGGCTTCGAGGACCGCACGGAGGATTTCTACCAGTACCTGCTGATGGCCGGCGGCCCGAATGCGGACGCAGCGAAAGTGCGCCTCTATGCCGACCATGCCCTCGGCCATCTCGACTGGCTCGCCGCCCAGGGCGTCGAGTTCAAGAACTCCTACATCGCCGAACGCGTCATGGAGCCGCTGACCGACGATTGCCTCGTCTGGACCGGGAGCGAAGAAGCCTGGCCGTTCGCGCAGGCGGCACGCCCCGCACCGCGCGGCCACACGGCCCGGCAGACAGGCTGGAGCGCCGGCAAGTACCTGATGGACATGCTGGCTGCGCGCGTGAATGCGATCGGCGTCGACGTGCGCTTCGACGCCCGCGCGCTCGCACTCGTTGCCGACGAGCAGCAGCGCGTGCACGGGCTCGTCGTGCGCATCGACGGCACGGCGCGCTACGTGCGCGCGCGCGGCGTCGTGCTGTGCGCCGGTGGCTTCATCATGAATCGCGAGATGGTCAGGCGTCATGCGCCGCACCTGCTGCGCGCGGACAACCCGATCGGAACCACGGACAACGGATCCGGGGTATGCATGGGCATGAGCGTCGGCGGCGCCGCGATCAACATGTCGGAAGGCTTCGCGACCGTGCCGTGGTACCCGCCGGGATCGCTCGTGAAGGGCATTTTCGTGAATGAGCGTGGGCAGCGCTTCATCAACGAGGACTGCTATCACGGGCGCGTCACGCAGTTCATCCTCGAGCAGCCCGGGGACCGCATCTGGTTGCTGCAGGATCAGGAGACCTATGCGCAGGGTCTCCTTCACGAGACAGCGCGCGTCGAGATCGGTGCCGCGGGCGACAGCTGGGAGGAAATCGAGCAGGAACTGCAGCTGCCGGAGGGCACGCTCACGGCGACGGTGGCGGTGTACAACCGCCACGCCGCACGCGGTGAAGACCCTCTCTTCCACAAGGCGCAGAAGTGGCTGAAGCCGCTCGACAAGCCGCCATTCGTCGCGCTCGACTGCCGGGTCGATCACGCGCACTACTCCGCCTTCACGCTCGGCGGTCTCGACACGCTGCCGACCGGGGAAGTGCTGACCGAGGAACGCAAGGTGATCCCCGGGCTGTACGCGGCCGGGCGCACCGCGTGCGGCCTGCCTCGCTGGGGCAAGGGTTACAGTTCCGGCATGTCGATCGCGGATTCGACGTTTTTCGGTCGTCAGGCGGGCCGTCAGGCGGCACGTGCGGCGCCGGCCGGCGGTTGACTGTCCCGGTTCGAGTGCGTGCATCGTGTATCACGAACTGCAACATTTCAGTGAACTGCTGCTGAAGCTGCACGAGGGCGCACTCGAGCCGGACCGCTGGTCCGAGTTCCTCGGGCTCCTCGGCCGGCGCCTGAAGGCCAACTACGTCACGCTGATGCTGCGCTCGCCGGCGATCGGTGAATGCGGGCTCCTCTACACCTGGGGCGCGAGCGTGGAGGGAACGGCCGCCTACACGGACCGCTATTTCGCGCTGGACCCTTTCGTGCAGTTGCCGGAGGGCCAGCTCGTCACGCTGCACGAGTTCGTGGGTCGCGAACGCCTCGAGGCGAGCGAGTTCTATCGCGACTACATGGTGCCGCTCGACGCGATCTACAATCTCGGCGTCGACCTGCGCGAGCCGGGCCGGTATGCCGTCAGGTTCCGCGTGAACCGGGCCGCGCGCACGGGCGAATTCAGCGTCTCGGCCCGGCGATTCTGTGCACTGCTGGTGCCGCATCTGCGCGCAGCGATCCGGACCCATCTCGAGCTCGACCTCGTGCGCACCGAGCGCGGCATCTACGCCGACGCGATGACGGATCTCACGCTCGGCGCGATCTTTCTCGACGAGAACGCGCGCGTCGTGCACGGCAATGCGCTCGCGCGCCAGATCCTGGCCGAGCAGGACGGCATCTCGCTCGCGGACGGCACCCTCGTGTTTCGCAGCCCGGAAGACGCCAGCCGTTACGAAGCGGCGTTCGCGCGCGCCCTCGAATCGGGCCGCACCGGCCGGCCCGGTCTCGTCGAGGCGATACGCGTGCGCCGCCCGAGCGGCAAAGGTCACATCGGCATGATCATCCGCCCGGGCTGGCCGCGGATGCCCGAACCGGATTCACCGGTGAGCGGCGCGGTGGCGGTGTTCCTGAGCGTCGCATCCGAATCGCGCGAGACATCGACGGAAAGCGTGCGCCGGCTGTTCGGCCTCACGGAAAAAGAAGCGCAACTGGCGCTCTCGCTCGCCAATGGCCGGACAATCCAGGAGGCCGCCGACGAACTCGGCATGAGCATCAATACCGCGCGCACGCATCTGCGCTCGATCTTCACCAAGACCGGCATCTACCGGCAGACAGAGCTCGTGCGGACGCTCCTGCGCAGTGTTGCCGCGCTCGGCTGACGCGCCCACGGCGACTCATTCACCACGGCTGAAAGGAAACCCGATGCCTGTCGATCCTGCATTTCGTCCCCTGCTCGAGCTGCCCGGCATGGCATTGCAGCCGCCACCTGCCGAGCTGGGCGCCGCCGGGCTGCGCGCCGCGCTCGCCGCGACCCCGATGCCGCCCGTCGAGAAAGAGCCGGTGCACGCGGTGCGTGATCTCGCCGTGCCGGGCCCCGGTGGCACGATCAACGTGCGCCTGTATCACCCGAGCGCAGCGCAGGACCTGCCGCTCGTCGTGTTCTTCCATGGCGGCGGCTTCGTCATCTGCGATCTCGAGACCCACGATCCGCTGTGCCGCAGCCTCGCGCGCGCCTCGGGTTGCGCGGTGGCGTCCGTGGAATACCGCCTCGCGCCCGAGACGCGCTTCCCGGGTCCGCTCGAAGACTGTTACGCGGCGACACGATGGCTGGCCGATCATGCACGCGACATCGGCGTGGATGCCGCGCGACTCGCCGTGTGCGGCGACAGCGCGGGAGGCAATCTCGCGGCCGCCGTCGCCCTGCTCGCGCGGGATCGGGGCGGCCCGAACCTGCGCCACCAGGCGCTGATCTATCCCGTCACCGACCTCGGCTGCGACAGCGCCTCGAGCCGTGAGCTGGCCGTGGGCTACATGCTCACGCGCGACATGATGCGCTGGTTTGCCGAGTGCTACCTCGGTGATCCGTCGCGGGCGGCCGATCCGCTCGCGTCACCGCTCAAGGCGACGGATCTCGCCGGACTGCCGTCGGCAACCGTGATCACTGCCGAGTTCGATCCGCTGCGCGACGAGGGCGAGGCCTATGCCGCGCGTTTGCGCGCAGCCGGTGTGCCGGTCGTGGCGCGCCGCTACCTCGGCATGCTGCACGGCTTTCTCAGCATGCCGTACGTCACGCCGGTCGCGTACCACGCGATCGCGGATGTGGGTCGCGACCTGCGCGCAATCTAGCGCAGCAGCGCGAGCCAGTCCCGCCCGCGATCGGCATAGACGACGAAATGCGGATTCAGGATGTCGGGCTTGGCGTTGTAGGCGAGCGGCGCGCCGTCGAGCGTCACCACGGCACCACCTGCTGCGCACACCACGGCTTGCGCAGCCGCCGTGTCCCATTCCGAAGTCGGCCCGAGGCGCGGGTAGATGTCCGCGGCGCCCTCGGCGACGAGACAGAACTTCAGCGAACTGCCGACGGGCACGAGCTCGTGCGCACCGAGGCGCGCGAGAAAGCCGTCGAGCGAGTCTCCGCGATGCGACTTGCTGCCGACGACGCGCACCGGTGAGGCCGCGCGCGCCTGGACGTGGATCGGCTCAGGCTTGCCTTCGCCGCGCGTGCGCCACGCCCCCGACCCGGGCAGGCCGGCGTAGGTCGTTTCGCGCACCGGCACGTGCACCACGCCGAGCGCCGGCGCATGGCCCTCGATGAGCGCGATGTTCACCGTGAACTCGCCGTTCCGCGACAGGAACTCCTTCGTGCCATCGAGCGGGTCGACGAGCCAGTAGCGCTGCCATCGCGCGCGCTCCGCAAACGGGATCTCCGACGATTCCTCCGACAGCACCGGGATATCCGGCGTGAGCGCACGCAGTTCGTTCACGATCACGCGGTGAGCGCGCAGGTCCGCCTGCGTGAGCGGCGACTGGTCCGCCTTGGTGCTGACGCCCGCGTCCTGCGATGCATAGACCGCGAGGATCTCGGCGCCGGCCCGCCGCGCGATCCCGCCCACCTGTTCGAGCAATTTGGCGTTCATAGCTTGCTCAGCATGCCGGCGGCGGAGAGGTAGGCGACGATGCGTTCGGCGGACTCATCGGCCGAGGCCTGCTGGGTGTGGAGGTGGATCTCGGGGTGCTCGGGAGTCTCGTAGGGCGCATCGATGCCGGTGAAGTTCTTCAGCTCCCCGCGCCGCGCCTTCTGGTACAGCCCCTTCACGTCGCGCCGCTCGGCCTCGGCGAGCGGGGTGTCGACGTAGACCTCGAGGAACTCCCCCGCCGCGAACAGCTCGCGCGCCATGCGCCGCTCGGCCCGGTAGGGCGAGATGAACGAGACGAGCACGATGAGCCCCGCGTCGACCATGAGCTTGGCCACCTCGGCCACGCGACGGATGTTCTCCACCCGGTCCTGGGCCGTGAAGCCGAGGTCCTTGTTGAGCCCGTGGCGCACGTTGTCGCCATCGAGCAGGTAGGTGTGCCGGCCGAGCGACAAGAGCCGCTTCTCCACCCGGTTCGCAATCGTCGACTTGCCCGCCCCCGACAGCCCCGTGAGCCACAGCACGCAGGCCTTCTGTCCCTTCAGCTGCGCGCGCACCTGCTGGTTCACGTCGAGCGCCTGCCAGTGCACGTTCTGCGAGCGGCGCAGCGCAAAGTGCAGCAGCCCCGCCCCGAGCGTGTTGTTCGTGAACCGGTCGATCAGGATGAACCCCCCGAGCGTCGGGTCCTCGGCATAGGGCTCAAACGGCACCGCCCGATCGAGCGTCACCTCGCACACCCCGATGTCGTTGAGCTCCAGCCGCTCGGCCGCCGTGTGCTCGAGCGTGTTGACGTTGATCTTGTACTTCAGCGGCGCAATCGTCGCCGACACCGTGCGCGTGCCGATCTTCATCAGGTACGAGCGCCCCTGCAGCAGCGGCTCATCGTGCATCCAGATGACGGTCGCCTCGAACTGGTCGGCCACCTCCGGCGGGGCCTCGCCCGCGGCCAGCACGTCCCCGCGGCTCACGTCGATCTCGCTCGTCAGCGTCAGCGTCACCGACTGGCCCGCAACGGCCACCTCGAGATCCCCGTCGGCCGTCACGATGCGCGCCACCTGACTCTCGCGCCCCGAGGGCAGCACCCGGATGCGATCGCCCGGGTGCACGCTGCCGCTGGCGATCAGGCCCGCAAACCCCCGGAACGTGTGATCCGGCCGGTTCACCCACTGCACCGGCAGCCGAAACGGCCGCGTGGGCAGCGCCTCTCCCACCTCGACGGTCTCGAGATGCCCCATCAGGGTCGGCCCGTGGTACCAGGGCATGTTCGATCCCGCCTCGAGGATGTTGTCGCCGTAGACCGCCGAGAGCGGGATCGCGGTGATGTCGGTGAGCCCGATCTGGCCGGCAAAGTCGTGGTACTCCTGCAGGATCGTCTCGAACACCTCCTGCGAGTAGCCGACCAGGTCCATCTTGTTCACCGCCAGCACGATGCGGCGGATCCCGAGGAGCGAGACGAGGAAGCTGTGGCGGCGCGTCTGGGTCAGTACGCCCTTGCGCGCATCGATCAGGATCACGGCCAGATCCGCCGTCGAGGCCCCCGTCACCATGTTGCGCGTGTACTGCTCGTGCCCCGGGGTGTCGGCCACGATGAACTTGCGCTTCTCGGTCGAGAAGAACCGGTACGCCACATCGATCGTGATGCCCTGCTCGCGCTCGGCGGCGAGCCCGTCGACGAGCAGCGCAAAGTCGAGCTCCGCGCCCCGCGTCCCGACCCGCCTGGAGTCCGCTTCGAGCGCCGCGAGCTGGTCGTCGAAGATCATCTTCGACTCGTACAGCAGCCGCCCGATCAGCGTCGACTTGCCGTCGTCGACCGAGCCGCAGGTGATGAAGCGCAGCAGGCTCTTGTGCTGGTGCTGCTCGAGATACGCCTCGATGTCACGGGCGATGAGTGCAGACTGGTGAGCCATCAGAAGTACCCCTCCTGCTTCTTCTTCTCCATCGAGGCCGAGGCGTCGTGGTCGATCACCCGTCCCTGGCGCTCCGATGAGGTCGTCAGCAGCATCTCCTGGATGATCTTCGGCAGCGTGTCGGCCGTGCTCTCGATCGCGCCGGTCAGCGGGTAGCAGCCGAGCGTGCGAAAGCGCACGGTCTTCATTTGTGGCGTCTCCCCCTCCTTCAGCGGCATGCGCTCGTCATCGACCATGATCAGCGCCCCGTCGCGCTCGACCACCGGGCGGGGGGCCGCGAAGTACAGCGGCACGATCGGGATGCCTTCCAGGTGGATGTACTGCCACACGTCCAGCTCGGTCCAGTTGGAGATCGGGAACACCCGGATGCTCTCCCCCTTCGCCTTGCGCGTGTTGTACAGGCTCCACAGCTCGGGCCGCTGGTTCTTCGGGTCCCAGCGGTGCGCCGCCGAGCGAAACGAGAACACCCGCTCCTTCGCCCGCGACTTCTCCTCGTCGCGCCGCGCCCCGCCAAAGGCCGCATCGAAGCCGTACTTGTCCAGCGCCTGCTTCAGCCCCTGCGTCTTCATCACGTCCGTGTGCACCTGCGAGCCGTGCGTGAAGGGGTTGATGCCCCGCGCGATCCCCTCCGGGTTCACGTACACGATCAGCTCCATGCCGCTCTCGCGCGCCATCCGATCCCGAAACTCGTACATCGCCCGGAACTTCCACGTCGTGTCCACGTGCAGCAGCGGAAAGGGCGGCGGCGCCGGGTAAAACGCCTTCTTCGCCACGTGCAGCATCACCGAGGAGTCCTTGCCGATCGAGTACAGCATCACCGGCTTCTCGCACTCGGCCACCACTTCCCGGAAAATCTGGATGCTCTCGGCTTCCAGGCGCTGAAGATGCGTCAACGTCTGCGGGTGCAGCGCGGCCGAGGCGGCGGGGGCGGTGGCGGGTCCGGCGGTCATGGGCGAAAAACCTCCGTCGTCGAGCCTGACTGGACAATGGATACCATCACGATGGCCATGGAGCCCGGCGCGTTTGGGCATTCTGGGCGCATTTCGGCCACACCGGTAGCCTACCGCTTCCACGGCGCGTGACCATTATCCAAATTGACGAGTTTCCGGGCATCGGCCCGAATCCAGGCTCACGCGGCGTCGAATTGACATTGGCCAATCAGGGCAAATCCCTGCGGAAGCTTAATGCTGTCAGCAAGGTGTCCCGCACGTGTGTCTGGACACCTTCCCAGGATCGGACTCTACTCACCTCGCCGTGGCACTGAAAATTGGGAGCAGGTCAGAGATGCTCGCAGAACAGTCGGTCACTGCATACCGAATACGGCGCGATCAGCAACTTCACCGTCAGCAGCCGCTCCGGCGCAGCGAGGCGGGCTTCACCCACGGCTCGCCTGCCGCGCGGGTGGAATCACATACCCCGCCAGCGGCACCCGCCCATCGAGCGTATGCACGGTCGCCCCCAACTCGCGCAGGAGATCGAGACTGAAAAGAATGCGCCCGGAAATTTCGGCGGGAGCGCGTGAACAGAGCTCGAGAACGGCCTCGGCCATCGCTTCGAGGGGTTCCATGTGCGCAGTCGCATCGATCGTACCGAGCGCTACAGCTCCCTCGCTCGCCACCGCTTCCACGGGCGCGACCGCATTGACTGCGATGTTGGTGGCCGCCAGCTCGGTGGCCAGCCCCGCGCTCAGGCGCTCCAGCGCCGCCTTGCTGGAGGCGTAGACCGAAGGACCCACTTCGGCGTTGAACTTGAAGTAGCGCTCGCTGCGATCATAGGGCGCAGGCGCCGGGTTATTGGCAGTGGCGCTCGAAAGATTGACAATCCAGCCCGCTCCACGCTCGCGCATGCTGGGTACGCACTGTTGCACGAGCTCGAGGGGCGCGTGGAAGTTCACTTCGAAGCACAGTCGAACGTGCTTTGAACTCTGCGCATGAGCCGGCTGATAGCGCGACCAGGCGGCGTTGTTGATGAGGATATCCACTCCTCCGAAACGCTCGAGGGCCTGGGGGACGATGTGGGCACGCTGCTCGGGATCGGCGAGATTCGCGCCGATGCACAGACACTCTCCCCCGAGCGCGCCGATGCGACCGGCGGTCTCCGCGAGCGAGCCGGCGAGCTTGCTGCTGCCCGCCTCCACCGAGCGAGCGACCATGGCCACGCGCGCGCCCTCCGCAGCCAGGCGCACCGCGATCGCCGCGCCGATCCCGCGGCTCGCGCCCGTGACGATGGCCACCTTGTCCTTGAGTCTCTGCGTCACCGGGACGTCCCTCTCAATGCTGTCGATAGCGTCGCTGCACGTGCTCCTGACGGACGGCGACCGCCGCACGGCGCTCCTCGGGCGTCACCATGCGCGTGCCCGGCGGCAGATACTGCAGCACCTCGGCGAGCTTCACCTTCTTTGCCGTCGCCCAAGGCCACTTGTCCTGCTGCCTGGGTTTCTCCGAATAGGCCCAGCGAACTGAAAGATAGCCCTCCCTGTGCCCGGTAGTGTCCAGCCAGTTGGCGACCCCGGGGTCGGTATGCGCGATCACGTAACGCAGCACGTTGTCTGGATCGCGATGCGCCTGCAAGGCGTTCAGGCTGCTCTGATGATTGGCGAAGTCGAGCGACTCGCCCCAGAGGTTTCCCAGATGAAACCCGATGTATTGCGGCTCGACCGGCTGGTGAAGCTCCGCGATCAGCGCCTCATCGAACGCGAGTTCGTAGATTCCGCCGCAGTAGATGTTGGTGGTCATGCCGCCGGCGGTGGCGAGCGAGGCGGCGTTCGACTTGTTGAAGTCGTTGCGTGGCATGAAGCGCTGGCCATCGCCGTTCATGTCGCCGTAAGCCTCCAGGGTCACGGCATAGAACTCGTTCCAGAACCATACCTGGTTGCGCGTGAAGCGCCCTGCGTCCTGCATCTGCTTCGCCGCGAGATCGGGTGTATAGGCAGGCGCCGGCACACCCAGCCGGTCGTTGCGATAGATGAACAGATCCAGCGGGTCTTCGTTCTCCCAGTCGCCGAAAAGCTCGCGCAGCACGACGAACTCGGCGACATATTCGCGCTCGACCATCTCGCCACGTTCGTTGCGCCGGCTCTTCACGGCGCGCGTGCGCATGAAATTGCCGCGATGACCTGCGGGCCGCTCGGGCGCGAGGAGGATCTCGAAACTGCCGTCGTCGTTGACCTGGAGATCGCTGGAATCGAGCACGTCGCAGTTGGCGCGGCTCCCCGGCGCCAGCTCCTTGATGCTACCGCTGTCCCCGGAGTAGCCACTCGGGGTCTGGAAAATCACGTAATGCGGTGCCTTGGGCCTTTTCCCGAGAGGCGGCTCGCCGCGCCAGTGGCGGGTGTCGCCCGTGCGTCCCTTGATGGTGTAGCTGTGATTGCCATCGATCGGCGTCATCAGATAGATCGCATCGGCGTTGTCGATGGTCGAGCGATTCAGCGGCTGAATCGCTCGCACGAAGTACGGGAATTCGGCACAGGGTCCAAGGCAGCGCGACAGCGAGCCGTAGAGGAAGCCGAGTACATAGCGATAGCCTTCCGCAAGGTTGCGCGGTGTGGCCGGTGGCGGCCAGCGCCTGGGGTCGTCGATACCATCGCGGGCTTCCTGCAGCTGGGCGATCAGCCGATCCCAGGCCGCGCGCAATGCGCGGGCCGCAGCCTCCGTGTCCGTATCCGTGCCCGGGACCGGGCCCGCGGCCAAGCTCTTTTCGGTCGTCATGCGTGCTGTCTCTCCCCGGCCTTCGGCAGTGGTACCTCGGCATCCCAACCGAAGCGCTCGAAAAGGGGGCTCAGACGAGTGCGGATCTCCCGATCGTCCAGGCCGAATTCCGCCAGGCTGTAGCGATGCTCGGTCTCGTGGCGGCGCGCGCGCGCCTGCTCGCGCTGCAGAGCAGCGCTGAACTGGTCGGTCATTCCCAATCCGAGTTGGAGGCAGGCACGCTCGATGGTGCGCTTTGGCTCGGCGATCAGCTCGCGATAGTCGATCGAGGCCACCGGGGTCTGCGGGTGACGGGCCAGGGTCTCGAGCGGATAGAGATAATGCTCGTAGGACAGATCGGTCATGGCCCGCGTAGACTCGGCGATCTTGACGGCATCTACATTGCCCGCATGCTTCCAGCTCACGTGCAGGAGTTTCAGCAGACTCGGAATCGTCTCGTAGGGATTGCGGTAGAGCACGACGAAGCGCGCATCCGGAAAAACCTCCAGTAGCGATTCCACCCGCCCGCACCAGGCGGGATTCTTGCTCAGGTGGATCTTTCCGTCGCCATTCAAGTAAAGCTGGCGACGCACGCACTCGCGGTAAAAGCGCATCAGGCGCCGGCGCCGCCTCGGCGGGCGACGATCGAGATGAAAGAAGTCGAGGTCTCCCATGAACGGCAGCTTGGTCATCCAGAAACCCGAGGCGCAGGAGTCATAAAGGACGAGATCGTCCTCCTCGGGGACATTCAAGCCCATCTTGTGGATCTGCTTCACCGCACCGAACTTGCGCTCCTCCCAGGCCACGAGGCGCCGCTCTATCCGCCGCCCGAACACGTGCCTGTCGAGCCAGGCGAGCGCGCGCACGAGCTTCTTCTCGAGGAGCGAAGGCAGCCGCAGCTCCCAATACTTGAAGGCACTCATGCGCTCGTCCATGCACAGGAGCCGATGGGCGAGCGTCGTGCCGCTGCGTGCATGGCCGATGACGAAGACGGGTGCCTTTACTTTCACCCGCCAGAGACCGGGAAAGAGAACGCCGTCGAGGAAAAAGCATACCGAGTGCACGAGTACCCTGAGCGGAATCGTCAGGAGCAGCAGGCGCCGCAGCCCCCGGCGCTGGAGCTCGCTCGGCACGGCCGATGCCAGATGGATGAGCTTGAACCACGTGTTGAACTCGAAGTAGTAGAGCATGGGTTGGCTTCCGGCCAGTGATGATGACCGTATCGACTGCATCCTTCATCGTCAGGACTGAGTAGACCCCCGCGGCACCGGGGCCGGGCGCAGGCTCGGCCGATTCCACCTCATCCAGCGACGGAAATTGCGCCCGGCGATATCGGCGTAATCGGCAAGGCCGTGACTTGGGGCTTGACCCACTGGTCCGATCTCATCCGCCACACCGACCCCGGTATCGAACAGGTGTTCTTCGAAGACCACAGCATCGAGGGCCTGCCAACCCGCCACTCGCGACGGCACCCGCCTGCCGCACGCGCATTCGATGAGGAGATCCCCTGATTCTGCGGACCATAGCGTTTGCCGGCCCTGGTGGCCTGCACCAGTTGATCGAGCTGGGGTGTGCTGCGCAATGGCGCCTGTTGCATCCTGTCGACCTTGGCCGGGTGTGACTGGCCGAATTGCGTATCACCATGGCGCCGGATCGGATGAGTTGCTTTCGACCAGGGAGGCTTCCGCTAAATTGCCTGCCTGGGCGGAATGCCCCCGAGAAAATTGTTGATTGCGTGATCCGCCAGATACTGAATGATCGTCTCGTCGGGTAGCCTCTTCATCTTTTCATGGTTGGCGCGATGGCTTGCTTCGGAAACGATCATGGGCTGCTTGCCAAGTGCATCCATGGCCTCATCGACCAATTGCGCGGGCGTTTGAAAACTCGACGTATCGAGATGTTTGAAACCTTCGGCTGCAGTCGATAACGTCATGCCACCCGCTACCGCCAGCACATCCACATTGTAGGGTTTGAACTCGCCCCACAATGCCTGCCCCAGGGCGATTTCGTAGGCCTTCGACGCCGAATAGGCGGCGTAGTAGGGGGCGCCTTTCAGGCCAGCGCCAGAGGACATCAGTATGATGCCGCCGGACCTGCGGGCGAGCATGGGCTTGGCGAAATGGTAGGTGAGCAACAGCGGGCCGGTGACGTTCACCGCAAGGCGCATTTTCTCGAAGGCCAGGCCGGAATCGGGCTTGAAGAACGGACCGACATCGGCGATCCCGGCGTTGTAGATCATCAAGCCCACTTCCCTGCCGCCAACGGCGTCGACGACTTGCTCCAGCATGTCGGGTGAGCTCAGATCGATCTTGGCCGGCAAGCACTCGACACCATGGTCTCTTGCAAGACTGCTTGCGATTGCATCCAGCGCCGGTTGATTCAGATCGAGAACGACAACATTAAGCCCCCGGGATGCCGCGTAGCGGGAATATGCCTCACCAATACCCTGCGCACCACCGGCGACCAAAGCCCATGGGCCATATCTCTTGCTGAATTCCGTCATATTGGCTTTCCTGCGTAAATTGGGTGCAATGTGGAAAAGAAACAAGTGCGGGCGCAGATTTTCCGATGCCTCCACGATGCCGCTGATTGAAAAACCATTCAGCGTGCTCCGGCGTCGGCCCGGATGCTTCTCACCATCGGAACGATGTTATTCATTCCGGTCAGACCGCGCGCGTCCCGGAACTGTTTCCGGAGGAGAACATCACGTGGTAGCGCTTATTCAGAGCGCGATGTGACCGTCGCCCAGTCAGTAGATCCCGCCGATGCCGCCGTCGTGGAAAAGGCAGGCGCCGGTGACGAAGCGCGCCTCTTCCGACGCCAGATACACGAAGGCGTGCGCAGTGTCCTCGGGCTCGCTCGTCATTCCGAGCGGGCTCATGGCGGCAAGCGCTGCCTGGGCGGCTTCCGTGCTGGGCCACAGACCGTGCGCGACGTAGCCGCGCAGGCCCTCCCGGATAAGCGGCGTCATGGTGACCCCGGGATGCACGGAATTGACGCGGATCTTCTTCGGGCCGAGTTCCTTCGCGGCGCACAACGTCAGCATGCGCGCAGCAGCCTTCGAGACGTGGTAGCTGATATTGTTCGCGTTCGGCATGTAGGAGGCCATCGAGACATTGTTGACGATGGCTCCGCCACCGGGGTGGCGCGAGAGGGCTGCCTCGAGCAGCCGGCCGCAGATCTTGATGCCGAGGAAGGGCGCATCGTGATTGACCGCCATCACCTTGCGCAGGTCTTCCAGCGAGGTGTCGAGAATCCCGCCGTGCATCGCGATGCCGGCGTTGTTCACCAGCACGTCGAGGCCGCCGAAATCGGCGGCTACCTCATCGGCCAATCGCCGCCAAGCCGTCTCGTCGGTCGCATCATGGGCGACCAGGCGGAAACGCTCCCGGCCGTACTTCTGCGCGACCCGTGCAGTGATCGCCTCGGACTGATCGGTGCGCAGGTCGGTACCGATCACCGCCCGCGCGCCCTCCCGCAGGAAAGCTTCGCAGACGGCGAGCCCGATGTTACCGGGACGCCCTGCGCCGGTGACGATCGCAACCTTGTTTCTCAGACGATCCATCGCTATCCCCTCCGGGGCCAACCTGCGATGCCCAGGAAATCCTTGAACGCGGACTGGGCTCCAGTCGCGCGCCGCGTAGCCCAGAGTGAGCTGGTTGTGCAGGAAGGCCTCGGGCGCATGATCGCCATCGAAGATCCCGAGCGTGCGACCTCCGTGGTGCTGAGATTACTGTGCAGCCTGTAGGAAGGCGCCATAACAACGCGCTCGACCAGGAGTTTCGATGGACCGCTGATAATCGTCACGGGCGGCGGCTCCGGCAGTGGAGGATCGTTCGTGGCAATGTCGCCCATCGCCGCATGCGACACACATCGACATTTCGGCACATATCCAGTTTCGAAGCCGGGGAACGGGTTCTCATGCGCATTGGCGCTCCAGCCCCGACCGCCTGAGCGACGGATCAACTGAGGTTCAGCCGATCGGCGAGCCGCAACGCCGGCACGCCGACGCGTCGGACGGCGAAAGCGAACTGGCCGGGCCACATCTTCCGCTTCGGCGCCACGAACGGCATGACGAAATCGTCCGGACGGTCCGCCGCCAGGCTCTCCCCAAGGCTCTTGCCGAGCAAAGGCCCCATGAAGTTTCCCCAGCTGCCGAGATTCAGGAATGCATACAGGCCATCGCCGAGATGGTGGACCGAAGGATAGTCCTGGTGATAAACGGCAGAACTGTTGTACATGATGCCGGACCAGTAAGCGTCCAGCTCGATCTTGAAATCGCGGCTGACGGGGAAAATCTTGTTGAGCCAGGCCCTGAATGCCGAAAAATACAGGGCGGCGTCATGAGCCTTTCCAACGGCGGGAATGGTCGATGAGATCAGACGGTCTCGGCCGTCCACCAGCATATGATAGAGGCCGGGATGCTGCTCGATGACGGCTCCGCTCGGCATCAGCTGCTTGACGAGTTCGGAAGGCAAGGGCTTGGTCGCGAGAGCCGTCGCCACCAGCGGATAGCTGCCTCTGTCGAGTTCAGGAAGGAACGGCGTGTTCTCATAACCCGCTGTGCAGACGACGACCTTGCGAGCCATGACGGACCCAGTCGGCGTGCGGATGCGCCAATGCGAGCCTTCGCGCGAACACGACACCGCAGGCGAGTCCCCGTAGACACTGCCGCCCAGCGCCTGTGCCGCCGAGACCATGCCGTTGGTGAAGAGGTAGGGGTTTAGCCGGCCCCCTTCGCGCCATACCAGCCCATAATCGTAATGGTCGGTACCCACCAGTGCAGCAAGCTCCTTGCCACCAACCTCGTCCACGCTGTAGCCATGCTGCCGCCAGAAGCGCGCCTTCTTCGCCAGGGAAGCGATCGGCCGCTGCGCAGCATTGATCATGCCGAGCTGTCGGCAGTCCGCGTCCAGTTCATATTTGGCGGAAATCGCATAAGCGATGTTGCGGTTCGCCACGGCAAAGTCGAAAAGCCGCTCGCCCTTCCCCCCACCCCACTTCTTGAAAGTCTCCAGATCGTCCAGATAGGGCAGGTAGTGGCCTGCGTTGCGGCCGGAAGCACCGTTCGCCGGCTGCCTCGCTTCGAGCAGCACTGCGCGCGCACCGGCCTCGACCATGTGCAGGAAGGTCGCGCCACCCGCCAAGCCGGCGCCGATTACCACGATATCCGTCTCGATATCGCCATTCAGCGCCGCGTATGTCGGCAAGGCCACGGCCGGAAGCCAGCCGCTGAGCTCGATCGGCACGCGTCCCCTCTCGAACGCGCTGCGATCGACGAGGGCATTGCTCAGGCCCATTTGTCTGCTCCAAAGTGAAACCGTATGCACCGCACCGAATGACCCGGATCGTGTAGCACTGCAGTGGCCGGAACTCGAGTCGGTAGAGACCTGAAATTCACTCATGTCGGAATGCCCAGCTCCGCGAGTGCCGCATCATCGAGCGGCACGTAACGGCGCTGCGCGTGGCTCAAGGCATAGAGCGGATCGGCCACACGGCTGCGATCGAAGCCCTGAGCGCGCAGGTCGACTTTGCGGAGCTTGAAGTTCGCGGTGAGCTGCGCCTGAGAAGCCACGCGGACGAACAGCGGTACGGCATAGTGCGACAGCTGCTCGGTGGCGATGGCGTACATCCGGATGGGGTCGAACTCGTGGCCGGCCTTCATGACGACTGCCGCCATACCGGCCTGCCCGCCGTGTCCCGGGACGTTGACGCCGTAGACGTTCAGGATCTCGATCTCGGGGTAGGCAGTCGAGAGCTGCTGGGTCACTTCCGTCGTCGAGACGTTCTCGGCCTTCCAGCGGAAGGTGTCGCCGATGCGGTCCATGAAGTAGAAGTAGTCGTCGGCATCCCTGCGGAACAGATCCCCGCTGCGCCACCAGCGATCCCCCGGCTCGAAGCAATCGGCGATGACCTTTTTCTGCGATTCCTCGGCGTCGGTGTAGCCCTCGAAGGGCGAGACGATGGTGCCGTCCGCCTTCGAGATCTGGCAGATGATCTCCCCGACCTCGCCCACGGCGCACTCGATCATGCGCTCCCGGTCATCCCGCGGGTGGCTCTCGGTCTGCGGATCGAAGCGCACGAGCCGCAGGTGCGAGAGCTCGCGGAAGGGAATGCGCCCGCAGGAGCCTGGGCGATTGTCGTAGTTCGTCATGTTGCCGTTCGATTCGGTCGCGCCCCAGCCCTCGAAGATGCGGATTCGGGAACCGAAGCGCCGCGTGAACTGCTGCCACACGTCGATGCCCATGCCGGAGCCGAGCATGACTTTGAGCGTGTGCTGGTCCTCGCCCGGCTGCACCGGAGTGTTGATGAGATAACGGCAGACCTCGCCCACGTACTGGAACACCGTGACCTGGTACTTCCCCACGTCCTCCCAGAAGCGGCTGGTGCTGAACTTGCGCCGCACGACCGTCGTGCCGCCCGTGGCGATCGCCGTCGAGTAGAGTGACATCAGCGCCGCGCCATGAAAGAGCGGCAGTACACAGTAGAAGACGTCATCGGGTTCCAGCTCTGCCGCAGCCTTCCAGCCCCTACCGATGCCGAGGAAGCGCCGATGGCTGACGCGAGCGGCCTTCGGCAACCCGGTGGTGCCGGAGGTGAAGATGAGGAAGCAAGGATCTTCCGAGCGGATGCTCTGGCGGTGGCCCGCGGCATCGGCGAGCGGCGTGACCCGCTCGAGCCGCGGCGTGATGTCTGCGAGACCTGCAGACAGAGGCGGCAGTGCCTTGGCGCCATCGGGGATGACGAACACCTCGAGGCCACTGCCCGGCACCTGCGTCTCCAGAAGCTGTTCGAGGCACTCGGCCCCGATCAGGAGCACGCGGGAGCGGGTCTCCCTGACGGCATGCTCGAGCGCCTGCTTGCGCGCCTGGGTGTTGACGAGGGCGGCCGTGACACCGATTTTCGCGAGCCCCATCCAGGCGGCGAAGAACTCCGGACGGTTCTCCACCATCACGGCTGCCACATCGCCCGCGCGCAGCTCGAGCTCGAGAGCGAGCGCGGCATAGCACGCGGCGAGCGTATCGAGTTCGCG
This sequence comes from Steroidobacteraceae bacterium, assembly GCA_019187185.1. GTDB lineage: Bacteria > Pseudomonadota > Gammaproteobacteria > Steroidobacterales > Steroidobacteraceae > CADEFQ01. Next base: position 39,060 of record JABAQU010000001.1, on the reverse strand, counting down.
GAAGCTCAGCTTGCGATCCTCGTAGATCAGGCAATCATGCTCGGGCTGGCACTGCACGACACTCTCGAAAGCATCCATTACTGTCCAGTTTGGACGCGGCAGGGGCGCGGCCACTGCCGCGTAGAAGCGATTGATCTTCGCTTGCGTCTCTTCGCGCGAGACGACTTTCTCCTGTCCGTTCAAACTTTGCTTTACCTGTGCATTCATTCAACCGATACCTCACACGGTGTAGCTTCCCCGCCCCGCACGTTGCTGGATTCGAGCGCGGGCGTGCGTGGCGCAGGCTCTGGCCGACACATGACATCGTGCTGTCGAAATAGGTTCCGTGCGGCTCCTTCGAACGCATGTTGTCATGACTTGCCGAGAGAGCTCACCACCTTGGACGGGAGCTGCCAGCGCCGGCAAGGTAGGGTCGCACGGTCAAGCCGGCCTCAGACAGTCTGCAACGAAGCGCCGTATCTCCCCGGAGAGTTCGGCGTCCTCCGGGGCGCCTCCGAAGCCGCCGTGGGGCATCGCCTCGAAGACGTGCAGCTCAACCTCCACCCCGGCGCGGCGCAGGGCGCGATGCATGCGCACCGTGTTCGACAGGAACAGGTCACGCGTACCGCTCTGCAGGAAGGTGCGCGGGAAACCTTTGCTGAAGTCCCCGAAGAGCGGCGAGAGAAGGGGCGAGGAGAGATCCGCGCCGGCTGCATACAGGAGATTGGCCTCCATCAGCGGCAGCGGCAGCACCGCATCGACGTTGCGAAGGCTCGCGAAGGTGTCACCGCTTTCGGTGAGATCGAGCTCCGGCGTGCACAGCACCAAGCCGGCGGGCATGGGCAGTCCTTCGTCGCGCGCGCGAAGCACCAGCGCCGCGGCCAGGTTGCCGCCGGCGGAAGCGCCGCCGACGATCACTCGATCGGCGCCGTAGCGCTCGACGAGCATCCGGTATACGGCCACGCAGTCATCGAGTGCAGCCGGATGGGGATGATCGGGCGGCATGCGGTAATCAGGGGAACAGGTCCGCAGACCCACTGTCGCCGCCGTCAGGCACCCCATCAGCCGGCACGCCTCACCGCCGCCGCTGATGAGGCCTCCACCGTGCAAGTCGAGATAGCAGGCGTCGTCGACCGCTGACGGAGGGACAGTGACGTAGACCCGCACGGCACTGGCCACTTCGACCCGCGTGTCGAGGTCCCTGGCGCCCTCCCATCCGGCAAGCATCGACAGGATCATCGAGTCAAACTGCCCAATCAGACGACGCCAGACTTCAGGCGCGCTCTCGTGAGGCGGAAGCGGCTCGGCCCGAGAGTGCGCCACCGCTGCGGCGAGCAGCGCCTGTGCTTCCGGGCTGATGGACTTCGGTACCGGGATCATTCTTGCCGGCAGAAGAATATCGCCGCGCGAGGAGGGATCGCCCCTGGATTGCGTGTCGTATTGCAAGGCCTCAATCTCGTCTAGGGCATGCACGATCTGGCGTAAATCTGGAAAGCCGTCGACGTCGCCCGGCTCGGCATCCGAGCGGGTCACCGGGCGGCAGCTGCTACTTTTGTTTGTCCTTTGCCGTCTGGACCACGTTCTCGGGGTTCAACGTGGCGAACAGCCGCTTCGTTTCAGCACTCTGGTGCGCCAACAGATGCGTGTGATGGTGAGCCTGCAGGAAGGCTCTGAAACCCATCATGTCGAGCCCGCGATTCAGGGACTTCTTGGTCATCTTGATGGCGAACGGTGGCGCCTTGGCGATGCGGTTGGCCATCGCGAGTGTCTCCTCCTCGAGCTTCTCGCGCGGCACCACGCGATTGACCATGCCGGCCATGAGCCCGTCGCGGGCCGAAATGCGCTCGCCCGTGAACAGCATTTCCTTCGCCTTGCGGAATCCGAGCACCCAGGGGGCGATCATGACCTCCGCACCCGTGGTCGCCACCATGTGCACCACGGGATCGGCGAAGAACGCATCCTCGGAGGCCACCAACAGATCGCACATGTTGGCGACCATGAAGGCGCCGGCGACACAGGCGCCCTGCACCTGCGCGATGGTAGGCTTCGGCAGGTCGTAGATGCGCATGCAGTAATCCATGTAGTACTCGGTCTCGTAAGCCTCCCAGCTCTCCGGAGACATGTCCTGATCCGCGCTGTCGGATCCGCCCGCGTTCTCCTGCAGGTCGTGCCCGGCCGAGAAATGCTTGCCTTTGCCGCCGATGATCACCACGCGCACGTCCTTGTCGGCGCCGGCACGGGTCACGGCGTGGTCGAGCTCCTTGAGGAGACCGAGGTTCTGCGAATTGCTCTTCTCGGGGCGGTTGTGACAGATGCGCGTGACCGGCCCCAGCTGCTCGTAGGTGATGTACTGGTATTGCATTTTCGGTTCTCCTGAATCTCGTCTTTCGCTCACGCGAGCGCCCGCTCAGCGACCTTTCGTGCCCAGCGATAATCGCCCTTGCCCGCCGGTGAGCGCTGCATGGCGTCCACGAACACCACGTCCTTCGGCACTTTGTAGCCGGCCAGATGATCGCGGCAGTGGGCGCGCAGCGCGGCTGCATCCGCGGTCGCTCCGGGCCTCAACGCGACCACCGCGACCACCTTGTTGCCCCAGCGTGCATCGGGCAGGCCGACGACGAGGCAGTCGAACACCGCCGGGTGGCGGCGCACGGCCTCCTCGACCTCTTCAACGAAGACCTTCTCGCCGCCGGTGTTGATGCAGTTCGAACCGCGGCCGAAGACCACGATGGAGCCATCCCCCTCCTGGAGCGCGATGTCGCCCGTGAGCACCCATCGCTGGCCCTCAAACGTAATGAAGGTTTCTGAAGTCTTTTCCGGATCCCCCAGATAGCCGATCGGAACGAGACCCGTGCGGGCGAGAATGCCCTGCTCGCCCGATGCGGCAAGTCGCCTGCCGTCCACCAGGACCTTGAGATGCGGGCTCGGCGGGAGCCGCAGCAGCCCTGCGGTCGTGGGCTGGCTGCTCGGACTGAACGTGCCCGCTTCGGAAGAGCCCGCGCCGTCGACGATCACCAAGCGGGGCAGGATCTCCAGGAGACCTTTCTTGACGTGGGCCGAGAAGAGCGCCCCGCCATTGGCGAAGGCCATCAGATTCGAAAGATCCCAGCGGCCCGGGCAGGCGCGCAAAGCGTCGAGGATCGGAGCCGCCATGGCATCGCCCACGATGGAGACGGTGTGGATCTTCTCTCGGGCGAGCAGATCGAGGATGTGCTCGGCATCGAAGTGATGCCGCTCGGACAGGAAAACCGTGTGACCTGCGAAGAGTCCTATCAGCGCCGCCCAGAGCGCTGAGCCGTGCATGAGCGGCGCCACGGGCATGCCGCGCAGCGGGAAGCTCGAGCGGGCGCGCTCACCGAGTTGTTCGGGCGCATGAATGGGGCCGAGCTCGGGGTTCATCGCACCGCCGCCACCGAGCGCGCTGAAGAAGTACGCCTTGTGCGGCCACATCACGCCTTTCGGCCGGCCAGTGGTGCCGCCCGTGTACAGTACGGAGATGTCATCGTCGCTGCGCGCGATGTGATCTGCACCGCCCGGCGGCGTCGCGAGCGCAGCACGATAGTCCGTTTCCCCGGGGATGCTGATCGCATCGTCACCGACGCGCACGATGGCTTGCAAGCCGGGCGCAGCATCGAGCGCTTCCCGCACACCGGCTGCGAGCGCTGCGCTGTAGAAAAGCGCCTTTAGCCCCGCGTTCTGGTAGAGGTAGCGGAGCTCGTCGGCGACATAGCGGTAATTGATGTTGACCGGTACCGCCTTGACCTTGCAGGCGGCGAGAAACGCCTCGAGATACTCGATCCCGTTGTAGAGATGGAGCCCGACGGTGTCGCTGTCGCCGATACCGCGCGCGTGCAGCCAGCCCGCGAGACGGCTCACGCGATCCGCGAGCTGCCGAAAGCTCAGGCGGGTGGCGCCCACGACCACGGCTTCGCGATCGGGCACGGCTTCGGCGGCGATGTCGAAGAGATCGGCGAGATTGAATGTGCGCGCGATCGTCATGGGCATCATAGGGCGACGAGATCCGGCTGCGCGGCGATGACATTGCCGAGCGCCGCGGTCGCCTCGCTGCTGGAGGTGACGGCCAGCTCGATCTGCTTCGCCGCCACGGCATAGCGCCACAGCGGATAGCTGCGATCATGGCCGATGCCGCCGTGCACGTGCTGGCAGGAAGCCAGCACGCGGTGCCCGACATCGCCTGCGAGCAGCTTGGCGGCCAGCACATCCGCCACTGCATCGTCCTGCGCAGCGAGCAGCGACGCGACATGACGGCTCATCAGCTGCAAGGTCATTGAGTCGATGCAGGTATCCGCCATGCGCTGGCTCACCGCCTGGAACGAGCCCTCCTTGACACCGAAGACCTCGTGCTCGGAGACGAAGGCGGTCGTGAGCTTGATGGTTTCCTCGACCACGCCGCTCTGAATCGCACAGCACCCGGCGATCAGGCGCTGGCGCAGCCACTCGAGGAGCGTTGCATCACCGAGCCGCGATGCCTGTGCTCTGTCGAGCGTCAGGCGCCCCATGGGAGACTTGTCCGTGCCGAGCTGCCCCTCGAGCCGCACGCTCTGCTGTTCGGCAGGCACGAGGTAGAGACTCCAGCTGCCATCCGCACGTGCAGGCAGGAGATAAGCCTCCGCCTCCGGCGCATAGGGCACTGCCGAAACCGTGCCCGTGACGCGCCCGTTCGCCTCGCACAGGCTGTTGCCGCGATCGGTGCGTGCGCTCGCTGCAAGCCAGCCGTCCGCCGCTACGAATCGGTGCAGCGCCTCGAGCGTGCCGGCGCGCTGGAGCGTCTGCAGCGCGATGTCGTGGATGAGAAGCGGAACGGCCGCGACCGTCTTGCCGACCTGCTCGAACACGAGACAGGCTTCCCCGAAGCCCAGGCCGGTGCCGCCGTGCTCTGGTTCGACCCCGATGGTCGTGATCCCGGCCTCTTTCAACGCCGCCCACAGCTCCCGATCCACGCGCAGGCCGCTCTCCTCGAGCTTCAGCAGCCGCTCGGGCGTGCTGAAATCCCGCAGCATCGATTCGGCGAGCTCACAGAGCTCGCGTTCTGTCTCTTGCAACCCAAAATCCATCGTTCAGGCTCGCTTGACGCGCGGCAGGCCGAGGCCCATCTGGGCCACCATGTCGCGCATGACTTCGTTGGTGCCACCGGCAAATCCGTAGACCGGCACCGTGCGGTAGAGCACGTCCAGCATGCCCTCGAGCGGCACGCCCGGCGAGCCGCGACGCAGCGTCGCATCGGGGCCGAGCACTTCCAGCATCTGGCGGAAGACGCTGAGAAAAGTCTCATAACCCAGGATCTTGATCGCCGAGGCCTCGGCTGCCGTAAGCGTGCCCTGTGCGATGCCCCAGGCCTGCTTGCGACAGGCGAGATTGAGCGTCTTGAGCGCTGTGTAGATGCGCGCCATGTTCATTTGCACCCAGGGCTGGTCGATGAGGCGTGTCCCGCCGTGCCTCTCGTGCACGTACTCCAGCACCTGGCTGTACACCAGATTGGCAATGCCCGGGTTCATGAGCGTCAGACGCTCGCGGTTGAGCTGACTCGTGATCACCGCCCACCCGCCGTTCTCCTGGCCGATGAGATTCCGCGCCGGCACGCGCACGTTATCGTAGAAGGTCTGATTGGTGTGCCCGTCGGCAACGGTGTAGATCGGCGCGTGGGAGAAGCCCGGAGAATTGGTTGGCACGAGGATGAGCGACAGACCCTTGTGGCGCGCGTGCTGCGCGTCGTGAGCCGTGCGCACCGCGAGCCAGATGTAATCCGCGAAGTGTCCGAGGGAGGTGAAGACCTTCGCACCGTTGATGACGTATTCGTCGCCCTGGCGCTCGGCGCGGGTCTTGAGAGCGGCGAGATCGGTGCCCGCGCCGGGCTCCGTGTAGCCGATCGCGATGACGACCTCGCCGCCGAGGATCTTCGGCAGGAGATCCTTGCGCACCTCGGGCGAGCCGAACTCCGCGATCGCCGGGCCCATGGACTCCGAGGTGAGATATGGGAAGGGAAACCCTGCGCGCGTCACCTCCTCGATGAAAATGTACTGCTCGATGGGGCCATGGCCCTTGCCGCCGAGATCCACCGGCCATCCCAGGCCGATCAGCCCGTCACTTCCCATCTGCCGCAACGCCTGGCGGAAGAGCGGTCCGCCACCTTCGTTGCCATAGGTGTTGATGAGCTCAGACTTCAGCTCCGGTGTCATGAGCGCAGCCATGTAGCGCCGCAGGGACTGGCGCAGCTCTTCCTGCTCTGCCGTGAATGCCGCTTGCATCTTTGCCTCAATTGCTACCGGCACCACCACTGCAGCCGGGCAGCGTCTCCCGGACAGGCGCGCCGAAATCAACACTTAGCTCAGCCGTCAGTGAATCGCTGGCGAAACGGGGTGAGAAAGTGCGTCACCATCTCGTGCGGCAATCCCTTGAAGGTGCGCTGCTTGCTCGTGGAGATGCCATGCAGCTTGCGCAGAGTTCCGTAGACGCGAGCCAGGTGAGCGCCGGCCAGCACACCTTCGACCACCGGCACCTCGGTGCCGCTGACCTTGTGGTAGCCGTTCAGGGTGAGGGCGGCGAGACCGGCGCAGGAAGTCACGATGACCTCCGCCCCGTCGTCGATGGCGCCACGGGCGACTTCCTCAAAGCGCGGGATGACGTGGTTACGCACCACCGCGGTGTCCTCGAACCAGGGAATCAGGCTCTCGGCCAGATCGGCGGTGCGTACCGGATTGTGGCGGATGGCCTTGTCGCCGAGGCCGTAGTTCTCCAGATTGCTCTCGACGAGATCGGCGCAGTCGCGCTCGACGCCTATGACGGCAAAGCGCTTGCCGAGCGCGCAGGCGAGCAACATGGCGCTTTCGGTGATGCCGAGCACCGGGATGTCGAGCGCCTCCCGCGCCATCAGGATGGCAGGGTCGTTGCCGCAGGCGACGAGCACCACATCGGCCCCGTTCTCTTGTGCCTTGAAGAGGCCCTCCATGATGCCGATGTTGTTGTAGGCAGTCATGAAGGCCCGGGTCGTATAGTAGACCGACTGGTCGTTGTAGCCGACGGAGACGCGTGCGTCCGATCCGACCGAATCCCGAACGACCTTCACGATGCCGTTGTGTACCGCAGCCTTCGCCGGGCCGAACATCCGATCGTCCTTGCCTTCCGGCGACACGAACTGAACGTGCAGGGCTACGGTCATAGCTGAGTCTCCTTCAGGGAGCGTTCGAGGGCATTTAACGATCGGATTTGCGCTTACTCAAGTGAATGCGCTTCACGAGCTCCATTAGGAATATTGATATACACGGCATCGACCTGAACCTCCCGGTCGCCTTCGAGGCGATCTACCAGGAGGGTGCCCAACGCGCAACCCGGCGTGCAGGTGCAGTTGTAAACTGCTTCCGATGCATTCGATGCAATTCGAAGTTTGTGTAATCCGACGCCGGCGAGTGGTACTCGGCGCCGCTGTACTCGTCTACGTGCTCGCACCGCTGGTTGCCCTGCGCCTGTTTGGGCCGGCCGCAGTCGATCCGGCCTGGGATGCCGCGATCGGCACGGGTCTCGCGGCGACAGGCATGCTCGCAGTGCTGCCGCTGCTGTCGGTGCGCTGGTGGGCGGCGCAGTCCCGCGAGGCCGATCGCCTGCGGGTCGTGCAGGCCCTGCATCGCCAGCTCTCTTATCTGCTCGCCGCGCTGCTGGTCACGCACGTCGTCGGCCTCGTGCTGCTCGAACCACGCATCGTCGATTATCTGCTGCCGACAGCACCCGGCTACATGCTCGCCGGGCTCCTCGCGCTCGTGCTCGTCATCGTGCAGATCGTGACGTCGCGGGCGCGCGTACGGCGGCGTTGGTCGCATCCCGGCTGGCGGCGCTGGCATGCAGCAATGTCGACCGCCGCGATCGGGCTGACGGGCTGGCACCTGTGGGGCTCGGCGTACTGGGTCGCGACACCGCGCGCGTCACTCGCCGCCGGCTGGCTGCTCGGCGTTCCAACGGTGCTGATGTTCGTCTGGCATTCCCGCCCACCGGCGCGTCTCGCCGCCGATATGCCGAAATCGTCGGGCCCGCGGCGCACGGTGGGCGCGTGCCTCGTGTGGTCGCTGTGTGCGCTGATCGCCCTCGCCGTGGTGGCCTTCGTTTGGCGTCCCGCGTCGGATGCGAGGCCCGTTCCGCATCCCTATCCCTGCTCGGCGGGACGCTGTCTGTGACGAGACTGTGGATCGCCGCCCTGATCTGCGCCGGCGGTGCGCTGCTACTGCTCGCCTGGCAGTGGCGGCAGCACGCCATCGCCGCCGCCCCGATGACAGCGATCGTGTTCGGCCACGAGAATCACACTTCGGTGTCCTGCAAGACCTGCCATCACAACTTCTTCGACGACACAGGCCGCGACTCGTGCTACTCCTGTCACAAGCAGCGACCGCCACTGGCCGCAACCGTGCAGCGCGACTTTCATCATCTCTGTCGTAACTGCCACGTGCGCATCGCCAACGCCGGCTACGATAGCGGCCCGCTGCGTCGTTGCAGCGGCTGTCATGCTGGACGGTGACGCTGAGGGTAGTCCCGGCGTGGCCGTGAAACGGCATCATGTTGCTCAGCCTTTGGCCGGCCGAAGCCCCCCGACGATGCGCGCTCAGCTGAGGGTTCGGTGATCAGCTACCAGGCGCTCACGGAGCTGGCCTGCTCCATGATCTTGTGTTCACCAACTGCATCGTCAATTCTGCAACGCGGTCCAATGCGGAACGCTACTGAAGATGGGGAGACGTCGCGCGTTGGGAATTGATCAGAGCCTCCCTGGTCTTTGCAACATCGGCAAGGAGCCGCCGCCGGGTCCGTTGAACTTCGGCTTCGGTATAGGGCTCGAAATCCGGGGCCTTGTGCTCGTCACTCATCGTGGCAAGTATCCAGTTGAGCAGTTCCGCGAGATCGGCGTCACTGAGCGGGGAAAAGGCGGAACCGGGAACCTGTACCAGAAAGTCTCGTCCCCCCGGCACTTTCAGGAAATTGCCGACGAGGCCCTTCATGGTAGGCACAACCCCCGGCAACCCGGAGCCATCGGCGAGATGGCAACCCTGGCAATTGAGTCGGTAGTTTACCTTGGCGCGTTCGACGTTGATGGGGACAGTCGTTTGTGCCATGGTCGCTTGCGAGAGCATTACTATTGCAGCCAAAAGAGTGAACCGCATGACGATCTACCTCACTGCAAGTCGGGATACTTAGAGAGCAAGTCTTGTCGTAGTCGTCCATTCTCCACGGCGGAGGTCACCGGCTTGGCGGAGATCACTCTCTGCACTTCATCGGTCGAGAATGGCCGCCAGTTTGGCTTCACATTGCCCTTGTCCAGCACCTGGACCGCGTAATTGAGGGCGTCTCGAATCGATTTTGCGTCAAGGCTTGGACCTTGGGCTGGCATCACGCCCAAATACGGAACTCCGCCAATGGTAATGCTGCCCATCAGACCGGCGTTTACGACAGCAATCAGGTAAGCCCGACCTTCAGGCGAAGCGGCAATGTGGGCGACCCGTCCTTTCAAGGGTGGGAAGGCCCCAGGTACGCCCTCTCCAGTGGCGAGGTGGCAGGCGGCGCAGCGCTGGAAGCTTTCCGCCTGTGCGGATTGCCCGCCCCCGCCATGAGCCAGCTGACTGAATACCAAAGCCAGCAGGCACGTCTGGATCCCGTAACGCATCACTTCTTTCCGCGATCCAGTGCCACACCCAGTATTACGGCCGTGGAGCAGTTGTAGACGGAACTCTTGGTTCCCAGACACCAGTTGATGGAGTTGCTCGTTTGCGCTCGATAGGGCGGCGTGTCCCGTTCATTGCGGGTGCAGATACACCTGCCACAACTGTTCTTACCGCAGCAGTCGTTGTAAGAAATAATGTAGTGCACGTTATCCGCAGGATTCAGGCAGGTGCCGATCCAGGTCAGCGGCGACATTTCGGTACCGGGCGGGCAGCTGTTCTGCGTACCGCCACAACAACTGCAAAGAAAGCCGTCGATCGCACAATAGCGCCAGTAATCACAGGCGGCTGGGTTTCCGGGATCCCCAGGGTTACCAGTGCTCTCGCTGGGAACACCTGGATAGCCATCTGCCGCGCGGGCTACGGGGAGGAGAGGGAGACTGGCGGCTCCAACGGCCAGTGTGCCAAGACGGGTGAGCAAACTCCGTCGGGATGTCCGTTGCGCCAGGGAGCGCGAGCATCGCGCGGTAAGGTTGTCAAGCCAATTCATCGTAATGTCCTATTTCTGCTCTGCAGTAAGGGCAGTGGCGTTTGCTGCGTGGAGGTAAGCCTGGAGGGAGGGTACGCCGCGCTCCATCGACTCAAACAGGCTCTCAAAATGCTCGCGGGAATTGACCAGACCCAGCGAAGCGATTACCCCCTTGTGATCGATCAACACCGCGAACGGCAGCTTGGACACACCATACTGCCTCCCCAGTGCTTCCGAAGAAACATATGTCTCACCGACAAGTCCCTGTCGCTCGATAAAGTCGCGGTGGGCCTCCGGTTCGCCGTCGCTGGCGAAAATGACGTCCAGCCAGTCTGCCTCTGCAGACTTTACGGACTTCAATGCAGGCAAAAGAGTCTTGCATACGGGGCAGTTGGGCGAGAGAAAAAACAACAGCTGTGATCTCGCCTGGCCGCCACCTACTCTTATTGTTTTGCCGGTATTGAGATCCTGTACCGGCACGACGGGCGCAATGGCTCCCACTTCGAGCTTTCGGTTGATCATCAGCGCGCCGGCGGGCGCCACCCGTTCGTAGAGGACGCCGATCTGGCGGCTCAGGGCGAATACCAAGAGGGCCAAGCCAATGACAAAGAGCCACAGAATCAGGTTGGAAACGAGCAATATATTATCCATGCTGCGCAATCCTCCGCAGGAGATTACGGTTGGCGATCAATTGGTTGGAAGAGTGATAGATCACGGCGGCAAGGACGGCACCCAGAAGTCCCACAACCCAGCCCATGGCGCCAATTGTCTCGGCCTGTGGCATGGTACGAGCCAGCAGCGCCAGTGATAGCAGGACTGTGTTGCGTACGATCAGCCACGCGCTGATCGCTTGTTCCTGCCCCGGCCCTGCACAGCCGCAGTCGATCTCCGATCTGCCACGAAGAATGTTCAATGCGATCGCAGCGGAGTAGATCGCCAGCAGCACGGTGAGCAGCATCAGCGCTGGATCGTGCGCAAAGGGAACAAGCAGTGCCAGACCCGCACCCACTTCCAGCAGGGGCAGAGTGCGCGCCACCAGCGGCACCCAGGACTTCGGCAATATCTGGTAATCGGCCAATACTTGCTGAAAGTAGTTGAAGGTCGACAGCTTCTGCCAACCAGCAATGACAAACAGGTAACTGAGCAGGAGCGTGGCCATCGTGGCAGGGAGGGCAGCAAGCATGCTTACTGCCTCACCGCAAACATAGAGACCGGAATGAGTGCAGTGCCACCAATCATCTTCAGCCATTTGCCATTGTTGGCGTCATAGATATCCAGCTGCATTTCGCTGTTGACCACGACGAGATAGGGCGATTTCCCGCGCGTTACCTCGATGGACAAACCCCACTTTTCCAGCTTCACGCGCTGAACACGTTTCTGGAGCACGGGATCGAACACCCAGACCTCGGATCCGCCGTTCTTGTGGCTGCCGTCTGCTCCGCCGGGGTGCATCAATATGTAGATCAGCCCGGCATCGTTTGCGGTCCCTACCTGGTAACCACCGGGACGCCAATTCTCCCCGCGGTCGTCATCGCTGAGCAGCGACCAGGACTTGCCGATCTGCGGGCTGTCCTGGGAAAGGTCAATGACCCGGACCTGGCCCTTAAACGAAGGGAAGTATGCGGTTCCATTGACGAGAACCGGCCTGCCGAACAGTGGATCCTCATCGACATCAAAAAACGGTGGAAGCGTCTTCTGTTTCAATAGCTTCCCGGTCTCATCGAATTGCGCACTGAACATCGAACCATTGCTGCACAACGAGGAGAATCCGCGTTTGCCCGTGGGATATATCAGGCCGCAGCCGGGAATCTGCGTCTCACTCAGGATCTTTCGCGCTTGCAAGTCGATCATGGACACCGAGGCCGCCGGTGTGAAGTTGAACAGGAAGAGAAATCGATCGTTGTCCACCAGTTGCATGGTGTAGCGGTTCGATGCGATCAGTGCGCGTTTGCCACCTGGCAACGGAATTTCGGCAGTCTGCTTGAGGGTCCTCTTGTCGTAAACAGTGAGAACGTCACTGCGATCACCTCTCGTACCCCGGGAATAGTGGGTTTCAGCAACATACAGTTCACCTCGGGTCCTGGATTCCGCAAAACTGGCGAACTGCGCGGCATCCAGCATGCCCTTGAAGTTACGGTTCTCCGAGGCGACATCGACGAGTGAGATTTTTCCCGCGATCATTCCGAACATGTTGACGTCGTGTACGAACACCATGCTCTCGGGATAGGGCACCGAAAGTGTTTCTACATTGGGAATTGGCTCGGCGGGCAGCTCCGCCCTTGCGACCGTAGTAGCGAAAATCGCGCCAAGGCAGATACTCGCCTTCTTCAGGGCTCTGTGAGAAGTTCCGTTCATTCAAGAGTCTTCCCGGCAATTTTCAACATGGTTTTCTCGTCGACCATTCACGCAGCTCCAAATGGTGCGAGAAGAGGCGATCGTGGTTGCCCTTGGGTGGGCATCATGGACTGCAGGCGTATGGTAATGTTCACGCTGCGGTCAAGCTCCCCGCAATCGGTTCGCACGCGCTGCGGCTACCGTAGCCGGGCGGTCGCGCGAGATCCAGCGAATGTGTTGCATGAGCGCCATGAAACGAATTAATGCTCGTCGTATCGATCTGAACCTGCTGATCGCATTCGAGGCCATCTACGAGGAAGGCTCGGTGACAGCGGCGAGCCAGCGGCTGTCCCTGACGCAATCGGCGCTGAGTCATGCGCTCGCGCGGCTGCGTGAGCTGTGCGGGGATCCGTTGTTCGAGCGCCACGGCAAGGCAACTGTGCCGACCGCCAAGGCCCGCAGCCTGATCGGTCCGGTGCAAGCTGCGCTCGGCCAGCTCGAGCGTTCGCTGAACCAGCCAGTGGCATCGAGTGGCAGACGCACGCCCAGGCGGCTGTCGATCGGCTTGATTTCGCTGTACGAGGCCGCGTTCGTGCCGCAGCTGGTCACGCGCATGGGAGACGACCCCGCGTATGAAATTGAGGTGGCGCACTACGAGCCGGGCAAACTCGAGGTGCATCTGGAGAGTGGTCGCTTCGATGTCGCGATCCAGATGCAAGTGCCACATTCCAACCAGATCTGCAGCGAGGTGTTGATAAACGAGCGCCTGGCGATCCTGGCCCGCGCGGACCACCCGGCGGCCGGTGATGGCTTCGATCTGCACACCTACCTCGAGCAGGATCACGTGCTGGTGATCCCGAACGAGCGCTGGCCCGACTTCATCAGCATGGAATTCGAACGCCTGCGCCTGGCGCGCCGGATCGTGCTGCGCTGTCAGGATTACTGGACGGCGTGCAAGGCAGTCGCAGGGTCGCACCTGTTACTTACCGCGCAGCGCGCCGCGCTGCAGGAGGTCATGCCTGCCTTTCCCGAAACAGGCATCTGGCCGATGCCGCGTGACATGGCCACTGTCGAGACCTCGGAAGTGTGCTTGTACTGGCACGTTACGCGCGAAAGCAATCCGGACTTGCGCTGGCTGCGCGGGAATTTACGCGCGATATTCGCCGCCTTGCGCCACAACCATCCTTAGAGAGCACTCACTCGCTGCCGCTGCCGGCCCTTCACGATCACCACGCCTACCTGGTCGCGCACCCGTATTGCGAATGGCGAACGCGCCGAGTGTCACGGTGTGCATTGAACACCTCGCGAAGTGGATATTCCCGCTGCGGGGCGTCCTCTCGGCAAAGCGGCGGCGTCCATCATATCGATGGGATAACGCTTGCGGTGGATTTCCATGCCGAATCATGGCGCTCCCGCGTGACCAAAGTTCCTGAGCAGGCTCTAGTTCGTTCTTGACCGGGCGGCAGAACTGGCATCCCGTTCGTACGCACGCCACGCCTCGTTGACGATGTAGGCGAACAAGGCCTGCACGTCGGCGTCCGTCATTTCGTCGTGAAACCCCGGCATTCCGTTCGGTGCGAGCGCGCCGCCCTGAACGATGGCCTTGAACACGGCCAAGTCCGTCGGCGGCCGGCGGTTGAGGTTCGGCACTCTCCCGCCCACCGAGGCGCCGCCATCGTCGCCATGGCAGTCCAGGCAATGATAGGCCTTGCCGTTTTCATAGCCTGCATGGCCATAGGTGAAAAGCCCTTCGCCAATCGCCGCCAAACGCGCGTCCTGCCGGGGCACTCGCGGCATCGGCACGGGTTCCAGCTTCCCGATCTGGGGATAGCTGCTGGAGCCGCCGAGCTTGAACGCCAGCAAACGGGGCGGGGTCCCCGCGGCCGGCGTCGAGGCAAATCGAGCTTGCATGGACGCACTCGGCGTCGAGGCCCCGTTGCCCGTTGCGACGATGAGGTACTGCTGGCCGTCGACCATGACCGTCGAAGGCGCCGCGCGTATCGCGCCGCCTGTCTGGCGGCTCCACAGTTGCTTGCCTGTCGCCGAGTCGTAGGCTGCCAGACGGCCGTCGGCAAAGCCCTGGAAGACAAGCCCGCCTGCGGTGTGCAGCAAGCCGCTATTGACCAGCATGCCGTCGTGACGCACGCGCCACTTGGCGGAGCCCTTGATCGGATCCCAGGCGACGAGCTCCGCGTACGTCGGCCATTTCGGGTCGCCTACGAGCGGCCGCATGTTGCCGGAGTACTGCTGATCAGACGACTCCGGCGACACCGACGAGGCCACGACGTGAGGCGACGACAATGCCGGGATGTAAAGCGTGCTCGTCCTGGGATCGAACGCGAGCGGGTCCCAATTGTGGGCGCCCCACCCGCTCGGCAAGCTGATCGGGTTTTCCTCCGTGTTCAGGATCGGTCGCCCGTTCGCGTCGAGACCTTTTGCCCAAGTCACCGGCGTATAGTTCGTGCCGGAGATGAAGCGGCCGCTCGCGGCGTCGAGCACATACGCGAAACCGTTCTTCGGGACGTTCAGAACCACCCGGCGCGGCTTCCCGTCAATGGGAATGTCCGCGACCATGATACCTAAAGGTTCATAGTTCCAACGATCGTGGGGCACCTGCTTGAAGTGCCACTTGTAGGCCCCTGTCTCGGCATCGAGAGCCACGATCGAATTGGTGAAGAGTTCGTCGCCCGCGTCGGGCGCACGATATTCTGGCGATGCAAAAGCAGCGCCCACGCCGATATAGAGTTGGCCGAGCTTCGGGTCGTAGGTGATAGAGTCCCACACGCTCCCGCATCCCCGCGTTGCAGCGGTCATGCCCGTCCCCCAGGTCTTGGCCGCCATCTCGTAGAGTGGGCTGTCCTGCGGCTTGGAGGACTCCTCCGGAACGGTGTAGAAGCGCCAGCGATGCTTGCCTGTCTCGGCATCGAACGCATCGACGAAGCCGCGACCGGTCCCGATGTCCAGGCATGCATTGCCGGTGAACACCAGGCCCCCGCCCACCCGCGGCGCAGCGGAAATGGCGTATTGCTTCGTGGGATCGCACGACTGGGCTTCCCAGACCTTGCGGCCGGTCTTCTGGTCTACCGCGATCAGCTTGCAGTTGGCCGCGATGATCGCCTTGCCGTTGGCGAGGGCCAGCCCACGGTTGAATTGCTTGGCCCAGTAAGCCTGAAACGACGCGTTGGTGAGGTCGTAGTCCGCCTGGAACGTCCACAGTTGCTTGCCAGTGCGAACGTCGTTGGCGAATATGCTGCCACCGGGTCCGCCCTGGAACACGACTCCGTCCTGGACCAGGGGGTTGCCAACGAGCCCATACACGGTGGGCATCTCGACCCACCAGGCAAGCCCGAGCTTTTCAACGGTCTTGCGGTTGATCTCGACGAGATCGGAGTGGTGCTGCATCTCGGGCGAGTTCCCGAGGAGCGCCCAGTCCGTGTTGGCGGGGGCGTCTCCGGCGTCGGCAAGGCCATTCGACGAGTCCGCACAGGCCGTCACCAGGCACAGCGCCACGGCGGCCGCGCAAAAGCGCAGATGCATATGTGGGTTCCAGTATTCCGCGAGTCAGGGTTCCCCGACGCCGGAGTTCGAAGGCTGCCTCCGGCGTCGGTCTGCGGTCTCTTGCGCTACGGCTTGATGCGGGTCCACTTCATGTCGAACTCGGTCTTCCAGGTGATCCCGCCGTCCTTGGTGCTCTCCATCCGCTCACGGATAGTACCGTCGGGAAGGTTGAAGTAGCTGAAGCGGCCATTGGTATGGGGTTCGACGTGATCAAACCGGATTTCATTGCCGTGGAACACTCCGTCCTCGTATCGCATGATCAGGCCGCGGGTCACCCCCACGCCATAGATGCTCCAAGTCGCCGTCTCGGTGCTGTAGGCATAAAGCACATCGAAATATGGCTTCCCCTCTATGAAGAACGTTTCCTTCATGCTGCAGTCGTTGATTCCGCGTTCGAAGGTCGCGGTGGGTGACCCGGGTGACTCTCCCGTCTTCCAGTCGACCAACTTCCAGTGACCGAGGATGAAATCAAAGGCCTTGCACGCCGCAGGCCTCTCGCTGGCCGGCGCCTGCGCCTGGTCCTGCGCCTGCGCCGGCACTGCCAGCATTCCCAGACTCAGAGCCGAGACCGCGGCCCCTTTCATGCAGCGATTGATCGAGATCTTCATTGGTCTAACGTCTCCCGCAATTGATTGAATGGAATGTAAAGTGCGCCCCACGCAGCGCGAAAGCGATACTCCTGCGCCTGGAGCATGCATCTCACCGATTACCGAAGTGGTACCTGACCCGGGCGCCGAACATGCGCGGCTCACCGTAGATCGAGCTCGAGGTGAGCAGTGAGCCGCCCACGAACGTGCCGGACTCGCTGATGCGGTACCGCTTGTCTGTCGCGTTGGTCACGAACAGGCCGACATCGACCCCCGACTGGTAGATGTTCTTCCAGTCCAGCGATGCGTTGAGCAGGCCGAATGCCTCGAGCTTCTCGCGAGGCTCGTTGGGCGGCAGGACAGTGCCTGACGTGTGCTGTGCCGCGGTATGCGAAAAGTTCACGAACAGGGCGAGGTCACCCTTGTCCTCCATCAGAGGCAGGTCCAGCACGGCGTGCACGCTGTAGATGTAGGGCGCGACATATTGGCCTTTGAGACACGTCAGGTCGTTCGGCGTCCCTGCGGGCAGGACCTGCCCCGAGCAGTCCGGCAGGAACCCGTTGGAAGGCAGGCTGTACTCGGTGTACTCGAAATCTGTCCAGCTGAAATTGCCGCCGATTTCAAGGAACTCCCAGGGATGGATGGCTGCCTCGAGCTCGATTCCCTGGATGTCTGCCTTGGCGGGAGCTATGCGTGCGCCAGTGGAGTTCGTGTCCGGATTGTAGTCGCCGATCAACTTCTGAATGTTCGAGAAATCCATGAAGTAGTAGTTCACATTGAGACGCGCCGGCATGTCGCCGAGATGGAAGTCGCCTTTGAACCCTCCCTCGAAGGATTTCACTTCTTCCGGCTCGAACGTGCGAGTGTCCGCGAACACCGATACCGGATTGAAGCCGCCCGCCTTGTATCCGTGGCTGGCCTTCGCATAGAGCAAGAGGTCTCCAGTCGCCCGATAATCGAGCCCGACGGTCCACGTCGGTTCCCCGGTCTTCAACGTGTCACTGAAGCTGCAATCGTCTATGTCGGCCGTTACCAGGCCGGTGGCGGAACAGATGACCTGTTCGGTCCCTGTCAGAACGTAGTTCTGTCCGAATCCGCTGATCTCGTCCCAGGTGTAGCGCAACCCGGCGGTGAGACGCAGGCTTTCCAGCGCAGGCGTAACCTGGCCAAAATCAAACACACCTTGCGCGTAGAGCGCCTTCGACTTCGTCTCGACACGGCCGTCTGTGACCACTGCGATGCACACGGGCGGGATTCCGGGAATGGGCGTGCCGGTCAGCCCCGCAGGACAATAGGCAAGGCCGCCGCCGCCTTGCCGGTCTCCTTCGGGCGTCTGCTCGAAATAGAAGCCGCCAATGGTTACGATCAGGTTCTGGTCGAGGAAATTGCCCTGCAACTGCAGCTCTTCGGTGGCTTGCCTGTAATTGTCCCACCACCTGGCAAGGCGAGCCTCATTGGCATAGACAATCGGCGTACCGGTACCCGGCAGAGTTACCACGCCAGGACCGGGATACGGAGCACCACGACTGCCGTCGTACTGCTGCAGGACCGTTCCATCCTGATCCTGGTTGTAGGCATTCCTCAAGCGCTGGTAACTCAGGATATTGCGGAGCGTCAGGTGGTCGCTGATCTCATAGCTCAGCGTATCGTCAATGCCCCAGGTTTCGATCTCGCTGAAGTCGTCGAGGCCGTGCGCGGTCTTGCGGTCACCCAGATCGTTAGCCTGATTGGTAGCGGCGCGATAGACATCGCAGGAGAAATCCCCGCTCACGTCGATCGGCGTCATGGAGCAGAGACCAACCCCGATGGAATCACCCAGACCCAGCGGCCCGTCGATATTGAAGCCCTTGTGGATGATGCCTGTGCCGTTTGTCTCGGAATAGGACCCGTAGGCCATCAGGTAATTTTCGAGTCGTTCGGTTGGCCGGAACGTCACGCCGATGCGGCCCGAATACCAATGCCTGTCGTCGCGGTCCTTGTCCCAGACTACGTCGCGGGTAAAACCTTCGCGATCCTGATAGGCGCCAACCATGCGCACGAGCAGCTTTTCGTCGATGATCGGGAAATTGAGGACGCCCTCAAATTCCTTGTTGTCATGATTCCCGAGGCCGGCCTGGATCGAGCCGGAGAACTCGTTCGACGGCTTGCGTGGGACGAGCAGGATCGCGCCGCCGGTCGTATTGCGACCGAACAGCGTACCCTGTGGGCCAGCGAGCACCTGGAGATTCTCGAGATCAACGAAGTTGCCGGGGCCGCCCTGCCGACTGGAAGTGAGCGGCGCCAACAGCGGCACCTCGTTCAGGTACATCACGACCCCCGGGCTGGCCTGGAAGGTGGCCCCCAGACCGCGCATCGTGGGCGTCCCCGTGTCGCGCGCCCCCTGGCCATTCGGACCGATCACCAACGACGGAACGCTCGCCTGAAGATCCTGTGTCGTCGTGATGTTCTGCTGCTCGAGGCGCTCCGCCGAAAAGGCGGTGATCGCAATCGGCACATCCTGGGCACTTTCTTCGCGGCGCTGAGCGGTGACGATGATCTCCTCCACGACGCGCGCCGCCGGGCTGGTGTCCGGCGCATCTGCCGGTGGTGTCGTCTGCGCGCCGACCGGAGCCGCCACGAGCGCAAAGACCAAAGCGGCCTTGCTCATCGCGCCCGTCCGCGTGTAGCTGAGCGTGTCGCCCTCGATGCGGCCTTCAATCCAGTTTGAATCAGTCATCATGCCCCCACATGTTTTGGACGCCGATGCGCACGACGGATTTAGCAATGCCGACGATGCAGTCGTGGTTGCCCTCTGGTGAACATGAGCTGCAGGTGCATGGCAATGTTCACGTTACCGTAAAGCCCTTCGCAATCGATCCGCATGCGCCGCAACTACCGTAGTCGGGCGCTCGTGCGGGATCCAGTGAATGTGTTGCATGAGCGCCATGAAACGAATCAATGCATGGGGCTGGAGGAGCGACGAGTACCAGGCCACCCCCGTCAATCGGCCGTCCGATGCTGCCGCGTACACCGGTGAGGATCGCGCGCTTTGCGTCGAGCACTCGCCAGAGTCGTAATCGCTGTGTCAGATCGCACGTATGGCGGCAACGGCTGCCGCACAGGCTGCATCGTCATTCGCATCCAGGGGCACAGTGAGCGTGATCCGGTCCACCAGCCCACCGAAGCGGGTCGCGAGCGCCTCAGGCAGTTCCTCGTAGCGGCCGCTCACCAGGAACTCGTCGAGCACGTGGTCGGGGAGCGCGGCGGGCATCTCCTTCCAGCGTCCCTCGCGCGTGAAAGCAAGCAGTCGCTCGCCGACCTCCTTCCAGCCGAAGAGATCGAGGCTCGGCCAGTAGGCAGGCGTCGAGAACAGGAACGCGAGCGTGCCACGGAAGCGCTCGCGCTCGGCCGCCACGGTCGCTGCGTCCGTGCCCGTGGCCACGAGCTCGTTGGCACAGATCACGGGCTTGGCAAGCGTTCTGTCCCGCTTCGCCACCCCTGCTGCCACGTTCGGCAGGATCGCTTCGCGCAGGTATCGGGTCGAGGTGTTCGTCGGATGCGTATGCATGCCGTCAGCCACTTCACCCACCGCAGCGAGCATCTTCGGACCGACCGCGCCGAGCATGATCGGCACGTCGGGCGCGTCGATCGGTCCGGGGTTGAAGAACGGTTGCAGGCGCGTGAAGCGGTAGTATTCGCCAACGAAGTTCAGCGGCTCGCGCGGGCTGCGGAAGGCGCGGAAGATCGCCCGCAGCGCGCCGATGTACTCCTTCATGCCCTTGGCCGGCGGCAGCCAGCGCGCCGAGTAGCGGTCCTCGATGTTCTGCCTCACCTGCGTGCCGAGACCCAATTCGAAGCGTCCGCCCGACATCTTCTGCAGGTCCCAAGCGGCGAGCGCCACGTTCATGGGGCTGCGCGGATAGGCGACCAGCACCGAAATGCCGACGCGGATATGCGAAGTGGCGGCGAGTGCCAGAGCCGCAAGGAGAAACCCATCATGCACGGCATCGGGGACAAAGAGTCCATCGTAGCCCATCGCCTCCACGCGCCTGGCGTAGGCGCCGATGCCCTCGGGGCCCAGATTCTCGGGTGTGGCAGCAAAGACCTCGAACATGACTACCTCCAGACTTTCAGGATCCTGAGCTCCCGATAGTCCCGCGTGCACTTGCGGGCCATGTCGAGCGTATCGACGCAGGCGTGGAAGCCCGCTTGACGCGGGAAAACAGCCTCCAGAGCGTCGTTGCGCCGAACTACGTGGTGACCACGAGGCCAGTTGCGGCGACTCCTGCGAGCGAGGACTCCGTAAGGCGCCGGTGCAGCGCGGCCGGACCGGATCAGCTGTGGGCACCCAATGCGGCGTGCATCCCGACCTGGGCGGGGACGATTCATATCGCCATGATGCATGCGACGACACCATGCCCGAGAGTGTGTTCGCCTCGCCCGAGAAGCAGCTGCTCAGGCATCGGCGCTTTAAGGCGAGAGCCGGGGCCAAAATGGCTCCGTTCGAATGGATCGAGGGCTGGTACAACCCGCATCGTCGTCACTCGTCGATCGGCCACTTGTCACCGAAAGCCTTGAGAGGAGATAACGGGCAGGAGGAGACGTGACCATTTGGAAAGCTGTCCGTCCGCTAAAACAGGACAACTCCAGCTGATTTACGCCTGCGTTGCCTCGCGCGAGACAGAATCGCCCGGGCCAGATGGCTGTTGTCGCATGGCGCTATTCATAACCCGATGAAATCTTGTAGCTGCTATCGGATGGCGATACTCGCGTCGACGGGGACCCCGGTCTTCGTCAAAATTGACTAGACTTCGGACATGGCGCAGGCAGCCGTTCGGAAGGCGTCACGACATCCGGTCCTGTCGCTCGACGAATTCGGCGAGCTTCTGGGCCTCATTTACTGCGCGGCGGTGGAGCCCGACGGCTGGCGCAGATGCCTGGAGGCAATTCGCAGACGCATTCGCGCGCGCACCGTCACCCTCTTCATCCGCATCGCCGTCGAGCCCGATCCCGGTCTCATGCTCACCGTGGCGAGGGCTCTGCCGAACGGCTTCAAGGCCGGACCCAGTCTGGCTGCCACCGGCAGCCTACTGACGGCCGTGGCCCCCGACCGCATAACGACGAATCAGGATCTGATGCCGGAAATCGAATGGCGCGCCTCGAACTTCTATCGAGAGCAGTGCCAGCCCTTCGGGGTGTTTCACTTCATGGGCGCAAACATCGGCCTCCGGAATGGTGCCGTCTATCCCTTCTGGGCAGGGCGCAACGAGAAGGACGGGCCGTTTTCATCCGACGAGCAGGCGATCGGCACGAAACTCCTGCCGCACCTGCGCCGGGCACTCGAGCTGCAGTGCACCCTCGAACGCGATCGATCCGTGCAGGGGCTTTGTGGCCAGGCACTCACCGATCTGATGGTCGGTCTCGTGGTGCTGGACGCACACGGGCGGGTGCTCGATCGCAATGCCGTCGCCGACGGCATCCTCAGACAGCAGGACGGCCTGCGGATCGTCGACGGGCGGCTCGACGCGGCCTACGCGCCCGACCGTGCCCGGCTGCAGCATCTGCTGCACAGGCAGCTCTCCGCAGTGCGCGGCGCACCCGCCCAGGGTGCGATCTCGATCGGCCGGCCTTCCGGCAAAATCCGCTGGAGCGTGCTTGCCCAGCCCATTGCGCCCGGCGAATGGCGTGGCAGCGGCAGCGATCAGCCGGCGATTGCGCTGTTCCTGCGCGACGTCGACGGGCGCAGCAATCCGCACGCCGAGCTCGTGGAGGGACTCTTTCAGCTCACGAGACGCGAGGCATTGCTGGCGATCCATCTGGCGAACGGCCTGTCCGTGGACGAGGCCGCCCGGGCGCTCGGCGTGCAGCTAACGACTGCGCGCGCGCACCTGCGCTCGATGTACTCGAAGATCGGCGTGCATCGCCAGACCGAGCTCGTGCGCCTCATTCTCAACAGCGTCGCACTACTCGGCAGCGCCGGCCAGTCACGCCTGCGACCCGCATGATTCAGAGCATGCGAATTCAGAATCCCGGGCTTGGCGCTGCAACACTGCGGATCCCCGTCAAGCGTAACCACCGTCCCACGGGTGGCGCAGGCAGGATCCGGCCGATTTGCCGGTTCAGTGCGTAAGGACGGGGCTGTCGCTCTCCCCGCTCGACCCGCACCGCAAGCATCACGGGCCTCGCCTCGATCCGCCGGATGGGGTTGCGCTGGTGGCCTGCAGCCTGTTCGGCGCCTGCCCATCACCCAAATTGACGAGTTTCAAGACATCCGGGAATCGCTAGGCTCGCCTCACAAGGGATTGATATTTCTCAATCCACGCAAGGGCGCCACGATGACTCACGCCAGCCCCCTCCGGTTCGAGATCACCGAAGACGATGCCTTCATCGAAGCAGCGCTCAAGGACGCGAGCATCCCGACGCTCATGATGTCGCTCGTGCACCTCGCGGGTGACACGAGTCTGCTCTCCGGCGCGATCCGCCCGCGCACCGCGATGCTGAACGAGTACCAGGGCTCCATGCCCGAAGCGGAGCAGGCGCAGGTGCGCGCGGTGGCGCTTCAGGCACTGAAGAAATATCGCGACGGAGGCTGCCGCCTGCCGCCGCCACCGGACCGGGAGACCATCCACAGGATGATGAGCTTCATGGTCGGCGAGCCGGTCCCCGAGGAATACGTGCCGATGATGCTCGAGGAACTCGCGCTCGATCAGCGCGACGCGCGCGCACCCGACTGGCACCGGGCAGTGACCGATGCCGAGCGCGCGAAGTTCCATGTCGCGATCGTCGGGGCCGGCATGTCGGGCCTGTTGCAGGCGCTGCGCCTGCAGGAAGCCGGTATCCCCTACACGCTGATCGAGAAGAACGACAGCGTCGGCGGCACCTGGTACGAGAACCGCTACCCCGGTTGCCGCGTCGACATCGCGAACCATTTCTACTGCTACTCCTTCGAGCCGAGCGGAGACTGGAGCGAGCACTTCTGCCGCCGCGACGAACTGTTGGCCTACTTCCGCAACTTCAGTACGAAGCACGGACTCGATCGCCATACACGCCTCGAAACGGAAGTCCTCGCCGCGAAGTACGACGAGTCGGACGCCAGCTGGGTGCTGACGCTGCGCGACAAGGACGGGAAGCAGAGCGAACTGCGCGCGAACGCACTCGTCAGCGCCGTCGGCCAGCTCAACCGGCCGCTCATCCCGCAGATCCCGGGACAGGATCGCTTTCGCGGGCCGGCCTTCCACACCGCGGCCTGGGAGCCCCAGCACGCACTCGAAGGCAAGCGCATCGCCGTCGTCGGATCGGGCGCGAGCGCCTTCCAGCTCGTGCCCGAGCTCGCGAAAATCGCCGGGCGACTCTACGTGTTCCAGCGCTCGGCGCCGTGGATGCTGCCGAATCCGCATTACCACAAGCCGGTGAGCGCCGGCACGCGCTGGCTGATGCAGCACGTGCCCTACTACGCGCGCTGGTTCCGGTTCCTGATCTTCTGGCCGGGCACCGACGCTTCGCTGCCGCGCATCCGCATCGATCCCAAGTGGCCACACCCGGAGCGCGCGATCAGCGCCCAGAACGACGAGTGGCGCAAGAACCTCCTCGAGTACATGAAGGCGCAGATCGGCGACGATCCGGAGCTGCTCGCGAAAGTCACGCCGAACTATCCGGTGCTCGGCAAGCGCGTCATGCAGGACAACGGCAGCTGGCTCGCCGCGCTGAAGCGCCCGAACGTCGAGCTGATCACCGAGGCCGTGACGCAGCTCGACGAGCAGGGCATCGTCGGGCGCGACCGGCACTACCCGGTCGACGTGATCATCTACGCGACCGGCTTTCACGCCACGGAGTTTCTCGCGCCGATGGAGATCATCGGGCGCAGCGGCAAGAAACTCGCCGACGTCTGGGGCGACGAGCCGCGCGCCTATCTCGGCATCACGGTGCCGGGTTTCCCGAACCTCTTCTGCCTCTATGGGCCTGCGACCAACCTCGCGCACGGCGGCAGCATCATCTTCCACTCCGAGTGCCAGGTGCGCTACACGACCGCCTGCATCGAGACGCTGATCGAGAACCGCCTGCGGGCGCTCGATGTGCGTCGCGAGGTCTACGACGACTTCAACCGCCGGCTCATCGCCGAGCTCGAGACGCTCGTCTGGTCGCATCCGAAGGCCGGCAGCTGGTATCGCAATCGTGCGGGACGCGTGGTGGCCACCTCGCCCTGGCGACTCGTCGACTACTGGAACTGGACCCGCGCGCCGAAGCTCGAGGAGTACCACCTCACGGCGCGGGCCTGAGGGGTCGGGTTGGTGGGCCGTGTAGGGATCGAACCTACGACCAAGAGATTAAGAGTCTCCTGCTCTACCAGCTGAGCTAACGGCCCCCGGAGTAACTGGGGTGGACGATGGGACTCGAACCCACGACGGCCGGGATCACAACCCGGGGCTCTACCAGCTGAGCTACGTCCACCGTCAAGGGGCGGCGAGTATACCGGCACTCGTCCTGCGAATGAAGTCCGCCGTATTGGCATGCAGCGCTGCGAGGTCCTCGTCGCGGGCATACACCATATGCCCCGACTGGTACAGATGGACCTCGATGTTCTTCTGCAGCGACGGCTGCATCGGCAGTTGCGCCAGTTCGTATTCGGCGGCGAAAAACGGCGTCGCGAGGTCGTAGTAGCCGCCGTGCATCTGCACCTTGAGGTTCGGGTTGCGCTGCATGGCCACCGCGAGATCGGGCATCACGTTGGTCGCACCCTGCACTTTCGCGGGGTAACCCGGCGGCTGGTGCTGGAAGTCCCAGACCTTCCACAGGCTCGCCGACGCCTTGAAACGCTTGCCGGCGCCGAACTTCAGCGTGCCGCGGACATAATCGTTGTACGCCGACACATAGGCCGACGAGATCGCCGCGGCCTGCGGGTCGTACTGCGCCTCCTGGCTCAGCGGATCGAGGGTCGGACCCGAGAAGCGGCTGTCGAGCCGCCCGGCCGTGACATCGCTGCCGAGCAGTGTCTTGTCGAATTCGCCGCCGTTCACGCGCAGGTTCGCGCGCTCGAGGTAATCGACCGGCAGGCCCGTGTAACGGTGCAGCCGCTGCGCGATCTCGGTGCGCCGCGCCGGATCGAGCCGGGCGCCCGCAGCGAGCGCGGTCAGGTAATCGCCGAGCGCAAAGGCTTCCACCTCCGCGAGAAACGGCGCGAGTTCGGCCGGCGGGTCCGGCAGGCGCTTGTGGTACCACGCCGTCGCGGCATAGGTCGGCAGCGCGAGCGCGTAGGCCTGGTCGACACCGGGGTTCAGCTGCGGCTCATCGACGCTGTTGTCGAACGAGAGGATCTGGGACAGCAGGATCACGCCGTTCAGGTCGAGCGAGAACTTCTCCTGCAAGACCCGCACGAGCACCGCCGATCGCGTCGTGCCGTAGCTTTCGCCGAAGAGGTACTTCGGCGAATTCCAGCGGCCGTGCCGGGAGAGGAATTCGACGATGAAGTTCGCGAAGGCGTTGGCGTCGGGATCGACGCCGAAGAACGCCTGCTCCTTCTCGTGGCCGCGCAGGTGCCCGAAGCCCGTGCCCGGCGCGTCGATGAACACGAGATCGCTGGCATCGAGCAGGCTGTAGTCGTTGTTGACGACGCGGTACGGCGCCGCGGGCGTGTGGCTGTCGGTGAGCGTCAGCACGCGCTTCGGGCCGAAGGCGCCCATGTGCAGCCAGACCGTGGATGAGCCCGGCCCACCGTTGAAGATGAACGTGACCGGGCGACGCGGATCGGGTGCCTTGCCCTTGAAGTACGCAACATACGACATCGCCGCTTCCGGCGGCTGCGGCGGCAGGGGACCTTCCCGCTCGCTCTTCGGCAGCGGCGGGTCTTCGTCCATCGGGTCGGTGAGGTGCACGACGAGCAGACCGGCCTCGGCCTGGTAGTCGATCTTCTGGCCACCGACCGTGACGCTGCCCTGCGTGAGCGACTGCTCGTCGCTCAGGAAGCGGGGCGACTGGCTGAGCACGTCCGCGGCGTCGGCGTCGGCGCCTGACTTGTCGGGCGGCGAGGCGGCGTGGAGTGTGGAGAAACCGACGAGCGCGGCGAGCGCGAGCGTGATGATTTTCATCGCCGGATTTTACAGAAACGGGCCCGAAATGCGCGAGGTGCGCGCCCGGCAGGACTCGAACCTGCGACCCCCGGCTTAGAAGGCCGGTGCTCTATCCAGCTGAGCTACGGGCGCAGCGCGCCGGGCCCGAGTGGTCGGGGCAGCAGGATTCGAACCTGCGACCCTCTGCTCCCAAAGCAGATGCGCTACCAGACTGCGCCATGCCCCGCTGCCGGCCATCGCGTGAGCGATCCGACATTTTACGCACAATCCCGTAAAATGCGCGCCCTCTTCTGCCGCGGAGGGCCGATGGCCGCACGCATCATCGACGGC
Organism: Steroidobacteraceae bacterium; assembly: GCA_019187185.1. Classification (GTDB taxonomy): domain Bacteria; phylum Pseudomonadota; class Gammaproteobacteria; order Steroidobacterales; family Steroidobacteraceae; genus CADEFQ01. Next base: position 12,047 of record JABAQU010000001.1, on the reverse strand, counting down.
AAGCGCATCGCCACCGAGGTCAAGGCCGAGGTGCGAGCGGAAATCGATGCGGCCCTCGCGCGCGGCCTGCGCCGCCCCGGGCTCGCGGTCGTGATGGTCGGCGACAACTCCGCCTCCGCGATCTATGTCCGCAACAAGCGCAAGGCCTGCGAGGAGGCAGGCGTGCTGTCGGTCGCGCACGACCTGCCGCAATCGACTTCGCAGCGCGAGCTCCTGACGCTGATCGACGAGCTGAACGCAGATCCGCGCATCGACGGCATCCTCGTGCAGCTGCCGCTGCCGGACCAGGTGCGCCAGAGCGCGATCATCGACCGCATCGACCCTGCCAAGGATGTCGACGGTTTCCATCCATACAACCTCGGGCGCCTTGCGCAGAGAAACCCGCTCATCCGGCCGTGCACGCCGTACGGCGTGATCCGCATGCTCGACGCCGAGGGCCTGTCGGTGCGCGGGCTCGATGCGGTGGTCGTCGGCGCCTCGAACATCGTCGGCCGTCCGATGTCACTCGAGCTGCTGCTGATGGGTGCGACGACCACGGTGTGCCACCGCTTCACGCGCGATCTCGAGGCCCAGGTGCGCCGCGCCGAGTTGCTCGTGGTCGCCGTCGGCAAGCCCGGCCTGATCCGCGGCGGGTGGGTCCGGGAAGGGGCCATCGTCGTCGATGTCGGCATGAATCGGCTCGAGAACGGACACCTCGTCGGCGACGTGGAGTTCGCCGCGGCCTGCGAGCGGGCGGCATGGATCACGCCGGTGCCGGGCGGCGTCGGGCCGATGACCGTCGCCATGCTGATGCGTAACACGCTGGAAGCGTCGCTGCGCCGACAGGGAGCGTGACGCGCGGTGGAGGCGATCACCCTCGACCGCACACTCGACTGGAACGCCCTGCGCCCGTGCGCGCTCTATCTGGATGTGGACGGCACGTTGCTCGACATTGCGCCGACGCCCGATGCGGTGGAGGTGCCCCCCGGACTGACCGCCGCGCTCGCTGTGGTCGCCCGCGGGCTCGGCGGCGCGCTGGCGCTCGTGAGCGGCCGCACGCTCGCGGCGCTCGATCGCCTCTTTCGCCCGCTGAGTGTCGCGGCCGTCGGCATCCACGGGGCGGAAGTGCGCACGGCAGGCGATCCGCCGCGCACCGCGGACTACCTCGCGCGCCAGCTCGACGGCATACGCGCCGAGCTCACCGCGCGCATCGCGGAATGGCCCGGCGCGTTCGTCGAGGACAAGGGCCCGGCCCTCGCCCTGCATCATCGCGCGTCGCGAATCGACGAACGCATCATTGGCCGGGCGATGGCTGCGCTCGCGGAGCTCGCCGGACCCGAGTTCGTGCTGCTGCACGGCAAGCGTGTCTTCGAGCTGAAGCCCGCCGCGCTGTCGAAGGCGACCGGTATCGCCGCACTGCACGGAACCGCGGCATTTGCGGGACGCACGCCCGTGTGCATCGGCGACGACCTCACCGACGAGAGTGCGTTCGCGTACGCCAACCAGGCCGGGGGCCTGTCGATCCGGGTCGGCCGGACCGACGCGGCCGGCAGCGCGACGGCCACCGCGGCGCGCTTTTGCGTCGACTCGCCCGGCGAAGTGCGTGCGTGGCTCGCCCGGCTCGCATCCGGCATGGAGACCGCACCGTGAGCAGCGCAGCAACGGGCGATGCACGCCAGAGCCTCGATCTCGCGGTCATCGGCAACTGCTCGATCGCGTCGCTGATCGACCTGCGCGCGCGCCACGTGTTCACCTGCCTGCCGCGGCTCGACGGCGACCCGGTGTTCTGCAGCCTGCTCGGCGGCGGGGACACGGGATATTTCGATGTCGAGCTCGCCGGCTATGCGCGCAGCACGCAGCAGTATCTGCGCAATACCGCAATCGTCGAGACACGCCTCGAGGCGCTCGACGGCGCCGCGGTGCGCATCGTCGATTTCTGCCCGCGCTTTCGCCAGTTCGACCGCATGTTCCGTCCGACGATGATCGTGCGCACCGTCGAGGTTGCGTCGGGCCGCCCGCGCATCCGCGTGCGCCTGCGGCCGCGGGCGCGCTACGGCGAAGGGCAATTCGCGGTGCGCCGCGGCAGCCACCACATCCGCTATGTCGGGGAGACGCTCGACCTGCGCCTCACGACCGACGCGAGCCTCGACTACGTGCTCGAGGAGCGCTGGTTCGCGCTCGAGGACACGCTCACGTTGGTCCTCGGCACCGACGAGTCGATCGCGGAATCGGTCGGCGGCCTCGGCGCACGGTTCCTCGCGGCGACCACGGATTACTGGCGCGACTGGGTGCGCACGCTCGCGGTGCCGTTCGAGTGGCAGCGCGAAGTCGTGCGCGCGGCGATCACGCTGAAGCTGTGCAGCTACGAGGACACCGGCGCGATCGTCGCGGCGCTGACCACGTCGATCCCCGAGGCACCCGGCAGCGCACGCAACTGGGACTACCGCTACTGCTGGGTGCGCGACAGCCTGTTCACGGTGAAGGCGCTGAACCGCCTCGGGGCCACGCGCACGATGGAGTCGTACCTGCGCTTCATCGTCAACGTCGCGGCGGATGCGAAGGACTACGCATTGCAGCCGCTCTACGGCATCAGCGGGGAGTCGACGGTCGAGGAGCGCATCGCGACGGCGCTCGACGGCTACCGCGGGATGGGGCCGGTACGCGTCGGCAACGCGGCCTGGCGGCAGCGGCAGAACGACGCCTACGGCGCGGTCGTGCTGTCGGCGATGCAGGCGTTCTACGACGAGCGGCTGCGCGAGCGCGCCGGCATCGAGGCGCTGCGGCAGCTGACCGTGCTCGGCGAGCACGCCTGGGCACTGCACGCCGAGCCCGACGCGGGGCTGTGGGAATTTCGCACACGCAGCGAAGTGCACACCTTCTCGAGCGCGATGTGCTGGGCGGCGCTCGACCGGCTCGCACACCTGCACGCGCATTTCGGCGAACCGGATGCATCCTTGTGGCGTGAACGGGCCGAAGCGGCGCGCAAGTACGTGCTCGAGCACGGCTGGAATGCATCGCTCGGCAGCTTCGTCGACGTGCCCGGCGGCACCGGCGCCGACGCGAGCCTGCTGCTCTTGCCCGAGATCGGCCTCGTGCCGTACGACGATCCGCGCTTCCTCGGTACGCTCGCGCTGATCGAGCGGCGCCTGAAGCGCGACGGGTTCATCGCCCGTTACGACCGCGCCGACGATTTCGGCGTGCCGACCGTCGCGTTCAACGTGTGCACGTTCTGGTACATCAATGCCCTCGCCGGCGCCGGGCGCGTGGGCGAGGCGCGCGAGCTGTTCGAGACGATGCTCGCACGCTGCAATCATGTGGGGCTCCTGTCCGAGGACCTCGACCCGGCGACGGGCGAGCTGTGGGGCAATTTTCCGCAGACCTACAGTCTCGTCGGCATCATCAATGCGGCGATGCGCCTGTCGCGGCCGTGGGAGTCCGCGTTGTGAGCCGCCTCGTCTGTGTGTCGAACCGCATCACGGTGCCGCGCCGCGCGGCAGCTCCGGGCGGGCTCGCCGTCGGCGTGCTCGCGGCGATGCGCGACACCGGTGGCCTGTGGTTCGGCTGGAGCGGCGAGCTCGAGGCGAATCCACCCCCGACACCCGAGATCGTCACGCGCGGCGAGATCACCTACGCGACGATCTCGCTGACCCAGGCCGATTACGATCGCTACTACCGCGGCTTCTGCAACACGACACTGTGGCCGCTCTTTCACTACCTGACCGACCGCTTCCGCTACGACCACGAGTGGCACCTCGGCTATCGGGCGGTCAATCGCCGCTTCGCCGAGCAACTGCTGCCGCTGCTGCGGCCGGACGATCGCATCTGGGTGCACGACTATCACCTGATTCCGCTCGCGCGCGAGCTGCGCTCGCTCGGCGTCACGCAGCCGATCGGCTTTTTCCTGCACATCCCGTTCCCGCACCTCGAGGTGCTGCGCCTGCTGCCGCCGTACGCCGAACTCGTGCGCGACCTCGAACACTATGACCTCGTCGGCCTGCAGACCGAAGCCGACGAGCAGTCGCTGCGCTCGAGCGCCGCGCGCATCACGACCGGCGCCTTCCCGATCGGCATCGACGTCGATGCCGTGATCGCCGAAGCCGCCGCGGCGATGCGCACCGAGCCGGTGCGGCGCATGATCACCGGACTCATCGGCCGGCCGCTGATGATCGGCGTCGACCGGCTCGATTACAGCAAGGGCCTCGTCGAGCGTTTCAGCGCGTACCAGCGCTTCCTCGAGCGCCACGCGGGGCGTCGCGGCCGCCTGATCTACCTGCAGATTGCGCCCCTGAGCCGGGACGACATCCAGGCCTATGCCGAGATCCGCGCGGCGCTCGAACAGGCGACTGGACGCACGAACGGGCGCTTCGCCGACACCGACTGGACGCCCCTGCGCTACCTCAACCGCAATTTCCCGCACGGCACGCTGATGGGCTTCCTGCGGGCCGCGCAGGTCGGGCTCGTGACACCGCTGCGCGACGGCATGAATCTCGTCGCCAAGGAGTTCGTGGCCGCGCAGGACCCGGCGGACCCGGGCGCGCTGATCCTCTCCTCGCTCGCGGGCGCCGCCCGCGAGCTCGACGGGGCCGTGATCGTCAACCCCTATGACCTGCGCAGCGTGTCGCAGGCGATCGAAGCCGCGCTCGCGATGCCGCTCGATGAGCGGCAGGCGCGTCACACGGCGATGCTCGCGGCGCTGCGGTCCCGCGACCTGCGCGCCTGGCACACAGGCTTTCTCGCCGCGCTCAGCGCCGCCGCCAGACGGTGACGCCGCCCGGCTTGTCTTCCAGCACGACCCCCCTGCCAGCGAGCTCGTCCCGGATCCGGTCGGACTCGGCCCAGTTCTTCGCCTGGCGCGCCGCGAGTCGCAACGCGATCTGCGCTTCGATCGCGGCATCGTCGGGCGCCGTGTCCGCGCCCGCGCCCGGCACCCCGAGGCGGAACCATTGCTCCGGGTCGACGGCGAGCACGCCGAGCACCCGCCCGAGCGCCAGCAGTTCGTGCGCGCGCCAGGTGGCGGTCACGGTGTCGCCCGCGGCGCGCGCGGCATTGATGTCGCGTGCGAGCCCCTGCAGCACGGCGAGCGCCTGCGGCGTGTTGAAATCGTCGTTCATCGCCGCCGCGAATTCTTCCTGCGCGGCCGTGTGCGAGCGTTCGAGCGGCGCCGGCTCGAGGCCGCGCAAGGCCGTGTAGAGCCGCGTGAGCGCCGCGTCCGCCTGCACGAGCTGCGCGGGCGAGTAGTTGATCGGGCCGCGGTAGTGGCTCATCAGCAGGAAAAAGCGCAGCACCTCCGGATGACGCAGCGTGGGCAGCACCTCGCGCACCGTGAAGAAATTGCCGAGCGACTTCGACATCTTCTCGTCGTCGACATTGACGAAGCCGTTGTGCAGCCAGACTTCGACGAAGCGGTCGCCGGTCGCCGCGCAGGACTGCGCAATCTCGTTCTCGTGGTGCGGGAACTTGAGGTCCATGCCGCCGCCGTGGATGTCGAAGTGCGTCCCGAGGAGCGCCGTCGACATGGCCGAGCATTCGATGTGCCAGCCCGGGCGCCCCGCGCCCCACGGCGAATCCCACGCCGGTTCACCGGGCTTCGAGGCCTTCCACAGCACGAAATCCAGCGGATTGCGCTTCGCCGCGTCGACTTCGACGCGCGCGCCGGCTTCGAGATCCTCGAGCCGCTTGCCGGACAGGCGCCCGTACTCCACGAACTTCTCCACCGCGTAGAGCACGTCGCCATCCGCCGCCTGGTACGCGTAGCCCTTGTCGATCAGCGCCTCGATCATCGCGATGATCGCGGGCACATGGTCCGTCGCGCGCGGCTCGAAATCGGGGCGCTCGATGCCGAGCGCCGCGAAATCCTCGTCCATCGCCGCGATGTAGCGCGCGGTCAATGATTCGACCGGTTCGCCGTTCTCGGCGGCGCGGCGGATGATCTTGTCGTCGATGTCGGTGATGTTGCGCACGTAAGTGACCGCCAGTCCGCTCTCGCGCAGCCAGCGGCGCACGATGTCGAAGGCGACCTGCGAGCGCGCATGACCGACGTGGCAATAGTCGTACACGGTGATGCCGCAGACATACATGCCGATCCGGCCCGGCACGATCGGTTGCAGTTCTTCCTTGCGGCCCGTCAGCGAATTGTGGATGCGGAGCATGGTCACCGTGCGTAGCGCTTGAGTCGGTCGTGTGTCGTGGCCCGCGGCATCGCGCGCAGCAGGGGCGCGAGCTCGGGGCCGTGGTCGAGGCCGGTCAGCGCGAGGCGCAGCGGCTTGTAGAGCGCCGGGCCCTTGCGGCCCGTCGCGTCGCGGATCGCGGCGGCGATCATCGCGAGATCGTTGTCGCTCGCGGCGGCGGCGGCGGCCGCGGCATCGAAAAACCCGCCGCCCGCGTCGCGCACCACGGCTTCGGCGTCCGCGGACAAGTGCGGCGCCGCGCCGAACACGACCTCGGCCCACGCGCGCACATCGAGCGGAAAGAGGACATTCGGCCGCACCGCACCGATGAACGCTGCGCGCGCGGCCGGCTCGAGGGCCGGGGGCAGCGCCGCGCCCGCCCACTGCGCGAACTCGTCGTCCGTGAGTGCATGCACCGCTTCCCGCTGCCACACGCCGAGCTGCGCGATGTCGAAGCGACTCGGCGAGCGTCCGAGATGCCGACGATCGAAGGCGGCTGCCATGGCGTCTGGCGCGAGCACGCCCTGCAGCGACGTGGAATGACCCAGGCGGAACAGATGATTGCGCACGGCCGCGGCGAGGTAGCCCTGTGCCCGCAGTTCGGCGAGGCTCGTCGCGCCATGACGCTTCGACAGCGGTGCACCGTCGTCGCCGACGATCAGCGAGACATGGCCGTATGCCGGAACCGGCAGCCCGAGCGCGCCGAGGACCAGGATCTGCCGCGGCGTGTTCGTCAGGTGATCCTCGCCACGCAATACGTGCGTGACACCCATCAGTGCGTCGTCGAGCGCGTTGCAGAAGAAGAACGCCGCCGAGCCATCCGCACGGCGCACGATGAAATCACCGATGTCGTCGGTCGCGAAGCGCTGCGGCCCGTAGACGAAATCGTCGAAGGCGACCGTGTCGCCCGGGCGGACGCGAAAGCGCAGGGTCGATGCGAGGTCGCGCGCCTCGCGATCGCGCCGCTGCGCGGCGGTCAGCTCGCGGCACGTGCCCGCGTAACGCGGCGGCTTGCCGGCCGCGAGCAGGGCCTTGCGCGACAGTTCGAGCTCGGCAGGCGTGCAATAGCATGGATACGCCGCACCGGTGACCTGGAGCCGCTCCTGGAAATCCGCGTAGAGCCCGGTGCGTTCGGACTGGCGGTAGGGCGCGGCGGGGCCGCCCACATCGGGCCCTTCGTCCCAGTCGAGCCCGAGCCAACGCAGGTCGTCGACGAGCGCCGCGAGATACGCGTCGGTCGAACGCCCGGCGTCCGTGTCCTCGATGCGCAGCAGGAATCGCCCGCCGGCCTGGCGTGCATACAGGAAATTCAGCAGCGCGGTGCGCGCGTTGCCGAGATGCAGCGCGCCCGTGGGGCTCGGTGCGAAGCGGGTGACGCGGATCGGCTCGGACATGAACGACATCTTAAGGGATTGCTAGAATGCGCGGATGACCCAGCATATCGTCCACCGTTTCGCCGCCCTCGCCGGCGCAATCCTGCTCGCCACCGCCGCCCATGCGGCCGATGCCCCGCGCGTACGCGTCACGACTTCGCTCGGCAGCTTCGTGATCGAGCTGAACCCGGAGCGCGCGCCGCTCACCGTCGCGAACTTCCTGCGCTACGTCAAGGAAGGCCACTACACGAACACGCTCTTTCATCGCGTAATCGCGAACTTCGTGATCCAGGGCGGCGGCGTGACACCGGAGTACACCTTGAAGCCCGCACACGACCCGATCCCGAACGAATCGGGCAACGGCCTGCAGAACCTGCGCGGCGCCGTCGGGCTTGCGCGCGCCGCATCGCCTCATTCGGGCGATGCGCAGTTCTACGTCAATGTCGGCAACAACGCGGACCTCGACCCGTTGCCGACCCGGTGGGGTTACGCCGTCTTCGGCCAGGTGATCGAGGGCATGGATGTCGTCGACCGCATTTCGGTGCAGCCGACGGGCGCCGTCGCGACGCTCAAGTCCGATGCGCCGCTCACGCCCGTGGTGATTCGCAGCATCGAGCTGATCGGCGGCACGCCGCGGGAGGAAACGTTGCCGGCCGTGCCGACCCCCGCCCCGGCGGCGAAACCCGCGCCGGCGCCGGCGGCCCCCACCGATCCGCCGCCGACGGGCCAGTGACACGCCTCTTCGTCTCGGACCTGCACCTCGACGGGTCTGCGCCCGAGGCGGGCGACCAATTCATCGCGTTCCTGCGCGGCGAGGCGCGCGCGGCGCGCGTGCTCTACATCCTCGGTGACCTGTTCGAATCCTGGGTCGGCGACGATGACGACGACGCGGAGCGCCGGCGCATCTGCGTGGCCCTCGCCGACTACACCGCCGGCGGTACACCCTGCTTCGTGATGCACGGCAACCGCGACTTCCTGCTCGGCCGGGAATTCGCGGCACGGACGGGTTGCCACCTGATCCCGGACCCCGTGGTCACCGACATCGAGGGCGTGCGCACGCTGCTCGCGCACGGTGATCTCTTCTGCACCGACGACGTGAAGTACCAGGAGCTGCGCACGATCGTGCGCGACCCCGCCTGGCAGCAGCGCCTGCTCGCGCTGCCGCTCGCGACGCGCAAGCTCCTCGCCGACGAGGCCCGCGCCGGCAGCCGCGCGCACACGCGCCGCACGATCCCCGAGATCATGGACGTGAACCCGCAGGCGATCGAGGTGGCGGTGCGGACCTGCGCGGTCGACGTCGTGATCCACGGCCACACACACCGCCAGGGCGTGCACGAGTTCGCGGTCGACGGCCGTTCGCGCACGCGCCTCGTGCTCGGCGCCTGGTACGATCAGGGCAGCGTGATCGAATGGGACGAGTCGGGCTACCGCCTGCGCGCCCTGCCGCGCGGGTAACGCCCGTCGCTCGCCGCACGCACGCGGTTCACGCCCCCCGCTTCAACGCCGCCACACGCCTGCAGAACGGCTCGAGGTCTTCGGGGCCACGGCAGAACACGAGCGGCAGCAGTTCGACCATGGTCACACCGGCGCGCACGAGCGCCGGCACGGCGGCCAGCGTCGCGTCGAGATCCGGCGTGCCGTCGCCGCGAAAGACCGCACGAAGCACGACGCGCACGGCGAGGCCCGCCGGGTCGCGCCCGCGCGCGCTGAAGGCCTGGCGCAGCTTGCCGATGTGGTCCGCGAGCGGCTCGGGACGCTGCTCCATCGGAATCCAGCCATCGCCGAGCTCCGCAATGCGCTCGATATTGCGCGCGCTCGGAGCGAGCCCGAACCAGACCGGCACCCCGCCCGCCTGCACCGGCCGCGGCCACGCGTGGATGCGCGCAAGACGCACGGTCGCACCTTCATAGGTCGCGGGCGCCTCGCGCCAGAGGAGCTTGCACGCGCGCACCTGTTCCTCGAGGCGCGCATGGCGGCCCTCCCACGGCACGCCACAGGCGTCGTATTCCTCTTTTTGCCAGCCGACCCCGACGCCGATGCTCACGCGCCCGCGCGACATCACATCGAGCGTCGCGAGCTGCTTCGCGAGCAGCGCAGCCGGACGCAGCGGCGCAATCAGCACGCCCGTCGACAGCCGGATGTCGCGGGTGGCGCCGGCGATCGCCGCGAGGACCGTGATCGGCTCGAACCACGGGAAGTCGAGCGGCGACGGGAACTTGCCGTAGGGGTACTTGTCGATGTTCTCCCCCATCACCACGTGGTCGGTGAGACTCACCTGGTCGATGCCCGCCTTCTCCGCGACGCGGGCGACGTCCACGACGGGCGCGAAGTCGCCGTCATACCACTTCTGCAGGCCGTAAAGGCCGATTGCCGTCTGGACCATGGGTTCTTTCCCCGTGCGGATGCGCGCGAACGTCACGCTACGTTCGGGCATCCCGAATGAAACCGCAAGACCGGATCGGGCGAGGTCGCGAGCTCCGCCTCGACCATCGCGAGATCGCGCAGTCGACGCTGCCAGTCGATCCCGGCCGCGCTCGCGCGTGCATGATCGAGATAGAGCTCGTGATGCCGTGCCTCGGCGCGCTCGAGATCGGTGTAGAAGGCGGCGAGCGGCCCGGGCAGGCGCGGCGCCAGCAGCCGGAAACGCTCGCAGGAGCGGGCCTCGATCAGCGCACCGATCAGCAGCAGGTCGACCTTGCGGCCCGGCTCGGTGCTCGCCGCGTGGCGCCGCAGCGCCGTCGCATAGCGCCCCGGCTGCTGGCGCTCGAACGGCACGCCGAGCTGCTGCATCAGGCGCGCAACCTGCTCGAAGTGCCGCAGCTCCTCGCGCGCGAGGCGCGCGAGCGCGATTGCGAGGGCCGTGTCCTCCGGGTAGGAAAAAATGAGTGCGAGCGCGGTCGACGCCGCCTTCTTCTCGCAGTTGGCGTGGTCCGTGAGGAGCATCTGCCAATGGGCGGCCGCCGCATCCACCCAGGCCGCGGGCGTGGGCGCAGCCAGCAACGCTGCGCTCATGGGGATTCCAGTTCCTCGATGGCCATCTCGAGAATGGCGGCTGCCTCCTGCGCATTCGCGAGGCGCGCAGCGGGCTCCTTCGCCATCAACCGGTCGACGATGGGCTGTGCACGCGCGAACTCCGCCGGCAGCCGCGGCACGGGTGCCTTCGCGTGCAGGTAGATGATCGCCATCGGGTTGTCGGCGTCGTAGGGCTTCGAACGGGCGAGCATTTCGTAGAGCATCACGCCGAGGCTGTAGAGATCGCTGCGTTCGTCGGTCGGCTGGCCGTGCCCCTGCTCCGGGCTCATGTAGTGCGGCGTGCCGAAGATCATGCCGGTATCGGTGATCTCGAACGCGAGCGCCTCGTGCTTCGCGAGCCCGAAATCGATCAGCGCAATGCTGCCGTCGTCGCGCACCATCACGTTGCCGGGCTTCAGGTCGCGATGACGCACGCCTGCATCGTGCACGGCGGTGAGCGCACGGGCGATCTCGAGCGCAAACTCGAGCGCCTCGCGCAGGGTGACGGGCGAGCGCATGCGCCGCCGCAGGTCGCCGCCCGCGAAATATTCCATCACGATGAACGCGAAATCGTCCATCACGCCGAGGTCGTGGATGCGCACGACATTCGGGTGGCGCAGTCGGCGCACGATTTCGTATTCCTGCAGGAAGCGGTCGAAGGACTGGTCGACGCCGTTCGCCTTGCGCAGCGCATGCGTGACTTTCAGCACGACGAGCTCGCCCACCGCTTCGCTCTCGGCGAGATACAGGTCCGACACCGAGCCGCGCGCGAGCTCGCGGATGCGCCGGTAGCCGGTGAGGCGCGCGGCGCCGAATTGCCGGGCGTCGTATCCCTCGTCGCTGCCGCGCCAGGCCGACAGCGCCTCCAGGTGCGCGTTCGACGCGCGCTCGAGTGCATCGAGGAACCGGCTGTTGTCGATCGACGCGCGATCGAACGTGTCGAATGCGCCCGCCTCGATGGCGCGCTCTCGCGTCGCGAGTTCGTCGTCGGGCGCGAAGAAGATCACCGGCGCGAATCCGGGGCGTGAACCGAGGTCTTCGAGCCAGCCGAAGCCCGCCCCTCGTGGCGAGTCGCAATCGAGCAGCACCGCATCGAAGCCCTGCGCGAGGAACTCCGGGGCCACCGGTCCGCGCCGCACCGGGTTGTAGGTGACGACGTCGGCGTCGGGCCAGCGGCACGTCACGTGGTGACGGATGAGCGCCCGGTAGCGCGGATCGTGATCGACCAACAACAGCCGCATCGCCCGGATTAGACCATGTGCGAGAGACCGATGACGAGATCGCCGACATTGGTGCCGGTCGGGCCCGTGTGCACGAGATCGCCCGCCGCCTCGAGCGCGGTGCCCGCATCCGCGCGAGCAAGCGCGGCGCCGGGGTCGAGCCCGGCATCGAGGATCCGCTGCCAGGTGCCGCCGTCGACCAGCGCACCCGCGTCGTCGGTCGGCCCGTCGGTGCCGTCGGTGCCGGCCGCGAGCAATGCGAGCCCCGGCGCGCCGCGCAGGACGCGCGCCGCCGC
>JABAQU010000002.1 GCA_019187185.1 Steroidobacteraceae bacterium | reverse complement strand
CGGGACGCCGACCGCCGGCAGTGGCGCCGCGGCGGCGCTCGCGCGGCTGCCTGTCCTGCACTTTGTCCTCGGCCGCAGCAGCGCGGCGCTCACATCGCCCGTGGCGCGACTCGAGGTGCCCTGCGAGATCGGTGTCATCGCCGGCAGTCGCGCGGCGGGGCTCGGGCGATTCTTCGCGCATTTCAGGGAGCCGAACGACGGCACGGTCGCGGTGCGGGAGACGGAACTGCCGGGCGCCACCGATCGCATCGTGCTGCCGGTGAGCCACACGGGCATGCTGCTGTCGCGCCGAGTGGCGCGCGAAACGGCGCAGTTCCTGCGCTATGGCCGCTTCAGCCTCGACGCGAGTTCATAAAGCGCATCGAGCGCCGCGCGCGGCGTCAGCGCGTCCGGATCGATCGCATGGAGCTCGTCCAGCACGGCGCGCTCGGTGAGCGCCTGTGGCGCCGGCTCGGGCGGCGGCGCAGTCAACGCGAGTTCGCGCTGCGCGGCGCCGTTGGCGCGCGCGGCGGCGTGCCCGTCGCGCTGCGCTTCGAGTTCGGCGAGGTAGTCGCGCGCCGCGGCGATCACCGGCCGCGGCACGCCTGCGAGCTGCGCGACTGCGAGCCCGTAGCTGCGATCCGCCGGCCCGTCCTTCACTGCGTGCAGGAACACGAGCGCATCGCCGTGCTCGGTCGCGTCGAGGTGGACATTCGCGCAGGTGTCGATGTCGGCGGCGAGCGCGGTCAGCTCGAAATAGTGGGTCGCGAAGAGCGTGTAGCCGCGCACCTTGAGCGCGAGGTGGCGGGCGACCGCCCACGCGAGCGACAGGCCGTCGAACGTGCTCGTGCCGCGCCCGATCTCGTCCATCAGGATGAGGCTCTGCGCGGTCGCGTTGTGCAGGATGTTCGCGGTCTCGGTCATCTCGACCATGAACGTGGAACGACCGCCCGCGAGATCGTCCGCGGCGCCGATGCGCGAGTAGATGCGATCGACGGGCCCGATGATGGCGCGCGCGGCGGGCACGAAACTGCCCATGTGCGCGAGGATCACGATCAGCGCGCACTGGCGCATGTAGGTCGACTTGCCGCCCATGTTCGGGCCGGTGATGACGAGCATGCGCCGGCGCGCATCGAGCGCGAGGTCGTTCGGCACGAACGGGTCCTCGATGAACCGTTCGACGACCGGGTGACGGCCCGCCTCGATCACGAGCTGCGGTTCGGTCACGAGCTCTGGCGCGACCCAGCGCAGCGCGAATGCGCGCTCGGCGAGCGCCGCGAGCGCGTCGACCGTGGCGATCGCCGCGGCGGTGGCTTGCAGCTGCGGCAGCCGGTCGATGAGTTGCGTCAGCACCGCGTCGTAGAGCTCGCGTTCGCGGGCGAGCGACTTCTCGCGCGCGCCGAGCACCTTGTCCTCGAACCCCTTGAGCTCGGGCGTGATGAAGCGCTCGGCGGACTTCACGGTCTGGCGGCGGATGTAGTCGGCGGGCACGCGGTCGGCCTGGGCGCGCGTCACCTCGATGAAAAAGCCCTGCACGCGGTTGAACCCGAGCTTCAGGTTCGCGATGCCCGAGCGTTCGCGCTCGCGCCGCTCGAGTTCGAGCAGGAAGGCATCGGTGTCGGTCGAGATCCGGCGCAGCTCGTCGAGCTCCGCGTCGTACCCCGGTGCGATGACTCCGCCTTCGCGCAGCAGCTGCGACGGCTCGTCGTCGATGGCCGCGGTCAGCAGCGCGAGGACGTCCGCGTGATCCCCGACCTGCGCAGCCTGCGCGGTGAGCAGCGGCGAATCGGGCACGGCGAGTGCGGCACGCAGCGCGGGCAGTGCGCCGAGTGCGCGCCGCAGCTGCGTGAGATCGCGCGGCCGCGCCGAGCGCAGCGCGACGCGGGCGAGGATGCGCTCGATGTCGCCGATCGCGCGCAGCGGCTCGCGCACGGCGTCGTAGCGGCGCGAATGCACGAGCTCGCCGATCGCGTGATAGCGCGCGCGCAGCACGGGCGCGTCCCTGAGCGGCCGGTTCAGCCAGCGGCGCAGCTGCCGCGAGCCCATCGCGGTGATCGCCACATCGAGCTGGGCGAGCAGCGTCGCGTCCGGCCGGCCGCCGAGGCTCGTGTCGAGCTCGAGGTTGCGGCGCGTCGCGGCGTCGATCGTGAGCGCCTCGCTGCGTTCCTCGACGGCGAGGGCCGTGAGGTGCGGCAGCGCCGTCTTCTGCGTGTCACGCACGTATTGCAACAGTGCGCCCGCCGCCGAGATCGCGAGCGGCAGCTCATCGGCGCCGAAGCCCGCGAGATCGAGCGTGCCGAGCTGGTCGGTCAGGAGGCGCGAGGCGCTCGCGAGCTCGAAGTGCCACGGTGGGCGCAGGCGCACCGGCAGCTCGCGTGAGAGCACGTCGCGCGGCAGCGCGCTGCCCTCGGGGGCGAGGGTCTCGGCCGGCTTCAGGCGCTCGAGCTCGGCGGCGAGCGTGCCCGGCCCCTCGCCCTGCATCACCGTGAAGCGGCCGGCGGCGAGGTCGAGCCACGCGAGCCCGAAGCGGCCCGCGCCGTTCGCGCTGCTCGCGCCGCCTGCGCCCCGCGCTCCGGGTTCGAGCGCGACCGCGGCGAGCAGCGTCTCGCGCCGGTCCTCGAGCAGCGCCTCGTCCGTGAGGGTGCCCGGCGTCACGACCCGCACGACCTGCCGCTCGACGGGGCCCTTCGATTTCGCGGGGTCGCCGAGCTGCTCGCAGATCGCGACCGAGACGCCCTTCTTCACGAGCCGCGCGAGATAGCCGTCGACGCTGTGGTAGGGCACACCCGCCATCGGGATCGGCTCGCCGGCCGACTGGCCGCGCGCGGTCAGCGTGATGTCGAGGAGCGCCGCCGCGCGGCGCGCGTCGTCGTAGAAAAGCTCATAGAAATCGCCCATGCGATAGAAGAGCAGCACGTCCGGGTGCTGCGCCTTGATGCGCAGGTACTGCTGCATCATCGGCGTGTGCAGACGCGAATCGGGGCTGTTCAATGACGTGCGGACCTCCGGGCGAGGTTCGCCCCGGAGCACAATTGTGCCCCAGTTCCCGGCGCGCTTCAGCCCGGGACGTGCCAGCCGATGACGTTGTACACCGCGAGGATCGCGCTGATGGCCACGCCGCACACGCCGACCGCGAGCAACGCGCGACTGCGGCGTGCGCCGCCGCGCGACATCAGCGACACGGCGAGCGTGCCGAGCGCCGCGATCAGCAGCACGTGCGCCGCGACCACGAATGCGATCAACCGCCCCGTGTGACCAGCGTAGAGCGCCTCCAGCATGCTCGCGCCGTCCGCGCGTCCGTAGAGTGCGAGCGGCAACAGCGAGACTCCCGCGATCACCGTGATCCACGCGAGCAGACGAGCGATCCGCGGCACGGGCCTCGCCCGGCCGCGATGGAGCAGGCCGAGCGCGATGCAGCCGATGAGCAGGGCCGCGAGCGCCATGCGGACATGCAGCAGCGGGTGCTGGTACCAGCCGATGCGCGTCGCCGTGTAGATGCCGAGATCCGGAATGAGGACGGGCGCGCCGACCCGGGGATCCTCGCGGACGATCGCACGATCCCGTGTCGGCGCATCGAGCACGAACGCGCCGTTGCCCGCGGGCCGCCACGGTCCGGCGCCGGCGATCTCGAGCCCGGCCGGTGTCGCCGAGATTGCGAGCGTGCCCGCGCCCAGGTAGACGAGATCGCCCACGGCCTCTGCCGTCGTGAACGGACGGCGGTCGAAGCGATACCGGCCC
The DNA here is from genome assembly GCA_019187185.1 of Steroidobacteraceae bacterium. Classification (GTDB taxonomy): domain Bacteria; phylum Pseudomonadota; class Gammaproteobacteria; order Steroidobacterales; family Steroidobacteraceae; genus CADEFQ01. Next base: position 357,530 of record JABAQU010000002.1, on the reverse strand, counting down.
GCGAGCGCGTGATTGTCGCTGCGGGTCGCGTCCGGCAGCGCTCGGCGCTCACCGAGGAATCGCGTGAGGAAAGATTTGACGTAGACGTTGCCGGACAGGACCGCCGGCGAGGCCGAGGGTGTGGTCCACGGCAGGACGAGCTTGCGCAGATCGCTGCCCACGGTCGGGCCGGGCGCCTCGCTCATCAGCGACACGAATATGCCGGCGCGTTGCGCGGGGATCAGCGTCATCCAGCTGTGAAACCCGGTCCAGTTGCCGCCGTGGGCCACGGTCTGCGTGCCGGCCCAGTCGTCGAGGAAGAACACCATCGCGAGCCCGGTCGCGTCCGGCGCGTTGCCGGCGAGGCGGGTGTGCAGCCTCTCGAGGACCGCGCGGTTCAACACGGGTGCCTGTCCCGCCGTCGGGTCCAGGCTCTCGCCCAACTGCGCCAGCATGTAGCGAGCCATGTCGTCTGCAGTGGTCGCGATGCTGCCGGCCGCGGCGATCGGCGGACTGATCGCCGTGAACTGCGTCGGGCGATAGCTGCCGTCGGGGAGTATCGTCGCGGGCCGGCCGAGCGCGGCAGGCTCGCCGAGGTCGTCCATCAGCAGCGTGTGACTCATGCCGAGCGGGCCGAAGAGCCGTTGCTGCATGGCCTGCGCGATGCCGAGACCCGTGAGGTCCTCGACGATGCGCCCGAGTACCGCGACACCGAAATTGGAATACTCGACGCGCGCGCCGGCCGGCCGGACATACGCCGGGCGCAGGCTGTCGAAAACCCGGGCCGGCGGGTGCGTCGAGATCGGCGAGTCGGCGCCGATGAAGAAAAACTGGTCCTCGAAGCCCGCCGTGTGCGTCAGCAGGTGGCGCAGCGTGATCGGTACGCCACCGTTGTCGGGCAGCCGGTAGTCGCGCAGGTACGTGTTGGCCGGATCGTCGAGCGACGCGATGCGGCCTTCGTCGACGAGCTGCGCGATCATCGTCGCCGTGAAGGTCTTGGTGATCGAGCCGATCCGGAACTGCGTGCGCGCAGGATCCACGGGCCCCGGGCGCGAGTAATCGGCGCGACCATAACCTTTCGAGAAGATGAGGGCGCCGTCCTTCACGACACTGACGGTTGCGCCGGAGAACTGGTGTTGCGCCAGGGCCTGCGTGAACGTCTCGTCGGCCCACGCGGCGACATTCGCGGCGTCGAGCGCCGGCGGCGCCGCAGGCGCCGCGGCAATAGCCGGTGGCAGAGCCGGCAGCAGCAGGATCGTGAGCAGGCACCGGGATGTCGCGAGGTGGCGTGGTGCGTTCATTTTCGGTATTTTCCTGTCTGGCAGATTTTTCTATACGGAAACGTCATTCGACGGCAAGCCATGATCCAGAGCCGCACCCAGACTCCCGCCGGGGCGCCCAGCGCCGCGGACATGACACGGGCCCAGCCCTCGGCGATCGGCGCGCGCATCCGCGAGCTGCGTCGTGCGCGACACTGGACGCTGAAGCGATTGAGCGAGGCGACGCAGATTCCGCTGTCGACCCTGTCGAAGGTCGAGACCGGCGGCATTTCGCTCAACATCGAAAAGCTCCTCAAGGTGTGTGCTGCGCTCGGGGTCGACGTCATGCAGCTCGTGGCGGCGGGCGACGGCGCGGCGACGGCGCGCGAGTCCGGCGCGGTCGTGACGGGTCGGCGCAGCCTCACCCTCAAGGGACAGGCGCGCCGGGTCGAAACCGACAAGTCCGTCTACGAGCATCACGCCAGCGATTTCCTGCGCCGCAAGCTGCAGCCGTCGGTGCTCGAAGTGAAGGCGGGCCATACACCCGAGCTCATTCGTCACCAGGGCGAGGAGTTCATCTACGTGTTGCAGGGCACGGTTGAATTCATCAGCGAGTTCTACGAGCCGACCGTGCTGCGGGTTGGTGAGAGCATCTATATCGATTCCTCGATGGCCCACAACCTGCGCGCGATCGGCAACAAGCCGGCGCGCGTGCTCAATATCATGACGAGCCCGGGTCACGAGGCCCACCTGAAGCGCCGCGGGGAGTAGTCGCGCGGCTCGAGCGCCGCCGGCCGGTGGTCGACCAAATCGGCGAGCAGGCGCGCCGAGCCATCGGCCATGGTCCAGCCGAGGTGGCCGTGGCCCGCGTTCACGTACAGGCCGGCCGGACCGCAGGGGCCGATGCATGGCACGCCGTCGGCGCTCATCGGGCGCAGTCCCGCCCACGACACGACATTTCCGGCGAGCAGGCGGTCCGCATGGCGCGGCAGGATCGCCCGCAGCAGGCGGCGCAGGTTCTCGATGCGGGGTGGTGACAGTTGCAGGTCGAAGCCCGTGAACTCCGCGGTCCCGGCAATGCGGATGCGGCGCCCGAGCGGGGTGACGGCCGCGTGCAGCGCATCGTCCACGACGGGAACCGCGAGCGGAGGTGGTGCGTCCGTGCCCGAGGGCTCGCAGGTCAGCGAATAGCCCTTGACCGGCGCGACCGGCAGCCGCAGGCCGACGCCGCGCAGCAGGGCCGCCGATTGGGAACCGGCCGCGACGACGATCGCATCGGCGGGCATGTCACCCGCCGTCGTCGCGAGTGCGCGGACCTGCTTGTCCGCAATGATGCGTGTCGCCGCCGTGCCGAACAGGAAGCGCACGCCGCGCCGCTCGGCGGCGGCGCCGAGCACCTCAGTGAAGAGCCGTGCGTCCCCGGCCTCGTCGCCCGGGAAATGCAGCGCTCCGGCGAGGCTGCCTTCGATGTCGGTGAGGCCGGGCTCGAGTGCGACGGTCTGCGCGGCGGTCAGCGCGCGCACTTCGACCAGCGGGTGACCGAAGGTCCGCGACTTGCGGAGGCCGGAGTCAAATGCCGCGGCGTCGCGGTAGATCTTGAGGGTGCCCCGTGTCGCGGCCCCGTATTCCAGGGCCTCCTCGCGCCGCAGCGCGTCCATGCCGGATACGCTGTAGGCGGCGAGTCGCAGATTGCGGGCCGTGTTCTCGCCGTAGCGCCGTGTCGTGGAGGCGCCGAGGAAGCGCAGACCCCAGCCGAGGAGCGAAGGGATGGCGCGCGGCCGCAGCAGGAGCGGCGCCTCAGCATGACCGAGGGAATGCAGCAGCTCGCGCCAGACCCCGGGCGCATTCCACGGATCGGCCATGCTCGGGGTGAGCATGCCGCCGTTGGCCTGGCTCGCGCCGCAGGCGACCGCCGCCTCGCGTTCGACGACGGTGACCGAGTGGCCGGCCCGTTGCAGCCGGTAGGCGGAGGTCACGCCGACGAGGCCGGCGCCGACGACGATGATTTGCATGCCACCCCGCATTGCCAGTTATGAAAAAATTTAGCACGAAATTTTCATAGATGATAATTTTCGCATATGAAATGCTATATGGCCTTCCTGGCCCACGAGACCAATTCGTTCTCGCCGATCCCGACGGACCTGTCGAGTTTCGAGGAGGCGGGCATCTACCGGCCCTCCCTCGGCCCGCCGGGCCAACACCTCTCGCTGCTGAAGGGCGTGGCCGATTTCCATGCCGAGGCGCAGCGCCGCGGCGATGAGGCCGTGGTCGGCCTCTGCGCGATCGCGCAGCCGAGCCTGCCGTGTCTGCGGCGCGACTACGAAGCCCTGCGCGACGAAATGCTCGCCGGCCTGCGCGCGGCGATGCCGGTCGACATGGTGCTGCTGATGCTGCACGGTTCGATGATGGCCCAGGGCTATGACGACTGCGAAGGGGACGTGCTGGCGCGCGTGCGCGAGATCGTCGGCAGCGACGTGCCGGTGGGCGTCCTGCTCGACCTTCACTGCAACATCACGCCCGCGATGGTCGCCAACGCGACCGCCATCAAGGCCTGCAAGGAGTATCCGCACACCGATTTCGCGGAGCGTGCCCGCGAGCTGTACGCGATCATCGCCGCGACGGCCGAGGGGAAGGTCAGGCCGGTGACGCAGTTCGCGCGCGTGCCGATGCTCGGCCTTTTCCAGACGACCCGCGAGCCGATGCGCAGCTTCGTCGACGGACTCATCGACCGCGAACGCGAGCCCGGCGTGCTGTCGATCACGCTCGCCCACGGCTTTCCGTGGTCGGATTTCCCCGGCGCCGGCGCCGGCGTCCTCGCGATCACCGACGGCGATCCGGACAAGGCCCGGTCGCTCGCGGAGTCGATCGGCCGGCAGTTCTTCGCCCTGCGGGAGACCGCGCAGGTGCCGCTGCGCGACGTGGCGTCCGCCATCGACGACGCGCTGCGATGCAAGTCGGGCACGGTCGTCATCGCCGACATGTCGGATAACCCGGGCGGGGGCGCGCCCTCGGACTCGACGTTCCTGCTGCGCGCCCTGCTCGAACGCAAGGTGCGCGACGCGGTCGTCGGGCTCGTCTGGGACCCCGTCGCGGTCCGCATCGCGTTCTCGGCGGGCGAGGGCGCCCGCATCCCGATGCGGATCGGCGGCAAGCTCGGGCCGTCGTCGGGCCTGCCGCTCGACGTCGAGGCGACGGTGCTCCACCTGCGCACCGACGCCGCCCAGCCGCACATCGCGGACGGCTATCCCGTGGAACTCGGGCGCACGGCGGTCGTCGACGTCGACGGGATCGCGATCGTGCTGAACGAAATACGCCAGCAGCCGTTTCATCCCGGCGCCTTCTCGGCGGCCGGCGTCGATCCGTGGCAGAAGCGGATCGTGGTCGTGAAGTCGTCGTTCCATTTCTACGCCGGCTTCGCCGAGCGTGCCGCCGCGATCATCTATTGCGACGCGCCCGGGGCGCTCAACAGCGACGTGAGGCAACGGCCTTACCGGCGACTCGCCCGGCCGATCTGGCCGCTCGACGACATCTCGATGTAGGCACCGCGATGAGCGCCGCCATCATCATCGGTGTCGTTGCGGTACTGCTGCTCTGCGGCGTCGCGCTCGCCTACGTGATCGGTGCGGCGGCCGTCGTTGCGTTCTTCGTCGTGGGCCGTCCCGAGTACCTCGCCATCGTGCCGCAGCGCATGTTCAGCCAGATGGACGTGTTCGCGATCATGGCGATGCCGCTGTTCATCTGGGCCGGCGAGCTGATGAACCGCAGCGGCATCACGCGCGCACTCATCGACCTGTCGCTGCTGCTCGTCGGGCGCATCCGCGGCGGGCTGGGCCACGCGAACGTGCTCACGTCCGTGTTCTTCTCCGGGATCAGCGGCTCGGCGGCGGCCGACATTGCCGCGCTCACCAATACGTTTGTCGGACAGATGGAGAAGCGCGGCTACGATCCGCTCTACGCAGGCGCGTTGACCGCGGCGGCGTCGGTGATCGGCCCGATCGTGCCGCCGTCGATCATCTTCATCCTGTACGGCGCGATCCTGTCGACCGACGTCGCGGCGCTGTTCGCGGCGGGCCTCATTCCGGGGCTGATGATCGCCGCTGCACTGATGGCGATGAACGCCTGGATCGCGCGGCGCGAAGGGCACCCCGGCGGCACGGCGGCGGACATTCCCGAATGGCGCCCGACCCTGCGCAAGGCGCTGCCCGCGCTCACGCTGCCGGCCGTGATCCTCGGCGGCATCGTGTTCGGCGTGATGACGCCGATCGAAGCCGGCGCCGTGGCCGTTGCGGCCTCGGCCGTGTTCGGCGTGTGGTCCCGCGAACTGACGCGCGCGGAATTCGTCGAGTCGGTACAGCGGACGGTCGTGCTGAGCGGCGTGATCTTCATTTTCCTCGCCGCTGGTGCCCTCGTGACTTATCTCGTCGCGCTCAGCCAGTTCGGCGACCACGTCGCTGCCTTCGTGCAATCGTTCGGGCTGACGGGTATCTGGTACCTGTTGCTGCTGATGGCGGTCTTCCTCGCACTCGGCATGGGTGTCGACACCATCATTTCGTTGACGCTGGTTGCGCCGCTGCTCGTCCCGGTCGCGATCGAGCAGGGCGTGCACCCGGTCGCGCTCGGCATGATGGTGTGCCTCAACCTCACGCTCGGGCTCATCACCCCGCCGCTGGGCGGCGCCATCATGATGGTGGCGTCGATTACCGGCCAGGGCTACTGGGCGCTGTGCCGGCGCATCATGCCGTTCGTGCTCGCCGAGCTCGCGGTGCTGCTGCTCGTCGTGCTGTTCCCCGAGCTGTCGCTCGCGCTGCCGCGCTGGCTGGGGCTGCTGTGATGCGCCGTCGCGATCTCGCCTGGGCACTGCTCGGCACGGCGATGGGACCGTCCGTCGCGCGCGCGACGGACCCGCGCGAGGTGAAGATCGGGATGTCGACCCCGATCGATGCAAAGCGCAATGGATCGTATGTCTGGGTGAAAGCCCTTGCCGATGCCCTCGGCCGCGCGGACATGCACGTGAAGGTGTACCCGAACAGTGCGCTCGGCGGCGAGAAGGAGCGCATGGACCAGGTCGCGATCGGCCTGCTCGAGGTCAATGAGACCGGCGGCGACGAACTCGCGCGCCTCTCGCCGCTGTTCCACGCCATGCGCCCGTTCGAAATCGAATCGTACGAGCACATGAATCGCCTGATCGAGGACACGCGCTTCCTCGCCGAGGTGAACGAGGAACTGGCCGACGACGACCTCGTGCTGCTCGACTTCGCCTATACCGGGGCGATGGTCGGCCTGTTCACGCGCGGCAAGCCGGTGTACCGCATCGAGGACCTGCGCAGCCTGCGCTTGCGCATCATCAGCGCGGGCGATCTCAACCTGCTCGACGCCTGGCAGGTGCACGGCGTGCGGGTGGCCTGGGAAGAGGTGGCCCAGGCCCTGCAGACCGGCATGGTCGACGCCTACCTCAATCCGCCGATCGTCGCGGTGATGTTCGGCCACGGCAATGTCCTCGACTACTTTACCGACCTGCGCATGGGTCCCTCGGCGCGTTGCATCGTCGCGTCGCGCCGCTGGTACGAGCATCTCGAACCGCGGGACCGCGCTGCATTCGACGCCGGAGTGCGCGAGGCGCGCGCCGCCAATCGCGCGTGGACACGCGCCGCGATTCCGCGCGAGCGGGCCATGCTCGAAAAGACCGGCATCAAGTGGCTCGACATCGATCCGGCGGCGCGCGACGAATGGCGTGCACTGACCCGCCGGATGAAGCGGACCCGCTGGGAAAGCCCCGCGGCCGAGGCACGTCTGAAAGCAATGATCGACGCCACGCGCGATCCGCGCAGCACGGGAGCGGCGCCGTGATCGTCGCCATCGACCGGGGGCTTCGTGCACTGTCGCGCGCGCTCGACCGGCTGTGCACCGTCATCGCCTTCGTCGCGCTGCACGTCATGCTGCTGTCGGTGTTGCTGCAGATCGTGGCACGGTACGTTTTCCACGCGCCGCCCGCCTGGACCGAGGAACTCGCCCGCTACGCGATGATCTGGTCGGCCATGGCGGGTGCGGCCATGGCCTACTACCGCGGTGCCGATCCCGTGATGATGAAGTTCGATACACGGGGGCTCCCGGGCCGCACGCTCTTCATGCAGTCGATCGAGGCGGTCGCAGTCCTCACGCTCGCGGCGCCGGTCTTCTACTACGCCCCGGGATTCCTCGAACGACATTCGCATCGCATCACCGAGACGCTGGAATGGAACAGCGCCGCGGTCGTCGTGATCATACCGGCGAGCTTCGTCATCATCGTCGTGCACCTCGCGGCGCGCTGGGCGAGGGCGCTACGCGACTTCGTGCAGCAGGGCGCGCCGCGATGATCCGGCGCTGGCGTGGGCCGGTGATGCTGGTCGTCGTGATCGCGGCCCTGCTCGCCGTACTGCGCGTCCAGGACCGTGCGCCCGACGCCGGGGTTGCGGCGACGAACCGGCAGGGTTTCTCGGGCGACCGGGCGTTCGAGATTCTCGGGTCGCTGCTCGAGGACAACGTGCCCCATCCCGCGGGCAGCGCGGCGAATCGCGTGATCGCCGATCGCATCGTGGCGAGGCTGCGTGCGGCCGGTTACCAGCCGGAAATCCAGCAAGGGTTCAAGTGCTCGACGCTCGCACCGGGCTGCAGTGTCGTCCGGAACATCATCGCCGTGCGCGAGGGTCGCGACGCGCGCGAGGCAGTGCTGGTCACCGCGCATTACGACAGCGTGCCCGGTTCCGTTGCGGCGGCCGACGACGGCGCCGGCGTCGCCGCGATGCTCGAGATCGCCGAACTGATCGCCGCGCGGGGACCGCTGCTGCACGACGTCGTCTTCCTCTTCGCCGATGCCGAGGAGACGGGCCTGCGCGGCGCGATGCTGTTCGCCGATGCCCACCCGCTGATGCGACGGGTCGCCTTCGTGCTGAACATGGAGGCGCGCGGCGTGACCGGGCCCGGCATGATGTTCGAGACCGGCGCGGACAATCGGGCGCTCGTCGCGGCCTACGCGCGCGCAGTGCCGCGACCGGTCGCGAACTCGCTGCTGTACGAAGTCTATCGGCACATGCCGAACAACACCGACTTCACGATCTACAAGCGGCGCGGCGCGAGCGGCCTCAACTTCGCATTCTCGCGCGGCGCGGCGCTCTACCATTCCGAACGCGACGATCTCGCGCACCTCGATCGGCGCTCGCTGCAGCACCAGGGCGAGAGCGTGTTCGCGACCTTGCTGCGCATCGCCGACACGCCTGTCGGGGACCTGGCCGCTGCGGGCGATGCGACATACTTCGACATCGGCGGCCGGGTCCTGCCGCGCTGGCCCGCCGCATGGAATGCGCCGCTCGCGGGACTCGGGCTGTTGCTCGTGCTGCTGGCCAGCCTGCGCCACGTGCCCCGCGCCGACGGGCGTTCGATCGCGGGATCGCTCGCGGCTCTCGCACTGCTCATCGTGCTGGTCGTGTCGTTCGGCTGGCTGCTGTCGTGGCCGCTCGGCAAATGGCCGGGTGTGCATCCGCTCGATCATCCGCATCCCTGGCCGGGGCGCATCGCGTTGATCGCCGCGTCCGTCCTCGCGCCGCTCGTGGTGGTCGCCCTGCTCGCCAGGCGCGTCACGGTGGGCGCCATGTCGAGCGTCGTCTGGGTGGTCATGGGCCTGCTCGCGCTCGCCGTGTCGCTCACGGTGCCCGGCGCAAGCTTCGTGTTTATCGTGCCGCTGCTCGTCTACGGCGTGCTCGCCGTGATCGAGGCGTTCGCCATGCGATCCGGACACAACCTGACCTGGGTGGCCGCGCCGGCCGCGTTCGTCGCGGCCTCGTATCTGGCGCTCTACCACTTCCTGCAGCTCGACGTGATGTTCAACTTCGATGTCGCGCAGGCGAAGGTGATCCCGCTGCTGTTGCTGACGCTGCCTCTGCTGCCGATCGCGCTCGCGCACGTGCAGCGCCACGGATCGCGGGCGCTGATCGGCGCAGGGTCGGCCCTCGTCGTCGGCGCGGCGGCGGTGGCCATGGCGGTGCCGACGCACACGGTCGATCGTCCGCGCGGCGTGAACCTGCTGTACGTGCAGGACGACGCCCACGCCTCTGCGCAATGGCAGATCCAGTCGTTTGGCGAGCCGGGCCGTGCGCTGCTCGATGCGATGGGCTTCGATGCCGTGAAGCGACCGGTGCTGCGGCTCGGTGTCGCGCCGACCGACGTGTACCTGAAGCCCGCGACCGATCGGGCGCTGGCGACGCCGGTCGTCGAGATCGACGAGGATTTCGAGCGCGACGGGCAGCGGATCGTGCGCGGCCGCGTGCAGAGCCGGCGCCCGACCTTCCAGCTCGGTCTCGCCTTCGCCGCGCACTCGCCGGTGCTCGGCCTGCGCATCGAGGGCCAGCCGGTCTTGGCCGGCGCCGACGACGCACCGCGCATCGTGGGCGTGCATGGCGTGGGCGGCGATCCGGTCGCCTTCGAGCTCATCGCGACGCCGCGCGCAGCGCTGTCGGTCGTCGCATTCGACATCGGTCCGCTGATGGCTGATCGCGAAGGCGACGCGATGCTGGCGAGGCGCCCCGCGGATGCGGCGCCGCTGCACGCGGGCAACCAGTCGATCGTGCTCCATCACCTTTCCCTCGCGACGGAGAAGACATGACCTCGCCCCTGCAGCCCTACGACCTCGGCGTGAAGCTCGTCACGCGCTCGATCAGCTTCGAGAACCCGACCGGCGCACCCGGCGCGGGCGGACAGGCCGCGAGCCCGCTCGGGCCGGGCCGCAAGGGCTCGGCCGTGCGCCATGTGCATCCCGGGGAAACGATCGAACTCGCAAACATCGCCGGGCCCGGCACGATCCGCCATATCTGGGCCACGACGCATGCGCAGCCCGAAATGCTGCGCGGTTGCCTCGTGCGCATTTTCTGGGACGACCAGTCGCACCCGAGCGTCGAAGCGCCGCTCGGCGACTTCTTCGGCTTCGCGCACGGACGCACGGGCGCGTTCCAGAGCTGCGCGCATTCGGTCGGCGGCGCGCTCGGCATGAACATCTGGCTGCCGATGCCGTTCCTGCGTCGTGCACGCATCGAACTGTGCAACGAGGCGCCGCTGCGCCTGCCGTTCTTCTACCAGGTCGACTACACGCTCGGCGATGCGCATGCCGACGATGTCGGCCGGCTGCACGTGCTGTTTCGCCGCGAGAACCCGACGACCATCGGCCGCGACTTCGATCTGCTGCCCCTGCGGCGCGGCCGCATCCGTTTCCTCGGCAGCGTCATCGGCGTGCGGCCGCTCGATCCGCGCTGGTGGGGCGAGGGCGAAATGAAGGCATGGATCGACGGCGACGACCGGCACGCCACGATCGTCGGCACCGGCACCGAGGACTACGTGGGTCTCTCCTGGGGCATACAGGCGAACGCCTTCCTCTACCACGGCGCCAACTGGCGCGAGCACGACGACGCGACGAAGACCGGCGCGGTCTCGATCTATCGCTGGCACATGGCCGACCCGCTGCTCTGCGAGCGGCAGATGCGGGTGTCGATCCAGCAGATCGGGCATTCGCCCACCGGCAATGCGCGCTCGATCGCCGACTACATGGCCGAGTTGTACGAACGGCAGGACGACTGGTCCTGCGCCACTTTCTGGTACCAGGCGACGCCCTCCGACCCGCTGCCGGCCATCCCGGATGCCGCGCAGCGCCTGCGGGACCTGCCGCCCGCGCCGGCGACCTGAGCCGGCCGCACACGCTTCAGCGCACGGGAGACGATCATGTCCGACACGATCCACCTCTTCTGGCCCGGCGACTATCGCCCGCGCCCGAACGAACTCGCCCTGCCGCTCGTCGAGGAATCGACGCGCCAGCTCGAACGCGCCCTCGATCGGCTCGGGCGTCGCCACCGGCGCGTGGAGGGGCTGCTGACGAAGCCACACGAGGCGATCGAACGGCTCGGGCCGATCGACGAGCCGCTGATTGGTGTCTACGCGCATTGGGTGTATGGGCCACACACGACCGACGGCGTCGTCGGCAAGGACTCGCCGCTGCTGCTCGCGAGCAATTTCTCCGGTACCTGGCCGGGTCTCGTCGGTCTGCTGAACACGGCGGCGTGCCTCGAGAGCGTCGATCGCGCTGCGAGTCGCGTGTGGACCGACGCCGCCGACTGGAGCCAGGACGAGGCGTTCATGGAACACCTCGCCGCGTGGTGCGCGAACGGTGAGGTGCGCTATCCGGTGCATGCGCTGCGCGAGCCACCCGCGACACCGGCCGCCGCGGCGGCGCTGGCGGGCCGGGTGCACGAGGAGTTCCACCGGCGCCGCGCGCTCGTGCTGATGCTCGGCGATACCTCGATGGGCATGATCAACGGGTATCTCGGCCCGCGCTGGCTGAACCGCGTCGGCTTTGCGGAACACAAGGTCGACCAGGCCTGGATCATCGAGCGTGGCAAGGACATCGACGAGCGGCGCATCGACGACGCGCTCGCGTTCGTGCGCGACCGCGGCGTGACCTTCCATTACGGCATCGAGGGCGCCCACGACTACGACGTGAACGCGACCCGCGAGCAGCTGCGCGACTACCTCGCCGTGCTCGATCTCGTCGCCGAGTTTCGCGCGGACTGCATCGGCTGGCAGTACCAGCTCGGACTCATCCGCTCGCGCGCGCCGTCGGATTTCGCGGAGGGCCTGTTCAATTCGACCTGCCGACCGGAATCGAACGGCGACACGATCGTCGACGCGACGGAAGCCGACCAGGGCAACGTGCTGCCGATGGAGATGATGAAGCGGCTGCTGAAGGCGAAGGGCCTGCACCAGGCCGTGTTCTTCCACGACATCCGCTGGGGCGGCGAGCACGAGGGGCGGTTCCTCTGGGTGCTGCTGAACTCGGGCTCGAGCGGCGCGTACGCCTTCAACCACGATCCGGATTCGCTGCGCGGCGTGCACTCGTATCGCCAGCCGTCGACCTACTTCCCGGTGCCGGGCGGCACGTTCGCGGGCGAGAGCCTGCCGGGGGATGTCACATGGTCGCGCGCCTATCTGCGCGGCGGGGAACTCTGGATGGACATCGGCCGCGGCAGCGTCGTCGCGTTGCCGCCGCAGAAACGCGATGCGTGGTGGCGCGGCACGACGCGCGAGTGGCCGCTGATGATCGCCGACCTCGGGATCGGCCGCGACACGCTGATGGCGCACTACTGGAGCAACCACATCGCCGTCGCCTATGGCGACGTGTTCCACGAAATGATCGAGCTCAGCCGGCGCCTCGGCTTTCGCGTGCGGGTGCTCGAGGAGACGCACTGACATGCCACGCTGCGTGATCGGCGTCGATGGCGGGACCGAAGGCCTGCGTGCGGGCGTGTTTGATCTTCACGGCACGCCGCTCGCGTTCGAGACGACCGGGTACGAGACGGCGTTTCCGCAACCGGGCTGGGCCGAGCAGCAGCCGCGGGACTGGTGGCAGGCCCTCGGGCGATCGGTGCGCCAGGCGGTGCAGGCGTCGGGCGTCGCGGCGCGCGACATCATCGCGCTCGCGGTCGATACGACGTGCTGCTCGGTGGTCGCGCTGGATGGGCAGGGCGAGGCGCTGCGCCCCGCGCTGATCTGGATGGACGTGCGCTCGCAGGCCGAGGCGCAGCGCGTGGCGGCGAGCAAGGACGCGGCGCTCGCGATCAACAGCGGCGGTCGTGGCCCGGTGTCGGCCGAATGGATGCTGCCGAAGGCCGCGTGGCTTTCCGCCCACGAGCCGCGCACGTTCGAGGCGGCGGCGACGATCTGCGAGTACCAGGATTATCTCAACCTGCACCTGACGGGCCGGCGCGTCGCGAGCCTGAACAACCTCTCGGTGCGCTGGCACTACCGTGCACGCGACGGCGGGTGGCCCACGAGCCTGCTCGCCGTGCTCGGCCTCGAGGCGCTCGGGCGCAAGTGGCCGCAGGAGGTGCTCGCACCGGGCGTGCCGATCGGGCCCCTCACTCCGGCCGCCGCCGACCATCTGGGCCTTTCTCCCGGGACGCTCGTCGTGCAGGGCGGATCGGACGCCTCGGTCGCGATGATCGGCATGGGCGTGGTCGACGCGGGCGCGATGGCGCTGGTCACCGGCTCCTCGCACCTGCAGCTCGGCTTGAGCGCGCAGGCTTTTCACGGCGCGGGGATCTGGGGCACGTATGCGGACGCCGTGATTCCCGGCCTGCACCTCGTCGAGGGTGGACAGACGTCCACCGGTTCGGTCGTCAACTGGTTCCGCTCGCTGATCGGCCGCGACACGGGCTACGACGCCCTGAACCGGGAGGCGGCGGCCGTGCCGCCCGGCAGCGAGGGCGTGCTGGTGCAGGAGCATTTCCAGGGCAACCGCACGCCGCACACCGATGCATCGTCGCGCGGGGCGATCACGGGACTCACGCTGCGTCACCAGCGGGGCCACGTGCTGCGCGCCATCATGGAAGGCGTGGCGTACGGCTCGCGCCTGATCCTCGAAACCCTGCGCGCAAGCGGCTTCGTCGTCGACGGGCTCACCGTGGCCGGCGGGGTCGCGAAGTCCGACCTGTGGCTGCAGATCCATGCGGACGTCCTCGGCATGCCGTTGCGCCTCGTGCAGACGACCGAGGCCGCGTGCCTCGGCAGCGGCATCCTCGCGGCGGTCGGTGCCGGGCAGTTCGGCGCGATCCCCGATGCCGCGCGCGCGATGACGCGCGTCGCGCGAGTCGTCGAGCCCGATGCGCGCACGCACGCCGCCTACCGCGAGTACTACGAACGCTACTGCGCGCTCTATCCCGCGCTGAGGTCCGTCGCCTGAACGCGCGCGCCGCCACGATGCTCTCGACCGAAGCCGCGACGGCGATCGCCGCGCTGGAGGCGAGGGCAGGGCATCCCGAGAGCATTCCGCGGCCCGACGATCAGGCCGCCTGGGATGCGCTGTTCGAGCGGCAGGAGGCCGCCGTGGCCGCCGCCAATGCGCGCACGCTCGAACGCTACGGCCCGCGGCTGCGCACGGAACAGGTGGCCGGGCTCGACGTGGAAGTCGTCACGCCCGCGAGTGCCCCGCCGGACGGACCCCGGATCGTCTTCCTGCACGGCGGCGGGTACACGCTCTTCTCCGCGCGTTCGAGCCTGTTCGCCTCCGTGCCGCTCGCGCACGACCTCGGGCTCGAACTCTGGTCGATCGACTATCCGCGCGCGCCGCGATCCCGGTGCGACGCGACGATCGCGCAGGTGGCCCGCACGCTGGCCTCGCTGACGGCCGCTGCCGACGAGGTGCTGCTGGTCGGCGATTCCGCGGGCGGTGGGCTCGCGCTCTCGGCCACGCTCGCGCTGCACGACGCCCAGCGGCCACGTGCGTTGGCCCTGTGGTCGCCCTGGTGCGACCTCGCAGGCGAGGGGGCGAGCCACCGCTGGCTGGCGGAGGCCGATCCCATCCTCCGCTACCCCGGCAACCTCGAGCACGCGGCGCTCGCCTATGCACCATTGGAGCGCCACGGCGATCCCGAGGTCTCGCCGGTCCACGGCCGTTACGACGCCGGCTTTCCGCCGACCCTGATCCAGTGCGGCACGCGCGAGATCCTGCTGTCGGACTCCGTGCGGCTGTACCGCCGCCTCGACGACGCGGGCTGCCCGGTGCGGCTCGACATCTACGAGGGGCTGCACCATTCCTTCCAGGCCGTGACGCCGGGGCTGCCGGAAGCGGTACGGGCGCGACGGCGGGTCGCGCGGTTCTTCGCCGATGTGCTGGCGGGCTCGTTGCGCTGAAGCAACGGTGAATCGACGGTTGACAAATCCTGCCGATATGATATTTCTGCGCCGAGAAATTCTCAGATTAGAAAAAAGCGGCGAAATCTCACCAATAGGAGAAAATCTCGTGGGAGCGTTTTCAAGAAGGGCATGGGTGGTCGCGGGCGTGGTGCTCGCGGCGCCGGGGTTCGGCACGGCGGTGGCGAGCGCAGCGGAAGCGGCTGCTGCGCCGATCGATGAAGTGATCGTGACGGCCTCGCGCCGCAACGAGACCTTGCAGGACACCGCGCTCGCGGTAGCGACGGTCGACCCGCAGACCCTCGCCGTTGGCGGCCTCACGACGCTGGAAGACGTCGTGAACTACACGCCCGGCGTGTACTTCCGCGGCGGCAGCGCGCCGATCGACAACGGCATCACGATGCGCGGCGTGTCGACCTTCACGTCGGCGCCCACGGTGGGTGTGTACATCGACGACGTGCCGATCGGCTCGGGCAACGGGTCGGCATCCGGCGCGGAGTTGATGCTCGACGTGATGAAGGCCGGCATGGAGCGGATCGAACTGATCAAGGGTCCCCAGGGCACGCTGTACGGCGCCTCCTCGATGGGCGGCCTCATCCGCTACGTGACGCCGGACCCGACGAAGGCCGAACTCTCCGGATCGGCGAGCGTCGACATGTCGGCCATCGACCACGGGAACTCGAGCCAGCGTTACACGGGCCGTGTCATGGCGCCGATCGTCGCCGACCGCTTCGGCGTCAGCCTGTCCGGTTACTACGAGGATGTCGGCGGGTTCATCGACCGCATTCCGGAATCCGCGACCGGCGCCGCCAAGAACGTCAACGGCTACGAGAACTACGGCGGCATGGCGAAGCTCGCCGGGAACATCACGGACCGCTTCAGCGCCTCGCTGCTCGGCCTGCACGACAAGACCACCTTCCACGGCCGCAACACCGTCGCGCTCGATGGCCCGCCGTTCGTGCCGGCGAACGGCCCCTTCGATACCGACACGGCGTACTCGCTCGACGAGAGCAAGTTCTCGCTGATCGCGGGCACGCTGAATTACGAGTTCGATTTCGCGAACCTGATTTCATCGACCAGCAACCAGGAGCGCACTGTCACCTCGACGACGGACCTGGTCGCCGATTTCGGCCCGCTGGTGGCGCTGTTCTGCGGCTGCACCGTCGACAACGCGCCGTTCACGGGCACCACGACGACCGATCGGTTCGTGCAGGAAATCCGCCTCGTGTCGCGGGAGAAGCCGCGCGCCGCCGGCAATTTCGACTGGAGCATCGGCGCCATCTACTCGAAGGAGGAGAGCGGCAACGGCCAGCGTCTCGCGGGCCTGCCGACCAACTTCGTGCTGCTCGACGTCAACATTCCGTCCGAACTCAAGGAGACCGCCGGCTTCGGCAATCTCACGTACTACGTGACGCCGCAGTTCGACGTCACGGCCGGCGTGCGCGTCGCCAAGGTCAAGGCATCGATCGCGATCGACGACGGCCCGGAGATCCTGGTCGGCGACACGCCGCCCACCAATGTCGACGACACCGTCGACACGTACAGCTTCTCGGCGCGCTACCGCCCGAAGGACTCGCTGTCGTTCTACGCGCGGGCCGCGAGCGGCTATCGCCCGGCGGCCGCCAACCTGCCGCTGCGCGACGTCAACGGCAACAACGTGGCGCCCGTGATGGTCGAGTCCGACACGCTGTGGAGCTACGAAGCGGGCGCCAAGGGTTATGTCGGCGACGGCCGTCTCACCTACGACGTGGCGGCCTGGTGGCTCAAGTGGGAGAACCTGCAGGCGCGCATCTACGTCAACGGCGCAATGACCGGCGGCAATGCCAACAGCGACGTCACCGCGTACGGGTTCGAAGGCGCGCTCGGGTATGCGACGGCCAACGACTTCAAGGTGACCGCGAGCCTCGCCTACACGCACAGCACGCTCGACGACGACGAGACGTCGGCATTCGGTGCGCGGGGCGGCGAAAACCTGCCGGGTATCCCACAGTGGACCTGGGCCGTGCGCGGCGAGCGGTCATTCACGCTGGCGAGCGGCACGAGGGCGTCGATCGGCCTCGGCATGCGCTACACCGACAGCCAGGACACGGGCTTCGAGGGCGGTACGGGCGCCAACGGCGCGACGATCACGCCGCTGATCTACAACTTCGTCATTGACAGCAACGTGATCACCGATCTGCACGTCGCACTCGAGCGCGGCAATTTCGGTGTGTCGTTCTACGCGACGAACCTCTTCGACGAATACGGCTACTCGAGCGGCACCGCCCGGCCGGCCGTGGGGTTCATTCGCGCCACGGCGAGCGTGATCCAGCCGCGCACGGTCGGCGCGATCCTGTCGTACAAGTTCTGACGGCAGCATGCGCCGGGGCGTGACGGCCCTGCGGTTGACGCTCATCGCACTCGGTGCGATGAGCGTCGGCCGGGCCGCCCCGGCAGCAGCGGGTGCGCACGCAGCCGCGCGCTTTGACATCGTCTCTCCCTGTCCCTTTCCGACCGGGAGCGTTGCGGCCGAGCGGCTGACCTGTGGTTACCTCGAGGTGCCAGAGACGCGGGGCGTCGAGGCCGGCCCGCGATTGCGTCTGCCGGTCGTCCGCATCCGCGCGGCCGAGCCGGGACTGCACGACGATCCGGTGGTGTTCCTCCACGGCGGGCCGGGGGCCGCCCCGCTCGAGTCCGGCCGGACGATCGAGCGGTTCGCGGGCCATCCATTCGCGGCGAGCCGCGACATCATTCTCTTCAACCAGCGGGGCTCGGCCCAGACGGAGCCGCCGCTGCGCTGCGCGGCGCTGACCGGCAATGCGGCGACGGTGATCGCGGCCGACGTCGATCTTGCGGCTCGAGATGCGCGCGTGGCAGAGATGGCAGGCCGGTGCCTGCGGGAGGTCGCGAACTCGGGGCGCAATCTGTCCGCATACGGCGCGGCGGCGGCCGCGGCGGATCTGCGCGATCTGCGCGAGGCGCTCGGCGTCGGGCGCTGGAACATTCTCGCGGTGTCGTACGGAACCCTGGTCGCGCTCGAGGCGGCGCGCATCGATGCGCCGGGCATCCGCAGCCTCATCCTGGATTCGATCGTTTCGCCGCAGAGCGACCTGTTCCTGAGTGAGGGGCCACGCAATTTTTCGCTCGGCCTCGACCGCGTGCTCGACAGCTGCGCGGCCGATGCCGACTGCAAGGCCGCCTTCCCCGATCTGCGCGGCGAGTTGCTTCGCGTGATCGAGGAACTGCGTAGAAAGCCGCGGACTGTCGTGGTCGCGGGCCCGGGTGGAGAAGGGGAGGTCCCGCTCGCCGTGAACTGGCACGACTTTCTCGGTGCGATCCACTGGATGCTGTACAACGCGCAGACGCTGCGGCTCGTGCCGCTGCTCATCGATCGCACGCAGCACGGTGATCTGCGCGTCCTCAGCTACGTGATGGACCGCATCTACCCGGCGCCACGCAACGCCGCGCCCGGTCCGTCGCCGGCGTTCTTTGCATTCGTGTGCCGCGATCAATACACGGCGGAGGCGCCTCGTCCCATGGCGCCAGCCGATCCCGCATTCGGCGGATTCTCGATCGTCTCGTTCATGGCGAGCGCCTGCGCGGGGTTGGTCGGGGATCCACCGGTGCGCGCCCCGCCCGTGCACTCCGGCGTGCCGGCCCTGTTGCTGTCAGGGCAGTTCGACCCGATGACGCCCGCCCTTTATGCGCGCGAGGTTGCCGCCGACCTGCCGAACTCGACCCTCGTCGTCATCGGCGACAGCGGCCACTCGACACTGAGCGATTTCGCCGCCTGCCAGACGCAGCTCGCTGTCGCGTTCATCGACACGCTGCAGGCGTCCGCGCCGTGTCTCGCGACCCCGACGCGCCCGCGCTTCCTGCTCGACGCTACTCCGGAAATACGATCGTACGCCGCCCCGTCACGATGATGCGGTGCTCGAGGTGCGCGCGCACCGCGCGCGCGAGCACGCGCCGCTCGATGTCGCGGCCGCGCCGCGCGAGATCGTCCGGGTCGTCGCGGTGGGTGACGCGCTCGACGTCCTGCTCGATGATCGGACCTTCGTCGAGGTCGGCCGTGACGTAGTGCGCGGTCGCGCCGATCACCTTGACGCCGCGCGCATGCGCCTGGTGATAGGGGCGGGCACCCTTGAAGCCCGGCAGGAAGCTGTGGTGGATGTTGATGCAGCGCCCGGCGAGCTCGCGCGCGAACTCGTCCGAGAGGATCTGCATGTAGCGCGCGAGCACGACGAGATCGACGGCGCCGTCCCGCACCAGTGCGCGGATCTGCGCTTCCTGCTGCGGCTTGCTGTCGCGGCTCACCGGCAGGTAGTGGAACGGCACGTCGTCGAAGTTCAGGTGGCGGTAGGTTTCGCGCGGATGGTTCGCGGCGATGCCGGCGAGGTCCATCGCGAGCTCGCCGGTCCGCCAGCGGTAGAGAAGGTCGGCGAGGCAATGATCGTGCGTCGAGGCGAGGAGCAGCACGCGCTGGCGCCGCGCCAGGTCGTCGATCGACCAGGTCATCGCGAAGTGCTCGCCCACCGGCGCGAAGCGCGTGCGGATCGCCGCGAGGTCCGGCCCCTCGCCGACGCGGTTGAACACGATCCGCGAGAAAAAGAGATCGGACTGCGTGTCGTCGAACTGCTGCGCATCGAGGATGTTGCAGCCGGTCTCGTACAGCAGGTTCGACGCGGCGGCGACGATGCCGGGGCGATTGGCACAGGTGAGGCGGAGCACGAACGCGGCGGGGGACATCGGTGGACTGTAGCATCCGCGATTCGGTTAGGCTTGGTGCATGGCTTCCGATGAGGCGCTGTTCACGGTTGCGCGAGCGGTTGGCGAGCACCTGCTCGCCCGGCGCTGGCGCCTCGCGACGGCCGAATCGTGCACGGCGGGCTGGATCGCCAAGGCGATCACCGACGTGGCGGGCAGTTCGTCTTGGTTCGACAGCGGCTACGTCACCTATTCGAACGCCGCCAAGACGCGCGATCTCGGCGTGCCGGCCGAGGTGCTCGCCGCGCACGGTGCGGTGAGCGAGGCCGTCGTGCGCGCGATGGCCGAGGGCGCGCTGCGCCGCACGGGCGCGGACCTTGCGGTTGCGACGAGCGGCATTGCCGGGCCCGACGGCGGCGTACCCGGCAAGCCGGTCGGCACAGTGTGGTTTGCGCTCGCGCTGCGCCGAGGTGACGTGACACAGACGCTCGCGAGGCTGCAGCATTTTCCCGGCGATCGCGCCTCGGTCCGGCGCGCCTCGGTGCGCCATGCACTCGAGTGGATCCTCGAGGCCGGCGCGTCCGACACCCAGTGACGACACGGCGTCTCTTCTTCGCCCTGTGGCCCGACGAGGCGGGCCGCAGCGCGCTGCTCGCCGCCGCGCAGCCGGCGCGCGCCGGCGTCGGCGCCGGCGGGCGCGCCGTGCCGCGCGGCAACCTGCACCTGACGCTGTGCTTTCTCGGCGAGATCGACGCCGCGGCGGAAGCGCAGGCGCGCGAGCGGGCGGGGGCGATTCGGCATCCGCCCGTCCGCGTGACATTCGATGCGCTCGAATGGTGGTCCGGGCCGCGCGTGCAGGTGGCCTCGGCATCGCCGGATTCGACGGCGCCGCTCGCGCGCGAGATCTGCCCGCACATCAAGTCCTTCCGCGCGCATGTGACACTGGCACGCGAAGTTCCGAAGCCTCTGCGCTGGCGCGTCGCGATCGAGCCGGTCACCTGGCATTGCGAGCGCTTCGTGCTGGTCGAGAGTCGTCAGGGCGCGCCATACAGTATCGTCGGCGAATGGCCACTGTATGAGACGCGGTAGGCGACAAACGCACCCGATTTGCACACGTTCCGCGCGCGGTTCTATGGAATAATCGACGCCATGGAAGACAACCGCAAGAAAGCGCTCGCTGCGGCGCTCGGCCAGATCGAAAAGCAGTTCGGCAAGGGTTCGGTGATGCGTCTCGGCGATGCATCGGCCACGTTCGACGTCGAAGCCGTCTCCACCGGTTCGCTCGGCCTCGACATTGCGCTCGGCATCGGCGGGTTGCCGCGCGGCCGCGTGGTCGAGATCTACGGGCCGGAATCCTCGGGCAAGACCACCCTCACGCTGCAGGTCGTCGCCGAAGTGCAGAAGCTCGGTGGCACCGCGGCGTTCGTCGATGCCGAGCACGCGCTCGACCCGGTGTACGCCGAAAAGCTCGGCGTCAATGTCAACGACCTGCTCGTCTCGCAGCCGGATACCGGCGAGCAGGCGCTCGAGATCACCGACATGCTGGTGCGCTCCGGCGCGGTCGACGTGGTCGTCATCGACTCGGTCGCGGCGCTCACGCCGAAGGCGGAAATCGAAGGCGAGATGGGTGAGCTGCAGGTCGGCCTGCACGCGCGCCTGATGTCGCAGGCGCTGCGCAAGCTCACCGGCAACATCAAGCGCTCGAACACGATCGTGATCTTCATCAACCAGATCCGCATGAAGATCGGCGTGATGTTCGGCAATCCGGAAACGACGACCGGCGGCAATGCCCTCAAGTTCTACGCGTCGGTCCGTCTCGACATCCGCCGCATCGGCGCGCTGAAGTCGGGCGAAGAGGTCATCGGCAACATGACCCGCGTCAAGGTCGTGAAGAACAAGGTCGCGCCGCCGTTTCGCGAGGCGGAATTCGAAATCATGTACGGCGCCGGCATTTCGCGCGAGGGCGAGATCATCGACCTCGGCAGCGCGAACGGCATCGTCGAGAAGTCGGGCGCGTGGTACAGCTACAAGGGCGAGCGCATCGGCCAGGGCAAGGACAACGCCCGCAACTTCCTCGTGCAGCACCCGGACATCGCGAAGGACATCGAGGGCCAGATCCGCGCCCGGCTGCTCGTGCCGAAGACGGCGCGGAGCGCCAATGGCGAACAGGCGGCCGATTCGGCCTGATCCGCGGTGAGCCTCGCCGGCGTGCGCGCGGCGGCCGCGGCGCTGCTCGCGCGCCGCGACTACGCCTCGGGCGAGCTGCATCGCAAGCTCGCCGGCAAGGGCCACGCCCCCTCGGACGTCGATGCGGTCATTGCGGAGTTCTGCGCCAAGCACCTGCTCGACGACGCGCGCTACGCCGGGCGCTATGTCGCCTGGCACGCGGCGCGCGGCCATGGGCCGGTGCGCATCCGACGGGACCTGCGCGCGCTCGGCCTGCCCGCCGAGCTGATCGAGGCTGCGCTCGGCGCCACGGATTTCGCGCCGCTCGCGCTCGCCGCCCGGGCGCGCAAGTTCGGCCCGACCCCCCCGGCCAGCTTTCGCGAGAAGGCGCGCCAAGCGCGTTTTTTGCAATACCGGGGGTTTTCCGCCGATGATATCCGGTCTGCCCTCGGGTTCGACCCGGGGGACACCCTGGATCCGGATACATGACTGCCAACAAACCGCCTTACATGAGCGCGGCGGATGTCCGACGCGCGTTCCTCGAGTTCTTCCGCGACCGCGGCCACACCATCGTGCCGTCGTCGTCGCTCGTGCCGGGCAACGACCCGACACTGCTGTTCACCAACGCCGGCATGGTGCAGTTCAAGGATGTATTCCTCGGCAAGGACCGGCGCGACTACGTGCGCGCGGCTACGAGCCAGCGCTGCCTGCGCGCGGGCGGCAAGCACAACGACCTCGAGAACGTCGGCTATACCGCGCGCCACCACACGTTCTTCGAGATGCTCGGCAATTTTTCCTTCGGCGACTACTTCAAGCGCGACGCGATCCGCTACGCATGGGATTTCGTCACGCAGGTGCTGAAGCTCGATCCGGCGCGCCTCTGGGTGACCGTCTACAAGGACGACGATGAAGCCGCCGACATCTGGCTGAACGACATCGGCGTGCCGGCAAGCCGTTTCGCGCGCATGGGCGAGAAGTCGAATTTCTGGTCGATGGGCGACACCGGCCCCTGCGGCCCCTGCAGCGAGATCTTCTATGACCACGGCGCGTCGATCCCGGGCGGGCCGCCCGGATCGCCCGACGAGGACGGCGACCGCTACACCGAGATCTGGAACCTCGTGTTCATGCAGTTCGACCGCGCGAGCGACGGCACGTTGTCTCCGTTGCCGAAGCCGTCGGTCGACACCGGCGCCGGGCTCGAGCGCCTGTCGGCCGTCATGCAGGGCGTGCACAACAACTACGAGATCGACCTCTTCAGGAATCTCGTCGCGGCGGCGGCGCGCCTCGCCGGCACGCAGGACCTGGCGCAAAGCTCGCTGCGCGTGATTGCCGACCACATCCGCGCGTGCTCGTTCCTGATCGTCGACGGGGTCACTCCGTCGAACGAGGGCCGCGGCTACGTCCTGCGCCGCATCGTGCGGCGTGCGGTGCGCCACGGCTACAAGCTCGGCATCAAGGACGTGTTCTTCTGGAAGCTCGTCGCGCCGCTCGTCGCGGAGATGGGCCCGGCGTATCCGGAACTCGCCAAGGCGGGCGCCCATGTCGAGCGCGTGCTCAGGCTCGAGGAGGAACAGTTCGCGCGCACGCTCGAGACGGGCATGCAGTTGCTCGAGGCGGCGATTGCCGGGCTCGGCGTCGCGAAGACGCTCGACGGCGAGACCGTATTCCGCCTCTACGACACTTACGGCTTTCCGGTCGATCTCACCGCCGACATCGCGCGCGAACGCGGCCTCTCGATCGACCAGGCGGGCTTCGAGGCGGCGATGGAGGCGCAGCGCGAACGGGCGCGCGCCGCGAGCCGGTTCGGCGTCGATTTGCGCGCCGGCGCACGCATCGATGCGACCTCCGAGTTTCTCGGTTACGAGGGTGTCGCGGACGCCGGCCGGATCGTCGCGCTGCTCAAGGAGGGCGCCGAGGTCACCGCGCTCACCGCCGGCGAGCGCGGCGAGGTCGTGCTCGACCGCACACCGTTCTATGCCGAGTCCGGCGGCCAGGTCGGCGACACCGGGGTGCTCGCCTCGGAAGGTGGCGCCCGGTTTGCGGTCACCGACACGCAGAAGCGGGGCGCGGCGATCTCCCACCTCGGCACGCTCGAGGCGGGACGCCTGGCCATCGGCGACACACTCGCGGCGAACGTCGATGCCGCGCGGCGCCAGGCGATCCGGCTCAATCACACGGCGACCCACCTGCTGCACGCTGCGCTGCGCCGGGTGCTCGGCACCCATGTCCAGCAGAAGGGTTCGCTCGTCGCGCCCGACCGGCTGCGCTTCGACTTCGCACATTTCCAGCCCGTCACGGCGGACGAACTGCGCGCGATCGAACAGCTGGTGAACGCGGAGATCCGCGCGAACTCGGCGGCCGACACGCGCGTGATGGCCTATGAAGACGCCGTCGCGTCGGGCGCGATGGCCCTCTTCGGCGAGAAATACGACACGCATGTTCGCGTGCTGAGGCTCGGCGAGTTCTCGACCGAGCTGTGCGGCGGCACGCACGTCGCGCGTACCGGCGACATCGGCCTCTTCACGATCGTCAGCGAAGGCGGCGTCGCGGCGGGCGTGCGCCGGATCGAGGCAATCACCGGTGCCGCGGCAGTCGAGCATGCGGAGGCGGGCGACGCGCTGCTGCGCGAACTCGCAGCGCTCGTGCGCGGCACGCGAGACGACGTCGGCGAGAAGCTGCGCGGGACGCTCGATCGCGTGCGCGATCTCGAGAAGGAGGTGCGCGCGCTCAAGGACAAGCTCGCGTCGGGGCAGGGCAGCGATCTCGCGGCGGGCGCGGTCGACATCGGCGGGGTGAAGGTCGTCGCGACGCAGATCGACGGCGCCGATGCCGGCGCACTGCGCAGCGCGGTCGATCAGCTGAAAGACCGCCTGAAGTCCGCGATCATCGTCCTTGCGTCTGTCGAGCCGCCGTCGAAGGTCGTGCTGGTCGCCGGTGTCACCGCCGACCAGGTCAAGCGCGTGAAGGCGGGCGAACTCGTCGGTGCCGTCGCGGCGCAGGTCGGCGGCAAGGGCGGCGGGCGGCCCGATTTCGCGCAGGCGGGCGGCTCGAACCCCGCGGCGCTGCCTGCGGCGCTGCGCGGCGTCGCGGAGTTCGTGCGCGCGAAGCTCGGCGCGTAGCGGCGCCGGCGCGCGTCGCGGAAGCCCGTCGTGGCGCTGATCGTCCAGAAATACGGCGGCACGTCGGTGGGTTCGCTCGAGCTGATCCACAAGGTTGCGGCGCGCGTGGCCGCTGTGCGCGCGCGCGGCGATCGGGTTGTGGTAGCCGTGTCGGCGATGGGCGATGCGACCGACCGGCTCGTCGACATGGCGCGGGCGCTCTGCGCCGCGCCCGACCCGCGCGAGCTCGATGCGCTGCTCGCGACCGGCGAGCAGGTGTCCGTGGCGCTCCTGGCAATGGCGCTCGTCGCGCGCGGCGTGCCCGCGCGTTCGTTCACGGGCAGCCAGGTGCGCATCCGCACGACGAGCGCGCACGGTCGCGCGCGCATCGAGGCCGTCGAGACCGCGGCGCTCGCGGCGGCGCTCGACGCGGGCGTGGTGCCCGTCGTCGCGGGCTTCCAGGGGGTCGATGCCAATGGCGCGATTACGACAATCGGCCGCGGCGGCTCGGACACGACCGCGGTGGCGCTCGCGGTGGCGCTGGCGGCCGACGAATGCCAGATCCTGACGGATGTCGACGGCGTCTACACGACCGACCCGCGCCTCGTGCCCGAGGCGCGCCGGCTCGAGCGGTTGTCGTTCGACGAAATGCTCGAGCTCGCGGGGCAGGGCTCGCGTGTCCTGCACCTGCGGGCGGTGGAGTTCGCCGCGAAATACGGCATGGCGCTACGCGTGCTCGCGAGCCATGGGGACGGGCCGGGAACCTTGATCGATCGGGAGGGGAATCGCGTGGAAGCACCCGTAGTCTCAGGCGTCGCGTTCAATCGCGACGAGGCGCAGATCGTCGTGTCCGGCGTGCCGAATACGCCGGACACGTCGTATCGCCTGCTTTCGCCCGTCGCGGAGGCGGGCATCGAGGTGGACATGATCGTGCTCGCCTCGAACGAGGACGGCAGCGCCGATTTCGCGTTCACCGTCCACCGTGGTGATTATGTCCAGGCGATGGAACTCACGCGGCGCGGTGCGGCGTACTGCCCGGCGGCGCGCGTCGAGGGAACCGACCGTGTCGCAAAGATGTCCATCGTGGGTGTCGGCATGCGATCGCACGCCGGCGTCGCGGCGCGCCTGTTCGGCACGCTGGCGCGCGCCGGCATCGGGGTGCGGCTCGTCGCGACGTCCGAAATCCGCATTTCCGTGCTGCTCGCGGAGACGGAACTCGAGCGCGCGGTTCGCGAAACCCACGAGGCGTTCTCCCTGTCCGGACATTAGGGGTTTCTCCGATAGGCGCACGGGGGGCTAGTCGCTACATTGCGTCGGACGGCATGCCACATTCCATGGAGGAAGGCCGCGATGTTGATTCTGACGAGGCGGGTCGGCGAAGCCCTGATGATCGGTGACGAAGTCACCGTCACCGTGCTCGGAGTCAAGGGCAACCAGGTCCGCGTCGGCGTGAACGCGCCGAAGTCCGTGTCGGTCCACCGCGAAGAAATCTACGAGCGCATCCAGCGCGAGGAAAAGGACGAGTCCGCCGGCAACGACGCGTCCTACGCGACCGGCTGAGCCTTACCGCCGGGCCTCGTCCCGAGCCCGGCCGCCTCACTTGGCCCTTTTGCCTGTCCGGTGCCCGGACAGTATCATGCGCCCCTTCCCGCGACCCGGAGAGATGGCCGAGTGGTCGAAGGCGCACCCCTGCTAAGGGTGTAAGGGCCAAAAGCCCTTCGAGGGTTCGAATCCCTCTCTCTCCGCCAACCATCGACTTCAGGCTGAATCGGCCACCCCAGGAAATGCCGTCAGTGCCTGTCTGATCAGCCACTCGGCGCCAGGGTCTTCGTGATCTCGGCTGCAATGCCTCGGGCCGTCACTTCATCGAGACCTGCGGCGACGACGTACGCCTTGCCACCGCTCTCGATCTCGATACGGTAAGCGACCGCGGCCAGCTTCTTCCGCCCCGCAAGTCCGAGCAGCCGACCCGTCGGTATGCTGCGATCCGCGTCGTAGACGATCTCGACATTGCCGGCGTACTTGTTCCCGATCTTCAGGTGGTGGATATCATCTCTGCGCAGGAGGGTTCCATTGAACTCGATGCTGTCCTTCCCCAGCCGGAAGCTGCGCGGCCGACCGGCCTCGATGCCTCTCTGGTCTACCAGCAGCAGCAGCGCCGCGACAGCCACGAAGAAGATTCCAAGGACCCAGATGCCGCCCGCCGTGCTGCTGACCATTGCGGCCGCAAAGATCAAGGCAAAGAGTGTCACGGGTGCGCTGATGGGCGCGGTGGCAGGCAGTACCTCGAACCGGACAGCATCTCCCTCCTGATGTCTCGTGTACTGGGCGAGCCTGCGCGACGGGGTGCGCCACCTGCGGTATGCAAAGACCAGCAGCACGACGCCAAAAGACATCTGGACCAGCGCCTGCATCGGTGACGAGAAGGAGCGTGGTGTCAGGTAGAAGATCTTGATGGCGAGCGCCTGGGGCAGCAGCGGCAGCAGGCTTCGCATAAGTGAGGGCGCCAGATAAATGAGGCCGAAAAATGCAGCCACGATGGAAACGACCCTGGAAACGATACGGTTCATTGTTCTCCTCGGCGTGTATCGGCAATACGACGGTGCAGCCTGTTCCCCGAATCCTGAATGCACGCGGGACGGGCGAGAACCCTGCGAGGCCTGGATGCAGCCACCGCTTCGGGACATGGCCCGAATGGCGCCCATTGGCACGCCGCCGGGATCACGCGACCGCTCATCATGTCGATCCCTGCTCCCGGGCATTCTTGTTGGTCTTCGCCGGCACAAGGCAGGCTGGCGAAGTTGTAGCATGACGACAACGGGAGCCACAAGGTACCGAATCATGGGATCGCGGCGACTCGCCGGCGTCATTTGCGTTGCTGTGAGTGCGCTCGGCGCTTGTGACGGGAGTGTCGCGCCGCCTGCTGCGCAGAGCGTGGTGCACACGACGGGAGTGCCGGTGTCCACGCAGGATCTCCCGCTGCGCAGGGGGTTCTATGTGTCCAGCGACACAGCCTGTGAACAGGCCTCGAACGCCACGCTCGGGCTGTTGCATGCGCGCGGGCTGAACGGGGCACGCACCGAGTGTGTTTTCGAATCCGTCGAATCGATGGGTGCGACCCGCTACCGCATCGTGGAACAGTGTGTGGTCATCGGATCCGGCGAGAGGCTGCGCACGTCGGTCCTTTGGGAGCTCCTCACGCCAGAATCCTTTCGGCGGACAGAGGAATCAGGCTGGCAATCGCAGATGCGGTATTGCGAGCAACAGGCCCTGCCGGAGGGTTGGCGGGAGATCGATCTCGAGGCTGATTCCCGTTCCATTCCAGCACAAGAGCCGTGACTGCTTTCGCTCTTGCGGGTTGCAGTCATGGGTCCGCGGAAGGTGGCTGGACCGCCTGGAACTGCCGACGAGTACCTGCTGCTCGCCCATCCCGGGACTGCTGATCGCGACCGGACCCTGTATGACTGCGGGGTTGCCCGGCACGGGACGGCTCGAATCGATCTCGGCAATGCCGTTCCGCGTCCGCGCGGTCCCATGCACAGGTGTCCAAGGGTTGATGGTTGATTCCCGCCGGGGGGATCCGCAATACTGAACCGTATGGTTCAGTATCAGGGCATGCACTTCAACACGGCCTTTGCGGCCCTGGCCGACGCCACCCGGCGCGGCGTGCTCGAGCAACTCGCGCGCGGCGACGCCTCGATCACCGACCTCGCCGGCAGGTTCGAGATGACGCTCACGGGCATGAAGAAGCATGTCAGCGTGCTCGAAGGCGCCGGGCTCGTCGTAACGGAGAAGGTTGGGCGCGTGCGCAGGTGTCGGCTCGGGGTGTGCCGGCTCGAGGAGGAGGCTGCCTGGATCGAGCGATTCCACCAACTCTGGTCAGCAAGGTTCGACGCGCTGGATCGCGTAATCGCAGAACTCAAGTCGAAGGAGAGACGACATGGCCGCCGCAAAGGAAAATAGTAGCGTGAAGCCCACTACCGTCGAGCGGACTGCCGATCGTGAGGTGGTGGTGACGCGGGCTTTCGCCGCGCCGGCGCGTCTCGTGTTCAAGGCCTGGACGCAACCGGAGTTGTTCAGGCAGTGGTGGGTGCCGAGGTCGATGGGAATGACCTTGCATTCCTGCGACATGGACGTGCGCGTCGGCGGGCGGTATCGCCTGAACTTCGGCGACGGGATGGACTTTTACGGCCAGTATCTCGAGGTCGTGCCGGACCGGAAGATCGTGTGGACGAACGAGGAAAGTGGCGATGCGGGTTCGGTGACGACGGTGACGTTCGAAGAGAAGAACGGGGTGACGGTGCTCGTGGTGCACGAGCTTTATCCCTCGAAGGAAGCACTGGATGCAGCCGGGACCGGGGCGCAGGAGGCGATGCACGAGACGTTTGATCAGCTCGATGAGGTTCTGCTCGGCCTGGCAGCCGCGCAATGACCAATGCGTGGCAGCCGTTCGCTGTGACGTCCGCACGCCATTCGACTTTCTGTCCGGACACCTCCTGCAAGCAGGGAACTGCATCGCGGGAAATCATGGTGCGCCGGCTTCCCTGCCGGGCGCGCAGCCGTTTCAGCGCCGCAGGATCGGCAGCTGCGTCGTCTCCTTCACGACCGTCATCGCGATCGAGGAGCTGAACGACTGGATGCCGGGAATCTTTGACAGGTGGTCGAGGAAGAACGCCTCGTAGGCCTTGATGTCGCGCGCGACGATGCGCAGCAGGAAGTCCCAATCGCCCATCAGCGTGTAGCACTCGAGCACTTCGGGATGGCGGCGGATCGCCTGGTCGAAGCGCCCGAGGTTGTCCCGGCCGTGGGCGACGAGCTTCACGTGGGCGAAGACCGTGACCCCGAGGCCCACCTTCTCGCGGTCGAGCAGGGCGACCCGCTCGCGGATCACGCCGTCCCCCTCGAGGCGCTTCACGCGCCGCCAGCATGTGGTGACGGCGAGATCCACGCGCTCGGCGAGTTCGGCGGCGGACAGGGCGCCTTCCCTCTGCAGGACGTCGAGAATTCGCAGGTCGATGCGGTCGAGCCCGGGGTGGTCCATTCTTGCCTCGAACATGCGAAAATCGGAATGTACGTTCCAAATCCTCGTCTTTTCCGGTCATCTTTGCAATGCAGTGGGCGGGTGACTGGCGCATAGTGGGCGGTGGGGTCCCGGGAGTCGCGACATGCCGAGTCGACTGCGTTCGAGGCTGCACGTTCCAAAACCGCCGGCACGGCCGGGCAACAAGTCGGATTTCAGCTATCTCAAGCTGCAACCGGCCGGCGCCCAGCCAAAGCCGGATGTGCGCATTTCCGCGCAGGCCACGCTGCCGCTCGCCACCGGCCTCGTGCGCGTGCTGGACGACAATCACAGCGCCGTCGGCGCGTGGGACCCGCACCTCGAGCCGGAAGTGCTGCAGGCCGGTTTGCGCCACATGCTGCTCACGCGCGTCTTCGACGAGCGCATGCAGCGCACCCAGCGCCAGGGCCGCATCTCCTTCTACATGCGCTCCTACGGCGAGGAGGCGGTCTCGGTCGCGCAGGCGATGGCGCTGCGGCCGGGGGACATGCTGTTCCCGTCCTACCGCAACCAGGGCCTTTACATGGTGCGCGGGCGGCCGCTCGTCGAGCTCATGTGCCAGTTGTTGTCGAACACGCGCGACATGTGCAAGGGACGCCAGTTGCCCGTGATGTATCACTGGCGCCAGGGCAACATTTTCTCGATTTCGGGCAACCTCACGACCCAGTTCCCGCAGGCCGTCGGCTGGGCGATGGCAGCGGCGATCAAGGGCGAGGACCACGTGGCGTCCACCTGGATCGGCGAGGGCTCGAGCGCCGAGGGCGACTTCCACGCGGGCATGGTGTTCGCCGAGGTGTACCAGGCGCCCGTGCTGCTCAATATCGTCAACAACCAGTGGGCGATCTCGACGTTCCAGGGTTTCGCGGGTGGCGAGAAATCCACGTTCGCGGCGCGCGGCCCGGGCTACGGCGTGCCGGGCATCCGCGTCGACGGCAACGATTTCCTCGCGGTGTATGCCGTCACCCAATGGGCCGCCGACCGGGCGCGCAAGGGCGGCGGGCCGACGCTGATCGAACATGTCACCTATCGGGCCGCCGCGCATTCCACGAGCGACGATCCGTCGCGCTACCGGCCGAAGGACGAGTACCTGTCGTGGCCGCTCGGCGATCCGGTCGATCGCCTGAAGGAGCATCTCATTGCCCAGGGTGCCTGGACCGAAGAACGCCACGCGGCGCTCACGAAGGAGCTCGAGGACGAAGTGGGCGCGTCGTGGAAAGCGGCCACGCAATACGGCACGTTGAACGAGGGGCCGCGGCTCGATCCGGACCTCATGTTCGAGGACGTGTTCAAGGACATGCCGGCGCATCTCGCGCGCCAGCGCGACCAGCTGCGCGCGGAGAGGGGCTGAGCCGTGGCCAAGATGAACATGATCCAGGCGCTGAACTCGGCGATGGACGTCATGCTCGACCGCGACCCGGGCGTCGTGGTGCTCGGCGAGGACGTCGGATACTTCGGCGGCGTGTTCCGCACGACCGACGGCCTGCAGCGCAAGTACGGCGAACATCGCGTGCTCGATACGCCGATCTCCGAGCTCGGCATCGTGGCGAGCGCGATCGGCATGGCGGTGAACGGACTGCGCCCGGTCGCCGAGATCCAGTTCGCGGACTACATCTATCCGGGCTACGACCAGATCGTCAGCGAGCTCGCGCGCCTGCGCTATCGCAGCGCCGGGGAATTCTATGCGCCGGTGACGATCCGCACGCCTTGCGGCGGCGGCATTCGCGGCGGCCAGACCCACTCGCAGAGCCCCGAGGCAATCTTCGCGCACATCTGCGGCATCAAGGTGGTGATGCCGTCGAACCCGTACGACGCCAAGGGCCTGCTGATATCGGCGATCGAGGACGACGATCCGGTGATCTTCCTCGAGCCGAAGCGGCTCTACAACGGGCCGTTCGACGGCGATCCGGACAAGCCTGCCGTGCCGTGGAGCGCGCACGCGCGCGGCGAAGTGCCCGAGGGGCACTACACCGTGCCGATCAGCAAGGCCGAGATCGTGCGCGCGGGCAGGGACGCGACCATCATCGCGTACGGCACGATGGTGCATGTCGCCGAGGCGGCGGCGAACGCGCTCGGCCTCGATGCGGAAATCATCGACGTGCGCACGATCGTGCCGCTCGATGCCGAGACTTTGTGCGAATCGGTGAAGCGCACCGGCCGCTGCCTCATCGTGCACGAGGCGACGCGTTTCGGCGGCTTCGGCGCCGAGATCGCGGCGACCGTGCAGGAGGAGTGTTTCTGGCAGCTCGAAGCGCCGATCGGGCGTGTCGGCGGCTGGGACACACCGTATCCGCACGCCTTCGAATGGGAATACTTTCCGGGCCAGAAGCGCGTCGCGAGCGCGCTCGAGGCCCTCATGTCGGCGAGCTGAGCGCGCGGGGGCGCCATGGCGAACTACGTATTCAAGATGCCCGACCTCGGTGAGGGCACGGTGTCCGCCGAGATCCTGGCCTGGCACGTCAAGCCGGGAGACACGGTTGCGGAAGACCAGATCATCGCGGACGTCATGACCGAGAAAGCCGCGATCGAGGTGCCATCGCCGGTCTCGGGAAAGGTCGTGCGCACGCGCGGGGAACCGGGCGAGATGGTCGCCGTGGGCTCCGAGCTGATCGTGTTCGACACCGGGAGCGAAGCCGCGGCCGATGGTGTCGCCACCGTCTCTGCCGCGAGCGCCGCCAAATCCGCCCCTGCGCCTGCAACGACAGCCGCACTCGCTGCCGTTACCGCGGCGCCGGCGGCGGCGCCCGCGCGACCGGCTGTGCCCGCGCCCGCGCGCGTCATGGCTTCGCCGGCCACGCGGCGTCGTGCGCAGGAAGCCGGCATCGACCTGCGTACCATCGCGGGCAGCGGCCCGGGCGGGCGCATCACGCGCGCGGACTTTGAATCTGCGGCGGCCGGCAGCGCGACGGGCGTCGTTGCCCGCGGGCAGCCGGTGCCGGCGCGGGCGCGGCGGGACGGCACGACGGAGGTGAAGATCATCGGCCTGCGCCGCGTGATCGCCCAGCGCATGAGCGAGGCGAAGCGCAACATCCCGCACTTCGCCTATGTCGAGGAAGTCGATGTCACAGAGCTCGAGGCGCTGCGCGAGCACCTGAACGCATCGGCACCGCAGGGCACACCTTCGCTGACGCTGCTGCCGTTCTTCGGCCTCGCGCTCGCGCGCGTACTGCCGGGCTTTCCCCAGTGCAATGCGCTGCACGACGCCGAGCGCAACGTCGTCGTCCAGCATGCGGCGCTGCATCTCGGCATCGCCACGCAGACGCCGGACGGCCTCAAGGTGCCCGTGGTGCGTCACGCCGAGGCGATGTCCCTGCGGGAACTCGCCGCCGCCATCCGCGAGGTGTCCGATCGCGCGCGCCGCAACAAGTCGCCGCGCGAGGAACTCTCGGGCTCGACGATCACGGTGACGAGCCTCGGCCGGCTCGGCGGCATCGCCTCGACGCCGGTCATCAATGCGCCCGAGGTGGCGATCGTCGGCGTGAACAAGGCGGTGGATCGCCCGGTCGTGCACGGCGGCGCGATCGCGATCCGGCGTATGATGAATCTCTCTTCGTCGTTCGATCATCGGTTCGTGGACGGCTTCGATGCCGCTTCCATGATCCAGGCGCTCAAGTCCTTGCTCGAGCACCCGGCGACGATTTTCATGCGGGCAGAGGACTGACACGATGAAAGACGCGGCACGGCCGGCCTTCGGCACGGTACTCACGGACAAGATGGCGGTGGCGGAATTTCGCGACGGCCGCTGGCAGGCGCACGAACTGAAGCCGGTGGCGCCCCTGCCGCTGCATCCCGCCGCGCATGTGCTGCACTATGGCAGCGAGTGCTTCGAGGGCTTCAAGGCGTATCGGCGCCCCGACGGCAGTGCCGGCGTCTTCCGGATGGACCGGCACATCGAGCGCATGCGCCAGAGCGCGCGCCAGCTCGTGCTGCCCGAGCCCGATGCCGCACAGCTCGCGGACATGGTGCGCGAGGTCATCCGCGCATGCCGGGAGCAGGTACCCGAGTCGCCGGGCGCACTGTACCTGCGACCGCTCCTCATCGGCACGACGCCGAACATCGGCGCGGCCGCCACCCCCAGCACGAGCGCACTGCTCGTCGTGCTCGCGAGCCCTGTGTGGGACTATTTCTCCGGCGGCGCGAAGGCGCTGCGCATCTTCGTCGAGGATCAGAAGACGCGCACGGCCTCGCATCTCGGTGTGGTGAAGACGGGCGGCAACTATGCGGCCGCGCTGGGCCCCACCCTCGAAGCACGCAAGGAATTCGCGGTCGACCAGGTGCTGTTCTGCCCCGGCGGTTCGGTGCAGGAGACGGGCGCCGCCAATTTCCTGCTGCTGCGCGAAGGCCATGTGCTCACGCGCAGCCTCGATAGTTCGTTCCTGCACGGCGTGACCCGCGATTCGCTGCTGACGATGGCGCGCGACATGGGGTTTCGCATCGAGGAGCGCCCCTTCGACGTCGCCGAGATGCTCGAGTGGGTTAAGTCGGGCGAAGCCGCGCTCTCCGGCACTGCCGCCGTGCTCGCGGGTGTCGGCACGCTCGTCACGCGCAAGGGCGAGCACCGCGTGGGCAGCGGGGAGATCGGCCCGGTGACACAGCGGCTGCGTGCCGCCCTGGTCGCGGTCCAGACGGGCCAGTCACCGGATACCCGGGGGTGGATCGAGCGCGTGTGAGGGCACGCCATGGGAAGGCGCCGATGAGTGCGTCCGGCCGTTGCGCGGCCCTCATCCTGGCCGCCGCCTCGCTGGCGGACGGAGCCGCGGTGCGTGCCGCGCAACCGGTGGGCCACGCCGATCATGCCCTCGGTCGCGTCGACTTCCCGGTCAGCTGCTCGCAACCGGCACAGGTGCAGTTCAACCACGCCGTCGCGCTGCTGCATCACATGACCTATCCGCAGGCGCGCGCCGCCTTCGAGGCGGTGGCGGCCACCGACCCGCATTGCGCGATGGCGCAGTGGGGGATTGCGGCGTCGCTGTTCTACCCACTCTGGCCCACGCGTCCGGGGCCTGCCGATCTCGCGCGCGGCTGGGCTGCCGTGCAGCGGGCCGAGGCCCTCGATGCACCGACGGAACGGGAACGGCTGTTCATTTCAACCGCAGAGGCGTTCTTCCGCGATCCGGCGTCGGCCGATTACTGGCTTCGAATCCGACGCTGGGCCGAAGCGTCACGGCGGCTCTACGAGTCCGCGCCGCAGGATCCCGAAGCGGGCGCTTTCTATGCGCTCGCGCTGCTCGCCACTGCGCCGGCCGACAAGGTGTCGCGCGCGAATGCGGATCGGGCGGCCGCCATCCTGCTGCGCATCTACGAGAGAAATCCCGATCACCCGGGTGCGATGCACTACCTCGTGCACGCGAACGACATGCCGGGGCGCGAGCACGAGTTGCTCGACGTGACGCGCCGGTACGCGCGCCTGGCGCCGCGCAATCCGCACGCGCTGCACATGCCGACGCATATCTTCACGCGGCTCGGCGACTGGGACGGCGTGATCGGCGGCAATCTCCGGGCCGCGGATGCGGCGCTCGAACACCCTGCCGGCGAACACGGCGAGTTCGTCTGGGACGAGTTCCCGCACGCCATCGAGTATCTCGTCTATGCGTATCTGCAGCAGGGCGCGGATGACGAGGCGGCCCGGCAATGGCAGCGCCTGAGCGCGACCGCGCACCTCGAACCGACGTTCAAGACGGCCTTTCACCTGTCGTCGATTCCGGCCCGCGTCGCGCTCGAGCGGCATGCGTGGAGCGAGGCCGCCGCCCTCGTTCCCCGCGTGCCTGCCACGCTCGACTGGGAGCGCTACCCTTGGCCCGAAGCGATCACGCAGTTCGCGCGCGGACTCGGAGCGGCGCACCTTCGGCAGTTCGACGAGGCGAGGCGCGCCGGCGAACGCCTTGCGCAACTCGAGCGCACGACGCGAGAGTCGGGCGAGGAACTGTTCGCGCAAGGCATCCACGTACTCGTGCTCGAACTGAACGCGTGGACGGCGTACGCGGCGGGGCAGCCGGCGTCCGGCATCGCGCTCATGCGCGAGGCGGCAGAACTCGAGGCGTCGACACCGAAGCACGCCGTGACGCCCGGGCCCACGTTGCCCGCCCACGAACTGCTCGGCGATCTGTATCTCGATATGGGGCGGCCGTCCGACGCGCTGTCGGCCTACCGGCGCGCCATGGAGCTCTATCCGCGGCGTTTCAACAGCCTGCTGGGCGCGGCACGGGCCGCGCGAGCGCTGGGCGATGCCACGCAGGCGCGGGGCCACTACGCGCAATTGCTCGAGGTCGCCGCACACGGCACACGGCAGGGCGCGCTCGAGGAAGCGCGGGATTTCGTCGCACGGCGCTAGCGTGGCGCAGCGAACAGCTGCACCCAGATGATGCCGTAGCGACTGGCGGGTTTGTCCACGTACGCGATGCCCATCTGCGTGAAGCGCGCTTCCATCACGTTCTCGCAGTGGCCCGGGCTTGCGAGCCAGCCTGCGACGACCTCGTCGGCCGTGGTCGGGCCGGCCGCCAGGTTTTCGCCGACAATGCGCGCGCGGTAGCCGCTGCGTGCCACGCGATCGACGGCGAGGCTGCCGTCCGCGCCCCGGTGGTCGAAGCGGCCGAGTCGGACGAGTTCCTCTGCATAGGCGAGCGCCACCGCATCGAGCTCGCCGTTGCGCGTGAGCGGCGATGTCGCGGGAATCGCCTTCGAACCGCAGCGGCGTGGCGCGGCGCGTGCACGATTCACGAGGGTCAGCACGCGCGCACCGGCAGCGGCGGCATCCTGCGCGCGGGGCGGTGCGGGCGGCCTCGCCGCCGGACTCGCCGTCGGGTTTGCCGCCGTGTTCGCCGCGCACGCAACGGCCAGCGCGACGACCCCCAGCGCGGCGAGCGCCAGCATGCCGGGCGCAACCGACCACCGGA
Source organism: Steroidobacteraceae bacterium (assembly GCA_019187185.1). Classification (GTDB taxonomy): domain Bacteria; phylum Pseudomonadota; class Gammaproteobacteria; order Steroidobacterales; family Steroidobacteraceae; genus CADEFQ01. The sequence continues at coordinate 320,689 of JABAQU010000002.1, read as the reverse complement.
TACTGCGTCTGTTGTTCAATCCGCGGGCACCGTTCGATCCCGCGCCCAGGCGCGCAGTGACGCCACCTGTTCGGCCATCAGCACCGCGAGCGGTCGCGTCGCTTCGATCTCGCGCGCGATCGCGGCGGCGTCGGGCCGCGCATCCTCTGCATGCGCCGTGTAGCGGGCGGCGACGATCGCCTGTTCGAGCTCGGCCCCGGAGAACTCGGCGGATGCGCGCGCGAGCTGCAGCGCCTCGGCAGGCGTCAGCGGAATGTCGCGCTTGCGGGCATGGATCGCGAGGATCGCCGCGCGCGTTGCGGTGTCGGGCAGGTCGACGAAGAACACCTCGTCGAAGCGGCCCTTGCGCAGTAGTTCGGGCGGCAGCACCGTCACGTCGTTCGCGGTCGCGACGATGAACACGGCCGAACGCCGCTCGGCCATCCATGTGAGGAATGCGCCGAGAATGCGCCGGCCCGAGCCTGTGTCGTCGTCGCCGGCTGCAAGCGCCTTCTCGATCTCGTCGATCCAGAGGACGCATGGCGCGAGTGCATCGGCCGAGGCGAGGGTGTCGCGCAGGTTGCGCTCCGACTCCCCCTGCCACTTGCTGTAGAGCGCCGCGAAGTCGAAGCGCAGCAGCGGCACGCCGAACAGGCCCGCCACGGCCCGCGCCGCGAGGCTCTTGCCGCAGCCCTGTACACCGAGCAGCAGCACGCCGCGCGGCGCCTCGAGTCCCGGGGCGCTGCCGTCGAAGGCGGCCTTGCGGGACTCCACCCAGCGGCGCAGGTTCGCCAGCCCGCCGATGTCGGCGAAGCGCGCGGTGTCGGGCTCGAAGTCGAGCGTGCCGTGGCGGTTCAGCAGCTCGTACTTGCCGGCCTGCACGGCGGCGAGATCGTCAGTGGTGATGGCGCCGTCGTCATAGAGCACGCGTCGCACGAGCCGCTCGGCGTCGGCCGCCGTGAGGCCGGCGAGGTTGTCGACGATCCGCGCGAGCGCCGCGCGGTCGACCTTCGGCGCGCGCCCCCGGTGCTGGCGTTGCCATTCGTCGACGAGGCGCGTGACGATCATCCGCCGTTCATTCAACTCGGGCAGCGCCGGGCGAAAGTGGGCGGCCAGGGTCGCGAGTTCCGCCGGCAGCGTGATCTCGTGGCTCATCAGGACGATCGTGCGCGCGCCGTCCGGCGCGCCCTGCACTGCGTCCTTCAGCATGCGCACGTTGACGGGATCGGCGAGGTACGGATGGAAGTCGAGCAGGATGTACACGCCCGGCATTGGCGTCGACTTGAGATGGCGCAGCAGCACGGCCGGCTCCGTCAGATGGCGCTGTGGCGCGCCCATGTCGCGGTCGATGCGCCGCAGCCCCTCGGTGGCGCTCCAGACGAACACGCCCGAGCCGCCCGGGCGCCGCGCGCGCGCTGCCGCGTCGCGCAGCAGGGCGAGCGAGCGCTGCTCGTCGCGGCTCTCGAAGGCGATCAGCGCGATGCGGGAGGACAGGAGCGTCTGCAGCTCGGCGTGCGGGTCGGCGGCAGGGGGCGTCTGCATGGAGGCACAATGTAGCAAAAGCCGGGCACGCGCTTGCGGCACCGGCGCGCATTCCCGACAATGCGTCACAAATGCAGACGACGCGCCGCCGGCGCTCCGCCCCCCGCTGGATCGACCCGTTCACGCCCGAGCACATCCGCCGGCTCGTCGCGGAGTTCGGCTCGCCGCTGCTGATCGTCGACTGCGCGCGGGTGCGCGCCCAGTACCGCAACCTCGCGCGTGCGCTGCCCGGGGTCGACCTGCACTACGCGCTGAAGCCCCTGCCGCACGCGGCAGTCATCGAGACGATCCGCGACGAGGGCGGCTGGTTCGACCTCGCGACCACGGGGGAGGTGCAGCTCGTCTCGCGGCTCGGCATCGATCCCGCGCGCTGCATCCACACCCATCCGATCAAGCGTGACGCGGACATCCGCAACGCCGTGCACGCGGGCGTGCGCGTGTTCGTGGCCGACAACATCGACGAACTCGAGAAGTTCATTCCCTGGCGGGGCGATGCCGAGCTGCTGCTGCGCGTGTCGTTCCGTGCCCCGGGCGCCGTCTGCGACCTGTCACGCAAGTTCGGCTGCGATCCGGAGGCGTTGCCCACGCTTGCGCGCCGCGCGCGCGGCCTCGGTCTCGTGGTGCGCGGGCTGTCGTTCCATGTCGGCTCGCAGGCACCCAATGCGCTGAAGCACCTCGAGGCCATCGAAACCTGCCTGCGCCTGCTCGGTCAGGCACGCCGCGAGCGGCTCGGACCATTCGACACGCTCGACATCGGTGGCGGCTTCCCGATCGGCTATGGCGAGCGCGCGCCCGAAATCGGCCGCTTCTGCGCGCCGCTGCGCGCGGCGCTCGCAAAGCTGCCGCGCCGCGTGCGCGTGATCGCCGAACCCGGCCGCTACATCGCGGGTCCGGCCGCCATCGGGGTCGCGAGCGTGATGGGGCGTGCCGAGCGCGAGGGACACTGGTGGTACTACCTCGACGACGGGTTGTACGGCTCCTACAGCGGCCAGCTGTACGACCACGCGCGCTACCCGGTCGAAGCGCTGCGCGACGGGGAGGAGCGGTTGCCGTCGGTGCTCGCCGGCCCGACCTGCGACAGCATCGACGTCATCGCCGAGAACCTGATGCTGCCGCGCCTGAAGGTGGGCGACCTGATCGTCGGGCGCTCGATGGGCGCCTATACCTGGGCGAGCGCCTCGGAGTTCAACTTCTTTCCCCGCGCGACGGTCGTGGCGGTGAACCGCCGCCCGGGCGATGCGGGCGGCGTCTGAGCGCAGCGCGCGTGAACGACGACACCGCGATCCACCGCGACGTCGAGGCGCTGCGCGCCGGCCGCGAGCCGCGCTGCCTCGCGCGTCTCGCTTCGGGCTGGGCGGTGTTCGGCCCCCGGCAGTTCGTGCGCGGCTACCTGCTGCTGCTGCCGGACCCGGTCGTGCCGCAGCTCAACGCCCTCACGGAACCGGCACGTGCGCAGTTCCTCGCCGACATGGCGCGCCTCGGCGACGCGCTGCTCCGCGCGACGATGGCGGTGCGCATCAACTATGCAATCTACGGCAACGTCGAGCCGGCGCTGCACGCGCACGTGATCCCGCGCTACGCGGACGAGCCCGAGGCGCTGCGCACCGCCCAGCCGTGGGCGTACGATTGGGCGAGCGCCGCGCCCTTCGACGCGGCGGCGAGCGCGCCGCTTGCCGCGGCGCTGCGGCGGGAACTCGGCATCGCATGAGCAACGGGAGGCAAGAGCATGCGTAACACGATCGTCAGTGTGGTGATGGGACTCGTGCTGTGCGGTGCGGCTGTCGCGGGCGGCACGGATCGTGAGCATTTCGGCGGGCAGCGACTGGATGGAACGCCGCTGCCCTTCAGCAATGCCGTGCGCGCGGGCGACACGCTCTATGTCGCAGGGCACCTCGGCCTCGATCCGAAGACGCAGCTGCCGCCCGCCGATGCCGAGGCCGAGGCGCGGCTCGTGATGGACGGCATCCGGAAAACGGTCGAGGCGGCGGGCTTTGCGATGGACGACCTCGTCTCGGTGACCGTGTTCTGCCCTGATCTCGCCCACTACGACACCTTCAACCGTGTGTACAGCGGCTACTTCAAGGGCGGGTTCCCGGCGCGCGCGTTCATCGGCAGTGGCCCGCTGCTGCGCGGAGCGCGCTTCGAGGTGCTCGGCGTCGCGGTCAGGACGAAAGCGCCAGCCGCAGGTTCCGCAGCAGCACGCTGAGGTCCTCGATCGGCGCGCTGCAGGTGCTGCCGCGACAGACATAGGCGACGGCGGGACCGCGCGGCGCCTTGTCCGCGAGGGCCTCAGGCAGACCCGGCGCGTCCGCGGGGATCGCGAAGACGAGGCGGCGCGGGGCGTAGAGGCGCGCGAGCTCGCGCTGCCAGGTGGCGATGTCGGCGGCTGCGCCGCGCAGGATCACGATCTCGGGCGCGTGCAGGAACTCCTCGAGCACGGTGAGCATCGAGGCGTGGGCCTGCGGCTGGCGCGAGACTCCGCTCCAGCTTGCACGCAGCGTTCGCTCGGCGGCTGCGAGCCAGCGAGGTTCGCCGAGGAGATATCCCGCACGTTGCAGCACCGTGGCGGCGACCGCATTGCCGCTCGGTGTCGCGTCGTCCGCAAAGCTCTTCGAGCGATGGATCAGCGGCTCGTGGTCGTGCGAGGTGAACCAGAAGCCGCCCGCGTCGCGATCCTCGAAGTGTGCGAGCAGCGCCTCGAGGAGTTCGCGCACGAACGCGAGATCCGCGCTGCGCCACCGGACCTGCAGCAGCTCGAGTGTCGCATCGGCGAGCAGCGCATGGTCGTCGAGATAGGCGTTCAGGTGTGCGCGCCCATCCTTGCGTGTCGCGAGCAGGCGGCCCTCGCGCCACTGGGTACGGCGAATGTCGTCGAGTGCGCGTGAGGCAGCGTCGGCGAGCGCCGGCTCCGCGAGCGCGCGGGCCGCGATCGCGAGGCCGCGGATCGCGATCGCGTTCCAGCTCGTGAGTATCTTCTCGTCGCGGGCGGGCGGAACACGCCGCTCGCGCACTGCGAGCAGCCGCTCGCGCGCCGCATCGAGCGTCGCGGCAACCGCATCGGGCGTCTCGCCGCGCTCCCCGGCGACGTCTTCGACGCTGCGGTACGCGTGCAGATGCCAGGCGCCCTCGAAATTCGGCGGGCGATCGAGGCCAAAGCGCGCGGCGAATACCGCGAACTGCCGATCGTCGAGCACGGCCTGCGCTTCGTTCGGGGTCCAGATGTAGTACCGGCCTTCATGGCCTTCCGAGTCCGCGTCGCGGCTCGACCAGAAGCCACCCTCGGGCGACTGCAGGTCGGCGAGCAGCCACGCGGCCGTGTGCGCGGCGGCACGCGCGAACAGCGGCTCGCCGGTCGCGACGGCGGCGCCCGCGTAGCTCGCGAGCAGCGCGCCGTTGTCGTACAGCATCTTCTCGAAGTGGGGAATCATCCACTCCGCGTCGACGCTGTAACGGCAGAAGCCACCCGCCAGGTGATCGAAGATGCCGCCTTCGGCCATGCGGGTCAGCGTGAGGGTCGCCATGTAGAGCGCGTGCAGGTCGGGTTCGGGCGTCGTCGCGGTGGCATGCCAGTCGCGCATCAGCCGGTCGATGCTCGTCGGGTGCGGAAACTTCGGCGCGCCGCCGAAGCCGCCGTGCGCACGATCGAACGACCGCTCAATCTGGCTGCGAAACGCGCGCAGCGGCGCATCGTCGAGGGTCGTGCCCGCATCGGCCGGCGGCGACTCGAGGGTCGCGAAGGCCTCCATCAGCGCGTCATTCTGTTGCCGCAGCTCGCGCTGGTGCTCGCGGTAGTACTCCGCGACGCGCACGAGCACATCGCGAAACGCCGGCATGCCATGGCGGGGCTCGGGCGGGAAGTACGTGCCGCCGAAGAAGGGTCGCTGGTCGTCGTGCGCGAGGAACATCGTGAGCGGCCAGCCGCCACTGCGCTGTGTCAGCATCTGCTGTGCGATCTGGTAGATGCGGTCGAGGTCGGGGCGCTCCTCGCGATCGACCTTCACGTTGACATAGAGCTCGTTCATCACCTGCGCGGTCGCCGGGTCTTCGAACGACTCGTGCGCCATTACGTGGCACCAGTGGCAGGCGGAGTAGCCGATCGACAGCAGGATCGGTTTGCCGCTCGTGCGCGCGAGCGCGAGCGCAGTCTCTCCCCACGGATGCCAGTCGACCGGGTTGTCCGCGTGCTGCAGCAGGTACGGACTCGTTTCACGGGCCAGTGCGTTTGCCATGTCGGCTAGAATACGTGAATGGAACTGCGCTTGAAAAAAGGCGAAGACCGCCGCTTGCGCGCGGGCCACGCGTGGATCTTCAGCAACGAGGTGGACACGCGCTCGACGCCGCTCGCCGCGTTCACGCCCGACGTGACTGCGCGCATCGTGACCGACCGCGGCGCGTTCCTCGGGTACGGCTACGTCAATCCCCACGCGCTCATCTGCGCACGGCTGCTGTCGCGCGACGAGCGGCGTGTGCCCGATGGCGCCTTCCTCGCGGAGCGGATCGCGCGCGCGCAGCGCCTGCGGACGACGTGGTACGCAACGCCGCACTACCGGCTCGTGTTCGGCGAGTCCGACGAGCTGCCGGGCCTGATCCTCGATCGTTACGGCGACATCGTCGTCGGCCAGATCGCCACCGCGGGCATGGAGGCGCGTCGGGCCGATATCGAGGCCGCGATCCGCGAGGTCGTCGCGCCGCGCGCACTCGTGTGGAAGAACGACACCGGCGCGCGGGATCTCGAGCGGCTGCCGAAGGAGATGTCGGTCGCTTTCGGCACATTGCCGACGACCCTCGAGATCGTCGAGAACGGCATCGCGTTCGCGGCGCCGCTCGGCGAAGGACAGAAGACCGGCTGGTTCTACGACCAGGCGGCCAACCGCGCGCGCTGGCGGGCGCTGCTGCCGCGCAACGCGCGCGTGCTCGACGTCTGCGCCTATGCGGGCGCATGGGCGGTCACGGCGCTCTCGGCAGGCGCCCGCGCGGCGAGCTGCATCGACACCTCGGCGAGCGCGCTCGACGCTGCGGTCGCGAATGCAGGGCGGCACGGGCACGCGCTCGAAACCCTGAAGGGCGATGCGTTCGACGTGCTCGAATCGCTCGCGGCGTCCGGCCGGCGTTTCGATGCGATCGTGCTCGATCCACCGGCGTTCGCGAAGCGCCGCAAAGACCTCCCGAAGGCGCAGGCGGCCTACCGCAAGCTGAACCAGCTCGCGCTGCGCCTCCTCGAGGACGAGGGGCTGCTCGTGTCCTGTTCGTGCTCCTGGCATCTCGCGGAGGGGGATCTCCTCGTCGCCATCCAGGGCGCCGCGCGCCATGCGTCGCGCTTCGTGCAGGTCGTCGCGGTCGGCGGGCAGGCGCCCGATCACCCGATCCACCCCGCAATTCCCGAGACTCGCTACCTGAAAGCATTCTTCTGCCGTGCCGTGACCGGCTAGACTCGACCGCATGATCCACTATCCCGGCTTCAATCCGATCGCGTTCCAGGTGGGGCCCGTGAAGGTCCACTGGTACGGCATCATGTATCTCGTCGGCTTCGTCGCGGCGTGGTGGCTCGGGCGACGGCGCGCATCGCGCCCCGGCTCCACGTGGAAGGCGCAGGATGTCGACGACGTGATCTTCTTCGCGATGCTCGGCGTGATCCTCGGCGGGCGGATCGGTTATGTGCTCTTCTACGGGCTCGGCTACTGGGCGCAGGACCCGTTCTACCCGCTGAAGATCACGCAGGGCGGCATGTCGTTCCACGGCGGCCTGACCGGCGTCCTGATCGCGGTAGCGATCTTCGCGTGGCGGCGCAAGCGCCACGTCGCCGACGTGTTCGACTTCATGGCGCCCCTGCCCGGGCTCGGGCTCTTCGCGGGGCGCATCGGCAATTTCGTCAACGGCGAACTCTGGGGCCGGGCGACCACCGTGCCCTGGGGATTCGAGGTCGACGGCGAGGTGCGTCACGCGACCCAGCTCTACGAGGCGGGGCTCGAGGGCCTGCTGCTCTTCGCCGTGCTCTGGTGGTTCACGATGAAGCCACGGCCCCGGCTCGCGCCGTCCGGGCTCTTCCTCGTGATCTACAGCCTCGCGCGCATGCTGGTCGAGTTCTGGCGCGTGCCCGACCAGCAGATCGGCTATTTCGCGGGCGAGTGGCTCACGATGGGCCAACTGCTCTCGCTGCCGATGCTGCTGGCAGGCATCGCCATGCTCGCGTACGCCGCCACGCGCCGCGTGCCCTCGGGCAACTACGGAGCGGCCTAACGCGCCCGCACCTCGATCGGGGTTGCGGTCTGGATCGTGAGCGTCGAGTCCTGCGCGAGCTGCACTTCGGCGCCCGTCTTCTTCGCCGCGAGCGCACCGGCCGCACCGCCGAGCAGGCCGCCGATCACCTTGCCGCTGTCGTTGTTCTTCACCTGGTGGCCCAGCACGGCGCCGGCGACGGCGCCGCCGAGGATCTTCGCGGTATCGGCACCGGTGTCGCTGCGGCCCTGTTCCACGAGTTCGCCGTTCAGCGCCACCCGCTGGCCGTCGGGCAGGTGCAACGAATCGAAGCGCAGGCCGAGAGTCGGCACGCCGCCGATCTTGTTGCTGCCCGACACGACCTGCGTGACGCTGCCCTCGACATGCGAGCCGGCGGGGATCGCGACCCGGTTGCCGACCATCACGTCGGAGACGAGCAGCGCGCCGAAGCTGTCTCCCACCCGCGCGGTCTTGGTCGAGATCGGGGTGGATAGCGCCATCGTGAGGTTCGTACCAGCGGGCACGGTGAGTTTCACCGGGGCGGGCTTCGCGGTGGTGGTCGATGCAGTCGACACAGGCTTGCTCGCCGGTTTCGACGCGCTTGCTGCCTTGGCCGCAGCCGCCTTGGCCGCCGCGGCCTGCTTCTCGACGGCCGCCTTCTGCTTGTCGAGCTCGGCCTGCTGACGGGCGAGGTCCTGTTCGCGCTGCTCGAGTTCCTTCTTTGCGAGCTCGCTTTCACGTGCCGCGAGCTCCTGCTCCTTCGCCGCGAGTTCGGCGGCGCGGTCGGCTTCGGACGGCGCGGTTTCCGCTGGCGCTGTCGTGTCGGCGGCAGGCGACGGTGCCGGCGCCGGGCCGCCGCAGGCCGCGAGAGTGAGCAATGCTGCCGCGGTGAGTACGAGGGCGGTGGGGTGGGCCGTGCTGTACTGGGTCATGGTCGGAATCCTGAAAATGGGGGTACCGCGCTATCTTACCCTGCCAAGCTGAACGGCAGCGGAACGGCGTGCGGCGCCGTTCCTCACCTATAATCCGCCGTTCCAATGCAGGCCTATCTCGACCTTCTGCGGCGCGTCCGCGACGACGGTGCGCTCAAGACCGACCGCACGGGAACCGGTACGCGCTCCCTGTTCGGCTGCCAGATGCGTTTCGACCTCGCGCGCGGCTTTCCGCTCGTGACCACGAAGCGCGTGCACGTGAAGTCGATCGTCTACGAACTGCTGTGGTTCCTGCGCGGCGAAACGAATGTCGCGTGGCTGCGCGGGCACGGCGTCACGATCTGGGACGAATGGGCCGATGCCGCGGGCGAACTCGGGCCGGTGTATGGCGCGCAATGGCGCTCGTGGCCTGCGCCGGACGGCAGCCGCATCGACCAGATCGCGCGCGTGATCGGGCAGCTGCGCGCGACACCGGATTCGCGGCGCATCCTCGTCAGCGCCTGGAACGTCGGCGAACTCGACCGCATGGCGCTGCTGCCCTGCCATGCGCTCTTCCAGTTCTATGTCGCGGCAGGCCGCCTCTCGTGCCAGCTTTACCAGCGCAGTGCGGATCTCTTCCTCGGCGTGCCGTTCAACATCGCCTCCTATGCGCTCCTGACCCACATGGTCGCGCAGCAGTGCGATCTCGGCGTCGGGGAGTTCATCTGGACGGGCGGCGACACCCACCTGTATCTCAATCACCTCGAGCAGGCCGACACGCAACTCGCGCGCTCGCCGCTCGCGCCGCCCACGCTCGCGATCCGGCGGCGCCCGCCGTCGATCTTCGACTACGAGTTCGACGACTTCGAGTTCCGCAATTATCAATCCCACCCGGCCATCAAGGCGCCGGTCGCAGTCTGAAGGAAACGCATGGCAGTCGCTGGCAAGGCTCCCCTCTATTCGGTGCGTCGTTCGAAGGTGCACGGTCTCGGCGTGTTCGCGAAGCGCCGCATCCGCAAAGGCACGCGGATCGTCGAATACCTCGGCGAGCGCATCTCGCACAAGGTCGCCGATGCGCGCTATGAGCTGAAGGATGCCGACGACGGCCACACGTTCCTGTTCATCGTCGACCGCGGCGTCGTCATCGATGCCGGTGTCGACGGCAACGAGGCGCGGTTCATCAACCACGGCTGCGACCCGAACTGCGAGTCGGTGATCGAGGACCGGCGGGTCTTCATCGAGGCGATCCGCACGATCCAGCCGGGCGAGGAACTGAAGTACGACTACCAGATCGGGCGCGACGACGACGATCCCGAGAACGTCGACGAGGTCTTCGCCTGCCGCTGCGGCGCGACGAGCTGCCGCGGCACGATGCTCTGGCCCGCCAAGCGCCCGAAGAAGCGCCCGAAGAAGCGAGCGAAGAAGCGAGCGAAGAAGCGTGCGAGCCGGCGCGCCGGGACGCGCGCGACACAGCGCAGCGCGAAGCGCTCGCGCCGGTGACCGCACGGCCGGCGGTTACGCTCGTCGTCGCGATGGCGCGCAATGGCGTGATCGGCGCCGGGGGCGCACTGCCGTGGCGATTGCCGGACGACCTGCGGCGCTTCAAGACGCTCACGATGGGCAGGCCTGTCCTCATGGGGCGGCGAACCTGGGCGTCGATCGGCAAGCCGCTGCCGGGGCGCTCGAATCTCGTGCTGACGCGTGATGCGACCTTTCGTGCCGAAGGAGCGACGATCGTGCACTCGCTCGAGGACGCGTTCGCCCACGCGGGCCGCGAACTGATGGTGATCGGGGGTGCGGAGGTCTATGCGCTCGCGCTGCCGTACGCAACCCGCATCGAGCTCACGGCCGTCGATGCCGACGTCGACGGCGAGACGCGTCTGCCGCCGTTCGATCCGGGTGCATGGCGCGAGGTTGCGCGCGAACGCCACGCCGCCGACGAGCGGCATGCGTACGCGATGGACTTCGTCACGCTCGAGCGCCGATCGGGGGCAGCCGCGCCTCGATGAGCGCGCGCGCCTGCGCGGGGATACCCGGCGCAGGGACGGCGCCCGCCGCGGCATCGAGCGTGGCAAGTATCTCCTCCTGCACGGTGCCGCGACGCAGCGCCTCGGCATAACCGATCTCCGGGTGGAACATCACCATCGAGTAGCGCGGAATGAAGCGGTCCGGAAAGGCGCGCTCGAGCGCGACGCCGAGCGCCTTGCGGCGCTGGTACACGGGATCCAGCACGGTTGCGCGCATTTCGAGGTAGTTTTCGATCGCCATCTGCGCGATCGCGTCGGCGTCGGGGCGACGCAGGCGCGTGAAGGCGGCAAACAGGGTGGCGAAGTCCGCGTGCCGCGCGAGCAGCGCGTCGAATACCGCGACGTCCTCGAACGCGCAATTCATGCCCTGGCCATGAAACGGCACGATCGCATGCGCCGCGTCGCCGAGCAGCAGCAGCTTGCCCTCGAGGTGCCAGGGATCGGTGTAGACGGTGCCGAGCCGGCCCTGGGGGTGGTCGCGAAAATCCCGGACGAGATGCGGCAGACGCGGCAGGGCGCCCGGGAATTCCCGCCGGAAGAACGCCTCGATGGCCGGCGCATCGCCGAGTTCGGCGAACGAGGGCGAACCTTCGCGCGCCAGGAACAGCGTCGCGGTGAAGCTGCCGTCGGTGTTCGGCAGCGCGATCAGCATGAACCCGCCGCGAGGCCAGATGTGCAGTGCGTGTGGATCGAGGTCACGGGCCTCTGCAGCCGGGATCGTCAGTTCCCGGTAATCGTGCGCGAGCATCTCCTCGCGCACGCGGATCGCGCCCGCCGTGGCGAGCGCGGTCCGCACGGCGGAACCTGCGCCGTCCGCCGCGATCGTCGGCGCGAGCGGCACGCGACGCCGCACCTTGCCGTCGTCGCCGAAGAGCAGCGCGTCGCGGGCGAGGTCGACGCCGACGCAGGTCATGTCGAAATGCAGCGCGATGCGGGGCTCGGCGCCCGCTGCGTCGATCAGCGCGCGACCGAGGGCCTCCCGCGAAATGGAATGGATCACTTCCGAGTCGTCCTGCCCGTAGCGGTGCAGCGCACCGCTGCCGTCGTGCTCGTGGATGTAGCGCCCGCGCATCGGCATCGCGAGCGGGGCGATACGCTCCGCGACGCCGGCGGCAGCGAGGCCACGCAGGCCGCGCGCGGCGAGCGCGAGGTTGATCGATCGCCCGCGCTCGCCGGGCCGAACCCGCGGGTCGGATCGCCGCTCGAACAGCTCGACCTGCCAGCCGTGCCGCGCGAGCACGAGGGCGAGCAGCGTGCCCGCGAGGCCGCCGCCGACGATGTTCACCGGCGCTCGCCGCGTGTTCACGGCGCGCCCGCGAGCGCGTCGCGCAACGCGCGTCCGCAGCGATGAACTTCGTCGATCGTGTTGTAGAGCGGAACGGGCGCGATACGCAGGATGCCCGGCTCCCGCCAGTCGCAGACGATGCCGTGTGCCGTGAGCGCCGCGTGGACGTGCCGGCCGCGATCGCGCGATCCGCGGATGCGAACGGACAATTGAGCGCCGCGTTCCTGTACATCGCGTGGCGTGATCAGCGTCACCTCGTTCGCCGGTAATGCATCGATCTCCGCCTCTAGCGCCCGTGTCAGCGCGATCGACCGCTCGCGCAGGCGCGGCAGCCCCACCTCGGCGAATATCGCGAGCGAGGCGAGGAGGGGTGCCGTCGAGAAAATCGGCGGGTTGCTCACCTGCCAGCCGGCGGCGCCGCGTGCCGCGTCGAACTCCGGTGCCATGCGGAAGCGTGTCGCCGGGTCGTTGCCCCACCACCCAGACAGGCGCGGCAGGTCGCGCCGTTGTGCATGTCGCTCGTGGACGAATGCGCCGCCGATCGCGCCGGGGCCCGCGTTCAGGTACTTGTAGCTGCACCACGCCGCGAAGTCCGCGCCGGACTCGTGCAACGCGAGCGGGATGTTGCCGATCGCGTGCGCGAGGTCGAAGCCGACCGCAGCGCCGACGTGCCGCGCCGCGCGGGCGATGCGTGCGAGATCGAAGGCCTGTCCCGTGAGGTACTGCACACCGGGCCACAGCACGAGCGCGAGCGAATCGCCGGCGCGCGCGATCGCGTCGTCGATGTCGTCGGCGCGCAGCAGGTCCTCGCCCTCGCGCGGCGCGAGTTCGAGCAGGCATTCGCGCGGATCGAGTCCGTGCCACGCGATCTGCGCCGCCACGGCGTGGCGGTCCGACGGAAACGCGCCGGCCTCGACCAGGACACGGCGGCGGGTGCCCTGCGGCCGATAGAACGACGCCATCAGGAAATGCAGGTTCACCGTGAGTGCATTCATCGCGACGACTTCGTGCGTCAGCGCGCCGGCCAGTGCCGCGAAGCCCGCGGTGACGTGCGATGCGTAGTCGACCCACGGGCGCCGGCCGGTGAACTGCGCGTCGATGCCGAGCGTTGCCCAGCTCTCGAGCTCCTCGTCGACGGTCTGCCGCGCCGCGAGGGGCATCAGGCCGAGCGAATGGCCGCAGAAGTAGACGAGCGGCTCGCCCGCCGTGCTGCGCGGCAGCGCGAAGCGCGCGCGCCAGGCCGTCGCCGCATCCTCGCGGTTCGCGCTCATGCCTCGTACCGGTAGGCGAGCGGGCGGCTCGGCACGGCGTCTCCCGCGATGGCCGGCACCTGCCAGGCGAGCGCGCAGGTGCCGTCCGGCAGTGCGTCCGGGACCTGCGCGAGCTCGGTCACGGTGGCGAATGCGCGCGTCGCTTCGCCGAGGCTGCGGCTGCCGGCCGGCAGGCCGAAGAAGACGCGATGCGCCGCGAGGCGGCCTTCATCGTGGGTGCGATCGAGCGACGGCTGGTCGATCACGAGATGCGCGATGCCGCGCGCGACGACGAGCGCCGCGGCGTCGGTCGCGACGTAGGGCGGCTCCGTGCCGCCCGGATGCGCCGTGCGCAGAATCAGTGCGATCGGCGACGGAGCCTCGTGCGACTGCGGCCAGGCAGCAAGCAGAGCGTCGCGGGTCACGACGCAATCGTCGCCGATGCGCTCGGGAGTGACACTCACGACGATCGCAGCGAGAGGCTGGACCGGCACGAGGCGCCAGGCGTCGAGGGGTTCCCGCGTCAGGTGCGCGACACATTCGGTATGGGTGCCGTGGCAATGCGGCGTCAGCGTGAGCGTGCGGCAGTTGCAGCTCGCGCCGCGCCCGACGTCGCCGGTGAACCCGGTCGTGGCGAACGGCGCGGAACGCGGTGCCGGCGCACCGAAGTGCCGCAGCCCCGCCTCGCTGAAATCGATCGGCACCGACAGGTCGATCGGGCGCGCGAGATCGACCCGGCGCTGCGTCCCGCCGATCGTGGCGAACGTGTTCACGCAGCCGGCGCGGCGTCGGGCGGCGCCTGCACGGTACCGCAGCGCTTGCAGCGGCGATGGTCGACGCTCGCATAGTAGCGATCGAAGACGGGCGGAAACTGGGTCTCGATGTCGGTCAGTTCGAACTCTTCGCGATAGAGTTCCGTGTCGCAGCGTTCGCAGAACCAGGCGAGGCCGTCGCGTTCGCCGGGGCGGCGCGCGCGTTCCACCACGAGACCCACGGTGTTCGCCGGGCGTTGCACGCTGTGGGGCAGGTGCGCGGGCAACAGGAACACCTCGCCCGCGCGGATCGGCACATCGACTCGCCGGCCCTGCTCGATGATCTCGAGACGCATGTCACCCTCGAGCTGGTAGAAAAACTCCTCGCCCGGATCGAGGTGGAAATCCTTGCGGCGGTTCGGTCCCCCGACGACCATGATGATGAAATCGCCGTCGCGGAACAGTCGCCGGTTGCCGACAGGGGGCTGCAGGTCCGCGCGATGTGCGTCGATCCACGACCTGAGCGGGAAAGCCTTGAGCTGCGTCATGCGCTAATGGTACACACGGGCGCGAGAGGTGCGAGCGTGCGCGAGTCGAGGACGTGGATCGGGTGGGTCGTCGCGGCGGGGCTGGTTGCCGGCTGCAGCAGTCTGCCGCGGTTGTCGTGGCCGTGGTCGAAGCCGCCCCCTGCCGCGCCGGCATCCGTCGACGAGTTGACTTTCGCGGCAGGCTCGGGCATGGCGATACCGCAGTACTGGAGCGGCAATACGCTCGTGCTCGATCTGTCCGCCGCGCCCGCGAGCGGCGCGGCGGTGGCGACCCCCACCTACGCGCGTGGCTGGCCGATGCGCATGGCCGTGCGGACCTGGCCCGGGCGTTTCAGCGTGCTCGAAGTGCGGGGCGCGCAGCGTGCGGTGCTGCCGCTCACCACGGAGGGCAGCGCCCCGGTGGAGATCCCGATCCCGCCCGAGGTGTATGCGCCCGGCACGCGCGAGGTGTCGCTCAGCTGGGGCATTGCGGCGCCACCGCCGGTCGTCTTCCCGCAGGCGCCGGATACGCCCGCGACACCTCAGTCTTCGATGCCCTGATACGCGCGGCAGGCCGTCTGCACCGGCGGCGCGCCGGGATCGTCGAGTGGCAGTGCCGTCAGCGCGCCGCCCCACACGCAGCCCGTATCGATCGCGACGACACCGTGGCTCGCGCTGTAACCGAGCGTCGACCAGTGGCCACAGATCACGCGCGCGCCGCGCGACTGCACGTCGCCAAACGTGAACCACGGCGCAAGGGGCAGTACGGCCGTGCCCGGTGCGCCCTTCTGCGAGAGGTCCATGCGTCCCTCTGCCGTGCAGTAGCGCAGGCGTGTCAGTGCGTTGATCACGAAGCGCCGGCGCGCGGCGCCGGCGAGCGATTCGCTCCACGTGTCGGGGTCGTTGCCGTACATCTGCCCGAACACGGCCGGCGCATCGTGCGCCAGCGCCTGTTCGACTTCATGCGCGAGGCGCGCGGCATCGACCGCGCGCCATTGCGGCACGAGCCCCGCGTGCACGAGCAGATCGCCGCGCGCGGCGTCGTGGTGGGCGAGGGGGCGCGTCAGCAGCCACTCGAGCAGGCGCTCCCGGTCGGGCGCGCCGAGCACGGCATCGAGCGTGTCGCCGCGCTTCAGCCGCCGCCCGCCGTGTCCGAGCGCCACCGCGAGGAGGTGCAGGTCGTGGTTGCCGAGCACGCATTGCGCGCCTGCGCCGAGATCCCGCACGAAGCGCAGCACCTCGAGCGATTGCGGCCCCCGGTTGACGAGGTCGCCGACGAACCACAGTTCGTCGCGGTCGGCGCGGAAGCCGAGCGCGGCGAGCAGCGCACGCAGTTCGTCGTAACAGCCCTGTACGTCGCCGATCGCGTAGCGTGCCAAACCGGGTACCTCCGGTCCGGCAGTTTAGCCGAGCGGCTGGCAGGGGCTGCGGCTCAGAATTTTGCCTCGACCGCGAACCAGACCTTGGTCGTATCGGTTGCCAGCGTGTCCGCGTCGTAGGACGCGAACTTCGCGAGCGCGCTGACGTGCTTGCCGAACGGGCGCGCCACCTGGGCATTCCACTCGCTGCCGTAACGCGCCGATACGTGTTCGGCGCGGTATTCGTGCCGGGCGACGCGCACGGTCGTGCCGGCGAGGACACCGGCTCCCTTGAACGCCCACGACGCGTCGACATAGATGTCGCGCAGGCCGTTCGGCGGCGTCGACAGGTACTTGTCGGCCCAGCCGTTGAATGCGTGCAGCGTGGCGAGCGGGGTCTGCAACGCGACGGTGCCGTTGCCTTCGAGCTGCTCGAAGCCCGCCTTGAGGGTCGCGGGGCCGATCGCCATGCCCGGCTCGACGAGTACGTAGTCGAGCGCGAAGCCGCCGGGGTTTGCGCCGTATTCGCTCTGGCGGGCATATTCGAGCGCGTACAGCAGCTTCACCTTGCCGCCGGTGGCGCGGCTGCCGGAATAGCGCGCGCCGAACGTCTGCGACGAGACGGCAGGCGCATCCGGAATGTCGAGCAGATAGCCGTAGCCGACCAGCGTGCCGAACCGGCCGAGCTCGGCCGCAACCCGCACGAGGTCGATGTCGTTGTCGCGCCAGGTGCCCTGCGGAGAGTCCGTGCCGAACACGCGATTGACGCGCCACGCGTGTGTCCAGCCGAACGTGACGGCCTTCGTGGGCGACACGGTCACGCCGGCCGCATCGAGCGTCTGGTCGTTCTGCCGCCAGCCGACCGAGCCGATCCAGCGCTGGTTGTCGAGGTTCACGGCCTGCCGGCCGGCCTGCAGCGCAAACCGGTCGTTCGGTTTGAAGCGCAGCCACGCCTGGTTGACGATCGCATCCTCGGGATCCGCGACCACCGGGTACTGCGTACGCCCGTTCACGGTGTCGTTGTATTGCTCGCCGCCGACCCGCACGGTCGCCTCGCCCTCGACGAGCGCGGCGAAGCCGTGCCACTCGCGCGAGCGCAGGCCGCCGCGTGCGCGCAGCGTCGAGGCCGTCGCATCGCGCGCGAGTCCCGCCTGGTCGACGAGTTCGAGGCGGTAGCGCAGGTCGGCGTAAGGCGTGACCGCAGGCGGTGCACCGGCTTCTTCCGTGGCCGCAACGGTCATCGAGGAACAGCCTGCGAGCAGCAGGGCGAGCGTGAGGCGGGCTTTCATGGCGCACATTGTCCGGCCGCGCCGCGCGCCGGAGAATGATCTGCGTCAACCGCTCAGTGCAATACGCCCGGGATCGCGAGCCGGAAGGGCGGAATCGGGGCGTCGAAGGCGAACCCGTCGTCGGTCACCATCTGGTAGGAGCCCTGCATTGCGCCGACCGGCGTTTCGATCACGGCGCCGCTCGAATAGCGAAATCCCTGGCCGGGTTTCAGGTGCGGCTGTTCGCCGACGACCCCGTCGCCGCGCACTTCCTGCACCTTGCCGTTCGCGTCGGTGATCACCCAGTGGCGTGTCAGCAGCCGCGCCGGCGTCGGCCCGTCGTTGCGGATCGTGATCGTGTACGCGAACACGTAGCGGTGCTCGCGCGGCTCCGACTGCTCGTCGAGATAAGCCGTTTCGACCTCGACCCGGATGCGATGCGCGGCGCTCATCATGGGCTCGCCGCGCGCGTACCGACGCGTACGGCGAGCACGTCGCAGGGCGCCCCGTGCAGTACCGTGTCTTCGGTGAGATTGACGAGTATCGACAGGCCGTGGCGCTCGCGACTGCCGAGCACGATCAGGTCGGCGTCGCGCTCGCGGGCCACGCGGATGATCTCGGCCTTCACGTTGCCGGCTTCGACATGGACCGGTGCACCGGCGAAGCCGAGCGATTCCGCGAGCGCGGCGAGGCGCGTCTTCGCGCGCTTCACGAGTTCGTCCTCGATCGCAACCGCGGGCATCAGTGTCTCGCCCATCGGCTCGACGGGCACGAACTCGACGACGTGCAGCAATTCGACCTGCGCGCCGAATACCGCTGCAACAGCCTTCGCACGCTCACCGACCCTGCTGCTGTCGTCGGTCAGGTCGACGGGAATCAGTATGCGGCGGTAGATGGACATGGGCTCACGCTATCGCTGCGGGGCGAGGCGCGCAAGTGCGGCGAACTGCGCAGGCGCGAGGACCTCGGCGCGCACGCCCGGATCGATGCCGGCCGCCTCGATCGCGGCGGCGTCGAGCATGGGCCGCAGGGCATTGCGCAAGGTCTTGCGCCTTGCGGAAAAGGCGCGCAGGACGATTTCCCCGAATGCGGGCGGCACATCGAAGGCAGGCGTACGCCGGACGACGAGGCGCGCGACGGACGACCAGACTTTCGGCGGCGGCTGGAAGGCGCCGGGACCGACATCGAACAGTTTCTCGACACGCACCCAGGGCGCGAGCATCACCGTGAGCCGGCCGTAGTCGGCGCTGCCGGGCACGGCCGCCATGCGTTCGATCACCTCCCGCTGCAGCATCACGTGCAGGTCGTCGAGCGCTGCGGGCGTTGCCAGCAGGTGGAACAGCAGCGGTGTCGAAATGTTGTACGGCAGGTTGCCGACCACGCGCAGACGCGCACCGCGCGCCGCGGCGAGCGCCGCGAAATCGAAGCGCAACGCATCGCCGACGTGCAGCGTGAGGCCCGCGGCGGCGGGCAACTCCTGCGACAGCTGCGCGGCGAGGTCGCGGTCGATCTCGACGGCATCGAGGCGGCCTGCCGCCGCGAGCAGCGCCCGCGTCAGCACGCCGCGTCCCGGGCCGATCTCGACGATCGCGTCGCCGGGCCGCGGTGCGACGGCGCGCACGATGCGCTCGACCATCGCGGGGTCGTGCAGGAAATGCTGCCCGAAGCGCTTGCGCGCGCGCGCCGGCACGTCAGCGTCGCCGGTTCGCCATCTCGATCGCGAGCGCGAGCGCCGCTTCGAGGCTGCCGGGATCGGCGCGGCCGGTGCCGGCGAGGTCGAGTGCCGTGCCGTGATCGACGGACGTACGGATGAACGGCAGCCCGAGCGTGACATTGACGGCGCGGCCGAAGCCCGCATGCTTCAGCACGGGCAGGCCCTGGTCGTGGTACATCGCGAGCACGGCGTCGTGTCCCGCCAGTTGCGCCGGCACGAAGGCGGTGTCGGCCGGCACCGGCCCCGTGACGTCGAGCCCGCGTGCGCGCGCGTCCGCGAGCGCCGGCGCGATCACGTCGAGCTCCTCGCGGCCGAGATGGCCGGCTTCGCCGGCATGCGGGTTCACGCCGCACACGAGGATGCGCGGCCGCGCGAGGCCGAAGAGGCGCGCGAGATCGGTCGCGAGCACGTCGAGGACCTCGCGCAGCAGCGCCTTGGTGATCGTGGCGCTCACCTCGCGCAGCGGCAGGTGCGTCGTGGCCAATGCCACACGCAGGCTGCCCGCAACGAGCAGCATCACGGGCCGCGCGATGCCGCTGTGCGCGGCGAGGTATTCGGTGTGGCCGGTGAAGGCGATGCCGGCTTCGTTGATGATGCTCTTCTGCACCGGCGCCGTGACGATCGCGTCGAATTCGTGGGTGATCGCGCCGGTCATGGCGGCGTCGAGCAGCGCGAGCACATAGGACGCGTTGCGGCGGTCGGGTCGCCCTGCCTGCGACGCCGCACCGAGCGCAGTGTGCGCGATCCGCAGCTCGCCCGGCACGTGGGCGTGGGCTTCGCTGCGCCGGTAGTCGTGCAGGACCAGCGACCCGCCGGTCGAGGCCGCGCGCTCGGCGAGCAGTGCGCGATCACCGAGGCAGACGAGTTCGCAGGGCCAGGCGCCGCGCGCGACCGCCGCGCACAGCTCGGGGCCGATGCCCGCGGGTTCGCCGGAGGTGAGCGCGATGCGTGGCAGGCGCATCAGGCTCCCGCTACATCCTGTATTCGACGTAGGCTTCGTCGCGCAGGCGGCGCAGCCACAGCTCGGTCTCTTCCTCGGCCTTGCTTTCGCGCAACGCGACGAACGCGCGCTGCCGTTTCATCTCCGCGCTGTTGTCGACCTCGCGGCGCCCGAGCAGCTGCACGATATGCCAGCCGAACTGCGTCTGGAACGGCTCGCTGATCTCGCCTTCCTTCAGTGCGGCGAGCTGCGCCTCGAATTCGGGCACGAAGGTGCCCGGGTTCGTCCAGCCGAGGTCGCCGCCCTCGGCCGCCGAGCCCGGGTCTTCCGACATGGTGCTCGCGAGACCGGCGAAGTCTTCGCCCTTCAGGATGCGTTCGCGCACGGCGGCAAGGCGCTGCCTGACCGTCGCATCGTCCTGCAGTTCGTTCGTCTTGATGAGGATATGCCGCGCGTGCACCTGCTGCACCATCGCAGGGCCGTCCGAGCTGCGGATCTCGTTGACGCGCACGAGGTGAAAGCCGCTCGGCGTGCGGATCACGTTGCTCACCTCGCCCGCCTTCAGCTGCACGACGGCGTCGGCGAGCACGGTGGGCAGCTCCGTGCCCTTGCGCCAGCCGAGCGAGCCGCCCTCGAGCGCGGTCTGGCTGTTGGAATATGCGACCGCGAGGCTGGCGAAGTCCTCGCCGGCGAGCGCGCGCCGGTGCACGTCTTCCGCGCGTTTCTCGGCCTCGGCGACCTGCTCCGGTGTGGCGGCCTGCGGGACCGCGATCAGGATGTGCGACAGATTGTATGAGGTCGACTCGGACGGCGAATTCTTCTCGCGCTCGAGGTACTGGTCGATCTCGCGCGGCGAAATCATGATACGGGCGACGACGTCGCGCTGGCGCAGCATGCTGAGCGTGATCTCCTTGCGCAGGTCGTCGCGGTAGCTCGTGTAGTCGATCCCCTGGCTCGCGAGCGCCGCGGGCAACTGCGTGAGCGCGATGCCGTTGCGTCGTGCGACGTCCTGCAGGGCGTTGTTCACCATCTCGTCGGTGACCTTGAGGCCGGCGCGGCTCGCGCGTTGCATCTGCACTTCCTGCGTCACCAGCCGCTCGAGCACCTGCTGGCGCAGCACGTTCGCCGGCGGCAGTTCGAGTCCCTGCTGCCGCAGCCGCGCGCTGATGAGCTTCACCTGTTCATCGACTTCGCTCTTCAGCACGACGCCGTCGTTGACGATCGCCGCGACGCGGTCGAGCAGTTCGCCGCCCGAGGCGAGCTCGCGCGTCTGCGCGTATGCGGTGCCGCTGGCGAAGGCCGCGAGCAGCGCGGCGAGCAGGAGTCGTGGCATGGATTTTCCGAGGTGTGTCAAAGGCTTGGGCTGGCCGGTGAGTATCCCCGAATTGCGTCCTCGAGGAAAGACACAGCCGATGATCCGACACTGGCGAGGCCGCTGAGTTCCAGCTGCAGGTACAGGCCCGTATCGCGCTCGCCGGTGCGGCTGCTGACGAATCGCCGGCCCACCGCGCGAAACCGCCAGCAGCACGAGCGGTATTCGAAGCCGGCGAATTGATCGAGCGTCTCGTCGTCGTGCAGCGAGTAGATGTAGCGCCCGAAGAGGCTCCAGCGTTTCGTGACCGGCCACGCGACCGAGGCATCGGCCTGGTCGATGCGATCGCGCTGGTAGCGGTAGCCGACGTTGACGACGCTCGTTGCGGCGGGGCGGTACTGCAACTGTACCTGCATGCGCTCGCGCTCCGAGGCCTCGGGGTTCCACTGCACGCCGAGGTCCGCGGTCCAGTCGCGCAGCGCCGTGAGCGCGATCTGCGCGATCAGGTCGGAGGTGTCGCGGTCGGTGACCGGTTCGCCGGGCAGCGAGACGCGCGGCGTGTCGAAGTACACGGTCTGGCCGATCGATGCGGCGAGGAGCTGCCGGCCGCTGGCCGCGTCGAGCACGCGGCTCGTGACGCCGAAGCTCGCCTGGTTCGCATCTGCGATGCGGTCGCCGCCGACATAGCGGTTGGTGCGAAAGAGCTGCACGAGGGTCAGGTCGGGCACGGCGGTGTCGAAGACCGGCAGCGCGTCCTGGTTGCGATACGGCGTGTACTGGTAGAGCGCGCGCGGCTCGACCGTGAGCCGGCGCTGGCCGTGCGAGCCGGTCGCGCCTTCGAAGATGAGGCCGAGGTCGAGGCTCGCGGTCGGCAGGCTGCGGTGCGGTGAACGGTCGGCACCGGGCGCCGTGTCTTCGAGCGAATAGCCCGTGGCGCGCCAGGTCAGTGCGGGCCGGATGAAATATCCCGCACCCTGCCAGTCGAGGCCGAGGTGCGGCGCCGCGTCGTAGCGCCAGCCGGTGACGCCCACATTGCGCTCGAAATTCACGACCTCCGCCTCGAAGCCGTAACGCAGCTGCAGCGCCTGCCCGACACGGTAGTCGGCGCTCGCATAGAGTTGCGGCACGGCGGCGTAGGGTCGGTCGATGGCCGCGACGTCGACGTCGATCGTCTGGAAATCCTGGAACGCGCCGCGCAGGTTCCAGTGCGCGTCGCGATAGGTGAGCTCGGCCGTGCGTTCGACGAACGCGATGCTGGTGCCCTCGGGTCCCTGGCCGAAATCCTCGAAATACTGCGTGTCGCTCGCGTTGGCCGCATCGATGGAGAAGCGCCAGCCGGCCGGCAGTTCGCTGCGGTGGCCGAGATGCACGTAGCTGCGGTCGTCGTCGAACAATCGATCGTCGGGCAGGTACGACACGTCGAGCTTGCCGCGGCTCGCGCGAGTCAGGTAGCGGAAATTGCCGGCGACATCGATGCCGCGCCGCGCGAAGATCACCGGTTCGAAACTGAGGTCGCGGTTCGGCGCGATGTTCCAGTAGTAGGGCACCGACAGCTGCGCGCCGCTGCGGGTCGAATAGCCTGCGCCCGGGAACAGGAAGCCGCTCTTGCGCTCGGTCCCGAGCGGAAACGATATCCACGGGGCATAGAAGATCGGCACGCCCTTGAATTCGACGCGTGTGCCGCGGCCGACGCCGTTGCGGTGCGCGCTGTCGAGATCGATCCGGTCGGCGCGCAATCGCCAGGCCGGATCGGTCAGCGGGCAGGTCGTGAACGTGACGTCGGTGAGCCGCGCATTGCCGACGGCATCGAGTGTCATGCTGGCTGCCGTGCCACGCGCCGGGCGCGACGGCAGTTCGAATTCCGCACCCTTGAAGTCCGCGCCCTCGGTCGCCGAATAGCGACCCGAGCGACCGCGCACGATGAGCAGCGGGTCGCGATACTCGACCCTGCCGTCGACGGCGAGACGGCCACCCTTGGCGTCGTACTCGACATGGTCGGCGTGGATCGAGCGATCGCCCTGCGTCACCTGCACATTGCCCGAGAGCACCGCGTCGCCGTTCACGCCGAGACTCGCGTGATCGCCCGTGACCTCGATGGGCGCGTTCGCGAGCTCGGTGGGCGATATCGCGGGCGCGGCCGCCTGCGGCGGCGGCGCTTCGCGGCCCTCGGTCGCGGTGAAGCACAGCGGCGCGCCGGGTTCGGCCGCATGCAGGCCTGCCGGCAACAGCAGGGCGCCGAGCGCGTACGCGAGCAGCCGGTCACAGCGGGGAAGCGGCATGTGTCGTGCCATTATAATGAGCGGATGGGCGAATACGACGCGCGCGCGGGCGAATTGCACGCATGGCTGACGAGCGGGCTCGGCATGCCCGTCGATCGGCTGACACTCGCGTCTGCCGACGCGAGCTTTCGGCGCTACTTTCGCGCGCACGCGAATGGCCGCAGCTGGGTCGTCATGGACGCGCCGCCCGGCCACGAGGATGTGCGTCCGTACCTCAAGGTGTCGCGCCTGCTCGAGGCGACCGGCGTGCACGTGCCCCACGTGCACGAGAGCGACATCGACCAGGGGTTCGTGCTGCTCGAGGACCTCGGCAGCACGGCCTACCTCGCGCCGCTCGCGCGCGGCGAGGACGTCGATCGGCTCTATGGCGAAGCCCTCGAAGCGCTCGCCGCGATCCAGGTGCGAGGTCGCGAAGCCGCGCGCGAACTGCCGCCGTACGACGAGCGTGCGCTCACGCGCGAGCTCGAGCTGATGCCCGAATGGTTCTGTGCGCGCCACCTGCGGCTGCAGCTCGGCGACGACGAGCTCGCGCTGCTCGTGCGCACGTTCGATTTCCTTGTGCGCGAGGCGCTCGCGCAGCCGCGCGTGTTCGTGCACCGTGATTATCATTCGCGCAACCTGATGGTCGTCGACGACAGGAATCCCGGCATCATCGATTTCCAGGACGCGCTCGAGGGCCCGATCGGCTACGACCTCGTGTCGCTGCTGAAGGACTGCTACATCGCCTGGCCGCGCGCACGCACGATCGGCTGGCTCCGCGAGTACCGTCGCCGCATCGCGCGCGAGGGCCTCGCGGCGGGCGCGAGCGAGCGCGAGTTCCTGCGCTGGTTCGATCTCGTCGGCGTGCAGCGCCACCTGAAGGTGCTCGGCATCTTCGCGCGTCTCTGGTATCGCGACGGCAAGCGCGGTTATCTCGCCGACCTGCCGCTCACGCTCGATTACCTGCGCGATGCCTGTGCGCGCTACAGCGAACTGCAGGCGTTCGCGCGCTGGCTCGAGGCACGCGTCGTCGCGGCGCTGCCGGCCGCCAACGCGCGGGAACTCGCGCTGCGATGAGGGCGATGATCCTCGCGGCCGGGCGCGGCGAGCGCATGCGCCCGCTGACCGACGTGTTGCCGAAGCCGCTGCTCGTGGTGCGCGGCGAGCCGCTGATCGTCCACCATCTCGGTGCGCTCGCGCGCGCCGGCGTGGCGGAGGTCGTGATCAACCTCGCGTGGCTCGGCGGCAAGATCCGTGCGGCACTCGGCGACGGGCATGCCTTCGGCCTGCGCATCGTGTACAGCGACGAAGGGGAGGTGGCGTTCGAGACCGGCGGCGGCATCTTTCGCGCGCTGCCGCTGCTCGGCCGCGCGCCGTTCCTCGTCGTGAACGGCGACGTGTGGACCGATTTCGATCCCGCAACGCTCGCGGTCGACGGTCGGTGGGCCCTGTCGCCCGGTGCGAATGCGGAACTCGTGCTCGTGCCGAATCCGCCGCAGCATCCACGCGGCGATTTCTCGCTCGAGGCGGGCATCGTCGGCGAGGGCAGTGGCCCGGGGGTGGTGCGCTACACGTACTCGGGCATCGGCATCTACCATCCGCGCTTCTTCGACGGCTGCACGCCTGGGCGCTTCCCGCTGCTGCCGCTCCTGCGCCGCGCGATTGCAGCGGAGCGCCTCTACGGGCGTGTCTATCGCGGCGAATGGCAGGATATCGGCACGCCGGAGCGCCTCGCGGCGCTGAATGCGGCCGCTGCGGTAGAATGAGCCCATGAGCGATCCCGAGGGCATCCGCGTCGCAGAGGAGCCGGCGCCCGCCGCGCGCAGCGGCGAGAAGTACCAGACCCCGCAGGGCTTCACGGCCATCAAGGACGGCATCAAGACGCGGGGCGAGGCGGACCGTCGCGGCCTCGGCGGCAAGCCGCGCTGGCTCAAGGCGCCGCTCGCCGCCGGCGAGGGCTACGATCGCGTGCGCCGCGCCGTGCGCGATCACGCGCTCGCCACCGTGTGCGAAGAGGCGAAATGCCCGAACATCGGCGAGTGCTGGAACGCCGGCACCGCCACGATCATGCTGATGGGCAAGGTCTGTACGCGCGCCTGCCGCTTCTGCTCGGTCGACACCGGCAATCCGCGCGGCTGGCTCGATGCCGCCGAGCCGCAGCACGCCGCGCGCACTGTCGCACTGATGAAGCTGCGGTACGTGGTCCTGACTTCGGTCGACCGTGACGACCTGCCGGACGGCGGCGCGGCGCACTATGCAGCGTGCATTCGCGCGATCAAGGCGGAGAACCCTGCCACCGCCGTCGAGGCGCTCACCCCCGATTTCCAGGGTGTGCTGCGCGATGTCGAGACGGTCGTCGATTCGGGTCTCGAAGTGTTCGCACAGAACGTCGAGACCGTGCGACGGCTCACGCACCCGGTGCGCGATCCGCGTGCGGGCTACGACCAGACCCTCGCGGTGCTCGCGCACGCCAAGCGTCACCGGCCCGGTCTCCTCACGAAGACGAGCCTGATGCTCGGCCTCGGCGAGACCGACGAGGAAATCGCCGCCACGATGGACGACCTGCGCGCGATCGACGTGGATATCCTGACGCTCGGGCAATATCTGCGCCCGACGGTCAATCACCTGCCGGTCGAGCGCTACGTGTCGCCGCAGGAGTTCCAGCGCTATCGCGCCTGGGGACTCGCACGCGGCTTTCGCGAGTGCGTGTCGGGCCCGCTCGTGCGCTCGAGCTATCGTGCCGAGCAGGCGCTCGACGGCAACAACGTGGGATTGCCTGATCATGCTGCCGCTGCCGGCGGCTGACGAGGCGGCCGCACCGCTCGTCAAATGGCTCGGCCGGGTCGACTACGAGCCGACCTGGCGCGCGATGCAGCGCTTCACCGACGAGCGCGGACCCAGGACGCTCGATGAGATCTGGCTGCTCGAGCATCCGCCGGTCTTCACGCTCGGCATGAACGCCGATCGCGCGCACCTGCTCGCGCCCGGCGACATCCCGGTCGTGCAGATCGATCGCGGCGGGCAGGTCACTTACCACGGGCCGGGTCAGCTCGTCGTCTATCCGCTCATCGACCTGCGGCGGGCCGGCCTCGGGGTGCGCGATCTCGTCACGGCGCTCGAGCAGTCGGTGATCGCGTATGCGGGCACGTTCGGCATCCGTGCGGAGACGAAGCCGCGCGCTCCGGGCGTGTACGTGCAGGGCGCCAAGCTCGCGAGCATCGGCATCCGCGTGCGCCGCGGCGCGAGTTACCACGGGCTCGCGCTGAACGTGAACCTTGATCTCGCGCCGTTCCGGCGCATCAATCCCTGCGGCTACCAGGGGCTCGAGATGACACAGCTCGCGGCCCTCGGCGGGCCCGCCGGCGTGCGCGAGGTGGCCGACGGGTATGCGCCGAGGCTGCTTGCACAGCTGACAGCCGACAGCTGACAGCCGGAGGCGTCTTGCTCGGTCAGTTCGCGGCGGCTTCGGCCGCTTCGCGCTGCTTGCGCGCTTCCTCCTGCGCCGCCTCGATCTGCTGCTCGACCTGCGCTTCCATCGCTTTCGCCTGCTTCGCCTCCTCTGCGGCGCTCGCGCCGCTCGCCGCGGCCGAGCCGGCCGTTTCGGCGAGACCGCAGCCGGCGAGCAGCAGCGTTGCGGTGAGTACGGGGATCGATGTATGCCATGCCATGATGGTCTCCTCGTCGGATCTCAGATGACGAACAGCACGTGCGGCTGCGCCGCGAGTTCGGCGGCGAGGGCAGTCACCTGTGCCGCACTCTGCGCCACGATCGTGTAGGAAATCGACAGGTAATTGCCGTTTTCCGAGTAGCGCTCGCTCGTGCGGTTCGCATCGAGGTCGGGCGCATGGCGCAGCAGGATCGCGTCGATTTCCGCGCGCATCAGGCTGCCCGCCCGGCCGACGACCTTGATCGGGTACTCGGCCGGAAAGGTGAGCAGCCTGAGCTCGGTCACCAGGCGCTCCCGGCGAGCCGCTTGATGTGATCCTGGAAGGCGCGATAGGTGCGTTGCCAGACCGGGCCGGGCACGCCGTCGCCGACCGGCTGGCCGTCGAGGCGCGTGACGGACGTGATCTCGCGCGTCGCGGCACCGAGCCAGATCTCGTCGGCGGCGCGCAGCGTCGCTTCGGCGACCGGCGTCGTGCGGTGCGGTATGCCGAGCTCGAACATCAGTTCCTCGACGACGCTGCGTGTCGTGCCGGGCAGGATCTGCGGCGAATTCGGCGGCGTCAGCACTTCGCCGCCGACGACCACGTGCACGGTCGAGGCGCTCGCCTCCATCAGCCAGCCGTCGCGCAGCAGGATCGTCTCCGAGGCGCCGGCGTCGATCGAGAGCTGGCGCAGCAGCACGTTCGGCAGCAATGCGACCGACTTGATGTCGCAGCGCGCCCAGCGAGTGTCCGCGGCGGTGATGCACGCCGCGCCCTGCGCGAGCTGCGCCGCGGACGGACGCGGCAACGGTGCGGCGAACGCGAACACCGTGCGCTCGATCTCGGGCAATGGCGCGTGGTTGCGCCCGTACTCGGCGCCGCGCGTGACCTGCACGTACAGGTACTGGTCGCCGCCGCCGTTCTCGTCGATCAACCGGCGACACAGCGCGCGCCAGCCGGCCTCGCCGAGCGGGTCGCGCATGCGCAGCGCCTCGAGGCTGCGCGCGAGACGCGCGAAATGCGGCCCGAAGCGGAATGGCCGGCCGCCGAACACCGGTATCACCTCGTAGGCGCCGTCGGCGAACAGGAAGCCGCGATCGAGCGGCGAAATGCGTGCTTCCCGCAGCGGCAGGAAGGCGCCGTTGAGATAGGCGGTCGGCAACGGTTCGGCCATGGTGCGTGTCCTTTGCGCGTCAGCGCCACATCAGCGCGATGCCGTCGATCGTGCGCGTCCACCAGCCGCCTTCGGGCACGGCCTTCAGCGGAAAGAGCGGTACGGTCGCGACCGTGTCGGCGCCGACGCTGACCCGCATCTCGCCGGCGGCTTTCGACGGCACGGCGGGGGCGAGCAGGGGCTCCTGCGCGGTGGCACTCGTCTTCACGAGCGCGGCGTCGCCCCGACCGACCGTCACGTAGACATCGCCGCGCGGCCCGATGGCGACGTGATCCTCCGCACCCTTGTAGAGGCGTGGTGCGAGCACGGTCTCGCCGCGGCCCTTCACCTTCACGGTCTCGTAGAAGGTGAAGCCGTAGTTCAGCAGTGCCGCACTCGCGTCCTCGCGGGCCTTCATCGAGGCGGTGCCGAAGACCGCAGTGATGAGCCGCATGCCGTCGCGCTTCGCCGAAGTGGCGAGGCAGTAGCCGGCGGACTGCGTATGGCCGGTCTTGATGCCGTCGACGCTCGGGTCGCGGCCGAGGAGGCCATTGCGGTTCTGCTGGCGGATATTGTTCCACGTGAACTCGCGCAGCGAGTACCACTGGTAATACTGCGGATAGTCGTGGATCACCGCGCGGGCGAGCGTCGCCATGTCGCGTGCCGTCGTGTAGTGCGATTCGGCGGGCAGGCCGGTGCTGTTCTCGAAGTGCGTATGCGTCATGCCGAGCTTCTGCGCGTACGCGTTCATCATCTGGGCAAAGGCCGCCTCGGTGCCGCCGAGGCGCTCGGCGATCGCGATCGTCGCGTCGTTGCCCGACTGCACCATCATGCCCTTGATCAGCACCTCGGCGGGAATGCGCGTGCCGACCTGCACGAACGAGCGCGAGCCCTCGCTGCGCCATGCGTGCTCGCTCACCGGGACCTCCTCGTCGAGCTTCAGGCGGCCTTCGGCGAGCGCCTCGAATGCGATGTAGGCGGTCATGATCTTCGTGAGGCTCGCCGGCTCCATGCGTTCGTCGGCATTCGCCTCCGCGAGCACGCGGCCACTGTCGTAGTCGACGAGGATCATTGCGCGCGCGTTGATCGCGGGCGGCTTCGGGATCGGCACCGCGGCGTGGGCGGCGGCCAGCGAGAGCGAGGCGAGGATGAATGCGGCAAGCCGACGGCGGTGGTGCATCGGGCAACTCCGGGGACGGTGGGACAAACCGGGATTCTAAGTCAGTCGGGCGCGAGGCGCGCATCCGTGATGCCGAGACGCGCGAGGCGCGCGGCCAACGCATCGAATTCGGCGACGCTGCCGACGGGACCGATGCGCACACGATGCAGTGTGCGATCGCCACCGACGGTGGGCTGCACGAACACCTGCCCGAGCCCCGCGGCGCGCAGCCGATCGGCGAGGCGGCGGGCATTCCCGGCGTCGGCGAATGCGCCGACCTGCACGTAAAGGCTGCGCGGCGCGACGGCCTCGAGCGGCGCCGGCGCAAGGGGCGGCGGTACGATCGCCGCCGCGGTGCCGGGCGTGAGCACCGCAACTTCCACGAACGCGGTGCCGTCGCGCAGCATGTCGAGCTTGCTCGCCGCCGTGTAAGACAGGTCGATGATGCGGCCACCGACGAAGGGGCCGCGGTCGTTCACGCGCACGACGACGCTGCGGCCGTTGGCGAGATTGGTGACCCGCGCGTAGCAAGGCAGCGGCAGGGTCTTGTGCGCGGCGGTCATCGCGTACATGTCGTACGGCTCGCCGGTCGACGTCAGCGCGGCGTGGAACCCCGGGCCGTACCACGAGGCGACACCGCGCTCGACATAGCCCTCGGCCGTCGGCAGCACCGTGTAGCGCTTGCCGAATACTTCGTAGAAGGGCGGATTGCCGCGCAGGCTGCGCGGCTCGATGCGCGGCACGGCGTCGGGGATCGACGCGATGTCGCGCGGCGGAGGTGGCGTCGGAGCGGGCGCCGCCGTGGCCGCGGGCCCGGGCTTCGGCGGCGAGGTGCCGCAGCCCGCGATCGCGAGCGCCACCCCGATCCACGTCACCTGCGTCGCGGCGCGGGAATATGCCATCACTTGCCGGTGCTGAAGGTCGCGGCCACGAGCGCCTGCGCGAGATCGTGCACGGCCATCGCGTAACGGATACTGCGGTTGTAACGCGTGATCGTCACGAAGTTCGCGAACCCGATGCGCACGGCAGGCGCGTGTTCGCCCTCGGCCGGCACCAGGATCACCGCAGTGTCGCCGGGCAGTGCAGAGTCGAACGAGAGTCCCTTGGCGCGCGCCGAGTCGAGCGTGTCGGTCAGCGAGAGATTCGCCGGATCGAGCGTGAGCGATGTGTCGGGCGCGAGCTGCGCGTCGATCAGCACCGGCCCGCCCGGTTGCCAGCCGTGCTCGCGGAAATAGTTGGCGACACTCGCGACCACGTCGTCCCAGGTCGAGAACAGGTCGCGCCGGCCGTCGCCGTCGCCGTCGACCGCATAGCGGCGGTAGCTCGACGGCATGAACTGCGGTGCGCCCATCGCGCCGGCGTACGAGCCGAGCGCGGCGAGCGGATCGACCGACTCTTCGCGCGACAGCTGCAGGAAGTTCGCGAGTTCCTTGCCGAAGAAACCGGCGCGCGGCGGGTAGTCGAAGGCGAGCGTGGCGAGCGCGTCGAGGACCCGGTACCGGCCCGTCATGCGGCCATAGAAGGTTTCGACGCCGAGGATCGCGACGATGTACTCGGGCGCGACGCCGCGCGCCTGGGCCACGCGATCGAGCAGTTCGCGGTGCTGTTCCCAGAACGCGACGCCCTCGCGGATGCGCTGCGCCGTGAGGAAGCGCTTGCGGTATTCCCACCACGGCGAGACCTTCTCGGCCGGGCGCTGCATGGCCTCGATGATCTTCGGCTGCGGCTCGGCTTTCGCGAGCAGGTGATAGAGGTCGTCGGCCGAGATGCCCTCGGTCTGCGCGGCCGACTCGATGAACTGGCGGATATCGTCGCGCGAGAGGTCGAAGCGGTCTGTTCCGCCGAAGGTGCTCGCCGCGTGCGCAGCGGGCAGGGCGAGGCAGACGAGGGCGATGGCGCGGGCGTAGGTCCTCAAGACTGGATCAGTTTCCGGTGCGAGTAGAGCGACATCAGAATACCGAACCCCGCCAGCAGGGTCACCATCGATGTGCCGCCGTAGCTGACGAGCGGCAGCGGGACGCCGACGACCGGAAGAAGGCCGCTCACCATGCCGGCGTTGATGAACACGTAGACGAAGAACGTGATCGCGATGCTGCCGGCGAGCAGGCGCGCGAACGTCTCCTGTGTCTGCAGCGCGAGGAAGATCGCGCGCCCGACCACGAACAGGTACAGCAGCAGCAGCAGCGCGAGGCCGACGAGGCCGAACTCCTCGCCGATGACCGCGAAAATGAAATCGGTGGAACGCTCGGGCAGGAATTCGAGCTGAGCCTGGCTGCCGTTCATCCAGCCCTTGCCGAACACGCCGCCCGAACCGATCGCGATCTGCGACTGGATGATGTGATAGCCGGCGCCGAGCGGGTCGCCCTGCGGATCGAGGAACATCAGCACGCGCTTCTGCTGGTAATCGTGCAGGAAGCCCCACCCGAACCACGCGCCGAGCGCCGCGATGCCGACGAGCGCGAGGATGACGCGCAGCTGCAGTCCCGCGAGCAGGATGACGAGGACGCCCGCGACGGCGATCAGCATGCCCGTGCCGAGATCCGGCTGCGCGGCGGTGAGCGCGACCGGAATGAAGATCAGCACGGCCGTCGCGACGAGGTGCGGCGCCGCGGGCGGCAGCGGCCGCTCGTGCAGGTACCACGCGCACATCATCGGCACGGCGAGCTTCATGATTTCGGAAGGCTGGAAGCGCACGAACCCGAGGTCGAGCCAGCGCTGCGCGCCCTTGCCGATGTAGCCGACCACGTCGACGACCACGAGGAGCACGATGCCGACGATGTAGATGACCGGCGCCGCACGGCGCAGGAAGCCGGGCTTCACGCGCGCGAGCGCCAGCATCGCCACGGCGCCGATGCCGAGGCGGGTCGCGGACTTCAGCACCGCGCCGATGTCGCGCCCCGAGGCGCTGTACATCACGATGAGCCCGAAGACCGCGATCAGCGCGAGGCCGACGAGCAGCGGCCCGTCGACCTTCAGGCTCGCGAGCGCACGGGCCGAGCGGGTCAGCGTACGGCGCGTGTACGAGGCATCGACGCTGCCGAAGGTCATGCGCCCCCCTTCACGAGCCATGCATCCATCACCTTGCGGGCGATCGGTGCAGCACCCGTCGAGCCGAACCCGCCATTCTCGACGAGCACGGCGACCGCGATGCGCGGCGCTTCGGCGGGCGCGAATGCGATGAACCACGAGTGATCGCGCAGCCGCTCCGCGACATCCTTCTCGACGTACTTCTCGTTCTGCCCGACACTGAAGACCTGCGCGGTGCCGGTCTTGCCCGCGATCGTGTACGTCATGTTGCGTCCCGCCGTCGCCGCCGCCGTGCCCCGGCCGCGCAGCGCGCCGATCATGCCCTGCGTCACGATGTTCCAGTCCTCCGGCGTGGCCTCGATGGTCGCGCCTTTCACCGGAGCGAGCCGCCGCACCGTGCCCGTCACCGGGTCGCGCACGGCGTTGACGAGGCGCGGCCTGTATGAAGTGCCGTGGTTGGCGAGGATCGACGTGTAATGCGCGAGCTGCAGCGGGGTCACGAGGAAGTAACCCTGGCCGATGCCGAAATTGACGGTCTCGCCGGGAAACCACACCTGGTCCTGCGCTCGTGCGAAGGCCTTGCGCTTCCATTCGCGGGACGGCAGCAGGCCCGGTTTCTCGCCGCCGATGTCGATGCCGGTGACACTGCCGAAGCCGAAGGGCGCGAGGAACGCGGCGATGCGATCGACGCCGAGCCGGTTCGCGAGATCGTAGAAGTACACATCGCAGGAGCGCGCGATCGAATCGACGAGATCGACGGAACCGTGCCGGCCGCTGCGCCCCTCGCGAAACATGCGGCTGCTGCCCGGCAGGCGGTAGACGCCCGCGCAGAAGCGGTGGTCGGCCGGATTCACGACACCGTAGACGAGGCCGGCGAGCGCGATTGCCGGCTTGATCGTCGAGCCCGACGGGTAGGTGCCGCGCAGCGCGCGATCGAACAGCGGCTTGTCGATGTCGTCGAGCAGCGCCTGGTACTCGGCGCGCGTGATGCCCCGGCCGAACATGTTCGGGTCGAAGCCCGGGCGGCTCACGAAAGCGAGCACATCCCCGTTGCCGGGATCGAGCGCGACGACGGCGCCGCGGCGCGCGCCGAGCGCCTCCTCCGCGACTTTCTGCACGCCGAGATCGAGTGACAGGAGCAGGTCCTGACCGGCGACCGGCGCGACGGTGCGCAGGTTCGGCACGAGAGCGCCCTGGCGCTGCACCGACCGGCCCTGCGCATTGACGAGGATCTCCCGCGAGCCGTTCTGTCCGTGCAGGTCCTTCTCGTAGGTCGATTCGACGCCGAGCTTGCCGATCAGCGTGGTGCCCGCATAGGCCGCGCGATCGATGCGCCCGAGGTCCTGTTCGCTGATCGCGCCGACGTAGCCGAGCGCATGCACCGCCAGCTCGCCGTAGGGGTAGAAGCGGGCGAGGCGCGTGCGGATGTCGACACCCGGAAACTCGAAGCGGTGCACGGCGAAGGTCGCGATCTGGTCGTCGTCGAGGCGCAGGCGGATCGGCACGCTGTCGAAGCTGCGGTGCGACTTCACGAGCTTGCGCGTGTCGTCGATGTCGTCCGCGCTCAGGAGGCCGATGTCGGTCAGACGCCGGAGCGTCGAATCGAGGTCGGGTACTTCCTCGCGCACGAGCTCGAGCTGGTAGGCGGGGCGGTTCTCCGCGACCACCGTGCCGTTGCGATCGAGAATCAGCCCGCGCGGCGCCGGCAGTGGCTCGATGCGCACGCGATTGCCCTGCGACAGATCCATGTAGTAGTCGTGCCGCAGGACCTGCAGCGTGACGAGCCGCGCGAGCAGCAGGATCGACAGCACCGCGATGAAGCCGCCGGCGACGAGGCAGCGCCGCTCGAACAGGCGCTGTTCCTTCCAGTGATCCTTGATGCGTACCCGCGCGATCACGCGGCGCCTCAGCGCGGCCGGTGGGTGCGCGCCAGCACGCCGCTCACCACGGGCCAGAGCAGGCCGCCCGTGATCGGATGCAACCAGCGCAGGCCCGCGTTCAGTGTGTGCCCGCTGAAGCCGTCGATGCACCAGACGATGAATTCATAGAATGCGAGCGCGGCGAATGCGATCAGCGCCTGCTCGAACAGCGGCTTGTTGCGGATCAGCAGGTGGAAGCGGATCGCGAGGAAGGCGACCGTGACGAGCGCGAGTCCGTGTTCGCCGAGCACCGCGCCCTGGAACACATCGAGCGCGAGCCCGCACAGGAACGGGAAGAAGAGGCCACCGGCGCGCGGGGCCGAGATCGACCAGTAGAGCACGACGATCACGAGGAAGGCCGGGCGCACGATCGACAGGCCGGCCGGCAGTGGCACGACCTGGAAGATGAGCGCGACGAACGACGAGAACAGCATCGCCGCGCGCGGCTCGACGGCGCGCGCGTTCATTTCGGCTCCGTCGGCACGGCCTGCGGCGCGGAAGCGAGGCCGGGCGGCGGCGCGACCTCTTCGAGGGGCGCGGGTGCGGCCGGATGCCCCGGCATGAACCACACGAGGCTCACTTCCCGGTCGCGGTCGATCGCGGCGAGCGGTTGTGCGTGCACCTGTGCGAGCGGCTGGCCGGGATCGCGGCCCACGTCGGTGACGCGCGCGACCGGGTAGCCCGCCGGAAATACGCCGCCGAGGCCCGAGGTGACGAGCAGGTCGTCGACCTTGATGTCGGAATTGACGGGCAGGTAGGGCAGTGTCATCACGCCGCTGTTGCCCTGGCCCACGGCGATCGTGCGCAGGCCGCTGCGCAGCACCTGCACCGGCACCGCGTGTTCGGGGTCGGTGATCAGGATCACCTCCGACGACCATGGGCCCGTGCGCATGACCTGGCCCATCAGGCCTCCGCTCGCGAGGACTGCCTGGCCCTTGAAGACGCCCGAGCTGGCACCCTTGTTGATCACGACCCGCTGCCGCAACGTCGACAGCTCGACGTTCAGCACCTCGGCGGGGAGCCATTTCTGCGCGACGTCGGGCAGCGCCGCGGCGAGTGCGCGCAGCTTGGCATTCTCGGACTCGAGCGCCTCGATGCGCAGTGTGCGCAGCTCGAGCGCGCGATTCTCCGCGCGCAGCGCGCTGTTCTCCTGCTGCAGCGTCGCCCGGGTCGCGGCGATGCCGCGGAGCCAGTGCCACGCGGCCGACGGCGAGTTGACGGCGAGTTGCACGGGGTATGCCGCTGCCGAGAGGCCATAGCGGGCGTAGTCGAGCCAGTGGCCGCGCTGGTCGAGGAACATCAGGATGACGGCCAGCGTGGCGTAGAACGTGAAAGACAGGCCGGTCGCCGCGACGCGGCTCTGGACCGCTCGACCCGTACCGCCGAACATGGCCACGCGCGACTACCTTTCCGCGCGGGGTACGCTCATTCGAGACCGAAGTGGCCCGGGCCCATCTCGTCCATGAGTTCGAGAATGCGCCCGCCGCCTCGCGCCACGCAGGTGAGCGGGTCGTCGGCGATCACGACCGGCAGGCCGGTCTCTTCCATCAGCAGCTTGTCGATGTCGCGCAGCAGCGCGCCGCCGCCGGTGAGCACGATGCCGCGCTCGGCAACGTCGGCACCGAGTTCGGGCGGGGTCTGTTCGAGCGCCTGCTTGACCGCGCTCACGATGCCCTGCAGGGGTTCCTGCAGCGCCTCGAGGATCTCGTTGCTGTTCAGCGTGAAACTGCGCGGCACGCCTTCCGAGAGGTTGCGGCCCTTGACCGACAGTTCCCGCACCTGCTGCCCGGGATAGGCCGAGCCGATCTCGATCTTGATGCGCTCGGCGGTCGCCTCGCCGATCAGGATGCCGTAGTTCCTGCGCACGTAGTTCATGATCGCCTCGTCGAAGCGATCGCCGCCGATGCGCGCCGAGGCGGCATAGACGATGCCGTTCAGCGACAGCACCGCCACTTCCGACGTGCCGCCGCCGATGTCGAGCACCATCGAGCCGCGTGCCTCGTGCACCGGCAGGCCCGCGCCGACCGCCGCGGCCATCGGCTCGCTGACGATGCCGACGCTGCGGGCGCCGGCACCTTCCGCCGATTCCTTGATCGCGCGGCGCTCGACCTGGGTCGAGCCGATCGGTACGCAGACGAGCACGCGCGGCGACGGCTTCAGCATGCGGTTGCCGTGCACCTTGTTGATGAAGTACTGCAGCATCTTCTCGGTGTACGTGAAGTCGGCGATCACGCCGTCCTTCATCGGACGCACGGCGGTGATGTGCCCCGGGGTGCGCCCGAGCATGCCCTTGGCATCGGCGCCGACCGCGACGATGACCTTGCCGCCGCGATTCGGCTCGTCCTGGACCGCGACGACCGACGGCTCGTTCAGCACGATGCCGCGATCGCGCACGTAAATGAGTGTGTTGGCCGTGCCCAGGTCGATCGACAGATCGCTGGAGAAGTAGCCCCGCAGGCGTTTGAACATGAAAGCGACCGAACCTTCGGGGACACCCCGTGAAAGTGGCCGGTAATCTAGCAACCGACAACATTTTCCACAATACGAGGTGTATGATTTCGCGCCATTTTTCCGTGATGTTCCTCACATGACCCTGAAGCGCACCGACATCGAAAACGTCTCCCGGCTCGCGCGCCTCGCGCTGCGGGAGGACGAAGTCGCGGGCTACGTCGAGACGCTCGGCAATATCCTCGACATGGTGGGCCAGCTCGAGCGCGCCGATACGGCCGGCATCGAGCCCATGGCGCACCCCCTCGCCGGGCTCTCGCAACGCCTGCGTGCGGACGAGGTGACCGAAACGGACCGCCATGCGCTCTACCAGCAGAATGCGCCGCAGGTCGAGGCGGGCCTGTACATCGTGCCGAAGGTGATCGAATGACGGGCGCCCCGCTGCACGAACGCGGCGTCGCCGAACTCGCGCACGGCCTCGCGCAGCGCGAGTTTTCGAGCGTCGAGCTCACGCGTCACCTCCTCGGCCGGCTCGAGGCCGCGCAGCCCGCACTCAACGCCATGGTGTCGATCACCGGCGAGTCGGCGCTGGCGGCCGCCGCCAGCGCAGACGGGGCGCGGGCTGCCGGCCGGTCGGGCCCGCTCACGGGTGTGCCGCTCGTGCACAAGGACATCTTCTGCACCGAGGGCGTGCGCACGACCTGCGGCTCGCGCATGCTCGACAACTTCGTCTCGCCCTACGATGCGACGGTCGTCGCGCGCCTCAAGGCGGCCGGCACCGTGATGCTCGGCAAGGCCAACATGGACGAGTTCGCGATGGGCTCGTCGAACGAGACGAGCTTCTACGGGCCGGTCAGGAATCCGTGGAATCCCGCGATGGTGCCGGGCGGTTCCTCGGGCGGCTCGGCCGCAGCGGTAGCGGCACGCCTCGCACCCGCCGCCACCGCCACCGATACCGGCGGCTCGATCCGCCAGCCCGCGGCGCTCACCGGAGTCACGGGCCTGAAGCCCACCTACGGGCGCGTGTCGCGCTACGGCATGATCGCGTTTGCGTCGAGCCTCGACCAGGCGGGCGTGATCGCGCGGTCCGCCGAGGATTGCGCGCTGCTGCTCGCGGCGATGGCCGGGTTCGACCCGCGTGATTCCACGAGCGTCGATCAGCCGGTGCCGGACTATGCGGCCGCTCTCGCAACGCCCTGCGCGGGCTTGCGGCTCGGCATCGTGCGCGAGTTCTTCGACCAGGGGCTCGACGCCGAAAACGAGCGGCAGCTGCGCGCCGCGTTCGCGGTGTACGAGAAGCTCGGCGCCACGCTCGTCGACGTGAGCCTGCCGAACGTCGGGCTCTCGGTGCCCACCTATTACGTCGTGGCGCCGGCCGAATGCTCGTCGAACCTCGCGCGCTTCGACGGCGTGCGCTTCGGGTACCGATGCGCAAAGCCGAAGGACCTGCTCGACCTCTACCAGCGCTCGCGCGGCGAAGGGTTCGGCGCGGAGGTGAAGCGGCGCATCATGACGGGCACGTACGTGCTGTCCGCGGGCTACTACGATGCGTATTACCTCAAGGCTCAGCGAGTGCGCCAGTTGATCAGCGCCGATTTCGCGCGCGCGTTCGCCGACGTCGACCTGCTCGTCGGGCCGACGAGCCCCACACCCGCGTTCGAGCTCGGTGCGAAGACCACCGACCCGGTCACGATGTACCTGAACGACATTTACACGATCGGCGCGAACCTCGCCGGTGTGCCCGCACTGTCGATTCCGTGCGGCTTCGTCAACGCGCTGCCGGTCGGTCTGCAGCTGATCGGGCCGCATTTCTCGGAGGCGAAGCTGCTCGCGGCGGCGCACGCCTTCCAGCGGGAGACCGACTGGCACCATCGCGCGCCGGCGGAGCGGCACTGACCATGGAATGGGAAACCGTCATCGGGCTCGAGATCCACGCGCAGCTCGCGACCCGGTCGAAGATCTTCTCGGGCTCGGCAACGACGTATGGCGCCGCGCCGAATGCGCAGGCGAACCTCGTCGACCTCGGCTACCCGGGCGTGCTGCCCGTGCTGAACGGCGAGGCGGTGCGCATGGCGGTGAGCTTCGGGCTCGCGGTCGGCGCGCATGTCGCACCGCGCTCGGTGTTCGCGCGCAAGAATTACTTCTACCCCGACCTGCCGAAGGGCTACCAGGTGAGCCAGTACGAGCTGCCGGTCGTCGGCCATGGTCACCTCGACATCGTGCTCGACGACGGCACGAAAAAGCGCATCGGCATCACGCGCGCGCATCTCGAGGAGGATGCCGGCAAGTCGCTGCACGAGGGTCTCGCAGGCGCCACCGCGATCGACCTGAATCGGGCCGGCACGCCGCTCATCGAGATTGTCTCCGAGCCCGACATGCGTTCGGCGAAGGAAGCGGTCGCGTACATGAAGAAGGTGCACACGCTCGTGCGCTATCTCGGGATCTGCGACGGCAACATGCAGGAAGGGTCCTTCCGCTGCGACGCGAACGTCTCGGTGCGCCCCAGGGGCAGCGACGCATTCGGCACGCGCGCGGAGATCAAGAACCTGAACTCGTTCCGTTTCGTCGAGAAGGCGATCAACTTCGAGGTCGCGCGGCAGATCGACGTGCTCGAGGGCGGCGGCAAGGTGGTGCAGGAAACCCGCCTGTACGATCCCGACAAGGGCGAGACGCGTTCGATGCGCTCGAAGGAAGAGGCGAACGACTATCGCTACTTCCCCGACCCCGATCTCCTGCCGCTCGAGATCGATGCCGCATTCCTCGACCGCGTGCGCGCCGCGCTGCCCGAACTGCCGGACGCCAAGGCCGCGCGCTTCGTGACGCAGTACGGGCTCTCGGAATACGACGCGGGCGTGCTCACCGCGAGCCGCGAACTCGCGGCGTACTACGAGGAAGTCGTCGCGCGGCTCGGCGGCGAGCCGAAACTGGCGGCGAACTGGGTGAACGGCGATCTCGCGGCATTCCTCAACAAGGAAAACCTCGAGATCGGCGCGAGCCGCGTCGGCGCCGCGCAACTCGCCGGCCTCGTCGCGCGCATCGCGGACAACACCATCTCGGGCAAGATCGCCAAGGACGTCTTCGAAGTGATGTGGACGAGCGGCCGCGACGCCGACGCGATCATCGAGGAGAAGGGGTTGCGCCAGATCACCGATACGGGCGCCATCGAGCGCGCGATCGAAGAAGTAATGGCGAAGAATCCCGGCCAGCTCGCCGAGTACCGTGCCGGCAAGGACAAGCTGTTCGGTTTCTTCGTCGGCCAGACGATGAAGGCGACGCAGGGCAAGGCGAACCCGGCGCAGCTGAACGAGCTGCTGAAGAAGAAGCTCGCGGGGCCGTGAGCGCGCCGCCGGACAAGGACAGCGATCGCGTCCGCCGTTTCCTGCTCGAGGGCCACCCGGTGCGCGGCCAGCTGGTGCAGCTCGGCCCGGCGTGGGCCGCGCTGCGCGAACACGCGGCGTATCCGCCGCCCGTGCGCGACCTCCTCGGTGAAGCGGTTGCAGCCGCCGTGCTGCTCGCATCCACGCTCAAGTTCGAGGGGAGCCTCACGCTGCAGTTGCAGGGCGATGGCGCGGTCCGGCTCCTCGTCGTGCAGTGCACGCACGACTTCCGGATCCGTGGCGTCGCGCGCTGCGACGAGGCGCGACTGGGCGCGGCGCATGTCCGCGAGGATGCCGCCGGCACCGACTTCGCCCTGCTCACCGGCAGCGGGCGCCTCACCGTGACGATCGAATCGGTGGAGCGGGGCGCGCCCTACCAGGGCATCGTGCCACTCGCGGGAGCCTCGCTCGCCGAGTGCATCGACGCCTATTTCGCGACGTCCGAACAGCTGCCGACGCGCGTACGCCTCGCAGCCGATGCGCAGCACGCCGGTGGACTGCTCGTGCAGCAGTTGCCGGCAGCCGATGCGGGCGGCGATGCAGGGGCGATCTGGGAGCGCACGCGCGAATACGCAGGCCGCGTCGACGCGCACGAGCTGCTCTACGATTCGATCGAGGCGCTGGCGCGCCGGGTCGGTGCCGGCGACGACGTGCGGCTCTTTGCCGGTTCACCGGTTGCGTTCGAATGCCGCTGCAGCCGCGAGCGTGTGCTCGGGGTCTTGCGGGCACTCGGCGAGGAAGAGGTGCAGGGCGTGCTCAGGGAGCAGGGCGCGGTGACCGTCACCTGCGATTTCTGCCATCGCCCTTACGTGTTCGATGCCATCGATGTCACGCAAGTGTTCGGGCCGCCGGCGGTGCCCGCAACCGACCGGATCAACTAGCCGCGCGAACCCGCCGCTGGCCGCCGCAGCGCGAGCGAACCCCCATCCGGCAAGACATTTGATCTTTGTAGATCAAATAGTTGCTTGTGCAATTAACGAATTGTATATATTCTTAATCCATGCTGACGCTGCTCGATACCACGAAGGTTCTTCGCGCCGCCGGTGAGCCGACGCGCCTGCGCCTCCTCGCGCTCTGCGCGCTGCGCGAGTGGAGCGTGACCGAGCTGGCCGCAAGTCTCGGCCAGAGCGAGCCGCGCGTCTCGCGCCACCTGAAAGTGCTGTGCGAGGCGGGGCTGCTCGTGCGGGCGCGGCGTGGCTCGTGGGTGTGCTACTCGACGGTCACGGACGGCGAAGTCGCATCGCTGCTGACCGCGGTGCTCGCCCGGATCGACACTGCGGATGCGGTGCGCCGGCGCGATGTGCAGCGCGCGGCGGCGAGCGCGCGCGAACTGCGGCCCGCGTCGCCGCGCAGCTCGCGTCTCGGCCGTGCGCTCTCGGCCTTCATCCGTGACGGCGCGCCGGATGCCCGCGCGGCGCGGCTGCTGCTCGTCGAGCCGACGCATCTCGAGCTGGCGGATGCGGCGGCGGCCCTCGCGCGGGGCGTCACGATCGTCGCCGCGCGCACCGAGGCGCGCGAAGCCCTGCGGGCTCATTGCGAGCGCCGCGGAATCGACGCGGACCTCGCGGTGCGCGTGGGTGCGGCGTCCACCTGGGATGCGGCGATCATCGATGCCTGCGCAGCGCGCGATGGCGCTGCGGTCGAGTCCATGCTGCGCGAACTGCACGCGCGCCTCGCGCCCGCCGCGCCGGTGTGGCTCGTGATTCCCTACGAATTCCTCGAGAGCGCGCGCGGCAATGTCGTCGCGCACCCGATCACGGAGTTGCGCGGCCGGCTCGCGGCGGCCGGCTTCGACACCGAAAAGCTGAAGCCGCTGGACGAGGAGACCCACGTGCTCGTCGCCTTTGCCCGCCGCCGCGCCGCCGCCGAGAGTGCCGCATGACGACCGAAAGCCGATCCCGCGATATCGCCGTCTCGTTCGAATTCTTCCCGCCCGGCGATGCCGCGATGGAGGAGACGTTGTGGCGCTCCGTGCAGCGCCTTGCGCCGCTCGCGCCGCGCTTCGTGTCGGTCACCTACGGCGCCGACGGCTCGACGCGCAGCCGCACCCACAACATCGTCACGCGTGTGCAGCGCGAGACGCCGTTGACCGG
The DNA here is from genome assembly GCA_019187185.1 of Steroidobacteraceae bacterium. GTDB lineage: Bacteria > Pseudomonadota > Gammaproteobacteria > Steroidobacterales > Steroidobacteraceae > CADEFQ01. The sequence continues at coordinate 278,527 of JABAQU010000002.1, read as the reverse complement.
TGCGCCGCACCTGACCTGCGTCGGCGCGCCGCGCGAGGAGATCCTCGACATCGCGCGCACCTACTGGGCGCAGGGCATCCGGCACATCGTCGCGCTGCGCGGCGATCCGCCGCAGGGCGCGGCGCGCTACGAGCCGCATCCCGGCGGCTTTGCGTTCGCCGCCGACCTCGTCGCGGGGCTCAAGGGCATCGCCGATTTCGACATCTCGGTCGCGGCTTACCCCGAAGTGCATCCCGAGGCGCGCTCGGCGGATGCCGACCTCGACAACCTCCGCCGCAAGATCGACGCCGGCGCGCGTCGCGCGATCACGCAGTTCTTCTTCGACACCGACGCGTTCCTGCGCTTTCGCGATCGCTGCGCGGCGGCCGGCATCGAGGCGCCGATCGTGCCGGGCCTCCTGCCGATCACGCGCTTCCCGCAGGTGCTGCGCTTCGCCGAGCGTTGCGGCGCGACGATCCCGGCACGCCTGCGCGAGCGCTTCGCGGGGCTCGACGACGACGCGGAGACACGCAAGCTGATCGCGGCGAGCGTCGCGATCGAGCAGGTGGAGCGGCTGCGGGCACATGGTGTCGCCGACTTCCATTTCTACACGCTGAACCGCGCGGAGCTCACCTACGCGATCTGCCATGCGCTCGGCGTGCGACCGCTCGCGGCACAAACCGTGCCCCACGCCGCGGGCGGGGTCGCGGCGGCTGCCGGAGGGGCGTCGTGAGCGCCGCGCATCCGGGTGCGCACGGTCACGTCTGCCCTGCGCACGATCACACCGGCCATGCACACGATCCCGCGGGTCATGCGCACGGACCGCCGGTGCAGGCGCCCGGACCCGGCCGCCCCGCGGTGCACGCGCCCGCGATGCCCTTCGCTGTCGAGCGCGTCGACGAGGCCGCGCGTGCGGAACGCATCCGCAGGCTGAAGGAGCTCCTCGCCGTACGCATCGTGTTCCTCGACGGCGCGATGGGCACGATGATCCAGCGCAGGAAGCCCGACGAGGCGGCCTATCGCGGTGCGCGCTTCGCCGAGTACGGTCGCGAGCTGCGCGGCAACAACGAAGTGCTGTCGCTGACCCAGCCGGGGATGATCACGGCGATCCACCGCGAATACCTCGAGGCGGGCGCCGACATCATCGAGACCAACACATTCAGCGCCAATGCCGTCTCGCAGTCCGACTACGGGCTCGCGGCGCTCGTGCCGGAGCTGAACTACGCCTCGGCGCGTCTTGCGCGGCAGGTCGCCGACGAGGTCGCGGCAGCGAGCGGCGAGCCGCGTTTCGTCGCAGGTGCGATCGGCCCGACCACGCGCACGGCGTCGCTGTCGCCGGACGTCAACGACCCGGGCTTTCGCAACGTCACGTTCGACGAGCTCGCCGCGACCTATGGCGATGCGGCGCGCGCGCTCGTGCTCGGTGGCGCCGACCTGCTGCTCATCGAGACCGTGATCGACACGTTGAACGCGAAGGCGGCGCTCTTCGGTGCACGGTGCGCGCTCGACGAGCTGGGAGTCGACCTGCCGATCATCGTCTCGGGCACGATCACCGATGCCTCGGGGCGCACGCTCTCGGGCCAGACGGTCGAGGCGTTCTGGAACTCGGTACGCCACGCCGCACCGCTCGCGGTCGGGCTCAACTGCGCGCTCGGCGCGCGGCAGCTGCGGCCCTACGTGGAGGAGCTGTCGCGCGTCGCGGATACGCATGTATGCGTCTATCCGAACGCGGGCCTGCCGAATGCCTTCGGCGAGTACGACGAGCAACCGGAAGAAACCGCGGCGATCGTGCACGAGTTCGCGACATCGGGGTTCGTCAACATCCTCGGCGGCTGCTGCGGCACGACACCCGGGCACATCCGCCTGATCCGCGCCGCGTCGGCGGCAGTGCCGCGGCGCGCCGTGCCGGCGCTCCCGGTGCAGTGCCGGCTCGCGGGACTGGAGCCCCTCACGATCGACGATACGAGCCTCTTCGTCAATGTGGGCGAACGCACCAACGTCACGGGCAGCGCGAAGTTCAGGAAGCTGATCGAGGCGGGCGACTACGCGGCGGCGGTCGAGATTGCGCGCCAGCAGGTCGTGAACGGTGCGCAGGTCATCGACGTCAACATGGACGAGGGCATGCTCGACTCGCAGGCGGCGATGGTGCGTTTCCTCAACCTGATCGGTGCCGAGCCCGACATCGCGCGCGTGCCGGTGATGCTCGATTCATCGAAGTGGAGCGTGATCGAGGCCGGCCTCAAGTGCCTGCAGGGCAAGGGCATCGTCAATTCCATCAGCCTGAAGGAAGGCGAGGGACCGTTCCTCGAGCAGGCGCGCGCGGTGCGGCGCTACGGTGCGGCGGTCGTCGTGATGGCGTTCGACGAGCAGGGGCAGGCCGACACGGTGGAGCGCAAGGCGGCGATCTGCGAGCGCTGTTATCGCCTGCTGACGCAGGAGGTCGGCTTTCCGCCCGAGGACATCATCTTCGACCCGAACATCTTCGCGATCGCGACCGGCATCGAGGAACACAACGGCTACGGGCTCGCGTTCATCGAGGCGACGCGCGAGATCAAGCGCCGGCTGCCGCACGCGATGGTGTCGGGCGGCGTCAGCAACGTGTCGTTCTCGTTCCGCGGCAATGAACCGGTGCGCGAGGCGATGCACTCGGTGTTCCTGTACCACGCGATCCGCGCCGGGATGGACATGGGCATCGTCAACGCGGGCCAGCTCGCGATCTACGAGGACATCGAACCGGCGCTGCGCGAGGCCTGCGAGGACGTGGTGCTGAACCGCCGCCCGGATGCGACCGAGCGGCTGCTCGAGCTCGCGCAGCGCTTCAAGGGCGGCAGGACCGAGCGGCGCGAAGCCGATCTCGCCTGGCGACAGTGGCCGGTCGCGAAGCGCCTCGAGCACGCGCTCGTCAAGGGCATCGACGATTACGTCGTCGAGGACACCGAGGCGGCGCGCCTCGAGGCCGACCGCCCGATCAGCGTGATCGAGGGCCCGCTGATGGACGGCATGAACGTCGTCGGCGATCTCTTCGGCGACGGCAAGATGTTCCTGCCGCAGGTGGTCAAGAGCGCGCGCGTGATGAAGAAGGCCGTCGCGCATCTCATCCCGTTCATCGAGAGCGAGAAGGAGGGCGGCGTACGCTCGAACGGCAAGATCGTGCTGGCGACGGTCAAGGGGGACGTGCACGACATCGGCAAGAACATCGTCGGCGTCGTGCTCCAGTGCAACAACTTCGAGGTCGTCGACCTCGGCGTCATGGTGCCGTGCGAACAGATCCTCGAGACGGCGCGCCGTGAAGGCGCCGACCTGATCGGCGTGTCGGGCCTCATCACGCCCTCGCTCGACGAGATGGTGCACGTCGCGCACGAGATGCGCCGCCAGGGCATGCATCTGCCGCTGCTGATCGGCGGCGCGACGACCTCCCCGGCGCACACGTCGGTGAAGATCGCGCCGCAGTACCCCGAGGCGGTCGTCTACGTGAAGGACGCGTCGCGTTCCGTGAGCGTCTGCCAGTCGCTGATCAACGAGGAGCAGCGCGGCCCCTTCCTCGCGAAGAACGCCGAGGAGCACGAGCGGCGACGCGAGCAGCACGCGGGCAAGCGGGTCAAGCTTCCGGACGTCACGATCGAGGCGGCGCGCGCGAACCGTCACCCGATCGACTGGAGCCGCGAACGCCCGGTGCGCCCGGCCGCGCTCGGGGTGCGCGAGTTCCGCGATTACCCGCTCACCGAGCTGCTGCCGTTCATCGACTGGATGCCGTTTTTCAATGCCTGGGAGTTCGCCGGCAAGTTCCCCGACATCCTGACCGATCCGGTGGTCGGCGAGGCCGCGAGCAACCTCTACGCCGATGCGCGGCGGATGCTGAAGAGGATCGTCGAGGAGCGCTGGCTCACGGCGAGCGCGGTGATCGGTTTCTGGCCCGCGAACGCCGTCGGCGACGACATCGAGGTCTATGGCGACGAGGCGCGCACGCAGGTGATCGCGACGCTGTCGCACCTGCGACAGCAGAAGCGCAAACCCGACGGGCAGGCCCACTCGTGCCTCACCGACTACATCGCGCCGAAGGAGACGGGCGTGCGCGACTTCCTCGGCGCCTTCGCCGTGACGGCGGGCCTCGGCATCGAGCCGCACATCGAGCGCTTCCGGGCGGCGCACGACGACTACTCGGCGATCATCCTGAAGGCGCTCGCCGACCGGCTCGCGGAAGCGGCCGCCGAGCATTTCCACTGGCGGGTGCGGCGGGAATTGTGGGGTTACGCGCCGGGCGAAGACCTCACGAACGACGAGCTGATCCGCGAGGCGTACCAGGGCATTCGCCCGGCGGCCGGCTACCCCGCCTGTCCCGACCACACGGAGAAGGCGAAACTGTGGCGCTTGCTCGATGCAGAGCGCCGCGCCGGCATCGTGCTGACCGAATCGTTCGCGATGTATCCGACTGCCGCCGTGAGCGGCTGGTACTTCGCGCACCCCGCAGCGCACTATTTTGCGCTCGGCAAGATCGCGCGCGACCAGGTCGAAGACTACGCACGGCGCAAGGGGTGGACGCTCGCGGAAGCCGAGCGCTGGCTCGCGCCGAACCTGGGGTACGCCGCAGAGGCGAGCTGATGGCTGACAGCTGACAGCTCATGGCCAGGGGGTTTGCACGTCGGGTTCGAGTGCGCGTATAGTTGCATTATTCGTAAATTATTAATTTGCGGAGTAACTGTCATGCGTGCAACTCCGGCGGGCTGGCCCCGCATTTCCGTGTCGGTGTTCTACGAGGATCCCGCCCGCGCGATCGACTGGCTGGTCGACGCGTTCGGGTTCGACATGCGGATGCGCATCGAGGGCGAGGGCGGCGCGATCGAGCATTCGGAGCTGACCTATGGCGAGGGACTGCTCTTCGTCGGCGGCGCGGGTGTGGCGAACCGGCACCCTGAGCGCGCGTTTCCGGCGAGCCCGCGCGCGGTCGGCGACCGCAACACGCAGGCGATGTGCATCTTCGTCGACGACGTCGATGCGCATTGCGCACACGCGCGCAAGGCCGGCGCGCGCATCGAGATGGAGCCGACGACCAACGACTACGGTGACGACTACTGGACCGATCGCAGCTATCTCGCGGTCGATCCCGAGGGACATCGCTGGTGGTTCATGCAGCGCCTCAAGGGCGCCGCGCGATGAGGCACGGTGCCGGTGTCGACGCGGCGTTCACGGCGCTCGCCGACCCGGCGCGCCGCGCGGTGGTCGAGCGGTTGCGCGCCGGCCCCGCGCGTGCCGGTGAACTCGCGCGCGCGCTCGCGGTGAGTGCGCCGCGCATGAGCCAGCACCTGCGCGTGCTGCGCCGGAGCGGGCTCGTCGAGGAAACCGGCATCGACGACGATGCGCGCGTGCGGTTCTACCGGCTGCGGCGCGAACCCTTTGCGGCGCTGCGCAGCTGGAGCGAGGAGATCGAGGCGTTCTGGGAGGAGGAGCTGGGCGCCTTCAAGCGTTACGCGGAACGACGCGTGCGGAGGCGCGGGTGAGCGACACCACCGCGCCGCGGTGCGGCGTCGTGCCTCGGGGCGGCGTCGCGCTGCCGGGCGACCAGGCGCGCGCCAGCGTGGTGCTCGCGGTGTCGCCGGCCGATGCGTTCGACATCTTCACGCGCGAGACCGATCTCTGGTGGCGTCGCGGTCTGCGCTACAGGGCGGGTGGTCGTGCGCCCGGCGTGCTGCATTTCGAGGCGGGCGTCGGTGGCCGCCTGTTCGAGGAGTTCGAGGGTCCGTCGGGGCCGCAGCTGGTCGTGTTCGGTCGCATCACCCTGTGGGATCCGCCCGCCCGGCTCGCCTTCGAGTGGCGCAACATGAACTTTGCGCCGGACGAGAAGACCGAGGTCGACGTGCGCTTCGAGGAGATGCCGTCCGGCACGCGCGTGACGGTGACGCATCGAGGCTGGGCGGCGCTCCGCGCCGATCACCCGGCGCGGCATGGCGAGGAGGCAGCCGTGGTGATCCGCCGGCTCGGCCTGTGGTGGGGCGGCCTCCTCAGCGCGCTTCACGAACACGCGGCACGCCGTCGGTAGCGGCGGGCGTCTCGAGATACGACATCTGCCGCAGGATCCAGTCGCGGCGGCGCTGCACGTACGGCGACGGCGCGGTGGCGCGATAGCGGCGCGGATTCGGCAGCACCGCGGCGAGCGTCGCGGCCTCCGTGCGCGTCAGGCGCCTTGCGCTCTTGTGCCAGAAGGTTTGCGCTGCGGCCTCCACGCCGTACACGCCCGGACCGAACTGCGCGATATTGAGGTACACCTCGAGGATGCGCTCCTTCGGCCACAGCGCCTCGATCAACACCGTGAACCACACCTCGAGGCCCTTGCGTACCCAGGTGCGGCCGGACCAGAGGAAGAGGTTTTTGGCCACCTGCTGGCTGATGGTGCTCGCGCCGCGCAGGCGCTTGCTGCGCGCGTTGTGTTCCGCGGCCTTGCGGATCGCCTCGAAGTCGAAGCCCGCGTGTTCGGCGAACAGCTGATCCTCGGCCGCGACGACCGCGCGCGCGCAGGCGGGTGACATGCGCGCGGCGTCGATCCACGTGTAGCGCACGCGGTATTTGCCGTCACCCGCGAGCCGGGCTTCGATGCGCGACTCGAGCATCATCGCGCTCGTCCACGGATCGACCCAGCGCAGCACGAGCACCGCGAGCGCCGAGGCGACCACGAAGGCGAGGCCCAGCAGCAGGAGCGCGCGCGCGATCCGCGCGCCGATCCCCTTGCGTGCCACGCGGCGGTCCTGTCAGCCGTCGATGCGCCGCGCCGACGTCACGATCACGTCTTCGAGGGGTACGTCGCTGTGGCCGCGCGAACGACCCGTCTTTACCCTGGCGATCTTGTCGACCGTATCCATGCCCGCGGTGACACGGCCGAACACCGCATAGCCGTAATTGCCCGGCGCGTGGTCGAGAAACGCGTTGTCGACGAGGTTGACGAAGAACTGCGAGGTTGCGCTGTGGATGTCGTTGGTGCGCGCCATCGCGAGCGTGCCGCGCAGGTTGCGCAGGCCGTTCTTCGCCTCGTTCTGGATCGGCGCACGCCCGGCCTTGTGCTCGAGCCCGGCCGTCATGCCGCCGCCCTGGATCATGAAGCCCGGGATCACGCGGTGAAAGAGCGTGCCGTCGAAGAAGCCTGCGTCGACGTACGCGAGGAAGTTGGCCGCGGAAATCGGCGCGTCCTTCTCGTTCAGTTCGACGTCGAAATTGCCGAGCGATGTCTCGAAACGGATCATGGGAGTCCTGCCTGCGAATGGGGCCATTGGGCGCTGGTCACGCGGTCGCGACCGGCGAGATCGGGGGCGCAGCGTACGTGACGAAAGCCGCGCGCGACAAGCATTTCCGCGACCCTCGGGCCTTGGCCGGCGCCGTGTTCGAGCACGATCGATCCACCCGCGCGGAGGTGGGCAGGTGCGTCGTCGATGAGGGTGCGCAGCGCCGCATAGCCGTCGCCCTCGGGCGTGAGGGCCATGCGCGGCTCGTGCCGCAGAGCCGGATCGTCCAGCGCCGGATCGCCCGCGGCGACGTACGGCGGGTTGCTCGCGACCAGATCGAATCGCCGGCCGGCGAGTGGCGCGAACCAGCGTCCCTCGACGAACTCGATCCGCGCGAGGCCGAGCGCCGTCGCATTGCCGCGCGCCACCGCGAGGGCCGCGGGAGAGGCGTCGGTGGCGGTGACGTGCCAGGCCGGCCGATCGTGCGCGATCGCGAGCGCGATGCAGCCGCTGCCGGTGCCGAGGTCGACGACGGTGCGCGCCGCGCCACGGTGCGGCCCGGGCGCGCCGCTGCGCGCATCGCTGCGTGCAGCGATGCGTGCATCGCCGAGCGCATCGCCGAGCGCGAGCACCTGCGCGACGAGCGCTTCCGTTTCGGGGCGCGGCACCAGCACGTCCGGTGTCACCGCGATGCGCAGCGACCAGAACTCGCGCGCGCCGGTGAGATAGGCCAGCGGTTCGCCGCGTGCGCGCCGGACGAGCCAGTCCCCGATGCGTGCGAGTTCCGGGCCGGTGACGCGGCGCTCGGGATATGCATGGATCGCCGCGCGATCCATGCCGAGCGCGGCGACGAGCAGCGCCTCCGCCTCGCGCCGCGCGTCCTCGATGTGCGCGCCCGCGAGCGTCGCGGTCGCGCGCGCGAGGAGCCCCGCGAGGGTCGCAGCCCCGTCTGTTAAAGTTGTGCTCATGTCGGACGCCATTTTGCCATTCGGCCGGCCGCCCGCGATCCGCGATGTGATCGAGGCCAGCCTGCGCCTCTTCGGCCGCTCGGTGTTGCCGTGCCTGCCGCTCGCGACGATCGGCACGCTGCTCGGCCAGTTGCCGTCCGCCTATGACGTCGCGGTGCACGGCAAGGCGATGCCCATTACCGCCGCATCGCTCGCCGACAAGGACGGCGCCTGGTGGACCCTCTATGCGCTCGGCACGCTGGCGAGCCTCGTCGTGTGGGCGCTCGTGCTGCTGAAGCAGCAGCGCATCGCGAGCGGCGGCGGCACATCCGCGCCGCTCGGCGCGACCCTGGCGCGCTTCCCCGCGATCATCGGTTATTGCGCGGCGAGCTTCGCGGTCGTGCTGCTCGTGTCGCTGCCGTTCGGGCTGGTCGGTGCACTGCTGCCGCTGTCGAAGGCGGCGCGCAGTGCGCTCATTCTCCTGCCGCTCCTCGCCGTGAGCGCTGCGGTCAGCCTCGGCTGGCCTGCGCTGATCCTCGGCGGGCGATCGCCGCTCGAGGCGGTGGCGACAGGTCTCAAGCTCTCGATCGCGCACTGGCGTCGGCTCGTGCTCGTGATCGTCGCGATCCTCGCCACGCTGATCGTGATGGTGATCCTCGCGGGGCTCACGGTCGCGGTCGTGGGAGGGCTCGCGAGCCCGGCAGGGGCGGCCGTGCAGGGGAGCCTGGCGGCGGCGATCGTGCTGCTGTCGGCGGCGCTCGCGGTGCTCTATCTCAGCGCATTCCTGCTGATCGTGTTCGACGACCTGCGGGCCCGCACTCAGGCGTCCTCGGCGAGCAGCGCGGCCTGATGTTCGTGGCGTAGCGGCTCGATCAGTGCGTCGAGATCGCCATCCATGAGGTCGGCGAGGCGGTAGAGCGTCAAGTTGACGCGGTGATCGGTGACCCGTCCCTGCGGGAAGTTGTAAGTGCGAATCCGCTCGGAGCGGTCGCCGCTGCCGACCTGGCGTTTGCGGGCCGCAGCCTCGGCGGCGTCGCGCTTTTCGGTCTCCGCCGCGAGCAGTCGCGCCGACAGCAGGGCGAGCGCCCGCGCGCGGTTCTTGTGCTGCGAGCGCTCGTCCTGGCACTCGACGACGATGCCGCTCGGCAGGTGCGTGATGCGGATCGCCGAGTCGGTCTTGTTGACGTGCTGGCCGCCCGCGCCCGACGAGCGATAGGTGTCGATGCGCAGGTCCGCGGGATTCACCGTGATGTCGTCGATCTCGTCGAGTTCGGGCAGCACCGCCACGGTACACGCGGAGGTGTGGATCCGTCCCTGTGCCTCGGTGGCGGGCACTCGCTGCACGCGATGCGTGCCCGCCTCGAAACGCAGCCACGAGTAGGCGCCCTTGCCGACGATGCGGCAGATCACCTCGCGGTAGCCGCCGTGCTCGCCCGGATTCTGGGAGACGAGCTCGACGGCCCAGCCGTGGCGCTCGGCGTAGCGCGTGTACATGCGCAGAAGGTCGCCCGCGAAGATCGCCGCCTCGTCGCCGCCGGTACCCGCACGGATCTCGAGGAAGATGTTGCGCTCATCGTGCGGGTCCTTCGGCACGAGCAGTTCGCGCAGTGCGGTTTCGTCGGCGGCGATTGCGCCTTCGAGGCGGCGCGCTTCCTCATCGCCGAGGGCGCGCAGCTCGGGATCCGTGTCGGCGGCGAGCTCGCGTGCCGCGGCGAGCTCGCGCTCGAGCGCGAGGTGTGCGCGGTAGCGCGTCGCGAGCGGTTCGAGGCGCGCGTACTCCATCGACAGCTCGCGAAACTCCCGCGAGCGTCCGGCCGTGTCCGGGTCGGCGAGCAGCCGGCCGACCTCTTCGGTGCGTTCGAGCGAGCGATCGAGGCGCTGGCGGATCGAGTCTTTCATGGGGGTGCGGAATTCTCCGGGATCGCGGCGCCTTCCGCTATAGTCTCGGCCATGCGATGGATGACCGCCGCGGCTGCTGTCCTGCTGGCCGCCTGTGCAACGCCGCCCGAAGCGCCCTCCGCGATCGATGCCGGGGCCGCGACGCTCGTCGCCGAAACGGCGCTCGCACGCGGCGATTGCCGCACCGCGAGCGACGAATACGCGCAGGCCGCGCGCGCGCGTGCGGCACCGGTCGCCACGATCGAGCGCGCGCTCACGGTCGCGCTCGACTGCCAGCAGTTCGAGGTCGCGGGCCGCATCGCGGCGGTTCTGCGCGAGCGGGCGCCGTCGGACGCTGCCGCCGCCCGACTCGCGGGCGTCGTCGCGTTGCGGGAAGGGCGCAATGCAGACGGGGCGGAGGCGTTTCGCGATGCGGCGCGCCTGTCCGGCGATGCGCCTGAAAAGGTGCTCGCAGACCTCATCGAGGCATCGGCCGATGCCGGCAACGATTACGGCACCTATCGTGCGCTGCGCGCCGCGGTCGACACGCAGGCGCTCGATGCAGCCAGCCTCGTGCGCCTCGGTACGCTCGCCTTCGGCAGCTATGTGTACCGCGATGCGCGCGCCCTCGCCGAGGCCGCCATCGCTCGCGATCCGGCGTCGGCCGATGCGCAGCGGCTCCTGGCGCAGGTCCTCGCGGGCAGCGACGATGCGGACGGGGCACTGCGCGCTGCGGGAGCGGCCCGCCGGATCGATCCGAAGGGGCAGGTGTTCACGGTCGCCGAGACGCTGATCCAGCTCGATCGCATCGAGGAGGCGCGCCGCGAACTCGAGCAACTGCTGCAGGACGATGATGCAGGCCCGCAGGCCGAGCGCCGCCTGGCATTGCTCGCGTTTCGCGAAGGCGACATTGCGGAAGCGGCGGGGCGCTTCAGCACGCGGCTGCGTACGGGCGACGACCCGGCGGAGGCGCTTTACTACCTCGGCGCACTCGCCGAGCGCCATGGCGACAAGCAGGCTGCGCTCGGCATGTACAAACGTCTCGTCGACGCGGGTGTCGGCATGATCGCGCGCCAGCGGGCGGCGGCGGTGCTGATGCAGCTCGGCAAGCGTGACGATGCGTTCGCGATGCTCGACGCCGAGGGCGCGGACAAGCCGCAGGCCGCCGTGGAAATCGCGATCACCAAGGCGGCCCTGCTGCGCGATGCGGATGCGGCGCCCGATGCCCTGCCGGTACTCGACGCGGCGCTCGCGCGCTTTCCCGGCCACCCCGACCTCGCCTACCAGCGGGCACTCACGCTCGATTCGGCAGGGCGCAAGTCGGAAGCCGTTGCGGCCTTCGAGGCGCTGTACCGCACCCGGCACGGGGATCCCGTGCTGATGAACGCACTCGGGTACACGCTCGCGGACCACGGCAAGGATCTTGCGCGAGCGCATCGGCTGATCGACGACGCGCTCGCGTTGACACCGGACAATCCGGCGATCCTCGACAGCCAGGGCTGGGTGCGCTTCCGCCGCGGCGAGGGCGAGCAGGCGCTCGTGCCGCTCGCGCGCGCCTACCGACTCTCGCGCGACACCGAAATCGCCGCGCACTGGGGCGAAGTGCTGTGGTCGCTCGGACGCGAGGGCGAGGCACGCGCCGTCTGGGCGCGCGCGGTCGCACGCGATCCCGGATCGCGGCTGCTGCGCGCGACGATCACGCGCTTCATACCGGCCTCGCCGCAGTGATCCGTCTCGCCTGCGTTGCGATTGCGGCCACGCTGCTCGCGGCCTGCGCCAGCGCACCGGTGCGCGAGGGCGCGCCGGCGCCCTGGCCCGAGCGTCGCGCGGCGCTGCAGGCCGACGCTGCATTTTCGCTGTCCGGCCGCGTGGCCATCCGGACCGGGGACACGGGGCTCAACGCGTCGTTGCGCTGGCGACAGGAGGGCGCGGTGTCTCACGTGACGCTCGATGGGCCGCTCGGCATCGGCGGCGCCGAAGTCGAGCTGCGCGGTGACGAGCTCGCGCTGCGCACCTCGCACGGCGATCATCTCGAGGGCGATGCCGCGCGCGCGGAACTCGAGCGCCGTATCGGATTTCCGCTGCCGCTGGCCGCGCTGCGTTACTGGGTGCGCGGCGTGCCCGAGCCCGGCGCCGGCGCCGATGAGGTCGTCGACGAGGCGCACCAGCGTCTCGCGAGCCTCGTGCAGGACGGCTGGGAGATCAGCTACACCGAGTACGCGGCCGGCTCCGCGGGCATCCTGCCGCGGCGCCTGTCGGCGCAGCGGGGCAATACGCGCGTGCGGCTCGTCATCGACCGCTGGACCCCGTGAACACGGCGGTGCCGCCGGGCGTCGTGACACGCTGGCCGGCGCCGGCGAAGCTGAATCTTTTCCTGCACATCGTCGGCCGCCGCCCCGACGGCTACCACGAACTGCAGACCGTGTTCCAGCTCCTCGATTTCGGCGACGAGATCGGCATCGAGCCGACCGACGACGGAGAAGTCGTGCGGCTCACGGGCCCGGCGGAAGTGGCGCCCGACGACGATCTGGCGGTGCGCGCCGCGCGTGCGCTGCGGGTTGCGAGCGGTTCGAGGCGCGGTGCGCGACTTCACGTGCGCAAGCGGATTCCACTGGGCGGCGGGCTCGGCGGCGGCAGCTCGGATGCCGCGACCGTGCTCGTGGCGCTGAACGCGCTTTGGGGAATCGATTTCGACCTGCGCCGCCTGTCGTCGATCGGTGCCGGACTGGGCGCCGACGTGCCGCTCTTCGTCGGCGGTGAGTCGGCCTGGGCGGAAGGGGTCGGCGAGCAGCTGACGCCGCTCGATCTGCCCGAGCGCTGGTACGTGGTGATTCACCCGGGCGTCGCGGTCGCGACGCGCGACGTGTTCGATGCCCCGGAGCTGACACGCAGTACGCCGCGCATGACGCGCCATGATTTTCCGCAGGCGAGCACCCGCAACGACTGCGAACCCGTGGTGCGTGCCCGGTTTGCGCCGGTGGCGGACGCGCTCGACTGGCTGGGCCGGTTCGGGGTTGCGCGCCTCACCGGCACCGGGTCCTGCGTGTTCGCGGCGTTCGAGAGCGCGGCGGCGGCCGAGCGGGTGGCATCGCGGACACCTGACGCATGGCGCAGCTTCGTCGCGCGCGGGGTGCGGCGATCGGCGCTGCAGGCGCGTGTGGCAGAATGGCGCCAATTGCGCCGGGGCATCACCGAGTGAAGAGTCGAAAGGTTGCGGCCATCGTGTGCCTGATGCCGGTTGCAGCGGCGCTGGCGGGCGAGGCCCCGATCGCCGGCGCGCACGCACTGCGCTGGTTCGATGGTGCGGGACTCACCGCCCCTGCGCTCGATCTGCTGGCCGCCATGGACAGCGCGCGCGATTGGGGCCTCGATCCGCACTCGTACGGCGCAGCTCAGATCCTCGCCGAGTCCCGCGCGACCGACGCAGCGCAGTTCCGGGCGAAGATCGACGAATCGCTCTCCGCGGCGGCGCAGAAATTCATTTCGCACCTTCACTTCGGACGCATCGATCCGCGATCGGCGGGGTTCGACATGCCCGATCGGGGCCGGGAGTTCGATCCCGAGGCCGTGCTCGCGAGGCTTGCGACGACGCGGGATACGCGGGCGGTGCTGTCCTCGATCGAGCCGCCTTTTCGTCACTATGCGTTGCTCAAGGCGCAACTCGGGAGATATCGCGCGCTGGCCGCGGATCACGGGCGCATGCCCTTGCCCGCGCTCGGCGCGCATTCGATCGCGCCGGGCGACCCTTATCTGGGTGCGCCCGCGTTGCGCTCGTTGCTCGTCGCGCTGGGAGACCTGCCGGCCGCGCAACAGGCGAGCGCCGGCGATCACACCCTCGACCCGCCGCTCGTCGAGGCGCTGCGGCGATTCCAGTTTCGGCACGGTCTCGCGCAGGACGGCGTACTCGGCCGCCAGACCTACGCGGCGCTGACCGTCCCGCTGCAATCGCGCATCCGCCAGATCGAGTTGACGCTCGAGCGCTGGCGCTGGCTGCCGGTGCTGAATGCGCCGACGATCATCGTGAATATCCCGCAGTTTCGCCTGTTCGCCTTCGCATCCGCGAGCGATCAGGAATCGCAGATGCTGACGATGGATGTCATCGTCGGCCAGAACTATCCGCGTACGCGCACCCCGGCCTTCGCGGCCGACCTGACGTACGTGGAGTTCCGCCCGTACTGGAATGTGCCGTACAGCATCATGTCCCGCGAGCAATTGCCGCGCATTCGCAGTCGGCCGGGCTATCTCGTCGCGCAGAACCTCGAGATCGTCGGCCGGGACGGTACCGTGACCCAGCATCCCGACGCGCGCCAGATCGCCGCCCTGGCCGCGGGGGAAGCACGACTCCGCCAGCGCCCCGGCCCGCAGAATGCGCTGGGCCTCGTCAAGTTCGTGCTTCCCAATGCCTACAACGTGCTGCTCCACGACACGCCCGCCAACGAGCTGTTCAAGACGGCGCGGCGCGCATTCAGTCACGGCTGCATCCGGGTGAGCGATCCGGCGACGCTCGCACAGTTCGTGTTGCGCCAGGCGAGCGGCGAGTGGCCGCGCGAGAAGATCGTGGCGGCGATGCAGGGAACCCGGACAGTCCGCGTGGACCTGAAGCAATGGGTACGCGTGCTCATCGTGTACGGCACCGCGGTCGCCACGGAACAGGGCGCGATCTATTTCTTCGACGACAACTACGGCAACGATGCGCGGCTGACGCGCCTGCTCGGGCTGCAGTGAGGCCGTCTCACCACGCGCGCACCCGTCCGGTGTCGACGTGCACGAAATCGGACGTCGCGTAATAACCGACCCCGCCGCGCCGCAGCGAAAGCGCGTGATCACGCAGCCGGGCGGTCGAATAGCCGCTCAGGCGGATATCGATCGCCTTGCCTTCCATGTGCAGGCTGCGCGTCGCGACGCCCTGCGACTTGCGCTGCAGCTGCCGGTTCGTGGCGGGCGAGCGGTATCCGGAAATCACCTCGAACGCCGCGTCCCGGTCGGCGAGCGCCTGCAATGCGAACAGCACGTCGAGCAGGGCTGGGTCGATCGCATGGACTTCCTGCGTGCGAAAGTCCCGCAGGAAATGATTGACGCGGCCGAGGCAGGCGCTGTCGTAGCAGCCGCCCTGGACGTAGGGCGCGACGAGTCTTTCTCCCGTGTGGGTATGGATGAGCGTCAGGCTGCGCTGCTCGAGGCTGCGCGCAAACGCGGCAGGTGCGGCGAGCGCCGCCGCCACGAGCGTCGAGCATCGCAGGACCTGGCGCCTGGACACCCGGAGATCTGCGCGCAACTCGTCTCGATCCGACATGAGGCCCTCACCACCCGGGAGCCGATCTTATCCCATCGGGCGCTCCGGCCCGTCGACAGGGTCACGTTTCCCGGTCGGCGGGTACACTGCGACGGGCAGGGACCTCCGGAAGACGCGACCAACCGATGAAAGCCATGTGCCTGTTGCAAAAGGGCGAGACGCTCGCGGCAGTCGAGCGGCCGATGCCTCGTCCCGGCGACCACCAGGTCCTGATCGAGGTCCTCGCCTGCGGCGTGTGCCGCACGGACCTGCATCTCGTCGATGCGGAACTGCCGGATATCCGCCTGCCGATCGTTCCGGGGCACGAGATCGTCGGCCGCGTCGCGCAATGCGGCCCGCATGTCGCGGGCTTCGCGGTGGGCGATCGCGTGGGCGTGCCGTGGCTCGGCGGAACTTGCGGGAAATGCGCGTATTGCACGCGGGGTGAGGAGAACCTCTGCGAGCAGGCCCGGTTCACCGGCTACACGCAGGACGGCGGTTATGCGCAATTCGTCGTGGCCGACGGGCGTTACTGCCTGCCGATTCCCGAACAGTATTCCAGCATCCATGCGGCGCCGCTCCTGTGCGCCGGACTCATCGGCTATCGCGCACTGAGCGCGGCGGGCAATGCGGCAAATGTGGGGCTCTACGGGTTCGGCGCCGCGGCGCACCTCATCGCGCAGATCTGTCGTGCGCAGGGGCGGCGCGTGTTCGCGCTGACACGCCCGGACGATCGCGCCGGACAGGAATTCGCGCGGCGCCGGGGCGCCGTCTGGGCTGGAGGGTCCGACGAGCGGCCGCCGGAGCTGCTGGACGCCGCCATCCTGTTCGCGCCCGTCGGGGCGCTCGTTCCCGCGGCGCTCGCCGCGACCCGCAAGGGCGGCACGGTCGTGTGCGCAGGGATCCACATGAGCGACATCCCGTCGTTTCCCTATGGCCTGCTGTGGGGCGAACGCGTGATCCGCTCCGTCGCCAACCTGACGCGCGCCGATGGCCTCAGGTTCATGCAGCTCGCCGCCGACGTGAAGCTCGACGTCGACGCCGAAGTCTTTGCGCTCGAGGAGGCAAACGAGGCGTTGAAGCGGCTGCGGGAAGGCCGGATCGAGGGGGCTGCGGTACTCGACATCGCGGGCGGCGCGAGCGCCCGGGCAGCCGTGCCCTCCCGGCGCAGCCGCAGCGGCACCAAGGGGCCACGGGGGTCATAACTCGCTGATTGGCGTCAGGAATTGGCCCACGCGTACGGACGGTCTCCCGGGCGGTGGGGGCACGGCGGGCGGCCGTGAACGTGCGGGCCATCACGTGCGGCGGATCGTGTATCATCCGCGGCCATTTCGACGCCCGGCAGGGAGACTGGATCCCGATGGCACCCGGTTACGTAACCTGCTGAATTGGCTTCTATAATGGAAGGATTGGGGCGTCGCCAAGTGGTAAGGCAGCGGGTTTTGATCCCGCCATTCGGAGGTTCGAATCCTTCCGCCCCAGCCAGACGAACGAGGTTGTGAGTGTCGGATTCGGCGTCGATGGCGTTGTTCGCGGGTAACGCGAACCCACAACTCGCGCACGACATCGCGCGCCACCTGAAGCAGCCGCTCGGGCGCGCGTACGTCGGGCGCTTCAGCGACGGCGAGGTGAACGTCGAGCTGATCGAGAACGTGCGCGGACGGGACGTGTTCCTGCTGCAGCCGACCTGCGCGCCGGTGAACGACAGCCTGATGGAGCTGCTCGTGATGGCCGATGCGTGCCGGCGCGCATCGGCGGCGCGCGTGACGGCGGTCGTGCCGTACTTCGGCTACGCGCGGCAGGATCGCCGGCCGCGCGCGACCCGCGCCGCGATCACCGCGAAGCTGGTCGCGAACATGATTTCGGGTGCGGGCGTCGATCGACTGCTGACGATCGACCTGCATGCCGACCAGATCCAGGGGTTCTTCGACATCCCCGTGGACAACGTGTACGGCTCGCCGGTACTGCTCGGCGATGCGTGGAAGCAGGGCTACGAGGACATGATCGTCGTGTCCCCGGATGTCGGAGGCGTGGTGCGCGCGCGGGCGCTCGCGAAGCGGCTCGACGACGCGGACCTCGCGATCATCGACAAGCGGCGCCCGCGGCCGAACGAGTCGAAGGTGATGAACATCATCGGCGAAGTCGCGGGCAAGACCTGCGTGCTCGTCGACGACATGGTGGATACCGCGGGCACGCTGTGCCTCGCGGCGCAGGCGCTCAAGGACCAGGGCGCGAAGCGCGTGGTGGCGTACATCACGCACGCGGTGCTCTCGGGCAACGCGGTCGAGAAGATTTCGGGGTCGGCGCTCGACGAACTCGTCGTGACCGACACGATTCCGCTGACGGAAGCGGCGCGCAAGTGCGGCCGCATCCGCCAGCTGTCGGTGGCGGGGCTGCTCGCGGAGACCATCCGGCGCATACGCGACGAGGAATCCGTCAGCAGCCTGTACATCGACTGATTTCTGGGTGGTGAACCTCTGGTCGCGGAGGTTCCCGTTGATGTCAAACGTTAAGGAGTAGACCATGCGCATTGGATTCGAAATCCAGGCGGACTTCCGGGACGATCAGGGCAAGGGTGCGAGCCGCCGCCTGCGTCGTCGCGGCAAGATTCCCGCCATCCTCTACGGCGGCAAGCTCGCGCCCCGCCAGATCATCCTCGATCACCAGAACCTGATGACGATGATCGACAACGAGAAGCTGTACTCGTCGATCATCCGCATCAAGGTCGGCAGCGAGAGCCAGGAGGCGATCGTGAAGGACGTGCAGATGCACCCCGCGAAGAACGCGATCGTGCACATCGACCTGCAGCGCGTGCTCGAGAACGAGAAGATCCGCATCCGCCTGCCGATCCACTTCCACGGCGCGGCCGGTTCGCCCGGCGTCAAGACCGAGGGTGGTATCGTCTCGCACCGCATCTCCGACGTGGAGGTCGTGTGCCTGCCGAAGGATCTGCCCGAGGCGCTCGAGCTCGACCTGTCGCAGATGAAGCTGAACGACACGAAGTTCCTCAGCGACATTCCGCTGCCGCAGGGCGTCGCGATCCCGCAGCTGCAGCAGGGCCGCAATGTCGCCGTCGTGTCGGTGCACGCGCCGCGGGCGGCGGAGCCGGAGCCGACCTCCGAGGCGGCTGCAGCCGAGGGTGCGGTGGCGGCAGGTGCGGCGACGACCGCCGCGACGCCGGCCGCGGACGCCGCGAAGCCGGAGGCGGCGGCCCCGGCGAAGAAGGAAGGTGGCGGCAAGAAGTAACGGTCGCGTCCGTGGAGCGAAGGCCGCCGGTGTCCGGCGGCCTTTCTCTTTCTGGCGTGGCCCGTGCGTGGAGAGGCGGACATGGCCGATTTTCCGCTCAGGCTGATCGTCGGGCTCGGCAACCCGGGCGACGAGTACACGCGCACGCGTCACAACGCCGGCTTCTGGTTCATCGATGCGCTCGCGGAACGCCACGGCGCGACGCTGCGTGCGGATCGCCGCCATCATGGCGATCTCGCGCGCGTGCGCATCGGCGAGGCGGACGTGCTGCTGCTGAAGCCGATGCAGTACATGAACCGCAGCGCGGGCCCGGTCGGCAGCGTCGCCGACTTCTACAAG
Organism: Steroidobacteraceae bacterium; assembly: GCA_019187185.1. GTDB lineage: Bacteria > Pseudomonadota > Gammaproteobacteria > Steroidobacterales > Steroidobacteraceae > CADEFQ01. The sequence continues at coordinate 259,658 of JABAQU010000002.1, read as the reverse complement.
ATCGAGCCTGCTGCGATCCTCGTTGCGCACGACGAACTCGATCTCCCTGTCGGCACCGTGCGGTTGAAGGAAGGTGGGGGTCACGGCGGGCACAATGGACTCCGCGACCTCATGCCGCGCATCGGCGAGGGCTTCTGGCGGCTGCGCATCGGCATCGGCCATCCGGGCGAGAAGTCCGCAGTGGTCGACTACGTGCTGACGCGCGCGCCCGCCGCAGAGGACGAGGCCATCCGTGGCGCGGTGGTTGCCGCCGCCGAAATCGTGCCATTGCTGCTGGCCGAGGGGCCGCAGAAGGCGATGAACCAGTTGCACACGAAGAAGGCTGATGGCTCATAGCTGATGGCTTTCAGCCAGAGCGCGCTGGCGCGCGACGGCGCCGGCCAGCGGCTCCGGCTGGCAGCCATGAGCTATCTGCCATCGGTATCCTGGACTTCCGACATGCCCATCAAGTGTGGAATCGTCGGCCTGCCCAACGTGGGCAAGTCGACCCTTTTCAACGCGCTGACACGCGCGCAGATCGCCGCGGAGAACTATCCGTTCTGCACGATCGATCCGAACGTCGGCGTCGTGCCGGTGCCGGATCCGCGCCTCGACGCGCTGGCCGCGATCGCGAAGCCGCAGAAGGTGCTGCCGACGACCGTCGAGTTCGTCGACATCGCGGGCCTCGTCGCGGGCGCATCGCAGGGCGAGGGCCTCGGCAACCAGTTCCTCGCGCACATCCGCGAGGTCGACGCGATCGCGCATGTCGTGCGCTGCTTCGACGACGACGACATCGTGCACGTCGCGGGCAAGGTCGACCCACTCGCCGACATCGCGACGATCGACACCGAGCTCGCGCTCGCCGATCTCGCGAGCGTGGAGAAGGCGCTGGACCGCGCCGCCAAGGCTTCGAAGGCGGGCGACAAGGACGCGATCCGCAGGCGCGACCTGCTCGAGCGCGTGAGACGCCAGCTCGACGCGGCGAAGGCCGTGCGCTCGATGGGCCTGACGGGCGACGAGTTGCGCGACCTCAATGACCTGCACCTGCTCACCTCGAAGCCCGTGATGTACGTGGCGAACGTCGACGAGCACGGGTTCACCGGCAATGCGCGCCTCGAGGCGCTCGAGAAGCATGCGGCGGGGGAGGGCGCGGTCGTCGTCGCGGTGTGCGCGGCAATCGAGGCCGAGATCGCACAGCTCGACGATGCCGGGCGCGCCGAATTCCTCGCCGACCTCGGGCTCGACGAGCCGGGACTCAACCGCGTGATCCGCGCGGCGTACAGGCTGCTCGGCCTGTCGACCTACTTCACGGTGGGCCCGAAGGAAGTGCGCGCCTGGACCATACGGCGCGGCTCGACCGCGCCGCAGGCGGCGGGCGTGATCCACACGGATTTCGAGCGCGGCTTCATCCGCGCCGAGGTGATCGGCTACGACGACTTCATCGCTGCGCGCGGCGAGCAGGGCGCAAAAGAGGCGGGCAAGCTGCGGCTCGAGGGCAAGGAGTACATCGTCCGCGAGGGCGATGTGATGCACTTCCGGTTCAACGTTTGAGGCGCCAGGCCGCGGCGGACAGCCGACAGTTCATCGCCGATCGCCAGACCGTCATCGGGGCCGGTCGGTGGCGCGCGCCGAGGGCAGCGCGGCCGCGGCGCACAGCACGATGCCGACGCAGGACAGGTTGATCAGCAGGCCATAGCGGCCGCCCGACTGCACGAGCGCACCGATGAGCGGGCCTGTCGCGAGCCCGAGCTTCGATGCGAATCCGCCGAGTGCCGCGGCGCGCCCGGTCGAGTCGAAGGCGGAACACAGGCCGAGAAGATAGGGGATCACCAGCGACCAGGTAATGCCCGTGGCGCAGTTGGCGAGGAGGAACAGCGCGCGGTACTGCGAGTAGTGCAGCGCCCAGATTCCCGCGAGCGTCACGATGAGGGCGACCGCGAGCGGCACGGCGCGCCCGAAGCGCGTCGCGAACACGATCACGAGCAGCGAGCCGCTGGCACCGACGATGGTCGAAGTGGCCACCGCGGAAGACGTGAATCCGCGATCGAGCCCTGCCTCCTTGCCGAGCTCGAAGATGTACGAGAAGAGTCCCATGTTCGACGCCTGGAACAGGAACAGCGCGGCGAGCGCCAGCATGAATAGGCCGCGCCGGCGGGCGGGCGCTGCCGCGGGATCGCCGACGGCCGCGGTGTCGCGGGCGGCCGGCCCACCCCCGCTGGCGGCGCGGATGGGGTAGGGCGCGAGAAAGGGCAGCATGCAGAGTGTGACGAGGCTGAACCCGGCGAGTGTCACGAACAGCACGCTCGTGCCGTACAACGGCACGAGACGGGGCAGGGTGTACACACCGAGGCTGCCGACGGAAAACTGCAGCAGCAGCAGGACCCCGAATACGCGATCGGGCGAGCGGGTGCGCGTGAAGACGGAATAGGCGAGTCCGACCAGCATGCCGCCGACGCAGCCGTGCACCGCGCGGGCCGCGATCAGGGCCCACGGCGAGGCGATCGCGAGCGAGACGACATCGATCGCAATCAGCGCACACAGCATGGCCACCGAAGTGGGTCGCCACGCGATGTGCCCGACGAAGAACGTGATGACGAGCGCGCCGACGGCTGCGCCGTAGACATTGGCCGAACCGACGAGTCCGGCATCGCGTGCGCTGAAGTGCAGGCCGTCGACCAGGCCCGAGACCAGCGCCGGCATGATGTTGATGTAGAAAATGCCGGCGGTGGCGAGGAACGACAGCAGCAGGGCGGCCATGAGCCCGTCCGGCGCGGCAGTCGGGAAACGGCGCGGCGCCACGCTCATCGGCCTGCCCCCGCACCTGCGCGCGCCGGCACGGCGCCGTCGCTGCAATAGGGCCGGATGCGATGGGCCTCTTCGGCCGCGAGTCGCCACTGGAACGCGCCACCGTCGCTCACGTAGTAATACACCGTGCCGTTCGGTATCAGGAGTACCGTGATGCCGCCGAAGCCTGCCATGTACGGCACCCATGTCGGCTGCGCACAGCCGATGTAGGGGCTCACGTCGTGCGCCCAGAAGCCGTTGGCATAGCGGAAGCGTGCGTCGATGGCCGTCAGGCCCCGGTCGAGCGGATTGCGTTGCATCGCGCGCGCAAACTGCGCCGCGTCGAAGAGCGGCGTGCCGTCGATGCGCGGTTCGGGCGAGACGAGCAGGGCACCCAGGCGTGCGATGTCGTCCCGATGCAGCAGCAGCCCGTAGCCCGTGAACGGTTGCGCGGCAAGATCGCGCGTACGTCGCGATGTCGCGAGCACCGGGCTCAGCGACAGCGGTTCCCATAGCCCACGGACGAGGACGTCACGATAGAAATTCGCGTCCCTGCCCTGGTGGCGCCGCCAGAAGGCCGAGAGCGCGGTGCCGAGGATGTAGGTGTCGATCGTGTGATAGACCCAGCGCGTGCCGGGCGGTGCGCGCCGCGGAAAGTGACGACATGCGAAACGGATCTTCGCAGCATGATCCTCGGCGATGAAGAACTGCAGCATCGCCGGCGACTTCTCGTCCTCGTCGTAGACGGGCGAGTCGTAGTGGCCCGTCGCCATGTCGAGCGTGTTGCCGAAGGTGACATCCTGCCAGTGCCCGGCGTCGCGGCAGTCCGGGACGTAGTCCGCAATGTGTTCCGCGAGCAGCTGCGGGAAGCGCCGCGAGAGGTGCATCGTCCCGAGTCCCGCGACGAGGCTCTTGGCGAGCGAGTACGACGGCATGTCGAGCACGTCGCAGTACGGATAGGGTCCGTGGCGCGTGTCGCAGCCGCCGGTGTAGTGGATGCCGTCGATCACGAAGCCGAACGCGCTGAGATCGGCCGCCCTGACTTCGGCGCCGTTTGCGAAGCGTTCGGGGCGTGCACCCGGGAAGTCGTGTGCCAGCGCGCTGATCGGCCGCGTCGGCAGACGCGCCGTGACCTCGCGCGCATACCGGGCGACGACGGCGTCGCGGGCGGCCACGCTTTGCGGGCGATAGCGCGCTGCGAGGACGCCCCACAGGTCGATCTCGAGATACGGGCAGGTCTCGCTCGCGATCTCGTAGACGGCGTTCGACGTGCGGCCGGTGTCGTCGAACAGGAAGGTCAGCACGCCGTTGTGCACGCAGTTGGCGTTGCGCTCCATCAGCGCGAACGGCACGGCGGCGCGGGTCATCCCGTCGTCGGCGACTTCGGACCACAGCCGGCCCGGCTCGAGCACGTACTCCCAGAGCGGGTGGCGGCTGCGCTGCGGACCGCGCGCGACCGGAATGAGCGTGTCGCCGCTCGTGACGAACTCGAAGTCGAACGCCGGCAGGTGTTTCACGATGTCGGGCGTGTCGATCGTCGTGCGGTAGGCGTCGCGCAGCACGCGCATGTCGCCGCGCTGCGCGGTGCGCGACAGGACGAGGCGACCGTTGAAGGCGTGCCGGGGCGGCGCCGCGGTCGCCGGTGGCGCGAACTCGGCCATCGCGACCGGCTCGGAGAGCCGGCCGTCGGTCATGAGCCGCTCACGCGAGAGCGTGCGCGCCGCATGCGGTGCACTCGCACCCGGCGCCGGGTCGCTCGCGGCAGCCGCGTGTGCCGCCACGACGCAGGCGAGAATGGCGAGCGCGGCCGTGAAAGCTGTCTTCGTCACGCGTGACCCGTGGACGACAGGAGGCCTGCGGCGGTGAGCGCCGCGCGCAGGGGCTCGAGTTCCGCCGCGTAGTGGCGCGCGATGCCGACCGAGCGGGCGTGCAGGGGCTCGCGCACCTGCGCCGCGCTCGCCGTTGCAGTGGCCGCGGGATTGCGATGAAAGTCGAGGCAGGCGCGATCGAAGTCGAGGCCGCAATGCGCGAGCAGGGCGCGCGTCGATGCCTCCTGTGCCGCGACCAGCGCTTCGTAGTCGATGTCCAGGAAGCGGCCGGGGAGCACGCGCCGCCAGTGCGCCATCAGCCGCGAGGAGGCGATGATGTATTGCGCGAGGTCGCCGAGGTCGTACGAGAACGGGTAGCCCATGCGAAAGAGCGTCTTGTACATCGCATGGCCGTTGTCGAGCGGATTGCGCCGCACGTGCACGATGCGCGCGGTCGGCAGCGCGAGGGCAATCAATCCGAGGTAGAGGAAATTGAGCGGCGTCTTGTCGACGAAAAAGGGCTTGGTGCCGCCATGGCCCGCGACGCGGCGCAGATAGTCGCGGCCGAGCGCCGCATGATCGCAGCGGGCCGATTGCGCAATGAGCGCGTGCCTGTCCTTCGCAGGCCCCGCGGCGTGCATGACCGCGAGCGGCAGGTCGTTGAGTTCGCCGAAGCTTTCCACGGCCGGGTGGGAGGCGAGGATCCGGTCGACGAGGGTCGTGCCGCTGCGCGGCAGGCCGACCACGAAGATCGGGCCGGGCGCTGCCGCGTGTGATCTCGATGCCGGCGCGAGGACCGGCCCCTCGAAGGTCGCGATGATCGCGTCGATGGCGGCGACATCTGCGTCGACGCGGTAGCTCAGCTGCGCGCGCCGCGCCCGTGCGCCGCGCGCGAGCCATGCGAAGGATCGCTGCCACTCACCGAGGTCTTCCAGCTCCTTCGCGAGCGCATACGAGAGCGCGACCTCGCCGCGCGGACCGGCGCGGGTCACCATCGCCTCGAGTGCGGTGATGTGGTTGCGGTCGGGCGTCTGGCGGCGCAGGGTCGCGCGGTTGTACCACGCATCCGCATCCTGCGGCTCGAGCGCGATCACGCGATCGAGATGGGCTTCGGCGTCGGTGAGGCGGCCGACGGCGATCTCCGCGGCCGCGAGATTGTAGATCGCGTGCGGATCGGACGGTGCGAGCTGCACCGCGCGCACGAGGCAGCGCCAGGCATCGTCGTGTCGCGCACAATGCGTATAAGCCTCGGCGATGCGCTGCAGGAGCACGGGATCGCGGCCCGCTGTGCGCTCCAGCGCGGCGAGCGCGGCCAGAGCCTCCCGCGTGTCACCCGTGCGCAGCGCGTGTTCGACCGCTCGCAGGCGGGCGTCGCCCTCTCGCTTCAAGGCGACGCCCACCCGGGCGCCTTCAGAAGCGCCAGGTCACGGTGACGCCCACGGTGCGCGGCAGCGATATGAAGCGCTTCGAGCCGTTGCCGTAGTAGCCCTCGGACGGCAGGGTGCCCATGTAGGCCTCCGTGAAGAGCCCGGTGACGCCGGCGTCGTCGAAAATGTTCTTGGCCCACAGCGTCGCTTCCCACTGCTCGCTCGCCAGTGTCGTCGAGAGGTTCCACAGCTGGAAGCCGCCGAGCCGTGCACTGTTCGACGAGGTCGTGCTGATCGAGTTCTCGGTCGAAGACTGATAGTAGCCGTTCACGCGGCTCACCCACGAGCGGTTGCTGCCGACCGGCACCGTGTAGGCGAGACCCGCCTGCACGGTGTGTTCGGGCGTGCCCGGCAGCTTGTTGCCTGCCGTTGCCAGCACGAAGCCCGTCGGGCTGAGCGCATCCTCGTCGAGCTTCGCGTCGACATAGGTGTAGCCGAGGTTGATGCCGAGCCGGTCGGTCACGCGACCGTCGAGCTCGAACTCGAGTCCCTTGGTGCTCGCCTTGCCGCCGTTCACGGCGGCGAAGAAGCCCCAGATCGGCGTCGAGGTGTTGATCTGCACGTCCTTCCAGTCGACGACGAAAAATGCCGTGGAGTAGCGGAAGCGCTGGCTGGTTCCCTTGATGCCGACTTCGTAGTTCGTGACGGAATCCGGACCGAAGCGCAGGAAGCCCGGGTTCTCGGCGAAGGTGCCGCTCGTCGGGATCGCGTTCGAGCCACCGCGGCGATAGCCTTCGGACACCGTGACATAGGCGAGGTGATTCGGCGCGAACTTGTACGAAACATTGCCCTTCCACAGCACGCCGTCGTCGCTCGTGTCGAAGCGCGAGTTCGTCGGCGGGAAGACTCCCGCATAGAGCGGCAGGTCCATGAACGAGCGGTTCGTGAAGTCGTAGTCGTAGTAACGGAAGCCGCCGGTCACGTTCAGCCGATCGGTGAACTTCCAGGTGAGCTCGCCGAAGAGTGCGCGGTCCTCGAACGACTCCTTGCGGGAATAGTCGAAGTCCTTGTCGCCGGTGACGAGCTGCGGCAGTCCGGTGAGGGCATCCCACCAGCGCTTGAATCCGCGCAGGAAGCTCTGCTGAGTCTGCCCGAGATCCTGGTCGCGGTAGAACGCGCCGACGGTCCAGTCCGCGCGGCCCTCGCCGTTCGAGACGAGACGCAGCTCCTGCACGAACGCGCTGTCCTTGTAGGTGCGCACTGCGGAAGCCATCGGTCGCGGATAGTTGTAGTAGAAGGAGAGGAAGCCGGCTTGCGCGTAGAAGCCCGTGTTCTCGCTCACGCTGTCGCCGGTGTGATCGTAGTACGAGGAGCTCGACGTGAGCGTCGCGAAGCCGAAGTCGATGTTCGCCTCGAGCGCCGCGACCTCGACGTCGCGCGAGGAGGGTTCGAGCTGGATCGAGCCGTTCTCGTACGCGCGATAGCGGCGGCCGTAGCCGTCGAAGCCGACGGTCTCCTGCCTGCGCCCGCCGATCTCGTCGCTCTGCGCCGTGTACGACAGCGTGAGGTCGATCGTGTCGGTCGGGTGCCACGCGAGCGCAGCGCGCCCGTACCAGATCTCGACCGTGTCCGCGTCCTTCTTCACGTAATACTCGGCGTCGTCGCTCAGTACGCCGCTCGGTGCGACCGGAATGCCGTCGGCATCGAGCCGGTACAGGTTCACGTAATCCGTGAGACCCGGGTAGTCGAGCCGCGAGCCGGTGATGCGCAGTGCGGCGGTTTCGCCGAACGGAATGTTGACGACGCCGTCGATGCCGTATCCGACATCGTCCGAACCGTTCACCTTCGAGGCGGTGCCGGAGAGGCTGCCGGCGAACTGGCCGAGCTGCGGGGCACGCGCGATGTAGCGCACCGTGCCGCCGAGCGAGCCCGAGCCGTAGAGGGTGCCCTGCGGACCGCGCAGCACCTCGACCCGTTCGATGTCCTTCAGCAGGAAGTTCGCGTAAACCGGTGTCTCGTTGAGATAGGTCGACACCGTCGGCACGGTCGAGAGCTGGTAGTCGCCGTAAGCCGAGCCGTCCGAGTTCACGCCGCGGATCATGATGCCGTTGATCACGCCGGAGTTGCGGTAGCCGCGATCGACGATCGCGACTCCAGGCACGGTGCGCATCAGGTCCGCGTTGTCGACGATCTGCCGGCCTTCGAGAGTCGCACCGGTGACTGCCGTAATGTTGTACGGCACGTCGATCGTCGATTCGGCGCGCCTCGTTGCCGTGACGATGATCTCCTCGAGGGGCGCCGATCCTCCTTGTGCGGCGGCTTCCTGCGCGCGCAGTTGCGCGGCGGGCACGCCTGCGAGCACGGCGGCCACGGCCGCGGCGACCGGCGAGCGACGGGCTACGGGACCTGTTCTGGACATCGACATGGGCGCTGCTCCCCTGCTGCTTTTCGGTTATCCGGTTGGTGCGTCGTTCAGGTCCGGCATCGCGAGCGGACCGAGCGCGCGCAGTGCATCGGACTGGTTGTGACCTTCGAGGTACGGTGGAAACCGCACCTTGCTGTCACGGAAACTCTTGAGCGTCTGCGTGAGGCCGTGCCAGCCGCGCCGGCGCGTGGCGCGCACGTGCCCGATATCGAGGTCGGCGGTCAGGATTTCGCGGCCGCTGCCGGCTTCGTACACGACCTCGCCGCCCGGCCCGTAGATGCCGGAGCGGCCGAAACCGAGATCGCCCGCGACATTGATGTCGACGAACCAGCACTGGTTGATTGCGGCGTTCGCGCGCGCGATCGCGAGCTCGACGTCTCGATCGATCGTGTTCGTCATCGTCGGGTGCAGGATCACCTCGGCGCCGAGCCATGCCAGCGTGCGGGTCGTTTCCGGGAACCACATGTCGTAGCAGATCGACACGCCGAAGCGCGCGACACCCGGCACATCGAACACGACGAACTCGCTGCCCGGCGTCACGCCCTTCTCATAGGGAAAGAACGGGAACATCTTGCGGTAGCGCGCCACGACGCGCCCGGCCGGGTCGATGACCGGCGCGGTGTTGTAGACCTTGCCGTCCCGCAGCTCGAAGAGCGAGCCGGGAATGAGCCACAGCTTGTTGCGCGCTGCGGCCGCGCGGAATCGCTCTTCGGCGGGACCCGGCAGGGGTTGCGCAAGGGCCGGATCGGGGCCGAACACGCCGAGCTCGCCGATCACCACCATCTGCACCCAGGGGAAGCGCTTGCGTACCGAGTCGATCTCGCGATCGAAGCGGTCGAGATTGTCGGCCCGGGGCAGGTCGAGCTGCAGCCCGGCAATGGCAAATCGGCTCAATGCGACCCCGCGCGTTCCTGCCGTCGATGGCCGACAGGGACGTTGACAGCACTCGCCGGATACGGTTAGGTCCAGAATGGCGACAGCGATGGGGCCAGATGCGGGCGGGTCGATGAGAACAGGAATTGAACTGGGTATCGTTCTCGATGCCGCGAGCGGGATTACGCTGCAGCATCAGCTGCGGCGCAAGCTCGTGCATGCGATGGCAAGCGGCATTCTGCCTCCCGGCAGCCGCCTGCCGTCGTCGCGCCGGCTCGCCGGGGACCTCGCGGTCTCGCGCAATACGGTGGCGCTCGTCTACGACTCGCTGCTCGCCGACGGCTACCTCGCGAGCCGCGCGCGCAGCGGCGTGTTCGTGACCGATGCCGCCGGCTCCGGCCGGGTGGCTGCAACCACGCGCCGTCCGCACCGCCTCCGGGATCCGGCCAGCGACACGGACTACGACGAGTTTCGCCGGCCGCCCAACTGGCACCAGTATCCGTATCCCTTCCTCGACGGTTGCGTCGACCCGTCCCTGCTGCCGCTCGGCGAATGGCGCGAAGCCTTGCGATATGCGTTCGGCAAGCAGGAACTGATGCGTCACGCGCAGGTCGGAGGCGAAAGCGACGACCCGGCGCTGCTCGATGAATTGCGTACCAAGGCGCTGCCCGGCTGGGATATCGAGGCGGGGCCGGACGAGGTGCTGGCCGTGCCGTCGCACCGGCAGGCCCTCTATCTGGCGACCGAGGCGCTGCTCGAACGCAGCACGGCGCTCGTGATGGACGACGAGGGTGATGGCGACACGCGCCGGCGGCTCGCCGCGCGCAGCGCACCTACTCTCATGCTCGAGCGCGACCGGCAAGGTCCCGTCGTCCCGGAGACGCTGCCGGCGCGCAGCGTGATCGTGCTCGGCGCGCGGCGCGTCAAGCAGGGCAACGTGATGAGCGCGGCACGCGCTCGCGCGTGGCTCGCCGCGGCAGAGGCGGCCGATGCGTGGATCGTCGAGAGTACGCCGCCGATCGAATTGCGCGAGACCGCAGGCGACCTGCCGTCGCTGCGATCGATCGATGGCGCGGGCCGGGTGCTGTTCGTCGGCTCGCTGGCGCCGGCCGCGGCGATGGGCGCGCCGCCGGCGTTCATCCAGGCGGACGCGACGGTCATCGAGCGGGTCCGTGCCGCGCGGCGCGTGATCGGCGCCGGGTTTGCACCCGGCCTGCAGCGCGCGTGGTCGCATTTCCTCGCGCTCGGCCACTATGGTGCTGCGCTCAAGCGCAGCGGCGCGATCCTGCTCGCCCGGCGCACCGAACTGCGCGACGCGCTGAACCACTACCTGCACAAGTTCGTGCAGATCGGCGTCTACGCGCGCTCGAGCGCGCACTGGGTGCGCGGCCCGGCCGGGATGAACGCGCTCGCGCTGGCGCGCGCGGCCGCGGCGCAGGGTGTGCTGATCGAGCCGGGCGGCGAGGGCGATCCGCAGCTCCTCGCGATGGGCGTCACGGGCCTGCCGAAGGAGCGGATCCGCGAAGGCGTGCACCGGCTCGCGCGTCTCTTCACGCGTGACCCTGCGCTCGGTTCGCGCCGGCTCGAGGACGAGGCAGCGCCGCCCCTGCGCGGCACGGCGTTGCGACGCGCGCTCGGCGGCAAGTCACTCCTCTATAACACCGTCTGGGGCGAGCCCTGCACGCTCGAAGTGCGCCGCGACGGCACGCTCGCGGGACGCGTGGGCTATCACGACGAGGAGCGCGACACGGGGGTCTGGCGCATCGAGGGCAACCGCTGGATCCGGCAGTGGGACAACTGGGCCTACGGGGAGCGCCTCGCGATGCACGTGATCGTCGACGGCGACCAGGTTCGCTGGTACAGCCTCGAGGGTCTGCTGATCGACACCGCGGTGATCGTGCGCACGTGACTCGCGCGGCTTGCGGCAGCGTCGACCGCCGGCGCAACATGCCGGCTTCCCGATCGATGGGTGGAGGGGTGCCATGTGCGACAACGACGCGTTCGACGACATGGTCGCGTATCAGCTCAGGTCGAAGGAGCTGTCGCGGCGAGACTTCAGCGCATTGACGCTCGGGGCCGGCATGATCTCGGTATTGCCGCCGCTGGCTGCGGCCGCCGGGCTGACGGAGTCCGAAGTCGAGGTGAAGACACCCGACGGCACGGCGGACGCGTACTTCGTGCACCCGGCAAAGGGCACGCATCCGGGAGTCCTCGTGTGGCCCGACATCTTCGGCCTGCGCCCCGCGTTCAGGCAGATGGGCCGGCGGCTCGCCGGATCGGGCTATGCGGTCCTGGTCGTCAACCCGTTCTATCGTACGCAGCACGCACCCACATCGCCCCCGAATCCCGACTTCAATGATCCGCCGACGCGCGCGGCGCTGATGGCGCTGTCGGGCTCGCTGTCCGCGACGACCGCCGCGGTCGACGCGCGCGCGTTCGTGGACTGGCTCGATGCGCAGGGCGCCGTGGACAAGCATCGCAGGATGGGCACGACCGGCTACTGCATGGGCGGCCCGCTCGTGATGCGCACCGCGGCCGCGATGCCCGATCGCATCGGCGCGGGCGCGTCGTTTCACGGTGGCGGACTCGTGACCGACAAGCCCGACAGCCCGCACCTGCTCGTGCCGAAGATGAAGGCACAGTTCCTGATCGCGATCGCCGAGAACGACGACCAGCGCCAGCCGGAGGCGAAGGACGTGCTGCGCAAGGCCTTCGCCGATGCGGGCCTGCCCGCGGAGATCGAGGTCTACGCCGGCACGAAGCACGGCTGGTGCCCGCCGGACGCGCGCGTGTACGACCACGACCAGGCCGAAAAAGCATGGGAGCGGCTGCTCGCGCTGCTGACGCGGGCGCTCGGGTAGCGCTGCCTTGACACCCGGGAGGCGCGCCCGGACAATCCCGCGCCCCCATGGAAAGGTAGCTCAGCTGGTTAGAGCACGGCACTCATAATGCCGGGGTCGAGGGTTCGAGTCCCTCCCTTTCCAGTACCCCTCGCAAGTATCGGTAAATTAAGGCGAAATCGTTTCGCCGGGCGAGCGGGTACAGAGGCGGGTCCAGCGTGCCGGTACAGAAATGCTCTCGACGGAACTACCGTTCGAGGGTCGCCGTTCCGCGCGGCCTTCGGCGCTACGTCAAACGCTGCGAGATCGTCCGCAGCTTGCGAACCGCAGACAGGACGGAAGCGAGAGTCGCTAACCTGTTTCACAAGCTGAGGAGAGACGCTCGCTTCATGGACAGTCGACAGATCGAGGCACTTGTCGCGCAGGTTTTGGATACCGAGCTTCACGAAGTCGAAGAGCGGCTTGCGCTCGGCGGGTGGAAGATCAACGGCGCTCACTGGAACGACACCGCGCGGCATGTGCTCCTTGAGAAGATCGACGAGCTGCAGGAAGCACTCGCAGATAACGACCTTCGAGGCACACTCGACGACGCTCGAAGGATGTCGCCCGGACTTTCTGACTCCGCGCAGCGCATCCTCGCTCGTCGCTTGCTCGAAGTCAGGATCGAAGCGTGCCTTGCAGAACTTCGAGGTATCGACGGCGAGCCGATACGCCGGACAGTGATCGCTCCGCGTGCTCCTGATGCCGCACAGCAGGCACCGAAAGGCTCGACGCTGTTGTCGGTAGCGGCTGCCGCGTGGCTCGACTCGAAGAAGCTCGGCGGCAAGATGAACGCGAAGGCACTCTCAAGGCTCGCGGGCATGGCGCGCACTGTGTGCGAGATGGTCGGTGACAAGGCCGTCGGCTCTGTGACGTAGGACGACATCCGCGGCCGGGGCTTTGCGCCGCGCGCTGCCGGGCTTCATCAACAGCGCATCGCGCGCAGGCGTCATGGCTTGAAGCTGCGCCCGGCGCGCCCACCGCCACTTCAGTTCAGCTGCCCGATCACGTCTTCACGCTCGGCTGGATTTCGGACGCTTCGCTCGCGCAAGCGCTGACCACCGAGCTGGCGCAGGCGCGGGCAGCTCTCTACGCGCGCGACGGCACGCTGGGCAAATCGCGCCTTACGCAGCTCCTGAAAACGATAGCCGCGTCCCGCCCGGAGCAGCGGTGCGGTGAAGTGAGTGATCTCGTCACCTTGAACGCGCAGAACCTGATCACTTCGATGCCGGATACCCCGGTGCCTTTCGAACCAAAAATGACGTTCGCGCGCGACACCGCTTCGCAACAGATCGGAGTGTGCTGCCGCTGCTTCGTGTTTGAACCGTCGACCGCAGCGTCAGTTGACTCGGAGGGGGGGAGGTTAGTATATAAACGTGACATCCTGAATCCACATGGAAGCTGGAGCAGTGCACATCGTGGGGAAGGCGATCAAGGTTGGAATCGCACTGAGTGTGTGCGCCCCATGGACGAGCGCCATCACATACGCGGAGTGTGCGGACTCTGCCTACGCGTCGGCACGCCCCTCACCGGCGAAACCTGCGCAGTACAGTCCCATTACCGTCGTGTTGGGTTGCTACAGCATTTTTACAGGTGGCTTCGCCAACTGTGCGTTTACCTACAAGGTAGTCGGACTGACGCCGCCTGAGTCCGATCCAGCGAATAACGGCGGACATTTCGAGCACGTCGGCATTCGGCCACTCGTGCTCGCAGATGAGCGCAACCCCGGCGGCGGCGTGCTGTATCCACGTGATGCGGACGGCAGTCCTCTCCGCGTCGCCGGCAATACTCAGGAAGTTCCGCCGCTTGCGCAAGCCGTACTCCGGCATCCAGCGCCGCAGGTATCGGGCCGCCTCGCTGTCGTGTCGACGATTACCGCTCCGGCCGGCCAGTTCTTCTGCTTTCTTGATCCCGCCGGGAGAACGCTGCTCACCTACGCTGTCATCGACGTAGGCATTCCGGGACTGGAATCGTTACCGGCTTCTGGCACGGACTATCAGGTCGTCCGGGGCGGAACCGCAGAACACCCTGACGGCACGAATGGCACGCCCGGAACGGTTCGAAAGTTGCTTGAAATTGCGGGGTACTATCGCGACGCTACCGGCAGCATGCTCAGCGTCAACGATCTGAGCCTCCCGGCAGGCGGGCTCTTTGACATCCACTCCAACTGGCAGAAACCGCACCAAACACACAGAGAAGGCTTGGATGCGGATATCAATCGACAAAATATTGGCGGGACATTTGCGAAGTGCCTCGACGACAGAGCACTCGCAAAATCAGTTCTGCTAGCAGCCGCTGGCGGCACGCGGCCTTACCTGTATTGTGAAGAAGACGGCCTCAAGCACATCGACTTCTGACGAGATGGAGTGCGAGATGACAAGATGGAGCCCGCGTGCCGCGCGACTATCTTCGATCGGCATGATTCTTGTGCTTGCGAGTGGCGCCGCGTGGGCCCAACTGGACGGCGCGCTTCCCATACCGGTGTTGAGAAACGTCACCGTCGATGCCGTGGTCACTTGGTCCGACGCGGCGGGTACTTATCAATACTCGTACACCTTGAACAATCCTGCAGCAAACACCGGAAGCATCGATGGCATTCAGGTCGATATTCGCAGTTCCGGTCCCGCTTACGGCGATCCGGACGCACTGATCGTCGAGTTCGGGAGTCGCAATCTGACATTTCGCCGTATGTTGCAGATGCTGCCCCCCGATGCGGCGACCATGGTTCCGGTCGGCTTGGACGCGCCAACAAATTGGTACGCAGCTATCGGTGCACGCGGCTTCGCTGCATTCATTCCTGGCACACCGGCGCAGGTGGGGCGGCTTCCCGATGCATTTCCGCCCGGGCAGAGCCGTTCCGGCTTTGTGCTCACGAGTTTCACGACGCCCATCATTCGTGAAATGACCTTGGTTCCGGACTGGATCTACGTATCGACATCGCCTGACGGTATAACCGGGGAGGAGGAAAAGCGAGCCAGGGAAATCGCAGATCAGCTGCCCGATCACGTCTTCACGCTAGGCCCTTCTGCCGTCTTCCCCGGCTCGTACGAACAGTGGGATTTGCTGCGAGACAACCTCCAGCGGGCCATCGCGCTCGGCTGGATATCGGACGCCGCGCTTGCGCAAACCTTGGCAAGTGAGCTGGCGCAGGCTCGAGCGGCTCTCGATGCACGCGACGGCACGCTGGCCAAGACGCGCCTTGCGCAGCTCCTGAACACGATTGCCGCGTCACGTCCGGAGCAGCGTCGACGTGAGGTGAGCGATCTCGTCACCTTGAACGCACAGAACCTGATCACCTCGACCCCGGATACCCCGGTGCCATTCGAACCCAAAGTGACGTTTGCGCCCGACACGGCATCGCTGCAGATCGGAACGCGGTACTCGCTGACCGCGGATGCCATCAATCTGGGCGACGGCAGCCCTCTCAACGACTACCCGGTGGATTTCGAAATCATCGAGGGCCCGAACGAGTCGCGGGCCGCGTCCCTGCGTACTGGCAGCAATGGCAAGGCCGTATTCAGCTACGTCGGAACGGTGGTGGGGCGCGATCGCATTGCCGTCAGCGTCCCGGGCGATTTTCACGTCGAGGCCGGTGTTGCCGAAGTCGAATGGACCGCCGGACCCGACCTCGCGATTCCCTTCTTTGCGCCGCCGGTGCTTCGCTCGCAAGGCGGCAACGACGCCGTAATTCACGACATGACGGTCAACATCAGTGACATCGCCGCATCGCCACCCTCGATCACCCGCTACTTTCTCGGGGACACTTCACCGGTGGACCTCAGCACCGCCGCCGTACTCGGCGAGCGGGCAATTCCCGCCCTCGAGCCACATGCGGAAGACATGAGTCCCGCCGTACACGTTCGATTGCCCGATGGGCTCGCCGCGGGCACTTACTATCTCGCGGCGTGCGCCGATGCGCCGCAGAGCGTCGTCGAGCTGAACGAATTGAACAACTGCTCGTTCGGCGAAGTCGAGGGCTACCTGTCGGTCGTGGCACCCTTTGAGCCGGGCACCATAACCAATGCGCCCCCTGTTTGCACCAACGCCGCTGCGGACCCGCCGCTCTTGTGGCCACCGAATCACAAACTGAAGGTCATCGAAATAGCAGGTGTGACGGATCCGGATGGTGATCATGTCACATTGCGCATTTCCGCCATCACGCAGGACGAGCCGGTCAACGGCCTCGGTGACGGCGACACGGCGCCAGATGGATTCGGTGTGGGGACGTCGCAGGCGCAAATCCGATCGGAGCGGTCGGGCACGGCCAACGGTCGTGTTTATCGCATTGCATTCACTGGCGATGACGGTAAAGGTGAAACCTGCACCGGCGCGGTCAGCGTCGGCGTGCCGCATGACAGGAGCCAGCAAGCGCAGCCGATCGACGACGGTCAATCGTACGACTCGACGCAACAGTAAAGTCGCAGTCGCTGACCTGCTCCCGATTTTCAGTGCCACGAGGAGGTGAGTAGAGTCCGATGTTGTCCATCGCCACCGACTATCATGGCCTCGGGGATCGAGAATGATGACCCCCCGTGTATAAGATGACGTCTCGTCTACAACGTCGAGTTCAACAGCACCGATGCCGACATGCTGACTGTGATGGTACTGGTGGTCCAGTAGTCCGCGATTGGGCTGCAATGCCGAAAGGTTGCCGAGAGCAGCTCGAGCAGGCGGTGGGTGGTTTGATGTAGGTGCGATCTGTCGGTACCTGTGGCGGAATCGAAAATCGCAGCACTGACCATACTGCTCCTAGAACAGTCGGTTACGGTGGAGTTCGAATCCCTCCCTTTCCACCAATTATCGCAGCTCGCCCACGCCTCTGTGCGCCGCCGGTCAGCGCGTTGCCAAGTTTTGCCAAGCGCACTACGGTTCCGGCATGAGTACGATGAACATCTCCCTGCCCGAGTCGCTCAAGGATTCTGTAGGCCGGCAGGTCAGCGAACGCGGTTACGGCACGAGCAGCGAGTACGTGCGCGAGCTGATACGGAACGACGAGGATCGGCTGAAGTTGCACGGTCTTCTGCTCGATGGCGCGACCTCCGCCCCGACCAGGCCGGCTGATGCTGCGTATTTTGACAAGCTGCGCCGGAAAGCGAAGTCGGCAAAGTCTGCCATTCGCCGGTGAAGGCGAAGTCTGTCGTCCCGCGTGAGCGGGCCGTGCGCGACGTCGGTGAGGCGAACGACCAGTACTTGAGCGACAACGCGCCGGGCGCGGCCTTGGGCTTCATTGCTGCCCTGGAGGACGGATATCGCCATATCGGGCGCTATCCAGGCACCGGCTCGTCACGCTTCGCCGGCGAGCTGAGCCTGCCCGACCTGCGTTTCCGGCGCTTGGAAAACTACCCACACCTGATTTCGTACTGCGAGCGGAGCGATTACATCGATGTGTGGCGCGTGCTCCACGGCATGCGCGACATTCCTTCGTGGATGCACGATCCCGATCTGATTGCGCACGTCAGTTAGTCCTGATTTCCTCCGGCGGTCGCACGCGCCGGAACGCGCGCCACAGCAGCAGGTCATACACGACCTTCATCGCCGCGCCGATCACGAGCGGCAGCGCGAGATGGCCGCCACCCATCCAGTAGCCCGCGATGGCTGGCGCAATGGCCCAGCCGGCGAGGCGCACGAGATGCGTGACGCCCGATGCGAACGCGCGCTCCTCCGGCCGCACGACCGCCATCACGTACGACTGGCGCGTCGGCACATCCATTTCGACGAGGCCCTCGCGCGCGAGGAAGAGCGCCGCCGCGACCGGAAAGCTCGGCATGAAGGGGACGGTCGCGAGCAGCAGGCTCGACGGGATGTGCGTGAACACCATCGTGTTGACGAGTCCGATCCGCCGTGCGAGCCACGCTGCGCCGATATGTGACGCAGCGTTTGCGATCCGGGCTGCAAAGAAGAGGAGGCCGATCGTCTCGACACCCACGCCGAATCGTCGATGGAAGAAGAACGAGAGCAGCGCCGTCGTCAGGAATCCGCCCGCGACACTGTCGAGCGCGAACAGCGACGAAATCCGCCACAGGATGCGGCGGGTGTCCGGCGAAACCTGCTGCGCGCGGGTGACGCGTGGCGCCTCGACCCCCGGCGAGAGCCGCCAGTACGCGAGCACGGGAAGGAGCGACAGCAGGGCGTAGAGCGCAGCCGTGCCGCGAAACGCCGGCAGCGCGCCGACCCCGCCGTGCTGAAGGAGTGTCGGCAATCCGGCGAGCAGCGCACCGAGCGCATGGCCGACGTCCTGCAGCACGTTGTACTTCGCGAACACCATCGTGCGCTCGCGATCCGTCGTGGTCGCGGGCAGCGCCGCCTGTTCGACGACGAGCGCCGCGCCCCGGTCGCGCCCCATGCCATTGACCATGCCGACGAGGGCCGCGAAGCCGAGGGCGAGCGGATGCGTGCTGAACGACAGGAGCAGGGCGCCGACGAAGCTCGCGAGCGTGACGAGGAGCAGCGTCCTGCGATGCCCGATGCGGTCGGCAAAGAGCGTGACGAGCAAGGTCGCGACCGCCGCGCCGCCCAGCCCCACCGCGACGATCACGCCGATCGCGTCCGCGCCGAGGCGAAGCTCCGCGAGGTAGAGCCCGAGCAGCACGCCCATCATGCCCGTCGCGAGCGAGCGCACGGATACCGCGATGTAGAGCCAGCTGCGATCGCTCACGACACCGAGTACCGGGCCTCTCCCCGAATGGGACGGCTATTGTGCGGTGGGTCAGGCTCCGAAGGAACTCGACCAGTAGTGATTGCCATGCTCCTGGAGCATCGCACCGGCGGTGCGTGCATTGCACGGATGGCCGTCTCCGGATCCATGCGCCGCGTTCGCCACCGTGGCGACGCTGCCAACGATCACGATCGCAGGTGATGAGACCCATTGTGTCGCGGCAGCGGCAACCAGCCCCTCGACCGTGGTCGTGATCACGCGCTGATCCGCGCGGCTCGCGTTCTCGACAATCGCGACCGGCAGCGAGCGTACGGCGCCCGCGGCCAGCAGGCGTTCGCGCAGCGCCGGCAGTTGCGCGACGCCCATGTAGACCGCAAGCGTCTCGCGCCCTGCGGCGACGTCGGAAAAGTCGAACGCATCGAGGGTGCCTGCATCGTTGCCGGTGATCAGGCGCACCGACTGCGCGTGTCGCCGGTCCGTCAGCGGGATCGCGGCGTAGGCCCCGGCGGCGACTGCGGACGTGATTCCCGGTACGACATCGAAGGGGATTTGTGCCGCGCGCAGCGCGTCGATCTCCTCACCCCCGCGACCGAAAATGAACGGGTCGCCGCCCTTCAGTCGCACGACGCGCCGGCCGCGGCGTGCCTCGGCGACGAGCAGGGCGTTGATCGCCTCCTGCGGGGTGCCCGCGCCGGGGCGCTTGCCGACATCGACGCGCTCGGCGTCGCGTCGCGCGAGATCGAGTACTTCCAGCGACGCGAGGCGGTCGTGGACGACGACATCGGCCTCCTGCAGCGCGCGCAGCCCCTTGAGCGTCAGCAGCCCCGGATCACCCGGGCCCGCGCCGACGAGCGTGACGTGCCCCGCGGAAGGTGGCGCGCCTTTGCCGGCGTCGTGAGGGGTGGCGTAACGACTGCGACGCGCGAGCTCGCGCGTGGCGAGGCGTTCCGCCTCGGCGTGGCGCCCGGCGCGCACGGCGGCTGCTGCGGGACCGGTGAGGAGCCACGAAAAGTACTGGCGGCGTGCGCCCGCGCCCTCGAGCACGCTGCGCGCTGCGGTGCGCCAGCGCCCGGCGAACTCGGCGAGCGTCCCCAGCGATTCGTCGAGCAGCGCCTCGAGCCGTTCGCGGATGAGCCGCGTGAGCACGGGCGATGCGCCGCCGGTCGAGACCGCGATCTGCACCGGGGAGCGGTCGATGATCGCCGGCATCAGGCAGCTCGACAGCTCACGGTCGTCGACGACATTGCAAGCGATACGCGCGGCCGCTGCGGCTCGCGCCACCTCGGCATTGACACTGCGGTCGTTCGTCGCGGCGACGACGAGCCACGGGCGCTGCGCATCGGCCATGCGGAGGTCGTGCGCGACGAACCGGCGCTCGATCAGGGTGACATCCCCGCCGGCCGCGAGCGCGCGCAGCTCCTCGTGGAACGCGGGTGCGACGACGGTGACGCGTGCGCCTGCCGAGCGCAGCGCCTCGATCTTCCGCAACGCGACGGCGCCTCCGCCCACGACGAGGACATCCCGATCGTCGAGGTCGAGGAATACGGGAAAATGACGCACGCGACGCTCAGGCCGCGCGCGCGCCGGGCGCGGCGGGCAATGTTCCGTTCGCGCAGGCGCTCGCGAGCGCGGCGACGAGCCGCGCCTCGTCCTCGTCCGCATGGAGTGGTCCGGGCGTGATGCGCAGGCGCGCCGCGCCGCGCGGCACGGTGGGGAAGACAATCGGTTGGAGGTAGATACCGTGGACGTCGAGGAGCTCGTCAGCGAGCGCGCGGCAGGTCGCTGCGTCGCCGACGATCAGCGGCAGGATCTGGCTCGGGGTCGGCGCAATCGGCACGCCCGCCGCGCCGAGGCCGGCGCGCACGCTTGCGACGCGCGCAAAGAGCGCGGCGCGCTCCGCACCGCTCGACTTGAGATGCCGGATCGATGCCAGTGCGGCAGCGGCCACCTGCGGCGGCAGCGCCGTCGTGAAGATGAAGCCCGGTGCATGGCTGCGCACGAAATCGATGACCGGGGCGGCGCCGGTGATGAAGCCGCCGACGACGCCGACGCCCTTGCCGAGCCCGCCCTGCACGATGTCGACCGCGTCGAGGAGTCCGTGCGCCTCAAGGAGCCCGCCGCCGCGCGGCCCGTGCACGCCGACCGCGTGCGTTTCGTCGACGAACGTCAGGGCGCCGTGGCGCTTCGCCACGGCGAGGAGGCCCGAGAGCGGCGCGATGTCGCCGTCCATCGAATAGAGCGACTCGAATGCGACGAGCTTCGGCACGGCGCGGTCGTGCGCGGCGAGGAGCTCATCGAGATGGGCGGCGTCGCTGTGGCGGAACACGACGCAGCGCTGCCGGCTCGCGCGGATCCCCTGGATCATAGACGCATGGTTCGCGGCGTCGGAGAACACGACGCAGCCGGGCAGTGCGCGCGCGAGCGTCGCGAGCGTGGTGTCGTTGGCGACGTAACCGGAGGAGAAGAGGAGCGCGGCGTCCTTCGCGTGCCAGTCGGCGAGTTCGCGCTCGAGCGCGACGAGGAGATCGCTCGTGCCCGAGATGTTGCGCGTGCCGCCGGCGCCGGCGCCATACGACTCGAGTGCGTCGCGCGCGGCACCGAGCACCGTCGGGTGCTGGCTCATGCCGAGGTAGTCGTTGCTGCACCAGACCGTGACGTCGCGCCACGTGCCGTCGCCGGCGCGCCACTGCGCGTGCGGGAATCGTCCGGGTGATCGACGCAGCTCGCGAAACACGCGGTAGTGGTGCTCGCGCCGCAGCTTCGCACGGGCGCCCTCGAAGAACCCCGGAAAGTCGAACATGGGATTACCTCGCCGCGAGGCCGAGCGCGCGGCCGAGGCGTGCGCCATAGGTGATGATGAACGCGGCGCCGCCCCGACGCAGCGCGTGCCAGCTTTCGAGGAGCGCGAGGTCGAAGTCGGCAAACCCTTCGCGCGCGAGCAGCGCGAGCGCGGCATATTCGCCGCTCACCTGGTAGGCGCCGACCGCGAGGCCGGTCGCGGTCGCGATCGGCTGGATGAGATCGAGCGAGCTCATGCCCGGCTTGACCATCAGCAGATCGGCGCCCTCGGCGGCGCAGCGCTGCGAGCTCGCGAGCGCGTCGCGCCGCGCGCGCACGTCGATCTGGTAGCGGCGCCGGTCGCCGTGGGTCGGCGCGGAGTTCGCGGCGCCCCGAAACGGGCCGTAAAGCTGGCTCGCGAATTTGGCGCTGTAGCTCATGATCGGCACGAGATCGTGCCCCGCGGAGTCGAGCGCGAGCCGCAACGCCGCGACGCGGCCGTCGTTCATGTCGCTCGGGGCGATGCCGTCGGCGCCCGCCGCGGCATACGCGAGCGCGAGCCCGGCGAGTGCATCGAGCGTCGCCGGCAGGTCCTGCTCGCCGCGCGCATCGTGCAGGCAGCAATGACCATCATGCGAGTAGCTGCAGAGACAGGTGTCGAGCCACAGGCTCGCATCCTCGCCCGCGCGACGGCGCAGCGTCGCAATCGCCTCGCAGATGAACGCCGGGTCGAAGTCGTGCGCATGCTTGCGTGCGGGCACCGGAAACAGGATGAACTGCTGCACACCGGCCTCGAGATCGCGCTCGAACTGCGCGGACGCAGTGCCCGGAGAGAGGCGCGCGTTGCCCGGCAGGCCCGGGATCGCGCCCGCGCCTGCGGGATCCTCGACGATGAACAGCGGCTGGATCAGCTGGCTTTGCGTGAAGCCGGTCTCGGCGACGAGATCGCGCAGCGACGCCGTGCGGCGCAGGCGCTGCAGGCGCCGCGGCGGCGCGACGGGTTCGCGCGACGTGGTCAATGGCGAGACGACCCGATCGAGCATCGTCAGGGCCCCGTCTCGGCGAGGAACTGATCGGCCGAGTAGAAGGGCCGCACGCGATCGGGCCCGATCGCGGCGCGGATCATCGCGAGCGTGTTGCCGGGGCCGCAGCCGTGCCAGGCATCGCGCAGCCGCGGATTGGCGCGCAAGTATTCGTTGAACTGCGAGCCGCTGCGCCAGTAGAAATGGGTGTGGGCGCTCACATCGTCGAGTGGCGCGACGCGTTCGAGGCGATAGGTCGCGACACGCTCGGCGTGCGGCGTGTCGTAGCCGGCGGCATGTGTCAGCTTGATCCAGCGCGTCACCTGCGGGAAAAGGGCCCGCGCCGCGAGCGCGCCCGTCTCGCCGAGACTCTCGTCGCTGCCGCTTACCCAGTAGCCACGCGCGGCGAGCTTGCGCCAGGTGTCGAGGCCGGCGGTCCAGAGGGTCTGCTCCGACGCGGGATCGCACGCGTCGGGTAGCGCATCGGCCCGTGCGACGAGGAACCCGAGGTGCGCGCCCTCGATCACCGCGGCATTCGGCGCGAGCGCGACGCGACGCAACGCCGCCGGCCCCGCGCGCTCGCCGGTCCACACCTGTGCGCGACGCGCAGCGCGCGGCAGCGCAGGGCCGGCGCTGCGCACGTGCGCGTTGTCGATGCGTGCACCCTGCAGGGCGCCGCGGCGAAAGACGGCCTCGCCGCCGGTCCGCGCTTCGAGCGGCACGATCGAGACGCCGAAGGGGTGGTCTTCGTCGCGCGTCGCGGCGAGCTGCGCGCGCTCTTCGAGCACGCGGGCATGGGTCGGCGCGTGATCGATCGCCGCGAGGCGGTCCGCGAGATCGGCCCGATCGCGCCGCGCCTCGATCGCGAGCGCGCCCTGTGCCGGCGCCGCGGGGTTGGCGGCGAGCGGCAGCACCATCACGCGGCAGGCCTCGAGCGCGGCACGCACGGTCGCGCCAGCCGGCGCAAGGTCGCCGGTCGCGCCGAGCAGGCGGTCGATGGCCGCCTTCGCGACGACCAGCGCGTCGGCCTCGCCGCCGAGCAGCGTGCGCAGGCGGCGCAGGATGTCGCCGCGCACCGGCTCGAAGTGCACGCGCACGACGCCGCCGGGCAGCGCGCCGCCGGGCAGCGCCCAGGGCAGGAAGTCGCCGAGGTTCGTCGCGCGTCGCGCCGAGCACGACAGCACGCGCAGTTCGCGCGCTTCGCGAGGCCGGCGCAAGAACCAGTCGCGCCGCACGAGCAGCAGGTCGCGCGGATCGGCGCGCTCGAGCGTCGCGGCGATGTGCGTCGTCGCCGACCCGGTGAACGGCAGGTCCTTCCACGAGTGCACGGCGAGGTCGATGTCCGCGGCATCCAGCGCGTGGGACAGCTCGCTCGTGAAGCCGCCAGCGCGCAGCAGTGCCGGGAGCGCCGCCTCCAGATCACGGTCGCCCACGGCATCGATGAAGCGATACCGGATCGCGACGTGCGGGTCCGCGGCAATGAGGGCGTCACCGACGAGTCGCGCCTGTACGCGCGACAGGGCGCTCGAGCGGGCGCCGATCGTGATCGTGCGGGGTGCGCGCATCAGCCCTCTAGGCCGTGCAGGCCGCACTCGCGCTTCAGGCCGAAGAAGCGTGTGCCTTCGACACTGCCGGCCTCGGCGAGCGATTTTGTCGTGTGCCAGTCGCCGATCGAGACATAACCCTTCTCCCACAGCGGGTGATAGGGCAGCGCGTGGCGCTTCAGGTATTGCCCGACTTCGCGGTCGGACCAGTCGGCGATCGGGTGCAGCTTGAAACGCCCGCTGTGCAGGCTGAGGAGCGGCAGCGCCGTGCGGCTCGCCGATTGCGCGCGGCGCAGGCCCGAGATCCACGTGCCGGCGCCGAGTTCGTCGAGCTTGCGCTGCATCGGCTCGACCTTGGCGATGCGGCCGTAGCGGTCGAGCCCTTCGACGCCGTTCTCCCAGAGCTTGCCGTGCCGCGCCTCGATCCAGGCCGCGGACACCGCGGGGTGCGCGACATGCAGGTTGAGTTTCAGGCGCAGCGTCAGCTCATCGACGAAGCGGTAGGTTTCGGGAAAGAGGTAGCCCGTATCGACGAGGACGACCGGGACGTCGGGCCTGACCTGCGTCGCGAGGTGCAGCGCGACGGCGGCCTGCGCGCCGAAACTCGAGGACAGCACGTGCGCGCCGGGCAGCTGCTCGAAGGCAAATGCCAGACGCTCCGTGGCGGACAGCGGTGTGAGCATTGTGTTCAGGTGCTCGAGCGCCTGCGCATTGCCGGCGTGCGCCTGCGCGATCCGCGTGTCATGCGAACCTCGCGACGAGCCCGCGGCAGGCATCAGGCGGACAACAGCTTCGCGCGCCACAGGAAGTCTCCAAACAGTTCGCCCGGGCGACGCTCGTTCGCGAACTGCCACAGCAGCGGATCGAGCGCCTCGAGGATCGCGGCTTCCGCGAGGTTCTCGCGATAGAGCACGTTGAGGCGCTCCCCGCTCGCATTGCCGCCGAGATGCAGGTTGTAGCGGCCCGGCGCCTTGCCGACGAGCGCGACCTCTGCGAGATAGGGTCGGGAGCAGCCGTTCGGGCAGCCCGAGATGCGCACCAGCACCGGCAGCTGCGCGAGCCCATGGTGCGCGAGACGCGCTTCGAAGGCGGCGAGGAAATCCGGCAGGTAGCGCTCGGCCTCGGCCATGGCGAGCGGGCAGGTCGGCAGCGCAACGCACGCGAGTGCGTTGAGGCTCGAGGGCGGCGCGCGCGTGTAGAGATCGAGGCCATGATCGAGCACGAGTGCATCGATCGACGCACGCTCTTCGGCGGCGACATTCGCGATGACCAGGTTCTGGTTCGCAGTGAGACGGAAGTCGCCGCGGTGCACTTCGGCAATGGCGCGCAGGCCCGACAGTTGCCGCGCGCTGTCGCGATCCGCGATGCGCCCGGCCGGAATGCGCAGGTTGAGGTGCCAGCGACCGTCGAACCCCTCGGTCCAGCCGAAGCGGTCGCCGTTCGTCGTGAACCTGTATGGCCTCGCGGGCGCGAGCCGCACGCCTGCGCGTCGCTCGACTTCGGCGACGAAGGCCTCGAGTCCCATCGTCTCGATCGTGTACTTGAGGCGGGCGCGCTTGCGGTTCGACCGATCCCCGAAATCGCGCTGCGTCGTGACGACGGCCTCGATCACGGCCAGCGTGTCGGTCGGCTGGACGAAGCCGATGACCTGCGCAATGCGGGGGTAGGTGGTCGCGTCGCCGTGCGTGGCACCGAGCCCGCCACCCACCGCCACATTGAAGCCCGCAAGCTGCACGCCCTGCGGCCCTTCGTCGAGGATCGCGATGAGACCGAGGTCGTGCGCGAACACGTCGACGTCGTTGTGCGGCGGCACGGCGATCGCGATCTTGAACTTGCGCGGCAGGTAGGTGGGGCCGTAGATCGGTTCGGCCTCCGGCGTGCCGGCCACTTTCTCCTCGCCGAGCCAGATCTCGTAATAGGCGCGCGTGCGCGGGCGCAGGTGCTCGGAGATCCGCGTGGCCCACCCGTAGACTTCGGCGTGCACGCGCGACTCGACCGGGTTGGCGCTCGCGATCACGTTGCGGTTCACGTCGCCGCAGGCCGCAATCGTGTCGATCAGCGTCGCGTTGATCGCGGCCATCGTCGCCTTGAGGTCGCGCTTCACGACCCCGTGGAACTGGAAGGCCTGCCGCGTGGTGAGGCGCAGCGTGCCATTGCCGTGCACGCGCGCGATCTCGTCGAGCGCGAGCCATTGCTGCGGCGTGCACACGCCGCCCGGCAGGCGCGTGCGGATCATGAAGCTGTAGGCCGGCTCGAGCTTCTGCAGGCGGCGTTCCTCGCGCAGGTCGCGATCGTCCTGCTGGTAGCTGCCGTGGAACTTGAGAAGCTGCGTGTCGTCGTCGGCGAGCGCGCCGGTCGGCGCATCGGCGAGGCTCGCCTCGAGCGTGCCGCGCAGGCCGCGACTCGCGGCCTTGATGTGTTCCACCGGGGAGAGCGGGGCGTCGGCCATCTCAGTACACGTCCCGCAGGTAGCGCCGGTCGGCGGCGAGATCGCGCAGGTACTCCTCTGCCGCATCGGCAGTTCGCCCGTCGTGCGTGGCGACGACGTCGCGCAGCGCAGCGTGCACGTCGGGGGCCATGCGCGTGGCGTCGCCACACACGTAGATCACCGCGCCTCCCTCGAGCCAGCGCCAGAGATCCGCGCCGTGCTCCCGCAAACGGTGCTGCACGTAGATTTTCTCGGGCTGGTCGCGCGAGGTCGCCAGATCGAGCCGCTGCAGCAGCCCGCGCTTGCGCGCCGCGAGCCACTCGCTCTGGTAGAGGAAGTCGCCCGAGAAGCGCCGCGCACCGAAGAAAAGCCAGTGACGGCCGCGCGCGCCCTGTGCGCCGCGCTCCTGCAGGAAGGCGCGATAGGGCGCGATCCCGGTGCCCGCGCCGATCATCACGAGATCGCGGCCGCCGTCCGCCGGCAGGCGAAAGCGCGTGTTCGGCTCGATGTAGGCGCGCAGTTCGGGCGTGTCCGCCGCGAGGAAATGCGAGGCGGCGCCGACACGGCGCGCGCCGTTGTGCGCGTAATCGACCGCCGCGACCGTGAGGTGCAGCTCGTCGCCCACCTCGCTGCGGCTCGAGGCGATCGAGTAGAGGCGCGGCGTGATCGGCCGCAGCGCGGCGACCAGGTCCTCGCCGGTCCACTCGGCCGGCCAGGCGTCGAGCAGATCGATGAACTGCCAGTCGCGCAGGAGTCTGGCGCGCCCCTCCGCATCGCCCTCGGTGAGCGCGCTCAGCGTGGCGTCGTTCGCGCGTGCGGCGTGCGCTTCGAGGATCGGCCGCGAGAGGCGCGTGATCTCGCGATGCTGCGCGAGCCACTCGCCGAGCGTGTGGTCCTCACCGCCGTGCGCCACGCGCATCGCCGGGTCGAGCCGCAGCCCCTCGGTGATCTGTGCGACGAGGAAATCCGGGTTGCGGTGCCAGATGCCGACGGCATCACCCGGTTCGTAGGCGAGGGTGTCGGCGGGCGCCTCGATCTCGAGGTGCGTCACCGGGTGGTCGCTCGCGCGGCCGGTGATGCGCTGGCGCACGAGTACCTCGGCGCGCGCCGGAGCCTCGCGCGTCGCGAGGGCGGCGGCGGGCGCGGCGGCGCGCAGCGGCGAGACGATCGAAAGTCGCGGCGCATCGCCGGCCGGCTTCAGCGTGTCGGCGGCGTGGCGCGCGGCGCTGTCCGACCATGCGCCCGCCGCGGCGTCGAAATCGACGTCGCAATCGACCCGCGCGCAGATGGGATTCGCGCCTAGTGCTGCGAGCCGCTCATCCGCGATGCGCCCGGCTTCGCAGAACTTCGGGTAGCTCGAGTCGCCGAGCGCGAGTACGGCATAGCGCAGCTGGCCGAGGCGCGGCGCCTTGCGGCCGAGCAGGAAATCGAAGAACGCGCGGGCGTCGTCCGGCGGGTCCCCGTCGCCGTGCGTGCTCGCGACGAGGTACAGCAGCCGCTCCTGCGCGAGCTCGCGCGTGGCGTAGTCACCCGCTGCGACGGCGCGGGCGGGAAGACCCTGTGACTCGAGCCTTGCGAGGAGCTTTTCCGCGATGCGCCGGCCGTTGCCCGTGTGCGAGGCGTACAGGATGGTTGCGCGCAGCCCCTCTGCCGCGCCGTGCGCCTCGGCGCGGGTCGGGTCGAGCGCGGAAACTGCGGCGAGACCGTGGCGTTGTGCGGCGGCGAGCCCGGCCGCGTACCCGGAGACGTAGAGCAGGGCGCCCGCATCGAGTCCGTGGGTGAGCTCCACGAGCAGGCGCAGTCGCGCATCCGGCAGCGGGGGCGACTCGGGGGCGTAGAGCGGCAGTGCGGGGACGGCGGACATGCGGCGAGACTACGGTCACGCGCGGGTCCAGTCGTCGACTTCGGGGCTATGGCCTCATAATCGAAAGGTATCATTGGGTGCCGTACCGCACGTCATGCTCGCCGGATCTTATGTGGCAGTCCCTGCTCGCGATCCTCTCCAGCCCTGAAACGTGGGCGTTCGCGGCCGTGGGTTTCGTCGCGCAGATCTTCGACGGCGCGCTCGGGATGGGCTTCGGCACCATCAGCGCGGCGGTGCTCGCGGCGGTCGGGGTGCCGCGCGAGCTCGCGAGCGCCTCCGTGAACGGCGCGAAGCTCTTCACCGGCACGGCATCGGGCCTCTCGCATGCGCTGCTGCGCAACGTCGACGGCCGGATGCTCGTCGTCCTCGTGGTGGCGGGCGTGATCGGCGGTTTCGCCGGGGCCACGCTCCTGACACGGAGTTTTTCGCGCTGGATCGGCGTCGCGATCAGTTTCTATCTGCTGCTCGCGGGGGCTTTCATCGTCTGGCGGGCCATGCACGCGATTCCGAATCGGGCATCCGCAGGCGCGCAGGGTGGCATCGGCTTTGCAGGCGGGCTGCTCGAGGCCACTTCGGGAGTGTGGGGCCCGCTCGTGACCAGCAATCTCGTGGCGCTCGGCGCGAGCCCGCGGCACGTCGTCGGCACGAGCATCGTCGCCGAGACCTTCGTCGCGGCCACCGTGTTCGGCCTGCTCGTATCACACGTCGGCTTTCCGCGGCTGTCGGGGATTGCGCTCGGCCTCCTCTGCGGGGCGCTGGTCGCGGCGCCGTTCGCTGCACTGCTCGCGCGTCGCGTCGCGCTACGGCCGTTCACGATCGCCGTTGGCCTGCTGGTGATCGCGACGAGCCTGCTGCGGCTGGCGCACGATCTCGACGTGGTGCCGGGTTTTCGGTTATTCGGTTATTTGCCTGCGGCGCAAATAACCGAATAACCGAAAACCCGGCACCAACGCTCAGACCTTGTGCCACGCCGCGAGCGTGGCGGCTTCGATCGCCGGGTCGATTCCCGCCTTGAGCTTCGCCTGGCGCTCGTCCGGAAGCGTGCGGTACCACGCGAGCGTGTCGCGCACGGTTTCCGCGAGCGGCCGGGTTGCAAGGCCCGCCGCGCGTGCCCTGTCGGTCGACGTGAGCGAGGCGCCCGCGGAATCGCCGCTCATCGGCGACCACGGCGGCACATCGACTTCCTCGGGCTTCCATTGTGCGAACAGAAACGATTCCGGCACCCACGTCACGGTCGTGCCGGCGCCGGGTGTGGCCGACAAGCTCGCGCCGACGAGGTCGCCGATCGAGTACTCGCGCGGACGCGTGACCACATTGTAGGTGCCCGTGACGCGCCTTGCGACGAGCGTGAGCATGAAGGCCACGAGGTCGCGCACGTCGATGAACTGGACCGGGTCCTTCGGAGTGCCGGGCGCAAGCATCTCGCCGCCGCGCGCGGCGCGCACCGGCCAGTAGGTGAAGCGGTCGGTCGGATCGAGCGGACCGACGATGTAACCCGGGCGTACGATGCCCGCGCGTCCTTGCCACGCCTGCGCGGTGTACTGCTCGCACAGCGCCTTCATCGGGCCGTAGGTCTCGTTCGTGATCTTCTCCTCGTCGGCATCGGCGAGCTTGCCGGTCGGCGAGGACTCGTCGTTCGGCTGGGCGAAGCCCGCATAGGCCGAGATGCTCGACACGAACAGGCAGTAGCCGGTATTTGGCGCGAGCAGCTGCGCCGACTGCTGCACGTACTTCGGGATGTAGCCCGTATTGTCGATCACGACGTCCCAGCGGCGATCGCGCAGCGCGTCGAGCTGGCCGCGGCGATCGCCGTGCAGCGTCTCGACACCCGCGACGCCATCGGCGTCGCGCTTGCCGCGATTGAAATGCGTCACCTTCCAGCCGGCCGCGAGCGCCGCAGTGGTCAGATGCGGGCCGATGAACCCGGTGCCGCCGAGGATCAGCATGGACTTCGGGTGGCTTTCGGCCGCGCGCGTCCGGTGTAGTGCGGCGAGCGCGGTGGCGCCGAGGCCGGCGCGGATGACATCACGGCGAGTGCTCATGCGGGACCCTTCATTGCAGTGCGTAGAGTTTGCCGTCCAGGCTGCCGATGTACACGACGCCCGCATCGACTGCAGGCGAGGACAGGATCGCACCGATCGAGCGAAAGCGGTACAGGTCGATGTACATGTCCTGGAAGTCGCGAAACACGGGCGCAAAGGCCTCGGCATCGAGGGCGCCGCCGGCGGTGAGCAGGTGCAGCGGGTCGGCCTTCGAGCCGTCCGTGCGAAACTCCCAGGCGAGCGTGCCGCTCGCCGCATCGAGTGCGTAGAGCTTGCCGTTGTGGCTGCCGACGTAGGCGAGCGGGCCGGCGAGCGCCACCGACGAGAACACGAAGCCCTGCGCATCGAAATTGAACCGCAGGCGCCCGCTCCTGGCATCGAGCGCCATCACGCGCGATGTATCCGACGTGCCGACATAGACGAGGCCGTCGCGTACGGCCGGCGTGCCGTTGACCCACGATTTGCTGGTGGGGTAGTCCCACTTCCTGCGACCCGTCTTCGCGTCGAGCGCGTAGACATGCGCGTCGCGACATCCGACGTAGACAATGCCGTCGACGACGGCGGCCGAGGACTGGAAGCCGACCTGGTTGTGAAGGGCAGGATCTTCACCGGCCTGGAAGACCCACTTCGATTCGCCGGTCGCAGCATCGAGCGCACGGAAATCGCCGCCCCAGCTGCCGACATAGACCGTGCCGTTGTCGATCGCCGGCGAGGCGTGCACCACGTCGCGCATCGCGTGCTTCCAGAGGAGCACACCGCTGCGCGCATCGACCGCATAGACATGGCCGTCGCCGCTGCCGAAGTAGACCTTGCCGTAGGCAACGGCAGGCGACGACGTGTACACGTCCCAGGCATCGGGCATCGTCTGACCGCCGGGGCCGTAGCCGTGCAGCCCCTTCGCTTCGAAGCGGCGCTCGTATTCCGTCGCGAAGGTCCACTTCGGCTCACCGGTCGCGAGGGCAAGTGCGACCAGTGAGCCCGCGGAGGACACGAAGTAGAGCGTGTCGCCGTCGATGGCGGGCGTCGAGGCGATCGGCATCCGGGACGTGAACTGCCAGCGCTCCCGGCCCGTGTCGCGGTCGAGCGCAAAGAGCTTGCCGCTCGCGCTCGCGATGTACACGACACCGCCTGCGACGACCGGTGAGGCGAAGACGGGGCCGCCCGTGTCGAAGGCCCATTTGACGCCGGAGAGTTGCACGGGGCCGCTCGTCGCGTATACGCCTGTACGAGCGACGTCGCCGTGGAAGGTGCCTTGCGCCATCGCGGCAGGCAGCAGTGCGCCGAGGGCGAGTGCCGGAATCAGCCGAGTCATGGGGCGCCAACATAGCGCCGCGGCACAGGTGTCCGCGGCACCGCGGTGAACGGTTCATCGCGGGGAGGTCACGGCCTGGCGCAGCGCATCACTGCTAGGCGGGCGAGAAATCCTTGAACGTGTACAGCCGGCCGTTCAGCACGATCCCCGCGATCCGGTCGAGGTCGCGGATGTCGAGTGTCTGCGAATCGATCGGCGAGAAGGACTCGATGCGCGTGAGGTCGACGTTCTGGACGAGCTGGTCTTCCGCGGAGGGCGGTGGGCTCTCCGGCTTCATGAACGCATAGAACGCGAACACCGCGATGGCACCCGCGATTGCGGCAGCGATCAATCGGTAGATCACTGGATCGCCTCACGCGGCCGGGAAGCGCGCGTCGATCGTCTGGCCGTTGCCGAGCTGGCACTGGCCGGTGCCGCCGCCCGCCATCTGCGACGCGGGACTCACGAGCGTGAAGCGGCAGCGCATGCGCAGCTGGCCTTCGCCCTCGAGGTTCGCGACGACGCGGCCCGTGTAATGCGTGACGAAGGCGGGCATCGGCTCTGGGCCCCAGTACGGCCAGCCGCGCCACGCCGGTCGCCACCCGTACCAGAGCGGCTGCAACTGGTCGATGCGCGTGTCACGTGTGATCTGGTACCACGGGCCCGTGAGCGTCTGGCCGCTCGACAGCGTCGCGGTCATCGTGCCCTGGTGATCGCCGGTGGATTGCCACGTGAAGTCGACGTGCTCGCCACTCCGGCGGGTCTCGCCGAAACCACGGCCCGAGCTCACGCACGCGGTGACCAGCACCGCGCCGGCGATGAGCGTCATGAGGCTTCTGGTGTTCATGTGCTGTTCGACTGCCGTGTCTCGCCGCCTGTTCCTGAAGATTACGGAAACGTAAGGCGGCGCC
Source organism: Steroidobacteraceae bacterium (assembly GCA_019187185.1). Lineage (GTDB taxonomy): Bacteria > Pseudomonadota > Gammaproteobacteria > Steroidobacterales > Steroidobacteraceae > CADEFQ01. The sequence goes on along the minus strand of JABAQU010000002.1, from coordinate 227,008 downwards.
GGAGCCGATGTCGTAGGCTTTCGCCCGATGTCACAGGTCGCAGACGACCCCGCGATTGCCTGGCACCGATGGCTCGCGCCGCTCGTGTCGGCGCTCGCGTTCGCGCTCGTGATCGCGGTCGTGCACCATGTGCTCGCGCGCTACCACCTGCGGGACATCGTCGCCGAACTGCGCGCGATCGCACCTGCGCGCGTCGCCGCAGCCGCCGGTCTGACCGTGCTCAGCTACCTGCTGCTCACGCTCTACGACACGATGGCCGTGCGCTACGTCGGCAAGCCCGTGCCGTACCGGCGCACGGCGTTGACAGCGTTCGTCGCTTTCGCATTCGGCCACAACATGAGTTTTGCGGCCTTCACCGGCACCGCGGTGCGGTATCGCGTCTACTCGACGCAGGGGCTCACGGCACTCGATGTCGCGACGGTGACATCATTCTGCGCGCTGACGACGGCGATCGGCCTGTCGGTCCTCGGCGGTTTCGCGGCGCTCGCCGCGGTGCCGGGCACGACGGCGCTGCACCTCGGGCACATCTGGTCGAGGCTTTTTGGAGCCGGCCTGCTGGCCGCCGTGTGCGCCTATCTCGCGTGGGCTGCCCTCGCACGCGGATCCCTTGTGCTCGGCTCATGGGAGATCCGCCCGCCGGGAGCGCGGCTCGCGATCGGACAGCTGTGCGTCGGCGTCGTCGATCTCGCCGTGGCGGCGGGTGTCCTCTGGACGCTGGTCCCGCACCCGGCGGGGCTCGATTTCGTCACGTTCGCCGGCGTCTTCGCGATCGCGGTCGTCGGTGGCGTCGCGAGCCAGGTGCCGGGCGGGCTCGGCGTGTTCGAAGCGATCGTGCTGCTCGCACTGCGCGACGTGCCCGCGCCGCAGCTGCTCGGTGGCCTCCTCGCCTATCGCGCCCTCTACTATCTCGCGCCGCTGGCGCTCGCTGCGCTCGCCCTGCTGCTGCACGAGGTCTACCTCCAGCGCGCGCGTCTCGCGCACATGCGACGGGCGGCAGGCGTCTGGATCACGCCGCTCCTGTCGCCGATCGCGCCGCAGTTGATCGGCGTGCTCGTGTTCGTGGCCGGCGCCGTGCTGCTGCTGTCGGGCGCGACCCCGGCCATCGATACGCGCCTGCGCGACCTGCGGCACGTGATGCCGCTGCCGTTGCTCGAGGTTTCGCACCTCGCGGGCAGCATCGTCGGCGTGGGGCTGCTCGTGCTCGCGCGCGGCCTGTATCGCCGGCTGCGCGCCGCGTGGCACCTGACCGTCTGGCTGCTCGTCGCGGGCATCTGTGCCTCGCTGCTGAAGGGCCTCGATTTCGAGGAGGCGACGTACCTCGGCGTCGTGCTCCTCGTGATGCTGATGTCCGGCGCCGCGTTCTACCGGCCGGCATCGATCATGAGCCAGCGCTTCACGCCGGGCTGGCTCGTCAGCATCGGCATCATCGTCGCGCTGTCGGTGTGGGTCGGTTTCCTCGCCAATCGCCACGTCCCCTACACGAACGAGCTGTGGTGGACGTTCGCGCTGCACGGTGATGCGCCGCGCATGTTGCGCGCATCGCTCGCGGTGATCGTGCTGCTCGCGGGATTCGTCGCGGCGAACCTCCTGCAGCCGGCGCCCGCCGAGCCGCATACGCCGCAGCCGAGTGAGCGTGCGCGGATCGATGCCGCGCTCGCCCATGCGGACGCGAGTCTCGCGAACGCGGTGCTCGCCGGCGACAAGCGGGTGCTGTTCCACGGCGATGCCGACGCGTTCCTGATGTACCAGGTGGCCGGCAAGAGCTGGATCGCGCTCGGCGATCCCGTGGGCACCGCATCGCAGCGGCAGGACCTCGTCTGGGCATTCCGCCAGCTCGTCGACCGGCGCGGCGGACGCACGGTGTTCTACCAGGTCGGCGGCCCGAATCTGTCGCTCTACGTCGATCTCGGCCTGTCGCTCGTCAAGCTCGGCGAAGAGGCGCGTATCGCGCTCGCGGACTTCGGCCTCGAAGGCAGCGCGCGCGCCGAATTGCGTCAGGCCCGGCGACGGGCCGAGCGCTCCGGGGCCAGTTTCGAGGTGGTGGCCGCGGCCGCGGTCGAGCCCCTGCTGCCGCGCCTGCGAACGATTTCGGATGTCTGGCTCGAGGACAAGGCGACCGCGGAGAAGCGCTTCTCGGTCGGGGCGTTCGCCGAAGACTACCTGCGCAATTTCGCGGTGGCGCTGGTGCGGCTCGAAGGCAGCATCGTCGCGTTCGCCAACCTGTGGCCGACCGCGACCCACGAGGAGCTCTCGATCGACCTGATGCGTTTCGGTCGCGACGCGCCGGCCGGCGCGATGGACTACCTGCTGATCGAACTGCTGCTGTGGGGCCGCGCGCAGGGCTATCGCTGGTTCAACCTCGGCATGGCGCCGCTGTCGGGGCTCGAGTCGCGCGCGCTCGCGCCGCTGTGGCACCGCATGGGCGGCTTCCTCTATCGCCACGGCGAGTCGTTCTACAACTTCGAGGGACTGCGCCGCTACAAGGAGAAGTTCGATCCGGTGTGGGAGCCGCGTTACCTCGCTTCCCCGGGCGGACTGCAGCTTGCGCGTGTGCTGTTCGACGTCTCGACACTGATCTCGGGTGGACTGAAGGAACTGGTGACGAAATGAAGGCCGTGAGCACTCTGCTGGTCCTCCTCGGTGCCGTGACTTCCGCGGGGGCGAGCGCCACTGCGATGCCCGAAGCGCATTTCGACATCGGGCGCTTCGGCGATGTGGTCGCCTATCGGCCGGCCGCAAAGCCGAAGGGCGTCGTGCTGTTCATCTCGGGCGACGGCGGCTGGCATCTCGGCGTCGTCGGCATGGCGAGGCAGCTCGTCGCGGCCGGTGACCTCGTCGTCGGCATCGATGTGCGGCACTACCGGACCGCGATCAATGCACCGACGGCCGAATGCCGCTACTACGGCGCGGACTTCGAGGAACTCTCGCACGCCGTGCAGCGGCGGCTCGGGCTCGATGAATATCACGTGCCGATCCTCGCCGGCTATTCGTCGGGAGCGACACTCGCCTACGCGACAATGGTACAGGCGCCGCGCGGCACCTTCGCGGGCGTGCTGAGCCTCGGCTTCTGTCCCGATCTCGATTTCGTGCAACGCCCCTGCCGCGGCAGCGGACTCGAGTACGACATGACCGGTACGGCGGCGAAACCGAAGGGGCTCGTCTACCGGCCCGCGGGCGGCAACGCGACGCGCTGGATCGTGCTGCAGGGTGAGGTCGACCAGGTCTGCGATCCCGCCGGCACGCGTGCCTTCGTCGGGGCGACCGGTCACGGCGAACTCGTCTCGCTGCCGAAGGTGGGCCACGGTTTCGGCGTGGAGCGTCACTGGCTGCCGCAGTTCATGCTCGCGAGGCAGGAACTTGCGCCGCCGCCGCGGGCGGTCGCCCCGGCGAGTGACATCGCGGCGCTGCCGCTGCACGAAGTGCCGGCCGCCCGGGAATCTGCCGCCTCGTCGTCCGACCGGAATGCCTTCGCGGTCCTGCTGACGGGCGATGGCGGATGGACCGGGCTCGACCAGGACGTGTCGGCCGCGCTCGCCGCGCGCGGCATTCCGGTCGTCGCGTGGAATTCACTGAAGTACTACTGGCACGCGCGCACGCCCGACGAGGCGGCGCGCGATCTCGACAGGCTCGTGCAGCACTACGGGGCAAAATGGGCGAAGCACGACGTACTGCTGATCGGCTATTCGTTCGGCGCCGACGTGCTGCCGTTCCTGTACCGGCGTTTGCCGGCAGGGACGCGGGCGCAGGTGAAATCGCTCAGCCTCCTCGGCCTCAGCGACTACGCGACCTTCGAGTTCCATCTGTCGGACTGGATTCCGGGCGGCGCTGGCGGTGGCGTTCCCACGGTGCCCGAAATCGAGGCGCTCGGCGGCGTGCGCGTGCTGTGCCTGTATGGCGCCGACGAGAAGCATACGGCGTGCCCGGCATTGCATGGCGCCGGCGTGCGCGTCGTGAAGCTCGCGGGCGGCCATCACTTCGACGGCGATTACGCCGCGCTCGCCCGGCAGATCGTCGACTATGCGGAGGCGCCCGCGCCGTGATCGGCGTAACCGGGTAGCCAGGCCGCGAGCCGCCCGAGCGCGTCCACGACTTCCTCCGGCGTCACCGCGAACGAGAAGCGGACGAAACGCTGTCCATCGACCGGGTCGAAGTCGATGCCCGGCGCGAGCCCAACGCCGCACTCGTCGACTGCGCGCAGGCAGAACTGCATGCTGTCGCGCGTCACGTGCCCGATGTCGGCGTAGAGGTAGAACGCGCCGTCCGGCGGCACGATCTTCCTGATGCCGAGCGCCGCGAGACCCTCGATCAGGCGCGTGCGGTTCTGCGCGTAGATACGCACCCACCGCTCGAGATCCTCGCGTTCGTCCATCGCGGCGAGCGCCGCGTGCTGCGCGAGGGTCGAGGGCGTGAGGAACATGTTGATGAGGACGGCATGGATCCGCGCGGCCCAGTCCTGCGGCACGACCATCCATCCGAGCCGCCATCCCGGCATCCGGTAGAGCTTCGAGAAGCTGTTGATGACGACCGCACGCGGGTCGATCTCGAGTGCGCTCACCGCCCGCTGGCCGAAGCTGATGCCGTGGTAGATCTCGTCGGAGATCACGCGGATGCCGCGCGTACGGCAGGTCGCGAGCAGTTCGCCGAGCTGCGTGGCATCGAGCATGGCGCCGGTGGGGTTGGCCGGGCTCGCGACGAGCAGGGCCTGCGGCGCGGGAGAGAGCGCTTCGATCTGCGCACGCGTCGGGTGAAAACCCTGCTCCGGCCCGCAATGAATCTCGACCGGCATGAGGTTCAGCGCGGTGAGCGTGTTGCGATACGCGGGGTAGCCCGGCCTCAGCACGGCCACCCGATCGCCCGGGCGGAACATCGTGGCGTACGCGGCGACGAGGGCGGCGCTCGCGCCCGCGGTCAGCAGGATGCGCGCCGGATCGACCTCGAGGCCGTGCGCCTCGGCGTAATGGCGCGCGATGCGTTCGCGCAGTTCCACGAGTTCCGTGTACCCGAGCGGATCGCGATCGATCACCCGGTGCGCGGCCGCAATCGCCGCAGCCGGCGCGCCGGCCGACGGTTGTCCGTAGTGCATCGGCACGAAGGGCAGGCCCGCGCGCACGCGGGCTGCGCCGCGCACGCCGATGTCGCCCGCGTAGAAGGGCGTGACGCTCGGGCCCCTCATGCGCGTCGCAGGATGTATTCGTGGTCGCGCTGCGTGCCGACCGGGAACTCGTATTCCGAATGGCGCGTGAAGCCGAAGCGGCCGTAGAGCCGCTGCGCGCCCTCGTTGCGGCTCCAGACGCCGACATACAGCGGATCGAAGCCGCGCGATTCGAGCCACGCGAGTGCCGTCGCGAGGAGCCGCGAGCCGAGGCGCAGCCCGTGGAACGATGCGCGCACATAGAGCTGGAAGAGCTCCCCGGCGTTCGACTCGAGATCGGGCACCGGCAGCTTGCAGGGGCCGGCCGACGCATAGCCCGCGATCGCGCCGTCTTCGGCATGCACGAGCCACACCGCGACGTGCGCATCCTGCAGGCGCCGATGCCACGCATCCGGCGTGTGCGCGCTTTTCAGGAACGCGGCAAGATCCGCGGGCGGATACAGGTGGCCGAACGTCTCGGTGAACGTCGCGCCGCCGATGTCGGCGAGCGTGAACGCATCGGCGGTCGTCGCGCGGCGGATCGTGATGTTGCGGGTCATGGGCAGGGCCTCGTTCATCGATTCTAGCGCGGCGCGGGTTGCGTCCGCGCGCATGCGGGCGGGACGCGCGCTCCTGTACGATGCCGGCGATGACCCGGCTCTACCGCGCGTACGTCCTCTGCATCCTCCTCGTCGTCTACACGTTCAATTTCATCGACCGGGTGATCGTCGGCATCCTCGCCGAGCCGATCAAGCGGGACCTCGCGCTCACCGATACGCAGCTCGGCCTGATGAGCGGAGTCGCGTTTGCGCTCTTCTATACGCTCCTCGGCATCCCGATCGCGCGGCTCGCCGACCGTGCGAGCCGCACCTGGATCATGACGGCGGCGCTCGCCGTGTGGAGCGGCTGCACGGCGCTCTGTGGCCAGGCGCTGTCGTTCGCGCAACTGTTCGCGGCGCGGGTGGGCGTCGGCGTCGGCGAAGCGGGCGGCGTGGCGCCCGCGTTCTCGTTGATCAGCGACTACTTCCCGCCGCAGCAGCGCGCGCGGGCGCTTGCCGTGTTCTCGTTCGGTGTGCCCATCGGCAGTGGCCTCGGCATGTTGTTCGGTGGTCTCGTCGCGAGTGCGGTCGACTGGCGCATCGCGTTCGTCGCGGTCGGCCTCGGCGGACTGGTGCTCGCGCCGGTCTTCGGCCTCACGGTCCGGGAACCGCTGCGGGGTGCGCTCGACCGGCCCCCCGAAGGCCCCGAAGGCCCCGAAGGCCCCGACGGCGGGTCGACGGGGGCGGGCGTTCGCCCGCTGCGTGACGACCTGCGCGGACTCGTGCGCAAGCGCTCGTTCGTGCTCCTCACGCTCGGTGCGGCGAGCTCGTCGGTCGTCGGCTACGGGCTCCTCTTCTGGTTGCCGTCGTTCTTCATCCGCAGCCACGGCCTCACGCTCGCGCAGACCGCATGGTTCGTCGGCATCGGCACAATGGTATTCGGCATCGCCGGCATCTGGTTCGGTGGCTGGGTCGGCGATCGTCTCGGCGCCCGGCGCAAGGCGGCCTATGCGGCAGTGCCCGCCGTGATGCTGCTCGCGATCGTGCCGTTCCTGGCCGCCGCCGTGCTGGTGCCCTCGACGCCGCTGGCATTCGCCCTTTTCAGTGTGCCGATGGCGCTGAATGCGAGCTGGACAGGCCCGGTGTATTCGGCCCTGCAGCATCTCGTCGCGCCACGGATGCGCGCGACGGCCTCCGCGATCTTCCTTTTCATGATCAACCTGATCGGCATCGGCGGCGGTACGCTGTTCGTCGGCGCGCTGTCGGATTTCCTCGCGCCGCGCTTCGGCGCAGACGCACTGCGCTACGCCATCGTGATCGCGACCCTTTTCTACTTCGTGAGCGGCGCGTTCTTCTGGGCGGCGGCGCGACGCCTCGCGGCCGAGTGGTACGACGGCGGCGCAACCCGCGCCTAGCTCTACCGGGTCGCGGCGGCAACGCGCAACATCGCGGCGAGGCTCGCCTCCACGTCGTCGTCGGTCGTCGCCCACGAGCAGACACTGATGCGCATCGCGGTGCGCCCCTGCCAGACCGTGCGGCCGCACCAGCAGGTGCCGTCGTCCTGCACCGCCCGGACGATGCGCTCGGTGCGTGCGGCGTCGCCGAACGACACGAGCACCTGGTTCAGGACGACGTCGTTCAGGATTTCGTAGCCCGCCGCTGCGAGCCCCGAGGCGAACCGTCTCGCACCCCGGCAGTTGCGTTCGAACAGCTCGGCGAGCCCCTCGCGCCCGAATGAGGCGAGCGCCGCCCAGACATCGACGCCGCGCGCGCGACGCGACAGTTCCGGCGTGAAATCGGACGGGTTGCGTGCGCCGTCGCCCGGCGGCAGGTATTCAGCGCTGATCGCCATCGACGCCGGCAGGATGCCCGGCTCGCGCACGAACGCGAGGCCGCTGTCGTACGGCACGTTGAGCCACTTGTGCGCGTCGGTCGCCCAGGAGTCCGCGAGTTCGATGCCGTCCGCCAGCGGCGCGAGTTGCGGGCAGGCGCGAGCCCAGAGCCCGAAGGCCCCATCGACATGGCACCAGGCGCCCGCCTCGCGCGCGGCGGTGCACAGCTCACGCAACGGATCGAACGCGCCCGTATTGACGTTGCCGGCCTGTACGCAAAGGATCGTCGGCCCCGCGATGCGCGGCAACCGGTCGGCCCGCATGCGGCCCTGCGCGTCGACCGGCACGCGTGTAATGCGCCGGCGCCCGAGACCGAGAAGCCCGAGGGACTTGAGCAGGGTCGGATGGACTTCCTCGCCGACGATCACCGTGACGGGCGGTGCCCCGAAAAGTCCGTCGGCCTCGACCGCCCAGCCGGCCTGCGCGAGGACCTGGTGGCGGGCAGCCGCGAGCGCCGTGAAATTCGCCATGGTGGCGCCGGTGACGAAAGCGCCCTGCGTCATCGCCGGCAGACCGAAGATTTCCTTCAGCCAGCGCAGGGCGATCTCCTCGAGGCGCGATACGCCGGGTGTCGCGGTCGCGAGCCCCGCGTTCTGGTCCCAGGCCGTCGCGAGCCAGTTCGACGCGACGGTCACCGGCAGCGAGCCGCCGATCACGAAGCCGAAGAAGCGCGGCCCGGCCATGCCCATGGTCGCGGGGCCGACGATGTCGTCGAGTTGCGCGAGCACGCGCGCCGGATCGGTCGGCGCCATCGGCACCGGCGTATCGAGTTCGGCGAGGCGCGCCAATGCCGCGGCCGACGGCGCGACCGGGCGGTGAGCGAGATCGTCCAGATAGCGCCTCGCGCGGTGCGCAGCGTCATCCAGCAGTGACGCCGTGCCGATCGCCGGGAAATGCGGATCGTGCTTGCTCATCGCGGACCCAGCCCATGCCGCCGGCGCGCGGCGGAGTGCGCGGCTCCGTCAGCCCACCGGGCGCCAGCGCATGCCGCTCTTGCCGACACGCTCGCGGTGCACTTCCATGTGCAGCGAGTAGACCTCCGGGTCGTAGAATGCCTCGTGGTACTCGAGCAGCATGCCGTGCGCGTCGCGCACGCTGCGGCGGATCGCGAGCAGCGGCGCGCCGATGTTGACCGCGAGCTCGCGCGAGAACACATGGTCCGCCGCGATCGCGGTGACTTGCTGGTTGCCGAGCGTCGGCACCATGCCCGCCTTCTCGAACACAAAGATTGCGGGTGACTTGCGCAGCACCGACTTGCTGAAGCGCTTCGCCTGTCGTTCCTGGATGTAATGGTTGATCACGACGAAGGGCTTGCCACGATAGTGGCGCGTTGCCTGGACGAACAGCACCCGCGGGCCGAGTTCCGGGCAGGCTTCGAGGATGCGCGGCGGCGTCGCGATCATGGCGAACTGCTGCACCCGCGCGGTCGTGACGCGAGCCATCTGGCGCAGGTCGCCGATCAGCGCGGCGCAATCGAACGCGGCGGCGGCCTTCGCACGCCGCGCGCCCTGCATCGTGGCGTAGGTGCCGCTCCCATGGCGCCGCTCGATCAGGCCCTCGGACGCGAGGCGCGCCAGTGCGCGTCGCACGGTGGTGCGCGACAGGCGGGTCTTCAGCGCGAGGTCGGGTTCGCTCGGCAGGGCGGCCCCCGGCGGAATCGTGCCATCGGCGAGCTGCTGTTGCAGCATCATATAGAGCCGGTGGTGGAGGGCGAGGCCGTTGGCCTTGGGGCGACCGCGTTTTCTGACCATCGGGCGATGTTATCAGCACGGAGCCAAGTTGTATGCTGCCCGATGTACTGCAATGTCCGCGCTGCGAGCGCGGCGCGCTGCGCCATGAACCTGCAGGATACATCTGCACCCGCTGCAGCGCCGGCTACCCGGTGATCGGGGGCATGCCGTGGTTGTTTCACGACCCGCAGGGTGCCGCCGGGGAGTGGCGGGCGCGTCTCGCGCTGCTGCTCGGCGAGTTGCACGGGGATGCGGTGGCCACCCGTGCGGCCCTCGCCGCGCCCGACCTGCAAGCTGCGACCCGTGAACGTCTCGCGCGGGTCGCCGATGCCCTCGAGGATCACGGCCGGCGGCTCACGACCTTGCTGGCGCCTCTGCAGGTACACGCAGGAGATGCCGACCGCGATGCCTTGCGGGCCTTGCGCACCCGCCTGCCCGTGTCGCAGGCCCTGACCACGTATTACGTCAACATCCACCGGGACTGGGCGTGGGGTGACGCCGAGAACCGGGCCACGCTCGACCTGCTGGACAGCGCCGCCGGCGAGTCGCTCGCGGGTGCGCGTGTGCTCGTGCTCGGCGCCGGCGCGGGGCGCCTCGCCCATGACCTGCACCTGCGGCACGCGCCTGCGCTCACCGTCGCGACCGACTTGAATCCCATGCTGCTCTCGGTGGCGCGCGAGATGTACGCAGGACGGGCGCTCGAGTTGTATGAATTTCCGCTCGCCCCACGCGGTGCCCGCGAGCACGCGATCCTGCGCACGCTGCGGGCGCCTGCTGCAGCCGACGAGCGGCTGCAGATCGTCGCGGCCGACGCGATGCGGGCACCGTTTCGACCGGGTGCGTTCGATGTGGTCGTCACGCCCTGGTTCATCGACATCGTGGAGGAGCCGTTTCCGCGCCTCGCGGCGCACATCAACTCGCTCGTCGCGCCGGGCGGGCGATGGCTCAATGTCGGTTCGGTCGCATTCGGTTTCATGAACATGCAGCGGGCGCTGCAGTACGGGCTGGACGAGGTGCTCGCGATCGTGCGGGACGCCGGCTTTTCTCCACCGGAGGTCCGGGAAGCCGTCCTGCCGTACATGCAGTCGCCCGCGAGCCGCCATGCGCGGCTCGAGTCGACGGTCGCATGGTCGACGCGCAAGCTCGCGGATGTGCCGCGTCCCGCATCGCGGGGCCTGCCCGACTGGTTCGTCGACCCCAATCGGCCGGTTCCGCTGCACACCGACCTGCAGGCGCATGCGCGGGCCACCCGGATCCATGCGTTCGTGATGTCGCTGATCGACGGCCGGCGTAATCTCAACGACATCGCCCGGGTGCTCGTCGAGCAGCGGCTGATGAAGCCGGAGGACGCGCTGCCCGCGGTGCGCACATTCATGCTGAAGATGCAGGAGGACGCCACGCGGCGTACGAATCTCTGAGATGACAGCCGAAATCATTCATCTGAGCCGTGCGGGGGAGGGGGAGATGTCCCGGCCCGCCGCGGATCGGTTGCTGGCCGGGAGCCCGGTGCAACACGCGTGGAATGCCTACAGCGACGCCGGCGAACAGTTCCATGCCGGATACTGGTCGAGCACACGAGGGGTGTGGCGCGTGCGCTACACCGAATGCGAGCTGTGCGTCCTGACGGCCGGCCGCGTCGAGCTCGTGAGCGACTCGGGAGTGCGCGTGTCCTTTGGCGCAGGCGATGCTTTCGTCGTGCCGGCAGGCTACTCGGGCACCTGGTCCGTGATCGAGGATTGCACCAAAATCTACGCGATATTCATTCCGCGCACCTGAACCGTGCGTATAATTGCGCGAATCGGGGGATTGAGCGCCCGACACCGGCAGGCACGCGAGTTGCAAGGCCGTGTGGGGTGTACCTGATCACTGGAGGCTTCATGAATCGGCTTACGAGAACTTCTCTGTTCGTTGCACTGCTCGGTGTTGCGGGCGCGGCACAAGCGCAGTTCAGCTCGACCGTGACCGCGACGAGCGACTACGACTTTCGCGGCGTCTCGCTGAGCGCGAAAAATCCTGCGCTGCAGGCGAGTCTCGACTACGCGTTTGGCGAAACCGGTTTTTCGGTGGGCGCCTGGGCGAGCAACATCGACTACGGCAATGACATCGACGGCACGCTCGAGCTCGACCTGTATGCGGGTTACGAGGCATCGATCAATGACGACCTCAGCTGGAATGCCGGCCTCGTCTGGTACACCTATCCGGGTTCGGACAACACGGCGACGCGGTCGAAGATCTCGTCCTATCCGGAACTCTCGGCCGGTGTCGACTGGAAGGGCCTCGGGCTCAAGCAGTGGCTCGCGATCGACTACGGCGGTTCGAACGACACGGCGCTCTACACCGAGGCCAATTACACGTTCCCGCTGCCGCAGAACTTCTCGTTCACGCTGCACGCCGGCTACAACTGGGGCGACGCGTTCGACGGCTTCGAGTATCTCGATTACGGCGCAACGATCGGCGTCGACGTCGGCAAGTTCAGCCTCGCACTGAAGCTGACGGGCACCGACAACAGCGGCGCCGACAAGGTGACCGACGACGTGTTCAACAACGAGGCGCGCGTGCTGTTCCAGATCAGCACGACATTCCCCTGGTCTGAGTGAGGCGTTGGTGCCGGGTTTTCGGTTATTCGGTTATTTGCGCTTCGGGCAAATAACCGAATAACCGAAAACCCGGCACCACGTCATGCCACGCGGGCGAGGGCCTCGGCGAGGCGCCCGAACATCTCGTCGATGTGGGCGGGTTCGATGATCAGCGGCGGTGACAGCGCGATGGTGTCGCCCGTCGTGCGGATCAGGAGCCCGCGCTCGAAGCAGTCGAGGAAGACATCGAAGGCGCGCGCGCCCGGCTTGCCGGGCCGCGGTTCGAGCTCGATGCCCGCAATCAGCCCGTAGTTGCGGGTGTCGATCACGTGTGGCCGGCCGCGCAGGCCGTGCACGGCATCCTCCCAGCGCTTCGCCAGTGACTTGGCGCGCGTCAGCAGGCCCTCGCGCCGATAGATGTCGAGCGTCGCGAGTCCCGCGGCGCACGCGAGCGGGTGCGCCGAATAGGTGTAGCCGTGAAACAGCTCGATGGCGCCCGGCGGCCCCTGCATGAAGGCGTCGTGGATCGACTGCTTCACCGCCACCGCGCCCATCGGCACGCAGCCGTTGGTGAGCCCCTTCGCCATCGTGATCATGTCGGGTGTGACGGCGAACTCCTGCGCGGCAAACGGCGCCCCGGTACGACCGAAGCCGGTGATCACTTCGTCGAAAATGAGCAGGATGCCGTGCGCGTCGCAGATTGCGCGCAGGCGCTCGAGATAGCCCTGCGGCGGCAGGAGCACGCCGGTCGAGCCCGCGATCGGCTCGACGATCACCGCGGCAATGGTCGAGGCGTCGTGCAGCGCGACCAGGCGTTCGAGATCGTCCGCCAATTCCGCGCCGTGCGTCGGCTGGCCGCGCGAGTACGCGTTGCGGGCGAGGTCGTGCGTGTGGCGCAGGTGATCGACGCCCGGAATCAGGTTCGCCGACCACATGCGGCGATTCGCCACGATGCCGCCGACCGAGATGCCGCCGAAACCCACCCCGTGGTAGCCCCGCTCGCGCCCGATCAGCCGCATGCGCGCCCCGTCGCCGCGGCAGCGGTGGTAGGCGATCGCGATCTTGAGCGCCGTGTCGACCGATTCGGAACCCGAATTCGTGAAGAACACGCGATCGAGTCCTGCGGGCATCAGCGCCGCGAGCTCGGTGGCGAGGGCGAAACCCGGCGGATGACCCATCTGGAACTGCGGTGCGTAGTCCATCGTCGCGAGCTGGCGGGTGACCGCCGCCGTGATTTCTTCGCGCCCGTGGCCGGCGTTCACGCACCAGAGGCCTGCCACCCCGTCGAGGACGCGCCGCCCCTCGGGCGTGAAGTACTCCATGCCCTGGGCCCGCGCGAGCAGCCGCGGCGCCTGCTTGAACTGGCGATTGGCCGTGAAGGGCATCCACAGTGCTTCGAGATCCAGCCGGTTCAGGGTCGTCATGGGCCAAATGATAAGGAAAGTTGACAGCGGTGGCGAGAAAGGCCGAGATTTGGCGCCATTCGTCCATGATCCTAAACAGGCGAGACCCATGAGCATCGATGTCGGCGCGCGCCTGCGCAGCGTGCGCCTGATCTACGGCCTCTCGCAGCGCGAGCTGGCGCGTCGCGCGGGCGTCACCAACGGCCTCATTTCCCTGATCGAGCAGAATCGCGTGAGCCCATCGGTCGGCTCGCTGAAGAAAGTGCTCGACGGCGTACCCATGTCGCTCGCCGAGTTCTTCACGATCGATGTCGATACGGCGCCGCAGGTTTTCTACGGCGACGACGACCTGGTCGAGATCGGGACAGCAGACGTGTCGCTGCGCCTGGTCGCCGCGCAGCGCTCCGCGCGACAGCTGACGATCCTGCGCGAGCGCTATGCGCCCGGTTCCGCGACCGGCGACGACGCGCTGTCGCACCGGGGCGAAGAGGGCGGCGTCGTCGTCCGTGGCCGCATCGAACTCACGGTCGGAGGCAGCGTCCGCGTGCTCGGTCCCGGCGAGGCGTACTACTTCTCGAGCGCGATCCCGCACCGCTTCAGAAATGTGGGGCGCGAGCCCTGTGAGATCATCAGCGCGAGCGCACCCCCGACCTTCTGACGCGAGAGAGACCGCCATGTCGACGAACCCCAACTGGCACGAACGCGCCGCGAAGATCGCGCCGGAGTCGCGCGCCTTCATCGATGGTGAATACGTCGCGGCGCTCTCGGGCGCGCAGTTCGACAATGTGAACCCCGCGACCGGTCAGGTGTTCGGGCGCATCGCCGCCGGCGATGCCGCCGACATCGAGCGCGCCGTCGCGGCCGCCAAAGCCGCCTTCGAGAAGGGCGTCTGGGCGCGCACGAGGCCCGCGCATCGCAAGAAGGTGCTCGGTGCCTTCGCGCAGGCGCTGCTCGCGCATCGCGAAGAGCTCGCGCTGCTCGAAACGCTCGACATGGGCAAGCCGATCTCGGACAGCCTGAAGATCGACATCCCGGGGGCCGCGCGCGCAATCCAGTGGTATGCGGAAGCCGTCGACAAGATCTACGACGAGATTGCGCCCACCGGTCCCGACGCACTCGCGCTCGTGACGCGCGAACCCGTTGGCGTCGTCGGGGCGATCGTGCCGTGGAATTTTCCGCTCGTGATGGCGGCCTGGAAAATCGGCCCGGTGCTCGCGGCGGGCAATTCGCTCGTGCTGAAGCCGTCGGAAAAGTCGCCGCTCACCGCGATCCGTGTCGCGCAGCTCGCGCTCGAGGCGGGCCTGCCCCCGGGCGTCTTCAATGTCGTGCCGGGTTTCGGCCACACGGCCGGCAAGGCGCTCGCGCTGTCGATGGACGTCGATGCAATCGCGTTCACCGGCTCCACGGCGACCGGCAAGCTCGTGATGCAGTACGCCGCGCAGTCGAACATGAAGCGCGTCTCGCTCGAGTGCGGCGGCAAGTCGCCGAACATCGTGCTCGCCGATTACCCGGATCTCGAGCGCGCCGCGACCGCGGCGGCCTACGCGATCTTCTTCAACCAGGGCGAGATGTGCTCGGCCGGCTCGCGCCTGCTCGTCGAGCGCAGTGCGCGCGATGCGGTGCTCGGCAAGGTCGCCGAGATCGGGCGCACGATGTCGCCGGGCGACCCGCTCGACCCCGCGACGAAGCTCGGCGCCATCGTCGACGAAACACAGATGAAGCGCGTGCTCGGCTACATCGACACGGGGCGCAGCGAAGGCGCGACCGTCGCATTCGGCGGGCGCCGCGTGCGCGAGGAGAGCGGCGGCTACTTCGTCGAGCCGACGGTATTCGACGGCGTGACGCGCACGATGCGCGTCGCGCGCGAGGAAATCTTCGGGCCCGTGCTCGCGACGATCACGTTCGACACGGTCGAGGAGGCGGTCGCGATCGCGAACGATGTCGACTATGGCCTCGCCGCGGCCGTCTGGACACGCGACGTGACGACTGCGCACCGCACGGCGCGCGCGCTGCGCGCGGGCATGGTGTACGTGAACTGCTATGACGCCGACGACATCACGGTGCCGTTCGGCGGCTTCAAGCAGTCGGGTATCGGGCGCGACAAGTCGCTGCATGCCTTCGACAAGTACACGGAGCTGAAGACGACCTGGCTCGACCTGTCGTGACCACGCTGCTCGATGGCCCGCTCGCGTTCGTCGATGTCGAGACGACGGGTGGGCATGCGCTGTATCACCGGGTCGTGGAGCTCGGGGTCGTGCTCGCGCGCGGCGAGAGCCACGAGGAATCCTGGACGACGCTGGTCAACCCCGGCACACGCCTGCCTGCCTCCATACAGCACCTGACCGGCATCGACCCCGCGGCGCTCGAGGGCGCGCCGCGCTTTGCGGACGTGGCGGACGAGCTCGCGCGCCGGCTCGAGGGGCGCCTGTTCATCGCGCACAACGCGCGCTTCGACTACGGCTTCGTGCGGCGGGAGTTCGCGCGCCTCGGGCGCGCCTTCGACGCGCGCCTCGCGTGCACGGTGAAGCTGTCGCGGCGCTTCTATCCGGAGCTCGCGAGGCACAATCTCGACGCGTTGATCGCCTATCACGACCTGCCGTGCGCCGCGCGCCATCGCGCGCTGCCGGACGCGATGGCGCTGTGGCAATTCTGGCGCCGTCTGCGTGCGCGCTGGCCGGCCGCGGAGATCGAACGCGCCCTCGAGGACGTGACGCGCCGCACCGTGCTGCCGCCGCAGCTGCCGCCGGCGCTCGCCGACGAACTGCCCGAGTCTGCGGGCGTCTATCGCTTCTACGGCGAGGGCGACGCACTGCTCTACGTGGGCAAGGCCGTGAATCTCCGCGAACGCGTACTCGCCCACTGGCGCGGCGCGCCGCACTCCATGAAGGCGCGCCGCCTCGCAACCCAGACCACCCGCGTCGACTGGACCGAGGCGGCCGGCGAGCTCGGGGCATTGCTGCTCGAGGCGCGCTGCGTGCGCGAGGCGGCGCCGGTCTACAACCGCCACCTGAGGGGTGGTGGCGAGGCACTCACCTGGCGTTTCGGCGATACGGACGCCGCGCCCGAGCTCCGCGCGCTCGATGACGGCTGGCCGGCCGGCGATTGTTTCGGTCTCTTTCGCAGCGAGCGCGAGGCCCGCCGCGCGCTCGCCGCGCACGCGCGTGAACATGCCCTGTGCGCGAAACTGCTCGGGCTCGAGCGGGGTGAGGGCTCCTGCTTCGCATACCAGCTGCAGCGTTGCCGCGGTGCTTGTGTCGGACGGGAAACGGCCGCGCGGCACCTCGCGCGCACGAAGCTCGCGCTCGCCGGCGAGCGCCTCAAGCCCTGGCCGTACGACGGTGCCGTCGCGATCCGCGAGCGTGCGCAGGGCGTCGAGCAATGGCATGTGGTCGACGCGTGGCGCTACCTCGGCACGCTCACGCGGCGGGCAGGTGCCGACGCGAGTATCGACGATCTCGCGCCGATCGAACCGGCCGGTTCGCCTCGCGCAACCGGCGGCTTCGACGTCGACGCCTATCGCGTGCTCACGCGCTATCTCGCGTCGCGGCCGGCGGGTGTCACGCCGTGGCCGCCCGTGGCCTGATGCGTTTCCTCGCCAGCAGTCCGCGCGGCTTCGGCGACCTGCTCGCGGCCGAGCTCGTGGCGCTCGGTGCCACCGAGGTGCGGGAGCGCACGCTCGGCGTCGATTTCACGGGCTCCGTCGACGTGGCCTATCGCGCGTGCCTCGAATCGCGTGTCGCGAGCCGCGTGTTCCTCGAGATCGCGCGGGTGCGAGCGGACAGTGCGGATGCGCTGTACGGCGCACTGCGCGCGCTGCCGTGGAGCGAGCATGTCGATCCCGACCGCACGCTCGCCTGCGATTTCAGCGGCCGCCATCCGGCCATCCATCACACGCGCTTTGGCGCACAGCGCGTGAAGGATGCGATCTGCGATGCGCTGCGCGAAGCCCACGGGCACCGACCCGACATCGCGCTCGAGCGCCCCGCGGTGCGCGTGCATGCACATGCGCACGGCGCGGAGGTGACCGTGTCGATCGACCTCGCGGGCGAGGGCCTGCACCGCCGCGGCTACCGGGAGCGGGCGCTCGAGGCGCCGCTGCGCGAGAACGTCGCCGCCGGCCTGCTGCTGCGCGCCGGCTGGCCGGCGCTCGCGGCAGACGGCGCGGAACTTCTCGACCCGATGTGCGGTTCGGGCACGATCGTGATCGAAGGGGCGCTGATCGCGGCCGACAGGGCGCCGGGCCTCGGGCGCGAGTATTTCGGCTTTCTCGGCTGGAAGGGCCACGACGCGGCCGCCTGGTCGCGCGTGCGCGCTGCGGCGGAGGCGCGCGTCAGGCCCCACATCGGCGCGTCACCGCGATTGCGCGGGTCCGACATCGATGCGCGCGCAGTGCAGGTCGCGCGGGGCAATGCGGCGCGCGCCGGCATTGCGCCGTGGGTCGATTTTGTGCAGGCGCCTCTCGCCGAGGCGAGGCCCGTCACGCCACGAGGGCTCCTGTGCGTAAACCCGCCGTACGGTGTGCGCCTCGAGGACCGCGAGCGCGCCCGGGACCTCCATCGCGAACTGGGCAGCGTCCTGCGCGCGCATTTTGCAGGCTGGCGCGCCGCGGTGATCACCGGTGCGCCCGATCTCGGCGTCGAGATCGGCCTGCGCGCGCAGCGCACGCATGCGGTATGGAACGGTGCCATCGAGTGCCGCCTCCTGCGCTTCGATCTCGCCGCCGGCCAGGTGCGCGAGTTCGGCCGCCCGCGTCCGCTCATCGACCCGGCGCGACGCGACACGCCCGGCGCGCGCATGTTCGGCAATCGCCTCGCGAAGAATGCGAAACGCCTCGGCGACTGGGCGGCGAAGGCAGGGATCGGCTGCTACCGCGTGTATGACGCGGACATGCCGGAATACGCGTTCGCCATCGACCTCTACACGGCGGCCGATGCGCCCACCCGCTGGGCCTATGTGCAGGAGTATGCCGCCCCGCGCGAGATCGAGGCCGAGGCCGTGCGCCGGCGACGCAGCGAAGCGCTCTCGGTGCTGCCCGACGTGCTCGCGCTGCCGGAGAGCCACATCCACCTGCGCACGCGACGCCGCACCGCACGCGGCGAGCAGTACGAGAAGGAGGCGAGTCGCGGGGAATTCCACATCGTCGCCGAGGGCGGGCTGCGCTTTCGGGTCAATTTCACCGATTACCTCGACACGGGCCTGTTCCTCGACCATCGCCTGACGCGTGCCCGCCTGCGCGACGCGGCCGCGCGCAAGCGCTTCCTCAACCTCTTCGCATACACGGGCAGCGCCACGGTTTATGCCGCGGCCGGTCGCGCCCGCACGACCACGAGCGTCGACCTGTCACGCACCTACCTCGACTGGGCGCAGGAGAATCTCGCCGCGAATGCGCTGACCGGGCGCCAGCACCGCTTCATCCAGGCCGACTGCCGCGAGTGGCTCGCGGAGGCGGCGCGACTCGGCGAGCAGTTCGACCTCGTCTTCCTCGACCCGCCGACCTTCTCGAATTCCAAGCGCATGCAGGGCGTGCACGACGTGCAGCGCGACCATGCCGCGTTGATCGATGCCGGCATGCGCGTCCTCGCGCCGGGCGGGCTGCTCGTGTTCTCGACCAATGCGCAGAAGTTCCGGCTCGATCCGCAGGTCGCGGAGCGGTACGACGTGCGGGACATCACGCGTGCGACGCTGCCGGAGGATTTCGCGCGCAATTCGCGCATCCACACCTGCTTCGAGATTCGCGCGCGCTAGCACCGCAGCGCGAGGCCGCGGCTATACTCGCGTGGGGGCCCGGGAGGGCGCACAGGGGGCATCGCATGCGGCAGGCCGTGTTTGCCGTTCTGCTCGCCGGTTTCACCGGCATGGCTTCGGCTTACGAGAACTTCGGTCCCTATGTCGGTCTCGCGGCCGGCCGGTCACAGGCGAGCGTCGATTTCGACACGGGCACCGAGGTGATCCCGTTCGATGCCGACGACACGGCCTGGCGCGTGTTCGCCGGCTACCGTTTCTCGCCCTGGTTCGCCTTCGAGGTCACGTACTCCGACCTCGGTGAGTTTACCGACGACCTCGCGGCCGACCGACTCACGATCGGTTATCGCGGCGTGACGCCGTGGCTTGTCGGCACCTGGCCGATCGGTCCCATCGAGCTGGTCGCCCGCGCAGGCTATTTCATCAATACGACCGAGTTCGAGATCGTGACCGCGACCGAGCGGCTCACGGGCAGCGAGAGCAACGATTCCGTCACGTTCGGCGCGGGGGTCGGCGTGATGCTCGGTGACCACATCAATGTGCGCCTCGAGTACGAACGCATGGATCTCGACGAAGTCGACGATTCGGGCGCGGTGTGGCTCAGCGCCGCGTGGCGCTTCCTGTAACAGCCGTCAGAAAAGGTCCTTCAGACGGTACCAGGCCATCGCGAGCACGAGTGCGGGCCGGCGCAGCAGCGCGCCGCCCGGGAACTGCCGGTGCGGGATGCGGCTGAATACATCGAAGCGCTCCGCGGTGCCCGCGATCGCCTCGGCGAGTACCTTGCCGGCGATGCCGGTGAGCACGATGCCGTGCCCGGAGAATCCCTGCAGGAAATAGACGTTCGGCGCGAGGCGGCCGAAATCCGGCTCGCGGTTCAGTGTGATGTCGACATAGCCTCCCCAGCTGTGCTCGATGCGCACGTCCCGCAGTTGCGGAAACACGCGCAGCATCCGCTCGCGCGTCGCATGGGCGGTATTGAACGGGTCGAGGCCCGAGTAGCTGACACGCCCGCCGAAGAGCATGCGGTGATCGCGCGAACGGCGGAAATAGTCGAGCACCCAGTTGATGTCGGTGACGGCGGCGTCGTTGGCGATGAGCGCGCCGGCGCGCGCGGCGCCGAGCGGTTCGGTGGCGACGATGTAGGTGCCGACCGGCATGATCCGCCGCGCGATCCGGGGCGCCGTGTCGCCGAGCCATGCGTTGCCGCACAGCGCGAGGTGGCGGCAGCGCACGTTGCCCCGCGCGGTGCGCACGAGCACGGTGTCCGTGCCGTCGAACGACAGCGCGCGGCTGTCCTCGAAAAAGCGCGCGCCGGCCCGGGTCGCCGCGGCCGCGAGCCCGAGCGTGTAGTTGAGCGGATGCAGGTGGCCGCAGCGGGCATCGTGGGTGCCGGCGAGATACCGCTCGCTCGCGATCAGGTGCTGCACTTCATCGCGCGACACGAACTTCAGGCTCGGGTAGTCGTAGCGCTCGTTGATCCGCTCGACCCACGCTCGCAGTTCATCGACCTGGCGCGGCTTGACCGCCACGTGCATCTGCCCGGGAACGTAGTCGCAGTCGATGCCGTGGCGTGCGATCAGGTCCTGCATCAGGTCGAGTCCCTCGACCGTCATGTCCCACAGCCGGCGCGCGTCCTCTCGCCCGACGAGCGCTTCGGTCTTCTCCTCGCCAGCCGCGACCCCGAACAGCGCCTGTGCGCCGCTGCGGCCGGAGGCTCCCCAGCCGATGCGCGCGGCTTCGAGTACCACGACGCGGTAGCCGCGTTCGGCGAGGTGCAGGGCTGTCGAGCAGCCCGCGATGCCGGCGCCGACCACGCACACGTCGCAGTCGACGTCGCCCGCGAGGGGCGGGTGTGCCGCAGCCGCGTGGCGGGTCGCGGTGTAATAGCTGGCGACGTACCCGGTGCTCATAGCGGCCCGAGATACCATGCGCATTCGAGCGGCGTCACGTAACTTGCGAACTCGTCGAGCTCGGCGCGCTTGACTGTGGCATACAGGTGCGCAAAGCGGTCGCCGAGATACTCGCGCGCGAAGCTGCTGCGCGCGAATCGATCGATCGCGGTGGCCCAGTGCGTCGGCAGCGACTCGCCGGCACCCTGGGTGTACGCATTGCCGGTGAGCGCGGGCGGTGGCTCGGTTTGCCGCGTGAGGCCATCGTGGATGCCGGCGAGTACCCAGGCGAGCACGAGATACGGGTTCGCGTCGGCGCCGGCCTGTCGATACTCGATGCGGCGGTTGGGTGCATCGCTGACCGGAATCCGTACTGCCGCGCCACGATTGTTGATCGACCAGCTGGGTGTCAGCGGCACGTACGCTTCGCTGCGAAAGCGCCGATAGGAATTCGGGCCGGGCGCGCAGATGGCCATGCCGTCGGCCATGGACCCGAGCAGTCCCGCGACCGCATGACGCAGCGGCGCATGATTCTCCGGCGTCTCGCAGGCGAACACGTTGCGGCCCGCGGCGTCGAGCAGGCTCAGGTGGATGTGCAGTCCGCTGCCCGCCATGTCGCGATACGGCTTGGCGAGGAACGTGGCATCGAGGCCGTGGGCGCGCGCCACGCTCTTGACGATGCGCTTGAAGCGCAGCGCCTGGTCGCAGGCGGCGAGCGCGTCGGGCACGTGCTGCAGGTTCACCTCGTACTGCCCCGGCCCGTACTCGGGCAGCGCGCTCGTTGCGGGCACCCCCTGCGTGAGGCAATCGCGCGAAATCTGCGCGATCACCGCCGAGTATTCGTTGAGATCCGTCATCGCATTGATCTGCGTGCGGAACTCGCGCCGCCCCGTCAACGGGCCCCGCGGCGGCTGCGGCAGGCCCTCGGCGGTCCGTTCGCGGTCGACGAAATAGAACTCGTATTCGATCGCGACGACCGGCGTCAGGCCGAGCGCCGTCACGCGTTCGAGCACGGCGGCGAGTACGTGGCGCGGATCACCGAAGAAGGCCCGCCCGTCCGCTTCGTGCATCGTAACCTGCAGCTGCGCGAGTGGGTCTTCCTGCCAGGGAACCCGCACCAGGCTGCCCGGGATGGGGTGGCACGGGCGGTCGGCGTCGCCGTCGTCGAAGCCGAGACCGGTCGCCTGCACGGTGCCGCCGAGGACGTCGAGCGCGAACATCGATCCGGGCAGCAGCATGCCGCTGCGGTAGGTCGCTTCGATGCCGGCGCGATCGAGCCGCTTGCCGCGTTCGACCGTGTTCAGGTCGTTCACGAACACGTCGAAGTGCCGCGTTTCGGGGTGCGCCTCGAGGAAGCGCGCGAGTTCGGCGCGGGCGTCGCTCACCATGAGAGCCTCGTTTAGGATTTCGGACACCCGCCGAGGATGGCCGTGGCACAAGCTTATGCGGGCGCGTGCGCGCGCGGCAAATGGGTTGGCGCCTGATACAGGCCCGGGCCGCCATTGCTGCGATGCGGCATCCGTGGTGGTGCGACCTGTGTTCTAATGGGCGTGCACACGGCTCGGGCGGGCCGCGTGACTAATATCCTAAACATGTCTCCGGGTAGCCCGATGGCCATGAGGCGTCCACTGATCGGCATTCCCGCGGATCGCCGCGTGCTCGGCGAGCATCCGTTCCATGTCGTCGGCGAGAAATACATCCGCGCCGTGATCGACGCGGCCGGCGCGCTGCCGCTGCTGATTCCGGCCCTCGGCGAGGAACTCGCGATGGACGAGCTGCTCGCGCACGTCGACGGCGTGCTGTTCCCGGGCTCGCGTTCGAACGTCGAGCCGCAGCGCTATGCGGGCGAGGCGAGCGACCCGGGCACGGACCACGATCCGGCGCGCGACGCGACCACCTTGCCGCTCATTCCGCGTGCCGTGGCACAGGGTGTGCCGGTGCTCGGGATCTGTCGCGGCTTCCAGGAGATGAATGTCGCGTTCGGCGGCACGCTCTGGCAGAAGGTGCATGCGCAGCCGGGGCTGGCGGACCACCGCGAGAACAAGTCGCAGCCGCTCGAGGTGCAGTACGGGCCCGCGCACGAAGTCGAGCTGACCGAAGGCGGCATGCTGCGCGCAATCGCCGGTACAGGCCGGATCGAGGTGAACTCGGTACACGCGCAGGGCGTGCGCACGCTCGCGCCGGGGCTCGCGATCGAAGCGCGCGCACCCGACGGCCTCGTCGAGGCGTTTCGCGTCGCCGGGGCGCCGCACTTCGCGCTCGCGGTGCAGTGGCATCCGGAGTGGCAGGTGATGGGCAATCCGTTTTCGCGCGCGCTGTTCGCGGCCTTCGGGGCCGCGAGCGCCGAGCGCGCCCAGTTGAGACAGCGGTGACTTATGGCAGGTGAGATCCAGCAGTTCTTTCGCGACCACGGCATTTCGGAAGTCGAGGCGATCATCCCGGACATGGCGGGCATCGCGCGCGGCAAGGTGATGCCCGCCGAGAAGTTCGCGGAGGAGGGAGGCATGCGGCTGCCGGAAAGCATCTTCCTGCAGACCGTGACCGGCGATTACCCGGAGGAGCCCGAAGCGGCGATGAGCCCCGCCGAGATCGATATCGTGCTGCGCGCGGATCCGAAGACCGTGCGTCGCGTGCCGTGGGCCGCCGAGCCCACTGCGCAGGTGATCCACGACTGTTTCTACGCGGATGGCCGTCGCGTGACGATGGCGCCGCGCCATGTGCTGCGCCAGGTGCTCGAGCTGTACACGCAGCGCGGCTGGGAGCCCGTGGTCGCGCCCGAACTCGAGTTCTACCTCGTCGAGCCGAACGCCGACGCCGACTACCAGCTGAAGCCGCCCGTGGGCCGTTCGGGTCGCTCGGAGCCGGGCCGCCAGTCGTACAGCATCGCGGCGGTCAACGAGTTCGACCCGATGTTCGATGACATGTACCAGTTCTGCGAAGACCAGGACATCGAGATCGACACGCTGATCCATGAGGATGGGCCGGCGCAGATGGAGATCAACCTGCTGCACGGCAATGCGCTCGACCTCGCCGACCAGGCGTTCCTCTTCAAGCGCACCGCGCGCGAGGCGGCGCTGCGCCACAAGATGTACGCGACGTTCATGGCGAAGCCGCACGCCAAGGAACCGGGCAGCGCGATGCACATCCACCAGAGCGTGATCGAGGCGAAGTCGCGCAGGAACATCTTCTCGAATCCCGACGGGTCGCCGAGCGACCTCTTTTTCTCGCACATCGCCGGGCTGCAGAAGTACCTGCCGTTCGCGATGGCGCTGCTCGCGCCGAACGTCAATTCCTACCGGCGCATCACGCGCTTCCAGACCGCGCCGATCAACGTGCAGTGGGGCTACGACAACCGCACCGCAGGCCTGCGCGTGCCGATGTCGGACGCCGAAGCGCGCCGCGTCGAGAATCGCATTTCCGGCGCCGACGCAAACCCCTATATCGCGATCGCGACGTCGCTCGCCTGCGGCTACCTCGGCATGGTCGAGGGCCTCAAGCCGTCCGAGCCGATCGCCGGCAGCGCGCACGACCTGCCGTTCGCGCTGCCGCGCTCGCTCGACGAGGGCATCCGCAAGCTGCGCGAATGCGAACCGCTGGTCCGCGTGCTCGGTGAGCCGTTCATCACGGCCTTCACGATCGTGAAGCAGGCCGAGTACGAGGTCTTCCTGCAGGTCATCAGTTCGTGGGAGAGGGAGCACCTGCTCCTGAATGTTTGAGGAAAGCTGTCAGCTGTGAGCATCGGAGACCAGATGTCCCCACTGACCACCGCCGCCCTGCAGCGGCTCGATTCCGCGCATTACCTGCACCCGTTCACCGACACGCGGCAGCTCGCCGCGAAAGGGACGCGGGTCATCACGAAGGCCGATGGCGTGTGGCTCACCGATTCCGACGGCAACCGCATCCTCGACGGCATGGCGGGACTCTGGTGCGTCGCGCTCGGCTATGGACGGCGCGAACTCGCGGAGGTGGCCTATCGGCAGATGCTAGACCTGCCGTACTACAACAGCTTTTTCCAGTGCACGCATCCGCCGGCAATCGAGCTCGCGCAGCGCCTGACGGAAGTCTCGCCGCCGCAGTTCAACCACGTCTTCTTCACCGGGTCCGGCAGCGAGGCGAACGACACGATGCTGCGGCTCGTGCGGCGCTACTGGCAGCTGCGTGGCGAGCCCGAACGCAATGTGATCATCGGGCGCTGGAACGGCTATCACGGCAGTACCGTCGCGGCCGCGTCGATCGGCGGCATGACGGCGATGCACGAGCAGGGTGGGCTGCCGATCCCGGGAATTTCGCACATCGGACAGCCGTACTGGTTCGAGCGGGGCGGCGACCTGACGCCGGCCGAGTTCGGGCTGCGCGCGGCGCGCGAGCTCGCGGACCGGATCGAGGAGATCGGCCCGCGACGCGTGGCGGCCTTTGTCGGCGAGCCCGTGCAGGGTGCCGGCGGCGTCGTCATCCCGCCCGAGACGTACTGGCCCGAGATCCAGCGCATCTGCGACCACTACGGCATCCTGCTCGTCTCGGACGAAGTGATCTGCGGTTTCGGACGCACCGGCCGGTGGTTCGGCTGCGAACACGTCGGCACGCGACCGGACCTCATGCCGATCGCGAAGGCGATGTCTTCGGGTTACCTGCCGATCGGCGGCCTGATGGTGGCCGATCGCGTGGCCGAGGTGCTGATCGACCGCGGTGGCGAGTTTGCGCACGGCTTCACGTACTCCGGCCATCCGGCCGCCTGTGCGGTGTCCGTGGCGTGCATCGACATCCTGCGTCGGGAAAAGGTCGTCGAGCGCGTGCGTGACGAGCTCGCCGGCCATTTCGCCGCCCGATGGCAAACACTCGCCGGACACCCGCTGGTGGGCGAGGCCCGCACGCTCGGGCTCCTCGGGGCACTCGAGCTCGTGCCGGCGAAGCCGGCCAGGCGCTTTTTCGGCAACCGTGGCGAGGTGGGCACCGTCTGTCGCGACCTTTGCGTGGAAAACGGCGTCATCTCCCGGGCAGTGCGCGACACCATGATTGCCGCCCCCCCACTCGTGATCACCCCTGCGGAGATCGACGAGCTCGTGGCGCGGGTGGGCCGCGCGCTCGACCAGACGGCGGCGCGCATCGCGCGCGAGGGCTGGAGTTGAGCGCTGCGCCTGTTCACGGCACGGCGGCTGTTATATAACTACTGTCCAGGGCACACGGGGGACCCCCATATGTCGATTGCACTGCGCATCCTGTTCGCGACCGCTGCGGCGGCGCTGGTCGTGTCTTGCGGCAAGAAGCCGGCGGAACCTGCGGCGCCCGCGGCGGCCGAGGCCGCCAAGCCCGCGCTCGACACCGACGAGGAAAAGATCCTCAACGTCTACAACTGGTCGGACTACATCGACCCGACCGTGATTCCGGATTTCGAGAAGGAAACCGGCATCAAGGTCAATTACGACGTATTCGACTCGAACGAAGTGCTCGAGACGAAACTGCTGTCGGGCAATACCGGTTACGACGTGGTCGTGCCGTCGGCCTCGTTCATGGCGCGCCAGATCAAGGCGGGCGTGTTCATGGTGCTCGACAAGTCGAAGATCCCGAATCTCGCGAACGCCGACCCGACGATCACGCAGCGCGTGGCGCTGCACGACCCGGGCAACGAGCATTCCGTCAATTACATGTGGGGAACCTCCGGCGTCGGCTACAACGTCGCCAAGGTGAAGGCGGCCATGCCCGACGCGCCGGTCGACAGCTGGCGCATGTTCTACGATCCGGCCGTCGTCTCGAAGTTCAAGGACTGCGGCGTCACGCTGCTCGATGCGCCGTCCGAAGTGGTCGGCACGGTGCTGATCTATCTCGGCCGCGACGCCAACAGCGAGAAGCCCGAGGACCTGAAGGCCGCCGAAGACGTGCTGATGAAGATCCGCCCGTACGTGCGCTACGTGAATTCGTCGAAGTACATCGACGACCTCGCCAACGGCGAGATCTGCCTCGCACTCGGCTGGAGCGGCGACGTGCTGCAGGCGCGCGATCGAGCCAACGAGGCGGGCAAGGGCATCGAGATCAAGTACGCGATCCCGCGCGAGGGCGCGATCGCGTTCTTCGACAACTTCGCGATCCCGAAGGACGCGAAGCACGTCAAGAATGCGTACCTGTTCATCAACTACATGATGCGGCCCGACGTCGCGGCGAAGAACACCAACTACGTGAACTACGCGAGCAACAATGCGGCGGCGCTGCCGATGATCGACGATTCCGTGAAGAACGATCCGTCGATCTACCCGACGCCCGAGGTCATGGCGAAGATCGTGCCCGACCTCGCGGAAAGCCCCGAGTTCACGCGCCAGCTGACGCGCAGCTGGACCCGTTTCAAGACGGGCAAGTAACCGGCGCGCGGGCGGGCGCCGGGCAGGCGTCCGCCCGCCGTTTGCATCGCACACCCCGTTCTTCACCGGAAGAGTGCCTGTGGCCGAGCGACGCAACGACACGAAGAAGGAGCCCTGGCGCGATCCGTCAGCCAGTGCCTACGTCGAACTGCAGAACGTCACGAAGCGCTTCGGCGACTTCGTCGCGGTCAACAATGTCTCGCTGAAGATCTACCAGCACGAGATCTTCTGCCTGCTCGGCGGCTCGGGCTGCGGCAAGACCACGCTGCTGCGCATGCTCGCCGGCTTCGAGACGCCGACGTCGGGGCGGATCCTGATCGACGGGCGCGACATGGCCGAGATCCCGCCGTACGAGCGCCCGACGAACATGATGTTCCAGTCCTACGCGCTCTTTCCGCACATGAGCGTCGCGAAGAACGTGTCGTTCGGCCTCGAACAGGAAAAGCTGCCGAAGGGCGAGATCGCGGAGCGGGTCGGGGAGATCCTCGACATCGTCAAGATGCGCGAGTTCGCGCAGCGCAAGCCGCACCAGCTGTCGGGCGGCCAGCGCCAGCGCGTGGCGCTCGCGCGCGCGCTCGCCAAGCGGCCGAAGCTGCTGCTCCTCGACGAGCCGCTCGGTGCGCTCGACAAGAAGCTGCGCGAGCAGACCCAGTTCGAGCTGATCAACATCCAGGAACGCCTCGGCGTCACGTTCGTCGTCGTGACGCACGACCAGGAAGAGGCGATGACCCTCGCTTCGCGCATCGGCGTGATGAACCGTGGCGAGATCGTGCAGGTCGGCACGCCGAGCGAGATCTACGAGTTCCCGACGACGCGCTTCGTGGCCGACTTCATCGGCTCGGTGAACATGTTCGAGGGCCAGTTGATCGAGGACCTGCCTGATCGGGTGCGCATCAGCTCGCCCGAGCTCGGCGGCGTGGTCTATGTCGACCACGGCATCAGTGCGGCGCCGGGCGCGAACGTGTGGGCCGCGATCCGGCCCGAGAAGATCACGCTGTCGCGCGCGGCGCCGGCCGACACGGCCGAGAATTGCGCGACCGGGGTGGTCAAGGAGATCGCCTACATGGGCGACCTGTCGATCTACCTCGTGAAGATCGGCTCCGGGAAGATCGTGCGCGTCACGATGCCGAACATCGAGCGCCTCGCCGACCACGAACGCATCCTGTGGGACGAGAACGTGTACCTGTCCTGGCACAGCTCGAGCCCCGTGGTGCTGGCCCAGTAGCGGGCGCACGATGGCACGCATCCCGCCGCCGCAGCCCCCGCATCACCTCGTCGAAGGCCGCCTCGGGGCCTGGTGGGAATTGTTCTACCGCTACGGGCCGCCGCGCTGGTCCTTCTACGTTCGCCACGCCTGGGCCGGCGAACGCCTCGTGATCGCGGTGCCGTACCTGTGGCTGCTGCTGTTCTTCCTGATTCCGTTCATCATCGTCTTCAAGATGTCGTTCTCCGAGGTGCGGCTCGCGATGCCGCCCTACGCGCCGCTGTGGGAGTGGGTCTCGGAGAAGGCGGTCGATGTCAGGCTCAACTTCGGCAACTACCTCTACCTGCTGACCGACGACCTGTACTTCAGCGCCTACCTGTACTCGCTCAAGGTCGCGGCGATCTCGACGGTGTTCTGCCTGCTGATCGCGTATCCGATGGCCTACGCGATGGCGAGGTCGAGCCCGGCCACGCGCAATCTGTACCTGATGCTGATCATCCTGCCGTTCTGGACCTCGTTCCTGCTGCGCGTCTACGCCTGGATCGGTCTGCTGCAGAACAACGGCGTGATCAACTCGGTGCTGCTGGCGCTCGGCATCATCGACGAACCGATCACGATGATGCAGACGGATTTTGCGGTGTTCATCGGCATCGTCTACTCCTACCTGCCGTTCATGATCCTGCCGCTGTATTCCAATCTCGAGAAGCACGATTTCACGTTGCTCGAGGCGGCGGCCGACCTCGGGGCAGGCCCGGTCAAGTCGTTCCTGCGCATCACGCTGCCGCTGTCGAGGCCCGGCATCATTGCGGGCTCGCTGCTCGTGTTCATCCCGGCAGTCGGCGAGTACGTGATCCCGTCGCTGCTCGGCAGCACCGACCAGCTGATGATCGGCCGGGTGCTGGCGGACGAGTTCTTCGCGAACCGCGACTGGCCGGTGGCGAGCGCGGTCGCGATCGCGATGCTGCTGCTGCTGATGGTGCCGATCATGATCTTCCAGCACTTCCAGTCGCGCGAACTGGCGGGCGCGAAGTGATCCGCAGCCGCCACTGGTTCTCGAAGACCGGCCTCTGGCTCGGGCTGTTCTTCCTGTACGCGCCGATCATTTCGATGGTCGTGTTCTCCTTCAACAATTCGCGCCTCGTGACCGTGTGGGACGCCGCGAACTCGCCGACGCTCAAGTGGTACGGCGAACTGTTTCGCAACGAGCAGATACTCGGCGCGGCGCTGTTGTCGATCCGCATCGCGGCGATGACGGCGACGGGTGCGGTCATCCTCGGCACGCTCGCCGGGCTCGTGCTCGTGCGTTTCGGTCCGTTCCGCGGCCGGGCCCTGCTCTCCGGCATGACCACGGCACCGCTCGTGATGCCGGAAGTGATCACCGGCCTGTCGCTGCTGCTCCTCTTCGTCGCGCTCGAGCAGCTGATCGGCTGGCCCGCGACGCGCGACGTGACGACGATCACGATCGCGCACATCACGTTCTCGATGGCCTACGTGACGATCGTCGTGCAGTCGCGCCTCGCGGGTTTCGACAATTCGCTCGAGGAAGCGGCGCTCGATCTCGGTGCGCGTCCCGCCAAGGTGTTCTTCCGCATCACGCTGCCGCTGATCGTGCCGGCGATCCTGTCCGGGTGGCTGCTCGCCTTCACGCTGTCGTGGGACGACGTCGTCGTCTCGCAGTTCGTCGCCGGTCCGGGGTCGACGACCCTGCCGATGGTGATCTTCTCGAAAGTCCGCCTCGGCGTGAGTCCGGACGTCAATGCGCTCGCGACGATCCTCGTGCTGATCGTCGCCACGGGCGTCGTCGCGTCCTCGATCTGGATGCGCCGGCAGGAGCGGCGCCGCGAACGCGAAATCCAGATGGCGGTCGCGGCGAACAAGTAGACGACGCTCTCCATGGGCGTGAATCTCGGCATCGACTTCGGCGGCTCCTCGATCAAGGCGGGTCTCGTGGACGTGGCGCACGGCCATATCGTCGGCGGGACCGTGGCGGTTCCCACGCCGCATCCGTCCACGCCGCACGCCGTGGTCGAGGCGATTCGCGCCCTCGATGCACAGCTGCCTCACGCCGACGCGATCGGGTTCGGATTTCCGTCCGTCGTGAAGGCGGGGCGCGCGTGCACGGCGGCGAACATCGATGCCGCGTGGATCGGCACCGACGTCGGCAGCCTGCTGCGCGAGGCCTTCGGTCGACCGGCCGCGTTTCTCAACGATGCCGATGCCGCGGGCCTCGCGGAGATGCGCTTCGGTGCGGGCCGGGGCGTGTCGGGGACCGTGCTCGTATTCACGTTCGGCACCGGCATCGGTTCGGCCCCGTTCATCGACGGCAGGCTGCTGCCGAACACCGAGTTCGGCCACCTCGAGATGCGTGGCGGGTCGGCCGAGCTGTGGGCGTCGGCGCGCGTGCGCACCGAGCTCGCACTCGGCTGGGCCGAATGGGGCGCGCGCGTGTCGGAGTATTTCGCACAGATGGAACGCCTGTTCTGGCCCGACCTGATGATCCTCTGCGGCGGGGTGAGCACACACTTCGACCAATTTGCGCGCTATCTCGAGACGCGCGCGCCGGTGAGGCCGGCCGCACTCGGCGCCGAGGCAGGCATCATCGGCGCTGCGCTCGCCGCGACATGACCGGCGTCGGCGCGGGGGCGGTTCCCGGCAAGTTGCCGGACGTCGGCACGACGATCTTCACGGTGATGTCGCGTCGTGCGGCCGAACTGGGCGCACTCAACATCGGCCAGGGCTTCCCCGACTACGCGATCGACCCGCGGCTCGCACGCGCGCTCGCCGACGCGGTGGCCGGGGGCCACAACCAGTACGCGCCGATGGAAGGATCGATTGCGCTGCGCGAGGCCATCGCCGGCAAGCTGCGGGCGAGCCACGCCATCGCCGTCGATCCGGCCCACGAAATCACCGTGACCTGCGGGGCGACCGAGGCCATCTACTCGGCGATCCAGGCCGTCGTCGGGCCTGGCGACGAGGCGATCGTGTTCGACCCGGCTTATGACTCGTACGATCCGGCGATACGGCTCGCCGGTGGCCGCGCGGTTCACGTGCCGCTCTCGCCGCCGCGATTCCGCTACGACTGGGACCGCGTGCGCGCGGCGCTGACTCCGCGCACCCGGCTCGTGATCGTGAACACGCCGCTCAACCCCGCCTGCACCGTGCTGCGCGCCGGCGACGTCGCGGCGCTCGCGCAGCTCGTGCGCGACCGGCCGATCACGGTGCTCGCCGACGAAGTGTACGAACACGTGATTTTCGACGGCCGGCGCCACGAGTCGGTCCTCGCGCACGAGGAACTGCGCGCACGCAGCTTCGTCGTGTTCTCGTTCGGCAAGACGCTGCACGCGACCGGCTGGCGCATCGGCTACTGCGTTGCGCCGGATGCGCTGACGCGCGAATTGCGCAAGGTGCACCAGTACAATACGTTCAGCATCGCGGCGCCGCTGCAGGCGGCGATCGCGCATTACCTGCCGCGGCACCCCGAATGCTGGCAGGGGCTCGCCGCGTTCTTCGAGGCGCGTCGCGACCGGCTGCTCGCGGCGCTCGCGGGCAGCGGCTTCGGTGCGCCGGGCGCGGAAGGCACCTATTTCCAGCTGCTCGACTATTCGGCGATCGCGCCGGCGGAGGACGATCTCGGGTTCTCCCGCCGCCTGCTGGAGGAGGGCGGAATTGCGACCATTCCGCTGTCACCGTTCTACCGGGAGCCGCCGGCATTGCGGTACGTGCGTCTCTGCATCGCGAAGGAGGAGGCGACGCTCGACGAAGCGGCCCGCAGGCTTCGCGCGTTTGCGGACCGGGCTGCGCGGTAGACTGCGCCCATGCGCACGACGCTCGTCCAGTCAACGCTCGCCTGGGGCGATCCGGACGCGAACCGGGCCCGGTTCGCGCAGTTGCTCGCGCCGCTCGCGGGCGCGACCGACCTGATCGTGCTGCCCGAGACATTCACCACCGGCTTCGACATGCAGGGCGCGGCACGTGCCGAGCCGATGGGCGGGCCGACCTGCGAGTGGCTGCTCGCCACGGCGCGGCGCCTCGATGCGGCGCTCCTCGGCAGCGCGTTCATCCGGGATGCCACGGGTGCGCACAATCGCGCGCTGTGGGCCACGCCCGACGGCCTGCTCGCACACTACGACAAGCGGCACCTGTTCCGAATGGGTGGCGAGCACGCGCATTTCGCCGCAGGCGAGACGCCATGCATGGTCACGTGGCGCGGTGCGCGCATTGCGCCGCTCGTCTGTTACGACCTGCGCTTCCCGGTGTGGAGCCGCCGTCGCGCCGGCTACGACTACGACCTGCTCGTCTACGTCGCGAACTGGCCGGCGCCGCGCCAGCACGCGTGGCAGCAGCTGCTGCGCGCACGCGCCATCGAGAACCAGGCCTACGTCGTCGGCGTCAACCGCGTGGGCGAGGACGGCAACGGGGTCGCACACCGGGGCGGCAGCGCGGCCATCGAGCCGCAGCTCGGCCAGCCGCTCGTCGAACTCGGAGACACGGCGGCCATTGCGACCGTGGCACTCGACCTCGATGCGCTGCGTGAGCTGCGCGCGCGCTTTCCGGTCGCACTCGACGCCGACCGCTTTGCCCTCGACCCGGCCGGGAGCCCGCCATGAAGAAGCCGACGCGCGTCAACCATCCTCCCGCCGTGCCGGTTCCGGCCGACAACCGCCCGGTCGTCGCACCGATCTACCAGACCGTCAAGTTCGAGTTCGAGTCGGTGGAAGAGACGGTGCGGACCCTGCGGGGCGAGCGCGCCGGCTATTACTACATGCGCACGTCGAATCCGACGACGCGCCAGCTCGAACTGACGCTCGCGTCGCTGCAGGACCGCGACGACTGCCTCGCGACCGCCTCGGGCGTCAACGTGATTGCGCAGACGCTGCTCGGACTCACGAAGCAGGGCGACCACGTGCTGTGCTTCGTCGAGACCTACGGTCCGACGCGGCAGATCATCCGCCGCCTGCTCGGCCGCTTCGGCGTGACGCATGCGATGCTGTCCGTCGAGGACCTCGCCGGCATCGAGCAGGCGCTCGCGACCACGCCGACGCGGCTCGTGATCTTCGAATCGCCGACGAACCCGGTCACGAAGATCGCCGACATCGCGACGATCACGCGCCTCGCGCGCCGCCATGGTGCGCACACCGTGATGGACAACACCTTCGCCGGACTGCATCAGCACGGCGAATACGACGTCGATTACTTCCTGCACAGCCTGACGAAGTACGCGTCGGGATCGGGCGACGTGATGGGTGGCGCGGTGATTGCGCGCGCCGAACTCCTGCGACCGCTGCGTGCGGAATTCCCGGTGCTGGGCGGAGTGCTCGATCCGCACGCCGCCTTCCTGATCCAGCGGGGCCTGCGTACCTACTTCGTGCGCTATCGCGAGCAGAGTGCCCGCGCGCTCGCGATCGCACAGCGCCTCGCAGCGCATCCGGCTGTGGCCCGCGTGCACTACCCCGGCCTTCCCGGCCACCCGCAGCACGCGCTCGCGCGCGCGCAGATGCGCGAGTTCGGCACGATCGTCACCTTCGACCTGCGGGGTGGCGCCGAAGCGGGCCGACGCTTCACGGAGGCACTGACACTCTTCGCGAAGACCGCGAGTCTCGGTTCGACGGAGTCGCTCGTGATGGCGCCGCAGATGCTGAAGTCGCGGGACCTGAGCGCCGAGCAGCTCGCGATTTCCGCCGTGACCGACGGCACGGTGCGGCTCTCGCTCGGCCTCGAGGACGAAGACGACCTGCGCGCCGACATCGACCGGGGGCTCGCAGCCGCCGAAACGTGAGGCAGGCGGCGGATTTCGGCGCCCGCGCTTTACAGTTTGCGTCCGGCGTTGCCTGATGGTCCCGTCAGTTTCAGGGATCAGGCCTTATGTTCAATCGGTCGGCGCAGCGCGTGGCGAATGCCGGAGTGTCGGCGCCGTCACCATCGGCTGTTCGCGAATCGGTGCTCGCGAGCTTCGCATCGCAGGGGCTCGCCGTACCCGCGAGGCCCGCGGCACTCGACGCGCTGCTCTGCGGTGATGCAACGGATGCGGACGATGCCGCCGCGCGGACGATCGCGGACCTCGTGTTCACCGTCGGAGGCCACGATCGCGAAGCGGCGCTGCTGCGGGCCGGTGCGTTCGTCACGCGGGAGAAGGCGCTCAGACTCTCGCAGCTGCTCCCCGTATCGCGCGGTACGGTCGGCACTGCAGCACTGCTGCATCGCGCGGGAGAGGCTTGCGCGCTGCGCGCGCTGGTACTCGCCGAATCGGGAGTCGCGCTGCGGCTCGATGCCCCCGCACGCGCAGAGCTCTGTGCGCGTCACCAGGGCGAGTACACGGAGCAACTGATCCGTGAATGGGCGCTCCCGGCGCAGGTGGCCGAGGTGCTGCGCAGCTGGCGGCAATTCCGCCCGACCGTCTCGCTCGCCGCAGCGGTCGTCTACTACGCACACCTCCTCGCGAGCGAGCAGCTGCACCCCGAGTTCTTCGTGCCCGGGCTCCTTCGCAGCGTCGCAGTCGAGCTCGGCATCGATCCCGCGCAGGTCGTGTCGATCTGACGGCGGCGACCCGCCGCGACACTCAGAGGCTCCCCGCCACCCGCACCCGGTGCATGTGGTAGGGCAGCACTTCCATCAGTTCCCCGTCGGCGTGCCGCTGCTGCACCGCGCGCCAGAAAGCCGCCGTCAGGATCTCGCCGTGCACGCGCACGAAGGCGGCGCGCTGCGCATCGTCGAACGCGAGGAAGTTGATGAAGGTCTCCGGGAACACGTCGTGGTCGGCGACATAGAACCAGCTCTCGGCGCGCATCTCGTCTTCTTCGTTGGACGCCTGCGGCAGCTCGCGGAACCGGCAGTCGGTCACCTGGCACAGCTCGTCGTAGTCGTAGAAGATCACGCGGCCGTGGCGGGTGACGCCGAAGTTCTTCAGCAGCAGGTCGCCCGCGAAGATGTTGGTGTACGCGAGGTCGCGGATCGCCTGGCCGTAGTCGAGCACCGCGAGTTCGGCCTGCGCCGGCGAGGCGGTGCGCAGGTAGAGGTTGAGCGGCGTCATGCGCCGCTCGATGTACAGGTGATCGAGGATGACATCGTCGCCCTCGAAGTGCACGGTGCCCGCAGTCTCGGTGGCGAGTTCCTCGAGGAGCTCCGGCGCAAAGCGCGCACGCGGGATGCGCAGGCGCTTGAATTCCTGCGCATCGACCAGCCGTCCGGCGCGGTCGTGCCGGAAGACATAGGCGTATTTCGCGAGCACTTCCTCGCGCAGCACGGTCTTCGGGTACGGGAAACGGTCGCGGATCACCTTGAAGACGACGTCGAAAGAGGGCAGCGTGAAGCACACCATCACGAGTCCGCGCTCGCCGGGTGCGTGCACGAAGCGGTCGGTCGTCTGCTCCATGTGGCGCAGCAGTTCCCGGAACCGCTCGGTCTTGCCCTGCTTGGCACGGCCGAGCACGGTGAACAGCTCGCTGACGGGCTTTTTCGGCAGCAGCGACTTCAGGAACACGACCGCCTCGCCGACCCGGTCGAGGTCGACGTGGAAATACGAGCGCGTGAACCCGAACACGATGCTGACGTCGGCTTCCGCGAGCATCACGGCATCGACGTGGATGCCGCTTTCCGTGTTCTTGAGGGCGATCACGAGCGGCACCGTGAAGCCCCGCCCGGTGATGCGCCCGACGAGGAAGGCGCGGGTCATCTGGTAGAAGACGGGACGGATCATGTCGAGGCGGGTCAGCGTGCGGCGTTCGCCGAGGGTGGCGAGGTGCGCGGCGACTTCGGCGGCCACGTGTCCCACGCTGCGGTCGAAGTCCTTCCACGGCGAGTGGAAGCGCAGGTCGCCGAGCAGGTCCTCGAACAGCAGCGGCAGGGAGCCACGATTGAGATATGTGTTGGTGACGACCTCGCTCGTCACGCTCGCGAGCGGGTCGAGGTCGGCGGCGACGAACTCGATTTCGGGCGCGACACCCACGGTGCCGTACAGACGGCGCGTGATCGAACTGAAATAGGTCTTGGTGAACTCGCGATCCGGCAGCGCATCGATCTGGTCACTGAAGTGTGCCCGGATCGTGCGCCACAGGTCCCGGTCGTGGGCACGGTGGCCGAGCTTCAGGCGCATTTCCGCGATCGCCCGGTCGACCCAGCGGTCGTAGAGTTCGATGCGCTCGACGGCATCGCGCTGGCTGCCCTTCCAGTCGCGCGCGTCGAAGCGCTGCGGCGCGCGCCGCGTGATCGCGCGAAACTCGGCGTTGTAGTCCGCGAACGCGGCGGCGATATGCCGCGCGCAGTCCTCGGCCAGCGCGGAGTCTGCGGTCACGCAGCGCGTTCCGGCGGCACTCAGAGGTTCTTGATCAGTGCGTCGGCGAACTCGCTGCACTTCACCTCGGTGGCGCCCTCCATCAGGCGCGCGAAATCGTAGGTGACGGTCTTCTGGCCGATCGTGCGATCCATCGCGCCGAGAATCGCGTCCGCCGCCTCGGTCCAGCCCATGTAGCGCAGCATCATTTCACCGGACAGGATGACCGAGCCCGGGTTGACCTTGTCGAGGTTGGCGT
Source organism: Steroidobacteraceae bacterium (assembly GCA_019187185.1). Classification (GTDB taxonomy): domain Bacteria; phylum Pseudomonadota; class Gammaproteobacteria; order Steroidobacterales; family Steroidobacteraceae; genus CADEFQ01. The sequence goes on along the minus strand of JABAQU010000002.1, from coordinate 190,027 downwards.
ACTTCGGCGCCGTGCCGTGGGTCGCCTCGAACACCGCGTGGCCCGTGACATAGTTGATGTTGGCGCCGGGCGCGATGCCGATGCCGCCGACCTGCGCGGCGAGGGCATCCGAGAGGTAGTCGCCGTTCAGGTTGCAGGTCGCGAGCACGTCGAACTCGTCGGGCCGCGTCAGCACCTGCTGCAGCGTGATGTCGGCGATCGCGTCCTTGATGATGACCTTGCCGGCCTTCTTCGCCGCGTCCTGCTCGTCGTTTGCCGCCTTCTCGCCGCTCTTCGCCTTGGTCCGCTCCCACTGCTCCCAGGTGTAGACCTTGTCGCCGAACTCGCGCTCGGCGAGCGCGTAGCTCCAGTTGCGGAATGCGCCCTCGGTGTACTTCTGGATGTTGCCCTTGTGCACGATCGTGACGCTCTTGCGCCGGTTCACGATCGCGTACTCGACGGCCGCGCGGAACAGGCGCTCGGTGCCTTCCTGCGACACGGGCTTGATGCCGATTCCCGAGGTGTCGGGGAAGCGGATCTTCGCGTAGGCCTTCGGGAAGGCCTGCTTGAACATTTCCTTGAACCTGCGGTTCTCTTCGCTGCCCTGCTCGAACTCGATGCCCGCGTAAATGTCCTCGGTGTTCTCGCGGAAGATCACCATGTTCACCTTGCCGGGATTCTTGACGGGAGAGGGCACACCCTTGAACCACTGCACGGGGCGCAGGCAGACGTACAGGTCGAGCAGCTGGCGCAGCGCGACGTTCAGCGAACGGATGCCGCCGCCGACCGGGGTCGTCAGCGGGCCCTTGATCGACACCAGGTACTCGCGGCACGCCGCGACGCTCTCGTCCGGCAGCCAGGTGTTGAAGAGCTTGTTCGATTTTTCGCCCGCATAGACTTCGAGCCACTGGATGCGGCGCCGGCCGCCGTACGCCTTGGCGACCGCGGCATCGAGCACGCGCACGCTGGCGCGCCAGATGTCGGGGCCCGTGCCGTCGCCCTCGATGAACGGAATGATGGGCCGGTCGGGTACGGCGAGCTTGCCGTTCCTGATGGTGATCTTCTCGCCGCCGGCGGGCGGGACGATCTTGAGGCTCGGGGCGGTGGACATTCAGCGGCTCCTTGGTAAACCGCGAAATTCTAGCATGTAGAATGCGGCCCCATGAGTCGCACGCTGAATACGGCCCCCGCGGCCGACGGCTTCCGGATGCCGGCGGAGTTTGCGCCTCACGACGGCTGCTGGATGCTGTGGCCCGAACGCCCCGACAACTGGCGCGACGGCGCGCGCCCTGCCCAGGACGCATTCGTCGCCGTGGCGACGGCGATCGCCGCGTTCGAGCCGGTCACGATCGGCGTCGGTGCCGCGCAGTTCGAGTTCGCGCGGGCGCGCGTCCCGGCGCACATCCGCCTCGTCGAGCTCTCGTCGAACGACAGCTGGATGCGTGACGTCGGCCCGACCTTCGTCGTGAACGGCCGCGGGGAAATTCGCGGCGTCGACTGGCGCTTCAATGCCTGGGGCGGCCTCGACGGCGGCCTCTACTTCCCGTGGGATGCGGACGACCTCGTCGCGCGCAAGGTGCTCGAGGTCGAGCGGGCCGATCGCTATCGCGCGACGATCGTGAACGAAGGCGGTGCGATCCACGTGGACGGCGAGGGCACGCTGCTCGTGACCGAGGAGTGCGTGCTGAACCCGAACCGCAACCCGACACTGTCCCGCGCGCAGCTCGAAGCGGAGTTCCGTGCCTGGCTCGGCGTGCACACGGTCCTGTGGCTCGGCGAGGGTGTGTTCAACGACGAGACGGACGGCCACGTCGACAATCTCGCATGCTTCGTGCGCCCCGGAGTCGTCGCACTCACGTGGACGGACAACCGCCGCGATCCGCAGTACCGCATCTCGCGCGATGCCTGGGAGCGGCTCAACGACGCGCGCGACGCGCGCGGCCGGCGACTCGCGGTACACAAGCTGCCGATGCCCGGTCCGCTGCGGATGAGCGCGCGCGAGGCGCGCGGCGTGCTGACGCGCGACGGAGCCAAGGCTCGCCGCGCGGGGGTGCGCCTCGCCGGCAGTTACGTGAATTTCTACATCGCGAACGGCGGGGTCGTCGTGCCGCTGCTCGACCCGCATACCGACGGCGCCGCGCTGCGCAAGCTCCGCGCACTGTTCCCCGGCCGGCGGATCGTCGGCGTGCCCGGACGCGAGATCCTGCTCGGTGGCGGCAACATTCACTGCATCACCCAGCAGGTGCCGGCGCGCGGCTGAGTGGCGGGCTCGTCCGCAACGCTACCGGCTGTTCTGATCGCGCTCGGCTGCGGCCAGCCATTCCTTCTGTGAGCGCCGGTAATGCGCCGGCGCGATGCGCGCCTGGTCGAGCAGCTCGCGCAGCACCCGCGCGGATTCCTCGCCGCGCCTTGTCTTGCGCAGCAGGGCGGCGTAACGCACGGCCGCTTCCGCGCCGGGGTAGTACGACGCGAGCGTCGCGTACTCGTCGAGCGCCTTGTCCAGGTCGCCCGCCGCTTCGACCGCACGGGCATACAGCAGGTGGCCGTCGGGGCTCCTGAAGTCGGGCGTGGCGGCGATCAGGCGATCGAGCGTGTCGCGCGCACCGGCCGGATCACCACTGTCGAACTGTGCCTGCGCGAGTCCGAGCATCAGCTTCGGGTCGTGCTCGTAAAGGCCCGTCAGCGCTTTGCGATACTCGTCGATCGCCTCCGCGTGCCGGCCCTGCCTCGCGAGCTCGTCCGCGTACGCCTGCCGGGAAGCCACGTCGCCCGAGATCTGTGCATGGCTCTTCGCCTCCCGCAGGTTGCGGCCCGGATCGAGCGCGCGCGAGACACCGCGCGCTGCGCGTCGCGCCGTGCGGCTGCGCAGCAGATCGGGCACCAGTTCGACGGCGACGTAGGCAAGGATGCCCGGAAACGACAGCAGCGCGAGCACCCAGATCCAGATCTGGTTCCGGCCGGTCCTGATGCAATGGATGATCAGGAGTGCCTGGATGACGACCGAGAGGACAACGAAGAACATGAAGCAAGTGTAACGTCAATTTGCCCGGCACGGCGCGGATGACGCGCTCAAGGTGTCGCGCGCCATGGAACCCGCGGTGATCGTTCCGGGTCGAATCGGTCACAAGGCGCGTCGCGTCGCGTGACGCTTCGCGTGACGCTTCGCGGCGCCCTTCGCAAGACAGGAGATTCCCGTATGAATACAAGTCACCGGAACCAATGGCCGAAGCGGCACCTCGCGATCGCGGCTGCGGCGGTTCTCGCGGCGGGTGCGCTGTCGAGTGGCGGCGCGCTCGCGGACGAAACGCCGAGCATTCACGTGCAGGCCATGCGCATACACAAGCAGCGCGTCATGGACCCGTCGAGCCCGTTTCCCGTCGACGAAATCACGTTGAGCTACCGCGTCAGCGCGAGGGGCCTCGATCTGAAGACGAAGGAGGGCGCCAGCGCGCTCGAGAAGCGTGTCGATGACGCCGCCGCCTCGGCGTGCCGCGAGATCGGCAAGCTCTATCCGCTGTCCGAGCCGGACGACTATGAATGCGCGCACATCACCGCGCACGCCGCGATGCCGCAGGTCGAGGCGATGATCGCGGCGGCAAAGGGTGTCGGCTGAGCGCCTGTCAGCGCACGCTGTAGCCGCGGGCCTCGAGGCACGCGGTCATGGCCCGCAGGTAGTCCGAGCGGCGCGAGGCGGTCTCGGAAGCCGGCACGCCACCCCGCGGTTCGGTCGGATCGAAGCCGGTCTGGCCACGCGCCCAGGAGTGGCACTCGTAGCGATCTGCCGATTGCTGTGCCTGCGACTGGCCGTTCTTCGGGTACACGAAGAGATCGTCTGTGCCGGTGGGCGGAGGTGTGCTGTCCTCGGTGCCGGGCGGATCCACGACGGCGTAGCCGCCGAGGTCGGGGCGCCAGCGGTAATACACGTCGTCGGCGTAATAGTAGGGGATGCCGCCGAACCACAGTGTCGTGTGGAACATCGGCAACACGCCGACGAAGAGACCCACCGGCGGAGCGACCACGACGAAGCGCGGGCCGCGCGGTGCATACCAGACGCCGCCCTGCATGAAGTAGCTGCTGCCGCCGTGCCGATAGTGGCGGTAGCCGTCCGGCAACGCGGGCACGAGGGCGCCGCGCGGCGGGTAGTAGCGGTCGTGGCCGTGGCGCGCGTCGAACTGCCGGCCTTGCGTGTCGTGCGCTCGCGGCGGCGCCGCGAGCGCAGTGCCCAGCGAGAACGCGAGGGCAGCGGCTGTCACGAGAATCCCGGCGTGCATCCTTGTCATGGCGTTTCTCCGTCAGCTGATCGCGTAGCCGCGCCCCGCGAGACAGGCGCTGATCGCGCGACGGTAGTCGTTGCCGGCGCTTGCGTAGCGGGTGGCGTAACTGTCGGCACGCGCCTGCGCGTGACGGACGGCTTCGGCGTTGCCCGCGTCCGCCGCGGCACCGGCAGCGGCGCCGGCGATCGCACTGACGATGGCGCCGGCGCCGGTATCGTGCGGCGACGCCACCGCGGCACCGAACAATGCCCCGGTGAGCGCTCCTGCGGCCGTGGCAGAACCCGGTGGCACCGATGGCTCCACTCGCACGCGATAGGCCGCCGGCACGCCGGGTGCGCTCGGGTCGAAGCGGCTTTGTCGCACGGCCCACAGGTGGCATTCATGGCGATCCCGGTCGAGCTGCTCTGCGCTCTGTCCCTGCGCGGGGCTCACGACGACACGCGTGTCGAGCGGCCGGGTCTCGACCACCCGATAAGGAGATGCGGTGGCGCAACCGGCCGACACGAACATGACCACGGCCGACGCACAGCGCAGACGCATGGGAACTGCTTCCACGTGTCGGACTCCCGACCGTGCGCAAGCACGCCGGAGTGTTGGACCATGGTGCGGTGAAATCGTTTCGATCCTTGAGTCGCGGCGAAGCCATGTGCAACGATTGCACCGTGCCATGCCATGAACGACCTTTGCGCTGCGCCGTGACGCGCGCCGCGGCGACGATGGCGCTTTGCGCGCTCGCGGGATGCGCGGCGGGGCCGGACTTCCGGGCGCCGCAAGCGCCCGATGTCGATCGCTATACGCCATTGCCACTGCCGCCGCAGACCGTCGCGGCGGGCGGCGATGCGCAGCGCTTTCTCGCAGGCCACGACGTTCCGCAGCGCTGGTGGACGACGTTCGGCAACGCGGAACTCGACCGCCGAGTCGAGCTGGCGCTGACACACAGTCCGACCATCGCATCGGCCCGCGCCGCGCTCCGGCAGGCGGAGGAGACCGCGGCGGCTGCGGGCGGTGCGCGGTTTCCCTCGGTGGATGCGAGTGCCGGCGCCACGCGGGAGAAGGGCGCGTCGGTGCGTGCGGGTGCAGCCTCGGGCAGTGCCGGGCCGTTGACCGTCTACAACGTCGGCGTCGACGTGGGTTACGTGCTCGACATTTTCGGCGGCGTGCGCCGGAGCGTCGAGGCCCTGCAGGCCCAGGCCGACCTGCAGCGTGCGCAGCTCGACGCCACTTACCTCGCGCTGGCGGCGAATGTCATTGCCGCATCGCTGCAGGAGGCCTCGTTGCGGGAACAGGTGAACGCGACCGGGCTGATCGTCGCATCGCTGCAGGAGGAGCTCGCCATCGCGCAGAAACAGCAGGCGATCGGCGCGAAGTCGCTGGCCGACACGCTCGCCGTTCGCTCGCAATTGTCCCGCACCCAGGCGTCGCTGGCACCGCTCGAACAGCAGCTTGCGTCAATCCGCAACCAGCTCGCGACCTATCTCGGGGTGACACCGGCGCAGCTCGAACTGCAGCCGGTCTCGCTCGATGACGTCACGCTGCCCGTGGATGTCCCGGTGAGCCTGCCTTCGACGCTGGTGGCGCGGCGGCCCGACATTCGTGCGGCCGCGGCGACGCTGCACGCGGCCACCGCGCAGGTCGGGGTCGCGACCGCCGGGATGCTGCCGCAGGTCTCGCTGTCCGCCAGCGCGGGCTCGTCGGCACTGCACGCAGACGAGCTCTTTGCGGCGGGAACGGGCGCATGGTCAGTGGGGGCGAGCCTCCTGCAGCCACTGTTTCACGGCGGCGAACTGCGGCATCGAAGGCGTGCGGCACAGGCGGCGATGGAGCAGGCGAGCGCCGACTGGCAGCAGGTCGTGTTGACCGCCTTTCGCAACGTGGCCGATTCACTGCAGGCGCTCGAGTACGACGCGCGATCGCTCGAGGCACAGGCCACCGCCGCACGCGATGCGGAGCAGCTCCTGTCGCTCACCCGTACGCAGTACCGCGTCGGCGCCACCGGCTACCTCGCCCTGCTCGCCGCCGAACAGCAGTTCCAGGAATCACGCATCGCACTGATCCAGGCGCGCGCATCGCGGCTCGCCGATACTGCCGCGCTCTACACCGCATTGGGTGGTGACGGGTGGCAGGGTGAACTTTCCGCCGAGGCCCAATGAACGAGAACGAACCCATCGCCGCGCCGGACCAGCGCAAGCGCCTGATCGTCACGATTGCGATCGTCCTGGCGGTGTTGGCGCTGCTGGTCGGTTTCAACACCTTCAAGGGCATCATGATCGGCCGGGCCATGAAGTCCATGGGCAGCCCGCCGCAGACAGTGGCCACGATGGTTGCCGCCTACCAGCAGTGGCAACCGCGACTCGAGGCAGTCGGCAACGTGCGTGCCGTGCACGGTGTCGATCTCGCCCTCGACATCGCCGGGCTCGTCGAGCGCGTCGATGCGCGTTCGGGCTCCCGGGTCCGTGAGGGTCAGGTGCTGATGAAGCTGGTCGACGCGCAGGACCGCGCCACGCTCGCTGCGCTGCAGGCGAGTGCGCAGCTCGCGAAGCTGACGGCAGAACGCTCGCAGCAGCAACTCGCCGCACAGGCGATCAGTCCTGCGCAGCACGACACCGACATGGCGAACCTGAAGACCGCAGAGGCGCAGGCCGCTGCGCAGGCGGCCCTGGTGGCGAGGAAAACACTGCGCGCGCCATTCTCCGGGCGCATCGGCGTCATTGCCGTGAACCCCGGGCTCTACCTCAATTCCGGCGATGTGGTGACGACCCTGCAGAATCTCGCTTCGGTGTACGTCGATTTCACGGTGCCGCAGGTGTCCCTCGGCCAGCTGCATGTCGGTGACAAGGTGGAAGTCACGACCGATGCGTATCCCGGGACCGTATTTGCCGGCACGGTCAGCGCACTCGATCCGAAAGTCGACGTCGAGACCCGCAATCTCCGTGTCGAGGCGACTGTGGCCAATCCCGACGAGCGCCTGATGCCGGGCATGTTCGTCAGGGTGGCCGTGCCGAGCGGCGGCGAGCAGCGTCATCTCACGTTGCCGCAGACCGCGATCTCGTATGCCCCGTACGGTGATACGGTGTTCGTCGTACGGGACGGCACGCCGCCGCATGTCGAGCAGGTCGTCGTGACCGTGGGGCCGACCCGCGGCGACCAGGTTGCGGTGCTGTCGGGCATCGAGGCGGGCGACGTGATCGTCGTGAGCGGCCAGCTGAAGCTGAAAAACGGCACGCCGGTGAAGATCAACAACACGGTCCAGCCGGCGTTCGACCCGAATCCGCGTCCGGTGGAGCAATGAGGCCGCGGCGCCGGGAGCGGGACCGCGGGATCTCGCCGTGAAGTTCACCGACCTGTTCATCGAGCGCCCGGTGCTCGCCGCCACGGTCAGCCTCCTGATCCTGGTGCTGGGCGTGAATGCCCTGACTTCGCTGCCGATCCGCCAGTACCCGAAGACGCAGAACGCGACGATCGCCGTGCAGACGGTCTATTTCGGCGCGGACGCGCAGACCATGGCGGGCTTCATCACGCAGCCGCTGGAACAGGCGATTTCCCAGGCCCAGGGCATCGATTACGTGACTTCGTCGAGTACCCAGGGGACCTCGCAGATCACCGCGACGCTGCGCCTCAACTACGACGGCAACAAGGCGCTCACCGAGATCTCCGCGCTCGTCAATTCCGTCAGGAACCGCCTGCCGCAGGCCGCGCAGCAGCCGGTCATCACGCTGCAGACAGGCGACCAGATCGCCTCGATGTTCCTCGGGTTCACTTCCACGACCCTGCCGACCAACCAGATCACCGACTACCTGACGCGCGTCGTGCAGCCGCAGCTGAACGCCGTCGAGGGCGTGCAGCGCGCGGAGATCCTGGGCGGGCGCACCTTCGCGCTGCGCGCCTGGCTCGATCCGGTGAAGATGGCCGCACACGGGGTCACCGCGAGCGAAGTCAACCAGGCGCTCGCCGCCAACAATTACCTCTCGGCGATCGGCACGACCAAGGGTCAGATGGTCAGCGTCAACCTGGCGGCGGCCACCGACCTGCACAGCGTGGACGAGTTCAGGAATCTCGTCGTGAAGTCGCGCGGCGCCGATATCACGCGCCTGCGGGATGTCGCCGACGTCACGCTGGGGGCGGAAAACTACAACTCGATCTTCGCGTTCGACGGGCAGCCCACCGTCGCGATCGGCATCAACGCCGCGCCGGACGCCAATGTCCTCGACGTCATCGCCGGGGTGCGCAAGGTGTTCCCGGCGATCCAGGCGCAAATGCCCGCCGGATTGACCGCATCGATCGACTATGACGGTACCGACTTCATTCGCGCCTCGATCGCGGAGGTGGTGAAGACGCTGGTCGAGACGCTCGTCATAGTCACCGTCGTGATTTTCCTCTTCCTCGGCACGCTGCGGTCGGTGCTGATTCCGGTGCTGGCCATGCCGCTGTCGCTGATCGGCGCGTTCGTGGCGATGCAGTTCCTCGGCTACTCGGTCAACCTGCTGACGCTGCTCGCGCTCGTGCTGGCGATCGGTCTCGTGGTCGACGACGCGATCATCGTCGTCGAGAATGCGGACCGGCACATGAAGGACGCGCGCTCGCCGGTCGAGGCAGCGCTGCTCGCCGCGCGCGAACTCGCCGCCCCGATCGTCGCGATGACCGTCGTGCTGATTGCCGTCTACGTGCCGATCGGTTTCCAGGGCGGACTGACCGGCGCGCTGTTCACCGAGTTTGCGTTCACGCTCGCGGCGGCCGTCGTCGTCTCGGCGATCGTCGCACTGACACTCTCGCCAATGCTGTGCTCGAGCGTGCTGCGCGGATCCGATCACGAGCGGCCCCTGGTCAGGCGCATCGATCGTGTTTCGGACTACCTGCGCGATCGCTACCGGGGCCTGCTGCACGCGTCGCTGGATACGCGGGCCGTGGCCATCGTGTTCGGCGCGCTGATCCTCGCCGGCAATGTCTACCTGTTCATGACCGCCAAGTCGGAGCTCGCGCCGCAGGAAGACCAGGGCATCGTGCTGGTGCAGACGCAAGGGCCGCCGAACGCCACCATCACCCAGATGGCAACCTATTCGGGGCAGGTCTTCGACGCCGCGAAGTCGCTGCCCGAGTTCACGCACACGTTCCAGTTCACGGGCATGGGGGCCGTCAATCAGGGCTTTACCGGCATCATGCTGACGCCGTGGGAAGAGCGCGATCGCAGTGCGTCGCAGATCCAGCAGGCCCTGCAGGCGCCGCTCGGCGACATCGCCGGCGCCCGCATGGCCGTCTTCCAGTTCCCGCCGCTGCCCGGCGCGTTCGGCATGCCGGTGCAGTTCGTGATCAAGACCACCGACCCCTTGCAGAGCCTGCACGACGTCGCCGAGCAGGTGCAGGCGAAGGCGCAGGCGTCCGGCATGTTCTTTTTCACCAACAGCGATCTGAAGATCGACCAGCCGCAGGCAACCGTGATGCTCGATCGCGACAAGGTGTCGGCGCTCGGCCTGACACAACAGAGCGTGGGCGCGGCGCTGTCGGCCGCGCTGGGTGGCAACTACGTCAACTACTTCTCGATTTCCGGGCGCGCCTATCGCGTGATCTCGCAGGTGGCGCAGGTGGACCGCCTGAATCCGGCACAGCTCGACAACTACTACATCAGGACGCCGGGCGGCGAGATGATCCCGGCCTCCACCGTCGCGCGCCTCACGTACCAGACAGTGCCGGAATCGATCAACCATTTCCAGCAGCTGAACTCGGCGACGATTTCGGGCGTGATCGCGCCCAGCGTGTCGCTCGGGAGCGCGCTCACCTTCATGCAGGATGCATTGCGGGAGGTGGCGCCCACGGGTTACAGCGCCGACTTCGCGGGCCAGTCACGCCAGTACATCCAGGAGTCCAGCGGCTTCCTGCTCACGCTGCTGTTCGCGATCGTCATCGTGTTCCTCGCGCTCTCCGCGCAGTTCGAGAGTTTCCGCGATCCGCTCGTGATACTGGTCGCGGTGCCGATGGCGACCTTCGGTGCGTTGCTGTTCATCAACCTCGGGCTGGCGACGCTCAACATCTACACCGAAGTGGGCCTCGTGACGCTGGTCGGACTCATCAGCAAGCACGGCATCCTGATGGTGGAATTCGCCAACGATCTGCAGCGGCAGCAGGGGTACGGCAAGCGCGCGGCCATCGAGGAGGCCGCCGTGGTCCGCCTGCGCCCCATCCTGATGACGACACTCGCCATGGTGCTGGGTGTCGTGCCGCTGGTGGCGGCGGCAGGCGCCGGCGCGGCCGGCCGCCACAGCATGGGCCTCGTGATCTTCACCGGCCTGTCGATCGGCACGCTGTTCACGCTGTTCGTCGTGCCGGCCGTGTATCTCGTGATCGGCACGAATCACCAGGCCCGCCGGACGGGCGAGGGCGACCTGGCGCTGCCCGGCCCGGAGCCGCAGCCGCGCTGAGGCGGCTGCGGCCAGTGTCGTCGATCGGTTCGTTCAGCCGTGCAGCGACTTCACGTATTCGGCGACCGCCTGCAACTGGTCCGGCTTGAGCATCGGCCAGGGCGTCATCAGCGGTGAGCCGCCGTGCTTGGCGGCACCGTCGTGAACGATGGCCTTGATGTCGTCGACATCACCCGCCGCGCCGTTGCCGTCGACGTCGTACTTGAACTTGTTGTCGGCGAAGTCCGCCGGCTTCGGGTTCAGGGCCGCCGACGCAGGACCGTCGCCCTTGCCGGTCGTGCCGTGGCAGGTCATGCAGTAGGTCTTGTAGACCTTCTCGCCGGCCGCGAGGTCCGCAGTCGCGGGGGCTCCCGCCGGCGCGGCGCCGGTTGATGCCGCAGGCGCTTCGGCGGCGGGCGCGGCGGCCGCTTCCGCAGTCGTCTGGGAGGTTGCCTCGGTGGTCGCCGCAGCCGGCGCCGCGGCAGCTTCGGGGGCGCTCGCTGCCGTCGTCGCCTGCGCCGGCTCTTTCTTTGCGCAGCCCTGCGCAAGGAGAAGGGCTGCCAATGCAGCCGACAGCATCATGCCCGATGTACGAATCTTCATGTTGGCTCCTGGTCGATGGAATGTGGCGCGCGAGACTGGTTGCGCGCAACTTCGCAGCTTGCACCAAAGCACCGCCGACGTACAGGACAAACCCCGGCGTCGCCGTCGACGATTCGGTGCGGCGCTGCGTGGCGCGCATTGACGGCGCGCCGCGGCCACGCGGTTTCTACGGCGCAACCCGATACTCTACTTCGACGAACGCCGCGCGCGCGCGCCCGGGAAAGTACCGGTATTGACCAAACGCAAAGTCCGCGCGATCCGCATAGGCCGTATCCGCCAGGTTGAGTGCGCGCAGCGACAGCCGCCACTGCGGGGCGGGCGCCCAGCTCGCACGCAGGTTGAGGAGCGTGTGTCCGGCATAGGCGTGCGTGTTCGACGCATCGAGCCAGTACCGCCCGACATCGAGCACCTCGAGTTCCGCGGTGATCGCCGCGCGTGGCGACCAGCCGATGCGCAGCGCGTGCAGGTTGCGGGGCGCGGTGTCGATGTCGTTGCCGTTGCGGATCGTTTCGCCGCCTTCGATTGCGGCACTGAAGGCGTAGCGATGCCACGCGACGCTGCCCGCGGCGGCCAAATGCCACGCCGGCGAGGGTTGCCACGAAAGCTCGTACTCGAAGCCGCGATGGGTCGTGCGGCCGCCGTTCACGTTGAAGCCGCTGCTGTCGCGCACGATGAGGTGGCGCTTCTCGAGCGCGAACGCGGCGATCGACCAGGTGTAATGCGTCGCTTCTCCCCGCCAGCCGAGCTCGCCGCCCTGCAGTTCCTCGGCGCCAAGATCCGCGATGTCCTGCTGGCGCTGCAACCGGTACAGCTCGGTCTGCTCCGGCGGGCGAAATCCCCGCGACCAGCTGAGGTACAGCCGCTGCCCCGCGGCCGGCGCATACATCACGTCGAGTTTCGGCGCGACATTGTCGAACTCGTCGCGGCGATCCGCCGGGCGGCTGTAGAGACAACCGTTCGCGCCGCACGGCACGCCGTGATCGTCGGTGTTGCCCGCGAGCATGCGGTTGTCGTAGTCGTAACGGGTCGCTTCGACGCGCAGCGCCCCCTCGATCGTCCAGCGCTCGTCGGGCCGCAGGGCGAGGGTGGCATAGCCTCCGGCTGTCGCGCCCTTCACGCGGTAGTCGTAGTGCAGGCCCGCCGGACGGATGGCATTGGCCGCGGGCGAGCCGTCGGTCGTGGGCAGCGCCTGCGATTCGCGCAAGGCCGATTGCGAGTACTCGGCATCGAGACCCGCACGCCAGTGCCAGTGCGCCGACAGCGGCCGGCCCAGCGAGGCACCGGCGAGCAGGCTCGTCTGCGCGTTCTCCTCGAGCGGCTTGCCGAGCAGGAAATGCTGCAGGAAGCGCATCTGCGAACGCCGCGCGATCACGTGCAGTTCGTCGTTGCATTCCTCGCACGGTTCGCGGGACCAGATCGCCGAGCCGCGCGTGCTCCACGCGTTGCGGAACGCTTCGGGGTCGTCGTTCGAGCGCACGAGCGAGCGGTCGCGGTAGGCCTCGAACCCGCGGACGTACCCGGCCGTTTCCTGGTTCAGCACCGTGCCGGCGGCACGCACCCGCAGCAGGCCGCCGGCCATTGCGGTATCGTCGAAAAGCAGGTTCAGCTTGCCCTCGTCGTAACCCGATGAGGCGCGAAAGCCGCCGTCGTGCGTCGCGATGCCATAGGCACCAAAGCCGCGCGACCCGCGCTGCGCGCCGAGCGCGAGACGCGCGCGGCGGTAGTCGTACGGGCCACCCTCGAGGCCGATGCCGATGCGCGGCAGCTGCGCGACGGCAGGCGTGCGCACATTGAGGATCCCGTGCACGGCGCTCGCGCCGTAGATCGCGGGGCCGGGCCCGCGGTAGAGCTCGATGCCCCGTGCCTGTTCCGTATTCACTTCGAACAGGTCGTTCGCGTTGCAGAAGCCGACCGGGCGAATGGCGAGCCCGTCCTCGGCTGCGAGGAACGCGCCGCAGGCGCCCGCGCCCGTGAGCACCGGCGAGCGGATCGCGACGAGGCTTTCCTCGCCGCTGCCGCGCTGCACATACACACCGGCGACCCGGTTGACCGACTCGGCGTAATGGGTGGCGCCCGTCAGTGCGAGTGCGCTCGCGTCGACGACGCCGAGGCTCGCGGGGATGTCGATCAGCGGCACGGCCTGGCGCGTGGCGGTGATCGTCAGCTCCTGGAGTCCCTCGACGTTTCCGGCCGAGGCGCCCGCGCTCGCAATTACGGCCAGGACGAACCGGCAGCTCAGCGGGGCAGCGCGTACGCCACGACGTAATCGCCCTGCGGCGTGTCGAGGCCACCATGGCCGCCCGCCGCGATCACGACGAACTGGCGATGATCGGGGCCCGCACGATACGTCATCGGAGTCGCCTGGCCGCCCGCGGGCAATGTGCGTTTCCATAGTTCCTTGCCGGTTTCAATGTCGAATGCACGAATGCGGTTGTCCATCGATGCCGCGACGAACACGAGGTCGCCCGCAGTCACGATCGCGCCACCGAGGCTCGGCATGCCGAAATCACGCGACGGCAACCACGCGGGCGCGACCCCGCGCGTGCTGCCGAGCGGCACTTGCCAGTCGATGCGGTTTCTCTCGAGGTCGACGCTGACGAGCGTGCCCCACGGCGGACGCACGCATGGCAGGCCCCACGGCGACAGGAGCGGTTCGCGGCGCATGCCGTACGGCGTGCCGCGCTGCGCGGAAAACTCCGAGTGCGGGTATTCGCCGGACTCCGCCTGGGCCCGCAACTGCGCGCCCAGCGCTTGGCGCGACAGCAGCGTGACGACCATCGGGAAATGGTTCACGACCGCGATGATGCGGTTCGTGCGTACATCGTGCGCGACGCCGCCCCAGTTCACGCCGCCGACGTAGCTCGGAAATAGGATCGTGCCGGCGAGGTCGGGCGGCGTATACGCACCCTCGTTGCGGTACTTCGCGATGAGATCGCGGCACCTGCCGCGATCCCAGAACGTGAGGCCCCACGCGTCTTCGGGCCGGATCGGCGTGAGGGAAGCGAGCGCCGGCGTCGCCGGGAACGGCTGCGTGGGTGAGGCCCGCTCGCCCGGCACGCGCGATGCCGGCACTTTGCGTTCCTCGATGCCGTAGACCGGTTCCCCGGTCTCGCGATCGAAGACGAACAGCAGGCCCGACTTGGTTGCCTGCACGACGGCCGCAACCGAGCGCGCTTCGCTTTCGATGTCGATCAGCGTCGGCTGGGCGGCGAGGTCGTAATCCCACAGGTCATGGTGGATCAACTGGCGATACCAGCGCACGGCGCCGGTGCGTGCATCGAGCGCGACCAGCGAATTGGCCATTGCGTTGTCACCGAGCCGTTCGCCGCCGTAGAAGTCAGGACTCGCAGAGCCCGTGGGAATGAACGCGAGGCCGCGGCCCGGATCCACCGTGATCGGTGCCCAGGCGTTTGCGCCGCCGGTGCGCTGCGCCTGCCCGGCCTGCCAATGCGTGTAGGCCGGGTGGTCGGGCGAGTCCGGAATCGGGTCGAACTTCCACAGCAGCGCGCCGCTGCGCGCATCGAAGCCGCGCACGATGCCGCGCTCGAGCTCGACTCCGCGGTTGTCGCCGATCGCGGAACCGACGATCACGACGTCCTGGAAGGTCGCCGGCGGTGACGTGACGAGATATTCGCCCGGCGTCGTGAGGCGCACACCGGCGCCGAGGTCCACGGCGCCGCCTGCGCCGAAATCCGCGCACGGTTCGCCGGTGTCGGCATCGAGGGCGAGCAGCCGGGCATCGAGCGTGCCGAGGAATATCCGGCGCGCGCAGGCGCCCTTGCGCGCGCGGTCCGGGTCCTCCCAGGCCGTGACGCCGCGCGACGTGGCCTCGGCATAATGACGTGCCCGCGGGATGCGCGGGTCGTGGCGCCAGCGCTCCTTGCCGGTCGCGGGATCGAGGGCAATCACGATGTCGGTCGGTGTCGACAGGTACAGCCGGCCGAAGGCGAGCACCGGAGTCGCTTCGAATGCGAGTTTGCTTGCGCGCGCGAAGCCCTGACCCAGCTCGCCCGTGCGATAGGTCCACGCGACCTCGAGACCCGCGACGTTGTCGCGATTGATCTCGCGCAACGGCGAATAGCGCTGCGCAAAACTGTCGCCGCCGTAATGCCCCCAGTCGCTGACGGCGGGCGACTGGCCATGGGCCGCACCGGTTGCGACGAGCAATGCGTACAGCGCGATTTTCCGCATGGCCGGATTATGGCGCATTGCAAGGCTGGTATCCTTCATCGCGTGAAGGCCCGCCGCGTCGTCCTGCTGCTGCTCGCCGCGCTTCCGCTCGTGGCGGCCGCTGCCGAACGGCCGCGCATCGGGCTCGTGCTGTCTGGCGGCGGTGCGCGCGGCGCGGCGCACATCGGCGTGCTGAAGGTGCTCGAGGCCTCGCACGTGCCGATCGATGCGATCGCCGGCACCAGCATGGGTGCCGTCGTCGGCGGACTCTATGCGAGCGGCCTCTCGGCCGACGAGATCGACGCGGCATTGCGCGGCGTGAACTGGGAGGACCTGCTCGGTGACCGCCCGCCGCGCGCCGACCTGTCGTTTCGCCGCAAGGAGGAGGATCGCAACTTCCTCGTGCGTCTGCCGCTCGGACTGCACGGCGGCGAGTTCCGCCTGCCGAAAGGGCTGGTGCAGGGCCAGCGCCTGAACGATCTGCTGCGCAGGCTGACGCTGCCGGTCGCGACGGTGACGGATTTCGACGCGCTGCCGACGCGGTTTCGCGCGATCGCCACCGATCTCGAAAGCGGCGAGCGCGTGGTGCTCGGCGCGGGCGATCTCGTGACCGCGATGCGCGCCAGCATGTCGGTGCCGGGTGTGTTCGTGCCGGTCGAGCGCGATGGGCGGCTGCTCGTCGACGGCGGGCTCGCCGACAACCTGCCGGTCGATGTCGCGCGCGAGATGGGCGTCGACGTGCTGATCGTCGTCGATGTCGGCTTTCCGCTGCTGAAGCGGGACCGGCTCACGACAGTCCCGATCATCTCGAACCAGATGATCGCGATCCTGATCCGTCGCAACAGCGAACAGCAGCGCGCGACGGTCGGTGCAGGCGACGTGCTCGTCGATCCCGCACTCGGCACCGCGTCGTCGTTCGACTTCCGCCAGTTCGCGGGTCTGATCGGCAGGGGGACCGCGGCGGCGCAGGCGCTCGCGCCGCGCTTTGCACTGCTCGCGTTGCCCGAGGCGTCGTACGCCCGCTGGCTCGCGCAACGCGGCCGGCGGCGCAGCGACGCCACGCCCGACATCGAGTTCGTGCACGTGGCGCCGGGTTCGGAGCGTTATGCGCGACCCGTTGCCGACTTCTTCGGGGATTTCGTCGGGCGGCCGCTCGATGCCGACGCGGTGGCCGCCCGCGTGACCGAGTTCTACGGCCTCGGCAATCTCGAGACGCTCGACTACGAGATCACGCGCAATCCGGCAGGACAACAGGGTCTCGAGATCACCGCGAAGCGCAATTCCTGGGGCCCGAACTATGTGCGCTTCGGCCTGAGCCTCAGCGATGATTTCGAGGGCAACTCGGCGTACAACGCGACGGCGCGCTTCGTGCTCGCCGAGATCAATCGCCTGGGCGGCGAGTGGACCTGGGACCTGCAGGCGGGCGAATCGCCACGGGTGGCGACCGAGGTGTACCTGCCGTTCTCCTATCGCCACCGATGGTTTGCGCTGCCGCAGGCGAAATACGAGGCGCGCAATGTCGCCCTGTTCGACGATCGCGGCCGGCGGCTGGCCGAGTACCGGGTCAAGGGCACGCGCTTCGGCATCGACTTCGGGCGCGAATTCGGCTCGAGCTTCGAGATCCGCGCCGGCGTGCATCGCGAGGACGGCGAGTCACGCGTGCGACTCGGCGACCCCGCGCTGCCGGCGGACAGCTTCGACGTGCGACAGTACTATGCGCGGATCGCCTACGACGGCCTCGACGACGTGGGCTTCCCGCGCCGCGGCTCCGCGTTCTTCCTCGACTGGACCGGCGAACACGATTTGTCGGGCAACGGGTTCGACGCCGACCTGATGACCGTCGACTGGCAGGTGGCGCGCTCCTACGGGCGTCATCGCGCAGTGCTGTCGGCGAGCATGGGCACGAACCTCGACGCGGGCCCGGGCAATGTCCGCAACCTCTATCCGCTCGGCGGGTTCCTGAACCTCTCGGGCCTCGCGCCCGGCGAGATCGCGGGCCCGCATTATGCGATCGCGCGCGCGATCTACTACCGGCAGATCGGACGCAGCGGCACGGGCATCCTCGACCTGCCGACCTACATCGGCTTTGCGTATGAAGTCGGCAACGTGTGGCAGGCCCGGCGAGACATCGGCTTCGATTCCGCGCGCAACGACTTCAGCGTGTTCTTCGGCGTGAACAGCTGGCTCGGGCCGCTGTACGTCGGTGCGGGCTATGACGACGCCGGCGACATGGCGTATTTCCTGTCGCTCGGGCGGTCGTTCTAGAGCCCGCGGCTCTCGGCGAGCTTTTCCACCTTCTCGAAACGCAGGGCAGGGGCATCGCCCGCGCGCGAATACTCGTGCCGGCGGCTCATGTCGGCGAGCGCAATGTCGCGCTCGGCGACGGTCGCGAACCAGTGCGTGCGGCTCCAGTCCTGGCCGAGGAGTTTGCGGAACGGATCATTCGCCCGCAGGCTGACGCGTACGCCGTAAGGCCGCTGGTTGCGGCTGTCGGGGTTGCCCCTGAGGTTGTGCGGTTGTGAGATGCCCATCGGGCGCGCAGCGTATCAGAAGCGGCGATCGCCCGCGCCTTCGCGGTCGGCCCAGTGAAGGATCCGGCGCGTGACGACGAGATAGAGGCGCTTGCCGGTGCGCATCCACAGCCGCGACGGCAGCGAGGGCCTCGCGAGGATGCGCCGTTGCCGCGCCGTGAGGCGTGCGGGCAGATAGCTGCGCTTGTGCTTGAGCAGATGCCGCAGGTCGTCGTAGGCGAGAGCGCGAAATAGCCGGCCGCGCCGCCGCGCGGTCCACGCGAGCTGGAAATCGACGAGCGCCGGTGCACCGGCCGGCGTCACGAGCCAGTTCGGCTCCTTGGCGAGATCGTTGTGCGCGACCCGCCTCGCGTGCACGAGGCGCAGCAGCCGCAGCGCCGCGCGGTAGTACGCGGCATCCGCCGGCTTCGCGCGCTGCATCGGCGCGCCGTCGATCCAGCTGCGTACCAGCATCCCGTCCTGGTTCGAGATGAGCTGCGGCACCGCATCGAGCCCGGCGAGGCGCACGAGTGCCCGCGCCTCGCGTCGCGCAAGGGCGCGCGCGAGCGGTGCGGTCCACGCACGCGCCACGCGCGTGTCGCGGCAGACGTGCAGAGGACGGCCACCGTCGTCCAGCACGAGGAACACGGCGCCGAACTGGTCGCGCTTCAGTTCGAGCTCGGCAGGCCTCGCGGCGCTCACGGCAGCGTCGCGAGGGTCGGCAGCGCGCCGGCCGTGCGCAGTGCGATCGCCGCGAGGAGCATCGCGTACAGCAGGAAGAAGGCGCCGGCATCGACGAACGATTTCCACAGCACGTCGGGATAGACGAGCATGGAGCCGGGCAGGGGCTCCGTGGATCTGCGCGGCCACCAGCGGCGTGTCGATGCGGCGTAGCGCCGGTAGGCTTCGGTGTGCCGCGCGGCGAGCCAGCGTTCCTCGCGCCGCGCCGCCGCTGCGAGCAGGCTGCCGAGCATCAGCGCCGTGACCACGATCAGCACGATCGATCCGGTTGCCATCGACAGGCCGAGGCCACCGACAAACGACAGCGAGTACAGCGGATGGCGTGCGATGGAATAGGGACCCGCGGTCACGAGGTCGGCATCCTTGCGGCCCGCGATGAACACCGAGCACCAGATGCGCCCGAGACACGCAAACGCGACGAGCAGCAGCGAGGCGAGCTGCACGGCGATGCCCGCGGGGCGCTGTGGTGCCGTGAGTGCGGCGGTTGCGACCAGTGCGGCGTAGTAGAGCGCCGTGAAGCGCAGGCGCGGCGTGCTGGCGGAGCGGGTCATGGGCGCGCCGGATTGTAGCAGTGCAGGTGCGGAGCCTTGAGTTGCGTGGCCGGCGCGCCCAAACTGCCTCTCCCCCGAGGAGGTCGCCATGGCGCTGTTCCGCAAGTCCGCGATCCTGCCTGCCGAGAGCGAGGCGCTGCCGGGGCGCGCGACGCCGCTGCCGGTGCCTGCCGCACACTTCGTGAACGGCCATCCGCTCCTGCCGCCCTTCGAGCCGCCGCTCGCGGAGGCCGTGTTCGCACTCGGTTGTTTCTGGGGAGCTGAGCGGCTCTTCTGGAATCTGCCGGGCGTGTACACGACGGCGGCAGGCTATGCCGGCGGCCACACGCCGAATCCGACGTACGAGGAAGTGTGCAGCGGCCGCACGGGCCACGCCGAGGTCGTGCGCGTGATCTACGATCCGCGCGTCACGCGCTACGAGGCGCTCCTCAAGGCGTTCTGGGAATCGCACGATCCCACGCAGGGCATGCGCCAGGGCAACGACGTCGGCACGCAGTATCGCTCGGCGATCTTCGCGACGAGTGACGCGCAGCGCAGTGCGGCCGAAGCCTCGAGGCAGGCGTACCAGCAACGGCTCGCCGCGGCCGGGCGCGGCCGGATCACGACGGAAATCCGCGATGCGCCCACGTTCTACTACGCCGAGGACTACCACCAGCAATACCTCGCGAAGAATCCGCAGGGCTACTGCGGTCTCGGCGGTTGCGGCGTGTCGTTCGAAGCCGGCGCGCGGCCCGGCTGACGCGCTGCGTCGGGGAGTGAACGGGCGGTGAAGCTCATATTGCGCTGGGTGCTCGCGCTGGGTGTCGCGGGCTTCGTGAGCGGTTACGTCGGGCCGATCGTCCTCGATCCCGACGCCAATCAGGGGCCGCTCGTCGGAATTTTCATCACGGGTCCCGGCGGGGCGCTCGCGGGGCTCGTGCTCGGCGCATTGTTCGCGCTCCTGCCAGTCTCCGATCTCGTGCGCCGCCGCGCCCTCGTGGCGAGTTGTGCGGTTCTCGTCCTCGGCACGCTGTGGTATGTGCTGCCCGAGCCGCGGGTCCGCGGCTACCTGCTCGAGGCGAACATCACGCGATGCCTCGCGCCGCGCGAGCTGCAAACCGCGGCGTTCGACCACTGGGACGAACGCATTGCGCACGTCACCTGGGCGCAACCCCGTGCCGGCTGGAAAACGCAGGCCGACGCCTTGTTCGCGCGGCCCGACGGCGTCGTGCTCGATCTCGACGTGCGCTCGCGCCGCGCCGTGCTCGTGCATCGCCGGCCGTGGGACCACGGGCGCATCACCATTGCGGATGTGCCCGGTGCGGGCGATGTCACGCGCGCGTTTGCGCGTCATGCCGGGGGCTCGTGTGCGGCGTACCCGCCCGGCCCGATCCGGCTGTACTACGAGACGACCTGGGATCCCCGGCCGGGGCCTTGGCCACCCGACGACCTTCCGGGCCTCCTTGGCCTCGTGGTCGCCGGGCCGGCGCCTGCGGCCTACCTCGGCGGATCCTCGAGCGGGTAGGTCTTCACGCCGGATGCCGGCGCTTCGGTGGTGGCGGGCGCACTCGTGGGGGCCGTCGCAGCCGGTGACGGGCCTGTTCCCGGCGCGGTGCTCGACGTGATGGCGGCAAGGAAGCGCTGCGCATTGGTCGAATTCGTGCTGACCTCACCCTTCATGATCTCGCCGGCGCTCACCTTGCGCCCGTAGAACGCCTTGTCCGACTTGTCGTCGATCGTGATCGCGCTGCCGTCGAGCGCGACGCCGAGGAACAGGCCCTTGCTGCGCGAGTACGAGTACACCTCGGCCTGGAAGGCCGCATCGGTCGCCGCGGTCGCCTGCCGGCCCACGGGGCCCGCCGCGACCGACGCGTCGGCGCCGAGCGTGACCTTGCCGTCGGCAATGCCCTCGACGCCCTTGCGGGTCGTGAACACGAGCACGACATCGGTCGATTGCACGCCGATCTGCGGGCCGAAGCTGCCGCCGGTCAGGTTGACGAACACGGGATTCGAAAACTTCCCGGCCTCGTTGCGCACGACCATGACACCGCTGCCGCGGCGCCCGCCCACCCAGAAACTGACCTTGGCGACATCGGGCACGACGACGATGCCGTAGGCGCGGTCCAGCAGCCACTGCGGGATCTGCTGGTCGCGGCTCTCGCGCAGCTCGTTCAGTACCGCCGTGGCCGTGATCAGTTTCGCTTCCTCGCGGCTCTGCGCGTGCAGGGCCGGTGCGCCGAGACACAGCAGCACAAGTGCCAATGCAGGCCGGAACTGGATTCGGGGCGTTCGCATCGTTCGATCCTCCTCGCCGGGTCGCCTCCGCGGCGGCCGCAAGCTTAACTCACCCGGATGAATGAGACCTGAACCTTCGACCGCGGCGGGGCCGCCGCGTTCAAAACCAGATGGAGAGGAACAGCTGGTAGATGTTGGCGTCGAGCTTGTAGAGCGGCTCGGTGCCCGGCACGAGGGCGCTCGCACGCACGTCGTGGAAGTCGTCGTAGTCGATCGTCATGAAATCGTAGCGCACGTTGGCCTGGGCCTTCGAGACCCAGGGCAGGCGCGCGATGCGGAAATCGTAGCTCGCGCCGAGGCCGAAGGTGAGCGCCGTGAACGTGGACAGTTCCTTGTCGCGCGCGAGGAAGTTCGCGTAATCGCGCCGCGGAAAGAGGTCGGCATAGAAATCGGCCGCATCCTGCCGGTAGTAGCGCAGCGAACCCGAGAAGGTCCAGCGATCACGCATCGGGTGCGTGTACGTGAACTCGCCCGTGTGCGCGTTCACGCCCCACGAGTCGGTGTAGAAGCGGTACCAGCCGGTGAGCGAGGCGCGCCACGGCAGGAAGTAGCTGAGCTTCACCGACGCCGCATTGCTGGTGCGGGTGTTCGGGTAGACCTCGCCCTGGTAGGAGTAGCCGTTCGGCGACGACGGATCGAAATAGCGCACCGAGCGGTACGGGCTGTTGAGATAGCCTTCGTCGCTGATGACCTCGAAATTCGCCGTGCCGATCAGGCTGCGCGTCAGTACCTGCGTCAGGCCGACCGCGTAGCTGCGCTGGTCGGAGGCGCGCTTGAAGGTGGGGTCCTTGCCGCCGCCGATGTTGCGGAAAATGTCGTTGTTGCCGCGCTTGAAGCTGAACGAAATCGTCGTCAGGTCGCCGAACATGTCCTGGCTGACACCCGCGTACCAGGTCTTCGCCTCGTAGTCGCTCTCGGAACTGCTGATGTAGCCGGCGCTGTACGTCGACTTGCCGCGCAGGTAGTCGGCAGTGACGCTGTACTGCGTGCGTTCTTCCTTGTACGGGCTCGCGGTCGACACCACGTCGATCGAAGCGCTCGACACCATGTCGACGTAGTAGTTCGCCGCGACCGACACCTTGTCCGCGAACTTCTTGCGCACGAGCAGCGACGGTCCGTCGATGACGACGCCACCGCCGTCGTAACGGTGATAGAGGACGTCGGCACGATCTTCGGGCAGGACGCCGCCGACCGCCGAAGCCGACAGCAGACAGCCGACAGCCGACAGCCAGAGGCGTGCGCGGCGCTCGTTCATCAATTGCATCCGCACCCGCCGCCGGCGCTGCCCGTGGCGCCGCGGGCGCCTTCGCGGGCCTCGAACACGTGGTCGAGATAGGCGGTCGAGACGGGATAGCGGTCGAAGGCCATGATCGGATCGGCGAGATTTTCGCGCTCGTACGGCTTCACCCAGGGTTCGAGCGGCGCGCAGGCGGACAGCGCCGCCGTCGCGGCGAGGGCCACGAGCAGGCGGCGGGCGAGCGGCTGCGCGAATCCCATCTTCATTCCCTCACGAGTGCACGGATCTGGTCGAGGTAGGTGTTCTCGTCGCCCGGCTTGTAGCCTCGGTGCAGCAGGCGCACGTTGCCCTTGCGGTCGATGATCACGCTGTTCGGCATGCCGTTCACCTTGTAGAGCTTGCTCACCCGGCTGTCGGTGTCGAACGCCACCGGGAAGCTGACCGGCATCTGCTTGGCCAGCCACGCTTCGGCGGCGGCCGAGTCCGGCTCGACGTTGACGCCGATCATCGTGAAGCCCATCGGTTTGTACTTCTTGTAGATGCCCTCGAGGAGCGGCATTTCCTGCCGGCACGGGGCGCACCAGGTGGCCCAGAAGTTGATCATCACGACCTGGCCCTTGAACTGGTCGAGCGAGACCTGCTTGCCGCCACGCGCGGGCAGCTGGAAGCCGGGGGCCGGCCCGACGGCATTGGTGGCGGCAGCGGGCAGCGCGAGGAAGAGTGCGAGGAGGAGGAGCGAGCGCATCGTGGTGTCCCTCAGAAGAATATGGTCACACCCAGGTACGCCTCGACGTTGTTGACCAGCTCGTTCTTCCCGAAGATGTCCGACTCGTACACGCGGTCCTGCACTTCGATGCTGACCGCGAGCCAGTCGGTCGGGAGGACCCGATAGCCGCCGCCGAAGTTCAGCGTGAATCGCTCGTCGTTCGCGAACTTCGTGCTGCCGACGCCGCCCAACACGTAAAAGGCGCTGTTCATGGCGAGGTTGCGACCAAGGAACACCTCACCCGGCAGGAAGTTATAGCCGAGCGAGAGCCCGTAGTATGTGAGGCGCCTATCACTCCCGAGGTTGAGCGGGTCGGCACCGGGGTTCAGGATCTCGAAGCTCGTCATTCCGAGCTTCGTTTCGCCCGCTTCGGCGCGGAAGAAGAAATCCTCCGTCACGTGATATGTCAGCAGCGCGCCGTACACGGGGTTCGAGCCGAAGTCGTCGACGCTCATGACCCCGTAGAAGCCGCCGACCTCGATGTTCTCCTGGTCGATCTTCGCGACCTTGATCTTGCGTCGCTCGACCTCGGGCTCGATCACGCGCGGTGGCGGCGCGTTGTCGTCCGGCTCGGCGGGAGCGGACTCGGCGGCCGGCGGCGGCTTGTCCTGCCAGGGCCAGCGCAGCGACGCGCAGCCGGGCAGCACCGTGGCTGCCGCGAGCGTCAGAAGAAGAAGGCGAGTCCGACTTTCCATTCCTCGAGTTCCTCGTTGTCGTTGCGGCTCGTGAATACCACACGGTTCTTGTATTCGCCGCGGACGAAGAAGCGCCGTGTCAGGTAGAAGCGAAAGCCCATGCCGTAGTACGCGGACTGGTCGTGCCGGTCGACCGCCTGCGGATTCTGCGGGTCCTCGTTGACGTTGAAGAGGCCCCCGCCGAGCGTCACGAACGGCGAGAAGCGCCATTCGGGCAGGAATACGTGGTTCAGGCCGATGTCGAGCGTGTAGCCGCTGCGATCGGCCGGCGCCGCGTTGCTCGTGACACCGAGGAACTGCGACGGCGACAGGTCGATCTTCAGGTGATCGTTCAGCGAGAACGCGAGATAGCCCGAGACGAGATTCGCACCGTCGAAATCGCCGACCATGCCGCCCGCCTCCCAGCGGTGCGACGTGAAGCCCGTGCGGTCGCCGAGGTCGATCTGCAGCAGCGTGCCGTCGGCGAGGAGCGTCTTCATCATCGCGCGCTGCGCGGCCCAGCCCTCGATGCCCCGCTCGGTACGCACCTTGAGCCAGTCGGTGCGCCGCTTGAGCACGAACACGGACTCGCCGCGCCCGACGACCTGCGTGACCGGATAGCCGCGGCCCGGCCCCGTGCGCAGCTCGAGAAACGGCTCGGCCACGAACACCTGCAGGTATTCTTCTTTCGCGTGCACCGGGGGTGCCGCGACGAACAGCAGCAGGAGTCCGCACAGCAGGACCGCGGGATCAATTGACCGGCACGCCAGGATCGAACGGATTGTTGTAATACTGCGCTCCAATATCGACCCATTCCGAGATCAGGCGTAGCTCGGCCGGTGTGAGGTATCCCGCATGGGTACCGCCCGCCGCGAAGCGACTGAAAAAGCGAGTGGACCCCCGCGCGTTGCCGGCGCTCAACGGTGGAGGATACGGTATCGGCGCGAGGATCGGCAGCCCCGACACGGGATCGATGCCGATTTGCTGCTGGCAATCGACCAGCGCACCGGTCGCCGGATCGAGACACTGCTGGTTGCTCGTGAACAGGAGTTCGCGATAGGCGGCGAACTGCAGCGGTTCCGCCTGCGAGGCGCCGTCCTGCAGGTCGAGCTGCCCGGCCGGGACCATCGGCGCACCGGCCGCGTTCGTCGTGTTGTGGCAGCCGGCCTGCGTGCAGGTGTGGTCCGAGATGACCGCCGAGGTCACCGGATCGATCTCCTGGCGTGGCAGCGACCACAGCGGATGGATGTGTCGCTCGTAGTTGATCACGATACGGCAGGTCGGAGCCCAGCGCGTCTGGCATTCGGGCGTCGTCGGTGGTGGCGTGAGCAGCGCACCGTAGGTATAGGCGAAGCTCGGGTCGGGCGCACGCACGGCCGGATCCGTCCACACGTCGTCATAGACCACATTGACGGTGGGGTTGATCGATTCGCAGTTGACGCCCGTGGTGCAAGCCGACGTGACCCGTGCGCGCGTCTCGGCCATCGTCTCGCCCGCCTGCGGCAGGAATGTGGCGACGGTGTTCGGGAACGGCGTGCCGGTCGTCTGCGCGCCGCTGTACGCGCTGCCGAAGAGGCCTTCGCGGCCGTGCGAAGTCGGGGTCTGCGCGTTGCGGACATGGCAGCCGCTGCAGGTGCGGACTTCACCGGGGCGCAGCTGCAGCCAGTTGGCATGCTGCGGGAAGCCCGGCAGGCGGCGGCCGTTCACGTCGAGGATCGCCATCTGGAACGCGACGTTGGCCGGCACCTTGATGCGCACGGAACCGTCGGGTTCGATCGGTGCATACGCCAGGATCTCGCGCATGAAGTTCGTCGCGCCGAAGGCGGCGTTGTCGATGTCCTTGACGTCGTCGTCGGGGATCGAGACCGCCTTCTCGATGCGGATGAAGCGCGCGAGGCGCTGGTCCGCGGTCGTCTGCGCGGGGTCGGCCATGCCACGGATGCCGCCGCCGGCCGGTGGCGCGGCGCGATCGACGCCGTCGAAGTCGTAGACGGACTGGATGTCGAGGATGCCCGCGCCTTCCGCGACGAGATCCGGGTCGGCATCGACGCCCGCGGTCCTGTCGAGGATCACGGCCGGTGGCGTGCGCGGCTGTGCGATCACGACATCGGTGATCATGCGGCCGGCCTCCGGCGTCATCAGCGGCAGGAAGGCCTGCGCCGAGAGGTCGTACATCCAGAGGCTGTACTGCGACGGCTCGGGCAGCGCCGCCGGGTCGTTGACGACATCGTCGGTACAGGGTCGGATCTCGCCGTTCAGGCTCGCCCGGCATTGCGCCCAGCTGACGACTATGCGGTTCGTGCCGTCCCACAGCGGGAATGCGTCGTGGAAGCGGCCGCCGGGTGAAATGCCCGGAATGGTGCGCACGTCGTTGCCGGTCGCCGGGCGCTGCGCGGGGCCGGAAAGCCCGAGGTTCGCCAGCGTCGGCTGCGTGTTCTCGACGTAGGTGCCCACGTCGATCACGTACAGGTTGCCGCCGAAGTCGGCATCGGTGCGCGGGCGCACGAGCGCGAGCACGCTGCCGTTCGGCATCTCGCGCGCTTTCACGAACTCGATGTCCGTGCCGTCGGTACCGGTCGCGTGGCTCTGCGCGCCGTACAGCAGCTCGATGCCCGTGCCGTCGGGGTTCGACTCGTAGAGGTGGATGCCGTCGGGGCCGCCGGGCGCGTTGTCCCAGCGGCTCCACATCAGCTTGCCGCTGCGCAGTACCGTGGCATCGATGTCGTGGTCGGTGTTGTAGGAGATCTGCCGGATGTTCGTGCCGTCGGCGTTCATCACGTGCAGCACGAACGCCGGTTCGTTGCGGGTGGTCGTCTGCGCCTCGAACTGCGGCTTGCCCTCGTCGATCAGCACGGCTTTCGCGCCGCGCTGGCGCGTCGACGAGAAGAGGATGCGGCCGTCGGGCAGGTAATGCGGCGAGATGTCCTGGCCTTCCTCGGCGATGATGTCGGAGGCGATCACGCGGCGCAGGGCGTCGGTCGCGAACGTGTACTCCCAGATGTTCCAGGTCGGCGGGTCTTCCTCGTCCTGGTTCTCGTCGAGCGGCCCGCGCATCGCGAACACGATCGACTTGCCGTCGTAGGAAACATCGACGTCGCGCATGTCGTAGAGGTCCGTGCCGGTCACGCGCTGCGTGATGTTGCGCTCCGGCGCGGTGGGGTCCGCGCGGTCACGCACGTAGACGCCGATTGCGGCGTCCGGCAGCACGTCGCGCAGCTCGGTGAGATCGTCCTGCGTCATCGCCGGCGGCTGCGTGCGCTTGATGTACGCCATCGGGAAATCGGCCGCGACCGGGTCGCGGTCCTGGCCGCTGCCGATGTCGACGTTGCCGCCCGGGCTGCACGCCGCGAGCATGGCGAGCAGGTACGCGACGATGCCGCCGCGCACCGCGCCCTGCGCCGTGTGACGGACTGCACTGTCTCGTGGCTCGCTCATGCCGGCTCCCTCATGTGACGTAATCATGCGCACACACCAACGTGTCGATCTGCCGAGGCGATCACAGCGCGCAGCGACGCAACGCGGTTCCCTGTGCATGCGGCGCTCGTACCCACTGGATAGGCGGGTGCGCGCGTGCGCGGTGTGACGGCAGTCGCAAAAGACCGCAGCAAGCATAACCGCGTGACGTAACGGAGCGGGATGTCGTCACACGGCGACGTCGGTGGGATGAGACATTCCGGGGGGCTTGGCGCGCTGCGTATAGTCGCAGCCGCAAAGAGGGAGCCGACATGAACGAGCGCAAAACCGCAGCAGCGTGCCTGCTGATGTGTCTCGCGGCCGCAACCGCGGCGGCGGGCCCGCGTGAGCAGGCGAAGCGTATCCACGACCGTCTCGCCGGCGTGCCGCCGACCGAGGCCGTCTTGCAGGCGATGGCGAACGACATCGCAGCGGGGAATCCCGAGGCGGCGGCCGAGAAGGCGATGGACAACAGCGCCTTCTACGATGTCACGCTGAAGAACTTCGCGACGCCGTGGTCGAATCGCGACCAGACGGTTTTCGCGCCGCTGAACGACTACACGGCGACCGTGATCGGCATGGTGCGGGACGACGTGCCGTTCAACACGGCCCTCTCCGCCGATCTCGTCTACGTGAGCAACGCCACCGGCCTGCCGGCCTACTCTCCGGTCAACAACGACCACTACGTGCAGGCGGAAACTCGCGGCGTGGATCTCAAGGCGACGCTCGTCGCACGCCAGCAATCGGCGCTGCTCGGCATTCCGGCCTCGGCGACCGCGGGCCTGATCACGACGCGCGCGTCCTCGGAGGCCTTCTTCATCGACGGCACGAACCGCGCGATGTTCCGTTTCACGCTGATGAGCCAGCTGTGCCACGACCTCGAGCAGGTGCAGGACACGACACTGCCGCCTGACCGGATCCGCCAGGACGTGAGCCGCAGCCCCGGTGGCGACAGCCGCGTGTTCCTCAACAACTGCATCGGCTGCCACACCGGCATGGACCCGATGACGCAGGCGTTCGCCTACTACGACTTCGACGAGACGCAGCAGCGGCTCGTCTACACGGCGGGCACGCCGAACGCGAAGTACTTCGTCAACTCGGACAACTTCAAGCCCGGTTACGTGACGCCCGACGATCATTGGGACAACTACTGGCGCAAGGGCAACAACCGTCTCCTCGGCTGGGGCTGGGGCACGACCCCGACCAGCGGCTCGGGCACCGGCGCGAAGTCGCTCGGCGAGGAACTCGCGAACAGCGAGGCGTTCGCGACCTGCCAGGTGCAGAAGGTATTCAAGGCGGTGTGCTTCCGTGCGCCGCAGAACAGCGCCGATCGGTCGAAGATCGCCGCGATCACGCAGGATTTCCGCAGCAGCAATTACCGGATGAAGACCGTCTTCGCCGAGACCGCTGCGTACTGCATGGGACAGTGAGGTGAGTGCCGTGAGCATCGTGCGCAAGACGACACACATCCGCGCCGCGCTGGCGCTGGCCGCGCTGGCGTCGCTCGCCGCGTGCAGCGGTGGCGGGGCCCCGACCGAGGTCAACCCGGTCACGACGCCGCCGCCGGTCGCCGACTACACGGGCCCCGCGCCCGCCAACGCCGACGTGCAGGCCTTCCGCATCAACCTGTGGGAGAACATCAAGGCGAGCAACCGCTGCGGCGGCTGCCACAACGCGGGCGGACAGACGCCGAACTTCGCGCGCAACGACGACGTCAACCTTGCCTACCAGGCGGCGATCGCCCTCGTCGATCTCACGCAGCCCGACCAGTCGCGGCTCGTCACGAAGGTCGCCGGCGGCCACAACTGCTGGCTCGCATCGGCGTCGGCGTGCGGTGACACGATGACCGTGTGGATCCGCAACTGGGCAGGCTCGGTCGCGGGCGGCGGCAAGACCATCCAGTTGCAGGAGCCGCCGGTGAAGGACGTCGGCGCGAGCAAGACGTTCCCGGACAGCTCGAGCCTCTACGGCTCGACGATCTGGCCGCTCGTGCGCGGCCAGGGCAATTGCGTGCGCTGCCATACGCCGGGGTCCGCCACGGCGCAATCGCCGTTCTTCGCCTCGGCCGACGTCGACGCGGCCTACGCCGCCGCTCGACCGAAGATCAACCTCGACACGCCCGAACTGTCACGGCTCGTGGTGCGCCTGCGCGAGGAATCGCACAACTGCTGGACATCGAGCTGCGCCAACGACGCCAACACGATGGAGGCTGCCGTGCGTGCCTTCGCGAACGGCGTGCCGGTGACCCCGGTCGATCCGACGCTCAAGCTCTCGAAGGCGATCACGCTCTATGACGGCACCGTGGCCGCCGGCGGCAATCGCTACGAGACCGCGCAGATCGCCCTCTACGAGTTCAAGACGGGCATGGGCACGACCGTCTACGACACGAGCGGTGTCGAGCCCGCGGCGAACCTGACGATGTCGGGTTCGATCGAATGGGTCGGCGGCTGGGGCCTGAACGTCAAGCCGGGCGGCAAGGCCCAGGGCACGACGAGCGGCAGCAAGAAGCTCGCGGACATGATCAAGTCGAGCGGCGAGTATTCGATCGAGGCCTGGGTCGCGCCCGGCAACGTGGTGCAGGAAGACGCCTATATCGTCAGCTACTCCGGCGGCACGATGGCGAACAACGCCACGCTGTCGCAGATGGCCTACCAGTACCAGGCGATGACCCGCAGCAGCAATACCGACGCCAACGGCGCGCCGGCGCTGCTGACGCGCGCCGAGGACGAGGACGCGCAGGCGTCGCTGCAGCACGTCGTGCTCACCTACGACCCGGTGAACGGCCAGCGCATCTACGTCAATGGCCAGTACACGGGCGACAGCGACGGGCAGGGCGGGTCGCTCTCCGACTGGGACGACAGCTTCGCGCTCGTGCTCGGCAATGATCCGTCGGGCCAGCGCCAGTGGACCGGCACGATTCGTCTCGTCGCGGTCCACAATCGTGCGCTCACGCTGTCGCAGATCCAGCAGAACTTCGCGGCGGGTGTTGGCGAGCGCTACTTCATGCTCTTCAACGTGAGCGACCTGCTCAACCTGCCGAAGAGCTACGTGATGTTCGAGGCGAGCCAGTACGACAGCTACAGCTACCTCTTCACGAAGCCGACCTTCATCAGCCTCGATTCGAGCGTCGCGCCGTCGGGCATCGCGCTCAGGGGCATGCGCATCGGCCTGAACGGCCAGGAAGCGCGTGTCGGCCAGGCCTATGTGCCGCTCGACGTCACCATCGGTGGCTCGAACTACGTCGCCGGCACGGGTCAGCTGCTGTCGGACACGGGCACCGTGATCGCGCTCGAAAAGGGGCCGGACAGCGACCTGTTCTTCCTCACGTTCGAGCAGCTCGGCACGCAGACCCGGGTCTACCCGGAGCCGCCGATGCCGGTGCCGCCGGTGCTGGCCGACAGCTCGAATCCGGAGATCGGCCTGCGCACGTTCGACGAAATCAACCAGACGATGTCGAACATCACGGGCGTGCCGATCACGACGGCGACCGTGGCGGGCACGTACGATCTCGTCAAGCAGGCGCTGCCGTCGGTCGAGTCGATCGACACCTTCGGTTCCTCGCAGCAGATGGGCGTCGCACAGCTCGCGATCTCCTACTGCGACGCGATGGTCGAGGACACGGCGCTGCGCAACGCGTTCTTCGGCGGTGCGGTCGACGTCAACACCCAGGCGGGCCGTGACGCCATGATCACGAGCATCGTCGGCAAGGCGGTCGGCACGAATCTCGCGACGCAGCCGACCGATGCCGAAGTGCGTCCGGAGCTGAACAGCCTCGTGACGCGCCTCGCGGCGTCCTGCGGCGGCAGCTGCGACGCGACCCGCACGGCAACGATCGCCAAGGCCTCGTGCGCCGCTGCCATCGGCAGCGCGGCGATGCTGCTGCAATAGGTTCGAGGGAGAACGACCATGCTGATCCGCCACAAGCCCCCCCGCGAACTCGGCCTGAACGAGCCCTTGCGGCATCCCGACCATGCGGCACCGGTGACGCGTCGCGAACTGATTTCGCGCGGCTTTCAGAGCGGCGCGGCGGTGGTCACCGTGCCGTCGGTACTGGGTCTCCTTGCACCGCGCGCGGCGCGCGCGGCGCTGTCGCCCGACATCGAGGCGCTCAAGCAGGCCTGCGGCATCACCGACGGCGCCGGCAAGATCCCGTTCATCGCGTTCGACCTCGCGGGCGGCGCGAACATGTCGGGTTCCGAAGTCCTGATCGGCGGCCCGGGCGGCCAGCTCGATTTCCTGTCGACCGCGGGCTACGGCAAGCTCGGCCTGCCGGGCGACATGGTGCCGAACTCGACGGGCCCGACTACATTCGTCGACACCTCGCTCGGCCTCGCCTGGCACAGTGACGGCGGCATGTTGCGCGGCATCCTCTCGAAGGCGAGCCTCACCGCACAGGCGAACACCAATGGCGCGGTCATCGCGGCGCGTTCCGAGAACGACACCGCGAACAATCCGCACAACCCGATGTACGGCATCCAGCGCTGCGGTGCCGACGGGCAGCTGCTGACGCTCATCGGCTCGCGCGCGTCGGATTCCGGCGGCAATTCGATGGCGCCGATGCCCTATGATCTCGCGTATCGCCCGACGAAAGTCGATCGCACGAGCGACGTCACGGGCCTCGTCGACACCGGCAAGCTCGCGGAACTGATGGCGCAGAACGACGCGGTGGCCGTGCTCGAGTCGATGGTGCGACTCTCCGGCGACAAGCTGAACCGCGTCGATTCGGGCGTGAGCCGCGATGCGGCGATCAAGACGATGATCGAGTGCGGCTACACGAAGACCGCGTACCTCGCGGATCGCTTCGGGCAGCCGGCGAACCTGAACCCCGAGCTCGACACGCGCATCAAGGGCGCCGCGGGCATCTTCACCGACGCCGAGTTCGATTCGGACGGCGAATTCGAGAAGACCGCTGCCGTGATGAAGATGGTGATCGAGGGCTATGCAGGGGCCGGCACGATCACGATGGGCGGCTACGACTACCACGGCCAGGGCCGTGCCACGGGCGAAGTGCGCAATTTCCGCGCCGGCCAGTGCATCGGTGCCTGCCTCGAGTTCGCGCATCGCGCCGGCAAGCCGCTGATGATCTACGTCTTCAGCGACGGTTCGCTCTCCTCGGGCAACCAGGTCGACAACACGGCGAACGGCCGCGGCAAGTTCATGTGGACCAGCGACAACCAGTCGACGGCGTCGTCGTTCTTCCTGGTCTACAACCCGCGCGGCCGGCCGGTCGTGACCCCGAGCGGCAGTTCGGTACGTACCGGCAACCAGATCGGGTACTACACCGACGACGGCTCGGTCGCGAACAATTCGAACCCCGCGGCCAACGCGGTCAACCTGCTCGTGAATACCGTGCTGCTGAACTACCTCGCCCTGCACCAGCAGATCGGGCAGTTCTCGACGATCTTCCCGGGCAACGGCCTCGGGTCGGGCGCGCAGCTCGACAGCCTCGCCGTGTTCGCGCCGATCGTCGATGCCGTGATCACGAATCCGCTCTGAGCGCACTGTCGCGCTTTGCCGACGCCCGGGCGCGGCCGCACGAAATGTGCGGCAGGTCATGCGCCCGCAGTTCGATTTGCCGGGGCGCTCCGTTGACATTGTCAAGTGCGCATGCGACGGTCGCAGGCGCAGGACGCGCTCCATTTCGCTTGCTGCGCGCGCTGTCATGAGGACCCGTTTGTCGATGCATCGAGCCGTTCCCGCATTGCTGTCGCTGTGCGCGGCGTTTGCCGCGTGGGCGGCCGATTCGCCGCTGATCGGTCGCGAAGCGCCCGATTTCGCGCTGCGGGCCTCGGCCGGCGACAACGTGCGCCTGTCCGAGGCCCGCGGCCAGGTTGTCGTGCTGAGCTTCTATGGCAGCCGCTGCAACACCTGCCGCAGTCACCTCGCCGAACTCGACGACCTGTATCGCACCTACGGGCCCGCCGGTCTCGCAGTCTACGGTGTCAGCATCGACGACGACGCGGACGGCGCGCGCCATTTCGCCTCGAGCGTCGGCGTGGCGTTTCCGATGCTCGCCGACCCCGCGAAGTCCGTCGGGCGCGCGTACGAGATCGATCGCCTGCCGACCGTCGTGATCGTCGATCGCAGCGGCAGGGTGCGCTACGTCCACAGTGAACCAAAGACCCGCGGCGAGCCGCCTTACGTGCGTGAGCTCCGCCGCCTGCTCGACGAATGAGTGCCTGAGCCACCAGCGAGATCCACGATGTCCATCGCCCCGACCCCGCTTCGCTTCCTGATGCGCTTGCCGTTGCCGCTGCTCCTCACGTGCGCGCTCGCAGGCATCGCGCACGCGCAGGACACCGCCGCCGCTGCAGCGCCCGCCGTGTCGGCAGCGCCCGCCGCACCGGCGGTGTCGGCGGATGCGCCGGTCGACAATCGCGCGCTCGACACCGAAGTGCAGGACCTGAAGAAGGACGTGGTCGACCTCAACAAGGAGCTGTTCATCCTCGAGGAGGAACTGCTCTTCCCCGCCAACACGCAGGTGGCCGTGTTCGTGTCGATGGACGTCGGCGAGTTCTTCGCGCTCGATTCCGTGCAGCTGAAGATCGACGACAAGGAAGTGTCGAACTACCTCTACACGCCGCGCGAGGCCGAGGCGCTGCTGAAGGGCGGCGTGCAGCGCCTCTACGTCGGCAATCTCAAGACCGGATCGCACGAGCTCGTGGCGTTCTTTGCCGGCAAGGGGCCGAATGCGCGGGACTACCGGCGTGGCGCGACGCTCAGGTTCGAAAAGAGTGTCGGGGCCAAGTACCTCGAGTTGCGCATCAGTGATCGGCAGCGCAAGGCGCAGCCGGAATTCGAGATCAAGGACTGGGAGTAGATGCGCGGCGCCCTCATCGCGCTCGTGGCGGCCTGCGGCAGCCTCACGGCGGCTGCGGGCGGCGCGCGCGCGGCCGCGGCGCCCGACAAGTTGCCCGTCACGCGGGTGCAGGACCTGCACTACGGCGACGTGCTGTTCCATTTCTACCAGGACGACAACTTCGAGGCGTTGACGCGCCTGCTCGCGTACGAGCGGTGGGGCCGCATGCCGCACCATCTCGCCGAGGCCGAGCTCCTCGCCGGCGGGCTCTATCTGTCGCTCGGCATGCACAACGAGGCGGGCGAGCGCTTCGCGCGGCTGCTGACCGGCGAGACTCCACCCGGCGTGCGCAACCGCGCCTGGTTCTACCTCGGCAAGGTCTGGTATGCGCGCGGCTACGACGACAAGGCGGAGCAGGCGCTGCGCAGCGTCACGGGTCTGCTGCCACCGGAACTCGAGGCCGAGAAGACCCACCTGCTCGCGAACGTGCTGATGCACGGGGGCCGCTACGACGAGGCCGTGCAGTTGCTCGACGGTTTCCAGGGCCGTGCCGACTGGGTGGCGTACGCGCGCTTCAACCTCGGCGTTGCGCTCGTGCGCAAGGGCCAGCTGCCCGATGCCGACCGCTACCTCACGAGCGTCGGCGAGATGGCGGCCGACACGCCCGAGATGCTCGCGCTCAAGGACAAGGCGAATCTCGCCCTGGGGTTTGCGTATCTGCAGGCCGATCAACCGGCCAATGCCAAGGTCGTGCTCGAGCGCGTGCGGCTGAACGGCCCGCTGTCCAACAAGGCGCTGCTAGGCGCCGGCTGGGCGAATGCCGCGCTCGGCGACTTCGAAGGCGCGCTCGCGCCCTGGCTCGAGCTGCGCGATCGCAACCTGCTCGACGCCGCGGTGCAGGAATCCTGGCTCGCCGTGCCGTACGCGTACGGCAAGCTCGGCGCCAATGCACAGGCGGCCGAGTACTACGAGACGGCGATGCGCGAATTCGACAAGGAAAGCGTCTCGCTCGGCAAGACCATCGAGCACCTGCGCTCGACCCGTCTGCTCGACGACCTGCTCGCGGGCGAAACCGAAGACCGGCGCGGCTGGTTCTGGCAGCTGAAGGCGCTGCCGGACGCGCCGCAGTCGCGTTATCTCTATGCCGTGCTCGCCGGCCACGATTTCCAGGAAGGCCTCAAGAATTACCGCGATCTCGCGTTCATGAAGGAACGGCTCGGCGCCTGGTCCGGGAGCATGGATGCCTTTCACGACATGGTCGAGGCGCGCCAGAAGGCGTATGCCGAGCGGGTGCCGCGCGCGGATGCGCTGCTCGCGACCGGGGCGCCCGAACGCATCGAGCGCGAGCGCGGCGAACTCGAGTCCAGGCTCGACACGATCGAGCGCACGCACGATGCCGCGGCGCTCGGCACCGCCGAGGAGCGCGACCAGTGGGCGCGCATCCAGCGCCTCGAGCAGGCCATCGCGAGCGGCGAGGCGGGCGTCGAAGGCGAGGATCTCGCCGCACTGAAGGACCGGCTGCGGCTCGTCAGGGGCGTGCTGTCCTGGCGGCTCGACGAGGCGATGCGGGCGCGCGTCTACCAGCAGCGCCGCGAGATCAGGGATCTCGACGCGGCGCTGCGCGAGGCGCAGCGCCGCTGGGTGCGGGTCGAGAAGGCGCGCAAGAGCGTGCCCACCAACACGGGCGAGTTCGAGGCGCGCATCGAGGCGCTGTCGTCGCGGCTCGCGGCGCTGCAGGCGCGGCTCGAGACGGCGCGCGACCGGCAGAACGACCACCTCGAGGCGATGGCGGTCCACGAGCTCGAGTCGCAGCAGGCGCGGCTCGCCGCGTACCGCGTGCAGGCGCGCTTCGCGCTCGCGACGATCTACGACCGCGCGGCCAACGCGCCGGCGAGCGATGCGGCATCCCGCCAGACGCCGGACAGCGGTGCACCGGCGCCCGTGGCGCCGCCGCCGCAGCCGGGATCGCCGCCGCCGGGCGCGGAGCCGTCGCGATGATCGTGCGGAGCAGAACGGTTGCGGCCTGCCTGCTGGCGTTGTGCGCGGCGGTTGCCGCCCCCGCCGCGACCGCGGCCGACAAGCCGAAGAAGGGCGCCGCTCCGACCATCAAGGACCTGCGATCGCGCCCGATCGACGTGCAGAAGTCCGCGGCGGTGCCGGCGAGCGCGCCGCGCGCGATGGAGAACTACCGGCGTTTCCTCGAACTGCAGAACACCGACCCGGCGTTGCGGGCCGAGGCGCTGCGCCGGCTCGGCGACCTGAACCTCGAGGCCGGCGAACTCGAGCGCATGCAGAACGAGGTCACCGCGATCGACCTCGCGGGCGCCGAGGCGATCACGCTCTACACGACGCTGCTCAAGGCCTACCCGAACTATCCGCGCAACGACCAGGTGCTCTACCAGCTCGCACGCGCCTACGAAACGACCGGCCAGCCCGACAAGGCGCTCGCGACGCTCGACGACATCGTGCGCCGCTATCCCGCGACGTCCCATCTCGACGAGATCCAGTTCCGCCGCGGCGAAATGCTGTTTTCGGCGAAGCGCTACGGCGACGCCGAGGCCGCTTATGCGCGCGCGCTCGAATTCGGTGCGAAGTCGGCCTTCTACGAGCAGAGCCTCTACAAGCACGGCTGGTCGTTGTTCAAGCAGTCGCGCAACGAGGAGAGCCTCGCGTCCTTCGGCGGGGTGCTCGACGCCATGCTGCGCGACCCGGGCACGCGCACGAAGGAGCGCCGCTTCGACGACCTGTCGCGTGCCGACAGGGAACTCGTCGACGACACGCTCCGCGTCATGGCAATCACGTTTTCGTATCTCGACGGCGCGGCGTCGCTCGATGCGTTCGTGGCGCAGCACGGCACGCCGCCCTACGCTCACCTGATGTATGCGCGTCTCGGCGACCTGTACGTCGACAAGCAGCGCTACCAGGATGCGGCGAGCACCTATCGCGCGTTCGTCAACCGCGACCCGAACAACGAGTACGCGCCGGGACTGTCGATGCAGGCCATCGAGGCCTACAAGAAGGGCGGGTTCACCGATCTCGTGCTCGACGGCAAGCGGGAATACGTCGAGCGCTACCGCTTCGCGGGCGAGTTCTGGCGCGGCCGCGACCGCGCCCGGTACCCGAAGGTCACCGCCGAACTGAAGGCAAACCTGAAGGACGTGGCGCAGTATTACCACGCCACCGCGCAGACTTCGAAGAAGATCGGGGACTACCAGCAGGCGGCGCGCTGGTATCGCGATTACCTGCAGTCGTTCCCGGACGATCCGGACTCGGCGGCGACGAATTACCTGCTCGCGGAAACGCTGTTCGAGAGCCACCAGTACCTGGACGCCGCGGGCGAGTACCAGCGCACGGCCTACGACTATCCGAAGAATGCCCAGTCCGCGGCCGCCGGTTATGCGGGCCTCGTCGCGTACCAGCGGCACGAGGAGAGCCTGCCGGCTGCGGAGCGGGCCGCCGTGCACAAGGAGGCCGTCGATGCCGGCGTGAAGTTCGCGACCACCTTTCCCGAGCATCCGGACAGCGCCGGCGTGCTGACCCGCGCGGCGGAGGACATCTTCGCAGCGCGCGACCTGCCGCGCGCGATCTCGGTCGCGGAGATGCTGCTCGCACGGCAGCCGCCGGTGGATGCCGCGAAGCAGCGCATCGGCTGGACGATCATCGGCCAGGCGAACTTCGATCTGCTGTATTTCGACAAGGCGGAGGCGGCGTTCATCAACGCCCGGGCGTCGACACCTCCCGACGATCCGCAGCGCGCGGACCTCACCGAGCGCCTGGCGGCGTCGGTGTACAAGCAGGGCGAGGCGAAGCGCAATGCGGGCGATGCGCTCGGCGCCGTCGATACGTTCCTGCGCGTCGCGACCGTCGCCCCGGATTCGAAGATCCGCTCGACCGCGACCTATGACGCCGCGGCGCTCCTCGTCACGCAGAAGGCGTGGGAGCGGGCGATTCCGGTGCTCGAGTCCTTCCGGCGCGATTTCCCGCAGGACAAGCTCCAGCCCGAGGTCACGCGCAGCCTCGCGGTCGCCTATTCGGAGACCGGGCGCGCGGGCGAGGCCGCGACCGAATTCGAGCGCATCGCGGCCTCGGCGACCGAGGACCCGGCCGTGCGGCGCGAGGCGACGATGCAGGCGGCCGATCTCTACGAGAAGGCCGGCAATACCGACCGGTCGGTCGCCATGCTCGAGAAGTTCGTCGCGGACTATCCGGCGCCGGTCCCCGAGGCGATCGAAGTACGCCAGCGGCTCGTGGAGAGTGCGGGCAAGCGCGGCGACACGCTGAAGCAGCAGTATTGGCAGCGCGAGATCATCCGCGCCGACGCCGCGGCAGGCGCCGCGCGCACCGATCGCACGAAGTTCCTGGCGGCGAGCGCGCAACTGGCGCTCGCGACGCCGACGCGCGACGCCTTCCGCGGCGTGCGCCTGACGGCGCCGCTCAAGAAGAGCCTCGCGCAGAAGCGCCAGGCGCTCGAGACGGCGCTCGCGGCCTACAAGGCGGCCGCAGACTACCGGGTCGCCGATGTCACGACGATGGCGACATTCGAGATGGCGGAACTCTATCGCACGCTCGCGCGCGACCTGATGGACTCGGAGCGGCCGAAGAATCTCTCCGGTGATGCGCTCGAGCAATACGACCTGCTGCTCGAAGAGCAGGCTTTCCCGTTCGAGGAGCAGTCGATCGCCGCCCACGAAGCCAACGTCGCGCGCGCGAAAGAGGGCGTCTACAACGACGGCGTGAAGGCGAGTTTCGCGGCGCTCGCGCAATTGAACCCGGGCCGCTTCGGCAAGACCGAACTGCCCCTCGACGTGGTCGCTACCCTCACGGCGCTCGATCCACCGCCGCCCGTCGCCCCGCCCACCGAGGGCGCCGCTGCAAAGCCGGCGCCTCCAGCCGCGGCGGCTCCACCGGCACCGTCGGCGCGCGCCGTCGCCGATTTCGACCGTGCGGTCGGGCTCGCCCGCGCCGGCGATACGGCGGGTGCCGTGCTCGAGTTCGGCCAGCTGTCCGTGGCTGTCCCGCAGTACGCCGCGGTGTTCTTCAATCTCGGTGTCGAGCAGCGCAAGGCGGGCCGGCTCGAGGAGTCCGCGGCAGCGCTGCGCACGGCGCTCGAGCGCAATCCCGCCAGCGCAATGGCCGCGTCCGAACTCGGCCTCACGCTGCGCATGGCAGGCAAGTTCACGGACGCCCGTGCCGCCTATGAGCAGGCGGTCGCGAGCGACGATACGCTCGCGGCCGCGCACCGCAATTTCGCGGTGCTGCTCGACCTGTATCTCGGGGAGCCGGTGCCGGCGCTCGCGCAGCTCGAGCGCTACCGCGAGCTCACGGGCGAGGACAAGCCGGTGACCGGCTGGATCGCGGAACTGCGCCAGCGCGCAGGCAAGGCGGAGCCGGTCGCCGATTCGACCACGGGAGCCCCGCATGAATAGCAGACATCGGGTTGCGCTCTGCGCGATCGTCGCTGCGTGTGCGCTCA
Source organism: Steroidobacteraceae bacterium (assembly GCA_019187185.1). GTDB lineage: Bacteria > Pseudomonadota > Gammaproteobacteria > Steroidobacterales > Steroidobacteraceae > CADEFQ01. Next base: position 150,134 of record JABAQU010000002.1, on the reverse strand, counting down.
CGGGCGTGCGCGCACAGGAGCCGGCAGGTTCGTCACCGAAGCCGCAGGTCCCCGCTGCGGAGTCGATCGAGCCGGGCGTCGTGACTTCCACGTCCGCGGCTCCGTCGGCCCCGGCGGCGGCTGCATCGGGCGAGGCGGCGGCTCCGGCTGCCGCCGGCCGGGCCGCCCCCGCGAACGCCGCGGCGCAGCCGGCGGGCACGAAGCGGGTGATGGACCGGATCGAGCTCGACACGACGCAGATCACCGGCAACCGCGAGCTGCCGAAGGTGCTGTACATCGTGCCGTGGAAGCAGTCGGACCTGGGCGACCTCCTCGGCAAGCCGGCCAACAGCCTGCTCGACGAGGTGCTCGCGCCGGTGGACCGTGACGTATTTCGCCGCCAGAACCGTTACTACGACGCACTCGCACCGGATGGTGCGGTGCGCGCCGACAAAGCTGAGAAATAGGTCGCAGCTTTTTGGGGTTATGTCATTCAGTTTGCTGATGCTTGGCCAGCTGGTTTTCGCGAGGAGTGAGGTCGATGGAACTCTATAGCTCGATTGTTCGTTTCTTCCAGGGCGGAGGGCACTGGATGCTGCCCATCGCCATCGTGCTCGTGCTCGGGCTCGCGATCGCGGCCGAGCGCTTCATTTACCTGTGGAATGTCGGGCGACGCAACCGCGCACTGTGGTCGGAGATCACGCCGTTCCTGCAGCGCGGCGATTTCCGTTCCGCCGTGCAGGTCACCTCGAAGTCGGATTCGGCGATCGGCCAGATCCTGAATTACGGCCTGGCGCGCGTCGCCTCGGCGCGTCGCCGCGACGACATCGAGAAGGCGATGGAGGAGAGCCTCATGGAGGTGGTGCCGAAGATCGAGCGGCGCACCCACTATCTCGCGACCTTCGCCAATCTCGCGACACTGCTCGGGCTCCTCGGCACCGTGTTCGGCCTGATCCACGCCTTCGCGGCGGTCGCGACCGTGAACCCGGCCGAGAAGGCGAACCTGCTGTCGGCGAGCATCTCGGTCGCGATGAACTGCACGGCGTTCGGCCTGCTGACCGCGGTCCCGCTGCTGTTCATCCACGCGTGGCTGCAGTCGCGCACCACGGCGCTGATCGACAGCCTCGAGATGGCGTCGGTGAAGTTCCTGAACTCGATCACCGAGCGTCGCCCCGACGCTCCCGCCGCGGCGTGACACGCGAGGAGTGAGCGATGCGCAGGTCCTCCTACGAGGCCCGGAAGATCGCGCGGCGCGGGCGTCGGCCGGCCGAGCTGCTGCTCGTGCCGATGATCGACATCTTCATCGTGCTCGTGACCTTCCTGCTGATGACCGCGGTGTTCTCGCGCACCGTGATTCTCGAGCTGAACCTGCCTGCGCGGCTCGCCGAGTTCCGTGAACCGCCGAAGGGCCTGCAGCTCGAGGTGATCGTGCGCAGGAACGAGCTCGTCGTCGCCGACCGCAACAGCGGGCCGCTCGCGCCGCTGCCGAGCAATGCGGCGGGCTACGACTACGCCGGCCTCGCCGGCTACCTGCAGCGCGTCAAGGCGAAGTTCCCCGAGATGACGGCCGCCACCATCCTCCTCGAGCCCGACACGCCGTACGACACGCTGGTGCAGGTGATGGACAAGGTGCGGGTCCTCGAAGTGGACGACGCCGGCCGCACCGTGCAGGCTGAACTGTTCCCCGACATTTCGATCGGGGATGCGCCGCAGATCGATGCAGCGAAGGGAGGTGCCCCGTGAGCATGTCCGGGCGCGCCCGCCGCATGGCGAAGAGCCACGAGCGCCACAAGGGTGGCCTCGAGCTGAACCTCATCCCGATGATCGACATCCTGACCGTGCTCGTGATGTTCCTGCTCGTGTACTCGACGGAAGTCGAGGTCATCCAGAACACGAAGGGCATCGAGATCCCGCAGTCGATCGCCGAGGCGCAGCCGAAGGATTCGGTCGTGCTGATGGTGACGACGACCGACCTGTTCGTGCAGGGTGAGCACGTCACGTCGCTCGCCGCGATCCGCTCGTCGGATTCGCCGCTGATCGAGCCGCTGCTCGCCGCGCTCAAGCGGCCGATGCTGGTCGGACGCGCGATGACCGAGAAAGACCTCGCTGCCCGCGAGATCACGATCCTCGGCGACAAGTCGATTCCGTACGACGTGCTGAAGAAAGTGATGGCGACGTGCACGGATGCCGATTACGGCCGCATTTCGCTCGCCACGCTGCAGAAGGAGAAGCCGGTGCCGACCGGCTTCAAGCCGGCATGATCCTCGCCCCGTACTACCGGCAGTTCGACCTGCCCTGGGACGTCGACCCCGAGGAGCAGGACCGGCTGCGCCGCTTCCTGACGATCGCGCTCGCCGTGGTCGTCGTCGCGGCGCTCGTGATTCCGTTCCTGCCGGTGCCGAAGCGCACGGTGGCCGAGGAGGTGCCGCAGCGCCTCGCGAAGGTGATGCTCGACTACCAGCCGCCGCCGCCCCCTCCGCCGCCACCGCCGCCGAAGGAGGAGCCAAAGCCCGAGGTGAAGGTCGCCGCGATCACGCCGAAGCCCGTCGTGCCGGTCGACCGCACGGCGGAGGCGCGCAAGAAGGCGCAGAAGGCCGTCAACCAGTTCCAGGACGAACTCGCGGACCTGCGGCAGAACCTGCCGATCGTGCCGGTGGAGCAGACCCGCAACCTGACCGGCGCCGTCGGGGCGGACAGCCGCGCGGAACGCTCGCTGATCACGTCCAAGGTCGGCGCCGCGAGCGGCGGCATCGCGTCGACCAACTCGAGCCGCGGCTTCGGCGCGGGCGCCGGCAGCCTCGAGGGCCACAACACGACGCGCATGGGCATGCCCGCCGGGGTGCCGGTCGGCGGTCGCGGCGAGGCGGCCACGCGTTCGGGCGTGAGCGGCAAGGCGTCACGCAGCCGCGAGGAAATCGAGCTCGTGTTCGACAGGAACAAGGGCGCGATCTATGCCCTTTACAGCCGCGCGCTGCGCGAGCAACCTGACCTGCAGGGCAAGATGGTGCTGGAGTTCACCATTGCGCCATCGGGCGAGGTGACGATGTGCCGGGTCGTGTCGAGCGAGATCAAGGATCCGGAACTCGAGCGCAAGATCGTCGCGCGAGTGCGCCTGTTCCGCTTCGAGGCGCGCGACGTCGAGACGATCACGACGACGAAACCGATCGACTTCTTCCCCGCCTAGGACGGGTGTGGCGAGGCGAGCGTGAACCTGCAATCCGAGATCCAGTACTTCGGCGAGCTGCGCGTGCTCGACAAGGCGCGGCTCCTGAACGCGTTCCTGCACGAGCTCGCCGAGGAGGCGCGCAGCACCTACGGCCCGGGCAACGAGCAGGTCGCGGATACCGCGCACCTGCGCTTCGTCAACGAGCTCTTCCACCGGGTGACGCGCGTGCTCGAGCAGCTGCTCGCCGAGGACCGCACGCGACCGGCGGACGACGTGGTGCTGCGGATGCTCCTCTCGCCCCGCTCGGACAAGGTGGCCGAGAAGCTCGTGCTCAATGCCTACCGCCGGGCGATCCACGGCTTCGAGCGCTACGACACCACGGTGCTGATGAATACCTGACGGCGGAGCCGCCTGTGGCATATTGTCGCCGGTGGTCGAACAACCGCTCACGCAGATCCTGATCCTGCTCGCGGCCGCGGTCGTGGTCGTGACGATCGCGCGTCGCCTGGGGCTGCCGGCGATCCTCGGCTACCTCGCGGTCGGCATGCTGCTCGGTACGCACGCGGTCGGCATCTTCGTCGCCTCCGACACCACGAACCTGCTGGCCGAACTCGGTGTCGTGTTCCTGCTCTTCACGCTCGGTCTCGAGTTCTCCTGGCCGCGCATGATCGCGATGCGCCGGGAGGTCTTCGGGCTCGGCGCCGTGCAGGTGTTCCTGACCTCCGGCGCGTTCGCGTTGATCGGCGTGCTGTTCGCAGTCCCGGTCGCACGGGCCATCGTGCTCGGGGGCGCCGTCGCGATGAGTTCGACGGCCATCATCCTGCACCAGCTGACCGACCAGGCGGAACTCAATCGCACGCACGGGCGGCTCGCGTTCAGCATCCTTCTCTTCCAGGACATCGCGTTCGTGCCGCTGCTCGCCCTCGCATCGGCCCTGGCGCGCGGCGGCGAGGAGTTCTCGCTGGCCGCGAGCGTGAGCGCGGTGATCGGCGGCGTGCTCGCGATCGGCGTCGTGTGGGCCGCGGGGCGGTGGCTGCTGCGGCCGCTGTTCTACGAGATCGCCCACAGCCGGCTGCGCGAACTGTTCACGCTCACCGTGCTGCTCGTGGTGCTCGCGTCCGCATGGACCTCGCATCTCGCGGGCCTCTCGATGGCCCTCGGTGCGTTCCTTGCGGGCATGATGCTCGCCGAGACCGAATACCGGCACCAGATCGAGTCGGTGATCCGGCCGTTTCGCGACATCCTGCTCGGGCTCTTCTTCATTTCCGTCGGCACCCTGCTCGACGTCGGGCTGCTGCGACACGAATTCCTGCTGGTCTCGGCCGTGCTCGCGGGCCTGCTGACCGTCAAGTGGCTGTGCGCGTCGGTCGCGGTACGCATCTTCGAGCCATCGACCTTCAAGGCGGTGCGCACCGGCATCGTCGTGTCGATCGGCGGCGAGTTCGGCGTCGCGATCCTCACCATCCTGCTGCAAAGCGGCGCGGCGGATCCGCGGATCGTGCAGCCGCTCCTCGTCGCGATCGTGCTCTCGATGGTGCTGAGCCCGTTCATCCTGCGCAACAACCGGCACATCGCGCGCTTCGTGCTGCGCGAGCGGGGGCCGCGTGCGACCGCGCTCAGCCGCGAGAACGAAGCGGCCGACGCCGTCGCGCGGCGCGAGCACGTCGTGCTCTGCGGTTTCGGTCGCGTCGGCCAGAACATCGCGCGCGTGCTCGAGTCCCAGGGTTTCGAGTACATCGCGCTCGACCTCGACCCGGTACGCATCCGCGCGGCCCGGCAGGCGGGCGACCCGGTGCTGTTCGGCGATTCCGCGGACGAGGAAGTGCTGACCCGGGTCGGGCTCGCCACCGCGAGCGCCGTCATCATCACGTTCGCAAACCCGTCCGTATCGATCGGCATCCTGCGTTCGATCCGGCGCCTGCGCGCCGATGTGCCGGTGCTCGTGCGCACGCAGGACGACTCGCGCCTCGGCGACCTGAAGGCCGCGGGTGCCACCGAAGTCGTGCCGGAGACGTTCGAGGCGAGCCTGATGCTGGTCTCGCACGTGCTGATGCAGCTGCACGTGCCGCCGGGGCGCGTGATGCGCACGGTAGGCGATATCCGCGGCAACCGCTACGCGGCGCTGCGCAGCATCTTCCGCCGCGACGATGCACGCCCGATCGACGAGACGCATGCCTTCCGCGAGGAACTCCGGTCCATCGTGTTGCCGCCCGGCGCCTGGGCCGTCGGGCGCACGCTCGCGAACGTGCGCGAGCGCGGCGCCGAGGTCGCGTTCACCGGCATTCGCCGCCAGGGCATCCTCGGTCGCGAACCGGAGGAGGGCACCGTGCTGCGCGAAGGCGACATCGTCGTCGTCTACGGGCAGCCCGAGGCGATCGAACATGCGGAGACGCTGCTGCTCGCAGGATGAGACGCGTCGCTGCGCGCCCGAGGGTCAGGACGGCGCGGCACCCGATGGCCGATAGAAGGCGAAGGCGCGCTCGAGTTCATGCGCGTGGAACCTCTGCGCATCCTCGCCCTCGGGGCTCCCGGCAAAAACCCCGAGATCGCGGGCGGTGATGAAGAACCCGCGGGCCGGCAGGCCGTGCTGCAGCCGGCTGACGCAGAGCGCGGCGAGCAATGGCCGCCCGGCCGCGACATCCTCCGCCATCAGCGCTTCGAGCGCTTCGGTGACGCGATGGATGGTGTGCGGCGGCTCGAGCCCGAGGCGGTCGGCCAGCTCCTTGTAGGTCGTCACGCGCGCGGCTCGCGCGTGCGCGAGCAGCAACGGGCGCAGGCGTTCGATCAGCACGGTTGGCACGCGATTCGGCTGCCGTCGCAGCTACCGCCCGGCAGGCAGCTGCGGGAAATAAAGCGCCGTGTGCTCCCCCTGCGCGGGCAGCGTGAGGTCGGCGCGCCCCGGCTCGTGCGCGAAGCGGATCGGCAGGCCGATGTGTTCATGGCCGCTTTCGTCCACGAGCCGCATGCCGCGTGCCTGTGCGTGTGGGTCGTCGAAGGCCTCGCGCAGGTTCTTCACCGGCGCGAAGCAGATGTCCTTGCCGCGGAACCACTCGATCCAGTCGGCCTGCGTGCGCGCAGCGAACACGCCCCGCAGGAACTCGATCACCGGCGCCTGGTGCGCGCCGGGGCCGCGTTCGCACAGCGCGATGAACTCGGGCCGGCCGAGTTCGCCGAGCAGCGTACGGATGAACTTCGGCTCCTGCCCGCCGAGCACGATGTGGCGGCCGTCCTGCGTGCGGTAGATGCGATAGAACGCGCTGCCGCCGAGGCTGCGCTGCTCCTTCACCACCGGTGCCCGCTGATGTGCAAACACCTCGCCGGTGATGTTCGGCGTGCAGCTGAGCGCCGCATCGTGCATCGAGATGTCGAGGTAATCGCCGAGGCCGGTACTCCCGCGGCGCAGGAGCGCCATCAGCACGCCCGACAGTGCGAGCATCGAGGCGGCCAGGTCCGCGACGGGCACGTGCGGGTTCGCGGGTTCGCCGTCGTTGCCGAGGTTCAGGCTCACGACACCGGCCATCGCCTCGGTCGCGAGGTCGTGCGCGGGCCTGTCGCGATAGGGCCCCGTCTGGCCGTATGCCGTGATCGAGCAGTAGACGATCCGCGGGTTGCGTGCCGCGACGTCGCGGTAGCCGACGCCGAGTCGGTCGACGACGCCCGGGCGAAACGCCTCGACGAACACGTCCGCAGTGGCCGCGAGTTCGAGCAGCGCCTCGCGGGCAGCAGGGTCCTTGAGGTCGAGCGTCACGCTGCGCTTGCCGCGATGGGTGTTGCGAAAGAAGATGCTGATGCCGTCCTCGAGGGCGCCGATGTGGCGATTGGGCTCGCCCTCGCCGGGGGGCTCCACCTTGATCACCTCGGCGCCATGATCGGCCATCATCATCGTCATGTGCGGCCCCGGCAGGTAGAGCGACAGGTCGATGACGCGCAGCCCCTCGAGTTTCATCGCTGGCGTCCTCAGATCACGCGCTGCGCGGCGAGGTCGTCGATCTCGGCGTCCGCGTAGCCGGCTGCGCGCAGGATTTCGCGGGTGTCCGCGCCGAGTGCCGAGCCGACGCGGCCGCGCAGGCGCTCGCCGTCGAGCTTGATCGGGTTCGCGAGCGCTCGAAACCCCGCCTTCTGCGGGTGCGGCACCTGCTGGATCATGCCGACGCGCGCAACGAACGGATTGTCGAGCGCCTGTTCCATGTCGTGCACCGGTGCGGCGGGCAGCACGCCCTGCAGCTTCGCGAGCCATGCGGCGGTCGTGTCGCGCTCGAAGATGGCGTCGAGTGCCTCGGTCAGCTCGGGGCGATGTTCGCGGCGTGCGGCCATCGTCGCAAATCGCGGGTCCTCGCCGAGCGCGGGTGCGCCGATTGCGCCGAGCAGCGCCTGCCAGAACTTGTCGGTCATGCACATCAGGAACATCCAGCCGTCCCGCGTGCGGAAAAGCTGCACCGGCGTCGCGGACGGATGCGAGCTGCGCGGCAGGCGCTCCGTGCGGTGCCGTTCGTTGATGAACCAGGTGCCCGGATAGGACAGCTGGTGGAGTGCGACGTCGAAGAGGCTCACGTCGATGTCGCGTCCGCGGCCGCTTTTCTGCGCGTCGAGGACCGCCGCGACGAGTGCCAGCGCCGTCGTGATGCCGGTCATGAAGTCGACGATCGACAGCCCCATGCGCGCCGGCGGTGTGCCCGGCTCGCCCGTCAGGTGCAGGTAACCGGCTTCGGCCTGCATCAGGTAGTCGTACCCGGGCCAGGCCTGGCGTTCGTTGTCGCGCCCGTAGGCGGACAGATGCGCACAGACGATGCGCGGGTTGGCGCCGCGCAGCGCCTCGTACGTGAGCCCGAGCTTGTCGGGCTGGTCGCCGCGCAGATTGTTCAGCACGGCGTCGGCCGTCCCGACGAGCCGGTGGAACACGGCCTGACCGGGCGCCGTCTTCAGGTCGAGCGTCACGCTCTTCTTGTTGAGATTGAACGTCTGGAAGAAGTGACTGTCGTTCTCGCCGAGGAAGTAGGGCCCCATGTTCCGCGTCGCATCGCCACCCTGTCCGCGGTTCTCGATCTTCACGACCTCCGCGCCGAGATCGGCGAGATACATCGAGCCGAACGGGCCCGCCCCGAAGTTCTCGAAGGTCAGCACGCGGATCCCGGCGAGGGGCAGCGGAGTGCTCAAACCGGGTTCCTCTCGAGCAACTGGCGCGCGATGATGATGCGCTGCATTTCGTTCGTGCCCTCGCCGATGCACATGAGCGGCGCATCGCGGTAGAAGCGCTCGATGTCGAATTCGGTCGAATAGCTGTAGCCGCCGAAGATCCGCATCGCCTCGAGGCTGTTCTCGACTCCGGCCTCGGAGGCGAACAGCTTCGCCATGCCCGCCTCGAGATCGCAGCGTTCGCCCGAGTCGTACTTCGCGGCAGCCTGGCGGATCAGGAGCCGTGCGGCCTCGACGCGCGTCGCCATGTCGGCGAGCTTCAGCTGGATCGCCTGGTGCTGCGCAATCGGCTTGCCGAAAGTCTTGCGTTGCTGCGCATAGCGCAGCGCCTCGCGCAGTGCACCCTGGGCGATGCCGGCGCCGCGTGCCGCGACATTGATGCGGCCGAGCGCGAGCCCCTGGGCGGCCTGCACGAAGCCCTGGCCCTCGACGCCGCCGATCAGCCGGTCGGCGGGGACGCGATGGCCGTCGAACACGAGTTCCGCACTGTCGATCGCCTTGTAGCCGAGCTTCTTCAGCTTCCTGCCGACGGTGAATCCCGGCCCCTTCTCGCACAGGAACAGCGACATGCCCGCGTGGCGCGGCACGGCGGCGGGGTCGGTCTTCACGAGCACCGCGAAGCACTCGCCGTGGATGCCGTTCGTGATCCAGGTCTTGGTGCCGTCGATGACATAGGTCTCGCCGTCGCGACGTGCGACGGTGCGGATCGCCTGCAGGTCGGTGCCGGCGTCCGGCTCGGTGAGCCCGATGCCGCCGCGCAGCTCCCCGCTCGCAAAGCGCGGCAGCCAATGTGCCTTCTGCGCGGCCGTGCCATGGCGCTCGACGCACGCGGCCATGATCAGGTGCGAGTTGAATATGCCGACCGGCGCCATCCAGGCCGCGGCAATCGTCGTGACGATCTGTGCATACGTGGACGCGGACAGGCCGAGCCCGCCGTACTCTTCGCCGATCGTGGCGCCGAAGAGGCCGAGCGCCTGCATCTGCCCGACGAGTTCGTGCGGGTACTCGTCCGCGTGGTCGTGGTGCCTTGCGATCGGCCGCACTTCACGCTCGACCCAGCGCTCGATCGAATCGAGGATGTCCGCGTCCTCGCGCCGTGCCATCAATAGTTGCCCTCGCTCCCGACGCCGTGACCGCGCTTGGCGACCAGTATCGTGCGCTCGAACGTGCAGACTTCCACCCTGTCCTGGTTGAACCCGCGCGTACGCACCGAGACGACACCGGCACCGGGCCGGGACTTCGATTCGCGTTTTTCCAGCACTTCCGATTCGGCATAAAGCGTGTCGCCGGGGTAGAGCGGCGCCGTCATGCGGATCTCGCGCCAGCCGAGGTTCGCGATGGCCTGCTGGCTCACGTCGGTGACGCTCATGCCGACCATCAGCGCGACCGTCAGCGGGCTCGCGACGATGCAGCGGCCGAACTCGCTCGCCTTGCCGTATTCCTCGTCGAAGTGCAGCGGGTGTGTGTTCATCGTCAGCAGCGTGAACCAGGTGTTGTCGGCCTGCGTGATCGTACGGCCGGGACGGTGCTCGTACACGTCGCCCACCGAGAAGTCCTCGTAGTGACGGCCGAAGCTCTCCCGGAACCGGCCGGGGGCCACCTGTTTCGCGGTCTGGGTCATGGGGCGCCTGCCAGAGTGCCAAATGTCCGGACAAATCTAGGTTCCGGGCCCCGTGACTGTCAACGGCGCGCGGCGGTAGAGTACGGTATGGGAAAAAGACAGGATCGCGGGCAGCCCCGGTACCGGCAACTCGCCGATGTGCTGATCGGCGATATCAGCCGCGGGCGGCTCAAGGTCGGGGAGACGCTGCCCGGCGAGCTCGAGCTCGTCGAGCGTTTCAATGTGAGTCGCCACACCGTGCGGGAAGCGCTGCGCCGCCTCGACGATCTCGGCCTCATCGACCGCCAGCAGGGCGTCGGCACGGTCGTGCGGGCCCGCCGCTCCTCGCCCTCGTACGTGCAGACGGTCAGGTCGCCGTCCGAGTTGATGCGCTACCCGGCCGACAGCCGGCTCGTCGTGACGGGTGCCGTGCAGGTCCGCGCCAACCGGCAGCTCGCGCGACTGCTCGATGTGCGCACCGGATCGGAATGGCTCAAGGTGAGCGCGTTGCGGCGCCTGAAGTCGCAGCCGGTCGCGATCGCGTGGACCGATGTCTACCTTCTGCCCGAATACGGGGACATCGTGCCGCACATCGGACGGCGCGGCCAACTCGTCTACCAGTTGATCGAAGCGATGCACGGCGAGCGCGTGGACCATATCCGCGTGCAGATCCGCGCCGGGGTCGTCACGCAGGAACTCGCGGGGCCGCTCGAAGCGCCGATCGGCATGCCGTCACTGACCGTGATACGCCACTACCACGGCCGCGGCCACCGGCCTTTCGAGATCTCGGTTTCCGAGCACCCGTCCGACCGTTACCTGTACTCGCTCGACCTGCAGCGCGGCTGGCAATCGAGCGATACCTGGACCACCCAATGACGCGGCGAGCGGCGGCGGGCGTGCGCAGTTACCTGTTTGCGCCCGGCAATCACGTGCGCCGTGCAGAAAAGGCGTTCACGGCGGGTGCCGACGCCGCGATCCTTGATCTCGAGGACGCGGTCGCGCACGCGGAAAAGGCGGCGGCCCGGCCGCTCGTCGTCGCCGCCCTCGAGCGACCGCGCGCGGTACCGGGCTACGTGCGCGTGAACGACAGCCACTCGCCGTGGTGGCAGGACGACCTCGACGCCGTCGTCGGCCCCTGGCTCGACGGCGTCGTGCTGCCGAAGGTCGAGTCGGCGGAGGAGGTTCGCGGGTTCGTCGAGCGGCTCGATGCCTGCGAACGTCGCGCGGGCCTTGCGCCGGGCTCGCTCGACCTGATGCTGATCGTCGAGACTGCGCGCGGCATCGTGCACATCGACTCGATCGCGGCGGCCTCGCCGCGCATCGGCCGCATCGCGCTCGGTGGTGGCGATTACACGAATGATCTCGACCTCGAGTGGACAGCCGACGAGGCGGCGCTGGCCTACGCGCGTGCGCGCATCGCGCACGCCTCGCGCGCGGCCGGCATCGAGCCGCCGGTCGACACCGTGGTGATCGAAGTGCGCGACCAGGCGCGTTTCCTCGAATCGGCCCGCAACGGCCGTCGCCTCGGCTTTCAGGGCAAGTTGTGCATCCACCCCGACCAGGTCGCGCCGTGCCACGCCGTGTTCACGCCGGGCGTCGCCGAGATCGCCCGTGCGCGCACGATCGTGGCCGCCTTCGGCGAAGCGGAGATCCGAGGGGTCGCGTCGATCCAGGTCGACGGCGTGTTCGTCGACTACCCGGTGGCGCGCAGGGCGCAGCGCATCCTCGCGCTCGCCGAACGCCTCGGGATCGGTGCGGAACCTGCTGCGGGGTGAATGCCGGCGCCGATCGCGCGCACGCGGATCCAGACCTGTCCATGCAGCGTACGCGTGGAAAACCACGCTTGCCACCTCCTGGCGCGGATGTGAAGCTTGGGTCTCATTCGTTGCGAGGAGACCGGCATGCCGGGGCCATTACACGGCATTCGTGTCGTCGAACTCACCAGCGTCGTGCTCGGCCCCTGGGCCTGCCAGTTCCTCGGGGACATGGGTGCCGACGTCATCAAGATCGAGGCGCCGCGCGGCGACAGCAACCGCACGCTCGGCGCCTCACGCCACCCCGGCATGGCGGCGCTCTATCTCACCTGCAACCGCAACAAACGCAGCCTCGTGCTCGACCTCAAGGTGCCGGGCGCGCGTGACGCGCTGCTCAAGCTCATCGCCACCGCCGACGTGTTCGTGCACAACAACCGGCCGCAGGTGATGACGAAGCTCGGGCTCGACTACGCCGACCTGAAGAAGGTCAACCCGCGGATCATCTACTGCGGCGCGTACGGCTACTCGAAGAAGGGGCCGTACGGCGCGAAGGGCGCGCTCGACGACTCGATCCAGGCGGCGAGCGGCATCGCGATGCTGAACAAGCTGGTGCTCGGCGAACCGCGCTACCTGCCGACGGTCGTCGCCGACAAGACGACCGCGGTCACGGTCGTCTATGCCGTGCTCGCGGCGCTCTTCCATCGCGAGCGCACGGGCGAGGGCCAGGAAATCGAAGTGCCGATGTACGAGACGATGGTGCACTTCGTCATGGGCGAGCATCTGTGGGGCATGACCTTCGATCCGCCGATGGGCACCCCGGGCTACACGCGCCTGATGAGCCAGGAGCGCCGGCCCTATCCGACCCGCGACGGGTACATCGCGATCCTGCCGTACCTCGACGCGCACTGGGAGACCTTCTGCAAGGTCGTCGAACGTCCGGATCTGCTCGCCGACCCGCGCTTCCGGACGCTCGCCGATCGCGTGCGCCACATCGACGCCACCTATTCGGAAACCGCGAAGATCATGGCGACGCGCACCACGCGCGAGTGGCTCGACCTGTTCGCGAAGACGAGCGTACCGACGATTGTCGTGAACGGGCTCGAGGAGCTCGCGACCGACCCGCACCTCGAGGCCGTCGGGTTCTGGAAGGAGGTCGATCACCCGACCGAGGGCAAGCTCAGGCTGCCCGCGTTCCCGGTGAATTTCGGGTCGACACCGGCCGGCATCGAACGCCATGCGCCGCGTCTCGGCGAACACACGCGCGAGGTGTTGCGCGAGTCCGGGCTCGACGATGCCGCGATCGATGCACTGCTCGCGAGCGGGGCTGCCCTGACGGCAGACGGTGCCGCGAAGACGGCTGCGAAAGGCGCGGACTGACGCCGCCGCGCGCGCGGCGGTCGCCTTCTCAGGTCATCGGCGTGGCGCCGAACGAAGGCCTCGCGAGCAGGCCGGCCGCGAGCCGTGCCGCCGCCGGATAGTGCGCGCGCCAGTCGCGCTCGGCGAAGCGGAACTCGAGCCACGCAAGGCCGCAGGCGAGCGCCACATCGGCGAGCGTCATCGCCTCACCGACGAGGAAGCGCTGCGCCCTCGCCACCTTGTCGAGATGCGCGAGGCCCCGGTGCACCTTGCCCTCCTGCCAGGAGATCCACTCGGCGCTGCGCAGGTGCTCCGGCCGCAGCATTTCCATGCGTACGAGCACTGCCGCATCGAGCACGCCGTCGGCGATGGCCTCGAGCTGGCGCACCACCTCACGTGCATGACCCTCGCGCGGCAGCAGGCGCGGCGTATCGTTCAGGCTGTCGAGCCAGGCCGCGATCAGCGGTGAATCGACGAGCCTCGAGCCGTCGTCGCGCACCAGGACCGGCACCTTGCCGAGCGGATTGGCGGCCTGCACTTCCGCGCTGTCGATCATCGGGCTCGAGGTGACGAATTCGTGCGGGATGTCCTTCTCGAGTGCGACCACGCGCACCTTGCGCGTGAAAGGGCTGGTCGATGTACCGATGATCTGCATCGGCCGCGGTCCTACGGCCGGATGCCGTATACCCGCAGCGCGTTGTCGCGCAGGAACTTGCGCAGCGGATCGGGGCGCAGACCGAGGGCCAGCACTTCGTCCATCGTCCGCCTGAAGCCGAGCACCGGGAAGTCGGTCCCGAAGAGGACCTTGTCCTGGCCGTAACTGTCGATGTAGTTGACGAAGCTCTGTGGCCAGAACTTCGGGCTGTGGGCGTCGGAGCCGATGAACACATTGGCGTGCTTCCAGGCCATCGCGATCATCTCGTCGGCCCACGGAATGCCGACGTGGATGCCGATCAGCTTCAGCTCCGGAAAATCGCAGGCGATGCCGTCGAGCAGGATCGGGCGACCCACGCTGCGCATCGGCTGCTCCTTCGCGTACACCATCGACTGGCCGACCTGCATCTGGATCGGCACGCCGAGTTCGCAGCACTTTGCGTAGAACGGGTAGTACTTCGCGTGGTCGGGCGGCAGGTCGTACCAGTGCGGATAGAGATGCGCGCCGATGAAGCCCATGTTCCGCACCGCGTCCTCGAGCGCGCGCACGCCGTTCATGCCTTCGAACGGATCGATGCCGGCCAGGCCGTAGAAGCGCCCGGGATGCTTCTCGACCGCGCGCGCCACCACGTCATAGGGCAGGTGGAACGAGCCGGGCAGTCCCTTGCGGCCGGCCTTCGGCGCAAAGAGGAAAGCGCGCTCGATGCCCGCCTCGGCCATCTGCGCCAGCATGTCGTCGAGCGACAGGCCCTGCATGCTGGTCTTCGATTTCATCTTGCCGGCGAAGAATTCCTCCTGCCAGCCGGGGCGATGCGACAGCGCCTCCTGTGTCCAGATTCCGGCGACGATATCGATCGCCATGACCGGTGCTCGCGTTTCGCTCATGCCTCGGGCTCCAAACGGGGATGGGGCAGCCGGTTATGCTAGCAGGCGGCGCCCGGACCCGCCCCGATGCCCGGTTCCGGTGCCCGCCTGCCGCCCCGTCGTTGTTTCCACGCGACCGGAAAGTTGTATCGCGCCTGCACAGGATTGTCCGGACAATAAGGCTTGCCTGTGCGGCCGCACCCCATGCTAGGATCGGCGGCGCCGACGACGATCGGGATGCCTGAGGCATTCCGGCAACAACAGCCGCCAGAGGGGAGCTTCGCACATGTCCACGTCACGCCTGATCGCGGCGGCCGCCGCTGCGGCCATCACCGGTACCGTCGCGCACGCCCAGGAGGCCGGCACGCAGCCCGGCATGGAGGAAGTCGTCGTGACGACCGCGCGCCAGCGCGCGGAGGTGCTGCTCGACGTGCCCGCGACGGTCGACGCGTTCACGACACGGGACATCCAGGCCGCCGGCATCGAGCGCCCGCAGGATTTCATTGCGCTCACCCCCGGCCTGTCGCAGGTGCAGACGGCGGAGATCGGTGACATGCAGGTCAACATCCGCGGCATCAACACCGGCCGCGACACCGAGACGAACTTTGCGCTCGTGATCGACGGCGTGCTGCAGACGAACCCGGCCGCGCTCAACCAGGAACTGAACTCGATATCGCAGATCGAGGTCCTGAAGGGCCCGCAGGGCGCCGTGTACGGCCGCAATGCGGTCGCGGGCGCGATCATCCTCTCCACCCGCAAGCCGACCGACGAGTTCGAGTTCGACGTGGGCGCCGGCATCGGCAGCGATGCGAGCTACAAGGCGAACTTCTGGACGGGCGGGGCGCTGTCGGATGGCGTCCGCGGCAGCCTCTCGGGCTACTACCGCACGACCGACGGCCAGTGGGACAACAAGGTCCTCGGCTGCGACGACTGCGTGGACTATTTCGAGGAAACGGGCTTCCAGGGCCGCCTGATGTTCGAGGCGGGGGGTGGCAAGTTCGACCTCAAGGCGAAGTACTCGACCGCCAAGGCCGGTGCGATCAACTTCAACGGCTCGCTCGCACTCGCCGATGCCGCCGCGGCGCTGAATGCACCGGTGTTCCAGGAAGACCCGAATGCGCACCGGTTCGAGTACCTGAACAACGTGAAGCCGGTCAACGAGCAGGACAACATCAACCTGTCGCTCAAGGGCGAGTGGGGTGTCGGTGCGAACACGCTCACCGGCTACGTCGCCTACAACAAGCAGGACAACAACTTCGTCACGGACGGCACGAGCGCGGCGTTCAACCTCTACAGCACGACGTCCTCGTGCCTCGCGTCGAACGATGCGCGCATGGCCGATACCCCGTTGCCCGCGCCGTTCTTCTATGCGCCGAGCGGCGGCTTCGTCACGAGCTTCCTGCCGCCGTACAGCCCGACGACCTGCGACGGCTACCAGTACCAGCAGCGCGACCAGGAGGACCTGAGCGCGGAACTGCGCCTCGCCTCGCCCGGCGATCAGCGCCTGCGCTGGATCGGGGGCGTCTACTTCGCCGACATCGACCGGCGCGTCGTCGTCTCGCAGGGTTCGGACAACGGGGGCGGTGTGTTCCTGCACCAGGCCTTCGTGCCGACGAGCGGCCCGAATCCGACTGATCTGCTGTACGACGACGATTTCTCGAGCAAGGTGATCGCGGGCTTCGGTCAGCTCGCATACGACATCCGCGAAGGGCTCGAAGTGTCGCTCGCGGTCCGCTACGACCAGGAAAAGCGCGACGTCAGCAACAACGTGCCGACAGGCGCCGGGGCGCTCGCGCAGACGCCGGGATTTGCCGCGGCCTACAACCCCGGTGGCCCGCCGTACATCAACCCCGCCTACACGGCCGACCCGGCACTCGCGACCACGGGCATCCCGGATCGTGACAAGACGTACAGCCAGTTCCAGCCGAAGCTGTCGGTCAACTGGCGCGTCACCGACCAGTGGTCGCTGTTCGGCTCCTATGGCTACGGCTTCCGTTCCGGTGGCTTCAACTCGACGGGCAGTGCCGCCACGGTCGCGCAGGCCTATGGCAACCTGTGCCTCGGCCCCTCGTACACGCTGCCGGTCTGCACGCCGACATCGGTCCACAACATCACGAACGTGCGGGACGATTACGACAAGGAAGTGTCGAAGGCTGCCGAAGTCGGCTTCAAGGCCGAGCTGCTCGACCGCCGGCTCGTGCTGAACGGCGCGCTGTACCACACCCGCGTCGACGACATGCTGTTCTTCAACTTCCTCGCGGGCCCCTTCGGCCTGCTGCGCGTCGTGACGAACCTCGACGAGGTGACGCTGAAGGGCGCGGAGTTCGACGCCCGCTGGCGCCTGAACAACCACTTCACGGTGTTTGGCGGCATCGGCTATGTCGACGGCAAGATCGACCGCTACGACGGCCGGCCGTACACCAAGGGCAACGAGGTGCCCTATGCACCCGAGTACACCGGCAACGCCGGCATCGAGTTCGAAACGCCGCTCGGCGGCAATGGCCTCGAGTTCTCGGCGCGCGTCGACATGACGGCACTCGGTGAAACCTGGTTTCACCCGGTGCAGGACAACCGCGTGCCGAACCTGTTCACCGGGTTCGGTTTCGGGCAGGGCGAGTTCTCGAAGATGCACCGCGACGCCTACGAGATCTTCAATGCGCGCGTCTCGCTGCGCCAGGACCGGTGGAGCGTGACGGCGTGGTCGCGCAATTTCACGGACGAGGCCTACCTCGCCGAGATCATCCCGGCGCCGGAGTTCGGCGGCTCGTTCATCCACAATGCACCGGGACGCTCGTACGGGCTCGACGTGAGCCTGCGCTTCTGACAAAGCCTGGTGCCGGGTTTTCGGTTATTCGGTTATTGGCGTGCTCCGCCCCAATAACCGAATAACCGAAAACCCGGCACCAGTTAGACTACGTGGCCGTGAACCGCCACGACATCCAGTTCCCGCCGAAACACGAGGCGCTGCGTGACGACGTGCATGCGCTCGGCGGGCTCGTCGGCGAGATCCTGCGCGAGCAGGGCGGGGATGCGCTCCTCGATCTCGTCGAGCGTGACCGGGTGCTCGCCATCCGTCACCGGGCTGGCGAAACGGCAGCGGGCGAGGAGCTGGCCGTGCGCGTGCGCGGGCGGCCCCCGGCGATGGCGCGCGACCTCGTGCGTGCATTCACGGCCTGGTTCCAGGCGGTCAATCTCGCCGAGAAGGTGCACCGTATCCGGCGGCGCAAGGAGTACTTCCTCGCGGACAGCGGTCGTCCGCAGCCGGGCGGCGTGGAAGATGCGCTCGGTGCACTGAAGGCGGGCGGGGCGACGCTCGCGGACGTGCTCGCGCTCCTCGGCAAGCTGCGCATCGAGCCCGTGTTCACGGCGCACCCGACCGAATCGACCCGCCGCACGATCCTGCGCAAGCAGCAGCGCGTCGCGGAAATGCTCCTCGATCGTCTCGACCCGACCTTGACGCCGCAGGAAACGCGCGGCCTCTGGGGTCGCGTGCGTACCGAGATGACGACAGCATGGCAGACGGAAGACCATCCGCGCGATCGCCTGACCGTCGCGGACGAGCGCGAGCACGTGATGTTCTACATCGCCGAAGTGCTCTACCGCGTGCTGCCGGCCTTCTACGACGAGATTGCGCTCGCGCTCGAGAAGCTCTACGGCGCGTCGGCCGAGACGATCGAATTGCCGGTGCTGATCCGCTTCGGCAGCTGGGTCGGCGGCGACATGGACGGCAACCCCGACGTCAACGCGAAGACGATCCGCGAAACGCTCGCACGCCAGCACCAGGTCATCATCAACGCCTATTTCGGCGAGTGCCAGAACCTCGCGCAGATCCTCTCGCAGAGCGCGAGCCGCATCGGCGTGAGCCCGGCGCTCGCGAAGCACATCGAGCGCTACATGTCACTGGTGCCGGCGGCGCAGGCGGCTACCCCGGCCCGGCACGACCGCATGCCCTATCGCGTATTCCTCGGCCAGATCGCCGAGCGCCTGCGCGCCACCTACGACGGCCGCGCGACCGCGTACGAGAATGCACGCCAGCTGCTCGACGACCTCGGACTGATCGCGGGCAGCCTCGCGGCGAACAAGGGGGGCCACGCGGGGCTCTATCTCGTGCGCCGACTGATCCGGCGGGTCGAGACCTTCGGCTTTCATTTCGCGACCCTCGACGTGCGCCAGCACGCGGACGTGCATCACCAGGTGCTCGCCCGGGGTCTCGACGACGTGAAGTGGCTCGAGCGCCCCGGTGCCGAGCGCCACGACCGGCTGGTTGCCGCGATCGAGCGCGACCTCGGGCCGCGCCGCGAGCTCGACGCGCTCGGCAAGCGCGCGGTGGCAGTGTTCGAGGCGATCATCCAGGCGCGTCACCGGTACGGGCGCGATGCCATCGGCTATTACATCGTCGGCTCGACCCGGTCAGCCGACGACATACTCGCGCCGCTCCTGATCGCGCGCTGGGCCGAGGCCTACGACAAGCATTCGGGCGAAGTGGCGCTCGATTTCGCGCCGATGTTCGAGAGCATCGAGACGCTGGCCGGTTGCGCCGGCGTGATGCGCCAGCTGCTCGACGACCCGCTCTATCGCCGCCACCTCGAGGCGCGCGGACGCCGCCAGTGCGTGATGGTCGGCTACTCCGACACGAACAAGGACGGGGGCCTGTGCGCCTCGCGCGTCGCGGTCTATCGCGCCGAGCAGATGCTCGCGACGACGCTCGCGGGCGCAGAGGAGCGTCACGTCATATTCCGGGGCCGCGGCGGCAGCGTCGCGCGCGGCGGCGGGCGCATCGACGCGCTGGTGCGCGCGGCGCCGCCCGAGTCGCTGAACGGCGTGCTGCGCCTGACAGAACAGGGCGAGGTCATCAACCAGAACTACGGCCTGCGGCCGATCGCGCTGCGCACGCTCGAGCGCGCCTTCAACGCCCTCGCTCTCGGCACTGCGGCGACGCTGCGCGGCACACCGGCGCAGGTGGCACCGGCATTGCTCGATGCGGCGCAGCACCTCGCCGACACGAGTCGCGCCGCCTATCACGCGCTGGTGCGCGACAGCGCCGGGTTCTTCGAGTATTTCCTGGCGGCGACGCCGATCGACGCGATCGAGCGCATGCAGATCGGTTCGCGCCCCGCCTGGCGCGACGAAGGGCACGGGTTCGACGCGCTGCGTGCGGTGCCCTGGGTGTTCGCCTGGACTCAGTCGCGCTGCATGCTGCCGGGATGGTATGGCGCAGGCACCGGGCTCGCGGCACTGATCGAGGAGTCGGGTCTCGCATTCGTGCGCGACGCCTGCGACAGCTGGTACTTCCTGCGCAACCTCGTCGACGACGTCGAGACGATGCTGGCGCGGGCCGACATGGAGATCGCGCGCAACTACGATTCGCTCGCGCCGGGCCCGCAACCCTGGTTCAGCGCGATCACGACGGAGTACGCGCGCGCGCGCGACGCGGTGCTTGCGATCAAGGACTACGGCGAACTGCTCGACGGGGACCCGACCCTGCAGCGCTCGATCCGGCTGCGCAACCCCTATGTCGACCCGATGAACCTGATGCAGGTCGACCTGCTCGCACGCTGGCGCGCGACGCGGCGCCAGGACCGCGATCTGTTCGATGCGCTGCTCGCGAGCATCGGCGGCATCGCGCAGGGCCTGCAGAGCACCGGCTAGCTAGCCGGCGGACCGCTCGAGGTCGAGCACCATCCGCACGAGCTGCGCGAGCGACGCGGCGTCCATCTTCTCCATGACCCGTGCCCGGTGGATTTCCACGGTACGCTGGCTGAGCCCGAGATCGGCCGCGATCACCTTGTTTGCCTTGCCGACCACCACGAGATCGAGCACGTCGCGCTCGCGCGGCGTCAGCGTGGCGAGCCGCGCGCGCGTGTCGTGCCGTGTGCGCAGCAGCGCGCGCAGTTCGGCGTCGCGGGCGAGCGCCTTCTGCACGCGTGCGAGCAGGTCATCGTCGCGGAACGGCTTTTGCAGGAAATCGAACGCGCCGGCCTGCATCGCCTCGACCGCCATCGGCACGTCGCCGTGGCCGGTGATGAACACGATGGGGATGGTCGCGCCCTGCGCATTGAGCCGCTGCTGCAGCTCGAGCCCGCTCATGCCGGGCATGCGCACGTCGAGCACGACGCAGCCGGGGCGCGTCAGGTCGTAGCTGGCGAGGAATTCGTCGGCCGATGCGTGCAGGACCGCCTCGAGGCCGTAGGACTTGAACAGCAGGCGCAGCGAACTCCTGACCGCATCGTCGTCGTCGATGACGAAGACCGTGGGGGTGCCGTTTTTCATGACATTTCCGGTGCGAGTGGCAGGTTGAACGCGAAGCGCGCGCCGCGCGGCTGATTCGGCAGGTAGCCGAGCTGGCTGCGGTGCGCTTCGAGGATGGTGCGGCTGATCGCGAGCCCGAGACCGGTACCCTCGGCCTTCGTCGTGAAGAACGGCTCGAAGATCCGCGCTTCGGCACCGGCGGCGAGTCCTGGCCCGTTGTCGGACACGCTGACTTCCACCTGGCCGGACTCTCCCATCGCCGTGCGGATCACGATCTCGCCTCCCGGTTCGCCCGTGCTGGTGAGCGCTTCCGCCGCATTGTGCACGAGGTTGACGATCACCTGCTCGATCTGCACGCCGTCGACCAGCACGCGCGGCAGGTCGGGCGCGAGGTCGAAGCGCAACGTGCTGCGGGATGCGCGGGCGTCCATCTCGAGGAGACTCATGACGCCGCGCACGAGATCGTTCGGCGCGACGACCGTGCGATGGGTCTCGCGATGGCGGATCATGCCGCGCAGGCGGTGGATGATCTCGCCGGCGCGCATCGCCTGTGCCGTGATTTCGCCGAGCGCCGCGGAGACCTCCGGCATGTCCGGCTGCGGCATCGCGAGCAGCCGCTCGCAGGCGCGCGCATAGTTGGTGATCGCCGCGAGCGGCTGGTTCAGCTCGTGGGAGATGCCGGCCGCTATTTCGCCGAGTGTCGCGAGCCGGCCCACCTCGTTCAGGCGGGCTTGCGCGAGGCGCGCCGCATCTTCCGCGGTCTTGCGCTCGGTGACGTCGTGCAGCGTACCGACCGCACGCAGGCTGCCCCCCTCGGCGCGCGACAGGCGGTAACGCGCCTCGATATGACGTGCCGAGCCGTCGGCGCGCACGAACCGGTAGCTGAGTTCGAGGCGGCCCGTGCCGCGGATCGCGCGCGACCACGCGATCAGGCAGCGGTCGCGGTCCTCCGGGTGCAGACCCGCGAAGATGCGGGCATGCGAGGGGCGCTCCGAAGGGTCGATGCCGAGCATGCGGTAGACCTGCGGCGACCAGTAATTGACGCCGTTGTCCGGTACATAGAACTCGGTATTGCCCAGCTGGGCAATTTCCTGGGCCTCGCGTAGCAGGTCTTGTGCGTCGCCGGGAATGGGGCTCAACCTCGCGCCACCGTTTGCAGTAGGCTAACGTGTCCGGCGATCCGTGACGAGGGCAGGGTCTTGGGCGCAAAGCGGCTCTGGTGTTGAGGGGTGTCTCCCGCGCGCTTGGCGCCTGGCCACTCGTGCCGTTGCTGGCGGCGTGCCAGAGCCTCGATCTGCACGCGCCGCGCGCGGCATCCATGGCCGTCGACGACAGTACCGTGACGGCCGTCCACCGCATGTTCTCCGGGCTCGCGCAGGCGCAGCCCGACGAATCGGGCCTGCGCCTGCTGCCCGACGGCGTCGACGCGTTCGTCGCCCGTGCGCTGCTCGCGCGCGGCGCGGCGCGCACACTCGACCTGCAGTACTACATGATCAACGCCGACGACACCGGGCGGCTGCTCGTCGGCGAGCTGCTCGCCGCGGCCGACCGCGGCGTGCGCGTGCGCATCCTGCTGGACGACATCTACGCGGCATCGCACGATCGGGCCATCGCGATCCTCGACTCGCATCCGGCGATCGAAGTGCGTCTCTTCAATCCGTGGACCCGGCGGCGCGGCCCGGTCGCGCGCGCGGTCGATTTCCTGCTGACCCGCCGCCTGAACCGCCGCATGCACAACAAGCTGTTCGCGGCCGACAACCATGCCGTGATCATCGGCGGGCGCAACATCGGCGACGAGTATTTCGATCTGAAGAAGCAGCTGAATTTTCGCGACCTCGACGTGCTCGCGGTCGGGCCCGTGGCCGCGGAGGCTTCCGCGTCGTTCGATGAATACTGGAACAGCCACCTCGCGGTGCCGGCCTCGGCGCTGCTCGATGAGGCGCCGTCCGCGGCCGACCTCGCATCGGTGCGCGCCGCGCTGGCTGCGCACCGCGAGCGGCTGCGCGATTCGCCCTACGTCAGCGCGATCGAGAACTCGTCGATCGCGCGGGAATTTGCCTCGAACACGCTCGGCCTGACGCTCGGCACGGCCCGCGTGATCGCCGATCACCCCTCGAAGGTGGACGCGCCGGCGGCCGATCGCAGCAGCTTCCTGATCGAGCGCCTGCAGCGCGAGGCGCAGGGTGCCCGGCGCCAGCTGCTCGTGAGCTCGCCGTACTTCGTGCCGGGCGAGCGCGGGGTTGCCGTGCTGACGGCGCTGGCGAAGGACGGCATCGACGTGTCGGTGCTCACGAATTCGCTCGCGGCGAACGACGTCGGCATCGTGCACAGCGGCTATGCGCGCTATCGCGCCGCGCTGCTGCGCGGTGGTGTCACGCTGCACGAACTGCGCGTGACGTCGGACCTGGCCACCCGACGCCAGAATCGCCGCCTGTTCGGCTCGGAGTTCGTGAGCCTGCACGCGAAGTTCTTCGTGATCGACCGTCGCGCGCTGTTCGTCGGATCGATCAACCTCGATCCGCGTTCGATCGAGCACAATACCGAGATCGGGCTCCTGATCGACAGCGAAGTGCTCGCACGCGAGGCGGCTGCACTGTTCGAGCGCGCGATCTCACCTGCCTTCAGTTATGCCGTGACGCTGCGGGACGGGCCGCAAGGTGCATCGGACGCGCTCATCTGGACTGCCGAGGGCACGGACGGCGCGATGCGGTACGATCACGAACCCGATACGGCATGGTGGAAGCGCCTGATGGTGTGGCTCGCGGGACTGTTGCCCTTCGTCGAGAGCCAGATCTGATGAATCGCCGCAAGGCACTCGCCCTGGCAGGAGCGGCGGTGGCCGCCGGAACGGCGGCCCTCGTCGCGCAGCGACTGCGCGGCAATGGGCCGCAGCGCCCCGCCGGCGTGCCGCTCGGCCCGTACGGCGCGGACTCGACGGCCGAAGAGGTGACGGCGGGGCTCGATCTCGGTGGCCGCGTGGCCCTCGTCACCGGCGTCACGTCCGGGCTCGGCGCCGAGACCCTGCGCGTGCTGACGCTGCGCGGTGCCCATGTGTTCGGCACGGGGCGCACGCTCGAAAAGGCCGCGGCGGCCTGCGCCGCGGCGGGCGACAGGGCCACGCCGCTCGCGCTCGAACTGACCGACTTCGATTCGGTCGTCGCCTGTGCCGAGGCGGTGCGTCGCGCGGGAGTCGCGATCGACATGCTCGTCTGCAATGCCGGCATCATGGCATTGCCGACGCTCGAGCAGGTCGGCGGCCTCGAGAAGCATTTCGTCACCAACCACCTCGGCCATTTCCTGCTCGTCAATCGCCTGCTCGACCGCGTCGTCGCGGCACCCCGGGGCCGCGTCGTCGTGCTGTCGAGCCGTGGCTACATCTGGGCGCCGCCCGAGGGCATCGAGTTCGACAATCTCTCCGGCGAGCGCGGCGAGTACGACGCGAACCGGGCCTATGGCCAGAGCAAGCTCGCGAACGGGCTCTTCTCGCTCGAGCTCGCGCGCCGGCTCGCCGGCACGAACGCGACGTCGAATTCGGTGCACCCGGGAATCATCAAGACGAAGCTCGGCAGGCATTTCCCCGAGTGGAAGAAAGTGCTGAGCGAGCTGATCGGCTGGACTTTCATGAAGAGCGTCCCCGAGGGGGCGGCGACCCAGTGCTACGTCGCGACGAACCCGCGGCTCGCTGGCGTGACCGGCCGCTATTTCGCCAACTGCAATCCCGAGATTCCGGGCGGGCGCATGGAGGATCGCGCACTCGCCGCGAAACTGTGGTCGGTCTCCGAAGGTCTCACGCGCCCCTGGCTCACGTGAGCGACACACGCGCAAACCTGCCTGCCCTCGTCGGCGCGCTCGGCGTCGTCTTCGGCGATATCGGCACGAGCCCGCTGTACGCGCTCAAGGTTTCGCTCGACGCGACCGGCGCCGATGCCGGCGATGCCGCCGCCGTGCTTGGCGTGCTGTCGCTGATCTCGTGGAGCCTGTTCGTCGTCGTCACGCTGAAGTACGTGACGCTGATGCTGCGCGCCGACAACCAGGGCGAGGGCGGCATCCTCGCGCTGTTCGCGCTCGTGCAGAAGCACATCGATCCGCATTCGCCCCGCATCCGCTGGGTGGCAATCCTCGCGCTGGCCGGCGCGGCGCTGTTCTACTGCGACGCGCTGATCACGCCCGCCATCACGGTGCTGAGTGCGGTCGAAGGCATGGAGCTCCTCGATCCGGGGTTCGAACGCATCGTCATACCCGCCACGCTCGGCATCCTGATCGCGCTCTTTGCAATCCAGCGGCGCGGCACCGAGCGCGTGGCACGGCTCTTCGGGCCCGTCATGCTCGTCTGGTTCGTGACCCTCGGTGTCACCGGCGTCATCGCGATCGCGCACGGCCCTGCGGTGCTCGCGGCGCTCGACCCGCGCTGGGCGATCTGGCTGCTCGCGAGCCACCCGGGGCTCGGGTTTGCGATCCTCGGTGCGGTGTTCCTCGCGCTCACCGGCGGCGAGGCGCTCTACGCCGACATGGGTCACTTCGGCAAGCGCCCGGTACGCAACGCCTGGTTCGCCCTCGTGTGGCCCGCGCTGATGCTCAACTACTACGGCCAGGGTGCACAGCTGCTCGAGCAGCCGGCATCGATGGCCCACCCGCTGTATTTCCTCGTGCCGCACGAGGCGCTGCCGCTGCTCGTGCTGCTCGCGACGGCGGCGTCCGTGATCGCCTCGCAGGCCGTGATCACCGGCGCATTTTCCGTCACGCGCCAGGCGATGCAGCTCGACCTGCTGCCACGCATGCGCGTGCTGCAGACCTCGGCGCTCGAGCACGGCCAGATCTATGTGCCCGTCGTCAACGCGCTGCTGCTGATCGCCGTGATGGCGTTCGTGCTCGGGTTCGGCACGTCCGGTGCGCTGTCGGGCGCGTATGGCGCCGCGGTGGTCGGTACGATGTTCGTGACGACGCTCCTCGGTGCGGTCGTGGCGCATACGGAATGGCGCTGGCCGGTCGTGGCGACGGCACTGGTGTTCGGCAGCCTGCTGATCGTCGATGCGGCATTCGTGTGCGGCAACATGACGAAGCTCGACGACGGCGGCTGGGTGCCGATCGCGCTCGCTGCGGTCCTGTTCGCGATATTCTGGACTTGGCGCGAGGGCCGCTTGCGGCTGAGGCGGGCGCTGGCGCGCCAGGCCGTGCCGCTCGACAGGCTCCCGCAGCTGCTGACCGGTGCGACGCGTGTACCGGGCACGGGGATCTTCCTTGCGAGCCACTCCGGCGTCGTGCCATCCGCGCTGATCCGCAACCTCGAGCACAACCACGTCGCGCACGAGCAGATCGTGATCCTGAACGTGGCGATCACGCGTACGCCCCGCCACGATCCCGTCGACCGCCTGCGCATCGAGACGCTGCAGCCCGGCGTGTATGCGCTGTATGCGCGATTCGGTTTCATGGAGACTCCCGACCTGAGCGAAGCGCTGCGACGCTGTCGCGCGCTCGGCTTGCGGGTGCAGCCGGACCAGGTTGCCTGGTTCCTCGGCCTGCACTTCGTGCGCCCGCGGCCACGCACGGGCCTGCCGGGCCTGCGGATGCGCTTTTTCGCGTGGATGCAGCGGCGCAGCACCCAGGCCGCCGAGTTCTTCAACATGCCGTCGAAGGGCGTGATGGTGCTCGGGACCGAAGTGGAGGTCTGAAGAAGGCGTATCAGCTGTCGGCGCCGTGCCCCGTCGCGCGAACCGGAGGCGCAAACGACGGATACCTCCCCATTGTCAGCAGCAGCGCCGCGCCGATTCCGAATGCGATCGCCGCGGCGATCAGGATCGCGTCGTAGCTGCCGGTGGCGTCATATACCTTGCCGAAGAGGGGCGGCGCAATGCCCGACGCGAAGCCGAAGACGGCGTACTGCGCGCCGTAGATGCGCCCGTAGTGCCTGAGGCCGAAGTAGCGGGCGCTCAGGTATGCGACGAGGTCGGTCTCGGCGCCGGAGGCGAAGCCGACGAGCACGGCGGCGAGTATCGCCGCACTCGTGCCGAGCCCGTGATTCATCAGGATGAGGCAGGCGAGCGCCGGCAGCAGCAGCATCGGTAGCGCGACGCCGGGCGCCCAGAACCGGTCCATCAGGAAGCCCGCAAGGACACGCCCGAACATGATGCTGATACCGACGGCGCCGGCGATCTGGCCGGCCTCGAGCGCCGCAAAGCCGCGATCCTGCAGCAGCGGCACGAGGTTCGTGATCGTGCCGCCGATGCCGGTCGCGACGAGCAGGATCGACACGATCATCACCCAGAAGCGGTAGTTGCGCACGGCTTCGCGCAGCGTGACGCCGGCTTCGGCGTGACGCGCGGGTGTTGTGCCATCCACTGAAGCGGTGCGGTGATCGGGTTCCCTGAACCACGCGATCGCCACGGGGAGCGCAATCGCGAGCGGCAGCAGCGAGATGCCCGCGAAGGCCCAGCGCCAGCCGAAGTGCTCGATCAGCCAGATCGCCATGGCCGGCAGGAACGCGGCCGTGATGCCGGTGCCGAGCAGCGTGATCGCGAGTGCGAGGCCGCGGTTCTCGACATACCAGCTGTTGACCGCGCGCGTCCAGGTGACTGGCGTGGAGCCACCACCCAGCAGGCCCGCCATGAACCACATCAGGTAGAACACGCCGATCGAAGCCGGCGAGAGTGCGAGCGCGGCGAACGACAGACCGAAGAGGGCCAGCGTGAGGAGCGCGAGGCGACGCACGCCGTAGCGGTCGGCGAGTGCGCCGACGATCGGCACGACGCAGACGACCGCAATCGTGAACCACAGGATCGCGAGCTGGAACTCGCCGCGGCCCCAGCCGAATTCCTCGGTGATCGGCCGGGTGAACGGACCGAGGGAATTGTACGGAATCGGTGAGGCGCCGAACGCGACACCGAGCGAAGAGGCGGCAAGCACCGTCCATCCGCGCCGGAACTCGGCATACGATCGTGTCATGGTGTGATGCGGCCGTCCTTCAACAGCATCCGAAGGCATGTTGCCCGAGTGTACTGTGGAGCGCGCGCGCTCGTGCGGCGATCACTGCGGTGTGGACGCCGTGCGCCGGTCGGCGAGCAAGACCCGCCAGCGCACGAGTTTGGCCGCCGGCGTCAAGGCCGCGTACGCCGGGCTGGTCGAGGGCAGCACGACATGGTGCAGGGTTCGGCGCCGGCTCGCAGGAAGGCGCGGCAGCACGAGGCGCGCGTACAGGCGCCGTGCGGCACCGCCGTTGAACGCCACGAGGGTGATGGTACGGTGGCGCAGCAGCAGGCCACGGATGTCGTGCGCGCGGGCACCCGCCACATCGATATCGGCATCGGCGCTGCCTGCGCGCGCGGCTTCCGCGAGCACATCCCACACGCCGATTCCGGCCGCACGCAGCACCGCGACGCGACGCGGGTACGGAAGGTCGACGGAGGCCCCGAACAGCGCGCCCATGATCGGCCAGAACTGGTTGCGCGGATGCGCGTAGTATTCACCGGCGCGCAGCGATGCGACACCGGGCAGGCTGCCGAGGATCAGCAGGTGCGGGCGCGGACCGAGGATCGGCGCAAATGCGCGTACCCTGGGTGCCGGGGTCCGTGATATTGCGGCCTGCCTCACTGCCACTCAGGTCGTGAAGAGCGCGTCGAACCACACCATGGCGGCGAACCCGGCGAGGAGGCTCGCAGTGGCGCCTCCCGACATGCCCTGGCGGTGCGTTTCGGGGATGACCTCGGCACTGATCACGTAGAGCATCGCGCCCGCGGCGAAGGCCAGCGCCCAGGGCAGGAGACCGTCGGCGAGATCCACGGCGCCGGCACCCACGATGCCGCCCGCCGTCTCGATGAGGCCCGTCACGACACCGAGCGCAAAGCTGCGCCCGCGGCCGAGGCCGCTCGACAGCATCGCCATCGCGACGACGAGGCCCTCGGGCAGATTCTGTACCGCGATGGCCGTGGCGATGCGCGGCATGAGCGTCGGATCTTCCGCGCCGATCGTGACGCCGACGCTCAGGCCCTCGGGAAAGTTGTGGAGCGCGATCGCAGTGACGAGCAGGAACGACATCGAGTGATGATTGCCGCGGCCGTCGTGGCCCTTGAACTGGTGCTCGTGCGGGAACGTGCGGTTGGCCCAGGCGACGCACCACGCGCCGAAGCCGAGGGCAGCGAGCGTGAGCGGCGTCGACCACGCGTTGTGCAGGCGGCGCGACGCCTCATCGAGCGCCGCCGGCAGCAGCGCACAGACGCTGGCGGCGAGCATGACGCCTGCGGCGAGCGCGATGCAGTGGTTCGCGAGCCTGTCTGGCAGGCGCTTGAGCAGCAGCACGGGCGCGGCGCCTGCCGATGTCGCGACGGTACCGGTGAGGAACACGATCCAGACGGCCGACCACAGGCTCATGCGCAGTCCCCTGAAGCACGGCGCCCATTATGCCGCCGGACAGACGTGGTGCCGGGTTTTCGGTTATTCGGTTATTCGGGCGCTCCGCCCAAATAACCGAATAACCGAAAACCCGGCACCAGTTGCCGTCTTAGAAGCGCATCGTGGCTGCGGTCAGGCCACCGACGTAGTAGTCGAGCAGGCGTCGGCGGAACTCCACCTCGTAACGGGCCGACACCTCGGCGCTCGCCGCCTCGACCCGCGTGGCGCGCGACTGGGTGAGTTCGACCAGCGTCGCGGCGCCGACGCGGTAACGCTGCTCGGTGGCCTCGAGCGCACGTTCCGCGGAACGCAGCTGCGCGCCGGCGGCCGCGAGCTGCGCCTGCGCCGAATCGAGGTCCAGCACGGCGGTGCGCACCTGGGAACCCACGTCCTGTTCGAGGCTGTCGAGGTCGACCTGTGCACTGTCGGCACGGATCTCGGCGCGTCGCGTCGCGATCCGCGTGGCGCTGCGGTCGTAGAGCGGCAGCGCGATATTGAGGCCGATCGAGCCACCGCGCGCGTCGCTCAGCTGGTCCGACCAGCCGGCGTCAATGGCGCTTGTGTACGACGAACCATAACCCGCCGACAGCGACAGAGTCGGCCAGCGTGTCGACTTCGCGACGCGAATGTCTTCCTTCGCGGCCTCGAGGCGCGCTTCACTCGCACGGATGTCCGCGCGCGTGCCGAACGCGCGACCGATCAGCGTATCGAGGTCCGCGACGCTGATCGTGGCCGGTGTCGTGACCTCGGGCGCCACGAATTCGTAAGCGCCGCGCGGATCGAGCCGCAGCGTGCGAATGAGGTCGATGCGTGCCAGTTCCGCGGCACGCTCGGCCTGCACGACGGCGAGCTGCGCGCTCGCGACGTTCGCCTGCTGCTGGTAGAGGTCGGCGATCGTGCGGGCACCGGCTTTCACATAGGTTTCGATCTGTGCGGCGAGCGCGCTCTGCGCCGCGAGATTCTCGCGCTGCACGCGCAGCTCCTCGCGCTGCTGCACGAGGGCGAGGAACTGGCTCGCGACCGTGAACACGACTGTCTCGCGCGCCCGCTCGAGGTCCCGCTCGCCGGCGAGGCTCGAGTATCTTGCGCTCTTCAAAGTCGCGGTATTGGCAAAGCCGTCGAACAGCGTGACGCCCGAGCTGACGCCGAGACTCGTCGTGCGCGTCGTGTCGTCGTCGGCGCGGGCGAAGGCGCGCGTCGTCTGGCTCGTCGCCCGCAGGTCGGGCAGGAAGCTCCTCTGCGCATCCTCGACATCGAGCCTGTCGAGGGCCGCCGCATTGCGCGCCTGGCGCAGCGTGTCGTTCTGCGCGAGCGCGATCTCGACCGCCTGGTCGAAACCGATGATGCGCGTGTCTTGCGCGCCGGCCGCGGTCGCGGCGGCGGCCAGCGCGACGCAAAACGCGAGAGAACGCATCGTGGACATCCTATTCATGGCGCAGTGCCTCGATCGGGTCGAGCGCGGCCGCCTTGCGCGCCGGGTAGAAGCCGAAGAACACGCCGACGGCGGCCGAGAACAGCACGGCGATCACCGCCGCCTCGGGCGGCATCGCGACGGCCCAGCCGGTCGCGCGGGCGAGCGTGGCGCCGGCAAGGTAGCCGAGCACGATGCCGATCAGCCCGCCGGCCACGCTGATCACGATGCTCTCGACGAGGAACTGCGCGAGTACATCGCTGCCGCGTGCGCCGATGGCCATGCGGATGCCGATCTCGCGCGTGCGCTCGGTGACCGAGACCAGCATGATGTTCATGATGCCGATGCCGCCGACCACGAGCGAGATCGACGCGATCGCGGCGAGCAGCATCGACATCACGCGCGTCGTGCCGCTCGCCGCGGCGGCGATGTCGTCCTGGTTCCTGATCGTGAAGTCGTCGTCGTCGCCCGGCGCGATCTTGTGGGACTCGCGCATGATCGAGCGGATCTCCTGCTCGGCGGCCGGTATGTCGCCGGGCGACCAGGTGCTCGCGATGATCTGGCCGATGCGGCTGTGGCCGGCGAGATGTGCCTGCGCGGTCGTATAGGGAATGATGACCACGTCGTCCTGGTCGTTGCCGCCGGCGGTCTGTCCCTTGGGCGCGAGCACGCCGATGATCGTGAACGGCACGTTCCGCACCTGCAGCTGCTGGCCCACGGGATCCTCGCCCGGAAAGAGCGCATTCGCGACCGTGCTGCCGAGCACGACGACGCGACGCACGGAGCGCAGGTCCGCTTCGGTGAAGAAACTGCCGCTCTGCACGGGCCAGTCGCGGATCGTCTGGTAGTTCGCGGATACGCCCATGATCATGGTGCGCCAGTTGCCGATGCCGCCGATCATCTGGCCGCGCGAGAAGATCACGGGCGACACGGCGGACAGCAGCGTGCTCTCCCGCGCGAGTTTCTCGGCATCCGGGATCGTCAGGCGGTTGAAGGTCGCGGCGCCCTGGCTCACGCCGCCCTGCGACGTGGAGCCTGCCATGATCATCAGCATGTTCGTGCCGAGGCCCTTGATCTGCTTCTCGATCATCGACTGCGCACCCTGGCCGAGCGCGACCATCACGATCACGGCCGCAACGCCGATCACGATGCCGAGCATCGTGAGGAGCGTGCGCAGCTTGTTGCGCAGGATGCTGCGCGTCGCGATGCCGAAGAGGGCGCGCTTTCTCATGCGGCCGCCCCGAGAGAGGCGAGCTCGCGACGTGCATCGCGCGGCTCGGCGATCGGTGCATCGCGCAGGATGTGGCCGTCGCGCATCTCGACGATGCGGTGGGCGTGCTCGGCGATGTCCGGCTCGTGCGTGACGAGCACGATCGTGATGCCCTGGGCGTTCAGCTCCTGGAACAGCGCCATGATCTCGATCGAGGTGTGACTGTCGAGGTTGCCGGTCGGCTCGTCGGCGAGGATCAGCGACGGGTTCGTGACGATGGCGCGCGCGATCGCGACGCGCTGCTGCTGGCCGCCGGAGAGCTCGCTCGGCACGTGGTGCATGCGCGCGCCGAGGCCGACGCGACGCAGCGCCTCGGGCGCGGGCGACTCGCGGCCCGCGAAACGGCCGCTGCGGTCGTACAGCAGCGGCAACTCGACGTTCTCGAGCGCGCTCGTGCGCGCGAGCAGGTTGAAGCCCTGGAAGACGAAGCCGATCTTCTCGCTGCGCAGGCTCGCGAGCTCGTTGCGCGTGAGCCCGTTCACCGCCTTGCCGTCGAGCTCGTAGTGTCCCGACGTCGGCGTGTCGAGGCAGCCGAGGATGTTCATCAGGGTCGATTTGCCGGAGCCGGAGGCTCCCATGATCGCGACCATTTCGCCGCGTTCGACCACGAGGTCGATCCCGTCGAGCGCGCGCACGGCGTTGCTGCCGGCGCTGTAGACGCGGGTGACGCCTGCGAGGCGGATGACGGGGTGGAGCACGGGGTCGGCTGCCATCGTGCGCTCAGAAGCCCGGCGGGCGGCCCTGCCGCGACTGCTGGAACGGGTTCGAACCGGCCGTATCGGCGACCTGCGTGACGCCCGTGATCACGGACAGGCCCTCTTCGATACCGTCACCGCTCACCTGCGTGCGCTGACCGTCGGTGAGGCCGGTGTGCACCCGCGTGCGCGTGAGTTGACCCCTGGCATCGAGGTACCAGAGGGCGGCCGCGTCGGCCGGCCGGCGGGCGCTCCCGCCGCCGTTGCCGGCGCCGCTTGCGATCGCGGTGCGCGCACCGTTGCGCGCGCCGTCCGAGGCCCCGGAGCGCGCACGCACGGCTGCGAGCATGTCCTGTGTCGGGCGGAAGCGCAGCGCCGCGTTCGGCACCGTGAGCACATTCGTCGCCTCGCCGGTCACGAAGTCGACGCTCGCCGTCATGCCGGGCAGCAGCTTGCCGTCGGGATTCGCGACCGCGATCACGACGTTGTAGCTGACGATGTTGTCGGTCGAGGTCGACTGCAGGCGCACCTTGCGCACCGTCCCGGTGAACTTGCTGTCGGGCCACGCCTGCACCGTGAAGGTGACCGGCTGGTCGGGGTGGATCGATGCGATGTCGCTCTCGGCGACCGGTGCGATGATCTGCATTTCCGAGAGGTCCTTCGCGATCAGGAACAGCTGCGGCGCCGACAGGCTCGCGGCGACGGTCTGCCCGACATCGACATTGCGCTCGACGACGATGCCGTCGATCGGCGCGAAGATTTCCGTGTAGGCGAGGTTCTGGCGCGCGCGGTCGAGCGTCACCTGCGCGGATTTGTAGTTCGCGAGCGCGACGGCACGCCCGAACTTCGAGGTGTCGAATTCGATTTCGGTCAGCACCTTGCCCTCGAACAGCGCGAGGTTGCGCTTGTATTCGACGTCG
Organism: Steroidobacteraceae bacterium; assembly: GCA_019187185.1. Lineage (GTDB taxonomy): Bacteria > Pseudomonadota > Gammaproteobacteria > Steroidobacterales > Steroidobacteraceae > CADEFQ01. The sequence goes on along the minus strand of JABAQU010000002.1, from coordinate 116,641 downwards.
GCCTGTTCGTACTGGGCGCGGCTCCCCTCGAGGCTCGCCTGCGCGTCGCGCACCGCCTGCTCGAGCAGCGTCGGGTCGATGCGTGCGATCAGCTGCCCCTTCTTCACGGTGTCGTTGAAATCGGCGTAGATCGCGACGACACGTCCCGACACCTGTGTGCCCACCTGCACGGTCGTCACGGCGCTCAGCGTGCCCGTGGCGGCCACGGCGGCCCGGACGTCGGCGCGCTCCACTTTCGCGAAGCGGTACGGCGATGCCTCTTCGCGCGTGAGCTTCGTCCACGCGTACCCGCCCACGGCGACCGCGATCACGACGACGGCGAGGATCATCCATTGCTTGCGTTTCATGGCGCGAGAATAGCGGCTTGGAGTCACCTGCGGGCCGGCCCCGGCACGAACGGCACGGGGCTGTCACGAACGGCACCCGGGGCCTCTCGAACGGCTTTGCCGCGGGACCGTGCGCTACCTATCCTTGTGCCCCATGACCACGACGAGGGCAGCCCCGGAACGCTATCCGCTGCAGCGCGCGGAATACCTGATGATTTTCCTCTTCTGGACCGCGTTCGGCCTCCTGTGGTCGGCCAACGCGCTGCAGGTGCCGGGCGGGCGCATGGTGCCGCTCTTCCCGAGCGCACCGGTGCTGCTCGCCTTCGCGAGTGCCTGGGTCTGGGCGCTCCTCACCCCGCCGCTGTTCGTCGCCGCGAGCCGGCTGAGTGTCGACCGCGGCCACCTCGCCGCCCGCATCCTCGCGCTGATCGCGCTCGGCATCGTCGTCGGATTCGCGGTCGACTCGTTCCTCGGCTGGCTGCGCTGGGAAGTGTTCTTCGAACCGCGCGCGAGGCACACGCCGCTCAGCCTGCTGCAGCGGATCTCGCGCCTGTGGTTCGTCAACCAGTTCATCATCGCCGCGGCGATCCTCGCCGCCGGGCTCGCACGCCACTACTTCCGGCGCGATCTTGCGCGCCGCGAAGAGGCGATCCGGCTGCAGGCGCAGCTCGCCGACGCGCGCCTCGCGGTGCTGCGTACGCAGCTCGATCCGCATTTCCTCTTCAATACGCTGCACGCGGTATCGGCGCTCGTCGAACGCGATCCGCGCGGCGTGCGTCGCATGATCGCGCGCCTGTCGGAACTGCTGCGCACGACACTCGAGGGCGGCAGGGAGCAGGAAGTGCCGCTGCGCGAGGAGCTGCGCTTCCTCGACGGATACCTCGACATCATGCGCGTGCGCTTCCAGGGCCAGCTCGCGGTCGACATGCAGATCGAGCCCGGGCTCGGCGAGGCGCTGGTGCCGAATTTCGTGCTGCAGCCGCTGGTCGAGAACGCGATCCGGCACGGCACGTCGAAGAACGAGGACGCAGGCGCCATCACGATCGGTGCGCGCCGCGACGGCGAGACTCTCGTTCTCACGGTGCTCGACAACGGACCGACCGCGCCGGACGCTGCTCCGCCGGCCGTCGAGGGCATCGGGCTGCGCAACACGCGCGAGCGTCTCGCGCAGCTCTATGGTGACGCACAGTCGCTCGCGCTCGCCCCGCGGGAAACCGGCGGCATGAGCGTCGAAGTGCGGTTGCCCTATCACACGAGTGCCGACCTGCGCGCGGTGGCGGTATGAGCGGGCGGCCGCTGCGCGTGCTGATCGTCGACGACGAAGCGCTCGCGCGGCAGCGCCTGCTCGACCTCCTCGGCCACGAGGCGTCGGTCGAGATCGCCGGCGTCGCCGACAACGGCAATGCCGCGGTCGAGGCGATCCGTACGCTCGCGCCGGACGTCGTGTTCCTCGACATCCAGATGCCGGGTCGCACGGGTCTCGACGTCGTGCGCGAGATCGGACCCGAGCGGATGCCCGTGACGATCTTCTGCACCGCGTACGACCAGTACGCACTGCACGCGTTCGATGTCGCGGCGATCGACTACCTCGTCAAGCCGTTCGACGACGAGCGATTTGAAACCGCATTTGCGCGCGCGCGCCGCGCGATCGAGCTCGCCGAGATCGGTGAGCTGTCCGCGCGGCTGAAGGCGCTGCTCGACGGGCGCCCGGCGGCACCGGTCGCCGCGTCCCCGGGGGCCGCCCCGCCCGCGGCCGGCTGGCTCGAGCGTATCGCGGTCGAGACGCGCGGCCAGGTGCGCGTGGTGCCGGTCGGGGAGATCGACGCGATCACGGCGAGCGGGCCCTATGTGGAACTGCATGTCGGCGACAAGAGCTGGCTCGTGCGCGAACGCATGCAGACGCTCGAGGACCGGCTCGACCCGGCGCGCTTCACGCGCGTGCACCGCTCGGCGATCGTGCGCCTCGACCGGATCGATGCGCTGCTGCGCGAAGCCGGCGGCGACTACACGCTGCGCCTGAAATCCGGCCGCCAGTTGCCGGTCAGTCGCTCGCGCGTCGACGCGCTCGAGCGCTGGATGGGACTGTCCGGCGCAAAGGCCTGAGCGCGGCGCCTACGCCTTCTTCGCGGTGCCCGTCACGCGATCCATCACGGCGAGCAGCACCGCCGAGACGACGAAGGTCAGGTGCAGGACCACGTACCAGAGGATCTTCTCGTTCGGCGTCTGCATCGCGTTCATGAATACGCGCAGCAGGTGGATCGAGGAGATCGCGACGATCGATGCGGCGACCTTGAGCTTCAATCCGCCGGCGTCGAGCTTGCCGAGCCAGCCGAGGGCCGCCTCGCGGCTTTCGCCCTGATTGATGTCGATCCGCGAGACGAAGTTCTCGTAGCCCGACAGCATCACCATGACGATGAGGCCGCCGACCAGCACGATGTCGATCAGCGCGAGCAGGGTCAGCACGAGGTCAGATTCCGGGACGAGGTGCACCTGCGAAAGCGCATGCCACGCCTCCTGGAAGAACTTCACGCCGAGCGCGACGAGCGCGAGCGAGAGGCCGAGGTAGACGGGTGCCAGGAGCCAGCGCGACGCGAACAGCAGTCGCTCGAGGGTACGTTCGATCATGGGTCGATGTTATCCGAGGGCTTGTTCGAGATCCGCGATGAGGTCGTCCGGGTGTTCGACGCCGACCGAGATGCGCACCACCGCGTCGGTGATGCCGTAGCGGTCGCGCGTCGCCTTCGGCACGCCGGAATGGGTGGTCGAGGCCGGGTGCGAGACGAGGGTCTCGGTGCCGCCGAGGCTCACCGCGAGCTTCATCACCTGCAGGCGGTTCAGCATGCGAAAGGCATCCGCTTCACTGTCGCCGACGCGGAATGCGAAGGTGGAACCGGCGCCCGTGCACTGGCGGCGAAACACCGGCGTGCGCGGGTCGTCGTCCGCGAGGAGCCCGAGCCAGTTCACGCCCGACACGCGCGGGTGCCGCGCGAGGTATGCGGCGACGCGCGCGGCGTTGTCGTTGGCGGCCCGCATGCGCAGCGACATCGTTTCCATCGAGCGCATGATCATCCACGCGCTGTTCGGATCGAGCTGCGTGCCGAGCGCGCTGCGCAGCAGCCGCGTGCCGCGGATGCGCGCCTTCGAGCCGACGAGGCCACCCGCGACGAGATCGGAATGGCCGCCGACGTACTTCGTGAGCGAGTAGAGGACGAGATCGGCGCCGTGCTTCAGCGGCTGCTGGTAGACGGGACCGAGGAAGGTGTTGTCGACCGCGACCGGCGGCGCCTCGCCGCCCTGGCGGCGCGCGATTTCGTCCGCCACGCGACGCATCAGCGCGAGGTCGACGAGGCTGTTCGTGGGATTGGCGGGGGTCTCGGTCATGATGAAGGCGATGCGCCCGCCCGTTTCCTTCGCGGTGCGCAGCGCTTCTTCCATCGATTCCATGACGGCGCGCTCGCTGCAGCCGTCGGTGAAGCCGACCGCGCGGATGCCGAGATTCGGCAGGGTTTTCTCGATCAGCGTCTCGGTCCCGCCGTAGAGTGGCAGGCTCATCAGGATGACGTCGCCGGGGCGCACATGCGCGAGTATCGTCGTGGAAATCGCGGCCATGCCGCTGGCAAACACCGCGGCCGCTTCGCCGCCTTCCCACAGGGCGAGGCGGTCCTCGAGCACCTCGAGGTTCGGGTTGTTGAAGCGCGAGTAGACGAGCCCCGTGCCCTGGCCCGGCGGCGCTTCGCGCCGGCCGGAGGTGTAGTCGAAGAACGCCTTGCCTTCCTCGGCGGTCCTGAAGACGAACGTGGAGGTCAGGAAGACAGGGGGCTTGAGCGATCCTTCCGACAGCTGCGGGTCGTAGCCGTAGCCCATCATCTGGGTCTCGGGGTGCAGCTCGTGCTTGCCGACGCGGCGTTTGTGGTACTGATCGTAACTCATCCGGCAATGCTAGCACTTGCCGCTATGATGGTCCGGAAAGGAGCTGTGTAATGGTGACACGCGACGAGGCCGAGGAGGCTGTGAGGACTCTGTTGCGCTGGGCGGGTGACGACCCGACACGCGAAGGCCTGCTCGATACGCCGCGCCGCGTCGTCGATGCGTACGGCGACTGGTTCTCCGGCTACGCGAGCGATCCGGGCGAGTACCTGCGGCGCACGTTCGAGGAAGTGGCCGGCTACGACGAACTGATCGTGCTGCGCAATATCGAATTCGAATCGCATTGCGAGCATCACATGGCACCGATCATCGGGCGCGCGCACGTCGGCTACCTGCCGAGCGACAAGGTCGTCGGCATCAGCAAGCTGGCGCGCGTCGTGGAAAGCTACGCGAGGCGATTCCAGGTGCAGGAAAAGATGACAGCCGAGATCGCCAACTGCATCGAGGAGGTGCTGAAGCCCCGCGGCGTCGGTGTCGTGATCGACGCGGCCCACGAGTGCATGACCACCCGCGGCGTGCACAAGCGCGGCGTGTCGATGGTCACGAGCCGGATGTCGGGCGCCTTCCGCGACGACCCCCGGACCCGGGCCGAGTTCCTCCGGTTCATCGATCTGGCACCCCCCGGTGGGGGGCGTATCGGGCCGTAACCCCCCGGAATTTGGGGTTTTTCGGGCCTGTGGTATGCTGCGCGCCGATCGTTGCCTGTTCGACCTGCATTTACGGCGCCAGAGAGCGTCCCGTCTGCAAGCCCGTTTCGACTGCGATCAGGGGTCAGGGATCGCAAGTTCCTGCCGTGTTTGAGCTTCCAAACCTTTTGAGAGAGTTGTTTCGATGGCCAAGATCTATGTAGGAAACCTGCCGTTTTCGGCCGGTGAGGACGACGTGCGCGAGCTGTTTTCCAAGCACGGCACAGTGGAATCGGTGTCCCTGCCGACCGATCGCGAAACGGGCCGCCCGCGCGGCTTCGGATTCGTCGAAATGTCGCAGGCGGATGCCCAGCGCGCCATCGGGGCGCTGAACGGGTACTCGATGAACGGGCGGCCGCTGCGCGTCAATGAGGCGCAGGACAAGCCCCGCACGGGTGGTCCGGGCGGCGGTCGTGGCCCGCGTCCGGGTGGCGGCGGCGGTGGCTTCCGCTCCGGCGGGGGCGGTGGCGGCGGCGGTCGCTGGTAACAGCTACCGATCCGGACGTCTTTCTGAGACGCTACAGGGCCCGCGCGAGCGGGCCCTGTTCATTTCCGGGGGTTGTATGGACGTGAAGGCCGCGGTGGCCTGGCAGGCGGGCAAGCCCCTGTCGATCGAAACAGTGCGCCTCGACGGGCCCCGCGCCGGCGAAGTCCTCATCGAGGTGAAGGCGAGCGGGGTGTGCCACACGGACGAGTTCACGCGTTCGGGCGCCGATCCCGAGGGCCTGTTCCCGGTGATCTTCGGCCATGAAGGCGCCGGCATCGTCGTCGACGTCGGCCCGGGCGTCAGCTCGGTCCGCAAGGGCGACCACGTGATCCCGCTCTATACGCCCGAATGCCGCCAGTGCAAGTCGTGCCTCTCCCGCAAGACCAATCTCTGCACCGCGATCCGTGCGACGCAGGGGCAGGGCGTGATGCCCGACGGCACCAGCCGCTTCTCGATCGGCGGCGAGAAGATCCACCACTACATGGGCTGCTCGACGTTCGCGAACTACACGGTCCTGCCGGAGATTGCGATCGCGAAGATCCGGGAAGACGCACCGTTCGACAAGGTCTGTTACATCGGCTGTGGCGTGACGACGGGCATCGGCGCGGTGATCAATACCGCGAAGGTCGAGCCGGGCGCGAACGTCGTGGTCTTCGGCCTCGGCGGCATCGGATTGAACGTGATCCAGGGCGCGCGCCTGGCGGGCGCCAACATGATCGTCGGCGTCGACCGGAACCCGCGGCGCCGCGCACTCGCCGAAAAGTTCGGCATGACGCATTTCGTGAACGCCCAGGAGGTGGGCGCCGACCTCGTGCCGCATCTCGTCGCGCTCACCGACGGTGGGGCGGACTACAGCTTCGAGTGCGTCGGCAACGTCGACCTGATGCGCCAGGCGCTCGAATGCTGCCATCGCGGCTGGGGCGTGTCGGTGATCATCGGTGTCGCGGGCGCCGGCCAGGAGATCCGCACACGCCCCTTCCAGCTCGTCACCGGGCGCGTCTGGAAGGGCACGGCGTTCGGCGGTGCGCGCGGCCGCACCGATGTTCCGAAGATCGTCGACTGGTACATGCAGGGCCGCATCGAGATCGATCCGCTGATCACCCACGTGATGCCGGTCGAGCGCATCAACGAGGCCTTCGACCTGATGCACGCCGGTGAATCGATTCGCAGCGTCGTCACGTTCTGAGGTCGCCATGAGCCTCGAGACCCTGTCCGAGCACGGCTGCTTCGGCGGCAAGGTCGGCTTCTATCGTCACGCATCGTCGAGTACGCGCACGCCAATGCGCTTTGCGGTCTTCACGCCTCCCCAGGCACTCGCGCGGCCCGTGCCGGTGCTCTACTACCTCGCGGGTCTCACCTGCACGGAAGAGACGTTCATGATGAAGGCGGGCGCGCAGCGCGTGGCCGCCGAGCTCGGCCTCATGCTCGTGGCGCCCGATACGAGTCCGCGCGGCATCGAGCTGCCGGGCGATCGCGATCACTGGGATTTCGGTGTGGCGGCGGGTTTCTACCTCGATGCGACGCAGGCGCCCTGGGCCGCGCACTACCGCATGGAGAGCTACGTCGTGCACGAACTGCCGACGGTCATCGCGACGCATTTCCCAGCCGACACCGCACGCGCGGGCATCTTCGGCCACTCGATGGGTGGCCATGGTGCGCTGACACTCGGCCTGAAGCACCCCGACCGCTATCGGTCGATTTCGGCCTTCGCGCCGATCGCGGCGCCGATGCAGTGCCCGTGGGGCGTGAAGGCGTTCACCGGCTATCTCGGGAATGACGGTGCGTCCTGGGCGCAGCACGACGCGACCGCACTGATGCGCGAGCGCGGCGGCGTCGCACGCGGTCCCGCGATCCTGATCGACCAGGGCCTCGCCGATGCGTACCTCGAACGCGAACTGAAGCCGCAGCTGTTCGAGGCGGCCTGCGAGGAAGCGGCGTTCCCGCTGACGCTACGTCGCCACGCCGGCTACGACCACGGCTACTACTTCATCTCCACCTTCGTCGCCGACCACCTGCGACACCACGCCGGCGCGCTACTGCAATAGGCTGCGCAGCATCCACGCGGTCTTCTCGTGGATCTGCAGCCGTTGCGTGAGCAGATCCACGGTCGCCTCGTCGCCGCCCTTCTCCGCAGCGGGGAAGCCGCTGCGCACGGTGCGGGCCACCGCCTCGTGTCCCTTCACGAGTCGCCGCACCATCTCCATGGCCTCCGGCACGCCGGGGCGCTCCTCGATCGACGTGAGACGCGCGAACTCCGCGTAGGTGCCGGGTGCCGGGAAGCCGAGTGCGCGGATGCGCTCGGCGATCTGGTCGAGCGCATTCCACAGCTCGGTGTACTGCTCCATGAACATCAGGTGCAGCGTGTTGAACATCGGCCCTTCGACGTTCCAGTGAAAGGCGTGTGTCTTCAGGTACAGCGTGTAGGTGTCCGCCAGCACGTGCGCAAGGCCGTCGGCGATCTTCTCGCGATCACGCGGGGCGATGCCGATGTCGATCACGGGAGCGCGCGTGGCGGACGGCGCAGTCTTGCGCGGAGAGCGGCGGGCCATGATGTTCTCCTTGGGCTTTGCTGCAGGAATCCCCGCATCTTCGCAAAGTGCGTGCAGCAGTGCGAGCCCCGGTGCTTCGCGCGCCCGTCAGTGCTTGCGGCCGCTGCCGCCGAAACGCCCCGCGGCGCCGCCGTGTGGCGAGGCGCCGGGCCGTCCCGCGCTGCGCGGGCGATGTGACGGACCCCCGCGGCGCGCCGACTGCCCGTGTCCATGTCCGTACCCGCGGCCCCGTCCGTGATGCGCAGGCTGCGCGCGCGTGGCCTCCCGACCGGGCGCCTCGCGCGGCGGCTGCGGCGCCGCGGTGATCTCGAACGCGGGCGCCGCGGCATAGGGTACCGCACGCTTCAGTACTTTCTCGATGTCCCGCAGCAGGCCGCCTTCGTCCGGAGCCACGAGCGACACGGCGTGGCCCGTGGCGCCGGCGCGCGCAGTGCGGCCGATGCGATGCACGTAGTCCTCGGGCACGTTCGGCAGCTCGTAGTTCACGACATGCGGCAGCTCCTTGATGTCGAGCCCGCGCGAGGCGACATCGGTCGCGACGAGCGCCGTGATGCGATTCGCCTTGAAATCCTCGAGCGCGCGCACGCGCGCACTCTGGCTCTTGTTGCCGTGGATCGCGGCCGAGCGGATGCCGGCGCCGCCCAGCTGCTCGGCCAGGCGGTTCGCGCCGTGCTTGGTGCGCGTGAACACGAGCACCTGGTGCCAGTCGCCGTCCTTGATCAGGTGGGCGAGCAGGTGGCGCTTGTGCTCCTTCGGCAGCTTGTACGCGATGTGCTCGATGCGCTCGGCCACGGTGTTGCGCGGCGCGACGTCGATCGCGACCGGATCGTGCAGCAGCCGGGCCGCGAGCGCGCGGATGTCCTCGGAATAGGTCGCCGAGAACATCGCGTTCTGCCGCTGCTGCGGCAACAGCTTGATCACGCGCTTGATCGCATGGATGAAACCCATGTCGAGCATGCGGTCCGCCTCGTCGAGCACGAAATGAGCGATGTGCGCGAGATCGAGCACGCCCTGGTCCTCGAGGTCGAGCAGGCGGCCGGGCGTTGCGACGAGGAAATCGCAGCCCGAGCGCAATCCGTCGATCTGCGGCTGCATGCCGACGCCGCCGAAGATCACCTGCACGCGCAGGCCCGTGTGGCGCCCGTATTCGCGCGCGCACTGCGCCACCTGCGCGGCGAGCTCACGGGTGGGCGTGAGCACGAGCGCGCGGGGCGCACGCTCCCGACGGTCGCCGAGGGCCTGCAGCAGCGGCAGCACGAAGGCGGCAGTCTTGCCGGTGCCGGTCTGTGCGCTCGCGAGCACGTCGCGGCCGGCGAGCAGCGCGGGGATCGCACGTTGTTGAATGGGGGTGGGGGTGTCGTAGCCCTTGTCGGCAACGGCACGCAGCAGGCCCGGGTCGAGCCCGAGTTCATTGAATGACATGGAAGCGGAATCCTTGAAATGTGGAAAAGGGGCCGGGCCTCGGCGCGGGCCCCACGAGCGCGCGGATGGGCGGCTCGAGCGTTGTCAGCGGGCGGGGAGGCTACACGAAAGCGGGCCCGGGGTCACTCACCATCGTCGCAAGGGTGACCGCGAAGGGCTGGCGCCACCCGGGCGAGCCCTGCAAAATCGGCCGATGATCGTCCCGCTCGAGGCCGCCGCGCAGCGCGCGGATCCCGTGAGCCGCGTGACGCTCACCGGTGTCCTGACCCGAATGTACGCGATGCCCGGTCATCGGCGCTCAAGCGAACGAGGAGGTCCCTGTGCCTGTGCACGATGAGAGATTGTCGCGACGCGACGCGATCGCGCTCGGTGTGACGGTGGCCTTGGCGACCGCGACACGCGGCGCCATCGCGGCGGGCGCGCCCGCGGGAACGGATGCGGGCGGTCCGGCGGCCGCGCCGGCGGTGATCACGCGCGCGATTCCATCGAGCGGCGAGGCGCTGCCGGTCATCGGTCTCGGCACCAACAACTACAGCCCGACGACGCCCCAGGAGCGCGCCGCGCGCCGCGCCGTCGTCGAACGCCTGCCGCAGCTCGGCGGCCGCGTGATCGATACGGCACCCGCGTACCGCCAATCGGAGAGTGTGCTGGGCGAGCTGATCGGTGAACTCGGCCATCGCGAGCGGCTCTTCATTGCGACCAAGGTGACGGCCGCCGACGGCGATCGCGCCGGCGGCATCGCGATGCTCGAGGAATCGTTCCGTCGCCTGCGCGTGTCGCACGTCGACCTGATGCAGGTCCACAATCTCGCCGGCGTCGACACGCTGTTGCCGGTGCTCGCCGAATGGAAAAAGGAGGGTCGGATCCGCCACGCCGGCATCACGACCTCGAGCGCACGGCAGTACCCGGAAATGCTCGCGCACATGCGCCGCCACAGGCTCGATTTCATCCAGGTCGACTACGGCATCGCCAACCGCGGCGCGGCCGACGAAATCCTGCCGCTCGCCGCAGAACGCGGCATCGCCGTGCTCGTCAACATGCCGTTCGGCGGGCGACGCGACGGCAACATCTTTCCGCGGGTCGCGGGCAGGGCGCTGCCCGACTGGGCCGCGGAGCTCGACGCGCAGAGCTGGGCGCAGTTTTTCCTGAAGTACGTCGTCTCGCACCCGTCCGTCACCTGCGCGATCAGCGGCATGACGAAGCTCGCGCACCTCGAGGACAACTTCGGCGCCGCGCGGGGGCGCCTGCCCGACGCCGCACTGCGGCGGCGCATGGAAGAATACTGGGATCGAGAGCTCGCGCCGGGCGAGGATGCATGAACGCCGGCGGTGCGCCCGGGCTGCTCGCGGCGCTCGCGCTGCTTGCGCTCTGGTACGTCGCGCGATGGTGGTCGATCGAGCGCGCACGCCAGGCGACGGGCGACACGCGCCCGGGCGTACTCGACCTGCTGACCGGGTTCGTGACCAATTTCTTCGACACGCTCGGCATCGGCTCGTTCGCGCCGACGACCGCGATCTTCAGGCTGCGCGCACGCATGCCGGACGAGAACATCCCCGGCACGCTCAACGTGGGGCACGCGCTGCCGACGATCACCGAAGCGTTCATCTTCATCGCCATCGTCACGGTCGACTTCGCGACGCTCGCCGGCATGATCGCGGCGTCCATTGCCGGTGCCTGGCTCGGTGCAGGCATGGTCGCGCGCCTGCCGCGCCGCGCCGTGCAGCTCGGCATGGGCGTCGCGCTGCTGGTCGCGGCCACGCTGTTCCTCGCTGCAAACCTCGAATGGACCCCCGCGGGTGGCGAGGCGCTCGGTCTCACAGGCGGCACGCTCGCGTTTGCCATCGCGGCGAACTTTGCGCTCGGCGCGCTGATGACGCTCGGCATCGGCCTCTATGCGCCGTGCCTGATCCTCGTGAGCCTGCTCGGCCTCAACCCGATCGCGGCGTTTCCGATCATGATGGGCTCCTGCGCATTCCTGATGCCGGTCGGCGGCCTGCGCTTCGTGCGTGCGGGACGCTACGACCTGCGCGCGGCGCTGGGGCTCGTGTTCGGCGGCATCCCGGCGGTGCTGCTCGCGGCGTTTGTCGTGAAATCGCTGCCGCTTGTGTGGCTGCGCTGGCTGGTCGTTGTCGTGGTGCTCTACACCTCGGTTGCGATGCTCGCCGCGGCGCTGCGCAAGGCGCCGGCGGCGGTGGCGGCGCTGTGAGTGCGGACCTGGCGCCCGGCGAGTCTGTGGCTCACGCCGCCGCGACGTGCAGCACGGTGATGCTGCGCGCGCCGCGGTCGATGTCGCACAGCACGTGGCAGCCGTCGAGGCGGTAGCGCCAGAACGCGCCGAAGTCGTCGCTCACCAGCAGTTCGCCCGATTCGTGCGGGCTCGTGTGGCGCGCGATGCGTTCGGTCATCGCCGCGAGCACGCCCTGCGCTTCGCGCCGCCCGAGCCGCCGCAGGCCGTCCACGGCATTCTCGTGATAGCGCAGCTGCCACGCGCTCATGCGCCGGATCGCTCGCTAGGCCGGGCCGAGATCGAGTTCGCGCTCCACGTCGCTCGCGGTGAGCGTACGTGCGTGGCCGGCGCGGACTTCCTCGCGGGCCTGCCAGGCGGCGCGGGCTTCGTCGACCGAGCGAGCCGTGATGAGTTCGGCGAGGGTGGCGAGTTGCGAGTCGATGTCGGCCATCGATTCGCTGAGCGCGGTGCGCGCATTCAGGGTGGGGCGGCCCGTCGTTCGGCGCTGACCATCGAGTTGACGCATGCGTTGATCCTCCACGGTGGCCTTGCGCCAGTGTAGCGCCTCATACGGATGTTGCACGGCGAAAATGTGCGCGATACTGCGCCGACGCGGCTGTGAGGGTGGATGAGCATCGAGTCCCTGTTCGTCACGCAGGTCTATGCGGCGCGGCTGCAACAGGCCGACTCCCCGCTCAACCTGCAGTTGTTGCGGGAATGCCGGCAGTTGCGGCTCGACGACGCCGCGGGCCGGCGTTGGTCGGCCGACAACTACCCCGGTGGCTATACATCCTATGATTCGGCGAGCCACATGCAGGATCGCTCGCCCACCTTTGCGCGTCTCGCCCGCCTGATCGACCGGCGCGTGCGCGAATTTGCGCGTTCCCTCGCGTTCGATGTCGACGTGCGCAGGCTCGCGATGACCGACTGCTGGGTCAACATCATGCCGCGCGGTGTCGCGCACAGCGGGCACCTGCATCCGCTGTCTCTGCTGAGCGGCACGTACTATGTGTCCACGCCGCGCGGTGCGGCCGGGCTCAGGCTGGAAGACCCGCGGCTCGAACGCTTCATGGCGGCGCCGCCGCGACGGCGCACTGCGCCGCGCGCGCTGCGCCCATGGGTCGTGCTTGCGGCGCAGGCGGGCAGGGTGGTGCTGTTCGAAAGCTGGTTGCGCCACGAAGTACCGCCGAGCCGCGGCCCCGGCGAGCGCATCAGCATCAGTTTCAATTACGGGATCGGGTGACCATGAGCGACGACGACTCTCGATTTGTGCCCTTTGCGTACGGCTTTCGGCCGTTTTTTCTCGCGGCGGGGCTCTTTGCGATCATCGCGATCGCGGCGTGGGTGTGGATCTACGCCACCGGCGCCACGCCGCTCGGCGAACTGGCGCCGTTTCTCTGGCATGGCCACGAGATGCTCTACGGCTTCATCGGCGCGGCGATCGCGGGTTTCCTGCTGACCGCCGTGCCGAGCTGGACCGGCACGCGCGGCTTCGCCGGCACACCGCTCGTCGCGCTCACGCTGCTGTGGCTCGCGGGGCGCATCGCGTTTGCGTGCGCGGCCGGCGTGCCGCCCGCCGTGCTCGTGATCTGCGAGCTGTCCTTCATGCCGCTGCTCGCGTTCCTGATCGGTCGCACGCTGCTGCGCACCCGCAACCGCAACTTCCCGATGCTGATCATCATCACGGTGCTGTGGGCGATCGACGCGTGGTACCTCTATGCGATCGTCGCCGGCGACGGCGCGCTCGCGAGCCGTGCATTGCGCGTCGGCATCGACGTCGTGCTGCTCCTCATCACGGTGATCGGCGGACGCATCGTGCCGAACTTCACGGCGAGTGCGCTGCGCCAGCGCGGTGTGCCCGTCGCGATCACGAGCCGGCCGCTCGTCGAGCGCGTGACGATCGGTGCGATGGCGCTCGCGGTGGGAGTGGACGCCGTCGCCCCGATGCACTGGATCGCAGCCGCGGTCGCGGGGGTTGCGGCGCTGGCGCAGGCAGTGCGGCTGTCGGGCTGGAGGAGCCTGAAGACGCTCTCCGACCCGATCGTCTGGGTGCTGCACGCGGCCTATGCCTGGCTGCCGATCGGGCTCGCGCTGAAGGCGGCGTTTCTCGGCTTCGGGGCGTCGTGGGCGTTCCAGTGGCAGCATGCGCTGACGATCGGCGCCGCGGCCACGATGATCATGGCGGTGACGACGCGTGCCTCGCTCGGCCACACCGGCCGGCCGCTCGTCGTGTCGCGCAGCATCGGCTTTGCCTATCTGCTGCTGCTGCTCGCCGCGGCCGTGCGCGTGTTCGGGCCGACGCTCATGCCGACCGACTATCTCGCGACGATCGAAGCCGCAGCCCTGCTGTGGATCGCGGCGTTCGCGATCTACGTGTTCGTCTACGCACCGATCCTCACGCGCTCGCGCGTGGACGGGAAGTCGGGCTGAACAGCGCGGCCGCACCGTCGCACAGCGCGGCGACTGCGGGGTGGCCGATCTCGCGTGCGGGCGTGACGGCATAGAACTCCGCCTGCACGGGCCGGGCCGGGCCGAGCACCGCGAGGCCGGCGTCGCCTTGCAGCGGGCGCACGAGCACGTCGGGCACGGCGATGAGCCCGTGACCCGCCGTCGCGAATTCGAGCAGCAACGCGTAATCCTCGAACTCGCCGATGACGACGGGGTGGAGGCGATGCCGCTCGAACCACTGGTCGAGCGCGCGGCGGATCGCCGTATCATCGGTCGGCAGCAGCACCGGGGCGCCATCGAGCGATGACGGAAAGCGGGCCTGCAACCTCCTGGCGAGACGCCGCGTGCCCATCCACGAGACACCACAGGCGCCGAGCCGATGGCTGTGCGCCCGGATGCCGAGCGCCGGCGGCACCGGCGCGTCCGACAGCACGACATCGAGGTCCTGCACCGCGAGCGCCGCAGTCAGGCGCTCGAGCGTGCCTTCGTGGCACACGAAGCGCAGCGTGCGCTCGAGCGTGAACGCAGGCGCGAGCAGGCGCTGGGCGAGCGCCTTCGGCAGCACGTCGTCGAGGCCGACCGCAAGCCGCAGCGGGCGCGCCGCGGGGCCACGCTCAAGCGCCTCCTGCAATTCGCGGCCGAGGCGGAAGATTCCTTCGGCATAACGAAAGGCGGTGCGGCCGGCGTCGGTCGGGACGAGGCGACGACCGCCTCTTGCGAGCAATGGCTCACCGAGGCGCTCGTCGAGCGTGCGCAACTGCGCGCTGATCGTCGGGATGGACAGGTTCAGTTCCGCCGCCGCCCTGGCGAGGCTGCCGGTGCGTACCACGGTCCAGAAATAGTACAGATGCTGGTAATTCAATCGTCCGTGTGCAGCCATGGACTTAGATAAAACAAAACATGCAGTTGCAGTAATTCTAATTGATCTAACTGACTGCGTCAGCTACAAAGGGGCCATTCCTCTGGAGCAGAACCGTGAGACAGAACCCGATCGTGGTCAGCGAGTCGGACGCCGATCGCCTGCGCGCCCTTCTCGGCGCGCAGGACGATTCCGCGCACGACCAGGCACACCTGGAAGAACTGCGGGCCGAGCTCGAGCGCGCCATCGTGCGCCTCGCCGACGAGGTGCCCCCCGACGTGATCACGATGCGTGCGCGCGTGCGCGTGCGCGATCTCGGCACCGGCCGCGAAGACGAGTACACGCTCGTGCTGCCTGCGGAGGCCGATCTCGCCGCGCGCCGCATTTCGGTACTCGCGCCGCTCGGCACGGCGCTGCTCGGCTATCGAGAGGGCGATGAGGTCGAATGGCGCATGCCCGGCGGCCTCAGGCGTCTGCGCGTCGTCAAGGTCGTGCGCGAGGAGCCGCTCAGCGATCGAGCGGCAGCGGCACCTGGCGCACCACGTGGCGCAGGACGAAGCTCGACTCCACGCGCGCCACTCCCGGCAGTTTCGTGAGCACCGTGCTGTGCAGCCGCTCGAGGTCGGCTGCATCGTGCGCGATCGCGATCAGCTCGTAGTCCCACTGGCCCGTGGTGAGGAAGCAGTCGATCACGTTCGGCACCGCCTGAACGGCGCGCTCGAAGGCGCTGAAGTCGCGGTCGGTCTGGCTCTTCAGCGTGATGCGCACGAGCACGCGCACCGTGAAGCCGGCGGCGCCGGCATCGATGCGCGCACCGTAGCCGCGGATCACGCCGGATTCCTCGAGCCGGCGCATCCGGCGCAGGCACGCCGATTCGGACAGTCCGAGCTGGGCCGCCAGCGCGGCGTTCGTCGCGCGGCCATCGCGCTGCAATAACGCAAGAAGTCGTCGATCTGCACTGTCCATGCGCGGGATTATTGCGCATATGGCCGGCAATTGTCCTGAAAATGGCAGCGCCTGCGGTGTCCGTCGCTCCAGAATGCGGTCACGAGCCGGGAGTCGAACCATGCAGATCGGTGTGCCGCGTGAAATCAAGAACCACGAGTATCGCGTCGGGCTGGTGCCCGATGCCGTGAGAGGCCTCGTGACGGTGGGGCACACGGTGACCGTCGAGACGGGCGCGGGCGCGGGCATCGGATTCAGCGACGAGGATTACGCCGCGGCGGGCGCCAGGATCGGGCGCGATGCCGAGACGACGTTCCGGTCCGCCGAACTGATCGTCAAGGTAAAGGAGCCGCAGCCCGAAGAATGTCGGCGGCTCACGCGCGACCAGGTGCTTTTCACCTACCTGCATCTCGCCGCCGATCGGGCGCAGGCCGAGGCGCTGATGGCTTCTGGCTGTACGGCGATCGCCTACGAAACAGTCGTTGCGCCGGACGGTTCACTGCCGCTGCTGACGCCGATGAGCGAAGTGGCCGGGCGCATGGCCGTGCAGATCGGCGCGCAGTACGGCACCAAGGCGTTCGGTGGGCGCGGCGTGCTGCTCGGCGGGGTGCCGGGCGTGGCGCCGGCTCGCGTCGTCATCATCGGCGGCGGTGTTTCCGGTACTCACGCGGCCGAGATCGCCGTGGGCCTGCGCGCCGAGGTCACGGTGCTCGATCGCTCCGTGCCACGCCTGCGCGAACTCGACCTGCAATTCGGCGGTCGTGCGCGTATTCTCTTCTCGACACCGCAGACGATCGAGACGGCCCTCACCGGCGCCGATCTGCTGATCGGCGCGGTGCTGATTCCGGGCGCCGCGGCGCCGCGCGTGGTGACGCGCGCAATGTTGCGGCGCATGGGCGCGGGTGCCGTCGCGGTCGATATCGCGATCGACCAGGGCGGTTGTCTCGAGACGAGCCGGCCGACCTCGCA
Organism: Steroidobacteraceae bacterium; assembly: GCA_019187185.1. Lineage (GTDB taxonomy): Bacteria > Pseudomonadota > Gammaproteobacteria > Steroidobacterales > Steroidobacteraceae > CADEFQ01. Next base: position 99,796 of record JABAQU010000002.1, on the reverse strand, counting down.
TGCCGACCCGACCTACGTGGAGGAGGGCGTGATCCACTACTGCGTGACGAACATGCCGGGCGCCGTGCCGCGCACCTCGACCTTCGCGCTCAACAACGTGACGGTGCCTTACGTGCACGAGCTCGCCGCACGCGGCTGGAAAGACGCGACGGCGCGCGATCCGGGATTGCACGCTGGGCTCAATATCGTCGGCGGCCGCATCGTCCATCCGGCCGTGGAGCACGCATTGCTGTGAGGAAGCTGCTGTGCGCGACCGACCTCTCGACGCGCGCCGACCGCGCCGTGCGTCGCGCGGCGCTGCTCGCACGGCAGTACGGGGCTGAACTGCTGCTGCTGCACGTGGTCGACGACGACCAGCCGAAGCACTTCGTCGAAGCGCGCCTTGCCGAGGCCCGCGCGCATCTCGAGACCGATGCGGCGCGTGCACCGGGCGGCCCCGAGGCCATTGCCGCCATCGAAGTCGTCGCGGGACACGCCTCGGAAACCATTGCGCGCTATGCGCGCGACTGGAATGCGGAGCTGATCGTGATGGGGGTGCACCGGCGTCGCGTGCTGCTCGACGTGTTCGTGGGCACGACGCTTGAGCGTGTCGTGCGCGCCGATCGCCTGCCCGTGCTGGTCGTCAGCTCGGATTATTCGGGTCATTACCAGCGGGTGCTGCTCGCGCTCGACGCCTCGGCGGCGTCGGCGCGCGCGGTGCGTACTGCGCGTGATTTCGCGCTGCTCGACGGCGACGTCGCGGTCGTGCACGCCTGGGAGCCGGTTTACGCCGGCATGCTCGAGACGGCGGGCGCGATCCCCGACACGGCGGCGGCCTACACCGAGAACTGGAGCCGCGAGGCGCTCGAGCGGTTGCAGGGCTTCCTGCGGGAAGTGGGCCTCGCCGTGCAGCCGGCCGACCTGCAGATCGAGCGCGGCCCGCCGTTCGACGCGATTCGGGACGCGGTGGCGAAGCGGGCGCCGCACCTCCTCGTGATCGGCACGCGAGGTCTCGGTGGCATCGCGCGCGCGTTGCTCGGCAGCGTGGCCGAGCATGTGCTGCGCGCGATCGAGTGCGACATCCTCGTCGTGCCGCGGGCCTAGGCGGCGGACGTGGCGGCGTTGTCATGCGAGGCCTGGAACGAATCGCCGCGTGCGTGGTCACAAAGGTGCTCACGGCCGCACGTCACGCGAGGGCGCGATGATTCCACTGCCTGTTCTGCCCTTCGCGCCCGGAGATCTCGAGCCGGCCATGTCGCGGGACACGTTGTCCTTTCATTTTTCCCGGCATCACATCGACCACTACGAGCGCACGCTCGCGCTCGCCCGTCACTTCGGCCTCGCCGATCGCGCGCTCGAGGATCTCGTGCGCGAGTCCCGGGGTTCCCGCCGCCTCGCCGCCCTCCATCGTCACGCAGCCGAGGCGTGCAACCACGACTGCTTCTGGCGCTCGATGCGCATCGGCGGGGGTGGCCCACCGCGTGGCGCGATCGCCGTGGCCATCGACGAGCGCTTCGGCGACTACCGGCGCTTCGTGCGCCGCTTCACGGGCGCCGCCGCCTCGGTGTTCGGCAACGGCTGGCTCTGGCTCACCTGGTACGGCGGGCGCCTGCGCATCGTCGCGACGCGTGGCTGCGAGACGCCGCTCGTCCGCGGCCACACGATCCTGCTCGCGCTCGACCTGTGGGAGCACGCGTACTATCTCGATCACCAGAACCGGCGCGCCGCCTACATCCGGGTGTTCCTCGAGGAACTGGTCGACTGGGAGGCCGCCGATGCGATGCTCGGCGGCTGCCTCGCCGTGGCTGCCTGACATGATCCGCGTCAAGCGCGTATACGAGGCGCACGAAAAGGCCGACGGCCGCCGCTTTCTCGTCGAGCGCCTGTGGCCCCGCGGGGTGCGCAAGGAGGCGCTCGCGGATGCCGAGTGGCTGAAGGACGTGGCGCCGAGCGCAGCGCTCAGGATCTGGTACGCCCACCGTGTGGAGCGCTGGCCCGAGTTCAGGCGGCGCTATCACGCGGAGCTCGTGGCGGCGCCCGCGCACTGGCAGCCGCTGCAGGCGGCCGCGAAGCGCGGCACGGTCACCTTGCTCTACGCCGCCCGCGATACCGAGCACAACAGCGCGGTCGTGCTGCGCGATTTCCTCGCCGCGAAGCGGTGACTGCGATCCGGTGAAACTCGCGACGCGCGGCCCATTCAATCTCGCGGCGACCGTGCGCGTGCTGCAGCGCCGGCCGGCAAATCGCGTCGACGTGTGGGACGGCAGCGCCTATCGACGCGTGTTCGACCTGCCGGGCGGGCTCGTGCTCGCAGAGGTGCGCAACCGCGGCCGCACGGATGCCCCCGTGCTCGAGTGCACGCTGCGTGCGGCGAGCGGGACCGTGGACGCGGCGGCACGGCGCGAAGTGACGCGGCGCTTGCGCCGCATCCTCGGGCTCGACATCGATCCGGCGCCGCTCGCCGAGCGTGCCGAGGGCGAGCCGACGATGTCGGCCACCGCGCGCTCGCTGCGAGGGCTGCGCCCGCCGCGGTTCGCCGATCTGTTCGAGACGTTCGCGAGTGTCGTGCCGTTTCAGCAGGTGAGTCTCGATGCGGGCATCGCGGTGAGCGGGCGGCTCGTCGACCGATTTGGTGCGGCCTTCGGCGACGCCGCGGGACAGCGCGCATTTCCGCGCGCGGAGGTGATTGCCGCGGCGAGCCCGGCGGCACTGCGTGCCTGCGGCCTCTCGACGCAGAAGGCACGCACGCTGCGGGAACTCGCGAGGCTGATCGACCGTGGCGAGTTGCGCGCGGCCGACCTCGACGCGCTCGCGACCCCGGCCGCGTTCGAGCACCTCGTCGGGCTGCGCGGTGTCGGGCCATGGACGGCAGGGCTCGTCCTGCTGCGGGGGCTCGGTCGGCTCGACATGTTTCCGCCGGGCGATGTCGGCGCGCAGCGCAACCTGCACCTGCTGCTCGGCACGCGGGACGCACGCAAGCTCGATGCCACGATCTCGCGATTCGGCGAGTTGCGCGGCTACCTGTATTTCTGCGGCCTCGGCGCGCGCCTCCTCGCGCAGGGGGCCATCGACTGACGATGCCGCGAGCGCCGGCTGTGCCAGAATGCGCCGGATGCGGAGTCGCTCATGACACTGGCGCTGATCGTGCTGCTGCCGTTCCTCGGCAGCCTGTGCGCCGCCTTCCTGCCGGCGAATGCGCGCAACGCCGAGGCGTGGCTCGCAGGCGTGTGCGCGCTCGCCTGCACGGTGCTCACGCTCGGGCTGTACCCGCAGATCGCGGACGACGGCGTCGTACGCTTCGTCTTGCCCTGGCTCGGACAGGCGGGACTCGCCTTCAGCCTGCGCATGGACGGCTTCGCGTGGCTCTTCACGCTGCTCGTGTCGTTGATGGGCACGCTCGTCGTGATCTACGCGCGCTATTACCTGTCGCCGGAAGACCCGGTACCGCGCTTCTTCTCGTTCCTGCTCGCGTTCACGGGATCGATGCTCGGCATCGTGCTGTCCGGCAACCTGGTCCAGCTCGCCATTTTCTGGGAGCTGACGAGCTTCAGCTCCTTCATGCTGATCGCCTACTGGTACCACCGCGTCGATGCGCGGCACGGCGCGCGCATGGCCCTCACGGTGACGGCGGCCGGCGGCTTCTGCCTGCTCGCCGGCGTGATCATGCTCGGCACGATGGCGGGCAGCTTCGAGCTCGACCAGGTGCTCGCCGCGGCCGAGGCGGTGCAATCGCACCCGTGGTATCCGGTGATGCTCGTTCTTGTCCTGCTCGGTGCGCTGACGAAGAGCGCACAGTTCCCGTTCCAGTTCTGGCTGCCCCACGCGATGGCGGCACCGACCCCGGTATCTGCCTACCTGCACTCGGCCACGATGGTGAAGGCGGGCGTGTTCCTGCTCGCGCGCCTGTGGCCCGTGCTGGCGGGCACCGACCTGTGGTTTGCCGTCGTGTGCGGTGCGGGACTCGCCTCGCTGCTGATCGGGGCCGCGGCGGCGCTGTTCCAGCGCGACATGAAAGGCGTGCTCGCGTATTCGACCGTGAGCCACCTCGGTCTCATCACGCTGCTGCTCGGCATGAACAGCCGCCTCGCGCTCGTGGCGGCGGTCTTTCACATGATGAACCACGCGACCTTCAAGGCGACGCTCTTCATGGCCGCGGGCATCGTCGATCACGAGGCGGGGACCCGCGACCTGCGGCGCCTGAGCGGGCTCGCCCACGCGATGCCGATCACCGCCACCGTGGCCGTCGTCGCGGCGGCCGCCATGGCGGGCGTGCCGCTGCTCAACGGCTTCCTGTCGAAGGAAATGTTCTTCGCCGAAACGATTTTCGCGGGCGACGGGCTGCTGCTGCGGGTCGGCCTGCCCGCGATCGCGACGATGGCCGGCGCATTCAGCGTTGCGTACTCGCTGCGGCTCATCCACCAGGTGTTCTACGGCCCGCTCGCGCAGGATCTGCCGCGCGTGCCGCACGAGCCGACGCGCTGGATGCTGCTGCCGAGCATGCTGCTCGTCGCCGCGTGCCTGCTGGTCGGCATCTTCCCCGCACGTACGATCGGCCCCGTGCTCGCACTCGCCGTGCAATCGATCCTCGGTGCGGAAACGCCGCCGTACAGCCTCGTCGTGTGGCACGGGTTCACGGTGCCGTTCCTGATGAGCGCAATCGCGTTCGCGGGGGGCATCGGCCTTTACCTGCTGCGCTGGTTCTACGGTCAGCGCGCCACGGGTGGCGCGCCGCTGCGTGCGCCGTTCGACGGGCGGCGCGTGTTCGACATCGTGATCGTCGTGCTGCACCGGGTGGCCGAGCGGATGGTGCGCTTCGCGTCGTCGCGGCGCCTGCAATTGCAGTTGCTGATGATGATCAGCATGGCGTTCGCGGTCGGGGCGATTCCGATCGCGACCCACGGCCTCGCGCGCGGCGCCGCCGGCCTGACGCCGGTCGACCCCGTGTACGCGCTCGTGTGGATCGTCGGTTGTGTCTGCGCGGTCGGGGCCGCCGTGCAGGCGAAGTTCCACCGGCTCGCGGCACTGATCATGCTGGGGGGCGCCGGGCTCTTTACCAGCCTCACGTTCGCGTGGTTCTCCGCGCCCGATCTCGCGCTGACGCAGGTCGCCGTCGAAGTCGTGACGCTCGTCCTGCTGCTGCTCGGCCTGCGCTGGCTGCCGCGGCGCCTCGATCTCGACGATCCGGATCGCCGCACGCGCCGGGCGCGCTTGAGGCGCGCGCGCGACCTCGCCCTCGCCGTGATCGTCGGCGCGGGCCTCGCGGCGCTGTCCTTTGCCGTGCTGACCCACGCGCCGGTCGAGGGGCTCGCGCAATTCTTCGTCGAACACGCACTGCCGAAGGGTGGCGGGCGCAATGTCGTCAACGTGATCCTCGTCGATTTCCGCGGCTTCGATACGCTCGGGGAGATCACGGTCGTCAGCATCGTCGCGCTCACCGTCTATGCGCTGCTGCGCCGCTTTCGCCCCGCGCCGGAGAGCATCGACGTGCCGCGCGCGCAGCGTGCGTCGATCGCGGAGAGCGGCATTCGCGCCTTCAACCCCGGGGAATTGCTGCCGGGTGGCGACCTGCGGATTCCGGCGGTGCTCGTGCGCCTGCTGCTGCCGATGGCCGGCCTCGTCGCCGTCTACCTGCTGCTGCGCGGGCACGACGCGCCGGGAGGCGGATTTGTCGGCGGCCTCGTCATGGCGACGGCCTTCATCACGCAGTACATGGTGAGCGGCGCGCAGTGGGTCGAGTGGCGCATGCGTGTGCACCCGCAGTACTGGGTCGCGCTCGGCCTCACCGCCGCGGGCGGCGCGGGCCTGCTCGCCTGGGCCGCCGGGCGCCCGTTCCTCGCGAGTCTCGGCGCCGATGTCACGCTGCCCCTCGTGGGTCCGGTGCACCTCGCGAGCGTGCTGCTGTTCGATGTGGGCGTATACCTCGTGGTCATCGGTGCGACCTCGCTGATGCTCGTTTCGCTGGCACACCAGTCGTTTCGCAGCGCGCGCGAGTCGTTCGCGCGCGACGGGGCAGGGGGCTGAACATGGAGGCGCTCTTCGCCCTCGCCATCGGTGTGCTCACGGGCTCCGGCGTCTGGCTCCTGCTGCGGCCACGCACGTTCCAGGTGATCGTGGGGCTCGCGCTCCTGTCCTATGCCGTGAACCTCTTCATCTTCGGGATGGGGCGCCTCGTCGTCGGGCGAGCACCGATCGTCGCCCCGGGAATGGTCGCGGACGCGGCGCAGATGGCCGACCCGGTGCCCCAGGCGCTGGTGCTGACCGCGATCGTGATCGGCTTTGCGACCACGGCGCTGCTGCTCGTCGTGCTGCTCGCGGCGCGCGGACTCACCGGCACCGACCATGTCGACGGGCGGGAATCCGGATGAGCGCCTGGTTCGCGCACCTGCCCGTCGTGCCGATCGTCGTGCCGCTCGCCGCGGCCGCGGTGATCCTCTTTCTCACCGAGCGTGCGCGCGTGCTGCGTGTCGCCGTCGCATCGGTGTCGATCGTCGTGCAGCTCGCTGCGGCCGTCGCGCTGCTTGCGCTCACGACCGAAGCCTTTCCGGACATCTGGTCGCAGGGTGTCGGTGCGTATGCGATCGGCGGATGGCCCGCACCCTTCGGCATCGTGCTCGTGATCGACCGGTTGACGGGGCTGATGCTGGTGCTGAACGCGGTCGTCACGCTCGCGGCGTTCGTCAATTCGCTCGCCTACTGGGACCGCGTCGGTCCGCATTTCCACGCGCTGCTGCAGCTGCTGTCGATGGGCGTCAACGGCGCGTTCCTGACGGGCGACCTGTTCAACCTGTTCGTGTTCTTCGAGATCCTGCTGGCCGCGTCCTATGGCCTGCTGCTGCACGGCTCGAACACGCAACGGGTCAGGATCGGGCTGCACTACATCGTCGTGAATCTCACCGGCTCGCTGCTGCTGCTGGTCGGGGTGTCGTTGATCTACGGTGTGACGGGCACTCTGAACCTCGCGGACCTGCCCGCGCGCGCCGCCGCGCTGTCGATCGCGGATCGCACGCTGTTCGACGCGGCCGCGGCGATCCTCGCCGTCGCCTTTCTGACCAAGGCCGGCTGCTGGCCGCTCAATTTCTGGTTGCCGGGCACCTATGCGGCCGCGAGCGCGCCGGTGGCCGCCGTGTTTGCCGTCCTGACCAAGGTGGGTATCTACGCGTTGCTGCGCCTCGGTTCGCTGATCGGCAGCGCCGATGCGCTCGCCCACCTCGACGGCAGCGCGCTGCTGCGGCCCGACCTGTTCCGCGGCGGGCTCTACTACCTCGGCATCGCGACGATGGGATTCGGCATCGTCGGCACGCTCGCCGCCCAGCAGCTGTCGCGCCTCGTCGGCTATTCGGTGATCGTCTCGTCGGGCCTGCTGCTGATGGTGATGGGACTCGATCACCCGCCGCTGCTCGCTCCGGCGCTCTTCTATCTCGTCGGCTCGGTGCTCGCGACGGGGGCCTTCTTCATGCTGACGGGCATGACCGAGCGCGCGTGGCGCTCTCCGCCGAAGCCGGCGTCCGCAGCCGCCGAACCGGCGCTCCTCCCCGCGGGAGGTTACGTGCCGTATGGTGTGCGCCGCGCGCCACCTGTTCCGGAGCAGGACGCGGAGGTGGGCGTGGCGATTCCCGCGGCGATGGCGTTCATGGGGCTGATGTTCGCATTCTGCGTGCTGCTCGTGACGGGCTCCCCGCCGCTGTCGGGCTTCATCGCGAAGTTCGCCATCCTCTCCGCGGCGATCCATGCCGCGCAGGGAGCACCATGGGCGACAGCGGCGTGGATGCTGGTGTTCGTCACGCTGGCCGCGGGCCTCGCGAGCCTCATCGCACTCACGCGCATCGGCATGCGCCTGTTCTGGTCGGTCACCGGGCGCAATACGCCGCGCCTGCGTGTACTCGAGGCAGGGCCGGTCGCCATGCTGGTGCTGATGTGCATCGGGCTGACGGTCGCCGCCGGTCCCGTGATGCGGTTCTTCGAATCGACTGCGGCATCGCTGCGCTCGCCGCAAATCTACATCGAAACGGTGCTCGCCACGGAGGGCAGCCGATGACGCGTGGCATTCCGGTGCTGGTGCTCGCGCTGGCCGCGATGTGGCTCGTGATGAACGACACGTTCTCGCCGGGGCAGATCGTGCTCGGCGCCGCATTCGCGGCGGCCCTCGTGTGGTGGGGCTCGAAAATGCGGCCGCTACGCCCCCGGCTCTACCGTCCGTGGCTTGCGGCGGGGCTCCTCGTCACGGTGTTCGTCGACATCGTGCGCTCGAACATCGCCGTCGGCCGCATCATCCTCGGCCTCGTGCGGCGGCGCGAGATCCACTCGGGCTTCCTCGAGATCCCGCTCGAATTGCACGATCCGCACGGACTCGCGGTGCTCGCGACCATCATCACGTCGACGCCCGGCACGGTCTGGGTCGAGCACTCCGTCGAACATCGCCGGCTCACGTTGCACGTGCTCGACCTGCAGGACGAGGCGGCATGGATACGGACGATCAAGCGCCGTTATGAACGCCCGCTGATCAGGATCTTCCAGCCATGAACATGGGAAGCCTCGTCGCTCTCGCCGCATGGTTCGCATCTGCCTGCTTTGGCCTCGCGATGTGCCTCGCGACCTGGCGGCTGATCCGCGGCCCCGCCGCACAGGATCGCGTGCTCGGCCTCGATACGCTCTATGTGAATGCGATGGCGATGCTTCTCGCCTACGGCCTGCGTGTCGGGTCGGGCGCGTGGTTCGAGATTGCGCTGCTGATCGCGCTGTTCGGGTTCGTGGGTTCGGTGGCACTCGCGAAGTTCCTCCTGCGCGGGGAGGTCATCGAGCCATGAGCGGCATCGAGTCGCCGTGGATCGCACTGCCGGTCGCGCTGCTGCTCGTCGCCGGCGGGCTGCTGGCGCTCGTCGGCTCGCTCGGCCTCGTGCGACTGCGCAGCTTCCAGGCGCGGATGCACGGGCCCTCGATGGGCAACACGCTCGGGCTCGGCTGCCTCGTCATCGCGACGATCGTGGTCGGCTCGGCCGTGGCGCAACGGCCCGTGCTGCACGCGCTGCTGATCACGGTGTTCGTCGTGATGACTTCGCCCGTGACGGCGATGCTGCTGATGCGTGCGAGCATCCATCGCGAACGGGCGCGTGCCCGGTCAGCCGAGGACGAGGTGATCCAGCGGTAGCGCGGTCGTGTGCCTGATCGCGCCCATCGCGAAGCTCGCGCTGATGTCGAGGAATTCGCAGCCGGCGATCAGCTTCTTGTACACGGTGCCATAGCCGTCGATGTCGGGCACGACGATGCGCAGGAGGTAGTCCACCTCGCCGCTCATCCGGTAGATCTCGACCACTTCCGGGATCTGGTCGAGCGTGTGCAGGAAGCGCTTGTACCAGGCCTCGCTGTGGTTCGACGTCTTCACCGTGACGAACACGGTCGTGCCGACATTGAGCTTCTTCGGATCGAGCAGCGCCACGGTCCGGCGAATGACGCCGTCTTCCTGCAGGCGGCGGATGCGTCGCCAGCACGGCGCCTTCGACAACCCGACGCGCTCGGCGATCTCCGCCACGCCGAGCGATCCGTCCCGCTGAAGCAGATCCAGAATACCGCGGTCTATCCTGTCCATGAAATATCGTTTCTCGCCTTTAGCATAATACGAAACGATCGTATCGAATCACGGGCGATTGTCCAGTTCTTCGCACCCAAATTGCGCCGCCGAGCCGGTACGGTTCGCCGGATGAGTCTCCGCAATGCCTTTACCGCGCACCCGCGGTCCGTGGGCGAAACGTACCTGCAGCACATGGGCGTCGCCTCGCGCTGCGGGGCCTCGATGGTCCTGGCGGGTGCTGCATGCCTCGTGCACGCGGTGCTGCCATTCCTCTTCGAGCGCACCGCGAGCAATTGCCTGACCCGCCTGTACCAGCGCATGGTGACGCAGCGCTCGCGTCTCGCCGCCCGGCCTGCGGGCGATGCGATCGGACTGCCCAGTCCGCGCTGAATGACGGTGCGCGCGGCCATCCTTGCCAACGCGCGCCGCGCGGCGCTGCCGGGCGTCGCGCTCGCGATCGCCCTCGCGCTGCTCGCGAAGTTCGGCTCGCACGAAATCGGTCGTGCGCTCGTCGATGGCCGTGCGTCTCCCGTGAGCCCGGTCCTTCTCGGCATCGTGCTCGGCGTGTTGTGGCGCCACTTCGTCGGCCTCGGCGCGCGCACGGAAGTCGGCGTTCGCTGGATCCTCGGCACGTTGCTCGGTGTCGGCATCGCACTCGTCGGCCTGCGACTGACGTTGCCCGGTCTCGCCGGCGTGGGGCTCGTGGCGCTACCGGTGGTGATCGCCTGCATCACCGTCGCGGTGGGCGTCAGCCTGTGGATCGGGCGCCTGCTCGGCCTGTCGCCGGGACTGCAGAGCCTGCTCGCGGTGGGCTCCGCGGTCTGCGGGTGCACCGCGATCGTCGCGACGGCGCCCGCGATCCGGGCGCGCGACATCGACACCGGCACGGCGCTCGCGTGCGTCGTGCTGATCGGCAGTACCGGGATGCTGCTCTATCCGTGGCTCGCCGCCGCCGTCTTCGGCGGCGCAGCGCTGCCATCGGGCGTGTTTCTCGGCACCGCCGTGCACGATACGTCGCAGGTGATCGGCGCTGCCCTGATCTACGCGCAGCAGTTCGACTCGCCCGACGCCGTTGCGGTGGCGAGCGCGACCAAGCTGCTGCGAAACCTCTCGATCATCCTGCTGGTGCCCGCGTTCGCCTGGGCTGCCCATGCGCGTGCGACCCGGGCGGGGCGAGCCGCCGATGCGCCGGCGGCGCGCCGTCGTCCCGTCGTGCCCGGATTCGTCATCGCGTTCGTCGTGCTCGTGATGGTGCGCGCGCTCGGCGACCATCTGGTCACCGATCACGCAGCCGCGGCCGGCAACTGGGCCATGTTTCTCGATGTCGCGCAGGCGACATCCGAGTTGTTCCTGATCTGCGGCATGACGGCGGTGGGGCTCAATCTGTCGCTGACGAACCTCGGCGAGGTCGGGATTCGTCCGGTGATTGCCGCCGTGGTGATCGCCGTCGCCACGGCTACCTGCAGTCTCGGCCTCACCTACCTGTTCGTGACATTCGTCGCCTGAGCGTGCAGGCGCAGGCATGCGCGGCGTGCCGCGGCGGTGTTGCCGCCCAATCCGGGCGCTGACGCGAGCTCGACGAGCAGCGCGAGTTCGAACGCGCGGCCGAGTGACAGCACGAGATGCCGCGCCGCAGCCTGCAGCGCAGTCGGGTCACGGCAGGCTGCATGCCATGCGATCCAGTGATCGATGATGCCGAGCGCCGTATCGGCGGCGGCACGCAGCTCTGAATCCGCAGCACTCGCGCACGCGGCGAAAGCACGGGCGCGCAAGGCCGCAACCCCTTCGGTGAAGTCGGCCCGCAGCAGCGCGTCGAGCGAGAGCACATTGGTCGTGCCCTCCCAGATCGGCAGCACCTGCGCGTCGCGCAGCAGCACCGGCAGCATGGTGTCTTCGAGGTAGCCGGCGCCGCCGAAGGCCTCGAGCGTTTCGCTCGCGGCGGCCACGGCCTGGCGGCCGGTGACGGCCTTGACGAGCGGAGTGAGGAGCCTGAGCAGCGCCGCACCGGCGTCGTCGATCTCCCGGCTCTCGTGGCGGCCGAGCAGCTCGAGCAGCTCGAAGGTGAGGACCATGGCGCCCGCGCACTCCGCGTCGAGGTCGGCGAGCTGGGTCGCATGCAGCGGCAGGTCTGCGAGTCTTGCGCCGAATGCGCGGCGCTTTTCCGCGTAGTCGCGCGCGAGCAGATAACCGTGGCGCATGAAGGCGACCGCGCAGACGCTGTTCCACGCCCGCGTGATGCCGAGCATAGGTTCGATCGCGCGCGTGCCGTGGGTCGCGCCGGCGACGAGCCGCGCGCGGGCGCCGTCGAGCGTGAGCTCGGCAGTCGGCACCTTTCGCGTGCCGAGCTTGTCCTTCAGCCGGTCGATGCGGATGCCGTTCAGACGGCCGTCGGCGTCGCGTGTCTCGAGGTAGAACATGGCGAGTCCGGTGCCGCCGCTCCCGCCGCCTTCGGGCCGCGCGAGCGTGAGTGACATCTGCGACGTGGCGGCGGACGTGAACCACTTGCGCCCGTAGAGTCGCCAGCTGTCGTCCGTGTCGCGCACGGCGATGGTTTCCGATGCGCCGACGTCGGAGCCTCCGATCGATTCCGTCATCCACTGGCCGCTCGTCCAGAAACGGGCCGGGTCGCGGCTCGTGAGGTGCGGCAGGGCGCGTTCGACGAGGGCGGCGTTGCCCGCATCGAGCAAGGCCCGTGCCGCGCCGTCGCTCATCGCGAGCGGGCAGGTGTACATGTCCGAGACGGGGTGGAAGATCTGCACGAGCGCGAACTGGTGCAGGCGCGAGCAGCGCCCGTGTGCGCGCTCGTACGGGATCGCGACGAGGCCGAAACGCGCGGCGATCGGTTCCGCCTCGCGCCACAGTGGCGTGAGTTCGATACGATCGATGCGGTTGCCCCACGCGTCCCAGTGCGTGAGCAGGGGCTCGCGCAGCCGGTCGTCGGCCTGCCGCCGCGCGAGCGGGCCCGCCGCCAGCGCTTCCATCTCCGCCAGTTGCGGCTCCATGGCGCGCAGCACGTCGCCCGGCAGGCGATGCGTCAGCACGCTGCGCATCAGCCAGTCGCCGGACCATGCGCGCGGCGGATCGGGGGATGCCTGCACGAACGGGACGACGCGCGCCATCAGCGCACCGCCCGATAGCCGCCCGCCACGCCCTCCGGCGAGAGCACGATCTGCCACAGCTGGTTGCGCCGGGCGCGAAACGAGGCGGCGGACGACAGCAGCCAGAAGCGCCACATGCGACGGAAGCGCTCGCCGTAGGTTGCGGCGATTTCCGCCCACCGCGCCTCGAAGTTGCGGTACCACGCAAGCAGTGTGCGGTCGTAGAACGGCCCGAAGCCGTGCCAGTCCTCGACGACCCACTGCGACTCGGCGGCGCGCGCGATCTGCGCGATCGACGGCAGCATCGAGTTCGGAAAGATGTACTTCTCGATCCACGGGTCCGTGGTGCGTACCGACACGTTCGACCCGATGGTGTGCAACAGGAACAGGCCGTCGGGCGCGAGCAGCCGGCGCACTGTCCGCAGATACGTGCGGTAGTTGCGCACACCGACATGCTCGAACATGCCGAGCGACCAGATGCGATCGAAGCGCCCCTGGAGCCGCCGATAGTCCTCGAGACGGATCTCGACCGGCAGCCCCTTGCAACGCCCGGCCGCTGCGGCGGCCTGGTGCTTCGAGACCGTGATGCCCGTGACTTCGACACCGTAGCGTTCCGCGGCGAACTGCGCCGCGCCGCCCCAGCCGCAGCCGATATCGAGCACGCGCATGCCGCGCTCGAGGCCGAGCTTGCGGCACACGAGGTCGAGCTTGTGTTCCTGTGCGGCCGCGAGATCGGCGGCATGCGGCCAGTAGCCGCAGCTGTAGATCATGCGCGGATCGAGCATGCGCTCGAACAGGTCGTCACCGACGTCGTAGTGCTTCTCGCCGACGATGAATGCGCGGCGGCGACTCTGTGGATTGCGCAGGCGCGCGAGCAGCGCGGTGCCGAGGACTCCTGCCGCATGCAGCCGCCGGTCGAGGTTCGAGCGCATGACCCGCGTCAGCATTTCGTCGAGCTGTTTGCAGTCCCACCAGCCGTCCATGTACGACTCGCCGGCGCCGAGCGAGCCTTCGGCGAACACGCGCGTGGCGAAGTGCGGATCGTGCACGACGAGATCCCAGGGCCGCTTGCCGTCGAGCGCGACATCGGCCGGCGCGAGCAGGTCTGCGAGCGCGCGGTACTCCCGCGAGGTCCGCGCCGCCCGGGGGGAGGGCGAGGCGATAGCCATGATGAAAACTTACGACTGCCGGCGCGCGGGCGCAACTTCGGCACTAATGCACATGGCCCGCGCCGCCGCCGAACGGCAGCCAGGGCGCAAGACCCGGTGCGAAGTGCGCGATCCACGGGCCTGCGAAGGTGAGTGCGGCGGAGACGAGCAGCACGCTGCCTGCGACGCGCCGGCCCGCGGGATGGGCCGCGAAGCCCGCGAAACGTTGCGCACCCGCCGCCGTGGCGAACATCGCGGGCGCCGTGCCGAGGCCGAAGGCCGCCATGGTCGCAGCCGATTTCGCGCCATCGAGCTGCAGGCCCGCGATCATCAACATCGTGTACACGAGGCCGCAGGGCATCCAGCCCCACACCATGCCGAATCCGAGTGCGCGCGGCAGCGTATTCACCGGCAGGAGATGCCGACCCAGCGGGGCGAGCTTGACCCAGAGGCGCCGGCCGAGGCCGCTGCCCGGGTCGCGCACGCTGCCGAATGCCACGAGGGCGCCGAGCAGCAGCGCGCATCCGGCGAGGATCCGCAGCGCACGTCGCACCGCTTCGATGTCGAGCCAGTCGATCAGCGCGCCGAGCGTGCCGCCGACGAGGAGTCCCGCGAGCGCGTAGGACGCGATGCGACCGGCCTGATAGCCCGCGAGCAGGCGCCATTGCGGGCGGCCATCCGCGCGCGTCGCGGTGGCGATCCCGAGTGCTGCGGTGATGCCGCCGCACATCAGGATGCAATGGCCGCTCGCGGCGAGACCGAGCAGCAGCGCTGCGCCGAGCGTGATCGGGTCCGTCACGGTGGCGGCAGTCCGAGCCGGTCGCGTCCGTCGCGCTCGTCGTGCCCGTCGGGCTCGTCGGGCTCCTCATCGGGGCGGTCGAGCAGCGGCAGCAGGCGCGGCGTGTCGAGGTCGTCGAACTGGTCGTGGTCGACGGCCCAGAAGAAGGCGATGCCTGCGCCGATCAGCAGCAGGATCGAAAGCGGGATCATCACGAGCAGGATGTTCACGCGGCGGCCTCGACGTGCGCGAGCGGGCTCGCTGGCGCACGCTCTGCGCCGCGACCGATGCGCAGCGCATTCAGCACGACGAGCAGCGAACTCGCCGACATGCCGATCGCCGCAAGCCACGGCGGCACGAAGCCGAGCGCGCCGAGCGGTACGACCGACAGGTTGTAGATCAGGGCCCAGCGCTGGTTCTGACGCAGGATCGCGAGGGTGCGGCGCGCGATGCCGCGTGCCTCGGGGAGCGCGCCGAGCCGCTCGCCCGCGAGCGCGATGTCGCTCGTCGCCTGTGCGAGTGCCGCACCGCTCGCGAGCGCGACCGAGACATCGGCGCCCGCGAGTACGGGCGCGTCATTGATGCCGTCGCCGACGGCGATGACCCTCGCGCCCTGCGCGCGCAGCGCCGCGAGTCGCGCGAGCTTGTCCGCAGGGCGCTGGCGTGCATGCGAGCGCGCGATGCCGAGGCGCGCGGCAACGGCGGCCACCCTGGTCGCCGAGTCGCCGCTGGCGATCTCGAGGATGAGCCCGTCGGCCGCGAGCGCATCGATCGCGGCGTGTGCGTCGCTGCGCAATCGCTCCGACAGGTGGAAGGCGGCGAGCGTGCCCGCCTCATCCGCGAGCACGATCACGTCGGCAAATTCGGGTGGAATCGACTCGCATCGCAATGCGTAGTCCGCGCGGCCGAGGCGCAGTGTTCGCCCCTCGACGCATCCCTCGAGCCCACCACCGGGCTCGGCATGGAGTTGCGCCGCGGCCGGCAGCGCCGTGCCGGCGCCGATACGCGCCGCGATGGTCTGCGCCGCCGGATGACGGCTGCCGCGCGCCAGCGCCGCGGCGAGCCGCAGTGCCGCCTCACGATCGATGCCGCGCCACGTTTCAATGTGTTCGACGGCAAGCGAAGGCTCCGTGAGCGTGCCTGTCTTGTCGAAGATCACATGGGTCGCCCGGGCGAGGCCCTCGATCGCATCGGGGCGTACCACCAGCACACCATGGCGCGCGAGCACGGCGAGTGCGCGCGTGATCGCGGCGGGAACGGCCAGCGCGAATGCGCAGGGGCAGGACACCACGAGCACCGCGAGGGTCGCGGTGAAGGCGCGCGATGGATCGACGAAGCTCCAGCCGATGGCGGTGAGCGTCGCGAGTGCGAGTATGCGCGCGACAAAACCCGCCGCGGCGCGCTCGCCGGCGGCGGCGAGCCGCGGCCGGGTGGTCGCCGCGCGCGTGACGAGCGCCACGATCCCCGCCAGCGTCGTCGCGGCGCCCACCCGCTCGACCCGCAGCTCCGCCGGGCCTTCGACGAGCACGCTGCCCGCGATCAACGTATCGCCGCGCAGCCTCGCCACAGGTGCCGATTCACCGCTGACCAGCGACTCGTCGACCCGGCAGCGCGCGCTGTCGAGAAGGCCGTCTGCCGGCACGCGCTCGCCGGCGGCGACGTGCACGCGATCACCGACCGCGAGCTCGATCGCGCCGACACGCTCGAGCGTACCGTCCTCCCGCCGGCGGTCCGCGAACGTGGGTGTCGCGCGCGCAAGCGCGTCGGTCAGGTCGCCGGCGCGATGGCGCGCGCGCATCTCGAGGTAGCGGCCCGTCAGCAGGATAAACACGAACATGCTGACCGAGTCGAAATAGACCTCGGCGCCGCCGCGCAGTGTTTCGACGATACTTGCGCCGTAGATTGCGGCGATCGCGATCGCGACCGGCACATCGACACCGAGTCGACGCGCCCGCAACGTGCGCAGGGCGCCCGAGAAGAAGGGCCGGGCCGCGTAGAACACGACGGGTGTCGCGACGAGGAGCCCAATCCAGCGCAGCAGGTCGCGGGTCGTGGCGTCGATGCCGTCGAACGCACCGAAATAGAGTCCGCTCGCGTACATCATCGCCTGCATCGAGCCGAAGCCCGCCACGACGAGCCGCTTGAGCGCCGCACGGTGCTCGCGGCGGCGCGTGTCGTCGAGCGCGGCCGCATCGAGCGGCAGGGCGCTGTAGCCGGCGCGCGCGAGTGTCGTGAGGATCTGTGCGAGTGAGCCCTCGGAGTCGCGCCACGTGACGCGCGCACGCCGCGCCGCGGCATTGACCTGCACGTCGAGCGTGCCGGGCAAGGCGCCCACCGCGCGCTCGATCAGCCAGACGCAGGCCGCACAGCGCAGGCCCTCGATCAGGAGAATCACCTCGCGACAGTCATCGCCGAGATCGCGAACGACATGGCGCTCGAGTTCCGGGCGCGACCACGGGCTCATCGTGCGGTCGCCATCCGGCAGGGCAGTTGCGCGCGGGGCCGGTGCGCTACGGAGCCGGTAATAGTCGGCGAGGCCGAGCTGCGCGATCCATTCGGCAGCCGCGCGACAACCGTGACAGCACATCGCACGATCGACGCCGTCGATCCGTGCGACCGGCGCGCCGGTTGCCGGCAGCGGTTCCCCGCAGTGCCAGCAGCCACGCGCCGCGGCGTTCATTGCGGAGCCTCCGGCGCAGGGGATGGCGCGGCGCGACCCGCCGGCATCCTGAGCACGGTGCTCCCCGAGGTCGGCAGCGCCGTGTCATCGTGGCGGCTGCCGAGCACGATCATCGCGACGCTCGCCGCGAGCATCGCCGCGAACAGCACGGCACCCAGCCACAGGATGGGCTGGCGGTACCATGCGGCCCGGTCGTTCATGGCTGCGCGATGCGATCCCGCGCCTGCGAGCGCAGCCACGCGATGATCACGCGTGCATCGTCCGCGCCGAGCCGCGACTTCCATGCGGGCATCACGCCGTGCGTACCGTCGTTGATGCGTTGCTCGACCGCGGCGAGACCGCCGCCCCAGGTCCAGATCGAGTCCGCGAGCTTCGGCGCGCCGAGCGCCGGGTTGCCTTCGCCCGCCGGGCCGTGGCAGGCCGCGCACACCGCGAATTCCGGCGCGCCGGCGGCCGCCTTGGCGGCATCGTGCGGGGCGCCGGAGAGGCTCAGCACGAAGTTCGCGACATCAGTGACCTTGTCGACACCGAGCGCATCGCCGAGCGGGGGCATGATGCCTTGGCGGCCCTCGAGGATGCTCTGCGTGATCGATGCGTCGTCGCCACCCCAGGTCCAGTCGGCGTCGACGAGGTTCGGCGCGCCGAGGAGCGGGTTGCCGTGCGCATTGCGTTGGTGACACGCCGCGCAGTTGTCGACGAACAGCCGCTCGCCGATGTGCCGCGCCTCCGGATCCTGCGCGAGCTGCTCCGGCGTGAGCTGTGCAAACCGCGCGGTCGTCTCCGCGATGTTCGCGTCGTTCACCGCGACCGCGAGCGCATGCTGGCCGTGGGATGTCCAGCCGAGCAGCCCCTTGAAGCCGCCAAAGCCCGGAAACAGCAACAGGTAGCCGACGCCCCAGATGAAGAACGACGCCGAGGCGGCAACCCAGATGCGGGGCAGGCGCCGCACGCCCTCGCGCAGTACGCCGTGCGCCCACACGTGGCCTGTGGTGCCGTCTTCCTGCACCGGGATGTCGACTTTCTGCGCCCAGACGAAGAGGAACGCGGTGATGCCGGCGTTCAGCAGCACGAGGAACATCACCCACATCGACCAGAATGTGCTCACGACGGATCCCCCGAGTCGGCCATCGGCAAGCGCGCGAGCCGGTCGTATTTCGTCTTGTGGCCGGAATGCCAGACCCAGACCCAGATGGCGACGAACATCAGCATCAGCATCACGGTCACGATGCCCGCGACCTGGATCCACACACCGTTCATGGCGTGCCCTCCGCAGGCGCGGCGTGCACGCCGAGTCCCTGCAGGTAGGCGACCAGCGCGTCCATCTCGGTCTTGCCCTCGAGCGCGGCCGGCGCGCCCGCGATGTCGGCATCGGTGTAGGGATCGCCGAGGCGCCTGAGCGTGCGCATGCGCGCGACGATGTCGTCGCTGTCGACCTTCGTTTCGGCGAGCCATGGGTACGCCGGCATGTTCGAGGCCGCGACGACCGCGCGCGGGTCCGTGAGGTGCAGTCGCTGCCATTCGTCCGAGTACTTGCCGCCGACCCGCGCGAGGTCGGGGCCGGTGCGCTTCGAGCCCCACTGGTGCGGGCGGTCGTACACGGATTCGCTGGCGATCGAGTACGCACCGTAGCGCTGCGTTTCGGCGCGCAGCGAGCGGATCATCTGCGTGTGGCAGGTGTAACAGCCTTCGCGCACATAGATGTCCTTGCCCGCGAGGCGCAGCGCATCGTAGGGCTTTGTGCCGTCGCTCGCCGTGATCGAGTGCGCCTCGACGAACAGTGGCGTGATCTCGGCGAGCCCACCGAGCGACACCATGATCGCCGTGAAGATGCCGAGCTTGCCGGCGTGCTTCTCGATCGCTTCGAAGTATTTGTAACCACGTGCCATGCCGTACTCCTCAGGCCCGCGCCGGGACCGGTGCCGGCACCTGATGCGGTTCGGGCTCGGGAATGGGCACGGGAATCGGCTTGATCAGTCGTGCACGCGCATCGGCGGCCGTGTGCCACAGGTTCCACGCCATC
Organism: Steroidobacteraceae bacterium; assembly: GCA_019187185.1. Lineage (GTDB taxonomy): Bacteria > Pseudomonadota > Gammaproteobacteria > Steroidobacterales > Steroidobacteraceae > CADEFQ01. The sequence continues at coordinate 80,528 of JABAQU010000002.1, read as the reverse complement.
ACGACCATGCCGCCGACGATCAGGACGCCCCCCAGGAATCGGATCAGGTAGAACGGCCGGATCGCGATCAGGCTGTCGATGAACGGATAGATGAGCGCACCGTTCAGGTCCGTCGCGCGCCACATCAGACCCTCCGTGACGCCCGCCGTCCACATCGATGCGACGTAGAGAATGAGCCCCGCAGTGTGCATCCAGAAGTGCAGCTCCATCGAACGCTTGGAGTGCATCGCGGGCCGGCCGAGGGCGCGCGGCGCCATCGCGTACAGCGAGCCGATCGTGATCATCGCGACCCAGCCGATCGCGCCCGAGTGCACGTGCGCCACCGTCCAGTCGGTGTAGTGGGACAGCGAGTTCACGGTCTTCACCGCCATCGTCGAGCCTTCGGTGGTCGACGCGGCATAGAACACGAGCGCGAGCACCATGAACTTCGCCGCGGGGTCAGTGGCGACCCGCTTCCAGGCGCCGTTGAAGGTGAGGAGGCCGTTCGCCGCGGAGCCCCAACTCGGCATCAGCAGCAGAATCGAGAACGCCATGCCGACCGATTGCACCCAGTCCGGCAGCGCCGTGTACAGCAGGTGGTGAGAGCCCGCCCACATGTACACCGAGATCAGCGCCCAGAAATTGACGATCGAAAAGCGGTAGCTCCACAGCGGCTGCTGAGCCTGGCGCGGGACGAAGTAGTACATCATCCCGAGGAAGCCCGCCGTGAGGAAGAACGCCACCGCATTGTGGCCGTACCACCATTGCACCATCGCGTCGACGGTGCCGGAGTACACCGGATAGGACTTGGTGAGCGATACCGGCAGCACGATATTGTTGACGATGTGCAGCAGCGCGACCGCGATGATGAAGGCGCCGTAGTACCAGTTCGCGACATAGATGTGCTTGATGCGGCGACGCGCGAGGGTCGCGAAGAACACGGTGCCGAAGCTGACCCAGACCGCCGCGATGAGGAGATCGATGAGCCATTCCGGCTCCGCATATTCCTTGCTCTGCGTGATGCCGAGCGGCATCGTCGCCATTGCAAGGACACAGATGAGCTGCCAGCCCCAGAAAGTGAACGTGGCGAGACCCGGCAGGGCGAGGCGCGTGTGGCCGGTGCGCTGAACGACGTAGTAGCAGGTGCCCATCAGCGCTGAGCCGCCGAAGGCGAAGATCACGCCGAACGTGTGATCGGGACGCAAGCGGCTGAACGTGAGCCAGGGCGTGTCGAAGTTGAGCGCCGGCCACGCGAGTTGCGCGGCGACGAAGACCCCGACGCTCATCCCGATGACGCCCCACACGGCAGCGGCGAGCAGAAAAAGCCGGACGATCCGGTCGTTGTAGGTTTCCGTATTCGGCATGCGAGAGCTCCTGGCGGCGGGCGCATTATCGCCTACGCCAAGGAGCCTCGCAGCTGTGGTTTTTACGGGCTGCGCCCGCGCCTCATCCGCGCTTGACGAGGTACAGCACGAGATCGATCAGCTCGTCCACCGAGCGCACGCTGGAATTGTTGACGCGATACTTGCCCGCCACGATCAGGGTCGGGGTGCCCTCGACGCCGTAGGCCTTTACCCGCTCGTCGGCTTCCATCATTTTCATGTCGACAGCAAAGGATTTTGCGGTGTCGAGCACGGCCTGCTGCGTCACGCCGGCCACCCGCGCGTAGAAGCGCGCGACCTGCCCGATGGTCGGCTGCGGCACCTTGAGCTGGTGCGTCACCGGGTCGACCACGGCGAGTTCGCCGGTCTTCCAGATCGCGTCGTACATCGCCTCGTGGGTCTTTCCGTCGATGCCGAGCACTTGCGCGGTGATGTAGGCCCGCTGGAAAAGCGGCCAGGATTCGCCCGGATTCCATGACGCGGGCACGTGGACGATCTCGGCGTTCTTGGGCAGCCGTGCGGCGAGCTCGCGCATGATCGGCTCGAACTGGTTGCAGGCCGGGCAGCCGTAGGAAAAGACCTCCGTGACTTCGACCTTGCCCGCAGGCACCTGGACCGGCTGCGGGGGCTGCAGCAGCACATAATGCCGGCCCTCGATCCAGCGCGCATCGGACGCGTCGGCGGCGTGGGCGGTATTCGCGAGCGCGAGCGCTCCGGCAAGGATCAGGAACAGGTTTTTCACCGGACCTCCGTGGTTCTGTGGCGCATGGTACGGACCGCGGGCACGCGATGCGAGTTCCTCTACAATGGCCGCATCCTGACGAGGGGACGATGCGTCCGACGGCTGCCCGATTTCCGCTGGTCCTGCTGGCGCTGGCGTTGCCGCTCGCGCACGGCGCCACCGAGCGGGCACTGCCGAAAGGGGTCCAGCTGCCGAAGGGCGTCGTCGTGCCGAACGACACCACACTCGCGATCTATCTGCCCGGCGGCGAACTCGCGTCGCGCTTCTATGTCCGCTCGATCGGTCTGTGGGCCGAACCCGGCAAAGCCCTGGACGACGCCCGGCGCGACGTCGGCGCGCGCCTGTTCACGAACATCGTGCCGGTCACCGGCGAATTCAGCGGCGTATTCGGCCTGCTGCTCGCGATGCACCCGAAATGGAGCGTCGAACGGGGCACCTTGCGGCTCGATGTGCACTATCGTGTATTCGGCGCCGATGCGGCGCTTTTGCTCGAGGGCAACGTATCGCAATCCGTAGGGCTCAATTCCGCGGGGCTGCTCGGGGGATTTCCCAATGCGGCGCTGCGCGCGACCGAGTCGGTGCTGATCGAACTGCTGCAGAACCTCGCGCCGAGCGCCACGAAGTTCCCCCCGAAGGGCGAGTTGTCGGCCGTCAGGCGCGAGCTCCTGGTCGACCGCGAGGCGCCGGTGAGCACCGGCACCGCGTTCTATATCAACGCGTCGGGCGAACTCCTGACCGCCGCCCACGTGTTGCGCGATTGCCTCGTGATCGAGGCGACGCGCGATGAGAAGCCGGTGCCCGTCACGCTGCGCGCCTCGAGCGACCTGCTCGACCTCGCCGTCGTCGGGACCGGGCAGCCGACCGACAAGGCGCTGCCGCTGCGCGTCGGGGAAGAGCTGGTGCTCGGCGAAGCCGTCACCAATGTCGGGTTTCCGCTGCAGGGTCTCCTGTCGGCGTCGCCCAACCTGACCCGCGGCAATGTGAGCGCGCAGGGTGGGCTCAAGGGCTCGCTCGGGCTCTTCCAGTTCTCCGCGCCGATCCAGCCCGGATCGAGCGGCGGGCCGGTCGTTTCGGACGGCGGTGAATTGCTCGGCGTGACGGTCGGCACGCTGAACGCGGCGGCGCTGATCAAGGAGGGTCTCCTGCCGCAGAACGTGAACTTCGCACTCGAGGCGCGCTATGTCGCCATGTTCCTGCGACGCTCCGGTGTGGCGTTCACCGAAGTCGAACCCCGCGCGAATGGCGACCTGCGGACCGCGAACGCCGCGGCGCTCGGTGCGGTGCTGCCGCTCAGCTGCTACCAATGAGGGTCGCGCGATGAAAGGCAGGCTGATCGTGCTCGCGGCGCTCCTCGGTGCGTGCGGCGCAGCCGCGCACGCCGAAGGCCCGCGCGGGGCGCTGCCCGCGATGCATTTCTACAGCTCGATCGCGGGCAACGAGCTATATGCGCTGATCAAGGCCGACGCGACGTTCGCGCAACTCGACGAGGCGCTGATCGGCTCGCCGATCGAGCTGCGCGTGAGCCATTCGCTGCAACCGACCGCGGGCGGCAAGGCTGCGGGATTGCTCTCGGCCATCTGGTCGGGCGGCACGCTCGGGCTGCTGCCGGTGGTCACCAACAACAATCTCGTCGTCACCTACGAAGTGCGCGTGCAGGGCAGGAGCATCGCGAGCTATTCGTTCCAGAGGAGCTTCACCCGCGCGATCAACATCTGGGCGCAGGACGATGCGACCTACGGCCTCGGCAAGGAAGGGCTCGAGTGGCTGAAGTCCACGGTGGGCGAGTTCACCACGGCCGCATCGCAGGATCCCCGGCTCGCGACCCTGCAGCGGGAATACGAGGCCTACTTCGCCGCGCGGCCGTGACGTGCCGACCGCGTGCAGCGGTACAACGATCGGTTGTGGTTCGTGACTGCGCGTTGTTACACCCCCTCGGCAGGCGGTGCTACTGTCGGGTGCATCTGACAGGGGAGCATGCACGATGAAGCGCAAAACCGTATCGTCCATTTCACGGCGCGAGATCCTCGGTGGTGCCGGGGCCGTCGGCCTCGCGACGCTCGCCGCATCGGCGACACATGCCGCGCAGGCGGGCGCGAACGGCGGCACGACGCCCGGTGACGCGCGCCCGGATAGCGCCGTGTCGGTGATGAAAAACGGCGCCTACGCCACCGTGCCGCTGCGGCAGCAGTCGATCAACGTATCCGCGATCCAGTCGCGGCTGATGTCGATCGACCTCAAGAATCGCGACGCGACGCTCAAGCGCAATCTCGCGCACGTCGTGAAACTGATCGACTACGCGCAGGGGGCGGGCCCCGAATGGGGTGGCGAGCGGCGCTGGGGCGCGAAGCAGGACCTCCTCTGCATGCACGAATTCCCGATCCAGGGCTGGCAGCCGTGGAACAGGACGGAACTGCAGAAGGTCGCCTTCGACCTGCCCGGCCCCGAGTCCGAGGTAATCGGCGAGCGTGCGAAGCACTACGGCTGCTACATCGCGTTCGGCTGCTATGCGCGCGACAAGGACTGGCCGGGACACGTGATCAACATGTCGGTGATCGTCGGCCCGGACGGCAACATCGTCGACCGGCAATGGAAGGCGCGCAACATCCTCGGCGCCTTTGGCGGCATCGGCCTCATCGGCACGACCGTTTACGACGTGCTCGACCGCTTCGTCGAGATGTACGGCTGGGACGCCACTTTGCCCGTCGCGCGCACCGACATCGGCAATATCGCGATGACGGCAGTCGGCATGGAGCCGATGCTGTACCAGGCACTTGCGCTGAAGGGTGCGGAAATCCTGATCCTCACGGTGACCGGTGGATCGAACGCCGAGCAGGCGATGCAGACGGCCCGCGCGACCCGCGTCTATACGGTCGGCGTGGGTAATTCGGTGTCGCCGGACAACCCGGGCTTCACGGAAGCCGTCGGTGCGCGTGACGAGGGCACCGCGATCGTCGACCCGCGTGGCAAGCCGCTTGCGCGCTCGGCGAATCACCACGAAGATATCGTGCAGGCCCGGGTGCCGATCGGCGATTTCCGCGCGACGCGCATGCCGGCCGAATACCCGATGGCGCTGCTGCTGCCGGTCTTCCAGCAGTATGTGCCGACGGTGAAACCGAACGGGTTCCTCGAGGAACTGCCGGACAACTACCAGGAAGCGGGCGCGCTGCTGAAGCGCCGCATGGGACGCAAGTGATGCAGAAGGGCTGGAAGCGGGAAACGATCGCGGTGCACGGCGGTTACACGCCGGACCCGACGACGCGCTCGGTCGCCGTGCCGATCTACCAGACCGTGGCGTATTCGTTCGACGACACACAGCACGGCGCCGACCTTTTCGACCTGAAGGTCGAAGGGAACATCTACACGCGGATCATGAACCCGACGCAGGCCGTGCTCGAGGCGCGCGTCGCGGCGCTCGAGGGCGGCATCGGCGCACTCGCACTCGCCTCCGGGCAGGCCGCAGTCACCTACTCGATCCTGACCATTGCCGAGGCGGGCGACAACATCGTCGCGGCGAGCACGCTCTATGGCGGCACCTACAACCTCTTCGCACACACGCTGCCGCAGTACGGCATCGATGTGCGCTTTGCCGACTATCGCGAGCCGAACGCGTTCGAGCCGCTGATCGACGCGAAGACGAAGGCGATATTCTGCGAATCGGTCGGCAACCCGCTCGGCAATGTCACCGATTTCGAGCGGCTCGCGCAGCTCGCGCACGCCCACGGTATCCCGCTCATCGTCGACAACACGGTGCCGAGCCCGCACCTGTGCCGGCCGTTCGAGCATGGTGCCGACATCGTCGTGCATTCGCTGACGAAGTACATGGGCGGTCATGGTACGAGCGTGGGCGGCGTGATCGTCGATTCCGGCAAGTTTCCGTGGGCGGAACACAAGGCGCGTTTCCGGCGCCTGAACGAGCCCGATGTCAGTTACCACGGCGTGGTTTACACCGAGGCCCTCGGGCCTGCGGCCTACATCGGCCGTGCGCGCGTCGTGCCGCTGCGCAACACCGGTGCGGCGATCTCGCCGTTCAACGCGTTCCTGATCCTGCAGGGCATCGAGACACTCGGCCTGCGGGTCGATCGCATCAGCGCCAATGCGCTCGCGGTCGCGAAGCATCTCGAGGGTCACGCCAAGGTGGGCTGGGTCCGTTATCCGGGCCTGCCGTCGCATCCGGACCACGCGCTCGTGAAGAAGTATCTCTCGGGGCAGGGCTCCGGCCTCCTGACGTTCGGCGTGAAGAGCGGCCGCGCCGGCGGCGAGCGCTTCCAGGATGCGCTGCAGCTCCTCACGCGGCTCGTCAACATCGGCGATGCGAAATCACTCGCCTGTCACCCCGCTTCTACGACCCACCGCCAGCTCTCGCCGGCGGAACTCGCGCGTGCCGGCGTCAGCGAGGAAACCGTGCGCTTGTCGATCGGCATCGAGCACATCGACGATATCCTTGCCGACATCGACCAGGCACTCGACAAGGCCTGAGGCGCGCGCGAGGCGCTATAATGCGCCCATGCTCACCGCATCCCAATGCCGTGCAGCACGCGCGCTGCTCGATGCCTCACGTGAGACCCTGTCCAGATACGCGGGGGTCGCGGTCCCCGTGATCGCGAATTTCGAGCAGAAGATCCACGAGCCGGATGACGCGACGAAGCGACAGCTTCGTGAAGCACTCGAGGGCGCAGGCATTCGCTTCATACCCGAAGACGGCGGTGGCGGCGCGGGCGTGCGTCTCAAGTTCAGCCGCAAGGACATGCGCGCGATCTACCGCTGGGAAGGCGAGGGCGGCGTGGCGGGCGACGACGACGTCTGAAGGCATTCTGCAGCCACGCGTCGGCGGCTGGAGACATGGTGGCGCATGTCTCCCGTGCCTAAGATCGCGGCATGATTCGCCCATCCGTTTCGTTCCGTGGCACGCTCGCGGCGCTCTGGCTGCTCGGCGCCGCTACCGCGCATGCCGCGCAGATCGACCTTTACCCGGGCCAGAGTTTCGAAGCCGCAGTCGAGGCGCTGAACGCCGGCGATACGCTCATCGTGCACGCCGGCACCTATGCCGATACGGGCCGCATCAGTGTCACCGTTCGCGGCACGGCCGCCGCACCGGTGCTCATCAAGGGCGCCGACGGCGAGGCCGTACCGCTGATCACGCGCCCGGCGACGGCCGCCGCGCAGAACACGATCAACATCGAGGGCGCGACCTGGCTGCGCATCACCGGGCTCGAGATCTCGAGCAACGGCGGCGACGGCATCAACCTGAGCGGCGCGAACGCCGACATCACGCTCGATCATCTGGAGATCCACGATGTCGATGTCGGGATCAATTTCCGCACCACGATGACCCGCATCACGGTGCAGCACAACCACATCCACCATACGGGCCAGAACGGCGGCACCGGCGAGGGCATGTACATCGGCTGCAACGATGCGACCTGCATCGTGTCGAACTCGCTGATCGAGAACAACTGGATCCATGACACGCGCAATTCGACCCAGGGTGACGGCATCGAGGTGAAGCTCGGTTCGCACTCGAATATCGTGCGCGACAATGTCATCCACGACACGGGCTATCCGTGCGTGCTCGTGTACGGCACGCAGGGGCAGCCCGTCAATGTCGTCGAAGGCAACGTGATGTGGAACTGCGGCGATTCCGGCATCCAGGCCGCGGCCGACGCGATCATCCGCAACAACATCATCATGGACAGCCCGGGCAACGGGTTCAATTCGCAGCCCCACCAGGCCGCGGTGCCGTCGAACCTGCAGTTCGTGCACAACACGATCGTGGGCGGCAGCCCGTGCGTGCGCCTCGGCAGCTGGAGCGGGCGCACCGGCCTCGTGTTCGCGAACAACGCCATCTACTGCAACGCGGACGATTTCGCGATCGGCGGGCTCGCCAATGTCGTGGTCACGGGCAATGTCGTCGTGCCCGCGACGAGCGCCTTGCCGGCGAGCGGTTATCGCGTCGGGCAGTCCGTCGCGCTCGATTTCGCCGATGCCGCGGGACGCAACCTCTATCCGCGCGCGGGTTCGCGCCTGATCGATGCGGGCGATGCGACCTACGCGACGAACGTCGACTTCAACGGCACGGCGCGCACAGGGTTGCCGGAAGCGGGGGCCTACGATTATTCGACGTCGCAGAATCCGGGCTGGGCCGTCGGCCCGGGCTTCAAGGGCGCGGCATCCCAGCCGGTGCCGCCGACCGTGACCTTCTCCGGCAATCCGCTTTCGGTCACCGCAGGTGGGACGACGCAGCTCGCATGGAATGCGGCCGGCGCCACCGCCTGCACCGCCTCGGCGAGCCCCGCGCGCAGTGACTGGAGCGGGAGCCGCGCGACAAGTGGCCAGGCCACGATCGCCGGGCTCAGCGAGTCGACCCGGTTCACGCTCTCGTGCGACAACGCCGCCGGTACGAGCAGCCAGTCGGTCACGGTCACCGTGAGCGCCGCCCCCGTGCCCGTGCCGACAGTCGATCTCACCGCGAGCCCGACCACGGTTACCGCCGGCGCGCGCTCGACGCTGACCTGGAGCAGCACGAACGCGACGGGGTGCACGGCGTCGGGCGCATGGGCCGGAAACAAGGCGAGCGCGGGGAGCGAAGAGACGCCGGTACTGACGGCCACCAGCGCCTTCACGCTGTCGTGCACGGGAGCCGGCGGATCGGCCGAGCGTTCCGTTACGGTCACGGTGTCGAGCGGTGAGGCTCCTGCGCCGGAGCCCGGAGACGGCGGTGGCGGCGGACTCGACGGATGGTGGATCGCGGTGCTCGGTGTCTTGTGTTTGACGCGCTCAATGCACCGATCCGATGTGCGCTCGCATAAGTGCGCTCGTGCAGTCCGGGGCTGCGCCGGTTTCATGGCCGGGTGATATGTAGAAGCCGTTCGGGCTCGTTGCGCCAATCTCCTGAATGCCCACCCTTGCATCGGCGGCGCGAGCAAACCATCGGCAGGCCGTAGTCCGGCGAGCGTCATTGCCGATGACCGGTTTGCGCCCCATTGCAGCGGTCGCAAGTCTGCCGAGCCCTTCGAAGGCGCTTGCTGCAACAAACCTTGCTTCCGGCGAATTCGGCGCAGCGCCCTCGGGGCTGCTCAGTGCCACGGCCCTCGAATACGCGGCCTGTGCACCAGCCGCATTGCGGCTGCCCGCCTCGAGATCGCCGATGCGCACGAGCACGGCCGCGACATGCAGCCGCGCATCGACGTTGTCCGCGTCCGTGCGCTGCACAGCCTCGAACACGGCCAGCGAATCGCGCAGGAATTGCAGCGCCTTTCCTCGATCTTTGCCGCGATCGGCGACTTCACCTGCGATATAGAGCGCCAGCCCATAGGTGACGCGATACTCGCTGTTCGAGGGGTCGGCGGCCTGCAGGGCCCTCAGGATGCCGGTCGCCTGCGCGGCCGCTGCGGATGCTTCACGCTCCGTTCCTGACTGCGACAGCGCATCCGCGAGGTTCGCGTAGTCTGTCGCGAGATCGAGGCGCGCATAGGCATCGTGCGAATCGGCGGCGAGATGCTGCGTCAGCGCAAACGCAGCTCTGGCAATGGGCACTGCTGCTGCCGGATTTCGCTCCCAGAAATGCAGCGCAATGATTCGTGTATACAGGCTATGCAGCCACTGCAGCGCGCGCGCCGACTCGCTCGAATGTGCCTGGGCTTCGAGTTCGGGCAGGACGGCCTGATAGAATTGCGCCGCTTCGCGCATGCGACCGGCTGACAGCAACTGGTCGCCCGAATTCAGCATCGCCATGATTTCGAGCATTCGATAGTCGGCGTTCCCGGGTGCGAGCGCCACCAGTTGCCGTGCCGCAGCCAGCTGCCTCGCGTGAGCGCTCATGGCGGCGTCCTGGTCGCCGAGATTCGCGGAATTGAAATTGCCGCCGAGGACACCCGCCAGGTCTGCGTAGTCGCGCACCAGTTCTTCCAGCACGGCCGCATTGCGCGGCTGGCTGCGAGACAGCGGTTCGGACAAGGCGATCGCGAGGCCGATCTGCTCCCTCGCGGTACGTATCTTTCCCCCCATGGCAAGCACGCCCGCATAGAGGCGGCGGCTGCGCGCCAGCGCAACACTGTCCTCAAGGCGATCGCTCGCCGCGTGTACCTGCTCGCGAAGATCGAGAGCCGCACGGTAGCTCTTTGTCGCTCCCGCCGTATCGCCGAGGCTCGCCGAGAACGGTTTGCCCAGCACGTCTCCGACACGCTCGTAACCCGCAGCGAGGTCGCGTTCGAGTCCGATGTCGCCTGCCGCATCGCGATGCAGTTCATCGAGATAGCTCAGGGCGCGCCCGGCGAGCAACCGTCGCGCAGCGGTCGCACCGGGCAGGTCCTGAATGGCGTCGTGCAGTTCGAACAGCAGCGAGTCGGCGAGTGCACGCACGCGGGCGAAATTGTGCTCCGCACGCGCCTTCTCGCGTTCGGCGACGCGGGCCTCGTGCGTCGCCGCGATGAGGCCACCGAGGAGGCTGATCGCAACCAACGATGCCGCGATGAGCCCCAGTCGGTGCCGTCGAATGAACTTGCCTGCGAGGTAGCTGAGCTCGTCCCCGTGCGCGAGCACTGGCCGCCCTGCGACGTAGCGCTCGATGTCTGCCGACAGCTGGTCGACCGATCCATACCGCCGATCCGGCTCCTTGCGCAGGGCCACCAGGATGATATCGTCGAGCTCGCGATCGATGCCCGGCCTGAGCGGCTCTTTCTCGCAGACATCTTCGATCGCCTCTTTCGTCGTGCGCAGGCTGCTGCGGTAGGGCCCATGGCCCGCGAGGAGGTGATACAGCACGACGCCGAGCGAATACACATCGCTCGCGGTCGTGATCGGCGCACCCAGGATCTGCTCGGGGCTGGAAAACGCCGGGGTCATCGCGCGCAGGATCGTGCGCGTTGCCTCGGGGGCCGCATCGCCGCCGGCATCCGCCTGCAGCAGCTTGGCGATGCCGAAATCGAGTAACTTCACGTGGCCCGTCGGCGTCACGAGGATGTTGGCGGGTTTCAGATCGCGATGGACGATCAGGCGCCGGTGCGCGTAGCTCACCGCGCTGCAGATTTCGCGAAAAAGCCGCAGCCGCTGCGCGATCGGCGGTTGCCGCTTCCCGCACCAGGCATCGATCGGTTCACCCTCGACGAGCTCCATGACGATGTACGGCTCGCCCTGCGCCGAAACTCCCGCATCGAGGAGCCGTGCGATGTTCGGGTGCTCGAGGCTCGCGAGGATCTGCCGCTCCGCACGAAAGCGCTGCAGCAGCAGTTCGCTGCCCGGGCCCGCGTGCATGAGCTTGACAGCGACTTCCTTGTCGAACTGCGCGTCCGCCCGGCGTGCGCGGTATACGTCGCTCATGCCTCCGCGACCAAGCCGTTCCAGGAGTTCGTAGGCGCCGACACGATGGCCCGCCAATGTGTCCGCTGGATCGGCGAGGGCATCGTCCGGAAGATAATCACTCGCCGCCCGATCGAGGATTGCCTCGGCGCAAGCGTCAGCGGCGAGGAGTGATCGCAGCTCGGCTCCCAGCGGGGGGTCCTGCGCGCAGACGCTGTCGACGTACGCCTTGCGCTCCGCTCCGGAAAGCGCGCTCGCGCGCGAGAAGGCTTCCTTCACCTGCTGCCAGCGCTCGGGCGTCATCCGCGCTCACCACCGCTGCCGAGCTCGCGCTGCAGCCAGGCGCGGGCCAACACCCATTCGCGCTTGGCGGTTGCAGGCGAGATGCCAAGTACGTCGGCGGTGTCCTCGATGTTGAGTCCGCCGAAAAATCGCAACTCGACGAGCTGACCTTGCTGCGCATCCAGCGCCTCGAGCCGCTGCAGCGCATCGTCGATCGCCTCGAGGTCGACCAGTGAATTGTCGCTCGGCGCGATCGCGGCCTCGTCGAAACTCACAGCCACCATCCCGCCGCCGCGCTTGCGAGAGGAATGCTTGCGCGCATGATCGATGAGGATCCGTCGCATCATTTGCGAGGCGAGCGCGAAAAACTGCGTGCGACCCTGCCAGTCCACACGCGACTGGTCAACAAGTCGCAGGAACGCTTCGTGCACGAGCGCGGTGCTTTGAAGAGTATGCGAACTGCGCTCCTTGCGCAGGTGCCGCACGGCCATCGAATGCAGTTCCTGGTAGACGAGCGGCATCAGCGTCGCCAGTGCCGACTCCCGGCCGGCGCTCCACTCGAGCAGCAGCCTGGTTATCTGACCGCTGATTTCCGCGTCCGAATTGGCCATACAGAGAGCTGTACTTCCCGGGTTGCGGCGCGTCATGACACTAATGCATCGCTGGGGGGCGCGCCAGCCCGGAACGGCCCCCGAATGAGCCGATCTGGACGTCCTTTGCGCGCTATCTGTCGGGCACGGGCGTTTCACGGGAGACCGCGATGGGAACTCGATCGCAAATGCGATGGATTGACGCATGCACGGCATTCGCCATTCTGGTCGCGGCCGCGCACGTGCCGGCGGCTTGGTCCGCGGGGGGTGGGCCGGTCACTATTGGAGTGGTAGCGCCGCAGGTGCAGCTCGAACAAGGCGGGGTCGATTCGATGGAGACGGTCCGGCAGGCGCTGATGGCGCACCTCGCGAGCGCGTCGGTGCGCGTCATCCCGCTCACAACCGCCGACCAGGCGGGCGGCGGCGCGCAGAGCTACTGCGACTATGTGCTCGAGACGCATGTGACGCAGAAGCACAGCGCGGGAAGCCTGTTTCGCAGACTCGCGCCGCTCGCGAGCCTGCTGCCGCTCGCTGGCGCGGGCGGCATCGGCGGTAGCGGCAATGGCGCACTGGCGGCGCAGATGGCGAGCCAGATGGCGCAGAACGCCGCCTATCGCGCGGCGGCCGCGAGCCAGCAGCAGGCCATGGAACAGATGGCAGGTGTTCAGCACTCGAACATCAAGCGCGGTGATACGGTGACCTTCGACTACCGGCTGACCGCCGTGGGCAACCACGCCGTGCTGGCATCCGGGTCGTTCAAGGGCACGGCCGATGCTGATAGTCAGGATTTGCTCAACCCCCTGCTCGCGCAGGTCACGAATGCCGTGAATGCGAGCCTTGGCGGCCAGGATGGCGCTACCGCCGCACCCGCGACGGGCGGCGCATCGCCGCCGCCGTCGGCGGGAGGGTCACCGGTCAATTGCGCACAGTTCGCGAGCATGCCGAGCTCGACAATGTCGGTCGCTGACTGCGAGAAACTGATGGGTGCGCAAACGAGTTATCTCGCCGCAGCGAACGACCCGAGCGCCGCGCGACCGGGCGATGAGCAGATGACGTGCGCCCAGATCAATGCGGAACTTAAGCAGCAGCAGTATGCGGAGCCTGACCAGAAGCAGCTCGCCGAGGCGCAGTCCACGATGGCGAAGGAACAATCAATGCTCAAGCGACAGCAGGCCGAAGTCACCGCCACGGGAATCAAGCAGAATGCGGCCATCCAGGCCGCCTCCGCGACTGACACGGCCGTCGAGGTCGCAAGTGGCGGCACCGTGCGCGGCCGAAGCGCAGAGACGCTGCAGCAATCGTTCCAGGCCCAGGACAAGGCTATGGGAGAGCGCATGAACGCCGAGCGTCGCCCGACGGAACAGAAGATGAACACGCAGATCGCGGGTCTTGCAGCGAACGCAGGTAGTGAGGTCAAGGCGAATCCGCGGCTCGCCCGCCTGCTGCAACTTGCGCAGATGCGCAACTGTCAGGGCGAATAGCCATCTGTTGCTGGACACTCGATGATGCGGCCCGGCGTTGCCTTCCGTCGCGCCGGGCTGCGCATCAACGAGCCACGGTCAGTTGGTCAGAGTGCTCGTGGTCACAGTCGCGCTCGCCTGACCGCAGCGCCAGTTCACAAGACCCATACCGGTGCCGCGCGTCGTAGCACGCGGCCGGGTTTACCCGACGCTTTGCCGGACGCTATGCTCCGGCCATGGTCGACATACACCCGACGATCTGCCGCTTCTGCGCAGCCCATTGCGGCGTACTGGCCGAGGTGGAAGACGGCCGCGTGCTGCGGGTGACAGGCGATCGCGACAATCCGCTCTATCGCGGCTACATCTGCCCGAAGGGGCGCTCGCTCGCGGACCAGCACAACGACCCGCAGCGCTTGCTGCACTCGATGAAGCGCGCGCCCGACGGCTCGCATGTGCGCATTGCGAGCGGGCAGGCCCTCGATGAAATCGCCGCGCGGCTTTCTGCAATACTCGAGCGCCACGGGCCGCGCGCGATCGCGAGCTATGTCGGCACGTATTCGTTCATGTATCCGGCATCGGCCCCGATGACGATGGCCTGGATGAACGCGATCGGCTCGCCGATGCGCTTCATCCCGAACACGATCGACAAGCCGGGCAAGGCGATCGCGATGGCGCTGCACGGCCGCTGGGAGGCGGGCGCGCAGTCGTTCGAGGCCGCGGACACCTGGCTGATCGTCGGCTCGAATCCGGCCGTCTCGCACTCGATCGGGGCGCCGCCGAACAATCCCTCCGGCCGGCTGCACGAAGCGGTGCGCCGTGGTATGAAGCTGATCGTCATCGATCCCCGCCGCACCGAGACCGCGCGGCTCGCGACCGTGCACCTGCAGGGCCGCCCCGGGCAGGACCCGGCCATCATCGCGGGTCTGCTGCGCGTGATTCTCCACGAGGGCCTGCTCGATCGCGCCTTCGTCGACGACAACGCCGAGGGGCTATCGCTCCTTGCCCGCACGGTCGAACCGTTCGTGCCGGAACGCGTCACGCGCTGTGCCGATGTGCCCGCCGATGCGCTCGTGCGCGCCGCGCGCCTGTTTGCCGCGGGCCCGCGCGGTTTCGCGACGGCCGGCACCGGCCCCAACATGGCGCCGCGCGGCACGCTGAGCGAGTACCTGCTGCTGTGCCTCAACACGCTGTGCGGCCGGTGGTTGCGCGCGGGCGAGCGGCTGCCGAACCCGGGCGTGCTGATGCCGGCCTTTCCGCAACGCGCGCAGGCCGTCGCGCCGACACCGGGCTGGGGTTTCGGCGAGCGCCTGCGCGTGCGCGGCTTCGGCAACACCGCCGCGGGGCTGCCGACCGCGGCGCTTGCGGAGGAGATCCTGCTCGAGGGCGAGGGGCAGGTGCGTGCGCTCATCTGCGTCGGCGGCAATCCCGTTGCCGCCTGGCCGAACCAGCAGAAAACGCTCGAGGCGATGCAGCGGCTCGAGCTGCTCGTGACGATCGATCCGGAGATGTCGGCGACGGCGAAACTCGCGCACTATGTCATCGCGCCGCGGCTTGCGCTCGAGCAGCCGGGCATCACGCTGCCGGTCGAGTCGCTGTCGATGTTCGCCTACGGCATGGGATACGAGACGCCCTACGCCCAGTACTCGCCGCAACTCGTCGATCCGCCGCCCGGCGCGGACGTGATCGAGGAGGGCGCGTTCTTCCATGGCCTCGCCCGCCGCATGGGGCTCACGCTGTCGCTCGAGAGCGCGGTGCCCTGGATCACGACCGGCCGCAAGGCACAGAGCGCCGGGCTCGACATGCAGCGCGCACCGTCGACGGAGGAATTGCTCGCGGCGCTCGCACAAGGCTCGCGCGTGCCGCTCGCGCAGGTCAAGGCGCATCCGCACGGCGCCATCTTCGACGACGAGGTCGTGCACGTGCTGCCGAAGGATCCCGCGTGCACGGCGAAGCTGCAGCTCGCCGATCCAGCGATGATCGCGCAGCTCGGCGAAGTAGCAGCGGCGCAGGATGCGTCACGACCGGGGTTTCGCTACCGGCTGATCCCGCGCCGCTTCGCGGATCGCTACAACTCGTTCGGCCGCAATTTCGCGCGCCTCGTGCGCAAGTACCGCTACAACCCGGCATTCATGCACCCCGAGGACCTGCGCGAACTCGGCATCGCGACGGGCGAGCTCATCGAGATATCCTCGGACCATGGCGCGATCCTCGGTGTCGCGGAGGCCGACGAAACCCTGCGGCGCGGCCTCGTCTCGATGACGCATGCCTTCGGTGACCTGCCCGCCGAGGATGAAACGGCACAGGTCCGCGAAGTCGGCAGCAACATCGGGCGCCTGATTCCGGTGGATCGCGATTTCGACCCATGGTGCGGCATCCCGCGCATGAGCGACCTGCCCGTCAACGTGCGGCGCCACGCCGCATAGCTGCGGCGGCTCCGGCGCCGCGTGTGACCTGCATCACAGTTCGCCGATTCCGCGTCGCATCCACGGCGGAGCGTGGGCCGGGTCGGCTGCGGCAGGCGGTGCCCGGTCGCTAGAATCCGCCGGTCCGAGTCCGGGTTCGTTCGAGGATGCCATGGGACTGTCGGAGACCATCGTCGCTGCCATCATCGGCGCATCGGCCACCGTGAGTGCGGCCGGATTCCAGCTGATGAGGGCGCGCACACCATCGCCGGGGCGGCCCCGCCGCAGCATGTTGCGCACGATGCTGATGCTCGCTGCGATCGTCGTTGCCTCTGCGGTCGGCGGATATGCCTACTCCGAGCTGCGCGCGGACGGCGCGCGGCAGGAAATGGCCCGAATGCGCGGCGAGATCGACGAGCAGCTGCACGCGCTCACGCTCGCGAGCGAGCGCCGCGCCGATGTCCTCCACTCGCCGCCGCTCGTCGCGTCGTCCGAGGCACTGGTGCGACTCGCACCCTGCGTGCGCAGCAGCGCGGACAGCGAAGGGCCTGCGCCGCTCTGCGAATCGACGGCACTTGCGCCAGTCCTGCTCTGCACCCAGGTTCCCGCTGCAGCCGAGCGTCTCGGGATCGAGCGCTATTCCCGCGCGGCGGGTGCGGGCGAGGGCTGGCAGGCGCATTCGGCGGCAGGCGACGGTGGGGCAGGCGACGTTTCGTTTGCCGATGCGCCCGAGACCATCGCCGCGACCGACAGCCTCGCGCCCGTCTGCGTCAACGTGTGGAACGAGGACCCGGTGCACGCCCAGGTGGCGCGAATCGTCGTGCGCTACCAGACCCGCGCGGCCGAGGCGCGGCCGACGGTTGCTGCGCGCTGACCAGTGACCCCCGGCGCTTGCGCACGTGGTAGCCTGCGAGCCGCAGTGCTCCTGCAGGCGGAGCAATCCTGAATCGCCCTCGGATTCCCACGCGCCCGATTGCGCGGATTGGACAATCATCTGTCCGGAATGGACAAAAGGCATCAGTGGTCGGGGTGACAGGATTTGAACCTGCGACACCTACGTCCCGAACGTAGTGCTCTACCAGGCTGAGCTACACCCCGAGGCGGAGAGCCGCGCAGTCTACTGAAGGGACCCTCGCCATTCAAACGCGAACCTGCAGGGGGGTGGCAGGAGCGCGGGCGCCGTCTCCGGGCCCTTCGCTTCAATGCCGCGCCTAAAAATTGCAGTAGAAACAAACTGGCGGTATAGTTTCCACCGAAATGCACCCCACAGGCCAGCGAAAACGCGAAGCAGCCCCCGACCCGGGCGCCGTCCTCGCCCGCGCGGCCGTTCGTGCGGCGGGGTTTCTCGGGGTGAGACAGGGCGAGCTCGCCGAGATCATCGGCGTCAGCAGCGCCACGGCCTCGCGCCTCGCGAGCGGCGGCAAGGCCCTCGAGGAGGGCAGCAAGCCCTGGCAGCTCGCGGCGCTCTTCGTGCGTTCGTTCCGCTCGCTCGATGCGATCGTGGGTTTGGACGATGCCGCGGCCCGTGCGTGGATGCGCGCGCCGAATGCCGCGCTCGGCGGCGTGCCGCTCGAACTGATGCGCGACCCGGCGGGTCTGGCGCGTGCCGTCGACTACCTGGACGCCGCCCGCGCTCGCCTCTAGCGCGCGCCGCTACCAGCGCGTGCTGTGGCGGGTCGTCGAGGCGCAGCACACGGCCTCAACGATGCGGCTCGCCGACTCGCTGGCAGAGCAGGCCCTGCTCGAGGGCATCCTCGAGGCGAGCAAGCCCGCGCTGCTGCCGGGCACGGAAAGGCTCCACTATCTCCTCGCCACACCGTTCCGCTATCGGCCCCGGGCCGGGTCACGTTTTCGCGCGCCGTTCGCAGCGGGCGTGTGGTACGGGGCGGAGGAACTTCGCACATCGCTCGCCGAGAAGAGCTATTGGCAGTTGCGCTTCCTGCTCGACTCCCCGGGCACGCCCGATCTCAAGCCGGTGCCGCACACGGCGTTCAGCGTGGGCGTGCGGGGCAATGCGGTCGATCTCACGGCAGCGCCGCTCGCGAAGGACCGCGCGCTGTGGACGGATCGCCGCGACTACGGCGCGACCCAGGCGCTCGCCACTGCAGCGCGCGAGGCACGGATCGAGCTGATCCGTTACGAGTCGGTGCGCGACCCGCAACACGCATCCTGCGTGGCGGCGCTCACGCCCACGGTGTTCGGACGCGCCAAGCCGAAGGGCGCACACACCTGGTTCATTGCTGCATCGCGCGAGCGCGTGCGCTGCGTGAGCGGCGCGCGCGGCGGCGATACCTGGGAGTTCGCCGCCAGCATCCTTGTTTAGTCCGATGCTATTAGCTAACATGGTGCAATGAGTGGCAAGACGTTCAACATGCACGCCGCCAAGACGCAGCTGTCGCGGCTGGTGGCGCGCGCCGAGCGGGGTGAGCGCATCCTGATCGCGCGTGGCGGCAAGGTGGTCGCCGAACTCGGGCCCGTGCCGCGCCCGCTGCGGGCCACATTGCCCCCCGACGACCCGCTGCTCAATCTGGATGAGTTCGCGGTCGATGGGCCGGGCGGCACGACCAATGCGGACATCGATCGGCTCCTGTATGGCAAGGCGTGAGGTCTTTGTCGACACGTCGGGCCTCTATGCGCTGATTGACCGCAACGATGCGAGCCATGCGGCCGCCCGGGATGTCGTGCAGCGCGCGCTCGGAGAGGGGCGGCGCCTGGTGGTGACCGACTACGTGATCGACGAAGCCGCGACCCTTGCGAAGGCTCGCGGAGGCGCACACGTCGCATTGCGTGTGCTCGAACTGGTGGAGCTGAGTGTCGGCATCCGCCTCGAATGGATCGGGCAGGAACGTTTCGAGGCGACGCAGGCCTATTTTCGCAGGCATGCGGATCACGGCTATTCGTTCACCGACTGCAGCAGCTTCGTCGTGATGCGGGAGTTGCGTCTCTCGCAGGCGCTGACGACGGACCGCCACTTCGAGGAGGCCGGCATGCAGGCGCTCCTTTGCGCCGGCTAGCCCGGGGTCCTCAAACCTTGTGCGCGACGGAAAACGCGGCGAGCGCTGCGAGCGCGTCGCGAAACGCCGATGCCGGCACCGCATGCAGCGCGCTCACCGCCTGCTCGGCCTCGCGGCGCGCGAGGCCTTCCGTGTAGTCGAGACCACCGGTCGACTCGATCGCCGCGACGATCGCATCGAGGTGCTCGAGCCCGCCGTGTTCGATCGCGGCGCGGATCTGCGCCTGCTGCGCGTCGTTCCCCATGCGCAGTGCATGGATGAGCGGCAGCGTCGGCTTGCCCTCCGCGAGGTCGTCGCCGAGGTTCTTGCCGCGTGCGGCCGGGTCGGAACGATAGTCGAGCACGTCGTCGATCATCTGGTAGGCCGTGCCGAGGTGGCGGCCGTAGCGGCGCAGCGCATCCTGCACCGCGCTCGGCGCGTTCGCGAGCACGGCCGCGACCTGGGCGCCTGCCTCGAAGAGGCGCGCGGTCTTGCGGTAGATCACTTCGTGGTAGCGCTGCTCGGTCGTTTCCGGGTCGTGCGCATTCATCAGCTGCAGCACTTCGCCTTCGGCGATCACATTGGTCGCGTCGGCCATGATTTCCATGACCTGCTGCGAGCCGATCGCCGCCATCATCTGGAAGGCGCGCGAATAGACGAAATCGCCGACGAGCACGCTCGCCTGATTGCCGAAGACCGCGTTTGCGGTGTCGCGGCCGCGGCGCTTGGCGGAGCCGTCGACGACGTCGTCGTGCAGCAGGGTCGCCGTGTGGATGAACTCGATGAATGCCGCGGCTTCCGTGTGGCGACGGCCACCGGCGCCGCAGGCGCGCCCCGCGAGCACGACGAGGAGCGGGCGCAGGCGCTTGCCGCCGCCGGATATGATGTGCTCGGCCACCTGGTCGACGAGGGGCACGGTGCTCTTCAGGCTCGCGCGCACCACATCGTCCACGGCCACCAGATCGGCCCGCACCAGCGCCCGGATTTCCTCGAGGGTCATCGGGGTAGCCTATCAGGACGGCATCAAGATGCTGTTTTTATTGGCGAATCATGGGTTTGACCGCGCCCCGGGCGGTGAGTACACTACGCGGCCTTTTTCAGGAGCTTTGCGATCATGTACGCGGTCATCGCCACGGGCGGCAAGCAGTATCGGGTGGAGAAGGGCCAGGTGCTGCGCATCGAGAAGCTCGACGTGGAGCCGGGCCAGAACGTCACGTTCGACCAGGTGCTGCTCGTCGGCCACGGCGGCGACGTGAAGGTCGGCGCGCCGCTGCTCGCGGGCGCGAAGGTGACCGGCACGGTCGAGCGCCACGGCAAGGGCGCCAAGGTCGCGATCGTCAAGTTCCGCCGCCGCAAGCACTACCTGCGGATGAAGAACCACCGCCAGCCCTTCACGGAAGTCAAGGTTACGGAGATCGTCTGAGATGGCACACAAGAAAGCAGGCGGCAGCACACGCAACGGCCGCGAGTCGCACAGCAAGCGCCTCGGCGTGAAGCGTTTCGGCGGGGAGACCGTGCTCGCCGGCAACATCCTCGTGCGCCAGCGCGGCACGCAGTACCACGCCGGCCCGAATGTCGGCATCGGGACCGACCACACGCTCTTTGCGCTGAGGAACGGCAAGGTGCGCTTTGCGGTGAAGGGCGCCGAGCAGCGCCGCTTCGTGAGCATCGACGCGGAATAACGCGTCGCGCAGCGCGCACGCATCGAAAGCCCCGGCCGAGCGCCGGGGTTTTTGTTTGCGGACCGCGGCACGGAATCCACCCACATGAAGTTCGTCGACGAAGCACGGATCAAGGTCCAGGCCGGCAACGGCGGCCGCGGCAGCACGAGCTTTCGCCGCGAGAAGTTCGTGCCGTTCGGCGGCCCGGATGGCGGCGACGGCGGCCACGGCGGCAGCGTCTACCTGCGCGCGGCAGAAGGGATCAATACGCTCGCCGACTTCCGGATCGAACGCACGTTCCGCGCGCAGCACGGCGAGCCCGGCAGCGGCAACGGCTGCACCGGCCGCGGCGGGGAAGACCTGCACGTCACGGTGCCGGTCGGCACGATCGTGCGCGACGTGGAGACCGGGGAGACCCTCGGGGATCTGACGCGCGCCTCGCAGGAACTGCTGGTCGCGAGCGGTGGCAAGGGCGGCTGGGGCAATACACGCTTCAAGTCGAGCACCAACCGCACGCCACGCCAGTTTGGCCCGGGCCTGCCGGGCGAGAAGCGCGCGCTCGAACTCGAACTGAAAGTGATCGCCGACGTGGGCCTCCTCGGCCTGCCGAACGCCGGCAAGTCGACGCTGATACGCGCCGTCTCGGCGGCGCGCCCGAAAGTGGCCGACTATCCGTTCACGACGCTCTACCCGAACCTCGGCGTGGTCTACGTCGGACAGCACCGCAGTTTCGTG
Source organism: Steroidobacteraceae bacterium (assembly GCA_019187185.1). Classification (GTDB taxonomy): domain Bacteria; phylum Pseudomonadota; class Gammaproteobacteria; order Steroidobacterales; family Steroidobacteraceae; genus CADEFQ01. The sequence continues at coordinate 59,008 of JABAQU010000002.1, read as the reverse complement.
ATGGCCGATATCCCGGGGCTCATCGAGGGCGCGGCCGAGGGCGCGGGACTCGGCATCCGGTTCCTGAAGCACCTGCAGCGCACCCGCGTGCTGCTGCACCTCGTCGACATCGCGCCGGTCGATCCCGATGCCGATCCGGTGAAGGACGCACGCGCGATCGTGGCGGAACTGAAGAAGTTCAGCCCGGAGCTCGCCGCGAAGCCGCGCTGGCTCGTGCTCACCAAGCGCGACCTGCTGCCCGCCGACGAAGCCGAGGCGCGCGCGAAGGACATCGCGCGCCGCCTGCGCCACAAGGGTCCGACCTTCCTGATCTCGGGGGTCACGGGCGAGGGCACGAAGGCCCTGAGCGAGGCCGTGATGCAGGCGCTCGAGGAGACGCGCGCGACGCGCAGCGACGCAGCGGACTGACGGGCGGCTCCCGGCGGGAGCCGCGGCCTCACTTCATGTTCTTGATGCGGGCGGCGAGGCGGCTCTTGTGGCGCGCGGCCTTGTTGCGGTGGATCTTGCCCTTCGAGGCGAGCGCGTCGACGAGGGACGTGGCCTCACGGTGCGCGGCCGTCGCCGCGCTCTTGTCGCCCGTGCCGATCGCCGCGGTGGCCTTGCGCAGACCCGAGCGGGCGCGCGAACGCAGCGCGACGTTGCGAGCGCGATGCTTCTCGGACTGGCGTGCGGCTTTTTCGGCGGATTTCGTATTGGCCACGGGGTCTCCGGAAAAGGGGTCGGCTGCTTTTTGAGGGCGCGTAGTGTGCGGAGCGCCCCCAGCCTTGTCAATCGGAACCGGCGCGCGGCCGGAGGCGTCCGGTATAGTTGTAACCTGTGGGTTTTCCGACGTTTATCGCATGAGCCGCGCGCTGCTGAAGAGCACCAGCGTCGTCGGCGCCACGACGCTGCTGTCGCGGATCACGGGCCTCCTGCGGGACATGGCACTGTCACAGGTCTTCGGCGCCGGGCTCCTGATGGACGCCTTCCTCGTCGCCTACAAGATCCCGAATTTCCTGCGGCGGCTCTTTGCCGAGGGCGCGTTCTCGCAATCCTTCGTGCCGGTCATTTCCGAGTATCGCGTCAGGCGTACGCCGGAGGAGGTACGGACGCTCGTCGGCGGCACGTCGGGCACACTCGGCACGGTGCTCCTCGGCGTGACGATTCTCGGCGTGATCGGTGCGCCGCTCCTGATCCTGCTGTTCGCGCCCGGCTTCACGCAGCACGGCGACAAGTACGACCTCGCGGTCGAGATGCTGCGGTGGACCTTCCCGTATCTCTTCTTCGTGTCGCTCACGGCGCTCTTCAGCGGCGTGCTGAACAGCTACGGGCGCTTCGCGGTGCCCGCGTTCACGCAGGTCATCATGAATGTCGTGATGATCTTCGTGGCCGTCGTGCTCGCCGCAAACGCGGCGAACCCGGGGCGCGTGCTCGCGATCGGCGTGTTCGTGAGCGGGGTGCTGCAGGTCCTCTTTCAGCTGCCCGCGGTCGGACGGCTCGGGCTCCTCGGCCGCCCGCGCTGGCAGCCGCGCGCCGAGGGCGTGCGGCGCATCGGTCGGCTGATGGTGCCGGGGATCCTCGGCTCGTCGATGGCCCAGGTGAGCCTGCTGCTCGACACGATCATCGCGTCGTTCCTGATGTCGGGCAGCATTTCCTGGCTCTATTTCGCCGACCGGTTGATGGAGTTTCCGCTCGGCGTCTTCAGTATCGCGCTCGCGACCGTGATCCTGCCGGGGCTGTCCGCGCACCACGCGCAGCAGTCGATGGACCGCTTCGCCGGTACCCTCGACTGGGCGCTGCGCCTCACTGTGTTGCTCGCGACGCCGGCCGCAGTGGGCCTGCTCGTCTTCTCGGGCCCGCTCACGGCCACGATCTTCGGCTACGGGCGCTTCGGGCTGCGCGACGTGCAGATGGCGTCCTACGCGCTGATGGCGTATTCGTGGGGGCTGCTGATGTTCAGCCTCGTGAAAGTGCTCGCGCCCGGTTACTTCGCGCGCCAGGACACGCGCACGCCGGTGCGGGTCGGCATCATCGCGCTCGCGGTCACGATGACCCTCAATGTCGTCGTCGTGCTGCCCGCCAAGTGGCTCGGGTTCCCGGTTCCGCACGTGCTGCTCGCCACATCGACCTGCGCCGGTGCGGCGGTCAATGCGTTCCTCTTGTGGCGTGGCCTCAGACGCGGCGGGGTGTATCGGGCGTCGGCCGGCTGGCCGACTTTCCTGTGGCGCGTCCTTGCCGCCAATGTCGCGATGGCGGCGCTCCTCATGTGGTTTGCCGGTGACCTCGCCGGCTGGACTACCCTCGGGGCGCTGCAACGCGCGGTCCGGTGCGGTATCGGCATCGCTGCCGGCGCGGCGCTGTACTTCGCGGTGCTGTTCGCGACCGGCCTGCGTTATGGCCACCTGCGCAACCGGCCCATATAATCATGCGGTTGATTCGCGGATTGCCGACCCTTCCCCACACCTGCCGCGATGCGGTGGTGGCAGTCGGCACCTTCGATGGCCTGCACCTCGGGCACCAGGCGCTGATGGCCCGCGCGCGCGAGGTGGCTCGCGAGCGCGGCGTGCGCGCACTGATGCTGACCTTCGAGCCGATGCCGCGCGAATACCTGACGCCGGCCTCGCCGCCGGCGCGGCTGACGAGCTTTCGCGAACGCTGGCGGCTCGTCGCGCAAAGCGGGCTCGATGCGCTGTGTGTGCTGCGTTTCGATGCGCGGCTGCGCGAGTGGTCACCCGAGATGTTCGCGCAGCGCCTCGCACGCGCGTTCGGTGCCGCGATGATCGTCGTCGGCCACGATTTCCGGTTTGGCCGCGGCGGGGCGGGAACGGCAGAGCGCCTCTCGGAGGAGGGGCGCCGCCTCGGCTTCGAGGTCGATGTCGTCGCGCCGGTCACGCGGTCGGGCGAGCGCGTCAGCAGCTCGGCCGTGCGTGCGTGCCTCGCCGCCGGGGATTTCGACGGCGCTGCGCGACTTCTCGGGCGACGATATACGATGCGCGGGCGTGTCGCGCAAGGCGAGCAGCTCGGACGCACGCTCGGCTTTCCGACGGCGAATCTGCGGCTCGAGCGTCGCGTCTCGCCGCTCGGCGGCATATTCGCCGTACGCGTGCACGGCGTGGCCGCAACGGCGTGGCCCGGGGTCGCGAGCCTCGGCACGCGGCCGACGGTCGGCGGTGTCGAGCCCTGGCTCGAGACGTTTCTGTTCGATTTCGCGGCGGACCTCTACGGCCGCGAAATCGAGGTGGAGTTCGTCGCGAAGATCCGCGACGAGGCGCGGTTTGCGTCGCTCGAGGCGATGGTCGCGCAGATGCACGACGATGCGGGCGCGGCGCGGCGCCTGCTCGACCATTGAAGGACTGCGAGTGACCGACTACAAGCACACGATCAACCTGCCGCAGACCGGCTTTCCGATGAAGGCCGATCTCGCGCAGCGCGAGCCGAAAATGCTCGAGGCCTGGCGCGCGGGCGACCTGTACGGGAAGCTGCGTGCCGCTGCGCGCGGCCGGCCGCGCTTCGTGCTGCACGATGGCCCGCCGTACGCGAACGGCGCGATTCACATCGGGCACGCGGTCAACAAGATCCTGAAGGACATCATCGTCAAGTCGCGCTCGCTCGACGGTTTCGATGCGCCTTACATCCCGGGCTGGGACTGCCACGGCCTGCCGATCGAGCACGCCGTCGAGAAAAAGCACGGCAAGCCGGGGCAGAAGCTCGATGCGAACGCATTCCGTGCGGCGTGCCGCGCGTTCGCGCGCGAGCAGATCGACCTGCAGCGCGCCGACTTCATCCGCCTCGGCGTGCTCGGCGACTGGGACCGGCCCTACCTCACGATGGACGCGGCGTACGAGGCGGAGCAGATCCGCGCCTTCGGCCGCATCGTGCACAACGGGCACCTGTATCGCGGCGCGAAGCCCGTGCACTGGTGCCTCGATTGCCGCTCCGCGCTCGCCGAGGCGGAAGTGGAATACGAGGAGCGTACGTCGCCCGCAGTCGACGTCGCGTTTCGCGTGCTCGACCTGCGCGACCTCGAGCGCCGCATTGGCCAGCCCGCCGGCGCGCTCGGCGAACTGCCGGTGTCGCTCGTCATCTGGACGACGACACCCTGGACACTGCCTGCCAATGAAGCCGTCGCGCTGCGCGCCGGTTTCCGCTACAGCCTCGTCGAGGTCGAGTCCGCCGCGGGCCGCGAACGGCTGGTGCTCGCGAGCGAGCTGCGCGAGACTTGCCTCGCGCGCTATGGCCTTGCGATGCGCGAGCTGCTCGCCGAGTTCGACGGCGTCGCACTCGAGCGGCTCGAGCTTGCGCATCCATTCCTGCCGAAGCGCGTGCCGGTGATCCTCGGGGATCACGTGACGCTCGAGGCAGGTACCGGCGCCGTGCACACCGCGCCGGCCCATGGCCAGGAGGACTTCGTCGTCGGCCAGCGATACGGCCTGCCGGTCGTGAACCCGGTGGGGCCCGATGGGCGCTTCTTCGCCGGCACGCCGCTCGTCGGCGGGCAACGGGTCGATGCGGCGAACGCCGTGATCGTGCAGGCGCTCGCCGACGCCGGGCGGCTGCTGCACCATGTGCCGTACCGGCACAGCTATCCGCACTGCTGGCGCCACAAGACGCCGGTGATCTTCCGTGCGACGCCACAGTGGTTCATCAGCATGGAGCAGCGCAACCTCAGGGCGCACGCGCTGCGGGATATCCGGGGCGTCGAGTGGACCCCGGCCTGGGGCGAGCAGCGCATCACGGGCATGATCGAGAACCGGCCCGACTGGTGCATTTCGCGCCAGCGCACCTGGGGCGTACCGATCACGCTGTTCACGCACCGGGAAACGGGCGCGCTGCACCCCGATACGCTCGCGCTGATCGGCAAGGCGGCGGATCGCGTGCAGCAGGGCGGCATCGAGGCGTGGTTCGCGCTCGATGCGGCCGAACTGATCGGCGTCGACAGCGAGACCTACGAGAAGGTCGTCGACGTCATGGACGTGTGGGCCGACTCGGGGCTGTCGTTCGAGTGTGTCGGTGCGTCGCGCCCCGAGATCAAGGTGCCCGTCGACCTGTACCTCGAGGGCTCGGACCAGCACCGCGGCTGGTTCCACAGTTCGCTGCTGATGTCGGAAGCACTCTACGCCCGCGCGCCCTACAAGGGCGTGCTCACCCACGGGTTCACCGTGGACGAGAAGGGCCGCAAGATGTCGAAGTCGCTCGGCAACGTGATCCTGCCGCAGAAGGTCGTCGCGACGCTCGGCGCGGACGTGCTGCGCCTCTGGGTCGCCTCGACCGACTACGCCAACGAGATCGGCGTCTCGGACGAGATCCTGAAGCGCATGGCGGACTCCTACCGCCGCATCCGCAACACGGTGCGTTTCCTGCTCGGCAACCTCCATGGGTTCGATCCGGTGGCCGATGCCGTGCCGGTCGCCGACCTCGTCGCGCTCGACGCCTGGGCGATCGCCCGCGCGCGCGCGCTGCAGGCCGAGATCGTGCAGGCGTACCGCGACTACGCGTTCCACCTCATCTACCAGAAGGTGCACAACTTCTGCATCGTCGACCTCGGCGGGCTCTACCTCGACGTGCTGAAGGATCGTCTCTACACGACGCCGGCGAAGAGCCACGCGCGCCGCTCGGCGCAGACCGCGATGTTCCACATCGCCGAGGCGATGGTGCGCTGGATCGCGCCGATCTTGTCCTTTACGGCCGAAGAGATCTGGCAGGCCCTGCCCGGCGCGCGCAGCGAATCGGTGCAGCTCGAGGTCTGGCACCCGCTGCCCGAAGTGTCGGCGAGCGACATCGACTGGCCGGCGCTGCTCGCGCTGCGCGCGGCGGTGACGCGTGAACTCGAGAAGCTGCGCGACACGGGTGCGATCGGCGCGCCGCTCGAGGCCGGGGTCGAGGTGTGGTGCACGGACGGCGAGTACGCGCGTCACGCGGCGCTCGGCGACGAGTTGCGGTTTCTCCTGATCACGTCGGCCGCGCGCGTGCAGCGGGGAGCGGCGCCGCCGGGCAGCGTCGCCGTGGCCGAAGGGGTCGCGATCCGCATCAGGCCGACCGAGGCGCCGAAATGCGTGCGCTGCTGGCATCGGCTCGACGATGTCGGCACGCACGCGGAGCATCCCGGGCTCTGCGGCCGCTGCGTGACGAACGTGGCAGGCGCGGGCGAGACGAGGCGCTACGCATGAGCGGCTGGCGCTGGCTGCCGCTCGCGGCCCTCATCATCGCCGCCGACCAGGCGAGCAAGGCCTGGATCGAGCGGCACTTCGAGCTCTACGAGAGCGTGACGCTGCTGCCGGTGCTCGACATCACGCGCCTGCACAACCCCGGCGCGGCGTTCAGCTTCCTCGCGGGTGCGGGCGGGTGGCAGCGCTGGCTCTTCACGGGGCTCGCGATCGCGGTGAGCGTCGCCATCGTCGTGTGGCTGCGCAGCGTGCACGCGCGCGCGCAGGCCTGGCTCGCCTGCGGTCTCGCGCTGATCCTCGGCGGCGCGCTCGGTAATGTGATCGACCGCCTGCGGCACGGTTTCGTCATCGACTTCGTGCACGCGCACTGGAACGACAGCTGGTTTCCCGCATTCAACGTGGCCGATTCGGCGATCACGATCGGCGCGGTCTGCCTCATCGTGGATGCGCTGATCGAGTCGCGGCGCGCGAAGCTGCCATGAGGATCCTGATCGCCAACCCACGCGGCTTCTGCGCCGGCGTCGATCGCGCGATCGACATCGTGCAGCGCGCGATCGACCTGTTCGGCGCGCCGATCTACGTGCGCCACGAGGTCGTGCACAACCGCTATGTCGTCGAGCGCCTGCTCGAACTCGGCGCGGTGTTCGTCGATGAGCTCGACGAAGTGCCGGATGGTGCCACCGTCATTTTCTCCGCGCACGGCGTGTCGCGCGCGGTGGAGGACGAAGCCGCGCGGCGCAAGCTGACCGTCTTCGATGCGACCTGCCCGCTCGTCACCAAGGTGCACATGGAAGTGGCGCGCTATGCCCGCGAGGCGCGCGAGGTGATCCTGATCGGCCACGAGGGTCACCCGGAAGTGGAGGGCACGATGGGGCGCTTCGATGGCTCGTACGGCGGCCGTATCGTGCTGATCGAGTCGGTGCAGGATGCGGAGCGCATCGAGATCCGTGCGCCCGACCGGCTCGCCTTCGTCACGCAGACGACGCTGTCGGTCGACGACACCGCCGGGATCGTCGCGGCGCTGCGGCGGCGCTTCCCGGCACTCGCGAGTCCGCGCAAGGAGGACATCTGCTATGCGACGCAGAACCGCCAGGACGCGGTGAAGCAGCTGCTCGCGGAGTGCGACGTATTGATCGTCGTCGGCTCGTCGACCAGCTCGAACTCGAACCGGCTGCGCGAGCTCGCCGATCGAGCCGGCGTGCCCGGCTATCTCGTCGACGGCCCCGACGACCTGCGTGCGGAATGGTTCGAGGGCCGCCGTGCCGTGGGAGTCACCGCGGGGGCATCGGCGCCCGAGATCCTGGTGCAACGGGTCATCGAGCGCCTGCGCGGCTGGGGCGGCGAAGCGCCCGTGCAGCTGCGCGGCCGTGAGGAGAACATCACGTTCGCGCTGCCGAAGGCGCTCAGGAACGCAAGGCGCGAGTAGCGATCGGCGGCTCCACGCTGCCTGCGGTCATCGCCCGCTGGCGGTGATCACAAGCGCTTCATCCGTCGGGTCCCACTTGGGCAACGGCTGCATGCCCCGCACGACGAAGGTGACCTGGATCCGGAATCGGCGCCACGGTCCTCCTCGTGCCTCCCAGTCGGCCGGAACGCGGAATCGGAGGTCGGTCAGGCACTGCGTCGCCGCGGGTTCGAACCGCACATCGTCGGAGACGAGCGGGAAAACGCGGACGACGCGACCGGATGCGTCGATCGAGTACGCGAGCGAGACGCGCCCGCCGACGTTGGCTCGCCGCAGGTCTGCAGGGTAGTAGTCGCGGGCGCGGGCCGGACGCGCCGGCACACCGTTGATCAGCACCTCGCCACGCGCGAACGCGGGTTCTGTGCCTGCCGCGGCAAGGCAGGCACAGAGCGTGGCAAGAGCGAGCGCGCGCAGCAAACGGAGAGCCGCCACGTGCGCGGCTAGTCCGTGCCGGGCCGCTGCCAGTACGTGCGCACGACCCCGCCCGGGCGGATGCACTTGCGCAGCACTTCGACGCCGACCACGCACAGCGCGCGGCGGCCGAGCTCGTCGAGGTTCGGGTCGTTCCCGCCTTGCCCCGAGCCCCCGCCGCCACCTCCACCGCCGCCCTGCGAGCCCGCGACCGATTCGTAGGCGAAGCTCACCTCACCGGCGATGCCGGACTGCGCAAGATCGGTGAAGAGATCGCTGGTCGTCACCTGCTGGTCGTCGTTGAAGTCGATGACGGGGCGCCCCGAGTCGACGCCGAGCGCATACACGCGGTTCTGCCCGGACGCCGGCAGGCAGGGATTCATGGCGGCGGGCGCGGTCGGCTGATAGGTCGGGAAGAGGATCGCGCCATTCACGGTGAGCGCCTCCGCGAGCACCTTCTCGCCGGTCAGGTCGCCATTCAGGCGCAAGTCGAGCAGCCAGCCGCGCGCCTGCGTCGGCACCGGCGTGACGCCGGGGTTGCTCGTGATGTCGATCAGGTCGCCCTCCGTGATCGGCGTGAACGTGTTGTAGTCGGCCTGCGTGTACTTCGCGAACGGCGCCTTGTCACGCAGCGAATAGAAGCGATCGCGTGTCGCGGTGCTGAGCGGATGGCCCCGGTAGCCCGAGCCGATGGCGAGGTTGTAATACGGCTCGGCGGCACGGCGCTGGATCAGCGCGACGTCGGGCGTGTAATAGAAGCGGCGGTTGTCGACGGTGGTCGGCGTCGCCATGTCGCCGGCGCCCAGGCTCGCGAACACGCCGCCGGTGACAAGGCTCGCGCGGTCGTTGCCGTTGTAGATGTCGAACCGGAAGATTCGCCCGCCCATGTCGGCCGCGTACATGCGATCGGCGAATTCATCGCCGTCGGTGTCGATCACGGTGACGCGACCGGGAATCGAATTCGTCATGCGTGTCAGTGTCAGGTCCGGCGTGCCCGCGCCGCCGGGGCCGCCCGCATACCAGAGGAGCGCGCCGGTCGCGGCGTCGACCATGAAGATGCGGTGGCCCATCGTGTCGGCGACATACGGGCCGTTTTCCTGCGCGCCGTCGTATCCGCCGCCGAAGATGAGCACGAGGTGCTCGCCGTTCTGACTCGCGCCGCCGACCCGCACGCGAGCAAGGGTCGGCGCGGACCATGTCTCGCCGATGCCGGGCAACTCCGCCGGCCCGATCTTCCACTTGAGGCGCGGCGTGTCGCGATCGGTCACGTCGAGTGCGTAATAGGTGCTGCCGCCGCGACGCATGCCGAAGAAGATCCACACGCGATCGCCCGCAGACGCATCGACGATGCCGTCCTGGTTGACGTCGAACTTGAGCACGCGCACGTCGCCGTCGAGGCCGTAGGTGCGGGCACTGACGCCGGAGTTGAGGTAGAGGTCGGGCAGACGTGCGAGCAGTTCGGGCGGGATGAACGACCAGAGTTCCCGCCCGTTGCGCGCATCGACCGCGTGCAGGAAGCCGTCGTTCGTCGGCACGTACACGACGCCGTCGTCCGCATCCGGCGTGGACGGCGTGCCGCCATAGGTGACGAGCGCGGGCCGTGCGTGGAGCGGATCGCCCATGAAGCGGTTCATCTCCGTGCGATCGCCGTCGGCATCTTCATCCTGCACGTCGATGCCGCGCGCCCAGTCGATCAGCTCTTCCCGGGTCGGGACGGCACCCGAAAGGCCGAGGAGCGCCGGCGTGAGCGCCGCATTGGCGCGCTCGAAGCGGTTGCCCGTGACCGTGAGGTTGCGGCTGCCGGCGCCCGTCAGATAGGTGTACATGTGCCGGTCGACTTCGGCCGGCAGGCGGCTCACCGCACCGCCAGCCTCGACATTGGGCCCGTCGGCCGTGGCCGACCAGAAGCTCTGCGTGCCCTGGCGGAAGAACCCGGTCGCAGCGTCGATGGCCCCGTTGCCGGCGGCATCGACGATCTCACCGTCCCGGAACGCATACTTCTTCAGGTTGCCCGGCCAGTGCACGGTGGATTCGGGACTGAACACCGAGACGTAGAGTTCATTGAGGGTTTGCGTGCGATTGAACGCGTTGATCGAAACCGAAGGCGTCGTGAACGTCGAACTCGTCTGCAGGATGTTGCCGACGATCGCCTGCAGCGACGTCGTGAGGTTCGTGACGTCGCTCGCAGAGTAGGCCTCGCCACCACCCCGCGCGGCGGTCTGCGCGAGCAGCGTGGAGCCGGCGACCTCGGGGCCGAAGCCCACGGTGTAGGTGGTGACATTCTGCTGGCCGGGCAGGTTCGACAGGTCGGCGGCGTGCAGGTAGTCCGCCATGTCGGGCAGGCAGGCGCCGTCGCCGACGCTGCTGCAGCCCCCACCCACCAGCGAGGCGTAGTTCGGCAGCGCGGGGATCAGCGTGTTCGCACTCGTGTCCTGCGTCGGTTCGCCGTCGGTCAGCAGGATCGCGAAGTTGCGCTGGCACTGGTAGGCGATCGGCGACTGGTAACGCGACGAGTCCTGCGGGTCGCGTGAGGCGGGCACGCTCGGCAAGGGAGTCCGGTTCGTGCCGGCAACCGAGTTGAGGCCGAAATGCACGTCACGTCCCGCGAAATACTGGCCGGCCTCGTACATGGTTTCCGCGAGAGGGGTGGACCCGCTGGCGGTGAGCCCGTTGATGTCGTTGATGATGGCATCACGCGCGGTCGTGATGTCGGCGATCTCGTGGATCACCATGCCGCCTTCGGCATCACTGCTGTAGCGCATGAGCCCGAGATTCACGTCGGCGAGCGAGCCCACGAGTGACGTCGCCACGGCCTGTACGGTCTGCAGCCGTGTCAGGTTGGTCGACACGGGCGGCGAGTAATACCAGTTGAGCCAGTTGGCGCTGTACAGCGTGTAAACGGGCGCCGCGCCCCAGTCGATCTCGCGTGCGGGCGTGCCGGACCAGGGCGCCGCCGCATCGCCGTTCTGCGCGTAGCGCAGCGGTGATGTGTCGTCGGCGCCGTGGATGCCGCTGTCCGCGCCGCATTCCAGCAGGTCGAACGCCGAACCCGTGCCCGCGAGCGACACCCAGCGTGCGGTGGTGGCATCGAAGCGCAGCAGGCTGCCGGTCCACGTGCCCGCGATTCCCGCGAGGCTGTTGCGTGCCGCCGCGCAGCGACTCGCGGCCACCGGGTAGCGCTGCGAGGAATCGCACGCGGGTGGATCCACATTGCCGGCGCCGCTTGCGCGCCAGTACAGGGTGTTCGCCGCGCAGCTGCCGGAGTAGGCCTGGTTCGGGTCGTATGGCAGGCGCTGGCCCTGCACCACGCTGTCCATGCTGCCCGAGGTGTCGATGATGAACAGGATGTTCGGCCGCACGTTGCGCAGCGCGGCCTGGTTGACGAAGATCTCCGTGTCGTCGGCGAACGCCGCGGCGCCGGCGAGGAGCGAGAGCGCGGCGCCCGCGAAGGCGGCGGCGAATGGCGCGCGACGGGCGGTCATCGGGGCGCTCCCGGGCGATTCGCGTGCTGCGGCCCGCCGGGCGGGGCGACAACGAGGTTCGCGACGACGCGCGTAACGGCCCGCGACTGCGCATCGTAGAAGACGGTGACGTCGGCCCGCGGCGCATTGCGCATGCCTGCGCGCAGGTCGGCGAGTGTCGTCGGGCCTGTCGTCGTGACATAGCGCGTCCGCGGGTTCGTCGCGAACGACTCGGGCGCGCACCCGGTGCAGCGTGTGACGACGAGGATGCCACGCTCACCCGACGGCAGGACGACCGTGCCGGCCTGCGCCTCGATCGCCTGTTCGACGACACGGTAGACCTGATCGGCGGCCGCGAGGGGCAGCGCCGCGAGCGCGAGTGCGACCAGCAGGGGAATTCGGCGCGACAGCATGATCATTCTCCGAGCGGCCCGAGGCCGGTGCCGATCTGGCGGGTGCCGCCACCACCACCCCCGGCGCCGGCGACGACGAACACGCCCTGCACCTGCCGGTCCCGCGCATTGCGGGCCGAGGTGCCGGTGCTGTCGATTTCGTAGTGCAGGCCGACGAAGCGGTCGACGCTCGACTGGGGCAGGCCGGTCTCCTCGCCGATGTAGCGGGATGAGGTCGTGTAATGGTCGGTGCCTGCCGCGCCCACGGGCACATCCGCCACCTGCGTCGGCGCGACGCCGGGCACGGTCGGCACCGAGCCGATGTCGGCGATCGCCTCTTCGATGCCGGCCGTGGCGGCCATCGCCGCCGCGCGCCGGTACTGCTCGTTGCCGGCCATCACGAGTTCGGTGGACGAGGTGTTCATGCCGGTGATCGCGAGCAGCGTGAGGATCAGGAGCAGCACGAGACCGATCACGAGCGCCGCGCCGCGCTGCGGCCGGAATGATGCGAGGGCAGGTGGCGTCTTCATAGGGTGCGGGCGTTGCGCAGTGAAATGGTCCGGGACATCAGCACGCGGCGAAAGCGCGCTTCGTCGGCGTTCGGCGTGAAGTCGACATCGGCATATTGATAGCGGCGGTCGTCGTGAAAACCCGGTTCGGGCCGGTCGGCCCGCACCCGTACCCAGACGCGCACCGACACGACCTGCGCGCGATCGAGGCCGGCGAAATCGGGATTCACGTAGCGGGTCGCGCGGCCGTCCGACTCGGGGATGCCGTCGTTGTTCACGTCGGCCGCTGCGTCGATCACGCCGTCATTGTCGTAGTCGCCCGTGTCGATGCCGAACTGCACCTGGAAGTCCTCGACGCCCGGCATGACCTCGGCTTCGTTGAACTGCGCGTCGTCCCCGAGCGACTTGACGCGCAGCGACGGCAGGCCGGGGCGGTCGACGGCGTCCTGCGCGACGTAGTACGCGTGCACGACGAGATCGTGGACCTCATTGTCGGCATCGATCGGGCCGGGCGCGGCTCCGTCGACGAAGAGCTGTTGCGTCGAGCGGCTGCGCAGTCGGGACGCATACACCTGCAGTCTCCTCGATTTCGGTGCGGCGGTACGGGTATCGACCCGGCGGATGGTCAGCGTGTCGGCGCTCGCGACCGCGCCTGCCCCGTACGGGGCGCAGCCGGCACCCGCGCCGGGTCCGAGCGCGAACGTATCGTTCGACCCCTGGACCGGCGTCAGGACGTCGACGACGAAATTGGTCCCGCAATCGTGCGCGCCCGCCGGCAGGTTCGGGACCGCGACCGGCGCTGCTGCCGGCACGGGCTGCTGGCGCATCTGCGGTGCGACCGCGTAGACGATGCCGGGCGAGCTGCCGCTCACGAAACGGATCGTGTCGGGTGAATTGGTGAAGCCGTAGTAGCCCGCGAGCTCGACGTCGGGTTCGAGCACGGAGAGCACGTAGCGGCCGTTTTCCTGCAGCCGGGCGATGCTCTCGTTCACGGCATACGTGCTGCGGCCGCGCGAGAAGACATACACCGCGCCGACAATGAGCACCGAACCGATCGCGAGTGCGACCAGCAGTTCGATGAGGCTGAGGCCCCGCTGGCGGATTGCGTTTCTCATGAGATCGGCGGCCGCGGCATCACGACGAGTTCGGACGACACACTGAGCTGCGGGAACCCCGGCTCCTGCCATGCGATCTTGATCAGGTAGCGATCGGGTCGTCCGGGATTGGGTGCGCGCACGTACTGCACCACGGCCGCCGTCGCGGGATCGGTCGGGGCCGGCAACGCATCGCTCACGGCAGCCTGCCAGCGCGCGAGATCGTCTTCGGCGAGCTCGGCCACGCTGCAGTTGCCCCCGGCCTGCGCCGCGGTCGGCGCGCAGTCGTGCGGCGCAGGCGCGCCGGCATAGGTGGCCGTGTCGTAGGCGTCGCGACCGTTGCCGTTGGCGCGGATCCGGTCGGCGATGTCGCCTGCGAGATTGACCGCGTGCGTACGCAAGAGCGCCGTGCGGCTGCTGCGCAGGCTCTCGACGAAAAGGCCCGCGATGCCGAGGAGGCCGATCGACAGGACGACGAGCGCGACCAGTGCCTCGACCAACGTGACGCCGCGCTGCAGCCATTTCATCCGCATGCGAGCTCCCAGGCAGAAAGGCGTGCCGGGTCGCGGACGACTTCACCGCGACCGGTACGCGATACCTCGATGCCGCGCGCCGCCGATTGATTCGTGCCACCCTGCAGCGCATAGCCGCGCTCGTCGCAGTAGACGATGCGGTGCGGGGGCGCGGCGGGAATGTCGAGCAGGAAACCGTTCGCACCGAATGCGAGGCAGGCGCTGTCGGCGACCGACTCGACATTGCCGCGATCGGCACTGGCGCGACCGCCCGTGCGGGCGATGTCGGCAGCGTCGGCGATCGCGCAATCACTGTCGGGGTCCGCGAACACGACCCAGCCGGTGAAATCGGCGTCGCCCGAGCACGTGGGGGTTGCGGCCTGCAGATCGGCACTGGCGCACAGCGACACGGTGCGCTGCTGCTTGACCGCTTCGGTACGCGCGACCTGCACGGCGGTGAGGAAATCGTTGGCGTCGGCGGTGAGGCGGCCGTTGCGGCGAAACTCGGTGAAGCTCGGCGCACCGATCGCGAGGATCACCGCTGCGAGCGCGATGACGATCATCAGCTCGAGCAGCGTGAACCCCTGTGCGCGAACGGATTTCCCCCCCATAGCGGGCGACTATAGCTCGTTGCAGCGACGCGGCTCACGGAATTCCGATGATCGGCAGTGTGGCGACGACGGGCGGCAAACGTGCGTGCGCAGGTCAAGGTCATTTGACTTAATGGCAGGCCGTCCCGCCGCGCGGCGCCCCGATGCGCAGGCGCGGCCGGCCGGTCTGGCTCACGATGACTGCACGTGGCGCAACCCGCGCCGCGGTGCTGCAGAACTCGAAGGTGCTGGTCATGCCGGCGCGCGGCGTCGGCCAGAAGGTGACCGCGCCGCGCGACGCCCGCACCTCGATCGGGCGCTCGAGGCGGTAGCTGCGCAGGATCGGTTCGGCCGGATCCCGTACGGGTGTGAATTCGGCACGGGTGTTCTCGAAGACGATCCAGGCGCTGGCTCGCGCGGCGCCCCGACCGACACACCGCACGCCGTCGGGAGACAGGCACACGACGGTCGGAACCCCGACGAGGATCGCCCGGCTGCGCGCGAAATGCAGCGCGCCGAGCAGTTGATCGGCCCCAGAGGCGACCCCCGCCGACGCTCGCAGGCGCGCAAAATCGGGCACGGCGAGGGCCGCGAGGACGGCTGCCACGGCCAGCACGGTGGCGAGTTCCCACAGCGTGGACCCCCGCGTTCGGGCATGCGCGTGAGCGGGATTCATGAGGCGAGCATGCCCGCGGGCCGCCCCGGGCACCCGCCGCATTTGCAGCGTATTTCGCGAGATTCATATAATGGCGCGATGACCCAGCCACCGCTCGCGGAGCGCCTCGCGGCGCACGGGATCCAGCCGACTGCGCAGCGCCTGCGCATTGCGGCGGTGCTCCTCGCTGCGCCCCAGCACATGTCGGCCGAACAGTTGCTCGCGCGGCTCGAGGCCGACGGGGCGCGCGTGTCGAAGGCGACGGTCTACAACACGCTGAACCTCTTCGCGAGCCGCGGGCTCATCCGGCCGCTGTCGGTCGATGGCACGCGCGCCTGGTTCGATTCGAACGTCGAGGCGCACTATCACTTCCACGATGTCGACAGCGGCGCGCTCACCGATGTCGCCGTGCCGGATGTCGAGTTCAGCCGCCTGCCGCCACCGCCCGAAGGGATGGAAGTGGCCGGCATCGATCTCGTCATTCGCCTGCGCCGCGCGCCGCGCGGCACGGGCGCATGAGCACGGCCGGGCGATAACCGGCGATTGACGCCGGGGCCGACGGATCCGGAGAGCCGTAGTGGCAATCCTGGTGGGCGCGGTACTGGCGATTGGGGTCGGGCTTTCGACCGCCGCGACCGGCATGGACCGCGATCGTGCGCTCTATCCGGTCATGCTGCTCGTCATCGCCTCGTACTACGCCTTGTTTGCGGTGATGGGTGGCTCGGGACGCGCGCTGGTCATCGAATCCATCGCCATCTGCGTGTTCGCGCCGCCGCAGCCCGCAATACCGGCGCGGCGAAGTGATTGCGGAATGCGTGGCTCGCGATGCGAGCAGGCACGAGCCCCGGGCGATTGCCTGGGCAGGGCCCATTCATTAGAATTCGCGCCCCCCGTGCCGCTTTAGCTCAGCTGGTAGAGCACATCATTCGTAATGATGGGGTCGTCTGTTCGAATCAGACAAGCGGCACCATTTGCTCGCGGCTATTTCGTGCCGGCTTCCTGGTCCCACGCGAGCATGTCGCCCGTCATGTGCAGCAGCCGCGAGAATCCTGCGTCGTGCAGCGTCGCGAGCGCCTGCGCGGCGCGCCTGCCGCTCCTGCAATAGACGACGATCGGCTGGTCTTTCGCGGGGCCGATTTCCGCGAGCCGCGCCCGAACCTGGTCGTGCGGAATGTTGATCGCGCCAGGCACGTGGCCCGCCGCGTATTCCTCCGGCGTACGCACGTCGAGGATCACGGGGGACGACACGCCGGGAGCCGCGAGCGCACGCACGGCGGCCGTGGAGATTTCCGTCGCGCTCCAGTTGTCGTCGGCCGGGGCGACGGAGGCGAGGCCCGCCATCAGGGCGCAGGCGACCCATGTCGGGAGTGTCTTCATGCCGGCGATGGTGACGCACGATCGGACCGCGCGTCCACTTCGTCCTGTTGCAGCGCGAAGAGGCGGGCATAGACGCCACCCTGCGCGAGCAATGTCGCGTGGGTACCGCGCTCTGCGATCCGACCCTGGTCGAGCACGAGGATCTCGTCGGCGCCGAGCACCGTCGACAGGCGGTGCGCGATCGTGAGGGTCGTGCGGCCGCGCGCGAGCTCGCGGATCGCCGCATTCACCTCGCGTTCGGATTCGACGTCGAGGCTCGAGGTCGCCTCGTCGAGCACGAGGATCGGCGCATCCTTCAGGAGCGCGCGTGCAATGGCGATGCGCTGGCGCTGGCCGCCTGAAATCCTGTTGCCCATCTCGCCCACCGGTGTGTCGTAGCCCTGCGGCAGGCTGTCGATCCATTCCTTCAGCTGCGCGCGGCGCGCGGCCTCGTCGACCTGCGCGGCCGTCGCGCCGGGGCGGCCCATGCGGATGTTGTCGCCGATCGTCGTGTTGAACGTGTAGTTGCGCTGCGAGACGACGGCGATGCGGTCGCGCAGGTCCTCGAGCGTGTATTCGCGCACCGAGTGACCGCCGATGCGCACGTCGCCCGCGACCGGGTCCCAGAAGCGCAGCAGCAGGTTCGCAATGGTGCTCTTGCCGCTACCGCTCGCACCGACGAGCGCGATGTGGCGGCCGGCCGGGACATCGAGACTGAGGCTCTGCAGAACCGGCGGTGCGCCCGGCGCGTAACTGAACTCGACCTGGCTCAGTTGCAGCGAGGCATCCGCGAACGGCGCCGACTGCGCGACGACATTCGCGACGGCCGGCCGCTGGTCCATCAGCTCGAACAGCCGCCGCGCCGACACCATCGCGACCTGGAAGTCGCCGACGACATTGTTGAGCGCCTGCGTTGCGTTGAAGCCCGTGATCGCGACCGCAACGAGCACCGGGAGGTCGCGCAGCGGGTCGATCTCGCCGGCGAGGTGGAGCGGCCAGCTGACCCACAGTACCGCAATGGCCGCCGTGGCGACGAGACCCTCGGTGACGCCGCGCTGGAACGCGTCGGCCCGCGTGAGCGCATCCTGGTTGCGCTTCAGGCGTTCGCCGATCGCCCAGGCCTCGCGCCGCCGGCGCTCGCCGTAGCCGAATGCGACGGTGTCGCGGATGCCCTGCAGGCTGTCGGTCAGGAACGCGTTGACTTCACCCTGCGCCCGCCGCGAGTCCGCGCTGCCGCGACTGCCCGACAGCGCGGTGATCACCGGCAGCGCGATGCCCATGACGAGATAGAAGGGCAGCAGCGTCCACACGTAGGCCATCGAATACCAGTGGCCCACCGCCGTGAGCAGGATCGCCGGCACGACGACTGCCGTGATCACGGGCGCAATCGTGTGCGCATAGAACGGCTCGACCCGTTCGCAATCCGCGACGACACGCGAGACGGCGTCGCCGGACCTGAGCGTCGCGGTGCCCGCGGGCGCGAGCGGCTCGAGGCGGTCGTAGAACTCGTTGCGCAGCATCGCGAGCAGGCGGAACGCGACGTAGTGGCCCGTGTAGGTCTCGATGTAGTTGGACAGCCCGAGCACGAAGGCGCAGGCGGCGAGGCCGAGCGCAACGGCCGTGAGCGTCTCGCCGGTGGGCGCCGCGACGTAGCGTGCCACGGCGCTGACGGCGAGCGCGATCAGCGCCGTCTGAGTCGTGAGTTTCACGGTGCGCGCGCAGACGGACACGCACATGACGCCGTTCAGAGGCCGCATGAATCCGAGCAGGCGCGCGAGGAGTTGCGTGTTCGTCATGCGGCACCCCGCGCGATCGCCACCATGCCGGCATAGGCGCCGCCACGCGCCAGCAGTTCCTGGTGGGACCCCGACTCGAGCACCCGGCCGTCCCCGAGCACGACGATGCGGTCGGCGTGCTCCACCGTGCTCAGCCGGTGCGCGATCAGCAGCACGCTCTTGTCGCGTGTCAGATGCGCGAGCGCGTCGTGGATGACCGCCTCGGTCTCGAGGTCGATCTGCGATGTCGGCTCGTCGAGGATCACGATCGGGCTGCCCTTCAGCAGCGCGCGGGCAATCGCGAGGCGCTGCACCTGGCCGCCGGAGAGCGACAGGCCGCGCTCGCCGACCAGCGTCTCGTAGCCGGCCGGCAGCGCGGCAATCTGCTCGTGGATGTTCGCGGCGCGACAGGCGGCGACGAGTTCCTCTTCGGACGCATCGGCCTTTGCGACGCGCAGGTTTGCGGCGATCGTGCCGTGGAACAGGTACGGATCCTGTGGCACGAGGGCGAGGTGGGCGCGCACCCAGTCCGCCGGCACCGAAGTGACGTCGCGCCCGCCGAGCGCGATGGTGCCGGCCTCGGGCGCGAGCGTGCGCAGCAGCAGGTTCGTGAGCGTCGTCTTGCCCGAGCCGCTCTCGCCGACGAGCGCCACCGTCTCGCCGGGCGCGAGCTCGATCGTGCAATCGTCGACCGCGGGCTTCGTGGCGTTCGCGTAGCGGAACACGAGGTTCCTGAGCGACAGCGACGGTTGCGGCACTGGAGGCGGCGCGGCGACGCCGGGTGCGTCCTCGACACCGGGGCGCTCGCCGAGGAAGGCGACGATCTTTTTCGCATACGCGCGGCCGATCGCGCCCGCGAAGAAGAATTGCCCGACGAGCGTCAGCGGCTTCGCGAACTCGGCGCTCGCGAGGATGAGCGTCACGACCGCGCCGGCGGTGAGGTGGCCGCCGCCCTGCCGCAGCAGCGCGGTGATGGTCAGCACGAGGGTCGTGCCGAGCGCGAAGCCGAAATCGACGAAGAGGATCATGAGCTGGTTCACGAGCAGCAGGCGCATCGTCTCGCGACGCTGCTCCTCGCTTGCCGCGTGCATCTCGGCGCCGCGTGCCTTGCCGAGATTGAACATCCTGAGCGTCGTCATGCCCTGGATCGAATCGAGGAAGCGCGCGCCCTGTGCGGCGTTGACCTCCGCGAACCGCTCGCTCGCCTTCCTGAAGTTGCGGCCCATCAAGCCGAGGAAGAGGGGCGTGAGCGGCACGCTGACGAGAAGCGCCACACCGACCACCCAGTCGTACGCGGCGATGAATATGCACAGCGCGAGCGGGGTCGCCATGCCGACGACGAACTGGACGAAGTAGATGCCGTAGAACATCTCGATCCAGTCCATGCCGTCGACCGCCACATTGACGAGTTCACCGGTGCGCTTCCTGTCGAGCACGGCGGGACCGAGACGCAGCGCGTGCGCGTAGATGAGGTCGCGGATCGTCAGCTTGGTGAGCGACGAGGCCTTGTGCTGCGCGGTGCGGTAGAGCCAGCCGAGCGCGAACTTCGCGGTGAGCAGCAGCGCGATCCACGGCAGCGCCTCGGCGAGCAGCGGTTCGCCGGCGAGCATCGCATCGACGGCGCGGCCGATGAACCAGTAGAGCACGAGGCTCGCGACGAGGCCGAGCAGGCCGACCACGATGCCGGTCCTGAGCCAGCGGCTCGTCGCCTGGACAATCAGCCTCTTGTCGATTCCGAGCACCGCCACTCCCCCCGCACGCTGGCTGCACGATAGACCTTGAAGTAGAGTTCAAGGTCAAGGTCCCGCGATGGTAACCAAACGACGCCACAAAGCCGACGCCCCCGACGGCGCATCGCTCACGATCGGCCAGCTCGCGAGGCGCGCCGGGGTCAGCACGTCGATGCTGCGCTACTACGAGCGCGAGGGCCTGCTGCCGCCCGCGGCGCGCAGCGCGGCGGGCTACCGTCTGTACCCGCGCGCGGCGCTGCGCGCGCTCACATTCATCCATCGCGCGCAGCGGCTCGGCTTCTCGCTCGGCGACATCAAGCTGCTGCGCGCGGGCGGCGAAGACAAGCGCGGTCGTGGCCACACCGTGGTCGGCATCGCCGAACAGCGTTTCATCGAGATCGAGCGGCGGCTCACCGAGCTCCTCGTGCTGCGCCACGAACTCGAGCTGTTCCTCGACGACCTGACCGCGCAGGTCGGACGCGCGGCGGGCGGCAGCACCGCGCGCGTCTACCGGCGGCTGATCGACCACGTCTGCGGCCACGAGCCGGAGCGGGCGGCGCCCGGGGCGGTGCATCGGCTGACCCGGCGCATCGGCTGCGCGCTCGCATCGGCCGACCAGGAGCGCATTTTCAAGGCGCTGCGCGGGCGGCACGTGCACGTCTGGAAGGACGCGGACGGCTACACGATCCTCGTGCGCGACCGCAGCGCGGCCGTGCAGGCGGCGCTCGAACAGCTCGTCGCGGCGGATGCGGGTTGCGGCGTGCACGTCGACGTGACGCTGGCGCCGGCGCCCGACGGCCTGCAGCTGCGGGTCCGTGGCGACCACGCATTCCTCTATGCGCAGCTCTTCCTGACGCTCGAAGCGACCCCTTGACCTTGAACCCGGCTTCAAGGTGCACGATCGCACCATGGAACCGCCCCGTCACCGCTACCGTATCGCCGGCATGGACTGCGGCAGCTGCGCCCTCACGATCGAGGACGGAATACGCAAGCTGCCGGGCGTGCACGCCGTCAGCGTCGATTTCACGACCGAATCGATGCAGGTGGACGGGGACGTTGCGCGGCACCTCATCGAACAGCGATTGTCGCAACTCGGGTTTCGGCTGCAGGGCGATCCGCCGTCTGCGCAGCCGCTTGCGCCGCTCGTCGAGCGGCGCGGCCTTGCGGGGTTTTTCGCATTTCTGTGGAGCCAGCCGCGCCTGCGCGTCGCGAGCGCTGCGGCGATCGCCGTGCTCGCGGCGGTCGCGCTGGCGTTGGCCGCGCCGGCGGTTCTGCCGCCCCGGGGCCTGTCATTCGTGTTTTTCGCCGTCGTCGTCGTGGCCGGATTGCCGGTGTTCGCCAAGGGACTGCGCGCGTTGCTGTACAGCCGGCGCATCACGATCGATCTGCTGATGGCCATCGCGACACTCGGTGCACTCGCCATCGATGCCGGCGGCGAGGCGGTGACCGTGATCCTGCTGTACACGCTCGGCGAGGCGCTCGAGGCGTACAGCGCCGACCGCGCGCGTCGTTCGTTGCGCAGTCTCCTCGCGCTGCAACCCCGGACGGCCACCGTGATGCGGCTGCATCGGGCGAACGCAGGCGCCGATCACGGTGGCGCGCATCACGACGACGATGATCACGGTCACGACCACGACCACGGCCACGACCACGACCACGGGCACTCGCACGGCGACGCGGATCACTACCATCAGGAGACGATGCCCGCCGACGCGGTGCCGCTCGGCGCACGCGTGCTGGTGCGTCCCGGCGAGCGCGTACCGGTGGACGGCGAGATCCTCGCCGGCGAATCGACGCTCGACGAGGCGGCGGTCACCGGCGAGAGCGTGCCCGTCGCGAAGCGCGCCGGCGATGTGGTGCTCGCCGGCACCGTCAACGGCGAGGGAGCCATCGAGATCGAGGTGACGCGCCTCGCGGCCGACTCGACGATCGCGCGCATCGCGAGGCTCGTCGAGGCCGCGCAGGCGGCGAGGTCGCCGGCGGAGCGGTTCATCGACCGTTTTGCGCGCTGGTACACGCCCGCGGTCGTGCTGCTCGCCGTCGCGATCGTGCTCGTGCCCGTGCTCGCATTCGGCCAGCCGCTGCTCGACACTGCGGACGGCACGCACGGCTGGCTGTATCGCGGTCTCGCGCTGCTCATCGTCGCGTGCCCGTGTGCGCTCGTGATCAGCATCCCGGTGACGGTCGTCAGCAGCCTGACGCGCCTGGCGCAGCTCGGGGTGCTGGTGAAGGGCGGCGAGCGGCTGGACGCGCTGGCCGATGTGCGCGTGATCGCGTTCGACAAGACCGGCACATTGACGAGCGGCCGCCCCGCGGTGACGCGCATCGCGGGGCTCGACTGCTCGCACGACGACGCATCGCGCGCCGATTGCGGCAGCTGTGACGACGTGCTGGGTCTCGCCGCATCGGTCGAGTCCGCGTCCGAGCATCCCGTGTCACATGCGATTCGCGCGGCGGCGGGCGAGCGCGGTGTCGCGCGCCGCTTCCCCGCTGCCAGTGCGGTTCGCGCGGTGGCCGGGCGCGGCATCGTCGGCAACGTCGCCGGCGAACGCGTGGCGGTCGGCAGCGAGGGCCTGTTCGCCTCGGGAGACCATGCCCCGTCACTGCCGCCGCGCCTTGCCGGCTCGCCGCAGGGCGATGACCGCACGACCATGTACGTCTCGCGAGGCGAGCGGATTGTCGGCCTGATCGCGGTCGAGGACGAGCCACGCGCGGATACGGCGGCCGCGCTGCGCGCCCTGCGCGCATCGTTCCCCGACGTCAGGACGGCGATGCTGACCGGCGACAACGCGGGTGTCGCGGCCCGGGTTGCCCGCGCGATCGACGGGATCGATGAGGTGCACGCAGGGCTGCTGCCCGCCGACAAGATGCGCGAGATCAGTCGCCTGCGCTCGACGCACGGTGTCGTCGCGATGGTCGGCGACGGCATCAACGATGCGCCGGCGCTCGCGGGCGCGGATGTCGGCATCGCGATGGGCGCCGGCGGTACCGCGCAGGCGATGGAGAGCGCCGATGTCGTCCTGATGCAGGACGACCTGCACCGCTTGCCGCGTGCGCTCGCGGTGGCGCGCAAGTCCCGGCGCCTCGTCAAGGAGAACATCGCGCTGTCCCTTGGCCTGAAGCTCGCCTTCCTCGCGATCACGATCCCCGGTTGGGCCACCTTGTGGTTGGCGGTGGCGGCAGATGTCGGTGCGACATTGATCGTGACTGTCAATGGCATGAGAATGCTGCGCGCCTGAACACGGGGGGCCGCGTGACGAACGAAGCGCCGCAAAGGCTGGGATTCATCGAGCTTGCGCCCGGCGTCTCGCGCCGCCACGCGCTCTGTTATCTGTTCGCGGCGTTCGTCAGCATCGGGCTGTTTGCGTATCTGCCCGCGATGACGCCGTTCGTGCTGAAAGTGAACCTCGCGTTGCCGACGGGCGAGCAGGGCGTCGCCACCGGCATCCTGCAGTCGTGGCAGGAAATCAGCATCCTCGTCGTGATCGGCCTGTGGGGTGCACTGTCGGACCGCATCGGTCGACGCCCCGTCTACGTGACCGGATTCCTGCTGATCGCCGGCGGCTACGTCCTCTATCCGCTCGCGCATTCGATGCCGGAACTCGTGGCCTACCGGCTCGTGTTCGGCTGCGCAGTGGCGGCGCTCGGCGCCATGCTCGCGACCGTGCTCGCCGACTACCCCGCCGAGACCTCGCGCGGCAAGTTGACGGGTGTCGCGTTCTTCCTGAACGCCGTCGGTTCGGTCACGTTCCTCGTCGGGCTCACCCAGCTGCCGCGCTGGTTCGCGTCCGCCGGCGCGAGCGAGCTCGATGCCGGGCGCTACGCGTATTTCACCGTGGCCGGGGTCACCGTGCTCGCGGCGATCGTGATGCTCGGCCTGAAGCCGGGGTTGCCGTCGAAGGCGAGCGAGCGCAAGCCGCTGCACCTGCTCGTGGCCGAGGGCCTGCGGGCGGCGCGCAATCCGCGCATCCTGCTCGCCTACGGCGGCGGGTTCACGTCCCGCGCCGACCTCAGCCTGATCACGCTGTTCCTGGCGCTCTGGGCCGCGCAGTCCGCCGTCGCGGAGGGGCTGAGCGCGTCGCAGGCGGCGGGCAAGGTGGGCATGACGATCGGTGTCACGCAGGGCACCGCGATGCTGTGGGCACCGGTATTCGGCTGGCTCGGCGATCGCATGAGCCGCACCGCGCATTTCGCGCTCGCATTCGCGCTCGCGCTGGCGGGCTACTGCTGGGTGGGCATGCAGGACGACATCGTGCGCCCGGGCGCCGTTCCCGCGCTGATGCTGCTCGGCATCGGGCAGGTGAGCACGGTGCTCGCGGCGACGATCCTGCTCGGTCAGGAAACCGAGCCGCGCTCGCGCGGCTCCGTGTTCGGCCTGCAGGCGTTTTTCGGTGGGCTCGGCATTCTCGCGATATCATCGCTGGGAGGCTGGCTGTACGACCGGGTCGGCCCGTCGGCGCCGTTCACGCTGGTCGGCGTCGCCAATGGCGTGATCGCGGTATGGGCCCTGTGGCTCTACCTGCGCGCCCGCAGCGAAGCACGAGCACAAGCCGCATGAGCACACCGCGTTGCCAGATCCCGAGCCCGGCGTAGCCGCCCCGCCGCAGTCGCCGAGGCGTCCGGTCTGGTGGGTTGCACTGCTGTCGCGCATTCCGGCGCCGCTGCTCTATGGCCTCGTGTGGTGCCTCGGCACGCTCGGCTTCCACGTCTTTCGCTACCGGCGTCGCCACATCGATGCGAGCCTCGCAATCGCGTTTCCCGAGCTCGACGCGCGCGCACGGGCGGCAATCTGCAAGCGCCATCACCTCGGCTTCGCACAGGTATTCGCCGAAATCGTGCGCACCGGTGCACTGACGCGCGAGCAGATCGCACGTTACGTGCGTTTCACGAACCTGCCGGTCCTCACGGAGCGCCTCGCGCGCGGCCGCCCCGTTCTCGTGGTCGCGGCCCACCAGTGCAACTGGGAATGGCTGATGCACGCGATGGCGAGCCAGGTCGGCTACCCGGTCGACGCTGCGTACAAGCCGCTCAAGAACCGCTGGGCGAACGACGAAATGCTCACGCTGCGTACGCGCTTCGGCGCGCACCTCGTGCCGGCCAAGGAACTGCTGCCCGACATCATCAAGCGGCGGCGCATCGTGCGCGTGATTGCGGTGATTGCCGACCAGGAGCCGCGCAGCAGCGAGAAGCGCCACTGGACCCGTTTCCTGAATCGCGACACCGCGTTCTACATGGGCGCCGAGGAGATCGCGCGCACGACCGGTTACGCGTCGCTGTTCGTCGGCATGCGACGCCTGTCGCGCGGCCACTACGAAGTGACTTTCACGCCGCTCGCCGAGGGCGGCGAGCGGCTCGCAACCGGCGAGTTCACCGAGCGCTACGCGCGCTTTTCCGAGGCGCAGATCCACGCGGCGCCCCCCGACTGGCTGTGGTCGCACAAGCGCTGGAAGCTGAAGAAGCCGCTCTACGGCGCCGGCTGAGCGAGCTTGCCGGCGAGGAACGCCGCGAGCTCGCGGATCGTCGGGTAGTCGAACAGCTCGGTCAGGTCGATGACGCCCGGGTAGTCGCGATCGATCGCCTCGTGGATCGCGATCAGCTTGAGTGAGCTCGCGCCGATCTCGAACAGGTTGTCGTCGAGGCCGATGGCGCGGCCGAGCTCGGTATCGCAGACCAGCTTGATCTTGGCCTCGATCTCGCTGCCCGAGGCAGCCGCCGGCACCCGCTGCGCGCCGCGCAGGCGGGCGAGCTCGGCGAGATCGGCGGCGAACTCGCCGTCGATGTACGCATCTTCGAGCAGGTGGCGCTGGATCTTGCCGCTCGTGGTCTTCGGGATGCGCTTGACGGGGACGACTTCGGCGACCTCGAGACCGGTGTGTTCGTTGACGAGTCGCGCGACCTCGGTGGCGGTCGGCAGGAAGTCGGCCATGTCGGAGCGATGCAGCACGAACACGACCAGCTGGTCGGCCTGCGCGCCGCGCGGCCGCACGCCTGCCGCGACCACCTTGCCGAGTTCGAGTCCCGGCGCGCGCAGCGCGATGCTCTCGAGGTCGTGCGGGTAGTAGTTCTGCCCGTTGACGAAGATGATCTCCTTGGCGCGGCCCGTGATGTAGAGATCGCCGTCGTCGATGAGGCCGAGGTCGCCCGTGCGCACCCAGCCGTCGGCCGTGATCATCGCCGCATTGGTCTGGGGGTCCTCGTAATAGCCGCGCGTCACGTTCTCGCCGCGAATCAGGATGTGTCCGACATGGCCGCCCGGGACAGGCTGGCCTGCGTCGTCGACCAGTTGCAGCTCGCAGTACGGGATCGCGGCGCCGACGGCCATGAGTTCCATGGCATCGCGGTGCGTCTGGGCGATGCGCGGTGGCGCGTTGCCGACGCCCATCCGGTGGCGATCGAAGCAGATCGACCGGTACGGGCGCCCGACCGGCGGAAAGCTCACGGCGAGTGACGCTTCGGCGAGGCCGTATACCGGGAACATGGCGGTGCGCGCGAGGCCTGCCGGTTCCATGCGCGCGAGGAACTCTTCGCACAGGTCGACCGAGATCGGCTCGGCGCCGTTGAAAATGAGCCGCACCGACGACAGGTCGAGGTCTTCGAAGCTGCGCTCGCCGAGCACCTTCAGGTAGTGGCGGTAGCCGAAATTGGGTGACGAGAGGATCGTCGCCCGTTTGCGCGAGGCGTGCTGCAGCCACAGCAGTGGCCGGCGGATGAACAGTTCCGTCGGCATCAGGTGCACGTTCATGCGATGCATGAACATGAAGATGTGAAAGCCGATGAGGCCCATGTCGTGAGTCAGCGGCATCCACGAGAGCGGCACATCGTCGGTGTTGAAGCCGCAGAATTCGCCCGCGCCGCGGCCGTTGGCGAGGATGTTCGCGTGCGTCAGCACGACCCCCTTCGGCTCGTTGGTCGAGCCCGACGAGAACTGGATGAACGCGGTGTCGTCGGGGCGTGCGCGGTGAACGGTGCCGGCGCGCGAGATGTCGTCGAGCGTATCGACGAGGAAGGTGCGCGCGCGCAGCGCGGTGAATGCCGTGTCCTCGCCGGTGGTCGCGGCGAACTGGCCGATCCGGTCGAGCGTCTTCCTGTCGGTGTACAGGAACGGCTGGCCGAGCTTGCGCGCGATGCGCAGCAGCTTGTGCCGGTGTTCGTCGCTGATGCCGATCGCGACCGGCACCGGCACGATGCCGCCGAGGATGCCCGCCCAGTACGCGTCGAGGAACTGCTCGTTGTTGTTGAGGAAGAGGATCAGCTTGTCGCCGGGGCGCGCGCCGAGCTTCTGCAGATGATGCAGGATGCCGAGCGCACGCTCGTACAGCGCGCCGTACGGCACGCGCCGTTCTTCCTTGTCGCCTTCGAGGTAGACGAGCGCGCGGTCGACCTTGCGGTTCGTTTCGATCAGTTCGGTGAGGGTCGCAACAGGGCTCATCGGCGCTCCAGTCTCATGTACAGCGGGTGGCGGGTACGCAGGTTCACCTGTGCCTCGAACTCGACGGGGCCGTCGTGCTCGAGGCGCAGCCGATAGCGGCGAGCGACTTTCGACAGGTGAATCAGCATCTCGAATACCGAAAACGCCTCGCCGATGCAGTGGCGGGGCCCCGCCGAGAAGGGCATGTACGCAAAACGCGGCCGCTCGGCTTCGTGCTCCGCGTCGAACCGCTCGGGATGAAAGCCCTCCGGGTCCTGCCAGTAGCGCGGATGCCGGTGCAGGTGATAGGGCGAGAGCAGCAGGTCGGCGCCCGCGGGCAGCTCGTAACCCGACAGCGTGTCGGGGCCGATCGCCCGGCGCGAAAAGACCCAGACCGGCGGATACAGCCGCAGTGTCTCGTCGATGACGGACTTCGTGTAGCGCAGCTCTTCCATGCGCGCGAGCGCAGGTGCAGGCTCCTCCGGCTGCGCGTCGATCTCCGCGTGCAGTTTCGCCTCGACCTGCGGGTGCTGCGACAGCAGGTACCACACGCAGTTGAGCGTGTTCGCGGTCGTCTCGTGGCCCGCGACGATCAGGGTCGTCACCTCGTCGATCATCTCGCGATCGGTCATGCCGGCGCCGGTCTCGCGGTCGCGCGCGGCGATCAGCATGCCGAGGAAA
This sequence comes from Steroidobacteraceae bacterium, assembly GCA_019187185.1. GTDB lineage: Bacteria > Pseudomonadota > Gammaproteobacteria > Steroidobacterales > Steroidobacteraceae > CADEFQ01. The sequence goes on along the minus strand of JABAQU010000002.1, from coordinate 30,826 downwards.
TCGAAATGCGTTTCGGGCGGCTCGGTGCGGCGGCGCTCGATCAACTGCTGGATCAGCTTCGTCAACTGGCGGAAGCGGTATGCGAACTTGAGGTCGCGTGCGGATTCGTCGGTGAAGATGTCGAACGGATTGCCGCCCGGCTGCGCCGCGAGCAGGTCGAGGTCGGTGCCGAGCAGCGAGCGCAGGATCACCTCGAGCGCGAGCGCGCTCATGTCGTTCGTGACGTTGATGCGATCCCCGCGCGCTGCCTGCGCCGCCCAGCCGGCGAGGAAGCGGTCGTTCGCCTCGGAGATCATCCGGCCGAACTGCGTGAGCACGCGGCGGTGGAACATCGGCTGCATCATGTAGCGCTGGCGCTTCCAGAGCTCGCCGTCGCTCGTCACGATGCCGTTCCCGAGTAGAATCCGGACCCGGTCGAAGCCGATGCCCTTGGTGTAATTGCGATGGTTCGAGACGAGTACGCGCTTGATGTCGTCGGGATGGTTGCTGAGCCAGGTGTGCGCGCGACGCGAGGGTGCGTAGACGCGGTAGATGTCCCCGAGTTCGTGGAACAGGCGCGTCATGCGTGGCAACGAATCGTCGCTCGCGCCGATGTCGAACGGCTCGGCAGCCTCGGGCGGCAGGCGGGGCGCGGGGATCGTTTCGTTCACTGCGGGAAGCACGTTTGAAGCTGCGCGGCATCTTATATTACTCGGCCATGGGCGGACACACGGCGAGTGACGAAACGCAACTCGGCCGACGCCTCGCGCTCGCCTGCATCGCCGCGTTGCAGGCGGAAGAAGCGGGCGGCGAAGCCGCGGATCCCGCGCGCTTCGCGTTCCCGCCGCGGGGCAAGCCGCGCTACGCGGGCGGCCCGGACTTCAGCATCGCGCACTCCGCGCCGATCGTCGCCTGCGCCGCGGTGACGCGCGGCGACGTGGGGCTCGACGTGGAGTGCGACGAGGCGATCGAACGCCTCACGCTCGGCGCCATCTGCGATGCGGGCGAACTCGAGCTCGTGCGCACGCTCGGGGTGCGCGCTGTGTGGATGGCCAAGGAGGCGGCGCTCAAGGCGGGCGGCGGCACGATCGAGCAGATAGCGTCCGTGCGCGTGTGCGCGGGTGGTGCGCAGTTTCGCGCCGTGCAGTACCACGCACAGCCCATCCTGCTCGGGAATCGCTGGCCCGCCTGCGTCATGACGAGCGAGCCCGCGGTGCCGTTCGAGGTTCGCAGCCTGTGAGCGACGGCTCGAGCCATCAGGTCAGTGCGACGCATTCGCGCCGCCGCATGACGCCGCTGCGCCGTTTCACCTATCGCTGGTTCGTGGTGCCGGTCGGTGCCGCGCTCGTGCGGCTGGTCTGGGGCCTCGCGCGCCGGCCGCAGGTGATCGGTGCCGAACATCTCGATGCCGCGCTCGCGATGGCGCCGTCGTTCATACCGGTGCTGTGGCACCAGCACCAGCTCTTCTGTGCGCAATGGCTCCTCGCGCAGCGGCCGCGCGTGACCGCGGGGTTCCTCGTGAGCCCGTCGGTCGACGGCGAGATCGGTGCGATGCTGGTCGACCGCTTCGGTGGCGTCGCGGTGCGCGGCAGTTCGTCACACACGGGTGCGCGCGCGCTGCGCGACTACTACGAGGCGCTGGTCAAGCGCGACGTTTCGCCGATCATCACGCCCGACGGCCCGCGCGGCCCGCGCTTCGTGTTCAAGCCCGGTGCGATCCTGCTCGCGCAGATGTCCGGGCGGCCGATGCTGCCGATGGCCTATGCCGCGAGCCGGGCCATTCTCTTCCACTGGGACCGGTTCGTGATCCCGCTGCCGTTCGCGCGGATCGTGATCGCGATCGGTGCGCCGCGACGCGTGCCGCGCACGCTCGATGCGGCCGGCATGCGACAATGGCAGGAGGACATGACCGCGGAACTCCGGGCGCAGTTTGCGCGCGCCCGCGACCGCATGCGCGGCACCGATTGATGTCGGGCGCCACGGCGGTCGTACGTCGATGGTGCACGGAGACCCCTGAGTGAAGCCCGAAGTATCGATCGTCATTCCCGTCTACAACGAGGCCGACAATGTCGAGCCGCTCGCGCGGGAGATTGCCGCGGCGCTCGCGGGGCGCGCCTACGAAGTGCTGTTCATCGACGACGGCAGTACCGACGCGACCGGCGAGTGCGTCCTGCGACTGCGCGATGCCGGCGTGGCGCCGCTGCGCCTGCTGCGCCATTCGCGCCGCAGCGGCCAGAGCGCGGGCGTGTCGAGCGGCGTGGCGTACGCCCGCGCCGACTGGATCGCGACGCTCGACGGCGACGGACAGAACGATCCGGCGGACATTCCGGCGCTCATGGCCGCGCGCCGGGACGGCGAGGCGGCCGGCGTGCGCCTCGTCATGGGCAATCGCGTCAACCGCAAGGACACGTGGCGCCGGCACCTGCAGTCGCGCATCGCCAATGGCGTTCGAGGCTGGATGCTGGATGACGGCACGCCCGACACCGGCTGCGGCATCAAGCTGTTCGATCGCGCGGTGTTCCTCGCGCTGCCGCAGTTCGACCACATGCACCGCTTCCTGCCGGCACTGTTCCAGCGCCACGGCGCGCGTGTCGTATCGGTGCCGGTCAACCACCGGCCGCGCAGCCGCGGCCAATCGAAGTACGGCATGTTCGACCGGCTGTGGGTCGGCATCGTGGATATTTTCGGCGTGATGTGGCTCGCGCGCCGCTACTGGCGCGGCCTCGTGGCGCGCGAAGTGCAGGGCGCCGACGCACCTGCGGGGGATCGGCCGTGACCAAGGAACAAACGCTCTGGATCGTGCTCGGCTTCGTCGCACAGGGCCTGTTCTCGGCTCGCTTCCTCGTGCAGTGGATCGCGAGCGAGCGTCGCAAGCAGAGTGTCGTGCCGCACATGTTCTGGTATTTCAGCGTCGCCGGCGGTGCACTGCTGTTCGCGTACGCGATCCACCGCAAGGATCCCGTGTTCATCGTCGGACAGGGTGCCGGGCTCATCGTCTACCTGCGCAACCTGCAGCTGCTGCGCGCGCGGCCGGCGGGCGGCCCGCCGGATTGAGCACCGGGCCGATGGTGCCGCAGGGTCACCCTGAACCGCTGCGCTGGCAGGACCTCGCGTGGCTGCTGCTCGCGCTCGCGGTCCTCGTCGCGAGCGGCCTCGGCCTGCGCGACCCGTGGCCTGCGGACGAGCCGCGCTTCGCGGTGGTCGCGCGCGACATGGTCGCGAGCGGCGACTGGCTGTTCCCGCGGGTGGGCGGCGATCTCTACCAGGACAAGCCGCCGCTCTACATGTGGCTCATTGCCGCCGTGCTGTCCGTGACGGGCTCGATGCGGGTCGCGTTCCTGCTGCCGTCGCTGCTCGCGGCGGGCGGGGTGCTCTTGCTGGCGTACGACCTCGCGAGGCGCCTCGCGGGGCGCGCGGCGGCGCTCGCCGCCGCACTGACGCTCGCGTGCACGCTGCAGTTCGTCATGGTCACGCGCGGCGCGCAGATCGACGCGACCGTGTGTTTCCTGATTACCCTCGGCGTCTACGGCCTTGCGCGTCACCTGCTGCTCGGGCCGGCGTGGGGCTGGTATTTCGTCGGCGGTGTCGCCTCCGGGCTGGGCGTCATCACGAAGGGCGTCGGTTTCCTGCCGCTCCTCATCCTGATTCCCTGGGCGGCGATGCGTCGCCGGGGCTGGCAGGGCCTCGCGACGATTCCGCCCTCGGGTGCGCACTGGGTGCTCGCACCGCTCGGCTTCCTCGCCGCGATCGCCCTCTGGCTCGTGCCGATGCTGCTCGCCGTCCTGCATCGCGGCTCGCCGGAGTATGCGGCGTACCGTGACGAGATCCTCTTTCACCAGACGGTCACGCGGTATGCGGCGGCCTGGCACCACGTCAAGGCCTGGTACTACTACCTCGTCGAAGTGATTCCGGTCCTGTGGTTGCCGTGGCCGGTGCTCGCCTTCTGGCTCGTGCCGCGCTGGCGGGACGCGTGGCGGGCCCGCGACGCACGGGTCTGGCTGCTGCTCGCCTGGGTGGTGCTGGTGCTGCTCTTTTTCACGATGAGCCCCGGCAAGCGCGGCGTGTACGTGCTGCCGGCGTTGCCGGCGCTGGCGGTCGCCGCGGCCGGGGCGCTGCCGGCCGTGTACGCGCGCCGCGGTATCGCGCTCGCCGGCCTCGTGGGGGCAGGCGTGCTCGCGCTCGTTTTCGCCGCGTTCGCGCTGGCCGAGTACCTCGAGGTACCCGGGGTGATCGGTATGCTGGCGGAGGAGGGACTGCCGGGCGATCTGCCGGTCGCCGCGGTTGCCGCCGCCTGCGTCGGGGGCTGGCTCGTCGCGGCCTGGTGGCGTCCGCGTCTCGCGTGGCCGTTCGTGCTCGGCGCGCTGGCGCTCTCGTTCTCCTGGGCGATCGAGCCACGTATCGATCCCGTGCGATCGGGAAGCGCCTTCACGCGCCGCGTACTCGCGGCCGTGCCGCGGGACCACGAACTGGGACTCGTCGCCTACAAGGAGCAGTTCCTCCTCTACCTCGATCGACCGACCGTGAACTTCGGCCATCGACGCTGGCGCACGGACGATGACGAAGTCGCCGATGCCGCGCGCTGGCTCGCCTCCGCGCCGAACCGGGTGCTGCTCGTGCCGGACACAATGCTCGTGCCGTGTTTCGCCGGCGCATCGGTCCGGCCTGCGGGTCGTTCGGCGGGGGAGGCGTGGTCACTCGTTGCCGGTGCGCCGGACACGGCCTGTGTTGCGCGGGGTGACGCGAGGCGGGCCATTCGTTATCCGGCGCCAAAATATGTCGCATCGGCGCCGACCCAACCGTAAACGTATTCGGGACAAATGCTTAGCTTGTATTCTTCATTGGGTGTGACACAATCCGGGCGTAACTGATTACTCGCGATGCGCGCGCGAAGTGTGTCGCAAGTCTATGGCAGGGGGCCGAGCGCTTGTCAGAATCCGACCTCGTAACTTTGGGGATCGACCCTCGATGCCCGGCGTAACGACCGACAAGCCCGCCGAATTCACCGCATCCGACATCCTGGCGCCCGGCGTATTCACCGCGCGCGGCGCGCGACCCGCGCTCGGCCTGGATGTCGCCTGCACCAAGATTGCCGTCGACCTGCAGAACATGCGGCGCGAGACGCTCGCGGACGTCGTCGCGCGCAGCCTCGAGGCGCTGCGCGAGGCGACTGCGTGCGACGCCGCGTACGTTGCGCTCTTCGGCGAGGCCGCGGTCGGCGATGTGCATGTCGCACGCGGCACTTTCGCGCAGACCCGCCTCGAGGAACTGCGCGGCGCGGCATTCGCCGATCTGCCCTGGCTGCGCACGCGCCTCGATCACCTGCGGCTCTCCGAGCTGCGCGACACCAGCGCACCGAAGAAGGAGAGCGCTGCCGAAGCGCGCCTCTTCGGCGCCCTGAAGGTCGGCTCCACGCTCTTCGTCGCGTTCCGGGTGCAGGACCGCCCGGCCGGCATCCTCGGGCTCGCCAATGCGATGTCGCGCGGCCCCTGGGACGTCAATGTCCAGTTGCTGCTGAAGCTCCTCGGCACGAGCCTCGCGACCGGTCTCGAGCGCGTGCGGCTCGGGGCGCGGCTCGACGACCTCGAGGTGCGCGTCGGCCTCGCGCAGGCCGCGGCCAACGAGGGCATGTGGGACTTCGATGCCGACACCAATGTCGTCACGTTTTCGCAGCGCTGGAAGGAGATGCTCGGCTACAGCGACGAGGATCTCGCCGGGCCGACCGACTGGCGTGCGCTCGTGCACACGGAGGACATGTCGCGCGTGCAGGCCGCGATGCGCGAGCACGTCGAGGGGCGCGCGCCGCTGTGCGAGAGCATCCATCGCATGCGCCATCGCAGCGGCGAGTGGCGCTGGGTGGTGAGTCGCGCGAAGGCGCACGTCGACGAGGGCGGCCGGCTGCGGCGCATCGTCGGCATGGAGATCGACATCACCGAGCGCAAGCTGTACGAGGAGGCGCTGTTTCGCGAGAAGGAGAGCGCGCAGATCACGCTGCAGTCGATCGGCGACGGCGTGATCACGACCGACGCGAACTCGATCATCGACTACATCAACCCGATCGCCGAGGAACTCACCGGCTGGCGCCTCGAGGACGCGATGGGCCGTTCGGTGGACGACGTGTTCAAGGCTTTCCACGAGGAAACCTGCGAGCCGCTCGAGAATCCGCTGACGATGTCGGTGCGGCGCATCCGCCCGATCAAGTCCGTGCGCCCGATGCTGCTGATCCGCCGCGACGGCAATGAGCTGTACGTCGAGAGCACCGCGGCGCCGATCCGCGACGGGGCGGGCAGGGTTTCGGGCGGCGTCCTCGTGTTCCACGACGTGTCCGAATCGCGCGAGCTGAACCGGCGGCTCTCGTACCACGCGAGCCACGACATCCTGACGGGCCTCGTCAACCGGCGCGAATTCGAGAGCCGGCTCGAGCGTGCCCTCAAGAGTGCCAAGGCGCGCGAGGCCTCGTACGCACTCTGTTATCTCGACATCGACCAGTTCAAGATCATCAACGACACCTGCGGCCACAGCGCCGGCGATGCGCTGCTCGGCCAGGTGGGTGCGCTGCTGAAGTCGAAGGTGCGCTGGCGCGATACGCTGTCGCGCCTCGGCGGCGACGAGTTCGGGATCCTGCTCGAGAGCTGCTCGCTCGACGAGGCGATGCGCACCGCGGAAACGCTCCGCGAGGTGCTGCGCGACTTCCGCTTCACCTGGGAAGACCGCGTGTTCCGTCTCGGTGCGAGCATCGGCGTCGTGCCGATCACCGCCGACAACGAGGACGTGGCGTCCGTGCTGTCGGCGGCCGACAGCGCCTGCGCGGCCGCGAAGGAGTCCGGCCGCAACCGCGTGCACAGCTTCGCGGAGAACGACATCGAGCTGATGCGCCGCCGCCGCGAAATGCAGTGGGCCGCGCGCATCAACTCGGCGCTCGAGGAGGGCCGCTTCGAGCTCTACCGGATGACGATCCAGCCGCTGCAGCCGGCGGGCCTGATCACCGGTGCGCACTATGAACTGCTGCTGCGCATGCGCGACGAGAACGGCCGCATGGTCTCGCCCGACAACTTCATCGCGGCCGCCGAGCGCTACGGTATCACGCCGAACATCGACCGCTGGGTCATCGAGAACGCCTTCCGCTGGCTCGTTTCCGAGGCGGACGAGCGCGAGCGGCTCGCGATGTGCTCGATCAACCTGTCGGGCCAGAGCCTCGGCGACGACAAATTCCTGCCGTTCGTGATCGACCAGTTCGGCAAGAGCGGCATCGACGCCTCGAAGATCTGTTTCGAGATCACCGAGACCGCGGCGGTGGCGAGCTTCTCGCAGGCAAACCGCTTCATCCAGGCGCTGAAGGAACTCGGCTGCAAGTTCGCGCTCGACGATTTCGGCACTGGACTCTCGTCGTTCGGCTACCTCAAGCACTTCCCGGTCGATTTCCTGAAGATCGACGGCAGCTTCGTGCGCGAGATCCTGCGCGACCCGATCGACCGCGAGATGGTCCGTTCGATCAACGAGATCGGCCATCTGACCGGCAAGCAGACGATCGCCGAGTTCGCGGAAAATGCCGAGATCATCCAGATGCTGACGAGCCTCGGCGTGGACTACGCGCAGGGCTACGGCATCGCCCAGCCGCAGCGCGTGCTGAAGGCCGTGAACGCCTGAATGTCCGCCCGCGGCTGCCGGCCGCGGGCGGGTTTACACTGCGCCCCTTGCACGCCCGCGACAGGGCGACGGGGGATTCATCGATGCGATTCATGCCATGGATACTGGCTGCGGCGTGCGGCCTCGCCGGCGCCGCGCGCGCGGCCGACGTGACCGAATACGACGTCGTCTTTGCGGGCAAGGTGTCGGGGCACCAGACGACGCGCACGCTGCCCGACGGCACGATCGCGACGACCCTTTCATATCGCAACAACGGCCGCGGGCCCGACCTCGCCGAGCGCATTGCCGTCGCGGGCGACGGGACGTTCGCGTCGTATCGCGTCACGGGTACGTCGACGTTCGGCTCGAAGATCGACGAGCAGTTCGTGCGCCGGCACGGCCGTGCGCGCTGGCATTCGTCGGCCGACCGGGTCACGCGCGATGTCGAGGGCACAGCGCTTTATCTGCCGGTCGAGGGGAGCTACGAGGCCGATGCCGTGATCGCGCGGGCGCTCCTCGCGGCGGACGGCCGGGCAGTCGCGGCACTGCCGTCGGGGGAACTGTCGATCGAGAAGCTCGCGTCGACCACGGTCGCGCACGGCAGCGAGCGCCGAGCCGTGGCGCTCTACGCGGTGCGCGGTGCGCAGGTTCGCCCGGCCTTCCTGTGGCTCACAGACGATGCCGACCGCCGGTTCTTCGCCTCGATCGAGCCCGGCTACAGCATCGTCGCGCCGCGCGGCTGGGCGGGGGACGTGGCCCCGCTCGAAGCGCTGCAGAAGGCGGCCGAGCGACGCATGCTCGAGGCGCTGGCCGCCCGCCTCGCGCATCCGCTCGGAGAGGAGTTCGTCGTGCGCAACGTGCGCGTGTTCGACGGCGCGCGGGGGGCGCTGACTGCGCCGCAGGACGTGTACGTGCATGGCGGCCGCATCGCCGCGCTCTATCCCGCGGGGTCTGCCGCGACCGGCGCGATGCCGTCGATCGACGGCGCCGGTCGCGCACTGCTTCCGGGGCTCTTCGACATGCATACGCACGAGGACGCGTGGAACGTGCTGCTCGATCTCGCGGGCGGCGTCACCACGGTGCGCGACATGGGCAACGACAACCGGACGCTCGCGGAACTCGCCGGCGACCTCGCGGCAGGACGCCTCGCCGGGCCCGAGATCGTCGCGGCGGGCTTCATCGAGGGCGACAGTCCGTTCGCCGCGCGTGCCGATTTCGTCGTGAAAAGCCTCGACGAGGCGCAGGCGGCGGTCGACTGGTACGCACAGCGCGGTTACCCGCAGGTGAAGCTCTACAATTCGATCAGGCCCGAATGGATGGCGCCGATTGCTCAGTACGCGCACGAGCGCGGCCTGCGCGTCAGCGGGCACGTGCCGGCCTTCGCCCGGGCCGAGGACGCGGTCCGGGCCGGCTACGACGAGTTGCAGCACGTCAACCAGATGATGCTCAATTTTCTCGTTGCGCCGGACACCGATACGCGTACGCTCGCGCGCTTCTACCTGATCGGCGAGCAGGCGGCGGACATCGACCTCGATTCGCGCGCGGTACAGGACTTCCTGAAGCTCCTGCAGGAGCGCGGCACGGTACTCGACCTCACGCTCGCGACCTTCGAGTACATGTTCCAGCAGGCGGCCGGCCAGCCGAACCCGACGTTCGGCAGTGTCGCGAACCACGTGCCCTCGTCGCTCGCTCGCGCGTGGGCGACGAACACGATGGACATCCCGCCGGACAAGGTGGCGCGCTACTACGCCGGGTACGAGAAGCTGCTGCAATTCGCCGGGCGTGCATTCGCGGCGGGCATTCCGATCCTCGCCGGCACCGACGACATCGGCGGCTTTACGCTGCATCGCGAACTCGAGCTCGAAGTGAAGGCCGGCATCCCGCCGGCCGACGCCCTGCGCATCGCGACGCGCAACGGCGCCCGCGTGCTCCGCCTTTGGGCCGATCGCGGGTCGATCGAGCGCGGCAAGCGGGCCGACCTGATACTGGTGGAGGGGGACCCGACGCGGAACATTTCCGATGTCCGGCGTGTCAGTCTCGTCATGAAAGAGGGCGTCGCATACTTCCCGGCCGAAATCCACGAGGCGCTCGGCATTCGCCGGTTCGCCGATCCGCCGGGAATCACCCGCCCCTGACAAGGCGCCCACATGCGGTTGCTGCTCGTGGAAGACGACATCGATGCCGCGGAGTACGTGCTGCGTGGCCTGCGGGAAGCAGGATACGCGGTGGATCATGCGCGTGACGGCCGCGACGGGCTCTTCAAGGCGACCGAGTCGACCTACGACCTCGTGATCGCCGACCGCATGCTGCCCTTTCTCGATGGGCTGTCGCTCGTGTCGGTGCTGCGACACAATGGCAACCAGGTCCCGGTGCTCATCCTCTCGGCGCTCGGTTCGGTCGACGACAAGGTGGCGGGGCTCAGGGCGGGCGGCGACGACTACCTGACGAAGCCCTTTTCGTTTTCGGAGCTGCTCGCGCGCATCGAGGCGCGACTGAGGCGCAGCCACTCGACGCCGGACGGCGTGCGGCTCGCCGCCGCCGACCTGGAAATGGACCTGCTGTCGCGCGAAGTGACGCGGGGCGGCCGGCGCATCGATCTCACCGCGAAGGAATTCCAGCTGCTCGAGGTCCTGTTGCGCCGCGCCGGCCAGGTCGTCACGCGCACAATGCTGCTCGAAGCCGTGTGGGACTTCAATTTCGATCCGCACACGAACGTGGTCGACGTGCACGTGAGCCGGCTGCGTCGCGCGGTCGATCGGGATTTCGAGCGGCCGCTGATCCACACCGTGCGCGGCGCCGGCTACATGCTGCGCGCCGGATAGGGCGCGGGCATGCTCGCCTTCCTTGGGCGACTGTCGCCGACCAGCGCGTCGCGCCTCGCGATGACCTACGGCCTGCTGTTTGCTGCCGCGGTCGCGGTGCTGATCGCCTCCGTCTATCTCCTCACGGCGCGCGTGCTCGCACGCGACGTCGACAACGTGATCGATGCCGAGTTCGACGGATTGCGCGACGATTACGCGACCGGCGGCCTGCCGGCCCTCACCGCGACGCTCGACCGGCGCGCCGGCAGCTGGGGCCGCAACGGCGCGGTCTACCTCCTCGTCGGCCCCGACCACGAGCATCTGGCCGGCAACCTCACTGCCTGGCCGTTCGCGATCGATCCGGTCGGCAACCGCGTCGAGTTCGCGATCCTCGCGCACGAGGCGCACCGCACGACGATGCACCCGGTGCGCGCGCTGCTCGAGCCGATCGACGCCTCGCACCAGCTGCTCGTCGGCACGGACGTGAGCGACCGGCAGCATTTCCTGCGCAGCCTGCGCACGGCCTCGGCATGGAGCGTCGGGCTCGCGGCAATGCTCGCCGCGGCGCTCGCCTATGCCTACGAACGCCGCGTGACGGCCCGGGTCGGCGCGCTCGCGGCGACCTGTCACCAGATCATGGAGGGAGACCTGTCGCGGCGGCTCGCAACGCACGGTACGCACGACGAGTTCGATCGGCTCGCGATCGCCGTCAACTCGATGCTCGGGCGCATCGAACACCAGACCCGAGCCGTCAAGGCGACGTTCGACAGCGCCGCACACGATCTGCGCGCGCCGCTGCACCGTGCGCGCATGCGGCTCGAGGCGCGGCTCGCGGACCCGTCGGCGACGCCCGTCGTGCGCCGGGAGATCGAGTCGGCCGTGGCCGATATCGACCGGGTGCAGGCGACACTGGCGACTCTGCTGCAGATCGCGGAGGCGGAATCCGGGCTCGCCGGCGGCCGCGCGGAACGGCTCGACCTCGGGGCGCTCGCCGCGGAGGTCGTGACGCTCTATGAGCCGCTCGCAGCCGACAGCGGGCTCGCCATCGATGCGCGCTGCGCGCCGGCGCCGGTCGTGGGCACGCGCCAGTTGCTGGCGCAACTCGTTGCGAACCTGCTCGAGAACGGCATCAAGTACGTGCCGCGGGGCGGGCAGATCGCGGTCGAGACAGTCGTGGATGGTGCGCTGGTCCGCCTCGATGTCGTCGACGATGGTCCGGGCATCGCGAGCGAACATCGCGAACGCGCGCTCGCACCGTTTGGCAGGCTCTCGCGCGACGCCGGGGCACCCGGTTCGGGGCTCGGCCTCGCCCTCGTTGCCGCCATTGCGCGGCTGCACGGCGGGCAGGTCGAACTCACGGACAACCCCGGCGGCGGCCTGCGGGTGCGGTGCGAATTGCCCGCCGCGCCGCCGCCGGCGTCGACGTGATCACCGTGCGGCGCCGGGGGTATGCGCCGCACGGTGAGTCGTTCACTTGGTCGCTTCGCCGCTCCTGCACTTCTTCATGAATTCTTCGTGCGCCTTGCCCGCGAGCTTCTGGGCCGAGGCTTCCTTCGCGCATTCCTTCGCGGACTTGTGCGCGGCGGGTGTCGCGGTTGCGGGCGCAGCGGCCGTCGCCGCAGCCTGGGGGGCGGCGTAAGCGGCACCGGCCGAGATCAGCGTCAACGCCATTCCGAGGGGAAGCAGTTTCATCGCAATACTCCGTCTTCTGTGGATCGCTGCACCGTGCAGCGTGGAAGACAGCGTAGCGGGCGGGCACTGACGCACCCGTTACGGATTCATGAAGCTTCCGTAATGCGCAGCGACAGGTCGAGCGCGCGCACGTGCTTGGTGATCGCGCCGACGGAAATGTAGTCGACCCCGGTCGCCGCGACGTGGCGGATGCTGTCGAGGGTGACGCTGCCCGACGCCTCGATCTTCACGGGACGGCCGGCCGCGTGATTGCGCGCGACGGCGCTGCGCATGTCGGCCGGCGTGAATTCATCGAGCATGATCACCTCGGGGTGCGCGGCGAGTGCCGCATCGAATTCGGCGAGATCCTCGACTTCGACCTCGACCGGCACGCCCGGCGACAGGCGCCGCGCCGCGGCGACCGCGGCCGCGATCGATCCGGCCGCGGCGATGTGGTTTTCCTTGATGAGCACGCGATCGTGCAGGCCGAGGCGATGGTTCGAGGCGCCGCCACAGCGTACGGCGTACTTCTGCGCGAGGCGCAGGCCCGGTATGGTCTTGCGCGTATCGAGTATCGTGCAGCCCGTGCCGGCGACCGCATCGACGTAGCGACGCGCTTCGGTTGCGGTGCCGGACAGCGTCTGCAGGAAATTGAGCGCCGTGCGCTCGCCGGTGAGGATCGCGCGCGCGCGCCCCGCGATGTGGCACACGACCGTTCCGGCCGCGATCCGTTCGCCTTCCGCTGCCGACCATTCGATGCGAATCGACGGATCGAGCGCGTGAAAGACGCGATCGAACCACGGCGCTCCGCACAGCACTGCCGATTCGCGCGCGAGCACCATGGCCTGCACGCGCTGCCCGGCAGGAACGAGCGCAGCGGTGACATCGCCGCCGGCTGCGTCCTCACGCAGCGCGGCGGCGACCTGTGCGTCGATGTCGTGCGGCAGGTCGATCAGAACGGCAGGCCGTGGAACGCGCTGCCCATGCACATCAGCATCGGGATCGACAGGATGAAGTTGACGCGCGAGGCGTTGCCCGCGGTCGCGCGCGCCGCCGCCTTCTGCTCGTCGGTCGCGCTGACGATGCCGAGCACCTTCTTCTGGTTCGGCCAGATGAGGACCCAGACATTGAACAGCATGATCGTGCCGAGCCACGCGCCGGTGCCGATCACGAGCTGGTAGTGGTTCACCGGGTCACTCATGAGGCCGAGCGTGAATGCACCGACGAAGTTGCCGCTGTCACCGAGATACCAGGCACCCGCGACCCAGGTGACCAGTGCGGACCAGCGAAACCAGAAAAGCGCGCGTGGCGCGACGTACTTCGAGATGCCGGCGCCCCCGGGGCCGCCCTTGTCGGCGGCCGCCACGGCCATCGCGGGAGTCTGCACCGCATTGAAATAGTAGAGGAGGCCGATCCAGAAGACGCCGGCCACGATATGCAGCCAGCGGACGAAACCGAGGCGGTTGAAGCCGGCACCGCCGATGACGAACGCCAGGATGACGGCGAGCACGATGCCCGTCACGAGGGCATAGCGGTGGTTCGACAGGATTTTCATCGCGTGTGTACTCCCAGGGATCTTGTGGTTGTGCCGGCCGTCTGTGGGCCGGTCTCGCAAGGCGATTTGAAGAATAGGCGCGAAATCCCCATAATTCAATGTTGCCCGTGCTGTCGTGACGACCCCCACCGCACCATCCGCCGCTCCTGCCTCGCCGTGCATCAATGTCTGCGCGATCGGGGCGGACGGCTGCTGTACCGGCTGTCGGCGCACCCTCGCGGAGATCGCGGGCTGGGCGCGCATGAGCGCGGATGAACAATGGGCCGTAATACGCGCGATCGCTGCGCGAGAGGACTGGAATGGACGTCGTTGAACGCATCAAGCAACACCTGGCATCCCCCGTCGTGCTGTTCATGAAAGGCACGCCTGATTTCCCGCAATGCGGCTTCTCGGCGCAGACCGTGGCCGCGCTGCGCGCGGCCGGTGCGAAGTACGACCACGTGAACATCTTCGAGGATCCCGAGCTGCGCGATGAACTGAAGCGCTACTCGAACTGGCCGACCTATCCGCAGCTGTACGTGAACGGCGAACTCGTGGGCGGCTGCGACATCGTGCTCGAGATGTACCACAGCGGCGAGCTGGCGAAGCTCCTCGCCGGGGCCGTCAAGGGCGGCGAGCGGCAGGCGGCAGGCAGCTGACGGCGAGGCCGACCGCCCAGCTCGACAGCACGAACGGGGCGGTCAACGCGGGGATGCCCGCGAGCTGGAATCCCCGGGTGGCGACCGTCGAGAGCACGATGCCGAGGAGCGGCGCCACGGCATCACCGCGAAACCTTGCGGCCAGCGCGATTCCGGTCAGGGCGCCGTTGTAGCCGAATATCCCGGCGGCAGCCAGTTCTTCCGGATACCCCAGGCTGCGGGCCGTTGCGAGGCCGAGCGCGGAGCCGATCAGCGCCCACGCGGCCGCCTGGCGCGAGTGCAGGGCGAGACCTGCGAGGAAGATGAGCCCGGCCGGCCACGCACCCTGGAACATCACCTGGCCCACACCTCGCAGCAATGCCGGGATTTCGCCCGTGCGCATCGCGGCGTCTCCGGCGACTGCACTCGCGATGCCTGCCAGGTCCGCGATCGCGAGCATCCCCCAGGTCGACAGCACGAAGGGTGCGGTATAGGGGGGAAGGTGATCGGCCCGGCGGAGCATGGCACGCAGCACGACCGTCGCGAGCGCACCGCCGGTCACGATGAGCGCGCAGAGCAGCGCTCCCGGCTGATGAAAGACGGGCAGGGCGATCCCGACCAGCGCGCCGTTGTAGCCGTACCAGCCCTTGCGCAAGTCGCCGGTCTTGCACCCGCACAGCTTCGCGGTGACGACGCCGGACAGTGCGCCGGCCATGCCGCCAAGGGCCATCGGCACGGAACTCGTGGCGATCCCGACGAGGAAGAGCGCGCCTGCGAGGGCGCTCTCCTGCAGCATGACCTGACCGAAGCCGCGCAGGAACGTCACGAACGCCCGGCGCAGCGCACATCCCTGCATGTAAACCCTCGCAGACAGTGCCGACGCACGCCTCAGGCTGTCAGCCGTCAGCGGCCGGCTTCGAGCCATCAGGTCCTGTGCCGGCCGCATTCGGCTCGATCCAGCCGAGGAGCCGCGCGCGCTCCTCGGCACGCAGGTAGCTGTCGCGCGAGGCGTTGGCGATCGAGCAGAAAAGATCGGCAGTGCGCTCGGCGTCGTAGCGGGCCGAGTGCGCGGAGCCCGCATCCCAGTCGATGTTGGCGACCACCGCGGCTTTTGCGAGCACCGTCTGGCCGAGTGCGACGCCGGCGAGCGTCGCGGTGTCGAAGCACGAGAACGGATGGAACGGATTGCGCTTGACGTCGGCACGCGCGACGGCGGTGTTGAGGAAGCCGAGGTCGAATGCGGCATTGTGACCGACGAGCACGGCGCGCCGGCAGCCCGCGGTGTTCATCGCCGCGCGCACCTCGCGGAAAATCCTCTGCAGCGCGTCGCGCTCCGGAATCGCCGGGCGCAGCGGGTGGAAGGGATCGATGCCGTTCACCGCGAGGGCGGCGGGCTCGATGTTGGCGCCCTCGAAGGGCTGCACGTGGTAGGCGTGGCTCGCGCCGCGGCGCAGATTGCCCTCGGCATCGAGGTCGATCATCACGGCCGAGATCTCGAGCAAGGCATCCGTGGCGGCATTGAAGCCGCCCGTCTCCACATCGACGACGACCGGCAGGAAGCCGCGAAACCGCCGCGCCATCGTGATCGCACTCACGCCGCAACCCCGCCTTGCGGCTCGTTCGCGAGGCGCCATGCGAGCGTCTCGCCTGCGCGCCACGGCACGAGCACGTGCTCGCCGAACGGATAGCCCGCCGGGACGGTCCACGGCGATTTCACGAGCGTGATCGTTCCGCTGTTGCGCGGCAGGCGATAGAAATCGGCGCCGTGGTGCGACGCGAACGCCTCGAGCCGCGGCAGCGCGCCGGCCGCCTCGAAAGCTTCGGCATAGAGTTCGATGCCGGCGTGCGCCGAATAGATGCCGGCGCAGCCGCAGGCGCTCTCCTTGGCGTGACGCGCATGCGGCGCGCTGTCCGTACCGAGGAAATAGCGCGGGTGACCGCTCACCGCGGCCTCGAGGAGCGCACGGCGGTCCGGTTCGGTCTTCAGGATCGGCAGGCAGTACAGATGCGGACGAAGGCCGCCGGCGAACAGGGCGTTGCGCGAGAGCGCGAGGTGATGCGGCGTGATCGTGGCGGCCACGCCCTCGTGCGCCCCGCGCACGAACTCGACGGCCTCGCGTGTCGTGATGTGCTCGAACACGACGCGCAGCGCCGGCACGCGATCCACGAGTGGCGCGAGCACCGTGTCGATGAATCGCGCCTCGCGATCGAACACGTCGACGCCGGCATCCGTCACCTCGCCGTGCACCTGGAGGGGCAGGCCCGTTTCGGCCATGCGCGCGAGCGTGTCGTCGAGGCGGCGGATGTCGGTGACACCCGCGTCGGAGTGGGTGGTGGCGCCCGCGGGATAGAGCTTGCAGCCGTGGATGATGCCGCCGGCGCGCGCGCGGTCGATCTCCGCAGGCGTGGTCCGGTCGGTCAGGTACAGGGTCATCAACGGCTCGAACGTCGCGCCGGGCGGCAGCGCCGCGAGAATGCGCGCCCGGTAGGCCGCAGCGGCCGCGCTCGTCGTGACGGGCGGCGCGAGGTTCGGCATCACGATGGCGCGCGCAAAGCGCGCCGCCGTGTGCCGCAGGACGTCCGCGAGCGCGGCGCCGTCGCGCAGGTGCACATGCCAGTCGTCGGGGCGGCGGATCGTGAGGCGCATCATTGCGGCCGCACTTTGCGGAGCAGCGGCGTGCCGAGCAACAGCTCGAGGGCATAGCGCACGCCGAAGCCCGTGATGTCGGTCGGCACGTGCGCGAGCCCGCCCTTGCGCACCGCCGCCGACAGGTCGAGGTGCGCCCATGGCGTGCCCTGTGGCACGAAGCGCGACAGGAAGCGTGCGCCGTGGATGTGATCGCCCCGGGCGTCGCTCGCGCACTGTGCCACATCGGCGACCGCGCTCTCGAGGTCCGTGTCGTAGTCGGCGTCCATCGGGAAATTCCACACGCGCTCGCCGCTCGCGAGGCCGGCCGCCGTGAATTCCGGCAGGTATTGCGGTGCGTTGGTGAACAGGCCGCTCATGCGTTCGGTGAGCGCGTACTCGCAGACGCCGGTGAGGGTCGCGAAATCGATCATCAGGCGCGGGTCGGTGCGGCCGGCGAGCGCGAGCGTGTCGGCGAGCACCAGCCGGCCCTCGGCGTCGGTGTGCACGACCTGTACCGTGGTGCCGTTCACCGCGCGCAGCACGTCCTGGGGCCGATACGCCGCGGGACCGATGCGGTTCTCGGTGATCGCGAGCCACGCGTCGGCGCCGAAGGGCGCGCGCAGTTCCGCGAGCGCGATCAGCGTCGCGAGCGCGACGGCGCTGCCCGCCATGTCGGTGTGCATGTCGAGCATGCCGCGATGCGGCTTGAGATTGTTGCCGCCGGTGTCGAACAGGATTCCCTTGCCGACGAGCGCCACGTCCGGCGCACGCCGCCCGCGCGCGGCGCGCGGGCGCCAGGTGAGCCTCGCGATGCCGGCGCTGCGTTCGGCGTTGCCCGCCGATACCGCGAGGAAGCAGCCCGCGCCGAGCCGGGCGAGTGCACGTTCGTCGTACCAGCGAAAGCCGAGGCCGTGCGCGCGCGCGAGGGCGGCGATCGTGCGCCGGTAGCTGCGCGCGTCGAGCTTGTTCGGCGGCAGCGCCGTGAGCCAGCGCGCGAGGTTGGTGCCGCGCGCCCTGATCGCGGCGTGCGTGCAGTCCGGCGCGCGCGCGGAGTAGACGACGATTTCTCCGATCGCGCGGGCGCGCTCGCGCGCGAGGTCGCGCTCGCGCCGGCCGTAGGCCGGCAGGCGAAATGCGTGGGCGTGCAAAGCCGCGAGCGCAGCTTCGAGGTTCGCGGTCTCCTCGTCGCACGCGGCGACGATGCCGATCCGGCGCCACGCGCGCTCGCCGAGTTCACGGCACAGCTTGCCGGCGAGGGCGAGGCGCGAAAACGTGTCGCGCTGCGCTGCGTGACCGGCAATCACGCGCGTGCCACGGGCGTTCGACAACTGAGTGCTGCGAACGCTGCCCGCCGCCCACGGCCGAGGCTGCTGCAGGCGTTGCCAGGCTGCGCGGAGCGCGGGCGGTACATTGCGCGCGTCGCGAGGCGCGATCAGCAGCAGCGCATCGAGTCGCGCGAGCGCGCGCGCATCGGGCGTGCGCTGCGTCACGCGCGTTGCAGTCGCCGCGAGAAGGGATTTTGGCAATGGCGATGCTGGCAAGGCGTTGGCTTGACCGCTACTTGCGAAAACCGGATCATGGCGCGCGTTTCGCAAGTGCTTGAAGAAACGCGGCGGCCGGCATGTTAACACACGCCACGCGCGGCGCTTTCGCCGCACCATCGGGACATTGAATCGAGATGACCGACATTCCCAGGCTCGAAGACCAGGACCCGACCGAGACACGCGAGTGGCTCGAATCGATCGACTCGGTGTTGAAGGCGCAGGGGCCCGAGCGCGCGTATTTCCTGCTCGAGAAGATGATCGATCATGCGCGTCGCTCCGGCACGTACCTGCCGTTTCGACCGAACACCGCCTACCTCAACACGATTTCCCCCGGGCAGGAACCCGACTACCCGGGCAATCGCGCGCTCGAGCGCCGCATCGAAGCGTACATCCGCTGGAATGCGGCGGCGATGGTCGTGCACGCGAACCGCATTTCTTCCGAGTACGGTGGCCACCTCTCGACCTACGCATCGGCGCTGACGCTCTACGAAGTGGGCTTCAACCACTTCTGGCGTGCACCGTCCGAGCGTCATCCGGGCGACATGATCTTCATCCAGGGCCACGCATCCCCCGGCATCTACGCGCGCGCGTACGTCGAGGGCCGACTGTCCGAGGAGCAGTTGCGCAACTTCCGCCAGGAAGTGGTGGGCAATGGCCTGTCGTCGTATCCGCATCCGTGGCTGATGCCTGATTTCTGGCAGTACCCGACCGTGTCGATGGGGCTCGGGCCGATGCAGGCGATCTTCCAGGCGCGCTTCACGCGCTACCTCGAACACCGCGGCCTCGCGAAGCCCTCCGATCGCAAGGTGTGGGCGTTCCTCGGCGACGGCGAGATGGACGAGCCGGAATCGATGGGTGCGCTGACGATGCCGGTGCGCGAGCAGCTCGACAACCTCGTGTTCGTCATCAACTGCAACTTGCAGCGCCTCGACGGCCCGGTGCGCGGCAACGGCAAGATCATCCAGGAACTCGAGGCCGCATTCCTCGGTGCCGGCTGGAACGTGATCAAGGTCCTGTGGGGTTCGCGCTGGGACCCGCTGCTCGCGAAGGACCACAAGGGCCTGCTGCGCCGCGTGATGGAGGACTGCGTCGACGGCGAATACCAGAACTTCAAGGCGAAGGGCGGCGCCTACACGCGCGAACATTTCTTCGGCAAGTATCCCGAGCTGAAGGCGATGGTCGCGAACATGTCGGACGAGGAGATCTGGCGGCTGAACCGGGGCGGCCACGATCCGCGCAAGGTGTATGCGGCCTATGCCGCGGCGGTCGCGCACAAGGGCCGCCCGACCGTGATCATCGTGAAGTCCGTCAAGGGCTTCGGACTCGGCAAGTCGGCCGAAGGCCAGATGGTCACGCACCAGGCGAAAAAGCTCTCGGACGACGACCTGCGCATCTTCCGCGACCGCTTCAACATCCCGATCTCGGACGACGAGATCGCGCGACTGCCGTTCTGCCGGCCCGCCGAGGACAGCGAGGAAATGCGTTACATGCGCGAGCGCCGCATGGTGCTCGGCGGGTATCTCCCGGTTCGCAACGACGACGCCCCACCGCTCGTGATCCCCGCGCTCGAGGCGTTCCAGGCGATGCTCGAGGGTACCGGGGAACGCGAGATATCGACCACGATGGCGTTCGTGCGCATCCTGACGGCGCTGCTGAAGGACAAGAACATCGGCCAGTACATCGTGCCGATCGTGCCGGACGAGGCGCGGACCTTCGGCATGGAGGGCCTGTTTCGCCAGATCGGCATCTATTCGTCGGTCGGCCAGCTGTACACGCCGCAGGATGCCGAGCAGCTCGCTTCCTATCGCGAGCTGAAGACCGGGCAGATGATCGAGGAAGGCATCAACGAGGCCGGCGGGTTCTGTTCGTGGATCGCGGCGGGTACCGCGTATGCGAACCACGGCATCAACATGGTGCCGTTCTACATCTACTACTCGATGTTCGGCTACCAGCGCGCCGGCGATTTCGTCTGGGCGGCGGGCGACCAGCAGACGCGCGGCTTCCTGATCGGCGCGACCGCCGGGCGCACCACGCTCGCCGGCGAGGGGTTGCAGCACCAGGACGGCCACAGTCCGCTGCTGTTCAGCGTGGTGCCGAACTGCGTCTCGTATGACCCGGCCTATGCGTACGAACTCGCGGTCATCATCCACGACGGCCTGCGCCGCATGTTCGTCGAGCATCATCGTGTCTTCTACTACGTGACCTGCATGAACGAGAACTACGCGCAGCCGCCGATGCCGCGCGGCGTGCAGGAAGGGATCCTGAAGGGGCTCTACCTGCTGCAGATCGGCGGCCGCGGGCGCGTGCGCGCGACGCTCGTCGGCTCCGGCACGATCCTGCGCGAGGTGATCGCGGCGGCGGCGCTGCTCGAGAAGGACTTCAGCATTCCGGCCGATGTCTTCTCGGCGCCCTCGTTCGGCGAACTGCGCCGCGACGCGCTCGCCTGCGAGCGCTGGAACCTGCTGCACCCGGCGGCCACTCCGCGCGTGCCGTACGTGCAGTCGTGCTTCGGGGATCGCGAGGGGCCGGTGATCGCGGCCACCGACTACATGCGCAGTGTGCCCGACCAGATCCGCAAATGGGTGAAGGGCCAGTACGTGACGCTCGGCACCGACGGCTACGGCCGCAGCGATGCGCGCGGGCCGCTGCGCACGCACTTCGAGGTGGACCGCCATTTCATCGTGCTCGCGGCCCTCAAGGCGCTCGCCGACGAGGGCAAGGTCGATCGCGCGACGCCGGCCGCCGCGATCGAGAAGTACGGCATCGACGTCGCCAAGCCGGATCCGCTGACGTCATGAGCATCGCATGAGCCGTCTCATCGAGATGCGCGTGCCCGACATGGGCAACTTCAAGGACGTCGCCGTCATCGACGTGCTGGTCAAGCCCGGCGACCGGGTCGAGCCGGAAGCGGCGCTCGTCACGCTCGAGACCGAGAAGGCGACGATGGACGTGCCCGCGACCGCTGCAGGCGTCGTCGAGACTGTCCACGTGCAGAAGGGTGGCACGATCAATCAGGGAGACCTCGTCGTGACGGTGCGCAGCGAGGAGGACGTGGCGGCTGCGGCCGTCGCAGCCGTGCCCGCCGCCGCATCATCCGCGGCTGCGCCACCGCCCGCTGCCGCGCGGCCGCCCGCCACCGCGCCACCGCAGCCGGCCGCCGTGGCGCCGCCACCTGCCGCGGCTCCCGTGCCCGCCGTGACGGCAGCACAGGCCACGGTGCCGGAGAGCCCCGAGGCGCTCGCGCCGGCCCCGATCGACGAGGCGGGCTTCTCGCGCGCTTACGCGAGCCCCTCGGTGCGCAAGCTGGCACGCGAACTCGGTGTGGATCTCGGTCGCGTGCGGGGCAGCGGGCAGAAGGGCCGGATCACCGCGGCCGACGTCAAGGCGTTCGTGAAGCAGGTGCTGACGGGCGGCGCGGCCGCAGCGGCGGGCGGCGCGGCGCTGCCGGCGGTGCCGGTGGTGGACTTCGCGGCATTCGGCGCCGTCGAAGTGAAGCCGCTCGGCCGCATCCAGAGAATCTCGAGCGCGCGATTGCATGCGTCCTGGGTGAACCTGCCGCACGTCACGCAGTTCGACGAAGCCGACATCACGGCGCTCGAGGCCACGCGGGAAAAGCTCAAGGGGCGAGCCGCGAAATCGGGCGTGAAGCTGACGCCGCTCGCCTTCATCATGCGCGCCTGTGTGCGCACGCTGCAGCAGTTCCCGCAGTTCAATGCGTCGCTCGACGAATCACGGCAGAACCTCGTCTACAAGAAGTACATCCACGTGGGTTTCGCCGCCGACACGCCGAACGGGCTGCTCGTGCCGGTCGTCCGCGATGCCGACCGCAAGGACATCTACGAGCTCGCGCGCGCGCTCGCCGAGCTCGCCGCGAAGGCGCGCGACGGCAAGCTGCCCGCCGCCGACATGCAGGGCGGCAGCTTCACGATCTCGAGCCTCGGCGGCATCGGCGGCACGGCGTTCACGCCGATCATCAACGCCCCGGAGGTGGCGATCCTCGGCGTGTCGCGCGCATCGATGAGGCCGGTGTGGCAGGACGGCGCCTTCGTGCCGCGGCTCATGCTGCCGCTGTCGCTGTCGTACGACCATCGCGTGATCGACGGTGCCCTCGCGGCGCGCTTCACGACCGACCTCGCGGCCCGGCTCGCCGACCCACAGGCGCTGCTCGAGGCCGTGCCGTGACGATACGCGACGTCCTCGTTCCCGACCTCGGGGGCAACAAGGATGTGCCGGTCATCGATCTCCTCGTGACGGTCGGCGACCGGATCGAGGTCGACACGCCGCTCGTCACGCTCGAGACCGACAAGGCGACGATGGACGTGCCGAGCCCGCTCGCCGGCACGCTGGTCGAGCTGACCGTGCGCAAGGACGACCGCATCTCGGCCGGATCAGTCATCGCCCGCATCGATGTCGGCGCGGCCGCCGCACCGGTGAAGCCGGCGGCAGGCGGACGCCGTGCGACCGACCACGAGGCGTCGGCCGCTGCGCCGGCCCCGGCGCCCAGGGCGAGCGACGAGGAATCGCTGCGCACGAAGGTGCTCCTGCAGCTCTCGGGCCTGCCCGAGGAGCTGCCGGTCGATCGCACGACACAGCTGCTGGTGCTCGGCGCCGGGCCGGGCGGCTACACCGCCGCCTATCGCGCCGCCGATCTCGGCCTCGCCGTCACGCTCGTCGAACGCTGGCCCATGCTCGGGGGTGTCTGCCTCAACGTCGGCTGCATCCCGTCGAAGGCGCTGCTGCATGCCGCGAAGGTGATCGAGGACGCGGCGGACATGGCCGCGCACGGCATCGAGTTCGGGCGGCCCCGCATCGACCTCGCAAAGCTGCGCGCGTGGAAGCAGGGCGTCGTCAAGCGGCTCACCAACGGCTTGAACGTGCTCGCGAAGCAGCGCAGGGTCGATGTCGTCGACGGCAGCGGCCGCTTCATTCACCCGCACGTGCTCGAAGTGACGCGCAGCGACGGCTCGCGTGAACGGATCCGTTTCGAACAATGCATCGTCGCTGCGGGCTCTGAGCCGATGACGCTGCCCTTCGTGCCGGCCGACCCCCGCATCATGGATTCGACCGGCGCGCTCGAGCTCGCCGATATCCCGCAGAGGATGCTCGTGGTCGGTGGCGGCATCATCGGCCTCGAGATGGCCTGCGTGTACGCGGCGCTCGGGTCGAAGGTGAGTGTCGTCGAGCTGACCGCGCAGCTGATGCCGGGCGCCGACCCGGATCTCGTGCGGCCGCTCGAGAAGCGCCTGCGCGCGCGCTACGAGCGCATCCTGACCGGGGCGAAGGTGGTCGGCATGACCGCGGAGGCGGGCGGCATCCGCGTGCGGTTCGAAGGGGCGGATGCGCGCGGCGAGGGCGCCGATGTCCGCGGCGAGGAGCTGTACGACCGGGTGCTGATCGCCGTCGGCCGCGTGCCGAACGGTGCACGGATCGGTGCCGAGGCCGCGGGCCTCGCCGTGAACGAGCGCGGCTACGTGACCGTCGACCGCCAGATGCGCACCAGCGTGCCGCACATCTTCGCGATCGGCGACATCGTCGGCCAGCCGATGCTCGCGCACAAGGCGACGCACGAGGCGAAGGTGGCCGCCGAGGTTGCGGCCGGCCACAAGAGTGCGTTCGATGCGCGCGTCATACCGTCGGTGGCGTACACCGACCCGGAAGTCGCCTGGGTCGGCCTGACCGAGATCGACGCGAAGGCGCGCGGTATCCCGGTGAAGAAGGGCAGCTTTCCGTGGATCGCAAGTGGCCGCGCGCTGTCGATGGCGCGCGAGGAAGGATTCACCAAGCTGCTGTTCGATCCGGACACGCGTCGCCTGCTCGGGGCCGGCATCATCGGGCCGAATGCCGGGGAACTCATCGCGGAGGCAGCACTCGCGATCGAGATGGGTGCCGATGCCGCGGACATCGCCCTCACCATCCATCCGCACCCCACGCTCTCGGAAACGGTGGCGCTCTCGGCCGAAGCGTTCGAGGGGACGCTGACCGACCTCTATATCCCGCGCAAGTCGCAGTAGCGCCGGATCACGCAGTGCGCGCAGTCGGGCTTGCGCGCCGTGCATACGTAGCGGCCGTGCAGGATGAGCCAATGATGCGCATCCCGCCGGAACTCCTGCGGCGTCGTTGCGACGAGAATGTCCTCGACTTCGCGCGGCGTCCTGCCGACGGCGAGCCCGGTGCGGTTCGCCACGCGGAAGATGTGCGTGTCGACCGCGATTGTCGGCTCGCCGAATGCGGTGTTCAGGATCACGTTCGCGGTCTTGCGGCCGACCCCCGGCAGCGCCTCGAGCGCCGTGCGGTCGCGCGGCACGGCGCCGCCGTGGCGTTCGAGCAGCAGGCGGCTCGTTTCGACCAGGTGCCGGGCCTTCGTGCGAAAGAGCCCGATGGTGCGGATGTAGCCCGATAGTCCGTCGACACCGAGCGCGAGGATCGCGGCAGGCGTGTGCGCCACCGGGAACAGCTTGCGCGTGGCGGCATTGACGCTCCTGTCGGTCGCCTGCGCGGACAGCACGACCGCGACCAGCAGCTCGAACGGCGAGGCGTACTCGAGCTCGGTCTGCGGGTGCGGGTTTGCCGCGCGCAGCCGCTCGAAGATCGCGCGCCGCCGCCGTGTCGTCATCGGCTTGTAGCGCCTCGCCGGGGCCTTGCTCAACCGGCGGCCTCCTTGCGGGCTGCCAGCAGGGCCGCGCGCCCGGCTTCGCGGCGCGCGATTCGCGCATTGCGCGCCGCGTAACGTCGGCGGTTGTCGTCCGCGCCGGGCGGATCGGGTGCAAACGCCGGTCGCGGTTGCATCGAGATGCAGTCGACGGGGCAGGGCGCGACGCACAGCTCGCAGCCCGTGCAGAGCGCGGCGATGACCGTGTGCATGTGCCGTCCTGCGCCGACGATCGCATCGACCGGGCAGGGTGGCAGGCATTTCGCGCAGCCGATGCACCGGGACTCGTCGATCACCGCGACCCGCTCGGGCTGTTCGACACCGTTGGCCGGATTCAGTGGCAGCACCGGCCGTTCGAGGAGTTGCGCGAGCGCCTCGATCGTGCGTGCGCCGCCGGGTGGGCACTGGTTGATGTCGGCCGCCTTCGCGGCGATGGCCTCGGCATACGGCCGGCAGCCGTCATGGCCGCAGCGCGTGCACTGGGTCTGCGGCAGCAGTGCATCAATGGCTGCGACGTTCACGTCACGTTCGTCGTTCACGTCACTTTCATGCCGGGTGTGGCGCCGCTGTCGGGCGACAGCAGATAGAGGCCCTGCGCATCGTCGTCGCCGCTCGCGCAGAGCACCATGCCCTCCGAGACGCCAAAGCGCATCTTGCGTGGCGCGAGATTGGCGACCATCAGCACGAGCCGGCCCGTCAGTTGCGCCGGTTCATACGCCGCGCGGATGCCGGAGAAGACCGTCCGGTGCTCGCCGCCGAGATCGAGGTCGAGCCGCAGCAGCTTGTCGGAACCATCCACTGCGGCCGCGCCCGTGATCTTCGCAACCCGCAGGTCGAGCTTCGTGAAATCCTTGATGTCCGCGTGCATCGTGGCCGCCTGCGTGGGTGCGGCCGTCGCCTTCGCGGCGGCCGGCCTCGCAGGCGCGGGCGTGGCG
Source organism: Steroidobacteraceae bacterium (assembly GCA_019187185.1). GTDB lineage: Bacteria > Pseudomonadota > Gammaproteobacteria > Steroidobacterales > Steroidobacteraceae > CADEFQ01. The sequence continues at coordinate 4,823 of JABAQU010000002.1, read as the reverse complement.
GGCGCCTCGGCCGCGAGCATCGCCTCGATCTGCTTGCGGTCGAGCCGGGTCGCGAGCGGGCGGAATTCGTTGATCCGCACGCCGAGCAGCGGAGTCGCAATCGCATCCCAGCGATCGAGCGGTACGCCGAGGAAGCGGCCGGCGTCCTGCGCAATGCCGGGCAGGACAGGCGCGAGCCAGGTCATCAGTACGCGAAAGAGGTTCACGCCCTGCGTCGCGATCGCGAGGGCCTCGCCGGCGCGCGCCGGGTCTTTCGCGAGCGCCCAGGGCTTGTGATGGTCGACATACTGGTTCGCGCGGTCGGCGAGCAGCATCACTTCGCGGATCGCCGCCGCGTAGTCGCGCGCATCGAACAGCGCGGCGATGCGGCCGCGTGCCCCGGCCAGTTCCTCGTACAGGACCGGATCCGGGAGCCGGTCGGCGAGTACGCCGCCGGCGCGCGCGACGAAGCCCGCGCAGCGGCTGGCGATGTTGACGAGCTTGCCGACGATGTCGGAATTGACGCGCGCGACGAGGTCGTCGAGGTTGAGGTCGATGTCGTCGAGGTCGGGCCCGAGCTTCGCCGCGAAGTAGTAGCGCAGCGGCTCGGCCGGCAGGTGATCGAGGTAGCGGCGCGCGGTGATGAAGGTGCCGCGCGATTTCGACATTTTCTGGCCGTTGACGGTCAGGAAGCCGTGCACGTAGACCGCCGTCGGCTTGCGCATTCCCGCGCCCGCGAGCACGGCCGGCCAGAAGAGCGTGTGGAAGTAGCTGATGTCCTTGCCGATGAAGTGGTACAGCTCGGCGCGGCTGTCCGGCCGCAGGTACTCCTCGAAGCTGCGTCCCGTGCGCCGGCACAGGGCCGTGAAGCTCGCGAGATAGCCGATCGGCGCATCGAACCACACATAGAAATACTTGCCGGGCTCGCCGGGGATCTCGAAGCCGAAATACGGGTGGTCGCGCGAGATGTCCCAGTCCTTGAGGCCCGCGTCGAACCATTCGGCGAGCTTGGCGCGCACGCCCGGCTGCAGCGCGTCGGTGGCGAGCCAGTCGCGCAGCATTTCCTCGAAGGCGCCGAGGCGGAAGAAGAGATGGTCGGACTCGCGCCAGACCGGCACGCTGCCGCTCACGGTCGACACGGGATTGACGAGGTCGGACGGCGAGTAGGTCGCGCCGCAGTTCTCGCAGGAGTCGCCGTACTGGTCGGCCGCGCCGCATCGTGGGCAGCCGCCCTTGACATAGCGATCCGGCAGGAACATCCCCGCGCTCTCGTCGTAGGCCTGGCGGACCGGGCGGCGCGTGATGTGGCCCGCATCCCGCAGGCTCGCGTACATCGCGTTCGCGTGCTTGCGATTCTCGGGCGAATGGGTGCTGTGGAACTGGTCGTGCTCGACGAGAAAGCCGGCGTAGTCGCGTGCGTGCTCGGCCGCGACGCGCGCGATCAGCGCCTCGGGAGTCACGCCCTCGATCTGCGCGCGGATCATGATCGGTGTGCCGTGCGCGTCCTCGGCACACACGTACAGGCAGTCGTGGCCGAGCATCTTCTGCAGCCGCACCCAGATATCCGTCTGCACGGCCTCGATGATGTGGCCGAGGTGCAGCGGGCCGTTCGCATAGGGAAGGGCGCTCGTGACGAGGATCTTGCGCATGGGTAAAGCGTACTAGGAACGGCGAACAGCGAACAGCGAACAGCGAACGGTCGGGGCGTCGAGCGCCCGCCGCTAACCCTGGTCTTTCACCGGCTCGAACTTCGCCTTGTTGATGCCCTTCTTGTAGGCTTCCTTGCCGGTGATCTGCCGCTCGCGCAGCAGCTGCTCGATCGCGCTGTCCATCGTGCGCATGCCGGCCTGGGCGCCGGATTGCATCACGGTCTCGAGCTGGTCGAGCTTGCCCTGGCGGATCAGGTTCGAGACGGCGGAGGTGTTCACGAGCACCTCGAGCGCCGCGACGCGGCCGTTCCTGTCGGCGCGCTGCAGCAGCTGCTGCGAAATCACGCCGCGCAGCGATGTCGAGAGCATCGTGCGCACGTGCGACTGCTTGTCGGACGGAAAGGCGTTCACCATGCGATCGACGGTCGGTGCGGCGCCATTCGTGTGCAGCGTGCCCATCACGAGGATGCCCATCTCGGCGGCCGTGACGGCGATGCTCATCGTCTCGAGATCGCGCAACTCGCCGACCAGGATCACGTCCGGATCCTCGCGCAGGGCGGAATGCAGCGCGGAGGCGAAGCTCGCCGCGTGCGCGCCGATTTCGCGCTGGCTCACGAGGCAGTTCTTGCGTTCGTGCACGAACTCGATCGGGTCCTCGACCGTGAGGATGTGGCCCTTTTCGCGGCGGTTGATGTCGTCGATCATCGCTGCGAGGGTCGTGGACTTGCCCGAACCGGTCTTGCCGGTCACGAGGATGAGCCCGTTGTTCGCGCGGCACAGCTGGCGCACGGCCTGCGGCAGGTTCAGCTCCTCGAGTGTCAGCGCCTTGGAGGGGATCGCGCGAAACACCGCGCCCATGCCGTTCAGGTGCCGCAGCACGTTGACGCGGAAGCGGCCGCGCCCCGGCAACGTGTAGGCGAAGTCGGCGCCGTCCTGCGACTCGAAGCGGTCGACCGCCTTGCGCGGCATGATTTCGTACAGGATCTCCTTGACCGTCGCGGCCTCGAGGCGCTCGTTGCGCAGCGGCGAGAGGTCGCCGTACAGGCGGATGCGCGGCGGGTCGCCCGCGAGGAAATGGAGGTCCGAGCCCTTGCGGTCGAGGATCTCGCCGAGATATTCGTCGATGCGCGGCATGCAGGGCGCCTCAGCCGGCGCTCGCCGCGGGTGCGGGCGGCTCGAGCTTCGGCAGCATGCTCGTGTCGGTCACGAACTTCTGGAACAGGCGCTTGTCGCTCGCATAGTTGTATGCGTCGTCCGGGTCGATTTCCTTCGCGGTCACGGCAGCGAGCAGCGCCTGGTCGAGCAGCTGCATGCCGAGGTCCCGCCCGGTCTGCAGCTGGCTCGGCAGCTGGTGCGTCTGGTCGCTCTGGATCAGCTTGGCGATCGCCTTGGTCATCACCATCACTTCGCAGATCGCCCGGCGGCCGCGATTCTCGGCGCCCTTGACGAGGACCTGCGTGACGACGGCGAGCAGGCTCTGCGTGAGGAAGCTCTTGGTCTGCTCGCGCTCCTCGACCGGCAACGCGTCGATCACGCGATCGATCGTCTTCGTCGCGCTCGTCGTGTGCAGCGTGCCGAGCACGAGGTGGCCGGTCTCGGCCGCGGTCATCGCCATCGAGATCGTCTCGGCGTCGCGCAGCTCGCCGACCAGGATCACGTCGGGGTCTTCGCGCATCGCGGCGCGCACGCCCTCGGCGAAGGTCGGAATGTGCGTGCCGAGCTCGCGCTGGATGACCTGGCTCTGCTTGCTCCGGTGCACGAACTCGATCGGATCCTCGAGGCTGACGATGTTCAGCTTGCGGGACGTGTTCAGCAGATCGATCATCGCGGCGAGCGTGGTCGACTTGCCGGTGCCGGTCGAGCCGGTCACGAGGATCATGCCCTGGTGGTAGTCGCAGAGCTTCTTGACGATCGGCGGCAGCGCGAGCCGGTCGATCGTCGGGATGTCGGTCGGAATCGCGCGAAACGCCGCGCCGATGCCCGTATCCTTGCGATAGACATTGACGCGAAAGCGCCCGCCTTCGCCAGAAACATAGGAAAAATCGAGATCGTGGCCCTGGGCGAAATGATCGGCCTGTGATTTCGTCAGGATCTCGGTGACATAACCTTCGAGTTCGCTGTCGCGCAGTTCACGGAACTTGATCGGCATCAGGTCACCGTTCATGCGCAGCATCGGCGGCACACCCACGGCGAGGTGCAGGTCCGAACAACCCTGCTGCATGCCGAGCTTCAGGAAGGCGTCGATGCGCGCCACGAGGTCTCCTCAACGGCCGGCGGTCCTGCCGGCGCCGTCTGAATAGCCCAAATTCGTTGTCAGATCAACGGGTAACGCGGAAAAGTTTGACCAACTGCACGAAGTGTACAGCCGTCAGAGGAAGCGGGACAGCGCGGTCCGGAATTCCTCCATGGTCTGGAAGCGCTTCGTCTTGTCGACCGCCATCGCCTGCATCACGACCTCCGACAGGCCTTCGGGCAGGGCGGGGTTCAGGTCCTTCGGGGTGCGCGCCTTGCCCTGCACGTGCTGGTACATCACCGACATGTGATCGCCGCGCGAATAGGGCGGCACGCCGGTCAGCATTTCGTAGACGATCACGCCGAGCGCGTAGATGTCGGCCCGCTGGTCGACTTTCTTGCCGAGGATCTGCTCGGGCGCCATGTACTTGGGCGAGCCGATGACATAGCCCGTCTTCGTGAGTTGCGTGTCGCCCTCGCGCTGCGCGGCGGCGACGCCGAAGTCCACGATCTTGAGGAGGCCGTCGTTGTTGATCAGCAGGTTCGCGGGCTTCAGGTCGCGGTGCACGACACCGACCTGATGCGCGACGGTCATTCCGGTGCAGATGTCCATTGCGAAGCCGATCGCGCGCTTCAGTTCCATCGGCTTCTCGCCGACGATTTCCGCGCCGAGCGTGTGCGAGGGGAAATACTCCATCGAAATGGCGTAGTGCCCCTGGATGTAGAGGAAATCGTAGATGCGGATGACGTTCTGGTGCGTGATCTTGCGCGAGTAGCGCAGCTCGTGCACGAAGCGCTTCATGATCTCCTCGTCCTGCGCCACGTTCGGGTTCAGGAACTTGAGGATCAGCCGCTCGTCGACCACCGTGTCTTCCATCAGCAGCACCGTGCCGAAGGCGCCGCGTCCGATCCGCTCGATGTACTTGTAGCGGCCCTCGATCACGTCGCCCGAGTTGAGCGTCG